>NZ_QWET01000009.1 GCF_003573545.1 Mariniphaga sediminis | reverse complement strand
AAATAAATACTTTCCCTTTTTTGTCCTGGAGTATTCCCATGGGTATGGACAACACCCCGAACATCAGGTAGCCCAAAAATGGCAGCAGGGTGGCTGCGGTTATGGAAAGCGTGAATGACTCCCGTGCTAGGCTTACCATCGGACCCGCTGCATCCACCATGCCCATGGATAAAAATATCAGATAGACCGGTAGAAATTGTTTGTGTCGCATGGTTTTGTTATTATATGGTTGCTATAGGAAAATGGCATTGTTCATTTTCCTGAAAATAATTGATTTATAATACTTACTGTAGAATCTACCAAGATCTGTCCTCCTATTGGACCTACCGGACTACTCTGAATAATGGCGCTATAACCCCCGCCGTTAACCGCTTTTTTTGTAGGAAGATACGTTCCGGGACCAGCTAGTTGTATTACAAAGGTTTGCAGTGCAGCACTTCGAGCTTGAATTCGTAGTCCGTAATCTGTAAAAAGTTCAAATTGGTTAGTACATATTGCTATATCTCCAATACGTAAGATATGTACCTCTGTTTCCAATTTAGCATCCGGATTTTTTTGTTGTATTTCATATCGTTTCAGAACATCTGCATTCCAGGTCATGGAAGTTAAAACCTGTTTTGCCGCCTCAGGATTCGCATCAATTTGTGCTTTGTATTTATCTCGTTCAGATTTTGAAAACAAATATTCTTTTTCTGTAACCTTTCGCATTGGTAAAGGTAGGATTTCTACCTTATGGGCTAATTCTACATCAGTATAACGATCTTTTTTTACAGTCTCATAGGTTTCTTCAACAGCTAAAACAATTCGTCTGGCTATTTCTTCCATGCGGCTTAAATTTCGTAGTTTGAGCATGCGTTCTTCAGCGGCTTTTCGGTACATGGGGCGTGGGGACTGATCTCCTGATGCACCTGTCCAGCCGAGTACACAAAGTTGGGGACCAAAGCGCTGCTTTAAACTCTCACGCACGGGATGCCAAAAATCAGCATTGACGGCCAATCGATGTTCAACCTCCTGGGAAGGACATGGAACATTAATAGTCATTGCAACTAACTTATCGGTACTATCCCAGAAGAAAAGCATGTTAACATCATGATCTTCAATGCCCTCCAGATTCATAAAATCAGGTGTATTAGTATTACCATACATTTGTGCTGTCCCGTTTGAAAACTGCCCTGGCTTTTTGGCTTTTTCTGAATAAACCACTCTCCTGTTATATGCAATTGCTGCATGACTTAATCCCCATGAAACACTCCCGGAGGAACGGTTTTCCCATGCTTTAATAATTGCATCAGCTACACGTTGAACAAAAAAATTCTGGTATTCTTCGACTTGTAAAACTCCTTCTTTGGGTATAGGATATCTAAAATTAGACTCCGGGCCATTTTCTAAAACCGGAGCTGTGTGGGTATGTGTAGCATTTAAAAAGATTTTTTCTCCATCTAATCCAGGTATCTGCTTTTGCACTTCAGCCCGAATTTTTTTCACCAATTCGTTAGGTATACCGACTAAGTCACAAGAAACCATTATGGCCAAATCAAGTGTTTTGTTACTTTCACTTGATTCCAAAACTAATACATTTGCAGTCAGTGGAGTTTCAATAGTTTCTGCAATCCGTAAATTAAACTGCCCACACACTGCTACAGGCAAAGCCGGCGTAATATCGGCAGTTGCAGTGCCAATATTCAATTCTTTTGCATGCAGATGAGTACTTAATGTCAAAATGAATATAGACAATACAGCATTTAAGAAGGCATTCCATCCTCCTTTTGTTATTTTTGTTTTCATAACAATATATTTAAAATTGATTAACTACTTATTTTTTTATGCACCTTGTCGCGAAACCGAATTTTTTGTCTCCATTGGGATTTCTTCCAATGCATTCATTTGTTGAAGAAAAATGGCGATAATAAGCACATGATATAGAGGTCTCAGTAGATGTCCATATGGTAGAACCCGTAGTCATATCATAAAATTTGCCGCTACTGTCTCTTCGTCCGCTGGGGATAATCGTAAGGCCACTTTCATTTGTGGCACCTTTATTCGGGCTACTCCATTTTTCTGTGCCAGCTTCTTTGAGTTTTCCTCCTTCGTTGTCACCACGCCATACTATTCCGTTGGCCTGTTCGGAACTCATTCCCATAAACATTTCCAGTTTTTTCCAGTCTTCGTCTCTGGCAATGCGCCATCCTGCCGGGCACAGTTCTTTGTTGGTGGTAACCGCATGTCCGTTATACAAAGCGCCGTAAATATCTTTGTGTGAAATGTCATTATCATACCAAACATAGGCCGGGGCATCACTATTTCGCCATTCCGTAATATCGGTCACGTTGGGAATGGGAGTGCCATCGTTATACCGGGTGGCTTTAAGATTTTCTGTCATCCATTCCTGTTCTCCAATAGCCACCGTTTTATAAACATTCCCATCTATATCGGTCACTGTCTGATGTTTCTCCTGAGCCAATGATTTTGATAAAATTCCCGTAACCATTAGTAATATTATCAGGAATATGGAGCCTGTTTTATTTTGTAGTATTGTCATTTTAAAAAAGATTAATTGCATTTTACGCATCTGATACTAAAGCCATTGTTGCTGGTAAAATAACTCCGGTATATTTTTCTGTTTTTGATACTTATGGTTCTTGACCAAATATGTGTATCGGTAGCTTTTGTCGAAGTCCACCAGTACCCGGTGATGCCTTTTTCATAGAATATGCCCGAACCCCAGTAGTATCCATACCGATAGCCATTATAAACCGGGGAAAAACCAATCTTCTCCAGTTTTGTAAAAGCAATCTCGGTTCCACCGAGGTATTCAATAAGTATCTTCCAGTCAGTGTCTGATGGTACGCGCCATCCTTCCGGACACAATTTACCTGTATTTACGGCTTGCCAATTATATAAACCACCATGTATCGATTTTTTTGAAATATCATTTTCGTACCATGAAAAGGCCGGTTTGGTAGTGCGTACCCATTCTGTCATGTCAGAGATATTTGGAATCAATGTACCATCATTTAATTTTTTAGTTTTCAGGTTCTCTGTCATCCATACCTGATTGCCTATCACAATTGTTTTATATTTATTACCCTCAATATCAGTTGCGATACTTGAACTTTTTTGCCCATTAGTTTCAGAAGAGGTAAATACAGATAATGAAAAAAGCAATAGTATCAAGACATAAATTGAATTTGTATTTTTCATTGTAAAGTTATTTAAGTATCATGTTTCCAGATTATTATTGTTCCATTATATCGTTTATCATTTCCAATGTTTTTTCTACCAGTTCTTGTCCCCCTTCAGGCCCTATAAGGGTGCTGGCAGGAACAGCCCCATAAGCACCACCTTCAATTGAGCGGGTTGTTGGGACATATGAACCACTCCCAGTGAGCTGAACGAGGAATGTTTGTGTAGCTGGACTACGTGCTTTTATCCTCACTCCATAGTCAAGGTAATATTCAAATGGATTTGTTGCCATTACTATATCGCCAATGCGGAGCATATGCACTTCAATCGGCATCTTAGACTGTACTTTTTCAAGTTCATAGCGATCCTTGACGCTTTTCCCCCTTCTCATTTTGGTATGGGCAATTGTAATTTGAGTATACCATTTCGGTTGTTCTTTTAATGCAGGGGTTTTCTGGATTTCTTTTAGAAGCTGAATATACTCCTCTTCCCATTTTTCAGCTTCTTTGTTTCCTTGAATAACGTCTTCAGGACCAATTAGTCGCCTTGAAAGTTCGACAACTTCCAGTTTGTGTTTTAAGGTGGGGTTTCGGTTTATGCTATTTTCCATATAAGGAAGTACGGAAGTAACAGCATCAGCTATTCTCACTGCAATATCTTTTCTTAATCCCAGTGTGCGATCACCCACGTCCTTTAGGTCGGGAAACATCATTTTTTGCATCCTGGCTTCTGCTTTTTCTCCTATCATTATATGAGGAGACTGGTCACCTGCTGCGCTACACTGGGGTAGAATAAATATATTTTCCCCGAGACGTTTACGAATTTCAACCCTGGTGTCATGCCAAAAATCAGCACTTATCTGATACAAACCCTCAGTAACCTGTGATGGACAGGCAACATTTATTAAAACTCCGGTTAGATTATTTTGATTGTCCCAGGTATAAAGAAGATTAACGGAATGATCTTCGTATCCTTCTATATGGCTGAAATCTTTTCTGTTTGTATTTCCGTACATAACAGATTTTTCGGAAAAGTCAACCTGTAACCTGTTATGCCCCACAACTGCATGTCCCAGTCCATAGCTTATTCCTCCCAAAGTCCTGTTTTTCCATGCTTGTTCTGCCGCTTCGCTAATTTTATCAGATACAAATTGAATACATTCTGCGGGTGACATTACATCCAGATCAACACCGTAAAGTTCTTTTGCACTGGATGCTGTGTGGCAATATGGAGCTGTATGTGTATGAGTTGCGTTAATTATAATTTTTTCGGGAGACACTTCGGGGATTTTTCTGGAAATCTTTTCCCGTATTGTACTTCTAAGATTATCCTTTGCATTATCTCTTGTGCCATCGCTTATACTCACAAGGTCACAACTTATAAGAAAGATCTTTTCTGAAGATTCTCCGTTGCCAGATTCCAGTGCAAGTACTGTGGCAGTAACCGGGTCCATTACTCCTTCGGAAACCCTGGCATGAAATTGACCGGAAATGAGAACAGGTTTGTCCGGTGTTATATCAACCTGTGCCCATCCAACAGATAAATTGCCTGAATTATTAGCAACAACAGTTGTCGTATTTTTCTTTACCTTTTTATCCTTACAGCTGTTAGTCACAACGAACAGTGAGGGAAAAATTAGAATTGCGATTAAAATTTTTAAGTTTTTCATAGTCATTTATTTTTTTAGCCATTTTGTTATAATTTTTTGATCTAAAGCACTGTGTGGCTGCATGTACCTATTCAGCAGTCAGGTTTCATCCAAATAATAAATGAGTATTTTCTCAAAGTTTTTTGATGAATAATTATCATAATATTGTAATGATATCTGTAAGTTTTATATTATCGGCAGAGGCTCCTACCATAATTTCAAAATCTCCCGGTTCAACCACATACTTCATACTTTTATCCCAAAGCCCCAACTCTTTGCATGAAATTGTAAAATTTACAGTTGTTGTTTCACCCGGTTTGATATTAACTTTTTTAAAGGCTTTTAATACTTTCACCGGAGTAGTTACTGAGCTAACCTTATCATTAATGTATATCTGAATAACCTCTTTCCCTTCCATCTGTCCTGTGTTTTTTACCGAAACAGACAATTCAATCTTACCGTCACCAGATAATTTGTTTTGTTTGATGTTTAGATTAGAATATTCGAATTTGGTATAACTCAACCCATACCCAAATGGGAATAGAGGATCTGTTGAAGCAAACACATAGTCTCTTCCGGGTTTTTCGGGAGTTCCCGGTGTGCGATAATAACCTCTGCCAGTAGGTTTGTAATTATAGAACACCGGAATGTGCCCTTCACTTTGCGGAACTGAAACGGTAAGTCTTCCCGAAGGATTCACTTTTCCAAAGATAATTCGGGCTATGGCATTACCACCCTCTTCTCCCGGATACCATGCCTCAAGGATAGCAGGAATGTTTTCTTTCTCCCATTTAATGGTATATGCACGTCCGTGAACCATCACCATCACTATGGGTTTCCCGGTTTTGTGAATCGCTTTTATCAGTTCAGGCTGAATGCCTGGAGGGGTCAATTCGGATCTGTCATACCCTTCACCACAAGTAGGGTATCCCCCCTGCTCTGCCAATTCTCCCCAGCCTACTCCGGCCAGAGACATGCTTGATCCTCCTATTACCAACACGACAACATCGCTTTTTTCTGCTGCCTCAACAGCCTCCCGGAACCCGCTTGCATCCAGGTCGGTAATGCCACAACCTTTTGCATATTTGACAATAACCTTATCCCCGACTATATTTTTTATACCCTCAAGTACTGTAACTCCGGTATTATTATCTTTAGAAATACTGTAATCACCGTACTGAACCTGATCGGCATTGGGGCCGATAACGGCAATTGACTTTAAAGAAGAAATATTAAGTGGCAATAAATTATTTTGATTTTTTAATAATATTATCGATTCTTCAGCTACCTGACGGGCTAATTTTACCGATTTTTCAGTATGGATCAGCTCTGACAAATTTTTAGGTACCTTGTATGGTTCGTCGAACAAACCTGCTTTGAATTTTACAGTAAGGATATTTTTTACCGCTTCATTGACAAGAGTTTCAACTTCCTTATCTTCTTTTGCCAAGGTTATTAATTCTGAATATGCATAATTGCCACCTTCCTGGTCAACGCCAGCCTCCAGGGCAACGATTGCTGTTTCAGCTTTGCTCGAAGTTATTTTATGTTTGTAATGTAACATGCCAACTGCCCCATAATCAGCGAATACATATCCATCAAAACCAAATTCTGTTCGCAGAATATCTTTAAGTAAGGTTTTATTCGCATGCACAGGAATGCCGTTAACCTCACTATAGGAGGGCATTACAGAATATACGTTTGCTTCTTTTACAGCCTTTTCAAAAGGATATAAATGAAGATCTCTGAAATCTCGCGGACCTACCTGGATGGGTGCGATGTTGATGCCGGCAATTGGAGTTGAATAACCTACATAATGTTTTGCAGTACTCATAATGTGGTTTTTGGGTATTCTTTCTCTGGTAATGATAGGATCTCCTTGCATACCTATAATAAAAGCTTTTCCCATTTCAGCAACGTGGTAAGGGTCTTCTCCGAAACACTCCTCTACCCTTCCATATCTAGGGTCCCTGGCCAAATCAAACAAGGGAGCAAAAAACTGGTCACATCCGGTTAAGCTGGCTTCATAAGCTAAGAGGGTAGCCATTTCTTTTATTAATTCCGGATTCCAGGTACTACCTTGACCAATGGTTTGAGGGAAAATAGTTGCATCGTAAGCCAATTGTCCATGAATCCCCCCTAAATCAACCTGTATGGCAGGAACTCCCAATCTGGTATTTTCGCGAAGATACTTGTCTGCAGCTTCTGAATATTTTGCGATGCCTTTAACATCAATCGGCTTATCCTCCACTTTATTCCAGCGAGGAGGATCCAGACAACCAATGCTTTCACCTTTAAACAGTTCTTTCAGGGATTCCTCAGGAATATTACCATCATTGTCTGGTTTAAGATTTTCCAGGCTTAACTTTAACATTTGGTTGACTTTTTCTTCAATAGTCATCCGACCAATCAAATCATTGACGCGTTCCTCAATTTTAAGTTTCGGATTTTTATATGGAGGTAACTGTCCGTAAAGTTTTGTAGTGGGCAAAGTATTCAATGCAATAAGAATCATTATTGCGACAATAATTTTTTTTCTAATTGATTCCATTTTTTTTAGTTAACTTTTTGATTATATGATACATTCCAAAGTTTATTAATAAGTTCAACAGTTTGATCAACAAGAAGCTGACCTCCTTCCGGCCCCACCAGGTTACTTTGAGCGATTGCACTGTAATGTCCTCCTTTTACAGCCTTCTCAGTAGGAAGGTAAGTCCCTGGTCCGGCAAGCTGTACAACAAATGTCTGTACAGCTTTACTTCGGGCCTGTATGGCGATACTATAATCGGTGAATAACTCAAAAGGATTCGTGCAAATAACGATATCACCAATACGGATTACATGTATTTTGGCATTATACATTGGGGCTAGCTGGATTTTTTGTTGTTCATAACGCCGAATTACATCTCCTTCAAATGAGTTAAGCTTGCGGAAAAGGCGGTCTTTTGCCTTTGGATCAGCATTAATCTGGGCTTCTAATTTTTTAATTTCTTTTTGGCTGGCCTTATATTCGGTTTTAGTTATCAGTCTCATTGGTAATGACATGTCCTTTGTTTCATGAATTAATTGAATGTCATTATGACGATCCGTTTTAACAACTTCATAAGTGTCCTCAACGGCAAACACTATACGACGTGCTATTTCATCGAGCCGACTCAGGTGCCTCAGATTACGCATCCTTTCTTCACCTGCTTTCCCATACATAAGGTGAGGTGACTGGTCACCTGCCGCTCCAATCCAGCCCAAAACGCAAAGGCGAGAATTGAAACGTTTTCGTAAGGATAACCTTACTGGATGCCAATAATCTGCATTGATTTCATACCTCTCCTCTACCTCCTGAGCAGGACATGCGACAGCAATACCGACAGCAATTAATTCCCCTTGCTTATCCCAGAAAAAAAGAGAATTTACATTCTGGTCTTCATAGCCTTCAATGCCCCTGAATTCAGGGATATTGGTTTTTCCATACATTTTTGCTGAGTTATCGGCATAGACTGCTCTGCGGTTATAGCCCACTTTTGCCTGGCTTAACCCCCAGGTCACATTTCCTGGTTTTCGACTGTCCCAGGCTTGTTTTATGGCTCTTCCTATTTTTTTCGCAAAAAAGGAATAATAATCTTCAATTTGCGTAACATCTTTTTCAGGAATCGGATAAACATTAGCACGCACAACAGGTGCAGTATGCGTATGGATTGCATTCATTACTATTTTGTCGGTATTAAATCCAGGAAGAAGCTTGTGAACTTCATATTTTACTTGATATAGCATCTCTGAAGGAATAACCACAAGATCACATGAGACAAAAACAGTTGTTTCGATTAGCTTATTTTTATGCCTTGACTCCAATACAGCAATATTGGCCTCCAGGGGTGTTCCAACTTCACGGGCAATCCTTAAATGCATCTGACCATCCAAAGCAACGGGTAATTCAGGCGTGATGTCAACAGTAGATGTGCCAACATAAAGAGTATCCGCATACGCTTTAATATTAACTGAAAGAAGTGAGATTGTAAAAACAGGTATTGTAAATATGAATCGATACAATAAGGTGTTGTTCTTCAGCGTGGTAATAAGTTTATGTATGATATAAATAGTTATAAATGGATAGCCTGAAATTTTATTTAAGCCGTTGTTGCTGGAATGATTATTATTCATTTGTATTCTGTATTTAAATTTTTTATCCATTTGTCACATTGGTTGTCTTAATCGTTCCACATGGAGTTTATCATCTCTTTAATTTATAATTAGTTCAGTATTATTCATCTGCAGTTTCTCATCAGATGAATCAGTAGCTGTAAAGAGGGTATATTTGCCGGGTTCCACCACCCAGTTTGTATTCCAGTATTCCAGCTGTTCCTTCCCTATTTCAAAATTCAGAGTCTTTTTTTGACCCGGCTCCAGGTAAATACGCTGAAACCCCCTTAATTCTTTTTTGGGACGCACACGGGCAGTATTCCTGGCTTGAATATAGAGTTGTACAACTTCTTCTCCCGGCACCTTTCCTGTGTTTGTAATATCAACTGAAAGTGATGTCTTCTCATTAGAGGTTATACAAGCATTTTTCAAAATGAGATTATCAAGTTTGAAAGTTGTATAGCTAAGCCCGTATCCAAAGGGGAACAGAGGTTTGGGAGATGATGCATAAATTCTGCGGGGCCGGCCGGTTTCCAGTTTGTTATAAAACAAAGGTACTTGTCCAACATTATGAGGGACAGATACAGGAAGTTTGCCTCCGGGATTGACTTTTCCAAATAATACATCTGCAATTGCATTCCCGGTTTCCTGGCCGAGATACCAGCCCTGAATAATTCCAGGAATATTTTCTGCGACCCAGTTTATTGCAAGGGGTCTGCCTCCAATCAAAATGACAACACATGGTGTCCCGGTAGCTTTAACTGCCTGCACAAGTTCCAGTTGTCTGCCTCTTAGTCCCAGATAATCCGTGTCTTCATTTTCCCGGCAGGTTGCTTCGGAACCCCCAATAGCCAGAATTGCTACATCTGATTTGCGGGCCAGTTCAACAGCTTCCAGTATCTTTTGTGATTCAGGAGCAGCTGTATTTTTTACTATACTTTCAGCCTTTCGTGTCAACTCCTGCTCAAACTGAATATCATAATTCTTTGATCTTTCAGTGTCAATATCTGTACCTTCGGCATAGCAAACTTCTATTTTATCTCCAACATAGTTTTTAATTCCTTCCAGTATTGTAACAAAATATTTGAGTTCTCCCCTAGAGTAGCCACCAACTCTTATCGCATTAGCATTAGGTCCGATAACAGCAATTTTTTTCAACTTGTTACTATCGAGAGGTAAAGTATTTTTTTCATTTTTGAGCAGAACAATAGCTTTATGGGCTACTTCAAGTGCAAGTTCATCGCTTTTTTTGTCATTTATGGTTTTCCAGTTAATGTTTTTCTCGCGTGTGTTCTTTATAGAATTATAAGAGGAAATACCGGCTCCCCGGTAACGCTTAAAGTGGTCTGCATAATATACCGGTGGCGCTGAATCCTGTTTCACAAATATATCGGGAGATGGAATTTCTGTGTCAAATAATCTAAGTGCAAATTTAGCACGTAGGTTAACGGCAACTGCATTGTCTAAAAGTTTCTCAGGTATTATATCTTTTTTTACAGCTTCAATTAAATTGTGTCCATATACTCTGTTGTTAAAACCTACCGATAGATCTAACTCCTGATGAACTCCTGCCTCAAGTGATTTTCGGGCCGCGTCTGAGGGGTCCGACGCATAATAAAAAAGATTATATAGTCTTGGAATGTCCTGGTTATCTGATACAACTAATCCATCCCATCCATATTGACCACGTAAAATATCATTCAATATAAAATTGTTTGCGTGGCACGGAATTCCGTTTAGCAGATGATGGGCTGGCATTATGCTTGAAACTCTTGCTCCTTTCATTGCCATTCGAAATGGGTAGATATGGATATTATGAAGGTTATATTCGGAAACATCCATTGCTGCACCATTATCCCCGGCCATAGGCTCTCCGTCTGCAACAAAATGCTTTACACATGCAAGTATATGCTCTTTGTCAAACCGTTGTTCGCCTGTTCCCTGTAAGCCCTTAATGTAAGCAACACCAATTTTTCCAACCAAAAAAGGGTCTTCCCCATAGCTTTCCTCAATTCGTCCCCACCTGACATCTCTTACCACAGCCAGCATGGGTGAATAGCATTGATGAACACCGTAAGCTCTTGCTTCTTTGGCAACAACATTTCCCATTCTTTCAATTAAATCAGGATCCCATGTACTGGCCATTGCTATTGCCTGAGGAAACCTTGTTGCCCCGTTTGCCATAAATCCATTTAAACACTCTCCGGCAATCAAATTGGGTATTCCAAGTCTTAAATTGGCATTGGAATAAATATTTGTACCAAAGTAATAGGAAACAAGCTGGTATGCCTTTTCTTCAATAGTCATTTGGGAGATTAATTCCTGAACTTTTGCCTCATCTACATTTGGAAAAACAGATGAATTTTGAGCACTTAATTGAACAGAATAACCTATTACTATTAAATATATCTTGAGAATAAGCTTCATGTTAATTTTGGTTGTGTGGCATACAGTGTTTTATCGTGGTTATAGTTCTTGTATTAAATAGTACATTGACTGAAATTCTTTACCTATTTCAAATCTGAATACTCCATCTTTATATTCAGAAGGCATGTAACCAGTAATCATTCCTTGCGGATTTATAGACATTACACGTAAATTTTTCTTGTCCGTTGTAATCTCTATCGCAGCTTCTATCACTTCAATCAAAATTGGACCATGACCGGGATTTAATTGTTGTGTATGCTCCTCATTGTATTTGCTGTTGGTATTGTCTGCTCTCCCTATGGCTGTCAGGAGCATGTTTGTTGAACTTTTAATAGGCTCATCGGTTAACGAGCTAATAGCTACAGTGGCAAAATCTGTCTTTGCGTCAACTTTAAAATCGTTCAGTGACAATTCCCCTTCTTTGCCAATAAAGCCATAAACCGCTTTACTCTTTGGTGAATCTATCCAACCTATCTTTTTGTTCAAGTTTCTGTAAAGTTCTTTGGTATCAGAGAGTACCTCGCCTTTTTCTATGTTTAATACCGCTTCGTCGGGTCGGACAATCAGATCTCCCTTGCAATTCATTCCGGGGATAACACTCTCAGTCCTGTGCTTTTCTGCTGTTAAAAGATGGGCTTTCCCACGACCATCCAGAGGATCAATGATTTTTATATTTACAATTTTTTCGGCAGGTTTTATATCACCTCTTCTCATAATGAGGGCTGCATGGTAAAATAACCCAAACTTTGCAGGATCATTAAATGTATCAAATACGCCGCCCCTGTAGTAAACACCATTCAACGCTTTTCCTGTAACAGGCTTACCGATCATATCAACATCCTCATCCAAAGTATACCGGTAAGTATGTATGGTAAAACCGCCCCATCCCTGAAAAGAGCCTGCCGCTGCCATTAAGATTGAACTTTCTGCTCTCCACTCATTTGGCCAGGGATTATCCCACTCCGATATAAAAAATGGCTTATCCTGTACTCTGTAATATGCCAACCCGGGTAACATATTATTGGTAGAGCCTACATTAGGTTTATTTCCAAACTTCCCGGTTCCGTCCCGCCATCCTCCACCGCCAGATGTGTAAGCATGGGTATCGGTAAAATCACAGACTGCCTGAGCAAATAAATGAGCTGCATTTCTTGTCCAGTTGGTGCCGGCAATAGGAATCTTTACACCTATTTCCCGCATATGGGCAGTCATTTCATTGTAGTAATTTTTAGTAACATCGATAAAGAAGTTTGTTATGTTAATATCTTCTCTGGGATCAAATTCAACTTTACCATTACCAATCTTTATTTTTTTGCTGGCGGCCCATTTCCTGTATTGTTCTTCTAGTTCTGTTCTGTAAGGTTCATCCTTTACCGCATATCTCGGATAGGTAAATAAATCATTTTCATTGGTTATCTCGGTCAATACGATAGCGGGTTCATCTTTATACGCCAGTTTTGTATACGGATTTATGTGAGTCCACAAATCATGATTGAATTTTTTTTGTAATTCAATTAACTTTTTGTTGTATGTACTATATGGTTTTGCAGCATCACCCAATTTGTCGGCGGCTAAAACACCGTCACCTGTTTCAAATCTTCGGTAGGTTAACAAATCCATATAAATATATATCCCTTCTTTTTTTAGACAATATATCAGGTAGTCAAGGCGATCCATGCTTTCCGGATCAACGCTTTGTGTATTGGGTTTATTTTCTCCTCTGGTAAACTGAAAAATATTGGGAGTGGACCATTCCCCATCCATTTGATGGAACCTTACGATATTGACCCCAATCTTGGCTAGTCGCCTGGCTACCTTTTCGCTGTGCTCATGAGAAGGAAATATTTGTGCACTGTTGAAATTGGTTCCCCAAAAGCGGGCTTCGGTTCCATCTTCAAAAACAAATTTATCTCCCTCTGCTTTTAAGAATCCATGTTTCCCTGCGGGTTTTTCATTTTTATAAATAAAAGACAGATCAATGGGCATATCATCCCAGGGGAGGGTATACGGAACTGATTTCCTTTCAGGCCCTCCCTGTTCATTCAGATTATTTTCTGAATGAAGAGAATTATTTACTCCATTAATCTCTAATATTGATAGAAAAAGAAGAATAACAAAGAATCCTCTTTTGATATAAGAGTTTTTTAAAATTCCAGGTTTGGGGATTTTGAGAAGTGACATTTTACTCATGATTTTTATATTTTACTAATGGTTTTGGACTACCTGTATTCTTTTTTTAGTTGTTGACACATATCAAGTTGTGGTATTATGGGCAAATGTGGAACGGCAACAATCGATTAAATTTGCAGTTAGATGAATACTGCCTGCCTTATAATCTATGTACCAGAAACATCAGGTATTCTTTCCTATATCAATTATTTTTCCCACACTTCATCTATCAGTTTCAAGGTTTCTTCTGCAAGTTCATAACCTCCTTCAGGGCCAACTAAAGTACTTGTTGGAACTGCTCCATAGGCGCCCCCGGAAATTGAACGGTTTGTAGGAACATAAGAACCACTCCCTGCCAACTGAACCAAAAAGGTTTGTATGGCAGGGCTACGAGCCTTTATTTGCATTCCATAATCCACATAATATTCAAAAGGATTTGTAGCCATAGCAATATTACCTATCCGTAAAACATGAATTTCTATGGGAAGCCTTGGTTGCATTTTTTGTTTTTCATAGCGCTCCTTAACACCCAGACTTCTCAGCATCAGTCTGTGTGTTCTGGTTATTTCCAGGTACCACCTCGGCTTTTCCTTCATCTCAGGATTTTCTGTAATATCAAAAAGCATCTTTTCAAACTTTTTTTCCCACTCTTTAGCCTCTTTCATGGCATTATTGACATCTTCAATCTCTATAAGCCTGCGGGAAATTTCTATTGTCTCTACTTTATGTTCAAAAATGGGATTCCACTCGATATTGTTTTTTGTATAATGAAGGACTGAGGTAACAGCGTCTGCAATATGCATTGCAATTTGTTTTCTGCGGCCTGAGCTATTTCGTCCTGATTCAGTTCCCGGAAACATAAGCTGTTGCATACGTTCTTTCGCTTTCTTTTCTATCATAAGATGTGGGGACTGATCTCCCGCAGCGCTGCACTGTGGTAAGATAAAAAGCTCTTCTCCAATCCGTTTCTTAATCTCAATTCTGGTCTCATGCCAAAAATCCGCACTTATCAAATAATCACCTTCACTAACTTGCGATGGGCATGCTAAATTTACCACAACACCTGTAATGTTTTTTTTGTTATCCCAGGTGAAAAGCAGGTTCACCGAATGATCTTCATAGCCTTCAATATGACTGAAATCTTTCCTGTTTGTATTACCATACATTTGAGATTTTCCTGAAACACCTGATTGCAAGCGGTTATTCCCCACCGCAGCGTGTCCCAGTCCATAACTTATACCCCCAGGTTTCCGGTTCTTCCAGGCCCGTTTGGCAGTTTTACTTATGTTTATTGTTAAAAAATCCAAACAATCTGAGAACTCCATTGCTTCCAGTTCAATGCCATAAGTGCTTTTTATATTTGACGTCTGAGTAATATTATCAGTAGTCTCTTTTATAACCTCTCTGCTGGCCGAGTATTGTGGGCCGGAGTGGGTATGAGTGGCATTAAGAATTATTTCTTCGGGTTTTATTTCCGGTAATGATTCTGTTACACGTTTTCTTACGGCATCCCTTAGTTCATCCGTAATAAAAACCAAGTCGCAGCTTATTAGTATTACCTTTTTAGAAGATTGTCCATCAATGGATTCAATTGCAAGAGCAGTCGCCGTTACAGGGTCCATAATCCCTTCTGATACCCTGGCATGGAACTGTCCGTGAATAATAACAGGAACATTAGGTGTCGTATTTTCAGATGCCCATCCAATATACATTTGAGATGAATTGTCAACTTCCTTTTCTTTACAGCTTATCAGGAAAAAGAAAATAATACTGTAGAATAATGTTTTGCATAGAAGATGTACGTTCATTATGCCAATTTTAGATTTTTACAGTTCCTGTATCAAATAATACATTGACTGGAATTCTTTTCCAATTTCAAATCTGAACACTCCTTCTTTGTATTCTGAAGGCATATAACCGGTAATCATTCCCTGCGGGTTGACAGACATTACACGCAGATTTTTTTTATCAGTGGTAATCTCAATGGCAGCTTCTATTACTTCTACCTGGACAGGACCATGGCCAATGTCAAGTATTTGGGTATGTTCATTGTTATACTTGCTATTGGTATTTTCGGCCCGGCCCACAGCTGTCAGGAGCATGTTATCCGAAGAGCTAATGGGAGCATCATTCAAAGAGCTGATTGCAACAGTGGCAAAATCTGTTTTTATCTCAAAGTTTACCTTGTTTAATTTTATCTCACCTTCCTTTCCTACAAAACCATATACTGCTTTTGTTTTAGGAGAATCAAGCCATCCTATTTTTTTGTTTAAGTTTCTGTATAGTTGCTTGGTATCGGAAAGTACCTCCCTTTTTTCCGGATCAACCACTGCTTCATCAGGATGAACAATTATATCTCCCTTACTGACCATTCCGGGAAGGACACTCTTTACTTTATGCTTTTCTGCGGTAAGCAAAAGGGCTTTCCCGTGCCTTGAAAGCAAGTCGTCTAATTTTATATTTACAGTTTTCTCTGCAGGTCTGAAATCACCCCTTCTTATTATTAGTGCAGCATGATAAAACAATCCAAACTTAGCAGGGTCATTGAATGTATCAAACAATCCACCTCTGTAATAGACTCCATTTAGTGCTTCCCCGGTGATGGGCTTGGCTATCATATCAACATCTTCATCCAGGGTATATCTGTAAGTATGGATAGCAAAGCCACTCCAGCCTTGCATGGCTCCCACAGCAGACATTAACAAAGAACTTTCAGCCCTCCACTCATTAGGCCAGGGATTATCCCATTCAGAAACAAAAAATGGCTTATCTTGTACGTTATAAAATGCCAATCCGGGAAGCATATTGTTTGTGTTGCCAGTCATTGGCTCATTCATAAACCGTTTGCTTCCATCTCTCCACAGTCCAAAATCATAATAATAGGCATGGGAATCGGTAAAATCTGCCACTACCTGTGCAGTCAAATGGGCGGCATTTCTTGTCCAGTTGGTGCCGGCAATAGGAATCTTCACTCCTATTTCCCGCATGTGCTCAATCATTTCATTATAATAATCAGTAGTTACATCGATGAAGAACTTCTGAATATTGATGTCTTTTTTGTTAAACTCCAGCTTCCCGTTACCTACTTTTATTTTATTCTTGTCGGCCCAGGTTCTGTATAAATCTTCCAGTTCTGTTCTGTAAGGTTCGACAGTTACATTTTGTGACCATAAATCACATTCGTTCGTAATTTCAGTCATTACAATCGCAGGCTCATCTTTATATGCCAGTTTTGTATACGGGTTTATGTGAGTCCATAAATCATAATTGAATCTTTTTTGTAATTCAATTAACTTTCTGTTGTATGTGCTATATGGTTTTGCAGCATCACCCAATTTGTCGGCAGCTACAACGCCGTCACCTGTTTCAAATCTCCGGTAGGTTAACAAATCCATATAAACGTATATTCCTTCCTTTTTCAAACTATATATCAGGTAGTCAAGACGATCCATGCTTTCAGGATCAAGGCTTTGTGTATTGGATTTATTTTCTCCTCTGGTAAACTGAAATATATTTGGGGTGGACCATTCTCCATCCATTTGGTGGAATCTGACTATGTTAACCCCTATTTTTGCCAGTCGCTTTGCTACTTTTTCGCTATGTTGGTGCGAAGGGAAAATTTGAGCGCTGTTGAAGTTGGTGCCCCAAAATCTTCCTTCAGTCCCATCTTCAAAAATAAATTTATCGCCTACCGCTTTTAGGAAGCCATGCTTTCCTGCCGGTTTTTCTTTTTCATAAATGAAAGACAAATCAATGGGCATATCGTCCCATGGGAGGGTATAGGGTATGGTTTTGGAGGGAGTATTGTCCTGTTTGGGGATTAGGATATTACTTATACTCTCTATCTGAAAAAACAAAAACAACAGTGTAAATATACAAGCTTTCAGTAGGCTGGCACATACCATATTTTTTGTTGTAAGAATAAATATTGATTTTATTTTCATGATTATTGTTTTAGATTATTTCATTGTTTTGCTGATCATTTCAACTGTTTTTTCAACCAGTACCTGTCCTCCCTCAGAGCCCACAGAATTGCTTTGTACTATTGCAGAATAGCCACCCCCGGCTTCAGCTTTAGCGGTAGGGACGTAGGTTCCGTTTCCATTTGCAAGCTGTACAACAAAAGTTAAAACAGCGTCACTACGAGTTTTAATTCTCAACCCAAAATCAAGAAAAAGTTCGAAAGGATTAGTTGCAAAAACAACATCGTCCAGTCGCATAACATTTACTTTTACCGGGTAATATGGATTTTTATCCTGTTTATTATATCTGTCAATAATTCCTCTGTGCCATGATGCCCGGTCAGGTTGCTCTTTAGCCAATTTTTCAGACTGATCTGCCTCCTCTTTGGTAACTTTGCGTACAGGTAAAAACAACTCATCATATAGATGATTGAAGACAACTTCATTTTTTATATCGTCCTGAACGTAAGGGAATACTTCATCTACTGCGTTTGCTATGCGAAGCCCAATTTCCTGCCTGCGATTTATCCCTTTTCGTTTAAGCATTTCCATTTCAGCTTCCTTCCTCCACAGTAAATGGGGGGAAATATCACCAGCTGCGGCAACCTGTGGTAAAATATAAACATCTTTGCCATATCGTTTATGCAATTCAACCCTTGCCTCATGCCAAAAATCGGCAGACAATTGTGTCAGACTCTCTGTCTCTTGTGTAGGACATGCAATGTTTAATACCATACCGGTAAGTTTTTTCTGCTCATCCCAAAAAAACATCATTTCCAGACCATGATCTTCATAGCCTTCTATATGCGAAAAATCTACCCGATCTGTTTTTCCATACATTACTGCTGTCCCCTCTCCAAAACCACTTGGAACAGGGGAAAAGTAAACTGCCCGGCGGTTGTTTCCCACCACTGCCTGTCCCAGTCCCCAACTCATCCCGGCAGGTTTGCGGGATTTCCAGGCTTCAACGGCGGCATTTACAATTTGTTCTGCTGCAAATTTTACATATTCTGCAGGCTGAATCGCCTCTTCGGGTATTTCATACCTACCTTCCGTCAGTACAGGTCCGGTGTGGGTGTGCGTGGCATTTAAGATTAATTTGTTTGAATTAAATTCGGGTAATTCTTTTTTTAATAGCCCTGTCACTTTTTTAAGAAGGCCTCCTCTAATTACCACAAGATCACAAGATACCATAATGGCTGTTTCGATACTTTCATCACCATTTCTTGTCTCAATGGCCATTGCAGTACATGTTACGGAGTCCATTATTTCCCTGCTGATTCTGGTCCCAAACTGACCGGAAAGGGCAACAGGTTTATCGGGAGTTATGCTTTTTGTTGACCAGCCGACATAAAGTTTGTGAGGATTCTGATTAACAGCAAAAGAAGTATTAGTTGATAATAAAACCAGATAAATTCCTATTAAGATTTTCCAACCTTCTATTTTATTAGACATTTTTTACCCTTTATAATTGTTTGATTACTAACTTAAAGATTGGCTATGTTTTTCGCCAATCTTTAAGTTATTTGATACTTTTTTATTCCCAGCCCGGGTTTTGTTCCAGGTTTGGATTTAGAGCTATTTCCTGGGTTGGTATTGGGAGAAGATACAATTTGTTATCCCATGTTCTTGTAAAGCCGGGATACACGATTCTATAATTGTTATTATCATTAGGATCGCGTGCTCCTTTATACGTGAGAGAATCTTCGAGTCTCTTACAAGCTTTCCATCGAACCAAATCATCCCATCTGTTACCTTCTGCACAGGTTTCGATACGGCGTTCGCGGCGAATCTCATTAATAAGAGGTGATACCGGAATTTCCCAAACCGGCCAATCCGGATCCACAAAGCTAACATCCACAGTCAGATGAGGCATGTTTACCCTGTCTCTAAGTACATTGATGCTTTGGTCCAGCACTTCCTGTGTGCATTCTCCTAATTCTGCTTTGAGTTCAGCATAGGTAACCAGTAATTTTCCATAACGAAAAATAAAACGATCAATGTCGCACTGCCATTGCACCCTGTCCGCTTCATAAGGGGAATATCCTTTGGTGATGTAATATCCAGTTGTACAGTAATTTCTGTCAAACTCAGGCATGTCCAGGTATTCTTCTCCTCCATCCTGATATATTCTGTATGGACGATCGGGGGTATAGATTGATTGTTTCATACGGGGATCCCTGTTTTGAAATTCATCCATAAATTCTTCATCGCCTTGGTACAGAGGACTCAAAGAAGTAGGCAAACCGTCTTCGCAAAGATATGATTTTACAAAATCCTTGGTATAACCTGTTTGTTGCTCACCTAATTGACGAACATCATCATGTGTGTGCAATCCTTTAATAAAACGTTGGATCATTATGGCTTCCGGGTTTCCCTTCAATTCATACTGAACAAATAAATCGAAATAATCATTGTGAGGATTATCGGTACTATATAGCTCAAATGCTCCTGAGTTTATCACACCTTCGGCAGCATTAGCCCCTTCTCTTAATATCTCTTCAAAATTTCCAAGGTCGTGATATTTTCTAAATGTGCCTTCGTATAAACATGCCTCTGCCTTAAAAGTAAGCGCCGCATATTTTGTCAGGCGCCCAGTGGCAGATTCTTCGGGCAGATTGGCAATGGCAAAATCCAGATCTTTCAGCAAGTTGGCGAAAACCACTTCTCTGGAATCCCTTGCATTATAAAGTTCTTCAGAGTCTGTTTGTAAATCTTTATCAAACCAGGGCACATCGCCAAAATCTTTTACTTTTTTATGGTAAAAGTATGCTTTAAAAAATCTTATCTCTCCTTCATATCTTAAGACTTCGGGACTCTTTTCCATATTTTCAATCCTGACAAGGGCAAAATTACATCTGCGTATAGGCAGCCAGTCTCCTTTGCCCCAACCTCCTCCGGATGCCGGAACAGTGTATTCATTCCAGCTACGTGCACGGCGGTTTGCCGGAGCCTGATTATCCGAATCGTTATCTGGGCCTGAGCGGAACAAAAAATTAGGAGGATCTAAATATTGATAAAATTGATTCGCATACATGGCTATGTCTGATGCTGATTTCCAAAAATCAGCATCACTTACGCTGTCTAATGGGATCTTTTCCAAATATTCATCGTTACATGCCATAGCGATAAATAATGAAAGGCTTATAATAACAAATAATTTTTTCATAAAACATTAATTTTTTCTGGGTTAGAAATAAATATTTGCTCCGATAGAATATGTTCTGTTTATAGGAGTTTGATAAGTATTAGTCATTTCAGGATCTGCTAACATTTTATATTTATATATACCTGTTGTTTCCCATAAATTATTTCCTGAAAAGAATACCCTTACCTTATCTATTTTTACTCGTTGTGTCAGATTCACCGGGATTGTATAGCCTAATGTTAAGTCTTTTAACCTTAAGTAGGCAGCATTCTGCAAATAACGGGTCTGAGCCTGCTGAACATCCCGTCCTCCTGTAATAGAAGGTCTTGGGAAGAATGCATCAGTGTTATCCGGAGTCCACCAGTCAGCAATGACTGCACTGTGGGCAGTCCATTCGTCGTTCCAACCATTAAGCCAGTATCTTCCATTAAGCCAATAATCCCTTTTGGCAATCCCCTGGAAAAATATGTTCAGATCAAAACCTTTCCATTCTATGTTTGAAGTTACCCCAAAACTGTAACGTGGTGTATTATTTCCGATAATTTTTCTATCCCCGGGATCATCCAGAGTGCTTTTACCGTAGGTGATTTTGCCATCCTTATCTAAATCTTTAAAAATCAGATCTCCCGCTCCTCTCTGAAGCCCTACAATATTTGTCATATCTAATGCCTGGGCTTCTTCGTCTGTTTGGGCAATACCTTCCGTTACAAATCCCCATATTTCACCAATATTCTTACCTACATAATAATCAGATATAATTCCTACAGGATTACTGAATTTTGTAATTTTGGAAGTATAATCAGATAATAAAAGTTTTATTCCCCATTTTAGTTTTTCATTCCGTTGCCTCCATTCTATGGAAAGATCCCAACCTGTAGTTTTTAAATCGGCAGCATTTTCCCTTGGCTCAGAAACTGCTAAAACAGCCGGTAATGTGGCAGACTTGGTCAACATGTCTTTTGTATTTCTCTGATAAATATCAAAAGTTGCATTTAATCTGTTGTTTAGTATTGCCAAATCAACTCCAACATCATATTGCTCAACTGTTTCCCAGGTAAGTGCCGGGCTTACCAGGCCTGGGGCATAAAGTGTCATTGGAAGCTCCTCGTTCATCATAAAGCTAACCTGCCCAGAGCTATACGTTGCTATATAAGGGTAATTTTCCCTTACGGACTGGTTGCCCAGATTTCCATATGATGCCCTGATTTTTAGCATATCGAATGAATTCTTCAGCCTGCCCAGATAAGGTTCATTATCTAAACGCCATCCAACTGATGCAGATGGGAAAAATGAAAATCGATCAGCTTGAGGAAACTTTGAGGTACCGTCATACCGACTATTAAATTCGAATAAATAACGGTTATCATAATTGTAATTTACGCGTGTAAATGCACCTCTAATTGCAAACTCTGACGCCCCGTCCCATGTATATTTTTCTCCATAGGCTAAGTTCATAAACGGCATGGTTTCAACCATTAACCTGTCCCTGCGCGCTTCAATATACTCATACTTCTGATTTTCCTGATTAAACCCTACCATTGCAAGAACTTTGTGCTTGCCAAAGGTATTTTCGTAATCAGCATAAACATTAAAAGTATAATACCTGGTCTTATAATGTCCCTTGGTTGCCTGGCTCGGATTGGTGTAAGGGAAATATCCACTGACAGTCCCATCCACAAAATACATTTCAAGTTTTCTCCAGGTGCTGACATCGTTTTGGTGTTTGAAATTAGTTGAATAATCAACATTAAAAGTCATATTCTTAACGGGAGTAAGGATTGCACTGCCGGTCAACCATAAATCATCAATATTTCTTGACCGATAACCCGCTTCCTTATGAAACTGTATCATGTTGGGAACAGAACCTACTGAATAATAGTTCCCATTGGTGTCGTAAGGTGGAATATTTGCCCATTGGTGATACTGAAAACCGGACGTATATTCATCATGATGATTTGCTCTATGGTTGGGAGGAAAATACTTTTCGCTGGAATTAAAAGATATTTTGGTGCCAATAGTCGCCCACTTAAAAACCTCAAAATTTAGATTTGTCATAAAATTGTAGCGTTCGTAGGTTTCGTCGAACTGCTTAGGAATACCTTTTTGGTTTAGATAGTTCAGAGATGCGTAATAGTCAAATTTATCAGAACCACCTGATACCGTGGCTGAGTATTGCTGTTGAGGCATATAATCCCGCAATAAGAGGCTGGGCCAATCGGTATTGCCGTGGTAAAGAAATGTATTTGGACTGTCTGGATTCGGACTCACAGCCGGGTTATTTTCAGGATCATTATAGTGGGCAATTAAAAGAGATGCTCTTAGCTCATCAAACTGAGGATATGGAGTGCCATTTTGCCTCATGGAGCCAGAATTCATGTACTCCATACGCTGCATTGCATCCAAAGTCTTAAACTTTAATACCGGTTCGTTTACCCCATAATTTACAGACAGCGAAATTATCGGCTTATCACTTTTTTTACCTGTTTTGGTTGTAATAAGAATCACTCCATAGGCAGCACGGGCACCATAAATTGCAGCAGAAGCCGCATCTTTAAGAACAGAAACACTTTCAATATCATTTGGATTAATAAGATTAATATCCATTGGGACGCCGTTTACTAAAATTAAAGGCTCCCCTCCATTTATTGATTCAAAGCCCCGAATGTTAAAGGATGCCCCGGAGCCTGTAGTACCGGTTGTTTGAGTAATGTTAAGGTTAGAAATGGTTCCCTGAAGACCTTGCCCGATATTAACAATAGGACGGCTTTCCAGGACTTCTGCTGTTACTTGAGACACAGCTCCTGTAAGGTTTTCCTTTTTTTGAGTACCATAGCCAATCGCAACTACTTCTTCAATACCAACCGTCTCTTCCTCCATTACCACATTTATGCTCGTTTGATTTCCAACAACTAATTCTTGTGTCCGCATGCCCACAAATGAAAATAGTAATGTCGCGTCTTTCGGGATTGTGGAAAGGGTATATTCGCCGTTCGCATCGGTCACCGTCCCTTGGGTAGTACCTTTTACCACAACCGTTACACCGGGTAAAGGTTGACCGCCGGAGTCAGTTACCCTTCCTGAAACTGTGTTTTGTTGCATGTCCCCTTGTTGCTGTACATAATTCCGGTTAAAAAAGCTGTCGGATTTATCTACCAGTGCAATTTGACGTTCATACACTTCGTACTTTATATTGGTGCCTTTAAACAGCTCGTCGAGGATCTCAAAAACAATCTTATCTTTCATATCGATAGATGTTATTCTGTCCACATCAACATCGTTGCTGAAAAAGAATCGGAATTCACTTTGATCCTCAATGTCACCCAGAATTTCAATTACCTTGACATTTTGTCCGATCACCGTGAGTTTTTTAGATTGTGCATAACTCAAAGAGGCTAAGGATGTCAGAGTTGAAATGCACAAAATAAAAATTGTTAGTTTCATTTTTCTTAAATTTTCATGCACCCATGGTGCTATGCCATGGGAAAACCATTTTTTGTTCATAAATTTAC
Source organism: Mariniphaga sediminis (assembly GCF_003573545.1). Lineage (GTDB taxonomy): Bacteria > Bacteroidota > Bacteroidia > Bacteroidales > Prolixibacteraceae > Mariniphaga > Mariniphaga sediminis. Next base: position 186,526 of record NZ_QWET01000009.1, on the reverse strand, counting down.
ATTTTGAGTTAATAAACTTGTTTTAATTCAATTCCAAAGGGGCAGAAGGATCAGTTCTGCCTCTTTTTGATTCTAAAGTCGCATTGTTTTGGTTTTTTTAAGTCATAGGCAAAATTATTATTGATTGATTTATTTCAGGTAAAAAAGGTTAATCACCCGGTTTTCTTCATCCCATGTATAATCTACGGAGGCAGTTACTTTCAGCAGGTTCAATACCTCACTGAAAGATTCCATCTCAATAGTGGCGGTATAGTAAATATCTTCCAGGCGTTTATCGTCATCCAGTTCAATTTTTATATTGTACCATCGTCCAAGTCGTTTGGCCATTTGGGGCAGGCTTTCTTTTCTGAAAATGAGCCGGCCTTCGGTCCACGACGTATACAGTTCCGTTTCTACCTTATCTACCTTGAAACCTGTAGGGGTATAAACTGCCTGGTACCCAGGTCGGAGGGCTGCCCCATTCCCTTTCTCTGTCAGCACATTCACTTTGCCCTTTACGAGGGTTGTTTCAAAAAAATCATCCTGGTATGCTTTTACATTAAATGAGGTGCCCTTAACTTCTACATCGCCGTAAACAGTTGAAACCACAAAGGGCGATTTTCCTTTTTTTACCTCGAAGTAGGCTTCGCCTGTCAGGCGAATTTGCCTTTTATCTTCAAAGTGTGAAGGAAACAGAAGTTCCGACCCGCAGTTTAACCAAACCAATGAACTATCGGGTAATGTAAATTGAGTGCGCGCTCCGTGCGGGGCAGTTATTTTTTGTTGTATCGCAGCCTGTTTTGCCGGCTTTGTCACATTCCAAAGTACCACTCCCGCAATGATAAACCCGATGACAAATGCAGCAGCCAGCGGGGCAGTCAAGTGGTAATATCTTTTTAAAGTATGTGTAAATGGATTTTTGGTTTTTTTCTCAGGTTCAATGCGTTCAAGCAACTGTTGCCAGCGCAAAGTAACTACTTTATTTTGGCGTCGTTTCACCTCTTCGCCAAGGGAGGATTGCAAATAATGGAAATATTTTTTATTGTCCGGAGACTGCTTAATCCACTCCAGCAGTTTAATCTCCTCCGTTCCGGAGAGGGTCCCTTCCAAAAATTGTTTTATTCTGTTTTTATATTGCAAATAATCCATTTCCTAAAATAGTGTTTATTAGTAATACAACTTCATTTGGATTTTACCAACCTCTGATTTTGATTTTTTTTAATTCCACACCTAATTTATGTTTCAGGCTGAGTAAAAGCCGGATAAAAACAGTACTAGTGTTAAAATATTTCTTCCAAAAAGGCTGTGATTGGGCAGTGTGGATTTTTAAAAGTAAGATCTTTTCGATAAATTAGCGCGCTGTCTTTAAGAATTTTATTGTTCAATTTATTAGAAAATCATACATCATGGGAACTAAACCGGCGATTGACCGCCGAAATTTCATTGCTAAAACAGCTCTTGGCACACTTGGCGCAGCCGGAATTTTGACCTCGTGCTCCGGCCCCGATTCAAAAAAACAGGAAATCCAGCTTCCAAAACTACTTGACCAGGCTCCAGACGGGAAGGTTATAAAAGCCGGACTGATTGGTTGCGGAGGGCGTGGTACCGGGGCTGCTATCAATTTTCTCGATGCAGGGCCCAATCTTCAGATTACAGCGCTTGGCGATGTTTTTCAGGACAAGATAGACAACTGCCGGGCAAAGCTAAAAGAAGAACGCAATGTGGAAATTGCCGATGAAAATTGTTTTCTTGGATTCGACAGTTTCGAAAAAGTAATTGACTCAGGGGTTGATATGGTGCTGTTGTGCACGCCGCCTCATTTCAGACCGGCACATGTGGAGGCCGCTGTGAATGCCCGGAAGCACATTTTTATGGAAAAACCCATTGCTGTTGATCCGGAGGGTGCGCGTTCGGTAATGGCTTCGGCCAAAAAAGCAGAGGCTATAGGATTGAGTATGGTAAGCGGTACCATTCGCCGGGTACAAAAAGATTATATGGAAACACAACGCCGTGTGGCTAACGGAGAAATTGGTGAAATTACGGGCGCCAACATCATCCGAAACGGGGGAGCACTTTGGTACCGGAGCCGGCAGCCCGAATGGACCGATATGGAATACATGCTGCGCAATTGGGTGAATTTTTGCTGGCTCTCAGGAGACCACATTACCGAACAGTTTATTCATGAAATTGACGTGATGAACTGGCACCTCGGGCAAAACCCGGAACGGGCAATTGGCTGGGGCGGTCGCCAACGCAGGGTCACAGGAGACCAATACGATTTTTTCAGCATTGAATACCTTTACGAAAACGGGTTGCGTACACACTGTGCTGCCCGTCAGATAAATGGTTGTACCAACCGAAAAGTGCAGCAAATTAACGGAACAAAAGGTTACGCTGACGCTGCAGGAAAACTGTTTGATTACAAAGGGAATGTAATTTGGGAATATCCTTATCCGGAAGAAGGAGATACTACTTCTGAATGGAATGTAACCAATCCGTTTGTACAGGAACATATCAATCTGGTTACAGCCATCCGTACCGGCAATCCTGTAAATGATGCCGAAGCACAGGTGAACTCCACCCTTGTGACTATTATGGGAAGGATTTCTGCTTACACTGGTAAAGATGTTACCTGGGAAGAAATTTTAAATTCCGATTTGTATCTCGGTCCAAAGACCTACACCTTTGGTCCTGTGCCGGGAATAAAAGAGGAAATTCCGTTGGCAGGTGTGTCAAATACAGCTAGTTAGTTTTTTTGAAAGTATAATGTGATGAAACGAATAATTGTAGTATTTGCCTTTTTTATGGTAGGAGTACTGGGTATTTCCGCCCAGGAGCTGGTAACTGTTTTTGGCAAGGAGGTTCAGTGGCAAAACGTATTGGATGCGAAAAAAGTCAAAGGAGAACCTGTTAAATGGTACCAGGTCAATACAGAAGTGGATACCTGGAAAAAGGACGGGGATATCCTGAAATGTTCCGGACATCCCATAGGCGTTATCCGAAGTGAAAAAGAGTACGAGAATTTTATCATGCACATTGAATGGCGCCACATGGAAGCCGGTGGAAATTCAGGTACTTTTGTTTGGAGCAGTGCTAAACCGGGCGAAAATCGTTTGCCCAACGGGGTAGAAGTACAAATGTTGGAGCTCGACTGGGTGAACCAAAACATCCGAAACGGAGAGAAACCTCCCATTGCTTATGTACATGGCGAAGTTTTTGGAGTGGGCGGAGTAGAGATTGTTCCCGATAACCCACGGGGCAAACGAAGCAAGTCCGTGGAAAACCGTTGTAAAGGCAAAGGGGAATGGAACACTTACGAGGTGGTGTGCGTGGACGGAACTGTCAAATTATCGGTTAACGGAAAATTTGTAAATGGTATCAGCAAGTCGTCGCAAAAGAAAGGGTATATCTGTCTCGAATCAGAAGGCGCTGAAATTCATTTTCGCAACATTAAAATTATCGAATTGCCATAATGCCGTTCCCAACGGAGTTTTCTAAAATCTCCTATCGGTGATATTGGCCGGATTTTAATGGATTAAGAACCGGCTGGTAAGGTGTGTTGGGAATCAAGTAAAGAAAATAGTTCTGCAGATTATTGCCAGTAGTTTGTTCAGATAAACTGCTGGCAATAATTGATTGTTTTGGGCATAAAGAATTCTTCAAAATAGAAAACTCGCTAATTGAGGTAAACGAGTTTTTTCAGAATTCAGTAAAAACGGGTTTATCACAAGCTTTAGTTGTTTGTGCTTCGTAAGGTTAAGTAATTGTTTTAATGGGGCAAAACCAATTTAGTATTTTACCTTGAGTCTTTTACCATTCTTACTGGCCGGTTTCTCGAAATTTTCCTTGTATGGCCTTTGAATCTGCATCTTTTCTCCACCCAAAATCCCTACATTTGTAGTCGTGATTGATCATTCCACTATACAGCGAATTCTGGATACTGCGGACATTTCCGACGTGGTTTCTGAGTTTGTGACCCTGCGTCGGCGTGGGGTTAACATGTTGGGATTATGTCCGTTCCATAATGAAAAAACACCTTCTTTTACGGTGTCGCCGGCCAAGGGTATTTTTAAATGCTTTGGCTGCGGGAAAGGCGGGAATGCGGTCAACTTCATCATGGAGCACGAAAACCTGAGTTATCCGGAGGCGCTAAAATGGCTGGCCCGAAAATATAACATCGAGGTGGTCGAAGAAGAGGAAACCGAGGAGCAAAAACAATTGAAGGATGAGCGCGAAAGCCTTATGATTGTTTCCGCATTTGCTCAAAAATATTTTACCCGTACACTTTGGGAAGAAAATGAGGGGCGAACCATTGGGTTGAGTTATTTCCGTGAAAGAGGATTTCGCGACGACATCCTGAAAAAGTTTGAACTGGGATACAGTCCGGATGGCAAAGTGCCTTTTACTGAGGCTGCTCAAAGGCAGGGCTACAAAATCGAATTTCTGGAAAAAACCGGGTTAACCATTAAGCGTGATGACTGGCTGCGCGATCGTTTTGCCGGGCGGGTTATGTTCCCTATTCATAACCTGGCAGGCCGGGTGATTGCATTTGGCGGCCGCATCCTGAAAGATGATCCTAAAGCGGCCAAGTATCTTAATTCACCCGAGTCGGAGATTTACCATAAAAGTAAGGTTTTGTATGGTATTTTTCAGGCCAGGCGTGAAGTAGCCCGGTCTGAAAAATGTTACCTTGTGGAGGGCTATACCGATGTGCTCTCCATGCATCAGGCAGGTATTGAAAATGTGGTGGCCTCTTCGGGAACTGCGCTTACTTCGGAACAAATCAGACTGATAAAACGGTTTACGTCCAATATCACTATCATTTACGACGGAGACGAAGCCGGAATAAAAGCCTCATTACGGGGTATCGATCTCGTACTCGAAGAGGGGATGAATGTGAAAGTTTTGTTGCTTCCCGGGGGAGAAGATCCTGACTCGTTTGCAAAGATGAAAGGGGCCAGCGGCTTCCTCGAATACATCCGGGAAAACGAAACGGATTTTATTCAGTTTAAAACCCGGTTGTTGCTGAAAGATGCCGAAAAAGATCCGGTGGCCAAAGCGCGGCTTATTTCTGATGTTATTCGGTCGGTGGCAGTAATCCCCGATACCATTACCCGGTCGGTTTACATCAAGGAGTGTAGCAGGCTGCTTGGGGTGAGTGAAGAAATTTTATATACTGAAATTAGAAAACAAAAATACAAGCAGAACGAGGATTTCAGGAATAGGGAAATGCGCAGGCAACGGGAAACACCCGTCGCTCAGCAAACCAGCCCTTCCGGTTCGCCTCAGGAAGAAGCAAAAACTTCTGATTTTTTGGTGGAAGAATTGGAATTTCTTCGGTTTCTTTTAAAACATTGCAACACGGTAATTTTTGAGGAAGAAGGAGAAAATCCCAACGAAGTGCATGAGGTGAAGGTCGGTGAATACATGGTGGAAGAGTTGGAAAACGACGATTTGGTTCCGGAGAATGAATTGTTCCGGAAAATTTTTTACGATGTAAAAGAAAACCTTGATAATGAGCAGTTCGATCCATGGAAACATTTTGTATACCATGCTAATGCTGATGTGAGTAAACTGGCTACCGACCTGCTGTCAGAAAAATTTATTGAAAGCAAGCGGTGGACAAAAGCCGGTGCATTTACCGAAAAGGAGGAAGAGATTTTGGATTACCTGGTGCCCCGAATTATATATGAATATAAATTACGCAGGATCAAGTTGATGATGGAAGAGATTGAACGATCCATTGATGCTGCTTCGGAAGAAAACAACTTTGACCGCGTGATTGAAGAGCAGTCGAAATATATGAACCTGAAGCGCGTGGAGAAGTTTTTATCGGACAAACTCGGCAGCAGGGCAATAAATTGATGAGCGATGCGGACACTGATAATTGAAAACAGAACGGAAATAGAAGAAATTGTACAATCCTGTAAAACATGCTATGTGGCGATGTCGGAGAATAATGTGCCGTATGTTTTACCCATGAATTTTGCGTTGGAGGACGATGTGGTTATCCTTCATTCTGACCAAAGCGGCCGGATGTGGGAAACGCTGCATCAAAACCCGAAAGTCTGTATCAACTGGACGCTGGGTGAAGAACTGGCCTGGCAGGATGTGCGCGTAGGCTGTAGCTACCGGGTAAAATCAAAATCGGTGCTGGTGGAGGGTTCGGTGGAATTTGTGGACGACTACGACGAAAAGGAGAGGTGCCTCCATTTGCTCATGGCTCAATACAGCGATCGCAAATTTAAATTCAACCCGCCGGCTGTAAAAAATGTGGGCATACTGAAGGTACACATTGAAAAAATATCGGCCAAAGAGTTTGGGGCGAAGGCGGTTACGCCATGGAACAGTTGATAGTCATTCAATAATAAAATTGTTCTTAAGCCTGTTCGGGTGCGGAGTTGACGTTTGAAAAAACTGCATTTCCTGAACCAACTCCAGGAAAAACATCAGCCGTTCGTGCGGATCACGCTCCAGTGTTTCCTCTCTCCTCCTTTCGTTGGCTTCCTCCTTTGTTTCAAAACGTAACAACTTTTCTACATCCATTATGCATCTTTTTTAATATGTAAATTTAATGGTTCTCTTGTTTAAAAGAAATTCAAAAAGTGAAAGGCCCTAAATTTTTTATCTTTAACCGAAAATTTCAGTTATGATTTTTGTTACTGGCGGAACAGGGTTAATTGGATCGCATTTGTTGTATAAACTGGTTTCTGAAGGGGAAAAGGTGAAGGCGTTAAAACGAAAGAAAAGTAATGTGCAACAGGTGCTAAAAACTTTTTCGTATTACACTGAAAAGCCGGAAGAACTTTTCGCCTGCATTGAATGGGTTGACGGTGATATACTCGATTATTTCGGCCTTGAAAAATTATTGGTCGGAATAGAGGAAGTGTATCATTGTGCGGCTATCGTTTCATTTCGTAGCAGTGAGCGCAAACAAATGATTCAAAATAATGTAGATGGAACGGCTAACCTGGTTAATGCCGCATTGGTTAACGGGGTTAAAAAGTTTTGTCATGTAAGCTCGGTGGCTGCCCTGGGACGTAATTTGAACGGAATCCCAACCGACGAACAGACCAACTGGGTACCTTCCAAAAAAGTTTCAGGTTATTCTGAAAGTAAGTTTTTTTCTGAAACAGAAGTCTGGCGTGGAATAGAGGAGGGGATGGATGCTATAATCGTGAACCCTTCTATCGTTTTGGGACCTGGAGACTGGAATACAGGAAGTTCACAATTGTTTAAAACAGTTTGGGATGGTCTGTGGTTTTATACTAAAGGAGTTACCGGGTACGTGGATGTAAACGACGTTGTAAAAGCTATGGTTCTGTTAATGGACAATGCAAATTTCGAGACCTTAAAAAACCAGCGTTACCTTTTAAGTGCGGAAGATTGGAGTTACCAGAATCTTTTCAATCAAATAGCTTACGCCCTGAACAAACCCCATCCGAAATATTTTGCTTCGAACCTGATGCTCCGTTTTGCCCGGTGTGCTGTTTCAGTATTCGGATTGATAAACAAAAACTTTTCATCCCTTTCCCGCGAAACTGCTGCTGCTGCCAACTCTGTGAGTCGATTTGACGGGAACAAAATTTCTCAGAATGCAAATTTTCAATACCTCCCGGTAACGAAATCGATTCAGCAAACGGCTGCCTTTTTAAAACAGGATATGAGAAATATTCAGGCATGAAAAATCAGTAATGGGGTGCGACTGTGAAAAACCATTTTCCGAGCCACACTGGGATTGAACAGCCTTGATATCATATTCCGTTTGTGGGTAGTCAGTGAAATAATATCGATATTTTCCTTTTCAATAAATGTATCAAAAGTTTCCAGGAAATCTTTTCCAACAATAAGCCGGCAGTCAAAATCCTTTTCCGTATACCTGCTTTTTAATACTTCTTTCATTCCCTCCAGTCGGGCTTTGTCCCAGTCGGAACTGTCCTCTTTTCCCATGTGGACACAATATACCTTGGCGTCAAAAGGTTTCAGCAGTCCCACCAGCTTGTCAATTACGGCAAAATCTTTTTCATCGAAGTTGGTCGCGTAAAGTATGCGTTTAAATTCCTGAATTTCTTTTTCGGGAGATTCTTCAGGAATCACCAGAACCGGAACTTTTGCATTATAAATAACATCGGCTGTAACACTGCCTACAATCGTGCCTGAATCACCGCCCGTTCCCATCACAATAAGGCGTGAATTGTTTTCATGGGCATACGCAAGTATATCTTCATCGGCATAACCGGGTTTGATGATAAACTCACTTTTCACCATTTTCCATTTCTCTTTGCCTATTTCGGTAGAAAGTTTCCGGATAAACTTTTTGAAGTTGTCGTTGGCATTCTTTTCCGCATTGTCCATCCGCTCCAGCAGCGTAGAATCATATACGTAAACATCGGCATACGGGACTGAATGGACAATAGGGTTGACATAACAGTGTATAAAAACCAGCTTTACCTGCTGGTGGCTGGCAATGTTGAATGCCAGTTTGCAGGTTTTATAGGAAACCGGCGAAAAATCAACGGGTACGAGTATATGGTCATCCTTCTCCTTATGTTTTTTTTGTAATTCGGGCTTTTTTCCCAAAAACTCTTCCAGGATGGGAACGGCATGTCGAATATCTTTCTCCAAGATTTTTACTTTCACTGAAGTAGCGGCATCTTCCATCAGGTTGATGTCTTCCAGATCGCATTCAATATCCTGTTCCTCAAGCCGCATTTTAAGTATTTGCGCTTTGGAATAGGGTAAAACCACAATTGTAACCAGTTTATCTTCCATGATTCTCGTGTTTTAATTGAACATTGTTTCCGTTAATTTATTCGTTGGAAGCCTTAAGAGGTTACAAAAAGTCTTCAAAAAATACAAAAAAAGAGGTGAATCAAATGTTGTTTTTGAAACACCTCTCATAAATGTAGTCTTGCTTTTCAGGAATTAAATCCCAAAAGCTTCCTTGATCTTATCTACAAAATCTAGTTTTTCCCATGTGAAAAGTTCCACTTCCAGTTCCGTCTTTCCCTGGTAGGGCGATTCAAATACCTTTGATACCGTAGCTGGTTTTCTACCCATATGACCATAAGCAGCAGTTTCTGAGTAGATTGGATTTCGCAGTTTTAGTCGTTCTTCAATGGCTGCAGGGCGGAGGTCGAAAATGTCTTTTACTTTCTGAGCAATTTCACCATCAGAGGAAGGTACATTTTTTCTTCCGTAAGTATTCACAAAAATACCTACGGGCTGTGCAACTCCGATGGCGTAAGCCAGTTGCACCAGTATTTCGTCAGCTACTCCGGCAGCAACCAGGTTTTTAGCAATGTGCCTGGAAGCGTATGCCGCGGACCGGTCCACTTTCGATGGGTCTTTTCCCGAGAATGCACCACCGCCGTGCGCTCCACGTCCTCCGTAAGTGTCTACAATAATTTTTCTTCCTGTGAGGCCGGTGTCGCCATGAGGACCGCCGATCACAAATTTTCCGGTAGGATTCACATGGTAAATGATGTCGTCTCCAAAAAGTTGCTGCACCCGCTCAGGAAGTTTTGCCTTTACACGGGGAATCAGGATGTTGATTACATCTTCCCTGATTTTTGCCAGCATAGGCTCGTCGTCGTCAAACTCGTCGTGCTGAGTGGAAACAACAATGGTATGCACTTTTTGCGGGAGGTTGTCATCTGAATACTCGATGGTTACCTGCGATTTGGAGTCGGGACGCAAATAGGTCATCTCTTTTTCTTCCCGACGAATGGCTGATAATTCTTTTAAAATCAGATGAGAAAGTTCCAGGGGCAAAGGCATGTAGTTGTCGGTGTCCTTGCAGGCATACCCAAACATCATTCCCTGGTCGCCGGCTCCCTGTTCATTTTTATCCCCTTTATCAACCCCCCGGTTAATGTCAGGGCTTTGTTCGTGAATAGCTACCAGTACACCGCACGAATCACCCTCGAAGCGGTAGGCTCCTTTGGTGTACCCAATTTGGTTGATAACACGGCGGGTAACTTCCTGTACATCTACATATGTTTTTGATTTGACTTCGCCGGCAACCACCACCTGTCCTGTGGTTACCAATGTTTCAATGGCAACTTTCGACTCAAGGTCGAACGCCAGGAACTCATCCAAAAGTGCATCTGAAATTTGATCGGAAACTTTGTCTGGATGACCTTCTGAAACTGATTCACTCGTAAATAAATAACTCATAATCCCAAAATTTTAGCCGAAATTTGTTCAGCGTGTTTAACAAAAATTTTTAGGCTGCGGGATGTATCGGATTGAAATAGTAAAAAAAAGCGACTGTTTTAGCATTCTTTTTCTGTGGTTGCAATCAATCTCAAATCTTTCCACGTAGCGCTACAAAAGTAACACTCTTTATCGGAATATAAAAAGAGTTTTATGGATTTTTTTAAATGAGGCAGTGCTAAACTCCAGATTCAGAAAATTTTATCTGTGCGAAATGGTTCCTGTAGTTTTCAGCAGTAATGCGGCTTTTGGCTTGATCCTTTTATCGCATGAAGGGGAAAAAGCAGCCATATACCCTTTAGAGAAGAAAATTTAGCCATAGTTTCCCTTTTTAAAAATCTGTTTTACAGCAGGTTGTGTGGCATATTGTTTATGTCGAGATAAATTTGTAGTTTTCCCAGTTGGAATTTTGTTCCGAGAGCATGAAAAACTGGATAAAATGTTTGGCTTCGGCAATCCTCTTGTTCCCTTTGTTTCCCGGCGAATCACATGGGCAGGCAGAGCCTGTTCTTACCCAGTATATGTTCAATATGCAGCCCATTAATCCGGCTTATGCCGGTATGTGGGAGAAGATCGGATTTTCCACGCTTGTGCGAAAACAATGGGCCGGCATCAACCGCTCCCCGCTCACACAGGTTTTTTCTTTTCACTCCCCCACAAATAATGAAAAAGTAGGGGTGGGACTGAATGTAACCAACGATCATTACGGCCTGGAAAACAAACTGGGTGTTTTTGGCGATTATGCTTACGAAGTTGCCATTACCCCTCAGGCCCGGTTGCGCCTGGGGTTAAAATTTGGTTTTCTGAACTATAAAAATCCGCTTACATTATATCAGCTTTATCCTGATGGCAAGTATGACGAAGCTTATGCAGAAGATGTAGATTTGAAATTTCTGCCCAATTTTGGTATTGGCGGATTTCTTTATGAAGAACATTATTACATTGGGCTCTCCATACCGAAGATGCTGAGGAACGACCTTAAAGCAAATATCAATAATTATAACATCGAAGCCCAGATTCAAACGGTGTACCTTACAGCTGGTTATGTATTCCGGTTTATTCAGTTCAATTACCTGATTTTCAAACCAACCATGATGATAACTTATAACCGTGGGTTGCCTATCCAGTATGACATCGGTGTGAACTTTATGCTGCGTGAAAAACTATGGCTTGGGTTAATGAACCGTTCCGGAAATGCCATAAGTTTTGTCTCGCAATGGATTATGGACAACAACCTGCGATTGGGTTTTGCAATGGATCTTACCTACAACGAAATATTTCCTTATCAATATGGCACCTACGAAGTTACCCTTGGTTTTGACATGGATTTTTTTGGCAGGAGCTACATCCGCGAAAAATTCTTTTAAAATAAAACTGTTGGAAAGGATAAGCTACTCGTAAAGGTCATCCAGATCACATTCTGCCAGTTCAACCAGGAAATCTCCAATTTTTGAAGTCACTGCCTCCAGAAATTTTTGTCCTTTTTCGGGTGTTGCCTTTTGGGGATCCCCTATTCCCGTATCATCGGTCACTTTATCCCAGCGACGAGGGGTCCAGCCGACCTTGTCGTTCAGTCCTTTCAGCTTGAATTTATTGGCTTTCCCGCTACCGGCTTCTTCCAAAGGTAATACCAGTTCGGGGAAATAATGCATAATTACACTGGTCTCCATTTCATTGGCATGGTCTCCTTCTTCTTCAAAATAATCGGATAAGGGAACCTGTTTAAACCATTCGGTTACGGCAATAAACATACCCGGGAATTGTGGCATTACCTCACGTATATGTGGTTTAAATTCGTTGCCGCCGTGGCCATTCATAACCACTAATTTGCGAATTCCCTGATTATACAGCGCCCTGACGATATCTTTCAGAATGGCTATTTGGGTAGATGGAAGGGTGTGCAAGCAGAAAGGCATTTCAATTTGCCCCGGGTTTTGTACGCCTAATGGAATGGTAGGCAATACCATCACTTTGGCTCCTTTTTTCCATGCTTTTCCGGCGGCATCAGCAGCAATCCGTGATGTTTCCAACGAATCGGTGCCAAAAGGCAGGTGGTAGTTGTGTGGTTCAGTAGCCCCCCAGGGGAGGATAGCTACATCGTATGGTTGGTTTTTTACCTGTTTCCAATTGGTTTCTTCTAAAATGTAAGGTCTCATACTATTGTATTTCAAAATTTTATTACTGTTATTCCGATAGTTACCGGTGTTAATTCGGGGCCTTTGTCTTTTTTGAAAAGGGGAGTCAACTCGTAGGTGGCAAATAAATTTATCCAGCGATAACCTGCCCGCACCATCAACCCGTATTTAAAGTCCTGAAGGGAGTAGTGACCAGGCGTTTTTAACTTTTCCTTTTTGCCTTGCACACGGTATTTTACTTTGGTGTGACTGCTTAACCGGACTCCTCCCACAATGCCTCCTGACACGTAAATCCTGTTTGTGTAGTGGTTTACAGGAATTTGAAATTCAGTCAGTAGGGGTATGGTTAGGGAAACTATGGATAATTTCGATTTTTGGTTTTGCTCAAAAAACAGGGACTGGGGCTCAATTCGTCCGTTTCCCAGTCTTTGGATGGTTGTGTTTTGCTCCATCCGGTAGCTTTGGAGGTGCAGTCCCAAACCTGTTACCAGCCCGATGGTATTTCGGTTGCGTTGCAACCCGATGCTTTGTTGAATAAGGTTGAGGTAGGTAGAATTTGAGCGGAAAATGTCGTTGTCCATAAATTCGGAGTCGTATCCTGAATAATCCGGGTTGACAAATAGATTAAAGCCAAAATCAACACCAGCCCAATGACCTGAAAAATCATCGTACCAAAAGTTAAACCCCTGACGGGTAAGTTCCCGCACGTCTATTTTTCGTAAAATTTTTTTGGTGTCTCTATTGATTGGAACAATGGTATCCGCTTCCTGTGACCACAGCTTTACAGAAAAAATTCCTGCCATTCCCAGCACCAGAAAGAATCGAATATAAATTGCTGTTTTCAATGGCTTGCTAAATTTCATAGAATTCAACTTAACTTGAATTTATAATGAAACAAATGTAAAGGATTTGGGTTGATTTGTATGGAAAAAATTATACAAAAACAGTAGAGATTTGATATGATAAAAAAATTTACGATGAATTATTAATTTGTTAATCCCTGCAACATTTTCTCCTAAAACCCTGAAATACATTTTAAAAGGTTACCTTTGCGCCTGCAAATTTTAGACATAATTACATGACATTATTCAATGAGATGAGCCTCAGTGCCGAAATTCAACAGGCAATTGAAGCATTGGGGTTTGAAACACCCACACCCATTCAGGAAAAAACCATTCCATTTTTATTGGAAAGCAAAAACGATATGGTGGCGCTGGCACAAACCGGTACCGGAAAAACAGCCGCATTTGGCCTGCCAGTTATTCAGCAAATTGACACCTCCCAAAAACATCCGCAGGCTTTAATTTTAAGCCCCACAAGGGAACTGGCTTTACAAATTGCCGGCGACCTGACTAATTTTTCAAAGTTCAGCCAAAAAATTAGTATCGCTGTGGTTTATGGCGGCGCCGATATAAAAAAGCAAATTAACCAACTGGAACGGGGAGCTTCTATCGTTGTGGGAACACCCGGCCGTACCCTCGATTTAATTAAGCGTAAAAAATTAAAAGTAGATAAAATACGATGGCTGGTGCTTGATGAAGCTGACGAAATGCTTTCAATGGGTTTTAAAGATGACCTGGATGCTATTCTGGCTACTTCGCCGGCGGAAAAGCAAACCCTGCTTTTTTCAGCCACTATGCCCAGGGAAATTGTTTCCATCGCCAACCGCTATATGACAAACCCTCAGGAAATTTCAGTAGGGAAAAAGAATACCGGCGCTGAAAATGTGGAACATCACTACTATCTTGTTCACGCTAAAGATCGTTACATTGCCCTGAAACGGGTAGCCGATCTGAACCCCAGTATTTATGGGATTATTTTTTGCCGTACCCGGTCTGAAACCAAAGATGTGGCCGACAAACTAATGCAAGACGGCTATAATGCCGATGCACTCCACGGAGATCTCTCCCAGGCCCAGCGTGACCATGTAATGGCCCGTTTCCGAAGTAAACACCTGCAAATGCTGGTGGCAACCGATGTGGCTGCCCGCGGCCTAGACGTAAACGACCTGACGCATGTAATTAATTATAACCTTCCCGATGATCCTGAAGTATATATTCACCGGAGCGGGCGAACCGGAAGGGCAGGTAAAAGGGGGATTTCCGTAACACTTATTCATTTGCGCGAAAAGGGCAAACTACGCCAGGTTGAAAAGAAAGTGAATAAATCCTTCATGCTGAAAGCTGTTCCATCGGGAAAGGAAATCTGTGAAAAGCAGCTTTTCAGTCTGATTGATAAAATGGAAAAAATTGAGGTGAATGAAACCGAGATTGAACCTTTTATGCCGGTAATTTACAAGAAGCTGGCCTGGCTCGAACGCGAGGAACTCATAAAACGTTTCGTTTCTATAGAGTTTAACCGTTTCCTGAAATATTACGAAAACGCCCCGGATATTAATGTGGACGAATCACGCCCCGGAGAACAGGATTACGAGCCCGGTAGAAGGAAGAAACGCGGCGCAAAAGGGCGGAATGGCCGGAGTGAGAGGAAAGAGGGAGGATATAAATTTTCGCGTTTCTTTTTTACATTGGGAAAGAAAAATGGGATCAACAAACGGAAGATTATCGATTTGATTAACCAGCATTTTCCAAATGAAAGTGTGGAAATCGGGAACATCGAAGTGATGAAAAACTTTTCGTTTTTTGAAGTGGATCGACGTTACGAAAAACAAGTGCTGAAATCCTTCTCAAAGGCCACTTACAAGGGACAGAGAATGGGTATCGATCTTGCAAAAGAAAAATAAAAAACAGGAAACACCTGCTTTTCTTACTCAACAAAAAAAGTCAGTTTACGTTTAAAAATAGCAAAACGACTGGTTTGGCTTATAACAAATTGTAAATCACTGACTCGATGGCAAAGTTTAGAATTGAATTCCAGATTACTCTTTTGGCTGTTGTAATTGCATCTGCAGTAGTTGCAACAGGTTATCTTGCTTATAAAAGCCTTTCTCAAATTGTTACTTCCGCCCAGCAGCAGGCCAGTCCCGATTACCAGTTGTTTTTGATAAAGGATATTGCTGCTGACCTGGCCACTGTGGAAAATGCAGTGCGGTTGTATGTTTTAACCGATAACAAAAAAAACCTGACACCGCACCGGGAAGCGAGCGAGGCCGTAGCAAAAAAACTGGAAAGCCTTAAAAAAAATACGTCGCCAGAGTACCAGTCGCTTGTGGATTCCTTTTATGTTTTATCCGTTGAAAAACTGGGAATCTGGCAGGAAGTGCTGAAACTGCATAATTCAGTACAGGGAATGGAACCTGTTTTTACGGAAATATACTCTAAACTGGAAGGAGAGGAAGCGGACACGGTTATTACTGAAACCCAAACCCGCGAGAAGGGTTTTTTGAAAGGTATTTTTGGACGGAAGAAAGTAGTTATTGATACAACAATTGTTGAGAAGAACATTGAAAGGGCAGAACTAAAAAACGAAATTCAAAACATTGAGTCCACTATAAAAGAGAAAGATACCCGAATTAATATTCTTGAGTCGAAGCTGATTGAACGAAACGGGGAAATTGGGAAAGAACTGAACCGGTTGATACTGTGGGGCGAAAACTTTGAAATGGAGAAACGTATTTCGAAAACCATGGAAGCCCACCATTTGGCGCAAATGACATATAAGTATCTGGCCATGTTTTCGGCAGCTGCTGTAGTGCTATTGCTGGCTGTCATTTTTCTCTTGTTTAATTATCAGAAAAAATCGAGGATTTACCAGCAAGCATTAAAAAGGGCGAAGCAGGAAGCGGAGAAACTGGCTCATGCAAAAGAACAGTTTGCAGCCAATGTGAGCCATGAAATGCGCACTCCGGTTAACGCAATATTTAGCTTATCAGAGCAATTGCACCAGCAGGTCTCTGATGATCAGGTAAAAAAGCAAATAACCATTTTATCTCATTCGGCAAGTCATTTGAAATCAATTATTAACGATACCCTCGACTTCTCTAAGATTCAGGCAAAAAAATTGTCTTTCGATTCCATTCATTTTTCTCCCCTGGCGGTTTTTGAAGAAGTGGCCAGCATTCAGGGCATTGAAGCACGAAAAAAGGGGATTTCGCTGCATTATTTCCAGGCGAACTCATTGCCTGAGGCGCTGGAAGGGGATCCGTTACGGTTGAAACAGATCCTGATTAACCTGGTGGGCAACGCCATTAAGTTTACCGAAAAAGGTGAAGTTGTGCTTAGCGTAAAGACCGAGAATAGTACCGGCAATAAAGTTCTATTGCATTTTCAGGTACAGGATTCAGGAATCGGCATTTCGGAAAAAAATCTTGAAATCATTTTCGATGAATTTGTTCAGGCTGAAAATGAAGGAGGCAAAAAATACAGCGGGACCGGTTTGGGGCTTGCCATTGTAAAAAAGCTGGTTGAAATGCAGGGGGGACACATTTCGGTTGAAAGCAAAACCGGAAAGGGAACTACCATGTTTGTTTCTATACCTTATCCCCTGGGCGATGCCGGAAAAATCGAGCATCGTGAGTTTGCAACACCGGATATTCCGGAGCATTTCCGTAGGTGTTCGGTATTGATTGCCGATGATGATGAGTTTAACCGGTTTGTTTTGATAAACATTTTGAAAAAATGGGGGACAAAATACGGGGAGGCAACGGATGGGGAAGAGGCCATTTCAGTGGCTTTGTCTAACCATTTCGATGTAATACTCATGGATATGCGGATGCCCCGAAAGACCGGGATTGACGCAGCTAAAGAAATTCTGGCTGAAAAACCAACATCAAAAATAATCGCCGTAACAGCTTCCGACCGGAAGGTAGATCAGCAGGCATGTTTAGAAGTCGGGATGTCTGGTTTTTTAATGAAGCCGTTTTCCGAAAAAGAGCTGTTTGATGCTGTGTCGCCTTTCCTGAATATTTCTCATTCCGAAGAGAACAAGCAAGTCAGCCAGAAAATAAAGCCTGATGATTTGGAACGGATTGCTAACGGAGATCCTGTTTTTTTAAGGGAAATGATCCTGCTTTTTATTAAAACTTCGAAAGACGGCCTGAATAATATTCAAGATGCTGTTGTGCAGAGAAACTGGGAGGCTGTTTCTGAAGCCGCACACAAAATGGCGGCACCGAGTAAGCACCTTCATGCTTTTGGGCTCTATGAAAAATTGAAAAGACTGGAAACTGAACCGCAAAATTCACCAAACCCTGAAATAATCGAAGAACTGTACCGTTCCGTGAAGAAAGAAACAGATGAGGTGGTGGCATCACTGAAACATTATTTGGATACACACAATGCCACATAAACCGGGTTTGGCGTTTTCTTTCGCTGAAAAAAAATATTTAACTTCCCCCTGTAATTAAAAAAGCAAAACAGGCTTGATTTTAAACCGGAAAAAATGGACGAGAAACCTTTCAGAATATTTGTAGTTGAAGACGATGAGTGGTACAACAGGCTTTTGGTTCATAACCTTTCCCTGAATCCTGATTACGATATAGAATCGTTTACCACCGGCAAAGATTGTCTCAACAGCCTGTACAAATCGCCCGATGTAATTACGCTTGATTACCGCCTTCCTGATATAAAAGGCCTTGAGATGCTGAAAAAGATTAAGGCGGAGAATGAGGATATTCAGGTTATTTTGATTTCAGAGCAAAGTGAAATTGAAGTAGTTGTGGAGTTGCTTAAGTTCGGAGCTTACGATTACATTGTAAAATCGGACGACATACGCGAACGCCTGCTGAACACCGTCCAGAATATCAGGAAAGGGGTGCGTTTAAAACGGGAGGTTATTTCGTTGCGCAGCGAGGTGAAGAAAAAGTACAGCTACCAAAAAACCATTGTAGGGAGCAGTCCGGCAACAAAAAAAATATTCAATCTTATAGAAAAAGCTACCCGAACAGGGATTACCGTTACTATTACCGGGGAAACAGGAACAGGAAAAGAGTTGGTAGCCAAAGCTATTCATTACAATTCGTCGCGTTCCGACAAACCTTTTGTGGCAGTGAATGTGGCAGCCATCCCACGCGATTTAATAGAAAGCGAACTTTTCGGATTTGAGAAGGGGGCTTTTACCGGAGCCAATGCAAGACGCATTGGTAAATTTGAAGAAGCCAACGGGGGAACTCTTTTTCTTGATGAAATAGCAGAAATGGATATAGCGCTCCAGGCTAAAATACTTCGGGCTCTTCAGGAGAAAGAAATTGTGCGGATAGGAAGTAACAATCCGGTAAAAACAGATTGCCGTATTGTTGTTGCCACGCATCAAAATCTTCAGGAGCTCGTTTTGAAAAAAGAGTTCAGGCAAGATCTTTATTATCGCCTTTACGGGTTGCACATTGAACTCCCGCCCCTGCGTGAAAGGGGAAACGACATTATTTCTCTGGCGAAACATTTTATCGGTGAATTTTGTGGGGAAAATGAACTGCCTCATAAAACATTGTCTAAGTCAGCAGTAGATAAGTTGCTGTTGTACAGCTTCCCGGGGAATGTACGGGAGTTGAAATCGGTGATGGAACTGGCAATCACCCTTGCTGATAACGACGAAATCAGCAGCGAAAATATTATCCTTGAAAACCAGGCCCTTTTGCCTGAAATTACCGATCAGGAAATGACACTCAGGGAATACAATATGCGAATTGTAAAAAGTTATCTTGATAAATACGGGAACAATGCTTCCCAGGTAGCGGAAAAACTCGGGATAGGAGTAGCTACTGTTTACCGGATGATGAAAAAAGCGGAATAAAATCATTCCTTTTTCAAACACACACTCTTTCTTATCATTTTGATAGTGAATTATCAAATAGATAAAGCTTGTGCAGGCTTTGTTCTTTTGTAATGGGCTGATTATTACTGGTATATTGGTCAGATTGAATTTTGGCACCCCGATTGAAATATCCACGGAAATGTTGGAGAAATGAATGTTAAATTAATTTTGGGAGGAATGAGCCATGAAAAAGGATTTTGAAGAAACAAAAAGTTCTAAAAAGTGGGAAAAATCAATCCTGAGAAATATTGTAACCGGGGCAATTATTTTACTTATTGTCATTACCGGTTTCATTATCATCTTAAACAAGGATGCAAAAATTAGCGATCTTCACATGGAGAAAACCAATTTAAGTTCGCTGATTGAAACAAGAGATTCTGTTATTAATGAACTCGACGGTACGTTGAGCGAAATCGAACAAAACCTTACGTTTATTAAGGAAAAACGGGGGCAGCTGGAACTTGAGCAAAGTGAAGGCAATCTCGATAAACAGGCAAGTATTATTGAAGACATTGCCCTGATGAACACGATGCTGGAAGAAAGTGAAAAGAAAATTGAAGAGTTGAATAAAAAGCTGTCTTCTTCTAATGTTGAAATTAAATCGTTCAGAAACAGAATTGCCAAACTTTCAACGGAGTTGAAGGAGCAAAATGAGGTAGTTGTTCAGCTTCAAAGAGAGTTGCAAGAGCGTGATTTGCATATTGCAGAAATGGATGTCCGGGTAGATCGCCTGGAGAATGATTTGAACGTGATGAATGATTCACTGAATGTAATGAACGATTCCATTGTGCGATCATCCGAAAAAATTAAACAAATGGATCACGAACTGAACAAGGCTTACTGGACGTTCGGTACATTTAAGGAATTGAAAGAACACGGTGTGATTACCCGCGAGGGAGGTATTCTTGGTATTCTGGGTGCCAATAAAACCCTGAAAGAAAATTTTAATGAAGACTACTTTACCGAACTTGATATCAGAAGTACTCAAACTATTCCGCTCTACACTAAAAAAGCGGAAGTTCTTTCGGAGCATTCCGACAGTTCCTATCGTTTAGTATATCAGGATAATCTGGTTGCCTACCTTGAAATTGAAGACCCGAATGAATTCTGGAAATTAACAAAATACGCTGTGATAGAAGTTAAATAATAAAGTCAGGGGGCCGTGGTGCTTGTTTTGAGAGGCCCCCGCAACTTTTAAATACAGGAAAAGTAAATTTCTTAATACCAACTATTAAATTGTTAACTCCCAAATACTTTTTAATAAGTAAATAGTTTTTAACCCTAAATTGGAAAAATGATGAAAAGGAAGAATTTTTTTGTTGTTGTAATCATCTTGTTTTCAGCGGTTCTTTTTGTTCAATGTTCTAAAGACGATTTAGACGGCAAAGAAAAAGGAATGCTCTCAGTTAAAATAACAGATGCCCCTTCAGACGATATGAATATTCAGGGAACGTTTGTTACAGTGTCGGATATTAAAATTGACGGGAAATCGGTGGAAGGCTTTACAAGTCAAACAATAGAGGTTTCGGCCTACCAGAATGGGAATGCCAAATTACTGGTAGATAATGAAGAAGTTGCTGCCAATACATACAACTCTGTTACCCTGGTTTTGGATCATGAAAACGATGCGTCGGGTGAATCGCCGGGTTGTTATGTTCTTACTGAAGACGGCACAAAGCACAATCTTTTCGCCGAAACAAGTACAGAAAGTGAGGTCACTGTTTCAAAAGAATTTGTGGTAGAGTCGGGGATGGAAACATCTTTGGTTATTGATTTCGATTTGCGGAAGGCTGTGGTTCGGATTCCTGAAAGTTCAGGTGAAAGCGAATACAAATTTGTAACTACCGCAGAACTTAAAAACTCGCTGAGAGTGGTCAATGAAGATGAATGTGGCGAGGTTTCGGGAAAGGTGGATTCGTTTAATGCCGAAAATCAAACCTACGTATTCATTTATAACAAGGGAGAATTTGAAACATCCGCCGAAAGTTCGGGTAGTGGTGAAAGCAACGTATTGTTTGCCAAAGCAGTTACCAGTTCTAAAGTAGGGAATGGCGGAGTATATAAACTCTCGTTTGTTGAAGAAGGTGACTATGAAGTTCATGTCGTCTCTTTTGAAAAGACAACGGATGAGAATAAATTTTCATTTAAAGGAATCCTCAACGCAAATAGTAAAATAGGCGGCTTACTTTTAAACGATGTTTCTGTTTCAGCTGATTCAACTGTTGAGCTGGACATTGAGATTTTAGGCCTGCTTTAATTCCCTGAAAACAATCCTCTCGGCAAACAAATGCAAATCAGTTTGGTTTTTATTACTTTCAAGTTGGATTTTGCTGAGGGATTCGATGCCCCGGGAGTTTTCCCGGGGTTTTTTTTATTCCGTATCCTTACTTTTTTTGCCCCAAAGCGAGACAATGATCAACCCGATTACGGCCATCATCAGGGTGAAAACAAGCACATCAACCACCAGGCCACTAAAATGAAGGAACATGGTGGTCATGGAGTAAAAAGACAAATTAATGTTTAGCGACAAAAGGAAACCCAAAATAGCGCCGGTTTTTAGTCCATCGGTTATTGCTTTAGCTCCCGACCATTTCAGAACAAGGGTTAGTAGCAATGCAATGGCCAGGTTGGAAGCGATAAGGGCCCACCAAATCATTTCTCCATCTGCCCTGTATATTGACTGGTCGTAATTGGCAGAAGAATAATCCATTAGTAAAATGCCATAAACAAGCCATCCGAGAAGAAAAAATGCGATACCGCCGAAAACTGTTCCTCTAAGAATTTTCATAATCGTAAACTTTAAAGTTAAACTACTTCAAGTTACGAATATTTTTTTATTGAAAGACTTAACTGGTTGTATTATAGTGCTATCATGCTCCTGGATGGGCGTCATTGTAGTTGTATCAACCCTTCCTTAATGGCATATTTTACCATATCCGCATTGCTTTTTAGTCCCAGTTTTTCAAAAATATGTTGCTTGTGGGTACCCACTGTTTTGACACTGATGAACAATTTTTCCGAAATTTCTCGTGTCGATTTGCCTTCGGCATAAAGTTTTAAAACTTCCAGTTCCCTTTCCGAAAGCTCAACCTGCCCTTCCGGGTTATCTTCTTCCGGTTCAAGGTATCCCTGTATAACCATTTCTGTAATATCGTCGCTCAGGTATTTTTTGCCTGAGACCACGGATTGAATGGCCTCTATGAGCTGCCGGTACGTGCAGTTTTTTAAAAGATAGCCATCTGCGCCAGCTTCGAGCACTCCTTTCACAAACTGACGGTCAGAATGCATGGATACAGCAATAACCTTTATTCCGGGATCTTCTTTTTTTATGATGCGGGTAGCTTCAATGCCATTCATTTGTGGCATGCCAATATCGATTAAGACCACGTCCGGTTTCAATTTTTTTGCCCGGTCGGTTGCCTCTTTTCCATCTTTTGCCTCGGCTATCACTTCTATGTCAGGAGCCGAAGAAATTAAGTTCACCAATCCTTCCCTGAATAATTGATGATCGTCTGCTATTAAAACCTTTGTTGTCATAATTTTTAGCCCTCACTCGTTGGTATAATCACAGTTGCATTTGTCCCTTCTCCCATAACCGACTTAATCTCAAGGCGTCCTTTTATGTTGTCAAGCCGTTCGTTAATACTCATCAGACCAAAACCTCCGTCCAGTTTGGCCTTTTTGTCCAGGTTCTTTTTAAAACCAATGCCATTGTCTCGTACTGAAATATAGTAATATTTTTTCTCTTTTTTTACCTCCAGCTCTACTGAATTGGCCTGTGCGTGTTTTAATACATTATTTAGTAACTCGGCAACAATTCGGTACAGGAAAATATTAAATTCCTTTCTGATACCAATTTTTTGATTTTCGCCGTGCAGAGTGGTCTGTATTTCATGTTTCATTTCTATCTGTTCCAGCTTCCATTTAAATGCCGGAATAAGCCCCAGCTCATATAAAATGGGCGGACTGAGGTCGTAGGTAAGCGTACGCGACTCAGAGATAGCATTGTTCAGTAGCTCAGATATTTCATTGATTGTTTTCTGTACCCTGGGAGGAAAATTTTCATTCATAATGGAAGAAAGCTTGATATATGCCAGCGACAGCGTCTGCCCGAGGCTGTCGTGCAGGTTTTCGGCAATTCTGCGGCGTTCTCTTTCTTCAACCAGTGTCAGTTCCGTGTTCAGGTACTTCAGCTTTTTTTGATAATTTTTAATTTGCTTTAAACTTTTCTTTAGCGCAATCTCTGCCTCTTTCCGTTTTGTAATATCGTAACACACTCCCCGAAAACCGTAAAACTTTCCTTTCTTATCAAAGGTGGAAAATCCACTTGCCGAGAGCCATATTGTTTCTCTTTTTATTTTTAATTCAATTTCACAATCGTTAAAACTTGATTGGTTGAGAAAACTTTCCTCAATAGTACTTTTTTTAGTTCTTCCAAAATGAAGCTGAAAAAGAGAGATATAACTTTTTTCACCGACAATACGATCGGGTTTTTCCCCCAGTATTTTTTCAATAACCGGGCTCACATAAGTAAAAATACCTTTTGAATCTACCTCCCAGTAAAATTCGAGCGCATGCTCTGAAATTTGCAGATACCTTTCTTCACTTTGCAGATATTTTGTGGTTTGATCTTTAATAAGAACTTCAAGGCTTTCGTTTCTTTTGCGTAGCAGGTCTTCTGCTTTCTTAATCCGCAAAACCACGTCGATTTGCGCGCGTAATTCATCCTGACTGAACGGCTTCGAAATAAAAGCATCAGCGCCGGCATTTAGCCCTTTAGTACGTTCAATGGGGTTTTGTCCCAGGGCAGAAATCATCAGGATAGGAATATGACACGTAGCTGTTTCTTTTTTCAGATATGCACAAACCTCGTATCCATTCATCTCGGGCATTAAAATATCGAGCAATATAATTTCAGGAATTTCAGTAACTGCCACTTCAATTCCTTCTTTCCCGGATGTGGCTTGTAAAAAAAGAAAATCAGGATAATACAGTTTGAAGATCTGATTTAACAGTACTAAATTTATCTCATTGTCGTCAATTGCCAGGATTTTCTTCATGTAATTCTCAGGTTGATTTAATATTTGTTGGATTTACTTTTTGAAAACATATTGAATATTAGCAAATTCAGTTAAGACAAATTTATCGTTTTTTTGTTAATGTTTTGTTTTTACTAAAGGAAAAAGTAAAATACAAGAATGGGTTTCCTAAGCTTTTTGTTAGTAATCAGTCACTTGATCTGACCCTCAATCAGCAAAATACTGACAAGGTTTCAGCATTTTCCACCCTGCTATTTCAGCAGTGCAACTGCGGCCCGGAATATTGGGATGCATTACTTTAGTATTGATTTACAAACCTTAATTCAGAATACGATGAAGTGGACGCTTCAGTTTGTCTTTCTCATTGCAATGGTGTGCAATGGGGAGGCGCAGGAATTCTATAAAGGCTCTGCCGCCCGGGGTGAACCGTTGATTAACATCGCGATTGATGAGGTAAACAAAACCTTTATTGCTCCGCCAGAGCGGCTTAGTCAGCTTAAATCGGCAAGCACCCCTGGTTCAACCATTAAAGTTACCTATGTCAATTTTCCGGAAGATGCCAAACGGGCTTTTGAATACGCCGTTTCTATCTGGAGGGAATTAATTATTTCCTCTGTGCCTATTCATGTGGAAGCTCACTGGGATTACATGAATGGAAATGTATTGGCAGAAGGACGCCCGTCTCTCTTTTTTAACAACTTTAGCGGGGCGCCTAATAGCAATATTTACTACCCGGTAGCTTTGGCAGAAAAACTCAGCGGCAAGGAAATGAATGCAGGAAGTCCTGACATTATTTGTCATTTTAACAACAAATATCAGTGGTATTTTGGAACCGACGGGAACACGCCGTCCACTCAGTACGATTTTGTTAGTTCTGTGTTACACGAAATTACTCATGGTCTGGGTTTTGCCGGGTTTTTGAAGGATACTGACGGAAAAGGTTTTTTTAATAATAATAACAATCTTCCAAGCATTTACGATCATTTTCTTTTTAATCAACAGAATCAACAAATTTCAGATAAATCGTTGTTTCAAAGTCCCTCTTATGAATTGCACAAACAACTTACTTCTGATAACCTCAAATTTTGTGAGCCCATAATTCCCAATCAGGAGCAGAGAACAATTGACTGGGTTTTTGCCCCTGCTGTTTGGAACGAAGGTTCCAGCATCTACCACTTGAAAGGGTACGATTACGGGGACGAAAACGGACTGATGACGCCTACTGCAAAAAAGGGTGAAGCAATCCATAATCCTGGCAAAATTGCGCTGTCTATTCTTTCCGAATTAGGGTGGGAATCAGTTACATTTGATTTTGACCAGTTGAAAGACAGGGAAGATGCACTGGCTGAGATACCTTTGAATATTGGGATAGTTTCCGATGCAGATGAAGACTTCTCTTCTGTCAAGTTGATTTATTCTACCGATGGTTTTGCTTCAACCAAATCTGTTTTATTGCAGCAAAATGAAACCTACCGGTTTGGAGGTAAGTTGCCGTTGGATTTCTTTGTTGGTAAGGTTGAGTATTATATAGAAGCTAAGACGATTGAAGACAGGACGTTCCGGCATCCGGCCGAAGCGCCTTCCAAGAAGTTTACTTTGCGCATTGGGCCGGACTACTATGTGCCCAACCTTTTCCATAATCCGTTAAAAGCAGTTGCCGGGTCGGTTTCCAAACTCGACTTGAGTGCTGAAGCTACGGATAACCTCGGTATAAAATCTGTTATGGTAGAGTATAAAATTAACGGCGTTTTACAAGAGCCGTTTGTTTTGTCCAATAGTGAAAAGGATTTATTCTCAGGTACCCTCGAGTTACCCAACGGAATAAAGGAAAATGATCGTTTGGAATACCGTATTACCGCAGAAGATAATTCTTCCAGGATGAATAAACGCTCCGTGCCGGCCATAGGATTTCAGCGTGTGGAAGTTTTCTCTTTCCATCAACCGCTCTCAGGGTATTCCACCGATTTTGAAAGGGGAGCAGACGATTTTATTTGCACTGATTTTAATATTTCCGGTGTCAACGGATTCTCAGGGAATGTGCTACATACACAAAGTCCATATCCTGTCTCGGCACTGGAGAATGAAAAATACAA
This sequence comes from Mariniphaga sediminis, assembly GCF_003573545.1. Classification (GTDB taxonomy): domain Bacteria; phylum Bacteroidota; class Bacteroidia; order Bacteroidales; family Prolixibacteraceae; genus Mariniphaga; species Mariniphaga sediminis. The sequence continues at coordinate 160,354 of NZ_QWET01000009.1, read as the reverse complement.
CCTGGTAGCACAGCTTAAATATCCGGTTATTATTCAGCAGGATGGTCAAATGTCTTTTGATGAGGTCGTTCTGATTGAGCCGGGAAGTCTCAGCGATACGGAGCTTTGGGATTACGTAGTTGTTGAGGCAAGCAGAGACGGTGGTACAAGTTGGCTGAATTTATCAGAACGGTATGACTCAAGAGTTGATGACACCTGGTATTCTGCCTTTACAAATAGTTTTTCAAACAACACATCCATTGCTACACCTCACGAGAGTATGTTTGTAAATCACACCATTAACCTTACCCAAAACACCGGATTGGAAGTGGGAGATACGGTACTTTTCCGTTTCAGACTGGCTTCCGATAAATCAGTAAATGGCTTTGGATGGACTATTGACAACCTTAAAATACAAGGGTTGCAAACGGGCAACGAAGAGCTTTTTGCCGAAGGCAGTTTCCAGGTTTATCCCAACCCTGTAAGCAGTCATCTTTTTGTAGAATGGTCGGGGCAGACCGATTCCTCACCTGTTGAAATTGTGGTGACTGATTTGTTTGGGAAAACCGTCCGTCGCGAGTCCGGCATTGACCCGTTCTATTCGTCGAAAACAAGAATAGACTTATCGGCAATGAGTCCGGGAATCTATATGGTGAACGTTAGTGACGGGATGCGCGTGTTGTCTACCAGTAAGATTATTAAAAATTGAAAGAAGAATGATTTTTCCAAAGGGAAGAATAAATGAATAATTACATTATTAATTTTTAAAAGAAAAAAATGGGAACTTTATTATTTGTACTTTTTGCTGCATCTTTTGCAGGTTTTGTCACTTCAACAGTGGTAATGTATAAATTACTCACATCCAAGAAAACACAGTAGTTTGAATGGAGCACCTTTTTTTTAGAAATTGAAAAGTGGCTTTTGATTGCATGATGGATTTTAAAATCCTATTTACTTTCAAACCTTTATAGTGTTATTTTTGTATATAGTTTGAAAGAAATATAGAATCATGTCAAAAACACTCATTACACTGATTTTTTCGTTGGTAGTTGCTTCTGCCATAGGGCAAAAACTGTGGCAGAAGCAAGGTTTTAAGCCTCCACCATCGGTTTGCTATGCGTCGGATAAAACGGAAAAGGTCTTTATTCCGCCGCCGGCCGGGGTTTTGAATTTACTCAAATCTGCTGAAAAGAAATCGGACATTATAGTTAATTACAGTCTCTTTCCTACGGAGGCAATTAAGGCTTTTGAGCATGCTGTGAGTATTTGGGAAGGATTGATAGAATCGCCGGTTCCCATCTATATCCAGGCCAACTGGCGGCCGCAAGGGCAAAATATTCTGGGTAGTTGCGCACCCGCCGATTTTGTGAAAGATTTTGAGGGTGCTCCCCGGAAGAATATTTATTATCCGGTAGCACTGGCAGAGAAAATAACAGCGACCGAGTTAACGGGTCCGGACCAGCCTGATATGGTGGCTGACTTTAATGAGGATATCATCTGGTATTTTGGCATTGATGGGAAAACACCGAGGTTGCGTTATGATTTTGTTACAGTGGTTTTGCATGAAATAGGGCATGGTTTGGGTTTCACGGGTTTCTTTTATGTAGAAAACCAGTCGGGAGAATATAGTTGGCTGGATTTGGGGGATGCTTCTTCGTTCGATAGGCTGGTTGAAAATCTTAACGGGGATCAACTCATTAACACGTCTGTTTTTGCCAATCCTTCTGCTTTATTAAAAGATGCACTGGTTTCCAATATGCTGTATGCCAACAGTCCGGTAGTATTGGCTGATGACGAAAACAGGCCACGGCTTTTTGCCCCTTCGGAATGGGACAACGGCTCAAGTATTTATCATTTAAATGATGCCACCTACCCTTCAGGTACCATAAATTCATTGATGACACACTCAATGGGTAAGGGCGAAGCTATTCATGACCCCGGTCCGTTAACAATGGGTATCATGGCTGATATGGGATGGAAAAGTATGTACATTGATTTTGCGCCTCCAAAAGACAAGGAACTGTTGGAAACGATTCCGTTTGAGGTAAAGATTACCAGCGACTACCTTTTGGATACCGCCCAGCTTTTTGTTGTGTTGTCGACCGATTCGTTTGCTACCCCTCCCGACTCTCTTCCCCTGTTGGTAAATGAAGCCGGGCTTTTTGAGGTGCAATGGATTCCGCCTACCGGAACCGAAACCGTTCAGTATTATATTAGTGCAGAAGATGAAAAAAGCAGGGTATTCAACAAACCGTCGGAAGCACCTCTTGAGTTTTTTACATTGAATTTTGGACCTGATACGGAAAAACCTGTCATCTGGCACGAACCCATTACTTATTTTTTCGATACAGGAAATAATCTGCGTATTTCTGCGCAGGCTGATGATAACCTGGGAGTAGATACGGTGTATGTGGAATACTCCGTTAATGGAGCAGAGCAGCTCACATTTGGCCTTGCTCACGACTCTGCAACAACTTATTCGGCCATTTTCCCATTTGAAAATAACCTTTTGAATGATGGAGATGAAATTGCTTACAATGTGGTAGCACGCGATGCATCGGTTGCCCAAAATACACGGATACTTCCTGTAGAAAGTAAGTTTTCTTTCAAGGTGGAAAAAATGTATGCTCCCATTGCAGGGTACATTAACAATTTTGACAATACCACAGCCGATTTTATTCTTACTGATTTTGATGTTTTTACGGCTGACGGTTTTGAAAACGGTGCACTCCACAGCCCCCACCCTTATCCAAGTCCCGAAGAGGATAACGAAGAGTTTAATTTTTCCACCATTTTAAAGTACCCCATCATCCTGAACGAGAATGCGTCTATGACTTTTGATGAGATTGTATTGGTTGAACCCGGTGATGAGGACACTTTTTTTGGCGATTTTGGATTTTGGGACTACGTGATTGCAGAGGGAAGTAAAGACAAGGGAGAAACCTGGCTGCCTCTGACTGACGGCTATGATTCCCGTGAGTATACTACCTGGGAAAGTAGCTATAATGATTCAATATCAGGGATAAATTCGACCACGAAAGGTTCGCCCGAATGGTTTATTAACCGGGAAATAGACATGCTCGAAAACGGGAATTTTTCAGTGGGAGATACCGTGATTATCCGTTTCCGGCTTTATTCCGATCCGTATGCACATGGCTGGGGATGGGCGATCGATAACCTTCGGGTTCAATCGCCGGTATCAGTTTCACAACCGGTTCTTTCACCAGGCAACATACTGGTTTATCCTAATCCTTTTTCAAAATCGTTCCGCGTTCTGACCGAACCTGAGAAGCCGGTTGAAGAATTACAATTCGATGTTTTTAACATGTATGGGCAAAAGATACAATCGGTTTTACTTCACTATGTAGATGCACCGGTAACTACTGAAATCGAGATTGGAAACGGGATGAGTGGAATCTATTTTCTCGTGGTAAAGGAAAATGGAAGGCAGGTTTTCACAAAAAAAATAATTCACAATTAAAATAAAAAGCTATCTTTGCTTCCAAATTGTAAAAAAAAGCATTCAATAATGAACAATACTTCTTATTACTGGTATTTTTATTTTGGTTCTGGAAGCATCGGGATCAACCAGTAGGGTATTGTTATAGTTAAAAATATTTTACAAGAGGTCCCGGAGTTTCCGGGGCCTCTTGTTTTTTAGAACAGTTTGAAAAATGAAGATAACAATTATTGGACTTGGTTTAATAGGCGGTTCGTTTGCCAAGGATTTGAGACTGGCTCGCTTTGCTACCGAATTCGTCGGTGTTGAAGCCAACAAGTCACACGCTCAGGAAGCGTTGAAACTGGGGTTGGTTGATCGGGTAGAACCATTGGAGAAAGGAATAAAAAATTCCGACCTGGTTATTATTGCCATCCCGGTAGATAAGGAACTGGAAGTTTTGCCTGCGGTACTTGACGGAATCGATCGGGGAACCACGGTGACTGATATGGGATCTACCAAAAAAGTGATCACTGAGTTGGTGAAAAGTCATCCTCGCCGGAACCAATTTATTGCGGCCCATCCTATGTCGGGGACTGAAAATTCGGGACCGACGGCAGCGATCGAGGGCTTGTTTAAGGGGAAAATAGCCATTGTCTGTGATCAGGAAAATTCAGGACCACAGCATCTTGCCCTGGTCGAAAAAATGTTCCAGGTTTTAGGTATGGACATCGCCTATATGTCTTCTGACGAACAGGACCACAGTACTGCATTTGTTTCACATTTGCCCCACGCGGCCGCATTTGCGCTTGCCAATGCGGTTCAGGACAAAGAAGATCGCAGTATCATTTTCGATTTAGCCAGCGGAGGTTTTCGCTCTACCGTGCGACTAGCAAAGAGTTCATGCTCCATGTGGAAACCCATTTTTGAACAAAATTCTCACTACGTGGTTAACTCTCTCGATGTTTATATTCAGCATTTACAGCAATTTCGCGATTGTATTAAAAACAATCAGTTTGATAAGCTGCAAGACCTGATTCTAAATGCCAATAAAATCAGAACCATTCTCGAAGGAGAGAACCCGCACTTTATAAAAAACGAAGAAAAAATTGTCAAACTTTACACGAAACAGCAATGAGTACAAAATTCGAAATTAACCCCATAAAAGAATGGCTCCCTCACATTAATAATCCGTTGCTTATTTCGGGGCCCTGCAGTCTCGAAACGGAAGAGCAAACACTTGAAACAGCTAAACTGCTGGCTAAAGATCCACGTGTTTTTGTTTACCGCGGAGGTGTTTGGAAACCCCGAACCCGGCCCGGGTCATTCGAGGGCGTCGGTTCCATTGGGTTGAAATGGTTACAGTTGGTAAAAAAAGAAACCGGGCTCCCGGTGGGAACTGAGGTGGCAAACGCACAGCATACTGAAGAGGCACTGAAAGCAGGGTTGGATGTATTGTGGATAGGCGCCCGTTCTACTGCCAGCCCTTTTGTGGTGCAGGAAATAGCCGATGTGGTTAAAGGAAGTGATGCTGTGGTAATGATAAAAAATCCTGTCAATCCTGATATTCAGCTTTGGGTGGGTGCCGTTGAGCGGATTTACCAGGCAGGAATAAAAAATATTGTGGCTATACACCGGGGGTTCACACCTTTCAGGGATACTGTTTTCCGCAATTATCCCAACTGGAAAACGGTGATTGAACTGCGCCGGTTAATACCCAATCTTCCCATTATTTGTGATCCCAGTCATATCGCAGGCAAGCGTGAATATCTTTTTGAAATTTCACAGAAGGCATTTGACATGGGAATGGAAGGTCTGATGATTGAATCACATATTGATCCTTCGTGCGCTCTGAGTGATGCGGCCCAGCAACTTACTCCTGCTGATTTGGGGAAGCTGCTCGACAGGCTGGTTATCAGGCACGCGACAGCCAACAATCCTGAATTCGACAACCGGCTCGAGTTGCTCCGTAGTCGTATCGATGTTATTGACTCAGAGTTGCTGGAGATGCTGGCTTCCCGGGTTGAAATTGTAAAACAGATTGGGCAATACAAAAAAGATAACAATGTAACCGCCCTGCAAATTAACCGTTGGAGTCAATTAATGGAAAACAGGGTAAATCTCGGAAAGAAGCTTGATTTGAACGATACTTTTGTGAAAATTCTTTTTCAGCTCATTCATGAAGATTCGGTCAGAATGCAAACTGAAATTATGGACAAAGAATAATTTATGTATTAGAATATCAGGCAGACCCGGGAGTATTTCCCGGGTTTTTTTGTATTAGCGAAATAAAAATTTCATCAAATTTAAAACCCAACTTTTGTAAGGAGGGTAACGTAATGGTAAATCAAATTTAGTGGATGTATGCATGACAGAACGCTCGTGGGAAAAAACTTCGAAACTGCGTTTGCCATGATAAGAGCCCATCCCGCTATAGCCAACGCCACCAAATGGCAAAGACAAGTTGGAGAAATGAATAACCACATCGTTTATCATCGCATCGCCAGAGGTTGTTTTTTTTAGAAATTCTTTTTGTTTTTTACGGTCTTCTGAAAAATAGTATGCTGCCAGCGATTTTTCTCCCATTTTTATGTGTGAAAAAACTTCGTCCATATCCCGAAAACTTAGCACAGGCAAAACCGGGCCAAATATTTCATCTTTCATTGCGGCAGAATCACCCGTAACACCGGTTAAAATGGTAGGAGAGAAATAGTTGGTTTTCGCATCAAATTCACCCCCGTAATAAACCTCCGAATCTTTCAGTAATTCAGATAGCCGGTTAACCGCCTGCGGATGAACAAGTCTTGTAAAATCGCCGTTCTTTTGCGGAAAGCTGGAATACATATTTTCGATTGACTTTACCAGTAATTTCAGAAACTGCTCTTTAACCGATTCGTGAACAAACAAATAATCTGGCGCTACACACGACTGGCCTCCGTTAAACAGTTTTCCCCAAACAATTCTTTTGGCCGCAACGTTAAGATTTGCGTCATGGTCAACAATAACCGGGTTTTTTCCACCCAATTCGAGTACAACCGGTGTGATGTATTTTGCTGCGGCTTGTAAAACAATTTTTCCAACCCTCGAACTTCCGGTAAAAAATATTTTATCCCAACGAAACGAAAGAAGTTCACTGCTTACTTCCGCGCCGCCCTGTATAACGGCTACGTATTCATCGTCAAATACCTCTTTTATTATTTTTTCGATGGTATTAGCTACCTGTGCTGTGGATTCCGATGGTTTTAACACAGCCACATTCCCGGCGGAAACAGCCCCGGCCAGGGGAGCCATTGTCAGCATAAAAGGATAATTGAATGGACTGATAATTAAAACCTTCCCATGAGGCTGCTTATGGATATAGCTTTTGGAGGGAAAGGCATGCAAAGGCGTTCTTGCACGTTGAGGCTTTACCCATTTTCTCAGATTTTTTATATGCTGTGAAAGTTCGTACTGTACCAATCCAACTTCCGAAGATAAAGCTTCAAACCCGCCTTTGCCCAGATCTTTTTTAAAAGCAGCTATTAGTTCTGCTTCGTTTCTTTTTATGGCTGTTTTTAATTCCTTTAGTTTTTTAATGCGGAATTCAACTTCCAATGTGGCATGTGAGCGAAAGAATAAATCTTGTTTTTGAATGATCTGGTTTAGGTGTTTTATTTCTCCGTCAGAGTGATTTTTGTACATCTTAATAATGCTTTTTTCATAGATTGTTCGATGGATTTATAATCCAGAATTTCTTTCCCGATAAAAATAATAAAAATTGCCCATTGAGTGTCTGCTCCGGTTTCAAGCAGAGTGTGTTTGTTTAATCTGTAAGCTTCTTTCATCCTGCGTTTTAAAAGGTTTCGCTTAACCGCATTTTTAAAACTTTTTTTACTAACCGAAAAACCAACCTGTACTTTATTTTTAACAGGCAGTTTTGTGTTTAAATAAACAATTTTCAGCGGGTAAGATAAAAACGATTCACCTTCTGAAAAGAGTTTATTAATTATTATTTTACTGCGAAGCCGTTCTTCTTTTTTTAAAGTGAACCTGCGATTTTGTATATCAAACGTTGGCAGCGTTTTTTCCATTTTAGATTAAAAAAGGCCATCCACAAAACGGACAGCCTCTCAAAGTTACATATTTTTCTTCTTAGGTGTTTTTATTCACATCTTTAATGTATTGCTCCAGGGCCATAGTCATTGAAGGGGCCTTGGGAGTAGGAGCTTCAATGTCTAGGCGCAACCCGGCTTCATGCACAGCCTGGGCTGTTGTGGGGCCAAAACAGGCAATCCTCGTGTCATTTTGGCTAAAATCCGGAAAGTTTTGGAACAACGATTTGATTCCTGAAGGACTGAAAAATACAAGGATGTCGTAATTTACATCCCGCAAATCAGATAAATCGCTGCTTACCGTACGATACAAAATGGCTTTGGTGTAATTAAACTTGCCTTTGTCGAGCAACTCCGGAATTTCCTGTTTGTGGATGTCTGAAAGCGGCACCAAAAACTTGTCGTCTTTGTGCTTTTTCATGATATTGATTAAATCGGAGAACTTCCCGTCACCATAGAAAATTTTACGTTTACGGTAAACAATGTATTTCTGCAGGTAATAAGCTGTAGCTTCAGAAATGCAGAAATATTTCATGGAATCGGGAATGGTGAGCCGCAGATCCTGACTGACCCGGAAAAAATGATCGACTGCAGTCCGGCTGGTAAAAATAACAGCTGAATGATCCAGAATGTGAATCCGTGTTTGACGGAATTCTTTTGCTGTAATACCTTCAACCTGAATGAATGGCCGGAAGTCAATTTTCACATTGTTTTTCTCGGCCAGGTCAAAGTAAGGTGATTTTGCCGTCGCTGGCTCTGGTTGTGAAACTAGGATACTCTTGATTTTCAAAATTCGCTTCTTTAAGTTTAAACTAATACCCACTCACTTGTACCACCAAAATCTTGTAAAGTAAAACCAAGGGTAAGAATTCAAGGGTACAAAAGTATAAAAACAGATAAAATATTGAAAATTGTTTCTTTAATAAAATTATGAACCCCCTTGAAAGCAATAAAAGATAAAAGGAGATAAACACAAATAATCCAATGGCTATGGGTAATAAAACAGAAGAGAAGGGATAGAACGCAATAACAGTAACCACGGGAAAAAGGACTAAACCTGTTACGCGGTTAAAATTATCCATATTGAACAAGAATTCTCCCGTTTCACTCTTTTTTTCAATCAAAATTCCCATGAGCCTGTAGACCATTTTTTTCGCAGAAAAATAAACCAGTACCAATGCCAGACTGAATAAATACTGGTAATTTTTTTTCCAGGGAAGATCAATTCTGAAATAATCCAGCAATTGAAAAACAAAAACCGAAAAAACCAGGTAAAATAGAACGTCGAGCCAGAATGCCCCCTGCAAAACGGAAGAGTTTTTTTCCTGAAATATGCGGGAAGAAGTGGAATAGTTTACCGTAGAGTGAAACAAACTCCCCATGTATTTGTCCCAGGCAGTTCGTACCAATGCCAGTAGAACCAACACCACCATGAGTAAAAGAGTGAGCCAGTCGTAATTTTCACGGTTTATTCGCCGTACAGGCAACCGGAATCCCTGGTTTTCCATTTTTAATGATGAAGCAAGTTCAATTTCACCTCGTGGCAACATATACCGCGAATCCCCCACCAAAAGTTTTTTCTCACGCTGCCACCACCAGTAACGCAACTGTTCCCTTGTTGGGGGAGCAGGCCGCGATGAGGCCTCAACGGTATCCGTTTTTTGTTCCGTCGTGTCGCGGGGGGCGATTGGCATAATCGGGATGGTTTGCGAACGTTCAATATTCAATTTTCCGGTTTGGGGTAAAATAGGCAGATTCTCCAAAGGATTTGCGCCCTTTGTTGTGTCTTGCTGGTATGTAATCCTGTTGTCCATAGTTTTTCCCGGCACAAAGATACCAATTGATTGATTATTGTATTGAAAACAGTGCGTGTAGTTGCTATTTTTTCTACATTTGAGCAAACAAAACTTCAAAAGGATGTCAGGTTATACATTATCAAAGCTTTACACCGAATCGTTTCAAAAGAACTGGGATAGCCTTGTTTTCTCGGATTATGAAGGCAAGGATTTTAGGTACAAAGACATTGCTGAAACCATCAAATCGTTGCATCTGTTTTATCAGCTAACGGGTTTGCAGAGAGGCGATAAAATTGCCGTTCTTGGTCGTAATTCGGCTCATTGGGGAGCGGTTTTTCTGTCTGCTCTTTCGGCAGGAATTGTTATTGTTCCTATTTTGCCTGATTTTAACGAGAGCAATACCAATCATATTATTAACCATTCGGAATCGAAACTGGTAATTGGCGCAAAACCGTTACTCGAAAAAGTAGATTTTGAAAAGGCAGAAAAATTACAGGCGGTTCTGGTGTTGGAGGATTTTACGCTTCACGCCGCCAAAGATGAAAATACCCAATTCAAACTGGATGATGCTTTTCAATATTACAAAGAAAATGAGCTGAAAAAGGAAGCCTTCAGTTTTGAAAACTGGGAAAGGGAAGAGACCTGCATTATTTCGTATACATCGGGAACTTCCGGCTTTACCAAGGGGGTTATGATTCCGGAAAGGAGTCTGGTCTCAAACATCGTTTTTGCGCAGGATCACATGCCACTGCAGCCCGGCCATAAAATTGTATCTTTCCTCCCGATGGCACATGTTTACGGGTTGCTGTTCGAATTTTTATTTCCGGTAACCCTGGGGTGCCACATTACCTTTTTGAGCCGCATCCCTTCGCCGGCCGTTATTACAAAAGTGTTTGGTGAAGTGAGGCCTCACCTCATTCTTTCGGTGCCACTGGTTATCGAAAAGATTTACAAAAAGAGGATTTTGCCTTCCATTGAAAAACCTCTCGTTAAAGTTTTACTGAAAGTGCCCGGATTGCAAAATGTAATTCTGAAAAAAATAAAAGAGAAACTCACCGAAACATTTGGCGGACGGTTCTTCGAAATTGTAATTGGCGGGGCGCCGCTGAGTGCGGAGGTCGAACAATTTTTCCGGCGTATTAATTTCCGTTTTACTATTGGTTACGGGATGACGGAATGTGGGCCGCTCATTAGTTATGAGGCGTGGAATAAAACCTTGCCCTCATCGGCAGGCCGCTTGGTGGACAGGATAGAAGTGCGTATCGATTCGGAAGATCCTCATAATGTGGTGGGCGAGATACAGGTGCGCGGGGAAAATGTAATGACCGGCTATTTCAAAAACGAACAGGCCACCAAGGAGGCATTTACCGATGATGGATGGCTTAGAACAGGCGACCTTGGAATTGTGGATAAAGACAATTTTGTTTTTATCCGGGGGCGGTCGAAAAATATGATACTGGGTCCGTCGGGGCAAAATATTTATCCGGAAGAGATTGAAGCTAAAATCTGCAACCTCCCCTATATGGCAGAGTGTGTGGTTACCGATCGCCAGGGAAAACTGGTTGCCAAGGTTTACCCCGACTTTGAAGCCATGGAAGCAGATAAAGTTTCGTTGGAAGAAATGCCTGAAATAATGGAAGAAAACCGGAAAAAATTGAATGCAGAACTTCCAAAATACGAGCAGGTCAGTACATTTGAATTGGTGAGCGAGGAGTTTGAAAAAACACCCAAAAAGAATATTAAACGATTCAAGTATATTTAACCCAATTAAATACGTAAAGAGATGGCAAATAATTCGCGAAGGGATTTTTTACGAACAACAGTTGCAGCAACTGCAGGAACTTTGGTTATTTCACCGGCTATGGCCGGGTTGGTAGCCAAAAGGGCACCCTTTGAAATATCATTGGCCGAATGGTCGTTCCACAAAGCTTTATTTGCAAATGAAATGACGAATCTGGATTTTCCGAGAGTGGCAAGAGAGCTTGGTATTGGCGGTGTTGAGTATGTGAATCAGTTCTTCAAGGACAAAGCCCGGGATAACAATTACCTGGCCGAGTTGAAAAAGATATGCAAAAACGAAGGCGTTACAAGCGTGTTGATTATGTGTGACGGGGAAGGCATGATGGGGCATCCTGAAAAGGAAGAACGCATTAAAACCGTTGAGAATCATAAAAAATGGATTGACGCTGCCAAATTTTTGGGATGCCATTCTATTCGCGTAAACGCAGGAAGCAAGGGCGGTTTTGAGGAACAACAAAAGTTGGCGGCCGATGGGTTGCGCATGCTTTGTGAATATGGCGACACCCGGAAAATAAATGTTATTGTGGAAAATCATGGCGGTTTATCCAGTAACGGCGAATGGCTGGCAGGTGTTATGAAAATGGTAGATCATAAACGGGTAGGTACTTTACCCGATTTTGGGAATTTTATTATCAATCGTCAGACCGGTGAAGAGTTCGATCGCTACAGGGGAGTTGAACTCCTGATGCCTTATGCCAAAGGAGTGAGCGCCAAATCGAACAATTTTGATGAACAGGGAAATGAAACCCGTTCGGATTATTACCGGTTAATGAAAATTGTAAAAGACTCGGGCTACAAAGGTTGGGTTGGTATTGAATACGAAGGGAGCGAATTGCCGGAAAAAGAAGGGGTTATTGCAACCAAACGCCTGCTTGAAAAAGTATTTGTAAGTCTGGGGTAGGAAAAGCCGGTATCCGGGCTTTTGTTAACCGGTTGTTAAACCAGTATTCTATCGAAACAAAAAAGCGTATAAAAACGTATTTTTTAATGTTTTGAGCAAACAGATATGAGGTGGACTTGATGAATTGATTGGTTGAGGTTTTGTTCAAGGCAGAAGAGGTATAATAATTATTTGTATTTCAGGGATTAAGCGGCGGAATTTTTCCGCCGCTTTTTATATACCCTTTTTGTTTCTGTTTTCTTGTTGGATAATAAAAAAGGGCTCTGCCACCAAAACAGAACCCTCTACCTTTTCTCCATTTTCTAGTCTATTTTTCTACGTTGTATGTGTATTCATTGTTGATTGAGCTCAAAACTATTTTGTATGAACCGCTTTCCAGTTTGGAGAGGTCATACCCTTTGGTGATGTTAAAATCATCGCCTAGTTTTGTTTCGTAAACCAATCCTTTACTGTCATTGTAGAAATACAACTTTACGTTTTCATGGTCGAAGTTCAGATACGAAACTTTCAGTTGGTTACCACTGAAATCAAAATACGGAGCAAAGCGTACTTTGGATTCACCTACTTCAATCCCTCTGCCTGAAACCTCAAAGTTGTTGTAAACCTTGGTGTCATTCACCTTCAGATTTAAAACATATTGCCCCGCCGGCAGATCTTTAAAGTCGTAAACCTGCCCGTAATCGGTAATTGGTTTATCTGTTTGTTTATAGTATACCACATTACCGTTAGCGGCTTCAATACTTACTTCAAAATAGGCGGGATTTTCGTTTGTAATTGCCACAAATGCCTTTTCTGCATTGAGCGGAATTACGTTCAATTTGGGCTTTTCAACTGCTGTTGTCATTGCTGCAATGGCAACAGCTAAAATTGTCATTGCTAATTTAATTGTTTTCATAACCATTCGTTTTTAAGTTTATATGAATGTCGGTGCAAACATACGGGGTTTTTTGAAATATGCTGTAAAACATACATTAAAACTACATCAAATAAATGTAAATTTAATACCTGATTTTGTTGTTTAACTTAACATTAATTTTAAATTTCTTAAAATCAGTGTCTTGTATTTTTATCGATGCTCTTATCAAATATCATGCCCCGATTTGTTTAGATATGTTAAGTTATTTTTATTTAATTTGTAAAAACGTAAAAATGGAAGTTCAGATATTACAACTACTTGACGGAGCGAAGGAAGCAAAAGGATTGACGGTGATAATCGATGTTTTCCGGGCTTTTTCAACAGCATGTTATGCTTTGGCGGAAGGAGCTGCTAAAATTATTCCGGTAGGAAACATTGAAAATGCCTATCAGTTAAAGGAGCAACATCCGGATTATATTTTAATGGGCGAACGCAATGAAATGAAGCCCCACGGATTTGATTTCGGGAACTCGCCTTCGCAACTAATTGGTTCAGAGCTTAAAGGGAAAACATTGGTGCATACCACCAGCTCGGGAACCCAGGGAATTGTAGCTGCCGGGCATGTACCTGAAATAATTACCGGAAGTTTTGTCAATGCCGGTGCCATTATCAGTTATATTAAAAACCGGAAGCCTGAAATGGTTTCCCTGGTTTGTATGGGATATGCCTGCGAGTTTCCTACCGATGAGGATACATTATGTGCCGAATATATCCGGAACGAACTGAAAGGGTTGTCCAATAATTTCCCCCAAATGGTTGAAATTATCCGGAAGGGTTCCGGGGAGCGGTTTTTTGAACCGGAAAAGCAGGAGTGGGCGCCAAAGGAAGATTTTGACCTTTGTTTGGACCTTAATCGTTTTGATTTTGTTTTGAGAGCGGAAAAGGAAGGTGAATTCAGTTTCCTGCGTAAAATTGATGTGGCAGGCGGAATATTGCGGTGAGAGGAAACGTTTTTCATCTCAGTTACAGTTTCCGGTGTGAGTGTTTAATGAATCTGAATGACAAAAAAAATAGGAATGAAAAGATATGATTTCGATGAAATTATTCCCCGTGAGGGTACCCATTGTTTAAAATATGATGCAAGGGAATGGATGTTTCACACTAACGATGTGCTGCCGCTGTGGGTAGCGGATACTGATTTCAGAACACCTGATTTTATTGCAGAGGCCATAAAAAATCGGGCGGAACATGAAATTTTTGGGTACACGTTTAAACCCGACTCATACTATGAAGCGGTTATAGGGTGGATGAAACGGCACCATAACTGGGACGTGAAGAAAGAGTGGATTTTGTTTAGTCCGGGAGTGGTATCCGGCCTTACTCTCGCCATCGAAGCATTGTCGAAACCCGGTGATGGGGTGGTGGTACAGCCGCCGGTTTATTTTCCGTTTTTCGATTGTGTAAAAGGTACGAAACGGAAATTGGTAGAAAACCCGCTGGTGTTGGAAAACGGCAGGTACACCTTTGATTTGGATGATTTAAAGGCGAAAGTAGATAAAAATACAAAGTTGCTGTTGTTGTGTAATCCACAAAACCCGGGAGGCATGGTTTTCACCCGTGAAGAGTTGGAGGGACTCGCTAATTTTTGCCTTGAAAACGATATTGTAATAATTTCTGACGAAATTCATTCCGACCTGGTGTTTAGTGGGCAGAGGCACATTCCTTTTGCCTCAATTTCGGAAGAGACAGCTAAAAATTCGGTCGTTTGTATGGCGCCCAGCAAAACCTTCAATGTGGCCGGTCTTTCCTCGTCACTGGTAATCATCCCTGACAAAACCAAACGCGGCCGGTATGAACGAGCCCTGAACATAGGTCATCTCGGTATGGGAAATATTTTTGGCACGGTAGCGTTGGAAGCTGCTTATACCCATGGCGACGAATGGCTGAAGCAGTTGCTCGACTACCTTTGGGGAAATTACCTTTTTTTGGAAGATTTTTTCAAGGAACACCTTCCGAAGGTAAAAGTAATGAAACCGGAAGCCACGTATCTGATATGGCTTGACTTCCGGGAATATGGAATGAATGACAATGAGCTTTTTAAATTCACTGTTGACAAGGCGAAAGTAGGCCTGAACAATGGCGGAAAATTCGGATCGGGCGGAGACGGCTGGCTGCGGCTGAATATAGGTTGCCCGCGCAGTGTGCTGGAAGAGGCATTAAAAAGGTTGGCCGGGGCGTTTGGTACATTGTAATGTAGTGGAGAAACTACATTTTGTAGCGCAATGTTTCTGTTGTTCTACCGGTCGAGCCACAGCTTGAAATCTTTGGCGCGCTCACGGCTTACAATTATATCTTCCCCTGGTTTTGGATTGATCTCAATTTTGAACCGGCTATTGAACCAGGTGTGAATATTGCGAATACTCTCAATGTTTACCACATATTTCCGGTTCGTTTGGAAAAACGTATCCGGATCCAACAGCGCAGAAAGCTGATCGATGGAATAGTTTATTGCAAACCGATCATTTTCGAATGTTACGGCAAAAGTCAGCCCGTCGTCATAAATGAACCAGGCAATATCTTCGCTTTTGACAGAACGAAACCGGTCGCCCAGTTTTATCAGGAATCTCTTTTTTATTTCAGGCTTTTCCGGAAAAACAATCTTTTTCAGTAACTCACTTTCGGGGGGAAGAAATATTTCCCTGAAATTTTTGAATTTATCTAATGCATTTTTTATGTCCTGGTAATCATAGGGTTTTACAATGTAGTCAATGCTGTTTACTTTGAATGATTTTAGTGCATACTCGTTGTAGGCAGTTGTAAAAATTACGGGCACCTCTATTTTTACCTCGTCAAAAATTTCGAAACAATTTCCGTCATTCAGTAAAATATCCTGGAAAATTAAATCAGGCATCGGGTTGTTTCTGAACCACAAAATGCCCTGCTTTACCGAACCGATGACCTCAAGTATTTTAATCCGGGGATCGTACTTTTCCAGAAGCCGGATTAGGTGCTGGGCTGTATGTTTTTCATCTTCAAACAATAAAACGTTCATAGTCAGAGTAGTTTAGAGACGGAATTTTGACGATAAATTCAGAATCTGTTTTCAGTATAATCACCTTCTGCCCCGATACCAGTTCGTACCTTTTCGAAATATTTTTTAATCCCATTTGTGTTGAAGGTTCATTTTTTACCCGGAGGTTTAGATTGTTTTTTACCACTATAAATTTTTCCTCCCTGTCAATGGTAATTTTTAAGGGGTTTTCCGGATTGCTTTTATTGTGAATAACCGCATTTTCCACCAGAAGCTGCAGGGTTACCGGTGGAATGTAGGTGTTCTCCACAAAGGGTTTTTGTAATCTGTTTTCAAGAAAGACACCTTCTTCGAAACGGGTTTTTATAAGAAAGAAATAGGCATCCAGAAACTCCAGTTCTTCGGAAAGTTTTACCAGATGAAATTCATTCTTTTCAATAATATACCGCAACGTTTTCGACATTTTTACAATAAATCCGGAGGCTAAATCGGCATCATCGTAAACAAGGGAAGAGAGCACGCTGAGGCTGTTGAATAAAAAATGGGGTTCAATCTGGGCTTTCAAGGCTTTGTACTGGGCCAGGATACTTTCTTTTTCCAGTTCACGTGCCTTTAATACCTCATTCTGGAAACTTTGTTGCATTTCGAAATACCCGTCAAAACCCAGGATTATCAGATAGATACTTGTTAATGCAATGGTCAATTCCGGGTTGAAAAATGAATTGTGCTCCCAGTGCCCCACATCTTCAAACAGATAAATATCTCCTATGCGGTAAAAATGATTTAACGAAAGGGAAAGGATAAATCCAAGAATCGCATGCAGGAAGGTTAAAACGGCAATTTTTACACGTATTCTGATTACATGCTGCGTTAGTTTTTGAAAAAAGCCATTAAAATAATCGGCAGTTTGCCAGATAAACATACCGTAGGTCATAAAAAACAAGGAAAACAGCAGGCTGCGAAAATTCAGCTCAAAAGGTCCTCCGGGAAATGATAAATCAAAACTTTTTATCATAAGATGAATAAGAAAAACCACCCAGAAACGTAACCAGATTTTTTTTATCATCCTCATCTGAATTATAATAGAATAATCATTGTTTTGAAAGCACAAGATAACTTTTTCCCACTGATTGTTTAAAGGAATCACATTGATTCTTTCATTTCGTTCTGAAGCGCCGAACGCAGAATAATGAGCCGCAGCCAAACCGGTACTATTTTCAGGGTTAACCAGCTCAGTTTATTCATTAGACCGGGAATGATTAACTCGTCGTTTTTTAATAATTGCCTGATGCATATTTTGGCCACTTTTGCTGCTGACAGGGTGGTGCTCCGAATCAGCCGGTTATGGCGCTCAATTCTGCGGGTTACTTCTGCATTGGTTTTCATTCCTCCGGGATGGGCCACGCTCACTACAATACCTGATCCCTTTAATTCAGCTCCGAGCCCCCGGGAAAAAGAATATACAAATGCTTTTGAGGCCGGATAAATTGTTTTAAATGGCATAGGACCGAAAGAGGCCATGCTGGAAATATTCAGGATGTAAGCTTTTTTTTGACGTTTCAGCGCGGGTAAAAGTAGGCGGGTAAGCAAAACCAGCGCCCGCATGTTGAGTAAAATAATCCGATCAATGTATTCGGGCGTGGCTTCCAAAAAAGGTTTGGTCCCACCAAGCCCGGCATTGTTGATTAAAATTTCGATTTCCAGTTCAATAATTTTCTTTACGAAATCTTCCACGGCGCCCCATTGCGTCAGATCGGTTTCAAATGTTTTTACTTTCACGCCAAACCGGAGCGATAAACCCAGGCCAAGCCGGGCTATCTGTTCGCCGGGTAGTGCAGCTAAAACGAGGTTTTTCCCCAGGCGGGCGCATTCGGTTGCCAGCTCCTTTCCCAGTCCGGTACTGGCCCCGGTAATCAATGTATATTGCTCAGTTTTCATATTTCATCCTGTTTTTTCGGGTAAGGACAGAAAGTGATATGTAGTAGCCGAGGAACATGGCAAAGACTCCTGTGATAGCTCCGCCCAAAAGCAACGACAAAAAAACATCGGAGCCGGCATCCATAACGGTTTTGGCAAAATTCAGGTTTATGCGGTCGGGGAGCCGGAAGGAAGATTCAATTCCCAGTATTTTTTTACCCAGCCAGTAGTTAAATGCAAACACAAAAACACCGGTTGCCAGATTGGTGTTAAACACACCGGCAACGGCTGCCATTCTGTTATAACGCAGGAAAGTAGCTAACGTAGCCGAAATCAGCATTTGGAAGCCGGGAAACGGGAGCATTCCCACAAACGAACCCAGGGCAAAGCCGCGGGCAATCATCTTGGGATCTCCCTTCAGGTTAAAAAGCCGCTTAAATCCGTTTTGTTTTTTGATTGTTTCTGTTTTCATTTTGTTTCCGCCAGGTGTTTTAAATCGTGAAATGAATCGATAAAAAGATTTTGAATAACCGGATCCTGGATAAACCTCGGAAAAACAGGCTTGGTGAATGAAACAACCCGGTAATCTACTTCGGTTGTTCCGTCTTCTGCAGAAATGAAGTGCCATTCTCCCCGGTAATTTTCCATCCGCTCCACGCCTTCTTTTTTCGGGAAGAATTGTGGATCCGCAGAAATTGAAATACGCGTGCCGGAGGCAGTTTGCCGTACAATATGCCTGGTTACCAAATCCTTTTGTTTTAGCGGCCAGGGGTAGCTCATGAGGGCGTAAGTAACCCATTCCGAGTTGTCCATCTTTGTTATCCGGCATTCCTTCACTCCCACTGCCCACAGGAAATAACTTTGAGGGTCATAAAAATGTGCCAGGATTTCAGGAACTTCTGCCTGGATAAAAAAACGGGCGCGCATTTCGCGGGTTTTTACCGAATCAATGGTCACCCAACGGTAATATACAGAGATATCCTCCGATTTCCTGGCAAGGCTCCATGTTTCATTGTTCCCGCTTTTGCTCTCTTTTGCCATTGGTTTTGCTGAAGCAGACAATAGCAGGAGCATTATCAGGAATGTTGCTTTCTGTTTTCGCATACTGAATTGTTTTCTGTTTTCACGCCTAAAATTATCCTGCTTTACCTTTTGGGGGAAATGAATTTCTGTGAAGCAGCAAGTTAATTGCTGAACTGTAAAAAATAGTCGCTAAACTGTTTTCATGTTCTTGTGAAAAAGACAGAAAAATGTTGGGAACGTGCGTTAATTTGTGTTAAAAGCGGACAAGACAGGAAAGATGAGTAGAAATGCTTTTGTAACCCTTTAACCGGTAATATTTTAGATAGGATTTTACAGCAATTAAGATGAACTTGCGTATTTTTGGCAAGACGCAACATTAGTGATAGCGTGAAACATCTAAGTGTAAAAAACTTGTAAAATGCTTTGGGGTGTATTCCTGAATCAGATACAAGTTAACAGCAGAATTGCAACCCTTTATTTTTTCTTTTGTCATTATTACGGAAAATTTAAAAATTGGGAGGGACAGAACATATACATCAGAGGTTAATTGAAGCCTGTAAGAGGGGGAAAGACAAAGCCCGGTTTGAGCTCTATCAATTGTATTCCAGGGCCATGTTCAACGTGTGCTACCGGATGATGAACAATCGTGAAGAGGCTGAAGATATGTTGCAGGAAGCATTTATACAGGCTTTTACAAAGCTTGATACATTCAGGTATGAATCGAGTTTTGGAGCGTGGCTAAAAAGGATTGTTATAAATACTTGTATCAATGCAAAAAACAAAAGAAAGGTGGAATTGACTTACTCCGAAGAAATATTCAATTACGACCAGCCTGAGACCGGAGAAGACGAAGAGGAACTTCAATTTACGGTGGCTGGTGTAACCCGGGCGATGGAGCTGCTGCCCGAAAGGGGCCGGATGGTTTTTTCACTTTACCTGCTGGAAGGATACGATCACGGAGAAATTGCCCAAATTATGAACATTACAGAATCGACTTCGAAGAGCCAGTTTATGCGAGCGAAACGACATATTGTGAAGATATTGAAAGAAAATACAGGAGGGATTCCTTTGACAAAAAACAAGGATTATGGAAACTGATCGATTGGAAGAATTTGTAAGGAATAACAGACGTGGGTTCGATCAACTCGAACCTTCACAGAAAGTCTGGGAAAATATTTCAGCCGCCTCAAAAAAAACGAAAACAAGGCGTTTAAATGTATACCTGCTCAGGGTAGCTGCCGTATTTATCGTGGTGTTGGTTACATCTGTTATGTTGTACAAATCAACCATTTTATCTCCAGGGTATTCCGAGATAATTGATGATCCGGAGATGCGTGAGTTAATGGAGGCAGAAACCTTTTACGCCCAACAGGTAAGCGGGAAACTGAAAGAGATTAGAAAGTGCTACAGCACGTTTCCTGAATTGAAAGTGGAAATTGAATCTGATCTCACAGAATTAGAGTTTATGTACAATGAATTGAAAAATGATCTGAGAGAGAATATTTCGAACAAGGCTGTTATTGAAGCCATGATCGACAATAACAGGAAGCGTCTGAAACTGGTTGACGAAGTACTGGATCAAATTAATTGCTAATAGAATAGGAAAGGTAAAAATAATGAAACAACTTAAAATTGGAGTGGGTCTTTTGGTTTTGGGCTGGTTGGTACCTGTTTCGCTGTTTGCCCAGTTTACCGAAACCAAAGAAATTTCCAAACGATTTCGGGTTAGCCCGGAAACGAGAATAGAAATTTCCAATAAATACGGTAAAATCGAGTTAAAAACCTGGGAAAAAGATTCGGTGGTTGTTGAAATTAGAGTGAGGGTGGAAGAGAAAAAGCAGTCGAAGCTCGAAAAATCGATGGACAAGATTGATTTCGAATTTACCAATAGTCAGCATTTTCTGATAATCCGTACTGAAGTGGGGGAAAACAGCAGCACCATGGAAAAAGAATTTTTGCGGTTTAAGGAAACATTGCTTCAGGCGGGAGGTGGTAATATGGAGATCGACTATTTGGTGAAATTGCCAAAAACGAATACACTGAAAGTGGAAAACAAATTTGGAGATATTTTTATCGGCGATTACCAGGGCGAAGTTGAGATAGACCTTTCGAACGGAAACCTGAAATCGCATGACTTTTCAGGCAGGACAAACATCACGCTCAATTTTGCCGATGCAACCATCAATGAAATAAAAAACGCACGCTTTAATTGTAACTACAGCGACCTGTACATTAAAAAAGCAAAATCGTTACGGATAACCGGAAAATCATCGTCTTTTGAGATACTCGAAATAAATGAACTTTATGCTGATTCCCGTCGCGACAAATATAGAATCCGGCTTGCCGATATGGTGGAAGCACGGGGTAGTTTCTCCAATTTCAGGCTGAATGAATTAAACGACCGGTTAACGTTAAGAGCTGAATACGGCGATTTGGATATTGAAAAAACGGCTTCGGACTTCACCAACATATTTATCGAATCAAAATCTACAGATATTAATCTTTGGTTTCATCCTGAAACTGATTTTGGATTCGAAATTACCCATACCAAATCAGAGGTGAACACCGATCGTGAAATTGAGATTGAAGAAAAAGAAACACTGGATGAAAAGGAAGGTAAGGTAAAGCTTTCCGGGTTTTTCAACAAGAAGGATGACAGTATGAAAAAGCTTTTTATAAATGCCAACTCAGGCGAAATCAATATATTCTCAAAATAGAAAGAGCATTTTTTTATTTTTCGTGCAACCCTTTTAAAAAATAGCTGTCACTAAAACAGAAACAATTTAAACGGAAACATTTTGCTTTGAAGCCATGAAAGGAACCATGGGAGAAAAACTGCTATCCACTGTGGTAAATTCCATTGAGTACCATGAAAAATTAAAACAATATGAGATGAAAACAATTAAACTATTAATTTTTAGTACAGTTACCTTTTTTGCGGTAACCGGCTGCGTAGATGATTTAATAATCAGGGGGAACGGGATAGCAGCCACCGAAGGGAGAATTACCCCTGATTTCGAAAAGGTTAAGTCGGAAGGTGCTTTCGATGTTCATATTACAAAAGGAGATGAATTTGAGGTTGTGGTCAATGCCGAATCAAATCTTCTTCAGTACATCGAAACCCACGTGAAAAATAACACTCTTCGAATTTACACTTCCGGCCTGCATAGTCTGAACAACCGTTTGCCGATGGAAGTTTACGTTACAACCCCCTACCTGGAAGGGATAACACAAAGCGGTTCAGGTACCATTTCAACGGGCTATTTTACCGCCGAACATTTTGATGCAGTTATCTCCGGCTCGGGAACCATTGAAACCTATGTTGAGGCGGCTTCTGTAGATGCTGTGATTTCCGGCTCGGGCGCCCTTACAATTTCCGGGGAGGCTGAAGTTGCTGACTTTTTGTTGAGTGGTTCAGGCGAAATGGACGCCTGGGATCTTGACCTTCATGATTGTGACGCAACCATTTCCGGGTCAGGAGATATTTGGATTCAGGTAAGCCATTACTTAAAAGCGGCAATATCCGGGAGTGGTAATGTTTTTTATAGTGGTTCTCCCAGCATAGAGACTCATATTTCGGGTTCAGGAGATATTATTCGACAAAATTAAGGATACGATGAAAAAATTTATGATTTTACTTTTGTCTTTACTGGCAATTAATTTTATTTCTTCCGCACAGGAGGATGAACGCGGACATGAAATTGAGACCCTTTTTTCAGACCAGAAAAGCCTGGGTTTTTATGGTGCGTTTTCGGTAGGCTATTCACAGATTGGCGGTGAGGATGCACTGGTTACAGGAGGCCGTGCAGCTTTAATTTTTAATCATTCCACAGCCCTTGGACTGGCAGGCTACGGGTTCATAAGCAACCTCGATGATCTTATGGAGGATGAAATCCAAAACTATGCATTAACCGGCGGCTATGGAGGTATTTTTATTGAGCCTATTGTGGGAGGGTTGAAACCTGTTCATGTGTCATTTCCCATCCTTTTCGGAATAGGTGGTGTTGCACTCATAGAAAACTACAATTACGGTATCCCGGAACATCCTCACTGGAGAACCGACTATATTGAACACGATTTGATTTTTGTTATAGAACCTGCAGTGGAACTTGAGTTTAACCTGGCACGGTTTTTCCGAACGGCTGCTACATTGAGCTACCGGTATACTTCGGATGTTCAATTGCCTCACACAAAAAAAGATGCATTGCGTGGCGTGCACGCCGGATTGACATTCAAATTTGGGAAATTTTAAAAATAAGGATTTTGAATCAGGCGAATGAAAAAAATGTATCATTCGCCTGATTCACTATTTTCTATTTCAAACACGCAGCATAAAAGCAGATAACTTTTTTCCTGAAAACTTGTTATTAATGCCGGATTGAATTTCAGATTCAGATGTTTTTGAATCGATAATCCGGCCATTAAAATTTATTGGTTATAAGGAATCATTCTTACATTCGCCGATAAATCCATGCAAAGTTCATTTTTTACATTTTTCTTTGCAGAACAAAAGTTTTAGAGGAAAACAGGACAATGGAAGACACGAGAAACAAGCAAAAAACCACTTCCGGAAAAACAAAATCGGGGTTACTGGCCTTATTGAAACCCTATATGTCCATGATTGTGTTGCTGGTGGTTTTTGCTTTGTTGGGAAACGGGGCGAACCTCATCATTCCCAAAATCATTTCCTACGGTATCGACGCTTATACGGATGGTCAGTTTGTGTTGAAAAACGTTGTAGTTGCATTTGTTTTGGTTTCTGCAGGTATTTTTCTTTTTAGCTACCTGCAGGCGATTATTCAAACGTATGCTTCAGAGCGGGTTGCTTTTGATCTTCGGAAAAAACTTTCTGATAAAATATCGCGCCAAAGCTTTTCTTTTATCCGGGAGTCGAACCCGTCGAAATTGTTGACGAACCTGACTTCAGATATAGATTCGGTAAAAATGTTTGTTGCCCAGGCGGTGGCTTCCATTATTTCATCGGTGTTCATGATTATTGGCACCTGTGTCCTTATGCTCCTCATCAACTGGAGACTGGCTTTGTCTGTTATTTTGATGATTCCGGTAATTGGGTTCGCATTTTATTTTGTGTTGCGAAAAGTTCGGGTTTTGTTTAAAAAGAGCCGGGAAATTATTGATCGTCTCAACCAGGTGATAAACGAAAGTATTTTGGGGGCTGCTATTATAAGGGTCATTAATTCTCAGCAACTGGAATACGGAAAATTTCTGGCAACTAATACGGAAGCGAAGAAGCTGGGGATTTCTATTCTCACTTTGTTTGCTACACTGATTCCGATTATCACTTTTGTGGCTAACCTGGCCACTCTTACGATTTTGGCGCTGGGGGGGCATTTTGTTATCAACGGGAGTTTGTCGTTGGGTGATTTTGCTGCTTTTAACAGTTATGTTTCTATGTTGGTCTTTCCCATTATTGTAATCGGTTTCATGAGCAATACCATTGCCCGGGCTTCTGCCTCATATGAACGGATTGATCAGGTTCTGAAGAAGCCTGAAACCCCGGGAACAGGAACGGACACTACTCCGCTGCAAGGGAATATAGAGGTAAGAAACGTGACTGTTTTGTATGATGATAAACCGGTGCTGAAAGATGTTTCGTTTGCAGTAAAAGCAGGTTCGCGAACAGCCATCATAGGACCAACAGCAGCCGGGAAAAGCCAGCTGCTCTACCTGCTTACCGGGCTCATAAAACCTGACTCAGGAACCATTGAGTTTGAAGGAATATATAGTCAGGATTTTCAGAAAGAGTCTTTTCATCAACAGATTGGGTTTGTGTTTCAGGACAGTGTGCTGTTTAACCTGAGCCTGCGCGAAAATATTGCTTTCAGCAATACCGTAACCGATGAATCGCTGGCAAAAGCCATTGAAACAGCTGAACTAAAAGGGTTTGTTCAGTCCTTGCCGCAAAAGTTGGATACTATTGTATCGGAGAGGGGCACCAGCCTTTCAGGAGGGCAAAAACAGCGAATTATGCTGGCCAGGGCGTTGGCACTCAACCCGAAAATATTGTTGCTGGATGATTTTACGGCGCGCGTCGACCAGCAAACCGAACAAAAGATACTGCATAATGTGTTGAATAATTATCCTGATTTGACACTCGTTTCTGTGACTCAGAAGATTGCACCTGTCAAAAATTTTGACCAGATTATTATGCTGATGGAGGGCGAAGTGATTGAAACAGGTAGCCACGAAACATTACTGGCTACCTGTCCGGAATACATCCAGATTTATAATTCTCAACAGAGTACCAGTCACTATGAATTACAATCTTAATTTCGAAACAGAAAATAAAGCAAAGAAACGATCCACTTTTGCATCGTTAAAAAGTCTGGTGGTACACCTGGTGGAAGAGAAAAAAATGTTGTGGACCGCATTTAGTGCCATGTTGATTACTGCTTTACTCACTCTCGCCGGACCCATCATCATCGGTCATACAATCGACACATATATACGGGCAAAACAATTTGATGGTGTCCTTCTGTTTAGTGGAATTTTGCTGATTATGTATATCGTTGCGGTGGGTGCCGGCTACCTGCAAACCAAGCTGATGGGCACTGTGGGGCAGCATATCCTGTTTGCCTTGCGGAATGCTGTTTTTAATAAACTTCAGGAATTGCCCTACGACTTTTTCAATCAGAATAAAGCCGGCGATCTGATTTCACGTATCAATAACGACACCGAAAATATAAACCAGTTTTTTTCTCAGTCGTTGATGCAGTTTATGCGTTCAATCCTGATAATGATTGGAGCCGGAATTTTTTTGCTGTCTATCCATTTGCCCCTGGGGGCGGCAACGCTTTCCCCGGCTATTATTATCTGGATTTTTACACATTTTGTATCCCCCTGGGTAAAGAAGAGAAATGCGGAAAGTTTAAAAAGTACCGGGAATCTCAGTTCTGAAGTGCAGGAAAGCCTGAGCAACTTTAAGGTGATTGTGGCCTTCGACCGGCGCGACTACTTCAGAAAGAGGTTTGCAGAAGTGAACCGCTATAATTATTCAACTTCTGTTAAAGCGGGTGTGGCCAACAATCTGTTTATGCCTGTTTACACCTTTTTGTCCAATATGGGGCAGCTCATAGTACTCGCCTTTGGCATTTACCTGATTACCCAGGGAAGTTTTACCATCGGGCTTTTAATCAGCTTTATCGCTTATGTTACCAGTTTTTATAACCCGTTGCGCCAACTTGCCTCGTTGTGGGCCAATTTCCAGTTGGCGCTTGCTGCCTGGGACCGCATCCGGAAAATTCTGACTCTGGAGAATAATATGCCCGTTGTTGCAGATCGGGAAAGTGTAACTTCTTCATCATTGCTCGCTTTTAAAGATGTTTCATTTTCATACCCTAACGGCACGGAAGTTCTGCACCGTATAAGTTTTGAACTGGAAAGGGGAAAAACATATGCCTTTGTCGGACCTACAGGCGGAGGAAAAACAACCACTGCTTCCCTGATAGCTCGTATTTACGATCCCTCCAAAGGTACTATATTGCTCAACGGCTGCGATATTCAGTCCTACCCGCATGAAGAGCGCGTAAAAAAAATCGGGTTTATTCTGCAGGAACCTTTCCTCTTTAGCGGTACCGTTAGAGACAATATTTTGTATGGAAATGAAGCATACAGGGAATACAGTAACAAGAAACTGGCCCAGGTTTTTCGTGACACCGGGCTGGAAAAACTACTGGAACGGTTTGACCGCGGATTGGATACAAAAGTTGACGATACGGGTGATGGCATTAGCCTGGGACAAAAACAGCTTATCGCTTTTATGCGCATTGTACTTCGCCAGCCCGATCTGCTCATTCTTGATGAGGCTACTGCCAATATTGACACCATAACTGAAAAACTGCTGGACAAAATTTTGCAAAAGCTCCCGGCCTCTACTACCAAGGTCATCATAGCGCATCGCCTCAATACCATTGCCAATGCCGACGAAATTTTCTTTGTCAACTCAGGAAAGGTAACCCGTGCAGGCTCACTCGAAGATGCCGTAAACATGTTGATGCGCGGAAAGATGGCCAGCTGACCGGAGTATATATCTTTTTAGAAAACTTTTTTTAACAGAAAACAAAAAAAATTAAATTATTTGCAGTGCTGTAAAATTAATTTTTATATTTGCAGACCAAACGGTCGGTTTATGAATACAACAAAGGAACATATTATGAAAACAGCTTTGAAACTTTTTTTGCAAAAAAGTTTCAAAGAAGTAACCATGAAAGAGATTGTCCAGAAAACAGGGCTTTCCAAAGGGGCTTTTTACCATTATTTCCCCAGCAAGCAAGATCTTTTTAGCGAAATCATCAATACATATTATCTTAAAATGGCAGCGGTTGAATACGAAAGATTTGACAGGAAATCATTTTATGGATTCTATCATGATTATGTCGAATATATAATGAATGAATTTATGGCGCTAAAAAAACTGTTGGAAGATACAAACGATGAAGACGATATAAACTATCTCACTATAGCTTTTGATGCAATACATATAATCCCTGATTTTAATCTGAAGGTTGAAGAGCTTCATGTACTGGAACTGACAGCATGGGCAGAGGCCGTAGCCCGGGGAAGGGCCAGCGGCGAACTTGATACGGTAATGACCGATGATCAGATAGCCTGTATGTTTGTTTATTCGAATGACGGGATAGGACTGCACCTGATCCAGGAAGGCCGGGTCAAACAATTGGGTCCCAAAATGCTGGAGCTTTGGGATGGTTTTTACAATGAAATAAAGGCATAAATTTTTTTAAATGAAAGCAAACCGAATGTTCGGTTTATCTATTGAATCAATACAGACCGGACGTTCGGTTTAAAAAAATGAAAAGAACCATATTAACAATAAAAAACGACAGAAGAATGATTCCGAATGCGACTTGCATAAAAAAGGATAAACGGGTTGTATTGAACGGAATCTAAATGATCGAAGAATAATTAAATAACTGAACAAATGACAATTATAATGGCATGAAAACAATGAAACAGAAATTGAAAACAGCATGTATTTTATTTCTTTCTGCCCTTTCGGTTGCAACAGCACAACCCCGCAGGTTGTCGTTGCAGGAGGCGGTACAAGTTGGATTGGAAAGAAACATGGAAATCCAAAATGCCGGACTTGAAAGGCAAAAATCAGAAAGTTGGCAAAAGGAACAACAGAGCCGGCTTTACCCGCAGGTGGAGGCCTACAGTAATTTTAACTATTACTTCGCCCTACCCAAACTTGTGGTTCCCGGTGAGATTTTTGGACAGGAGGGCGACATTCCGGTTGAATTTGGGACGAAACTCGATTGGGGTTCCGGTTTCCGCGCTACCCAGTTGTTGTACAACCGGAGTTATTACACCTCGTTAAAGCTGGCTCGTCAGAAAACAGATCTGGAAGGCCTCACCATGAGGCAAAAGCAGGAGGAAACGGCTTACAGCATTTCTCAGGTTTATTATTTGTGTCTGGCCACCTGGCAGCAGACCAACCACTTGTCTGTAACTCTGGAAAGTATGGAACAGCTGCTTAAGATTACCGGATTGCAGCAACAGAATGGAGTAATCCGGAAAGTGGATCATGAACAGGTGCTGGTAGACCAAAATAATCTTCGCACCGAAGTAGAGCAGCTTTCACGGCTTTACGACCAGCAGATTCGTCTTTTGAAATACCTCACCGGAATGGACCCCGACAGTGAGGTGGTACTGACTGACTCCTTAGCTTTTTCGAATGAACAGGCGGATTTGTATTTACCCGATTGGGGCAACCGTACCGAACTGAAACATCTTGAAAAACAAATGGAGGTAGTGGGATTGTCTAAAAGTATGAATAAGCAGGCCTATCAGCCTACACTTTCCGGTTTTGCCCAGTATTATTACCAGGGACAGCGCAACCAGTTCGATTTTTTTAAGGGGGGGAGTGACAAGTTTTTTAAGGTTGGTTTTGTTGGATTGAGTTTGTCCATTCCGGTTTTTAGCGGGTTTGAAAAGCAGGCAAAAATCAAGCAAAACGATATTACTTTAATGCAGTTGCAAAATACCCGGAACAATACCCTTCAGTTTTTCAGGAAAGAGTTTGCTGATGCAAAACAGCAATATGAAGACAGTTGGCAGGCGGTAATCAGGCAAAGACAAAACATTGGTATAGCAGAAGAAAACTACAGAGTAAACCTTCAGGCTTACCAGGAACAAACCATATCGCTTGTGGAATTGCTCCGGGTGCAAAACAGCCTGACAGAGGCCCATTTGTCTTACGACAATGCCTTGTTGCAATGGAAGAATGCCGAGCTGGGCCTAAAAAAATCAAGAGGTGAAATTCTAAACTTTTAAAGCAATAAAATAATAATAGCTATGAAAACAATTGGAAAGTATGTAACAATCCTGGCAACTCTTGCCATTGTGGCGCTGCTGGTTTATAAATTATTCAGTAATAAAAAACAATCAGACAATGAGTTGAAGGCCATGAGCGAATACAGCTCCGTAATTCCGGTAGAGGTGGTTTCCCCGGAGATTCGTAAATCGATACAATCAATGCAGGAGAACGGGGTGGTTCGCTCAGATGGTGAAATTACGATTCTGTCGGAAACGTCGGGCAGAATAACCTATGTAACGGGTGAGCCCGGGGAGCGGGTTTCTGCCGGGCAAACACTGCTCCGGGTAGAACGCGAAGTTATTGAGAGTCAGTTTGAATTAGCCCGGCTAACCTTGGAGAATGCAGAAAAGGATTTAGCGCGTTACAAAAATCTGGCAGGGGGAAATGCGGTTACCGAGCAGCAACTGGAAAACTCGAAGCTGAATTACCGGAACGCTCTCACAAATTTTACCACCCTGAAAAAGCAACTGGAGAATACGGAAATAAAGTCTCCGGCAGACGGAATAATTATTAAACGTTTTGTTGAAACCGGCGATAACCTGCTGCCTTCGGTGCAGGTGTTTTCATTACTCAAAAAAAATAAAATGGTTTTTGTGGTGAAAGTGGCCGAAAACGATATCCGGCACATTAATAAAGGGCAGGAGGCCACAGTCAGTCTGGATATTATCCCCGATAAACTATTTACAGGCGAAGTAAAAAGTATGAACATAACTCCTGATTTATCGGGCAGGTACGAAGTTGAAATCGATCTAAAAGAAAATGACAGCCGGTTTCGCGATGGCCTTGACGGAACAGCCGGGTTTAAAATTATGCAAGCCGGTGAAGGGGTGGTCATTCCACGGAAATGTATCGAAGGAAGTATTAACGATGCAGTAATTTACCTGCTTCAGGGCGATGTGGTTGTTTCCCGGAAAGTGGAAGCAGTTTCATTGAACGAAACCGAAGCTCTGATTACTGAAGGGCTTTCACCTGATGAGACACTGGTTCTTTCAGGTCAGATTAACCTTCAGAACGGAACAAAGGTATCTGTTTTAAATCAGTAAAAAGAAGACGATGAATGTATCTGAATTAGCCATAAAACGACCCACGCTGGTGGTAGTTGTGTTCACCATACTGGTGTTTCTGGGAGTTATGAGTTTTACCTCGCTGAATTACGAACTGTTACCCGAATTTAGTTCTCCGGTTTTTACGGTTTCTACGGTTTATCCGGGCGCCGGGCCGACTGAAGTGGAAAACAGTGTGACCAAACGAATAGAAGAGGCCGTTTCGGGTCTTTCTAACGTGGAAACGATTCGCTCCATATCGCAGGAAGGGGTTTCCGTGGTTTTCATTGAGCTAAAGCTAAAGGCGGATGTAGAGGCGGTGGTAAATGAAGCCGTACGAAAAGTGCAATCGGTAAGAAGTTTGCTTCCGCCGCAGGTGCTTGAGCCTTCTGTTTCAAAATTCTCTGTAAGCGATTTGCCCATCATTACCCTGAGTGTCAGTGCTAATTTGCCGGCGGCAAAACTGTATGATGAGTTGAACTACCAGATTATTCCGGCGCTGGCAAAAACAGAGGGAGTGGGTGAAATAAATATTTTGGGCGAAACGGAACGGGAAATTCAGGTTAATATCGATCATAATAAGCTGGATAATAACAATCTGTCTATACTGCAGGTGGTGCAGGCCATACACGCCTCGAATACCGATTTTCCGGCGGGGAAAATCAAAAATACAGATCGTCAGACTTTGCTCCGGATGTCGGCAAAATATACACATGTGTCTGATATTGCCAATCTGGTGGTTTCGCAAATGCCCGATGGTTCCATGGTGAAGTTGAAAGATATTGCTGAGGTAACCGATACCGAGAAAGATGCTGCAACTATTTACCGGGTAAATGGAGTCCAGTCGGTTGGATTGCAGATAAAAAAGCAGGACGATGTGAATGCTGTAACGGTTTGCGATGCCGTAAAAGCGGAAACCGTGAAGCTCGAAGATCAATACGCCGGCATTCAGCTTAAATTTACCGTTCCGCAGGATGGTTCACAAATTATTCTTGATGCTGCCCGGTCGGTAGGATTCGATCTGTTGCTTGCCATCATCCTGGTTACAATAATTATGTTCTTTTTTCTTCACAGCGGGCGCAATGCCATTATTGTAATGATTGCCGTACCATTGTCTTTAATCGCCTCTTTTATCGGTATGAGCCTGTTAGGTTACACCCTCAACCTGATGACCCTGCTCGCTATGTCGCTGGTTATCGGGACGCTGGTTGATGATGCTATTGTAATACTTGAGAATATTTACCGACATCTCGAGATGGGGAAAAATCGTTGGCAGGCGACAATTGACGGCGTGAAAGAAATCGGGTTGAGTGTGGTTTCCATTACGCTGGTGCTTATTGTGGTATTCCTTCCGGTTGCTTTGTCCGAAAGTATTATTTCCCCCATTATAGCTCCTTTTGCCATGGTAATTGTAATTACGGTTTTACTGAGTTTGCTGGTTGCGTTTACCGTCGTTCCGCTGCTCACCTCCCGGTTTTCAAAACTTGAAAAGTTGAACCGAAAAGCGCTATGGGGCAGAATTATCACGGTTTTTGAAAAAGGTATTGATGCTTTTTCCCGTGTTATTTTGCAATTGCTTAACTGGTCGTTGCGGCATAAGTTTATCACACTTGGCACCGCATCCCTGTTGTTTATCAGTTCGCTCATGTTGCCCGCAGGTGGTTTTATCGGCAATGAATTTATGAATGTGGGAGATATGGGTGAATGCCTGGTTACGTTAGAGTATCCCAGGGACTATACACTCAAACAGAACAGTAATGTTACGCGGAAAATTGAAGAGATCATCAGTCAAAAGCCGGAAGTGACAAATATTTATACTTCAGTAGGTAGTACTTCGGGCATGCTGGTGGCGCAAAGTGGAAATTACCAATCGGAAATTAATATTAAGCTGGTAGATAAAACCCGGCGTGATGTGTCATCGTCTCTTTTTGTGAAGAGACTGGAGCGCGAAATCAACGAAACATTCCCTGATGTAAAGGCCCGTTCGGCAGTGTTAAGTATGATTGGAAGTACGGATGAAGCTCCCATTCAAATAGTTTTTCAGGGGGCCAATACAGACACGCTCTATGATTTTGCAGAAAAAATGCGGCAAAAAATTGGTCAGATTCCGGGCACAAATAATGTAAAACTGAGCATTGAAGGGGGCTCTCCCGAAGTGGTGATAAAAATCGACAAAGATAAGATGGCCCGGCTTGGGGTGTCTCCCGAAGTGGCAGGGGGCACCATTCAAACATCATTTAGTGGAAATACCGATAGCAAATTCCAGATCGGTGATTACGAATACGACATCAATATCCGCCTTGATGCGTTTAACCGCCAGTCGGTCAAAGATGTGGAGAATCTTTCATTCCTGAATAATTACGGACAGACGGTTAAGCTGAAGCAGTTTGCTGACATTACTGAAGAGAGTGGTACCTCGAAGTTGGAACGCTTTGGGCGAATTTCTTCTATTACCCTGGAATCGCAGGCTTTGGGAAGGGCGGCAGGCGATATTGGCAACGACATTTTTGTTTTGCTCAACGAGACAGATTTTCCGCAGGGCGTAACCTATGTGCCTTATGGCGAATTGAAATACCAGGGCGATGCATTCGGCAGCCTTGGAATGGCGCTTCTAATTGCCATCATTCTGGTCTATTTAATTATGGTGGCACTGTACGAAAGCTACCTGCATCCTTTTGTGGTGTTATTCTCCATTCCGCTTTCCATTATCGGGGCGTTGTATGCGCTGGCCCTTTCGCAACAGTCACTGAGTATCTTTAGTATACTGGGCATTATTATTTTAGTCGGGTTGGTAACAAAAAACGCGATACTCGTAGTCGATTTTACAAACTCTCTGAGAAAGGAGGGGAAAGAACTGACAGAAGCTTTGGTTACAGCAGTAAAGCTCAGGTTACGTCCCATACTTATGACGGCCGTTTCAACGGTGGTAGGGATGTTACCGATTGCCTTGTCACACGGTGCTGGCAGTGAATGGAAAAGCGGTTTGGGATGGGTGCTGATTGGAGGCATGAGTAGCTCGATGTTGCTTACCCTCATAGTAGTACCCGTAGTGTACCTCGTTGCCGAAAAGATAAAGATCAGGGTTCAGAAAATTTTTGGAAGAAAGCGTTCCCTTTATCTTGTTCAATCTGAGAATAGCTAAAACGAAATGAAAACAGGAAAACAGATAGGGTTTCTGCTTCTGGCATTGGGAATGTTTTTCCCGGTGGCAGGGCAGGAACCTGTTTCTTTAGCCAACGATGGTCTGGTTTCCCGGACAGACAAAGGGTTTTACCTGTCGGTTGATTTCAGACAAACCGCTTTGGGCGGGGAACCGGTGAGAATGAATGGCGGAACATTGGCTTTTCTGCATAAGCAGCGGCTTTCTGCAGGAGGTGTTTTTTATGCCACTCCCTATTCTTTTTCTTATGAAAACCGGTTCTACGATTTCAGTTATGGCGGTCTCTGTGTCCAGGCGCTGCTCAAACCGCAAAAGCTGATTTTTTTGTCTGCCGGTGTTTCCGGGGGAATTAGCTACCTGCAAGAGGTCGCGGTTAAGGATCAGGTTGGCCCCTATCTTGAACTGGAAAGCCGGCTTTGGATGAATATAACTTCATTTATGAGAGTGTCGCTTTTGGCTGCTTACAGGTTGTCTGACAACCGGGTATCCGGTTTTGAGAGTTCGGGCGAATCCCTTGGCTTTTCAGTGGCTTATGGTAAATTCTGATGACGGGTACCGGAGATTTAGGAAAATTTTCTAAATATTATATGGCGATAAACAGGGGGCAGTATAAAAATCCGGTGGAGTAAAAAGTAATTGTGCTTAACTTTCAATATTCATTTAACTTTTTTTCTTCCCCGAAATAATAATTGGGACTTACGCTCCGCTCCAACTTGAACCTATGACATAGTACCCGGAAGGAAT
The DNA here is from genome assembly GCF_003573545.1 of Mariniphaga sediminis. Taxonomy (GTDB): domain Bacteria; phylum Bacteroidota; class Bacteroidia; order Bacteroidales; family Prolixibacteraceae; genus Mariniphaga; species Mariniphaga sediminis. The sequence continues at coordinate 126,217 of NZ_QWET01000009.1, read as the reverse complement.
TTCCGGGCCAAGGTTGACTTTTACTTCACCCAAAGTCTTTTCAAAACTAACTTTGAAGGAGTGATTACATTTCACAAAACAACATGAGTTCGATGTAAAAATCTTATCTATAGCAACAGACTGGTTATCCACTCGTTTGGGGCTTTGCCCCAATCCCCACTTCATTTTTCTCCCAGATGAGAAAAACGAACCAAAAAGAATCATGTCAAAATTAACCTTTGCGTTTTTTCAATGTTTCGAATTAGCCCGACTGACGGAATTTTGACACAGCCCGCATCAGGTAGCTTTTCCGAGTGAAGCGAACGCAGCCTTGGGGTTTCTGTTTATCTTTTTGGCTAAACCAAAGAGTAAAATCGGCCTGATAAGGCATAAAAATGTTGATGGAAAATGTATCTGAAAACAGACTACTCCACCGAACTTTCAAGGTGCTCCATAAACAGTTAAACAGAACATTTGCAGACACAAACTCCTGTGCCATGCTTACCGGGAAAATATTATTGAATAGCTTTTTCTATCGCTTTCTTTGCCGGAACCATTGGCAATTCCAGTTCTTCTATTGCTTTTTTCGGAGTGAAATAATTTCCCAGACAAAGCATCCGGGCATTGGCAGAGGTTAGTTGGATCGGCCTTCGTAATACTTTTTCAGAGAAGTCGCCCCAATGGCCGAGCATCATCAGTAAAAAAGCGGGGATTGGAATTAAAATGGAACGTTGGCCGGCCACATGTGCCGTAAGGTGAAAAAATTCCCGGTACGAAAGATTTTCACCAGCCAGTAAATAACATTCCCCGGTTATTCCTTTCTCCAGGGCATTTACTACTCCGGTGGCAGCAGCCTCGGCCTCCACAAAGTTTTTCCCGCCGGGAGGATAAAAGGCTATTTTTTTATTCAGAATGTGTGAAAATATTTGTCCGCTGCTTCTACTCCCGGGAGTGGAACCAATAATAAAAGTAGGGTTAACAACCACAGCATCCATACTCCCGGCTTTTGTTTCTTTCAGAACCCATTGTTGCGCCAGGTATTTGCTGTAAGCATAACCCGAATCTTTCAGCCAGGGCAAAAATGGATGCTTTTCGCTTCCCGGATTTGCTTTTGTTCCATTTCCAAAACAATTGGCAGTACTTACAAATACCAACCGTTCTATTCCATGCCTCTTACCTGCTTCAAAAATGAATTGCGTGCTGTCTATATTTACTTTTTTGTAAGCTTCCAGCGCGGATGGTTTGGGGGAAGTCCTGGCAGCAGAATGTACAATATAACTACACCCCTTTACCGCTTTTTCTATATCCTCTTTTTGCGTTATTTGGCCGTTAAAAAAATCGACCTTTAAATTTGTCAATGCCCTTAGGTCACTTCCGGGACGTACCAGTACCCGCACCTGATAATCTCTTTTTAAAAGCTCACGCACTACGTGGGAGCCCAATAGTCCGTTTGCTCCCGTAACAAGCACTTTTTTATTCATTTTCAGTCTTTAGATTGAATCTTTTTTGTTTAATCTCTTTTTTTAACGAACGGCGCATGAGGGAAAGCCGTAACCAGACAGGTGCAACTTTCAGTAGTAGCCAGCTCACTTTATTAAAGAAACCGGGAATAATCAGTTTCCTTCTTTTTAAAAGCCTTTCAATACAAATTTGAGCTACCTTTTGGGAAGTGAGGGTTGTTGTCTGAATAAGCCAGTTGTGTTTTTCGATACGGCGGGTAACTTCTGCATTTGTTTTCATCCCGGCGGGGTGTGCTACACTCACCGAAACACCGGTGCCTTTTAACTCGGCACCTAACCCTCTGGAGAATGAATAAACAAAAGCCTTGGAGGCCGGATAAACGGTTTTATAGGGCATGGGACTAAACGATGCCATACTGGCAATGTTTAGTATATAAGCCTTTTCTTGTCTTTTTAAGTTGGGTAACAACAGCCGGGTGAGCAGAACCAGGGCATAAGTGTTCAGCAATACAATCTCTCCAATATATTCGGGTGAAGCATCCAGAAAAAGTTTTGCCCCTCCAAGGCCGGCATTGTTAATGAGCATATCTATTTCATATTTTTCTGAAATAGTGGACGCCAGCTTTTTTATCTCTTCTGTTTTGGTGAGGTCGGCTTCAAAGGTTTTTACATCCACTCCAAATTCATGCGCCAATTCCTTCCCCAACTCTTTCATGTTTTCTCCGGGAAGCGATGTGAGCAACAGGTTTCTTCCCCGTTGCCCGCATTCTTTGGCCATTTCTTTTCCCAGACCGCTGCTTGCTCCTGTTATCAAACAGTATTTATCTGTTTTCATGTTTTTTGCTTTGGACTTGGGACAAGATAACCAAAAGGTTGAAACAGAACAAAACGAATAAAAGGCGATACCGGATTTTAACAAAAAAGTTTAATCCCCGCTTAATTTGTAAATTGCTGGTTTATCCATTTTACAGCCTTTTCCGAGTCCTGTTCCATCATGCAGCGGAAATGTTTTTTTGGGCATTTCCGGTATCCCAGTTTAGAGCAGGGCCGGCACCTGAGCCCTGTTTTTTCCATCATTTCCGAGGCGGGGTGCGCGAGGTAGGGAGTCATTCCAAAATCAGGGGCGGTATTTCCCCAAAAAGAAAGAATTTTTTTTCTGAAAGCAGCAGCAATGTGCATCAACCCGGTATCATTGGTTAACACCACACGGGCATCGCGTACCAGACTGGCCGATTGATTCAGGCTGATTGCGCCGGCAAGGCTCACCACATTGCCTTTAGACTGTTTCAGAATCTCTTCTGCTTCTTCTTTTTCTCCTTCGCCCCCCAGCAGTACTACGGGGAAATCAATGTTGTTACAAATTTCCACCACCTTGCTGACCGGGAGTTTTTTAGTTGCCCATGTTCCGGCAATGGCAAAAGCAACAAATCCGTTTTGAAAGGAAGGCGGTAGTTCTTTTGTACCGGAATCTTCCTCTTCCGGAATGAAAAAATCAAGTCCTTTCCCGTCGTTTTTTACATCGAAAACAGAAAGTGTTTCCAGGTAACGGTCTACAATGTGCTTTTGAGGAAGCCTGTTGATTTTAAAGTTTACAAGAAGGTATTTTTCAATATTCAGCTTTTTAAAGGTGAAAGACGGAATATTTAGTTTCCTTTTTATTTTGCTGCTGCGCAAGTTGTGGTGAAGATCTACAATGTAATCAAACTGTTCTTCCTGTAACTGTTCAATCAGCTCGCCCATATTTTCGGAAAGTACATGCACTTTATCGATATACGGGTTGGAAGAAACCAGTGGGGCGTATACTTTTTTGGTTACAAAATGAATTTCTGCGCCTTCAACCTGCTGTTTCAGGCAGCGCACCACCGGTGTGGTGAGCACAATGTCGCCAATGGAGCTGAACCGTATTGCCAGGTACTTTATTCTCAATCTGATTCTGCTAAAACAATCACGTTGTTGTCTTTATTTTCAACCACTCCCCCGGTTACTTCGAAGGTGTGCCTGCGGTCGTTTTCGTCAATAACCCGTATGGTTCCTTTCCGAAGCGTAGAGATGAGGGGGGCATGATTTTTCAGCATTTCGAACAAACCCTTACTTCCCGGCAACCTGACGCGTTTCACTTCGCCTTCGTATATCTTTTTTTCGGGTGTAATGATTTCGAGAAACATAGTTTACAATTCTAAATTACTTGTTGGCCAGCAAACGTTCCCCCTTCTCAATGGCTTCTTCAATGGTTCCTACCAGGTTAAAAGCATTCTCGGGATATTTATCCACTTCTCCATTCAATATCATGTTAAAACCTTTCACGGTGTCTTCAATGGAAACCAGTTTTCCTTCGAGACCGGTAAACTGCGATGCCACAAAGAATGGTTGTGAAAGGAACCGCTGTGCGCGGCGGGCACGGTGTACCACCAGTTTGTCTTCCTCTGAAAGTTCATCCATACCAAGGATGGCAATAATATCCTGCAACTCTTTGTAGCGTTGCAGCAGGTGGATTACATTCTGGGCGCAGTTATAGTGTTCTTCCCCAACAATTTCGGGAGTAAGAATACGGGAAGAAGAATCGAGTGGGTCCACGGCGGGGTAAATACCGAGCTCCACAATTTTACGACTCAGTACGGTAGTGGCATCAAGATGGGCAAAGGTGGTGGCAGGTGCCGGGTCTGTGAGGTCGTCGGCTGGCACATAAACTGCCTGTACCGATGTAATGGAGCCGTGTTTGGTAGAAGTAATCCGTTCCTGCATAATACCCATTTCAGTGGCCAGTGTCGGTTGGTATCCTACTGCCGACGGCATTCGACCGAGAAGCGCAGATACTTCGGAACCGGCCTGGGTGAAACGGAAAACATTGTCGATAAAAAAGAGGATGTCACGTCCTTCATTTGAACTGGAGCCACTGTCGCGCAGGCTCTCGGCAATGGCCAACCCCGAAAGGGCTACACGTGCACGGGCGCCCGGAGGTTCGTTCATCTGTCCGAAAACCATGGCCAGTTTCGATTTTTTCAATCTCTCCTGATCCACTTTTGCCAGATCCCAACTGCCTTTTTCCATCGATTCACGGAAGGCATCGCCGTAATCCACAATGTTTGCCTCAATCATTTCACGCAGCAGGTCGTTCCCTTCACGGGTACGTTCTCCCACACCGGCAAAAACGGAAAGACCGCTGTGTGCAAGTGCAATATTGTTAATCAGTTCCTGTATTAACACGGTTTTTCCTACACCGGCGCCACCAAACAGTCCGATTTTCCCTCCTTTTGCATAAGGTTCAATCAGGTCAATTACCTTAATCCCGGTGTAAAGTACCTCTGTTTCTGTGAGTAAATCTTCATATTTTGGGGGGTCGTTATGAATTTTAAATCCTTTTTTCGGAAGTTGTTCCAGTCCGTCAACGGAATCGCCCGTTACATTCAGCAACCTTCCCAATGCCTCTTCTCCTTTTGGCATGATGATTGGCTGCCCGGTTGGAAGCACTTCCATCCCGCGTTTGAGCCCGTCAGTAGAATCCATGGCAATACACCGGATGGTATTTTCTCCAATGTGTTGCTGACATTCTACTATCAGATTGTCTTTCCCTTCGCGGATAACTTCGAGGGCATCGTAAATTGTGGGAAGATCGTTTCCCTCTTTCTCAAAACTGACATCAACCACAGGGCCTATTACCTGAATGATTTTTCCTTTGCTTTGATCCATCTGTTTTTTGAATTTGAAATGCGGTAAAAAGATACCGTCTGTTTTTTAGCCGCACAAAGTTATTGAAGTTTTGTTTTTTTTCGGCAAAAAATACATTTTAATCTTAAATTATTTTAAAAACGACGTCCAAGCATGTTTTTACTCAGGTTGCTGAGTTGTTCTTTCCGTAAATCGTTGACCGGTAAATCGTGCAAAATGTTAGCAGCCTGACTGAAACAGGCATCGATTTTTTCTTCAGTCAGTTCTTTAATTCCCAGCTGACGGTATATTTCCGTTACTGAACTGATTTTCTCTTCAGCGTTAAAATCCATTATATTCAACCACCTGAGAAGTTCCGTTTTGTGATTTTCAGCTGCTTTCTCCAGTGCTTTAACAAGCAGATAAGTTTTTTTATTGGCCAGGATATCTCCTCCGATTTTTTTCCCGAACGATTGCTGGTTCCCAAATGTGTCAAGCAGGTCATCCTGCAACTGGAATGCAAGTCCCAAGTTGATGCCGAAATCATAAAGCTGACTGGCCATTTCATCGGTTGCATGGGCCAGCAGTGCACCTGCTTTGAGACTACACCCAAGCAATACTGCGGTTTTTAACCGAATCATTTCAAGGTATTCTTCCTCGGTAACATTCAGGCGATTTTCAAAATCCATATCGTATTGCTGCCCTTCACACACAGCAAGGGCTGTGTCGGTAAATAAACCGGCCACATCAAACAATTGTTTTGAACGGCACTCCATCAGATACTGATACGATAAAAACGCCATCGCGTCGCCTGAAAGAATCGCACTGTTTTCACTGAATTTTTCATGGACGGTTGGTTTGTTCCGGCGCATTTCTGCTTTGTCCATAATATCGTCGTGGAGTAGCGTAAAGTTGTGAAAAACTTCTACCGCCAATGCTGCCGGCAACGCATTTTCAATTTCTTCGGAAAAAAGGTTGAAAGACATCAGCAATAAAACTGGACGTAACCTTTTCCCGCCCATACCAAGCGAATAATTAACAGGTGCATAAAGTTCCGCAGGGTTTCGGGCACTTAAAACCTCAGCCCGGCGGGCAATTTCGTCGTTGATAATTTTTTGCAACGTTTCAATCTGGTACATCGATTTGTTCATTTTGATAGTTGTCTTTTATCTTCAATTCTTCCAGCTCAATATCTTCTTCTTCATCGTAAATATGAAGGAGTGGTTCCTGGAATGAGCGGGTAGTGGTTAACCTCTCCAGCCCGGTGAGCAACGAAGGCAGTAAAATTAAATTGGAAGTAACTGCCACAAGCAGGGTAAGGGATACCAACACTCCCATAGCTACTGTTCCGCCAAATCCCGACAGCGCAAAAATGCCAAAGCCGAAAAAGAGTACCACTGATGTATAAAGCATGCTCACACCGGTTTCCTTTAGTGCGAGTACTACCGAGCGTCTTATATCCCAGTTGGTTACGATTAATTCCTGGCGGTATTTGGCCAGAAAGTGAATGGTATTGTCCACCGAAATTCCAAATGCAATGCTAAAAACAAGGATGGTGGATGCTTTGATGGGAATTCCTGAAAATCCCATGATGGCAGCAGTAAATATCAGCGGGATAACGTTGGGAGTGAGCGACATAATGACCATTCGCCACGAAGAAAACATGACGGCCATAAAAAAGGAGATAAGAAAAATAGCCAGTCCCAGACTTGTAAAAAGATTTTTTAGCAAATACTGCGTGCCCTTAAAGGTAGTCACGCTCGACCCGGTTACCGTTATATCGTATTTATCGGAAGTAAAAATGGAATCAATATCGGCATTTAACCGCGCATAAATATTTTCCATCCGTTTGGTGCCTACATCTTTCATCCGTATACTGATTCGCGTTACCTGTCTGGCACTGTCAATAAACGAATGCAGCATTCCTGCATCGTTTTCTCCCAAAGAGGCGTACTGCAGAATAAAACTTTGTTCGCGATTGTTTGGCAGGCTGTAATATTTTTCGTGACCGTTGTAGAAAGCCTGCTTCGAAAACTTCAGCAAATTCAATAAAGAAAGAGAGGGCGAAAGTTCTGAATACTCCGCCAACTTTTTATCGAGGTGGTCAATTTTATTGAACGTGCTTAGCTGCATAACTCCGCCGGGCCGTTTGGTGTCAATCATAATTTCCAGCGGCATCAGTCCGTCGAAGTTGGTTTCAAAAAATTTCAGGTCTTTGTAAATCGGGTCACTTTCAGGGATATCATCCACCATATAGCCGGAGCTTTTTATGAGGGAAATCCCGTAGAATCCAATTCCCAAAATGACAACCGCCACCACATAAACCGCTTTTCTGCGGTGTTCGGTAATATAGATGAGCTTGCGAATGATTCCGGTGACAAAACGATTGTTCAGATGATTTACATGGCGGGAAGAAGGAGGGCCGATGAAGCTGAAAATAATTGGAATAAGTAACAACGACAACACGAAAAGTCCCATGATACTGAGCGAGGCGACCACCCCAAATTGCCGCAGGATATCGCTTTTAACAATAACAAACGTGGCAAAACCCGAGGCCGTTGTCAGGTTGGTGAGAAACGTAGCGTTGCCAATTTTAATGATTACCCGCTGGAGGGCCTTGATTTTATTGCCGTGACTGACATATTCGTGGTGAAACTTATTCAGCATATAAATGCTGTTGGGAATACCTATCACAATCAGCAAGGGGGGAATCATGCCCGAAAGCAACGTGATTTTGAACCCGAACAATGCCAGCATTCCCATGGACCAGACTACCCCTGTCAGAACAATCAAAACCGGAAAAACTACAGCTTTGAGCGAACGGAAAAACAGGAACAACACTACAATACAAATGGCAAGGGCCAACACACTAAACAGGTAAATTTCTTTTTTTATCCTGATTGAGTTGACAACCCGGATGTATGGCAACCCGGAATAATGCAAATCAACCCCTTGCTCCTCCTCAAATTGCCGGGTAATTTTTTGGATAGACTTTACCATTTTTTCCCGCTCTTTCGACTGCATTTTGTCTTTGTTGACCGTAATGGCCAGCAGATAAGTATTGTTTTCCGGGTTATAAACCAGCTTCCGGTAAAATGGAAGGCTTCTGAATATATCGGCACTTTTGTCGAGTTCTTCCTGAGTGTGGAGCGTATCGGGGAAAAGCTCCTTTATTTCAAACCGGCGTTTCCCGGTATTCTTCAAAAGATTGTAGGCGTTTGAAACCGACAAAAGATCTTCCACCCCTTCTACTTCTGAAAGTTCTTCGCACAGATGTTCCCATTCCCTAAAACGGTCGATTTGAAAAAAAGCAGAATCCTGAATCCCAATTATAATAAGGTTGCCTTCTTCACCAAAAATTTTAACAAATTGCTGGTAGTCTTCAAATGCCGGATCTTTTTTAGGCAGCAGCGAAGCATATTCGTACGACATTTCAACATTACGTGCATGGTACCCTAAAAACAGGGTAATTACTGCCAGTACACCGAGTAAAAGTATTTTATTTCTGAGGATAATGCCCGAAATCTTCAGCCACATAAAATATTCAATCTATTGATATAAAGAAAGTGCGAAATTAAAAGAAATATTTGGATAATGAAGGGAAAAGTCCGTGGGGAGGCTTGAGAAGGTTTATGGGGAAACGGAATGGTACTTTTTAAATGGTGAGGGAACCTGTTTGTGATTTTTTTGTGATGGTGTTGGCGGCTCTGAACAGGAGATATCAGACTGACGGAGAGCAATCCGGAGTGGCTGAACTGCTAACCGGTTGACGAAGCAGGATACGTGCTGAAAGGAAGTCAGGTGGAGTGTTACCATTCTTTTAAGGATAAAGCAACCCCGGCTTCAGGCGTGGAGCAGGAACACCCGATTACTTACCCCAGCGCCTGCGATATAATCTGACGGGCTGGCTCGGGCAGGTTCAACTGCAATGCAGTACGATGGGCATGTTCCGACATTTTATTCCAGGTTTTTTGAACGATCCGGAGCAATTGCCCTTCCGGTTTCCCCTGCATAAAATCGTACATGTAGTGTTCCAGGAAAACCAGGCATACCACATCTTCAAGTTTTTGGGCCTCTTCCAGCCTCCGGATATTCCATTTTTTCAGAATGTTAGTCACCTCCGAAATAAAACCGTCGGAGTAGCCGCTTTCTTTTAGAATGACTGCCGCCTTTTCAGATTGATAATCACTCAGGTAATCCCGCCACTGATGGTATCCGGTCCGTCCTTCGGGATAATCGCTTCGCGGAATTTCCCAACGGTAAAGGTGCTGGCAACAAGCTGCAATTGTGAGGGCCTCCGAAGCATCAGGATAGACTTGCCGTAAACGTTCGGAAAGCCGCTGTGTATAAAGCCATTCTGCCGGGACGGCATCCGCCCCGTCAAATTCAATGCGGGGATCCTGAAGGTGTGCGTTTTTTAATGCTTCTGCGGCTGTATGAAAAACTGAACTGTACATACCATATTGTTTCGTATAAAAACGCTGGATAACAGCTTCTGCTTTATTAAAAAGTCAAAACTTTTGCATCGCTTTTCAGATAATCGGAAAGTGGTTTTCCCATTCCTTTTACTTCGAAATTCAGCTTTTTCAAGTTTTCAGTAACTCCGTAAGCATCGGCGCAAACAATGCAAGCTTTTATTTCTACACCGTCTTCTTGCATGGTTTTCAGCTTTTTCTGAATTTCCAGGTTTTCGGATGTCAGCTTTGCCGATGGCCCCCAAATGATTAAAGTCACTTCACTAAACCATCCGGCAGTTTTAGCGGCGTGTGTGTACATGAGCGCCACCCTTTCAGCTACATACGGATCATCGCTGGTCCATACTACAACGAGTTTGTCTCCGCCTTTTACATTATCATTTGATTGTGCTCTGGTTTTGGATACCGAAATGATGGTTGTTAGAAGCAATGTGATAAAAATAATTTTTGTTTTCATTGGATTAATGTTGGTGTAAACGTAAATAGATATTTTTTCAGTATAGCCCGAAAGTCATGATTATCCAGTAGGTTTTCTTCGTCGTTATCGTACCATCTCCCGGGTCTTCTGTTTTCCTTCCAGGAACCTTCCGGTTCAAAGAATCGGGCCAGCGATTTATTTTCATGCGGAACGGTTTGATTTACCTTTTTACGGTAATAATCAATGATTTTGTGGTTTAGAATACTGAATAGCCAGGTTTTCGGGGAGCTTTTCCCTTTGAAACTTTCAATCTTTTCTGTTGCTGCCAGAAAAGTATCTTGTACCAGGTCTTGCGCTAATTCTACATTCGGCAATTTATGAAAGGCCCACGAATAAAGCTCCCCGGTATAAGTTTCGACCCACTGGGTGAGATTTTTATTTTGTGTAACCATATTATCGGATAAAAATATCCGTGAAGGTAATTATTTTTCGTCTGCATAAAAAAAAGGACTACCGAAACCGGTAATCCTTTTCCATACGGAATTTGAAATTTAATGCTGATGTCCTTCGTGTGAATGTCCTGCGTTTTCTGCTGAACGATCATACTTGCAACAGCCCGGAAGTTTGTTGTAAACTTCGTTTTCTGCTTTGTGCATGTCGGTATCATGACCTACTTTGGCAATCGCCATATGAACTTTGTGCACATCGGTCTTTGAATCATCGAAAGAGACTTCCATCACTTTCGTTTTTTTGTCCCAATCAGCTTTTGAGACTCCATCTACCGACATCGCAGCTTTTTCAATACGCTTTTCGCACATGCCGCAGTTTCCTTTCACTTTAAACTTCTCCGTTTTGTTTCCGGCAAAAACAGTAACTGTACCCATAAAAAAGAGGGCAATCAAACCTAAGACTTTTGTTTTCATTTTTTTGAATTTTAAATGGTTTACTATATTATTCTTTATTCACTATTTACTATTTGAAAATCAAATAACTTTTATTTTTTCCTTAGTCGTAATGCATTGGAAATGACCGAAACAGAACTGAAACTCATGGCTGCCGCTGCAATCATGGGGCTGAGCAGAACCCCAAAAAACGGGAACAGAATACCGGCTGCAACGGGAACTCCCAATGAGTTGTAAACGAAAGCGAAAAACAGGTTTTGCCTGATGTTTTTCATTACTTTGTGGCTCAGTTCTCTTGCCCGGACAATACCATTCAGATCGCCTTTTACCAGGGTAATCTCAGCGCTTTGCATGGCTATATCTGTCCCGGTGCCCATGGCAATACCTATGTTGGCCTGTTCAAGCGCCGGCGCATCATTAATGCCGTCGCCGGCCATGGCTACTATTTCTCCTTGCGCCTGCAATGTTTTTACTTTTTTAAATTTATCATCGGGCAGGCAATCGGCCTGGTACCCATCCAGTTTTAATTCTTCGGCTACTGCCCTGGCCGTAAATTTATTATCGCCTGTCAGCATGTGCACTTTTACGCCCATTTTCTGCAATTCGCGAATGGCCTTTGCCGAAGTTTTTTTGATGGTATCGGCTACACTTACAATTCCTTCAATTTTATTTTCAACCAAAAGGTACATCACGGTCTGACCGGTTAATTGCCAGTCTTTTACCATTTCCTGTTTCTCCTTCATGAGTGTAGCACCCAAATCATCTGTTAAACGGTTGTTTCCCAATCCTACTGATTTTCCGTCAATTTTACCTTTTACTCCTTTGCCTGTAACCGCTTCAAAGTTTTCTGTCTTTTGCAGTTGTATTCCTTTTTCTTTTGCCCCTTTTACAATGGCCTCGGCAACCGGATGTTCACTGTGTGCATCGACTGACGCAGCCAGCCGGAGAATATCATCATCGGAAAGACTTCCGAATGATTTGTAGGATTTTAAAGCCGGTTTCCCTTCAGTAATGGTTCCGGTTTTGTCGATAATAAGGGTACTTACTTTATTCATTTCTTCAATGGCGCGGGCATCTTTTACCAGTACACCCGCCTGTGCCATTCTGCCCGAACCTACCATGATGGACATGGGTGTTGCCAGTCCGAGTGCACAGGGACACGCAATGATAAGTACAGCCACAGCATTAACAAAGGCATATACATATGCGGGTTCAGGCCCCCAGGCAGCCCAGATTATGAAGGTTAGTAAAGCAATGCCAATTACGATCTGCACAAAATATTTTGCTACCACATCGGCCAGTTTTTGTATCGGTGCGCGCGAACGGCTGGCCTGGTTTACCATTTCAATAATCTGAGCGAGTAAGGTATCTTCACCTACTTTTTCAGCTTTCATTTCAAACGAAGTATTTCCGTTAATAGTTCCACCGGTTACCTTGTCATTTTGTGATTTATCAACCGGAATGGGTTCGCCAGTGATCATACTTTCATCCACCACCGCGTTTCCGTCGGTAACTATTCCATCTACCGGTATTTTTTCTCCCGGGCGTACGCGCAGGATATTGCCCTCCTGTACCTCTTCAAGCGGAATTTCCTCCTCCTGCCCGTTGCGGATAATTCGCGCAACAGGCGGTACAAGATTCAGCAGGGCTTTAATGGCCGAATTGGTTTTGCTGTGTGCCCTGAGTTCGAGCACCTGGCCAAGAAGTACCAATGTTAAAATAACTGCGGCTGCCTCAAAATAGAGGTGCACGTTTCCGTTTGCATCTTTAAATTGTGCGGGAAATATGCCTGGTGTCAGCAGTGCAAAAACGCTGAAAAGGTAGGCCGCGCCAACCCCAATAGAAATGAGTGTCCACATGTTGGGAGACCAGCGACGAAGAGAGTTCCAGCCACGTTTGAAGAATTCCCGGCTGGAATAAAAAACAACCGGCGTAGCCAGGACAAACTCAAGCCAGCCCCACACTTTTTTAGAAGCAATTTCTTCCAACTTCAGAAACGGAAAAAAATCAGACATGGCAATAATGAATACCGGGATGCTTAAAATCACTGCAACCCGGAATTTTTTGGCCATTTTTTTATAAGCCTTTTCTTCCTCGCTGGTTTCTTCTCCTTTCTGTGGAACCAGATCCATCCCGCATTTGGGACAGCTTCCCGGATGATCCTGAACAATCTCGGGGTGCATAGGACAGGTGTAAACGGTTTTGGCAACCGACGCGCTTTCTTCTTTCACAAGATGCATCCCGCACACCGGGCAGTCGCCGGGTTGTTCGTAGGTTTTATCCCCTTCGCAATGCATGGGACAGTAATATGTCCCATGGCTTTTTTTACCCCTTTCTACGTTATGATGGTGTCCGGACTCATGATGATGACTGCCTTTTGTATGCGAATGTTTATGATGCCCTCCTTCTTTCTCTTCTCCTACAGGAACGAGGTGCATGTTGCATACCGGGCAATCTCCCGGCTCATCATAGGTTTTATCCCCTTCGCAATGCATGGGGCAGTAATATGCCCCGTGACTTTTTTTATCACTTTCCATGTTATGATGATGATTGTCTTTTGTATGCGAATGTTTGTGATGGCCTCCTTCTTTCCCTTCTCCTACAGGAACGAGGTGCATGTTGCATACCGGGCAATCTCCCGGCTCATCATAGGTTTTATCACCCTCGCATTTCATGGGGCAATAGTATTGCACATGATTTTGTTTGCTTGCCATTAATCTTGTTATTTTAGGAGTGAATGATTCTTTTTTTCTCCTCAAATTCTTCTTTTTCTATCTCGCCACTGGCATATCGGTCCTTTAAAACATCCAGGGCAGATTTATTGTCGGGTGAATTCTGGCGGGTGTTTTGATTTGATACCCGCACCACTAACCAGATAACTGCGGTGAGGATAAATAGGAAAACAATCCAACCCCACCCCATTCCGAATACCATTCCTTCAAATCCGTGATGCATTGTAAACTCCTTTCTTTTTTAATTCACACAACGTATTTTACGTAATCATTTTAGCAGCAGCATCCATCATGATTGTGACTTTGTGAGTCTGCGCCATTGTTCACCGGAGCCAGTTTCATGTTACATACCGGGCAATTCCCGGGTTTGTCGTAGGTTTTGTCGCCCTCGCATTTCATCGGACACTGATATAATGCTCCTGAATGAAAGATTGATTTTTCACCACTTTGGGACGATACTGTTTCCATTGTCATTACCTTTGTTTTTCCGCCGAATAAATTTTTTAGTGTCTTCATAATTAAAAGTTTTACTATTTTAACTGTCTCAAAGGTACAATGCTAACATTCCTAATGTGTTACACAATTATTTAATTGTTTTACATATTTTTATGTATCTATACTTTTCTGAAGAGTTTCTGTTTTTTTCTCCATGTTGTTTATAATCAGAATATGTAAGAATCTTGAAAATAACCTACGTAAGAATTCTCATCGGCTAAACGGCCAGGATGCCTTTCTCGTCGGTTCTTACTTTATACACTTCGTCAACTGGTGACACGAGAATCATCCCGTCGCCCCGATACCCGGTGCGTCCGTTTTTCCGGACAATTTTTACAACGGGCTCCACATGTTCGTCTGCAACAAGAATCTCCAGTTTAATTACCCGGTAGGCATCGGCAAACGGATATTTGACACTGATATGCTCTTTTTCATGATCCGAGTATTGTCCGGTTCCTTCGCATTCAACAAAGGTCATGCAGCAGTATCCTGCAGTTTTCAGGGCAGTGTAAACTTCTTCTGTTTTGCGGTGCCTTATAAATGCCTTAATCAATTTCATAACTTCAATTTTAAGATTCAATAATTGCTATTTGCTTTCTGCGTTTTCCGGGCAATCAACGATGTCTGTCAATTCGCATTTGGAACAAGTTCCCTCCCGGTCCGGACTGCCATCTTCTATGGCACAGGAGTGGGCAGTGAACTGTGCATTTTTATTGAATAGAAGCTTTATGCCCAGGGCCAGCATAACGATTGCTACCAAAATGACGGATATGATTAATAACTTGAAAAACATAGTTTAAAGTTTATACTTAATGATTATGCGCACCTGTTGTTTGCATGTTTTCTGCACCCTCATTTTTATATACGGGTTGTCCTTTGCGGTAGGTTTCTTTTACTTCACCGCAACGCAGCATCATATCGCCAAAGTAGGGATTCAGAACTTCATCGGATTCGCTAAGCCAGAATGCACCTTTATCGTCAAAGGCCATGGGGCAGAATTGCCTGTAAACCTTTTCAATTTCCAGCCCGAATGATTCAGTCATTTCCAGGATATTTTCTGAAAGTATATTGAAGTGTTCCCGTTGTTTTTCGATATCGTCCGTTGCCGATATCATTTCAGTCGCTTCCTTCAGATGTTTTTGCAAAGCCATCCAGTGGTGATGAGCATCTCCTTCCAGCAATCCCATGTCAACTTTTTTAAGTATGTCCGTTGTTTTTCCGGCGGCTTCACGGGCTTTTTCCGCATCATCGTTTACCAGGGCATTTTTTACTTCGAAATAGGCATTGGCTACCCTGGTAATTTGCTCCCTGAATGCCTGCGGCGCTTCCATGGTTTTGGTTTCGGGCCGCATCATCATGCTGGGTTTGCCTGCAAGTTGTGCGGCGGCATCAATGCTAAATGTACCGCTCACGGCAATCTCTTCACCATCTTCCAGCCCGCTTTCTACCAGATAATTGTCGCCCAGTGCCGGGCCCAGAGTTACTTCGCGCATGATAAAGTTTACCCCGTTTTCGGTTGCAGATTTTACATATACCAGCGAACGTTTTCCGGTCCACATCACGGCGGTTTTAGGTACAGTGAGGTTTCCGGCCCGGGCAGGTAATTTGGCTTCCACAGTCCCGGAAGCAAACATTTCAGGTTTTAGTTTCAACCCGCTGTTTGCCATTTCAACACGGGCTTTTGCTACCCTGGTGCGGGAATCAATGACCGGATCGAGGTATGAAATGGTTCCTTCAAAGGTTTCTCCCGGAACCGACTGAATGGTAAAGCTGATTTTATCGCCTTTTTTTATCCACGGCATGTCCTGTTCATATATATCAAACAGCACCCAAACCCGCGATAAGTCAGCAACCTCGTATATTGTCTGGCCCCGGTTCACATAATCACCCAGGTTTACTTTCCGGCTGATTACATAACCGGAAATATCGGCCAGAATATCAAATTTTTCTTGTGGAATACCGGATTGAAGGATTTGTTCCACCTGATCTTCCGTTAGCTTCCAGTTTTTTAGCTTCTCTTTTGCCGCCCGGAAAAGTTGTGGTTGTGAGTCTTTTATTTTTTCTGCCTCAAAAAGTTCTTCCTGGGCGGTTACCAGGTTGGGCGAATAAACCGAGGCAATTTTTTGTCCCTGTTGAACAAATTCTCCGGTAAAGTTTACCATCAATTTCTCTATCCTTCCCGGAATGTGTGACGACTGGGACGCAATCCGCCTTTCATCGGTTTCCACTTTCCCATTTAACCACAAGGTTTTGGCCGGCTCGGCAGTTCCTGCTTTTGCTGTTCTTACACTGGCCAGTTTCATGGCTGTTTCCGACATGCTGATAGCCATCGGGTCGATGCCTTCATCCTGTTCATCTTCCAACGGAATTAGATCCATTCCGCAAATGGGGCAGTCGCCGGGTTCCGGTTGCCTGATTTGCGGGTGCATGGAGCAGGTCCAGGTTTCGGCCTCTCCCGGTGCCTCTATTGCGTGATCATGTCCTTCATGATTTTTTTCTGACGAAGAACCGCCGAAAATGAACCATCCGGCCAGTAGCCCTACTACCAGGGTAGCTGCTGCAATGAATATGGTGATTTTATTTGTTTTCATCGTGTATTGTTTTTGCCGTTAAATAATTGATTTTTGCCTGGGCGGTCTGGAATTCAGCCAGTGCCGTAGCTTTGTTTTTTTGATACTGAAGCAATTGTTGCTGCATTCTCAGTACTTCTTCAAATTCTTTCCCTGAGTTACCGTAGGCTGTAAAAAGTAGGTTCAGCGATTGCCGGGTGGTGCTGATTTGTTCTTCGTATAACCTAACCAGCTGCTGTTGTTGCTGCAGCGTAAAACTGGCCCGGTCGAATTCTGAAACCAGCGTATTGAGTACATTTTTTTTCTGAAGAGAGAAACTTTCCTGCATTAGTCGGGCCTCCTGTTCCGCAGCTCTGTATTTTTTCCGGAACAGCGGGATACTTACCGAAACCATGGGCATGAGCACATCTTTTCCGTTGTCGGCCGAAGTCATTCCCGAGGGTTGGCCGACAACCACATAGTCGAGCCCGACACCAATGTTGGGTAAACCCTTCTTTTGAGCTGCTGTCTCGCTGGCTTCACTTGCATGCATTTTTAGATCAAGTTCAGCAAGCACCGGATTTTTTTCCAGTAAAGAATCTTTTTTCATTTCAACAGAAAAAATATTGGCCGTGAGCGAATCAATCACTTCCACCGGGGAAGTTTCGTTGCGGTTCAGCAAACTGTTAAAAGCAGAAAGCAATGGTTTTTCTTTGTCATCCAGAATCCGGAGTCGTGTTTCAGCTTCTTTTAGCAGAATGTCCACCCGAAGTACATCTACCATAGGGCTATTCCCGTTTTCAAATTTCCTGGTGGTTATGTTTTTATAAGAATTCAGAATAGCAATGTTTTCTTTTTCCAGCTTTTTCCATTTGTTAAGTTCGTAAAGCGGATACCAGGCAGATGCTACCTGAAAATACAGCCGGTTTCGCGCGTCAAGAAAAGCCTGGTATTTGGCTTCGGCCATGAGGGTGGCAGCGTCGCCACGGGCTTTCAGCGTTCCGAACCATGGAAACATTTGGGTAAGCGAAAACTTTGCCCGTTGCGGACCCACCCTGGTTTCTACCGGTGAAATAAAGTAACCGAAGGAAAAGGTGGGATCGGGCAGGGAATTGACCTGCGGTACCTTTTGCATGGCCGCTTCAAATGTTTTGTATTTGGCCTGCAATCCGGGATTATTTTCTGCAGCTATTTTGAAATAATCATCCAGGCTCTGGGCAGAACCTCCCGAAATGGCCACCAACATCACGATGATAGTATTGATAATTATTTTCATGATTTTCTTTTTTTAAGTTTCCATTCTTCCCTTAATGAATAAAGCGTGGGTACTATAAAATAGGTAATGGCTGCTACCACCATTCCGCCAAATGCGGGGATGGCCATCGGGATCATAATGTCGGAACCACGACCGGTAGATGTTAAAATGGGCAGCAAGGCAATAATGGTTGTTGCCGACGTCATTACAGCCGGTTTGATACGGCGCTGACCAGCTTCCACCACTGCGGCATGAACCCCTTTTAAATCATTGGTTTTGTTCCGTGCGAAACTTTGATCCAGGTAAGTTCCCATAACTACCCCATCATCGGTAGCCAGTCCAAACAGGGCAATAAAACCGACCCAAACGGCCACACTCAGGTTTACGGTTCCCATCTGGAAAAGGTCACGCATATTGGTTCCGAATACCGAGAACTCGGCAAACCAATTTTGCCCGTAGAGCCAAATCATGATAAATCCTCCGCTGAACGCCATGGCAATTCCGGTAAAAATCATGAGCGAGGTAGCAACTGATTTAAACTGGAAGTACAGGATCAGAAATACGATGATGAGCACTAAAGGTACAATGATTGACAACCTTTTTTCAGCTCGCACCTGGTTCTCGTAACTTCCAGAAAATTTATAGCTTGTTCCGGCAGGAACGACCAGTTCGCCCGCATCAATTTTTGCCTGAATGGCCTGACGGGCATCATGAACGACATCCACTTCGGCAAATCCGTCCTTTTTATCGAAAAGAACATATCCTACCAGAAAGGTTTCCTCGCTTTTAATGGCTTGTGGCCCTTTTATGTATTCAATTTTGACCACCTGTCCGAGAGGGATTTGTGCTCCGGTGGGAGTGGGAATAAGGATTTTTTTCAGCATTTCCGGATCGTCGCGGAGTTCACGCGGGTAGCGTACCCGTACCGGAAACCGCTCGCGGCCTTCCACTGTAGATGTGATTTTCATCCCGCCAACAGCCGTTTCAATGGTGCGTTGTATATCTTCCACATTCAGTCCGAAACGGGCGATCTCATCCCTGTCGATGTTTAAATGGATATATGGTTTACCGACAATACGGTCTGCAAAGGCAGCTTCGCTTTTTACCGAAGGCACTTCTTTGAGAATTCCTTCCAGTTTTATCCCGAACTGTTCAATGGTATTGAGGTCGGGGCCGTAAACTTTAATTCCCATCGGTGCACGCATTCCGGTTTGTAGCATGACAAGCCGCGTTTCAATGGGCTGAAGCTTAGGTGCGGAGGTAACGCCGGGTATCCGGGTTACTTTCACTATTTCGTCCCAAATATCGTCGGGCGATTGGATATGAGGCCGCCAGTTGCGGAAATAATTGCCCCGGTTGTCAGGAATCAGCTGGTCGCGGGTTATTTTTTGTTCAAGCGCTTCTTCGTTGGAGAGTGTATCGCCGGAAGTTGTGATGAACCGGTCCTCTCTATCTGTTTTATAGCGCACCCGGTGTCCCCGTTCATTCAGCAGGTATTCCGGTTTGTAGTTGATAACATTTTCAAACATGGAAATGGGCGCCGGGTCGAGTGCCGATTCCACGCGGCCCAGCTTGCCAACAGTCAGTTCCACTTCAGGAATACTTGTTACCAGCATATCGAGCTGCGCCACTACTTTAGTATTATATTCCACTCCTGAATGGGGCATGGAAGTGGGCATCAGCAGGAAGCTGCCCTCGTCGAGCGACGGCATAAATTCCTTGCCGGTTCCCGGGAATGCATGAGCCAGTTCTGACCAGACAGAAGTGGTGCGAACATTCCATCCCAGTTTGTCGAAACCCCGGGCCATAAATCCGAAAACGGTATTGAAGCCCAGCCAGATCACTACTCCCCAAAGAATGAGAACCGAAGGAATGGTCAGAAACAGGGCCTTATGGTTCAGGCACCATTTTAGAATGGGTTTGTAAAAATATTCCAGGACACTGAAAGCGCTAAGAATCAGCCCAACAAGCAATGCTACGAAAAACACATTCAGGAAAAGACTTTGCGAAGGTCCCAGCGGCATCCAATAGTTTGCCAGAAGCCAAATTACGCCCAGGCCGGCAATAATCAAGCCCGAGTGATTCAGAATCCACCTGGTCCAAACGGAATGATTTTTTTCTTCATGGTAGAAAAGATGTTTTAGCAATCCGGAAATTCCAAACAGGAATAACAGAATACCCCCCCAATAATATCCGGCTATTACCGAAATGGCGCCCAGGAGTGAGAGGGCCACATTTACCCATTGCGCAATCTTTTTGTTTTTTATCCGGGCGCCAAAAAACCAATGTGCAAATGCCGGCAGGATAAAAAGTGCCACAACCAGTGCCGCTACCAGTGCAAAGGTTTTGGTAAATGCCAGCGGGCCAAATAGTTTTCCTTCGGCAGCCTGCATGGTAAATACCGGGATAAAACTTACAATGGTGGTAGAAACTGCGGTTAAGATGGCAGTAGCTACTTCTGAGGCGCCCTGGTAAATGGTTTCGATGAGTTTTTGTCCCGGTGGCGCTTCATCTATCCGTTTGACAATGTTCTCGGAGAGAATAATTCCCAGATCAACCATGGTACCAATGGCGATGGCAATACCGGAAAGTGCCACGATGTTGGCATCCACACCGGCGTATCGCATGGTAATAAACACTATCAGCACTGCAATAGGCAACAAGCTGGAAATAAGTAGCGAGGCGCGCAGGTTATAAATCATGACAATAATAACCAGAATGGTAATCAGAATCTGCAAAGACAACGCCTCTTCCAGAGTTCCCAGGGTTTCGTAAATTAACTGGGTGCGATCGTAGAATGGTACAATGGTAAGCTGGCTTTCGGTTCCGTCGGGCAAAACCTTTTGGGGTAGCCCGGGTGAAATTTCGGCTATTTTTTCTTTTACATTGTTGATAACATGGAGTGGATTGGAGCCATATCGTGCAACTACTACGCCGCCCACAACTTCGGCGCCGTCTTTATCCAGGGCACCTCTGCGGGTAGCGGGCCCAAGACTCACAATACCAACGTCGCTGATGCGAACTGGCACATTATCATGCACTGCCACTACGGCTTTTTCGAGGTCTTTTACACTTTTAATGTAGCCCAGACCGCGCACAAGGTATTCGGCCTGGTTGATTTCGATGGTTTTTGCTCCAATATCCCGGTTGGAGTTTTTTACTGCCAGCATTACGGTATGAAGTGGTATGTTATAGGCTTTCAGTGCATCAGGGTTTACGTCTACCTGATATTCCTGCACAAATCCGCCAATGGAAGCCACTTCTGAAACTCCTTCAGCAGAGTTCAATCCATACTTCACATAAAAATCCTGAACGGTGCGTATTTCGTGCAAATCCCATCCACCGGTCGGATTTCCGTCTTTGTCACGCCCTTCAATGGTGTACCAGAATACCTGTCCCAAAGCGGTGGCGTCGGGTCCCAGGGCGGGTTGTACACCTTCGGGAAGTAACCCCGACGGAAGCGAATTCAACTTCTCAAGAATACGGGAACGCGACCAGTAAAATTCTACCTTTTCATCAAAAATGAGGTAGATACTCGAAAATCCAAAAATAGAGGAACTCCGAATGGATTTTACGCCCGGTATTCCCAGTAAGTATGTTGTGAGCGGGTAGGATATCTGGTCTTCGATGTCCTGAGGCGATCGGCCCGACCACTCCGTGAAAACAATCTGCTGGTTTTCTCCAATGTCAGGGATGGCGTCTACCGGAACCGGGTCTGACGGTAAAATGCCCGTATCCCATCCAAACGGGGATGTAATGATTCCCCAACTAACAAAAAGAGCTAGCAGTAAAACAGTTACCAGTTTGTTTTCCAGAAAAAAACGTATGATTTTGTTCAGCATATTTGTTATTTATAATTTAATCCTTCTGATGAAATGCTAATTAAAATATCCTGCGAAGTTTTATTTTCACAACGCACGACAGGGGCAGAAGAAATTAAATCATAAAAGCCAGGTCTGCTTTAGTGAAAGCAAAGTCTGTATTTTGGGTGGTGGTGGGGGACCTCTTTCTGCAATGATGTGATCAAAAGTTTCCTGAGGAAACAATGTCAAAAATTGTGTGGTCTCGAATGTAAGTATGTCAATATTAGTGATGTGGGGTAATTGCAGGAGACCGGGAACCGCAAAATCGTAATCAACCTGGTAGAATATTGTTTCATTGTGGCAACAGCCCCCATCGTCACAACAAGTTTCGGCTTCTGCGTAAACAGAAGTTGAAATCAGAAAATCATCGCAAAAATGCTTTGACACAGCCATCCCCGTTGTTGCCATCAGCAACAAAAATGAAAGAGTGATATGACTGAATCTTTTTAGCATTTTACAAAATAACAAAATAGTTGTAAGAATTGTTTTACACAATTGTGGGAAAAGATTATAAAATTTTTAGTTGATCCGCTGGTGATTCAAAAAAAACTAATGGATTGGAACTAATTTTCTACCTGTGCCAAATCATCTAATTTTATCTGTTCTTCAATTAAATCCTGAATGGTTTTTGATTTGAAATAGTCAATGATCTGATTATTGAGCTGCCCCCAAAAACCTCTTAAGGAGCAGAATTTTTCCCTTTCACAAGAAAAATTGGAAGCCAGACAGTCGATAATGCAGATGCCGGGCTCAAAAGCATTATGTACATCAAACACTGTGATTTCTTCCGCTGACCGAGTGAGTACATAGCCACTCCGGCGTCCTCCGGCTTTTGTAACCAGGCCGGCAACTTTCAATCCAGTGATTATCTGATCAAGATATTTATAGGA
Organism: Mariniphaga sediminis; assembly: GCF_003573545.1. Classification (GTDB taxonomy): domain Bacteria; phylum Bacteroidota; class Bacteroidia; order Bacteroidales; family Prolixibacteraceae; genus Mariniphaga; species Mariniphaga sediminis. The sequence continues at coordinate 103,554 of NZ_QWET01000009.1, read as the reverse complement.
AATATCCTGATTTTTGGAGATCTCTTTTTGATATATTCCATTGGCATCCTTGTTTAATGCAATTTCAAGGATTGCACGTATCCCATATCTTGTTCTTGTACTGAATTTCAAAACGTGGCATTTTCGGTTAATGTTTTTTTCGACTGCAATCGGAAAGCAAAGTTAATAAAAACCTCGTTGTCAACTTTTATGGCTCCAAAGATTTTTGTGGGCGGGGCAATTTCAAAATCAGTCAGTTCTACTTTTAATTCTCCTTTTAGTACGGGAACCTCCCCGTCGCAAAAAATAATTCTGCATGGAACAATATATTCACGTGAATTCCCGGCAATGAATATTTTTGTCCGGAAGTTGGTCATCCCTGTAGTCTCATCAAAATCTGCCAGTTCTCTGGGTTCAATGTTGATATTAATGTTTGGGTATTGGGAGGCATTGACCATTTTGTAAAAGTCGTTGAGCATGCGGTTATTCGGGCCTGAAAAGTCATAAACAGGAATCTGAATATTTTGGTATGGTTCTTTCCCCGGGTTTTTTGCGGTGCGATTATTAACTTCCGGATTGTAGCTAATAAACTGAAACTGATTTACATTTGATGAACCTTGAATGGAAACATAACTTTCACATTCAGCTTCCTCCCTTGTCCCTTTTTTGTCGTTTGCAGTAATGTCAAAGGAAATAAGAGAAGTTGCTGTCAAAAGAATAAGATATGTCAGAATTTTTCCTTTCAAAGCTTTCTTTTTTTTGAAAAAGGTCGCCCGGGTTTTGACACCGGGCTACCCTTTGTTCACTACTAAAAATTAGAATGAAATTGCTGCCTCGAATACTAATCCATTAAATTTTCCACCATCAATATCTCCATGTGCAGGTCCGTCATATTTTTGCGTAACGTAATCAAGTTTTACCAGAACATTTTCTACCATATACCAGCCACCACCAATGTTTGTGCGGTTTACAGAAGAACCGTCATTGTTGGAAACTTTGTTGAGGCGTGTCCCTACATAAAAACTGCCTAAACGGTAAAGAGCCTGCAGGGCGGTTTGGGTGAAATGTTGGTCGGCATCTCTCCGGACTCCTTTCATCGATTCATAAATACCGAATACTTCCAGTCCGTGGAACTGTGCAAAAATGTTTGCCATGTAGCTGTTCATTTCCGATTGTCCGCTACCGGGGCTCCACCGGCCTGAACGGAAGTTGTCTCCCTCGGCATCGGCTTTTTGCATTACGTTGTAGTAGCGGGCGCCGGCACGGTCTCCATCCCACAGGTACGAACCGCTGTGTCCTTCCCCAACATGATACCCTGAAAGTGAAGCGCGAAGCCTCAGATCGTCATTTACCTGGGTATCGTAGCCCAGCTTCCAGTTGAAAACCAAATCTTCCCCAATGTCATTTCCCCGGCCATAATTGAGGCGTCCGTTGTTGGTCCCGACCAATGCCAGGAACCCGTTGCTGCGGAACATCACTTCCAGTCCGGGATTGGTTGTGTAGGCATCCATAATCCAGTTCCCAACAAACGGATTGTTTAAAACATCCGCGTTGTTGCTGCGGAAAAAATGGGCGTCGCCATAGTTGGGCATCATAACCCCTGCTTTTATGGTCAGGTACTTCATTACATTGTCAGCAGCCGGTAAAAACGGCATGTTGTCAATAACCAAATATCCACCTTCTACCCACGCCTCGTTATGGTGACGCGACGACATGTAGTTGTTAATGAATAACTGGATACCTGGGGCTAAATCAGCGGTAATATTGAGATTGGCTGTGGGTAAATTAAAATTATTTTTCAGGTCAATCAGTTCAACATCTGCTTCATGATCGAGAGATTGTAACTGAATGGCGAAATCGCCCCCAACCGTTACTTTTACATTCTTAAACTCTTCTGCATTTATTTTTTCTTTTTCAAACTGTTGTGAAAATGCAGGTAGGCTTAAAAGTAAAGCAATAACTAAAAACGATAAATTTTTCATCTTATTTTAAATAAATGGGTTATTAATTATCAATAAACTATTAGTTTTTATGTTTAAAAATTTCGTGAGAGTTCCTGGTCGCTTTTTTTGAATTCCAGGTCGAATTTTACCACTACATCATCGCCTGTTTTTAAAGCGCCCATCATGGCCGTAGGCGGATCAATTCCGAAATCTGACATTTTTAGGGGAACCTTTCCGCTTACCTGGAAGTGTTGGGTATCGTCGATTTTAAAATCGACTGTCATGGATACCTTTTTTGTTTGCCCGGCAATTGTCAGTAATCCGGTCATGTTTGCTTTCTTTTCTCCTGAAAGGTCAATTTTCCCTTTTTCGTCGAGAACGAAAGTGATTTGCGGAAACTTTTTCTTCTTCAGGGCATCATGAGTCTTATTGTCCATTATACCTTTCCCGCTTTTTAAGCCTTCTACCGGAGAGGTAAATTCTATGTTGCGGATTTCGGAAACCGTATTTCCATCCAGCTTCAATAACGTTTTGGCATTAAAATCAGCTGCCTGGATTTCCCAATCATGTATAGAAGATGTTCCTTCTATAATGAGTTTGCTTTGTTCCGACTGCAGTTGAAAGTAATCCTGCGCCCGGGCATTTACCGTAAGTAAAATGGATAAAATGCCTATAAAATAAAAACTAAATCTGAACCTTTTCATGTCTTAAAAATATAAAGTTATACTACTAATGCTATATATCCTATCACATTGGTAGGACAAAGTAATAAAAAGTTTTTCACATAAACTTTTGCGGCTCTATGTTGTTTAGCATACTTTGCGATTTAACCGGTCATATTTCCGGCTTTTTAATGTAGTTTATTTTTTATTAAAATGTTGTTTCATAGTTATTTATTGTGAGTTTTAGTGAGGATATTTTGGGAATATGTTTTTGAACATTATCTCAACAAAAGACCTTTTTGTCTGTTATTATTTAACCTTTTTTTAACTACCTTTAAATGTCAAAATCTTGTTAATTACCATGAATAAGAGAAAGTTTCACATCTTGTTTTTTTTGATTTTTCCATTGTTTGTTGCAGCCCAGGAAGATGTACTTACCATACAGGAGGCTGTTCGTTCTGCGCTGGAACAAAATGCCGGATTACAGCAACTCCGGGCCCGGCTAAAACAAAAAGAGAACAGTTGGCGTACCGAAACCGGTATTTCCCCGCCGGAGGTCAGTTATTTTAAGGAAGGTATAGGGAGCGGCCCCGGGGATGTTTTTGATGAGAAAAGGATTTCTGTTTCACAGACGGTGGACTTTCCGCTAACAACTGCCTATCGGCTAAAAGGAATTTCGGAAGAGTTAAAAGCGCTCGAATTTCAGGTAAAAGCCAGGGAAAAAGAAATTAAGTCTGAAGTAAAAAGTTTTTATGTCGAGGTTTTGTATGCCTTTTATTTGCAAGGTTCGCGTAAGAATCAACTTGAACTGGCACGTGAACTGTACAATGCTGTTTTTACAAAATTCGAAACCGGGATGGCAACCGGTATTGATTTGGCCAATGCAGAATTGAGGCTGGAAGAGGCCAGGAACGATCTCGACCAGAGTGAGTGGGTATTGCACCGGGCGCGTTACGGGTTGTTTTATGCCATGGGATTACCGGAAGAAGAACAACGATATTCCATTGCATTTTCGGATACCTTGATGGCCTCTGATATTGAGATTTCGCAAATACAGTCCTTGTCAATGCACGGAGATCAGCCGGGGTATCTGGCTACCCAGCACGAGTTGCAGGCCACGGATTATTTCCTGAAGGAAGCAAAAAGTAACATCCTTCCCGATTTAAGGTTAAACCTGTACAAACAAAATTTTGGCGAGGGTTATAACTTTCGTGGTTTTGAGGTGGGCTTACAGTTTCCCTTATGGTACCCGTTTGAGCAAAAAGGGAAAATTAAAATTGCACAGGCAAAGCAGGAAGAAATTTCCTGGAAGCAACAGGAAGTCAGCCTTGACATGAAACGGCAAATTGAATATGCCTGGCATAACTATTCTGTGAGCCGCACCATTATTGATCGTTACCACAAATCGATGAAGAATAAAGCAGCACAGTTGCAAAACCTGACGTTAAGGGCCTACCAGTTAGGGGAGGTGGATTTGCTTAATTTGCTTAATGCCCAGCAAATCTTTCTGGCCAGTGAACAACGCTACCTTGTGGCCTTGCGTGACTACTACCTTCAATTGGTTTCTCTGGAAAAATATATTGATCAGGAACTTGTATATTAACAAAAGAAAAAAATACAAAATCAAATGAATATGAACCGCATATTATTATTTCTACTATTGGCACCGTTTGCTTTTATAGTAGCTTGCTCTTCCCAAAAGAACAAGATAGATGCTGAAATTCCGGAGCAGGTTGAGCTTCCCCCTTCGTTGAAAAGTGAAACAGAAATGACAATAGTGAAGCTCACCAGTCAGCAGCAGCAGGATCTTCACATTAAAATTACACCGGTAAACAGCCGTTTGGTGGATTATTCGCTGTCCGCGCCCGGAGTTGTATTTCCGGCGCCAAAACATTCAAGTATTATTAGTACACCCATCAACGGGCAGGTTAGTGAAATAAAAAAGTACGAAGGAGATTGGGTCCGGGAAGGGGAAGTGCTTTATCATATTCAAAGTCTGGAGTTTGGCAACCTGGTTTCGGAGTACCTTCAGGCCTACGCCGAAAAACAGTTTCAGACCAACCGGCTGAAGCGCATCAGGCAACTGGTGGAGGAAACGATCAGTTCCGTGAGTGAGATGGAGCGGGTTACGGCGGAGTTTGAGCGCGCTTCTGCTTCGGAAAGGGCCGCTTATTCCAAATTGAAGGCGCTGGGGGTGACCGACAGGGAAATGCAAACCTTCATTGGCGCTGAGAATATTACCCCGGTGCTTCAAATCCATTCCCCCATTGGCGGAATGGTAGATCAAACGTTTGTCGAACTGGGCCAGTCGGTAAGTGCGCTTGAAAATCTTTCCCGAGTACTCGACACGCAGGAGGTGCTGATTCGGGGGTATGTTTCACCCGATGAAGCAAGGCTAATCAATAACAACGACTCGGTCCGGATTTCCCGGAGAGATGAAGCCCTGGGTTCTACACTGCATGCAAAAATTGCATCTATTAATCCGGGTCTTGAAGAAAACAGCCGGTCGGTGGTGGTGAATATCCTGACAGAGGCTGTAGATGGCTGGCCGCGTCCGGGTGAGAATGTACGCTTGGAAATTATCACCTCTTCTAAAAAAGAAGTGATTGCCATTCCGGTGGAGGCGCTGACTTACGATGGAAACCAGGCTGTTATATTTGTGAAAAAAGGACAGGGAGTTTTCGAAAAAAGACCGATAACGGTGTCTGAGATTGGGGCAAAGCATGTTTTTGTTCAAAACGGACTTTCTGATAACGAGCAGGTAGCTTCATCAAATGTATTTAGTTTGAAGGCCCTTTCCCGGTACGACATCATCTCGGAAGAATAAAAAAACCAAAAGAATTAGTTTCTCATGCTTAAGAATATTATCACATTCAGTGTCAGGCAAAAATATGTGGCTCTTTCCCTGGTGGTATTAATGGCCGTGGGCGGTTACTTTTCGCTCATACGGCTCCCCATTAATTCGTTGCCCGATGTAACGCCGGTACAGGTTTTAATCATTACTAAAGCCGGGCGTTTTTCTCCATTCGATGTGGAGAAGCTGGTAAGTTACCCCATCGAAACCGCCATGAACGGCCTCCCGAATATTGCCCAGGTGCGTTCTATTTCTCAATTCGGATTGTCGGCTGTGACAGTCGAGTTTGAAGAAGGAACCGATATTTATTTTGCGCGTCAAATGGTGAGCCAGCGGCTCCAGTCGATAAGCGACGAGTTGCCTCCCGATGTTTCGAGCCCGCAACTGGGGCCCATTTCCACCGCACTCGGTGAAATTTACCAGTATGTGGTACATGGCGAAAATTACTCCCTTACTGAATTGCGGGAAATTCAGGACTGGCTGATTGCCCCGCAGTTGAAAGTGGTAAAAGGGGTGACGGAGATTAACTCTTTCGGTGGTTTTGTAAAACAATACAATGTTATTGTACAACCCGGGCGGTTGCGCATGTTCGACATCGGCATTTCTGATGTGATGGACGCGATCGCAAATAACAACAGTGTTTCAGGAGGGAATTTTTTGGAACATAATAACGAACAGTACATCATCAGGGGGTTTGGCCAAATAAATAAGGTGGATGATATTCGAAATATTATTATAAAAAACGTGGAAAATAAGCCCGTTTTTATCCGCGATGTTGCCTCAGTGGAAATAGGGACTCAAATCAGGCAGGGAGGTGTAACCCAGGATGGAAAAGGTGAAGTGGTGACAGGAATTGTAATGATGTTGCGCGGAGGAAACGGAAGAGAGGTAATTTCAGATATTGAAGAAAAGATTGAAACCATTAATACCAGTCTTCCGGAAGGGGTCAGGATCGAAAAATTTTATGACCAGTCAGACTTAATTGATCGGACAACGGCCACCATCTCTACTAACCTGGTGGAAGGCGGGCTGCTGGTAATTGTAGTGTTATTGCTTCTGTTGGGTGAAATCTCCGGAGCGCTCATTGTGGCTATGGTCATTCCCTTATCCATGCTTTTTGCATTTATCGGTATGCGTGAATTTGGTTTGGCTGCCAACCTTATGAGTTTGGGGGCCATCGACTTTGGAATGGTCGTGGACGGTTCGGTAGTAATGGTGGAAAACATTGTTCACCGCCTTCAAAAAGATAAAGGTTCCGATAAGGGTGAGCTGATTAAAAATGCAGCCCAGCAGGTGGTCAGGCCCATATTTTTCGGCGTGCTGATCATTTTAATGGTTTATGTTCCTATCATGACTTTCAGCGGGATGGAAGGGATTATGTACCGGCCCATGGCTATTACGGTAGCGGCAGCGGTTTTTGGGTCGTTGCTGCTGGCGCTGATTTTTGTTCCCGCAATATCTGCCATTATTTTCAGGAAAGGGGTGAAGGTGAGGAAAAACCGGTTGATCAACTGGATGAAGCCGCATTATATTCGATCTCTTGAGAAATACCTGGAACGTCGCTGGACGGTCGTTTCTGTAGCGGTTGTTATTTTTGCCGCCTCCGTTTTTCTGATGTCGCGACTTGGCACCGAGTTTCTGCCTGAACTGGATGAAGGCTCCATTTTGGTTGAGCAGGTACGAATGCCTTCGGTAACACTCGAGCAATCCATTGAAAATGCCAACTGGCTGGCTGGTAAATTAGTGCAGGATATTCCTGAGATTCTCACTGTGGTGCCGAAAACAGGGCGCTCAGATTTAGCCAACGACTGGATGGGCGTGCACCAAACAGATGTTTGGGTGGTGCTAAAACCAACGGATGAATGGCGCGCCGGAATTACCAAGGAGGATATTATTGCCCGGATTGAGCCTTATCTGCAAACCGAACCCGGCCTGGTATACAATTTTACGCAGCCCATTGCCATGCGGGTGGATGAACTCACCAGTGGGGTGAAATCGGATTTGGCAGTTAAGATTTATGGAGAGGATTTGGATGTGCTTGGCCAGATTGGCGATGACATCTCAAAATTGTTGCCCGGATTGGAGGGTTCCGATAATTTTTTTGTTGAACAGACTGTAGGGCAGCCCTACCTTACCATTGAAATTAACCGGGAGGCTGTGGCTTCGTTCGGGTTGAATGTAAATGATGTGCAGAAAGTAATTGAAGCCGGAATTGGCGGGCAGGAAATCGGGATATTGTACGAAGGCCAGCGGAGTTTCGGCATTGTGGTCCGGTATCCGGCGAACGTGCGCGACGAGTTGCATAAAATACAGAATGTACCGGTACATTTACCTGGTGGCGATTTTGTTCCCCTGAAAAGAGTAGCCAATATTGAACTGCAGGAAGGACCTCGCGAAATCCAGCGGGAAAACGGGTGGCGCAGGTTGATTGTAGGAATTAATATAAAAAATATCGACCTTGGTACTTATGTGTCTAACCTTCAGCAAAAGATTGAACAGAATACGGAGATTCCGGCCGGTTATTTTATTGAATATGGCGGCTCTTTTGAAAACCAAAGAAGGGCTATGCGGCATCTGTTGCTGGTTGTACCCCTTTCTATTTTTATCATCATCGGGCTGTTGTATCTGAATTTTGGAAAAATGAAATACGCCATTTTAATTTTACTGAACCTGCCGTTTGCGCTGTCGGGGGGCGTTTTTCTTTTGTGGCTGCGCGGCATGTATCTTTCTGTTTCGGCAAGTATTGGTTTTGTCGCCTTGTTTGGGGTGGCCGTATTAAACGGTATTGTTTTGATAGATCATATTAATGAACTCCGGAAGGAAAACAGGAAGAACCTCAAACAAACAATACTCGATGGGGCTGCCGACCGGCTGCGGCCGGTATTGATGACGGCGCTGGTTGCCAGTTTGGGTTTTATTCCAATGGCTTTTAATACCGGTCCCGGGTCTGAGGTGCAACGTCCGCTGGCTACCGTGGTTATTGGCGGGTTGATTACTTCCACCATGCTTACGCTGATGGTGTTGCCCATTATTTATTACTGGATGGAACGGAAAAAGAAGGTTCCGAAGGCAAACAAATAAAAGAATGAGCATACCGGTCGGCTAGTTTTTCTATTAGGAGTTCACTGGTTTTTTGGGGAGAGAGTTGTAGCTCATTGGCCATCATATAAAAACTGTTTACAAGATCAATCCAATTGATGGATTTTGTTAGGTGTCTGTTTTGTTTGGTATCTGATAATGAGTTGTGTCGTATCCGTTGAGCATGGCAGTTCCATTCAAAATTCAGGATGGTAATTTGAATGTGTAGTTAGCTTTATTGTCCGGGAACATTTATTCTCATTTTTATATTTTGTGAAAAGATAAAGAAGAAAAAGTGAATAAAAACCAAACAAAGTGGCTCAAAACCTGTTCTGATTAAAAAAATTGTAATATCCTTTATTTAAAGGGAAATAGAATAATTTCAGCGGCATGGAACACCTTCTTGAAGAAGTAAAAAAGCGAATAGGTAAACCTTACTCTGATTTGGAATTTTTGTTGGAATGCTTCTCCGAAGTTTTGCGGGAGAACAACGAACCTGAGCTGGCGGCACAGGTACCGTGGATTTTAGAGAGAGGGCCTGTTTTCGATGGGAAGAATACAGAAAAGCTGCTACACCTTTTTTCCATTAGTTTTCAGTTGCTGAACCTGGCTGAGGTGAACGGGGCTGTTCAAAACAGAAGGGCTATTCAGGAAAAAGATGGGTTGGAAAGTGTGAGTGGCATGTGGGGGAATGTTTTCAACGATCTGAAAACAAAAGGTATCGGGGAGAAGGTTATTGCAGAAACCCTGAGCCAGATACATGCCGAACCAGTACTCACCGCTCATCCAACAGAGGCTAAACGCCCAGTGGTGCTTGCCCTGTACCGCCAGTTGTATCTGCTGTTGGTGAAGCGTGAAAATTCAATGTACACCAGCTATGAGAAGGAAGAGATAAAACATGATATCAAACAGATATTGCACAAGCTTTGGTTTATTGGGGAAATATTTCTGGAAAAACCTGCCGTGGAATCGGAACTTGAAAATGTACTTTACTACTTTTATAAAGTTTTTCCGGAGATGCTTCATTATCTCGATTACAAGCTTCGGCAGTCATGGGAAAAAGCCGGGTTTAATCCTGTTTGGGTTGAAGACACTGAAAATTTTCCCACCATTACTTTCGGGAATTGGGTAGGCGGCGATCGCGACGGCCATCCGCTGGTTACTTCCGGGGTGACTGCAACCACGCTTCGTATTTTCAGGTTACATGCTTTTTTGCTGCTGAAGTCGATGCTCGATGAACTTTCGGATAAATTAAGTATTTACTGCAGCAGCGATTGTCTTTCAGCCCGTTTTAAAAAGCGCATGAAGAAGCTGCAAAAAGAGCAGAACGTTACGCTGGAAAACAATTCGAACGAACCTTTCAAGGCGTACCTGTATCTGATAAAGCAGAAACTCCCTGTTGCGGAAACTGCGGCGGGTGGTATTGAACTGCAGGATACTCCTGTATCGTATAAAAATTCGGGAGAACTGATAGAAGATCTTCTTTTTTTGAAAGATGCTTTAAAGGAATATGGAGCACGGTCGCTTGCTGTTTACGATGTGCAAAAAGTGCTGCGGCACCTGAAAGTGTTTGGGTTTCACCTGGCGCGGCTCGACATCAGGCAGAACAGCAAATTTTACGAAGAAGCCCTGCGCGATTTGATAAAAGCCAGCCTGCCGGTAAAGTACAAAACCCTTTCATCAGATAAAAAATCTTTCGGACAGTTCATAAAGGATGAATTAGGGCACAACCGTCCATTTATCAGCAGCATCGATTTTCTCGATTCAAAAAAGGCGAAGGAAGTTGTACAATCCTTCCAGACCCTTGGCGCACATATTCACAAATATTCGGAGAGGGCGCTCGGATCCTTTATTGTAAGTATGACCCGTAATGCCACTGACTTGTTTACCGTTTACCTGTTTGTGCGTGAGGCAGGGCTTTCTCATTTTACCAATGGTGGTTTGGTTTGTCCCTTGCCGGTAGTGCCGCTGTTTGAAACCATCGATGATTTGAAGAGGAGCCCCAAAGTGCTGGATGAGTTTTTGAGTCATCCGGTTACCCGGAATAGCCTGGAATACATCAAAGAATATAAAAACCTCCCGGAACCTGTTCAGGATGTTATGATTGGCTACAGCGACAGCAATAAAGACGGTGGCATATTGGCCAGTATCTGGTATCTGTACGATGCCCAGGTGAAGCTCTATGAAGTAGCCCGGAAACATGGGGTGCAACTGCGGTTTTTCCATGGCAAAGGCGGAACTATTAGCAGGGGGGCGGGGCCAACCCACTGGTTTATGAAGTCGCTCCCGGTTTCTACCATGAACGGATTGATTCGAATGACCGAACAGGGGGAAACCATTGAGCGGAAATATACCAACAAAGTGAACGCAGCCTACAACATGGAGCTGTTGGTAGCAGGCCTTACGCGTCAAACCCTGTTAAACAGGGCAAACAAGGTGACAATTAACCACCAGCGAAATGAGCTGTTTGACTACCTGGCCCGCGAGAGTTACCGGGCTTTTAAGAAATTCACCGGGCTTCCGTCTTTTATCGCTTTTTACGAACAGGCCACCCCCATTGATGCTATCGAATCCAGCAAAATTGGGTCGCGTCCGGCACGTCGCACAGGAAAACGCACGCTGGCAGACTTGCGGGCTATTCCCTGGGTGTTTAGCTGGACCCAGTCGCGGATGCATATATCGAGTTGGTATGGTGTTGGTTCAACCTTGCATAAAATGCAAAATGAACAGCCCGAAAAATATGATCTTCTGAAAAAACTGGTAAAGGCCGATGATTTTGTACGGTATGTGCTGACCAATATAGACACCAGTCTGGCAGCTACGGACGAGGATATTATGCGGTTATACGCCAGCCTGGTTGAAAATACCAAGATACGAAATGAAATTCTCGGACTGTTGCTCGATGAACTTGCACTGACCCGGAAAACCATGGTCGATTTGCTGGGAAGCCCCATCAAAGAAAGGCGCCGAAACCATTACTTTTCCACACAGCTGAGGGCAGAAGCGTTGTTGCCTCTTCATAAGCAACAGGTTAACCTGCTGAAAATTTGGAGGAAAACTCAAAAAACCGGCAACAGGGAAAGACAAAACCAGTTGCTGAATGATCTCCTGCGTAGTATCAATGCGATTGCCAATGCGATGGGTACAACCGGATAATATTCTTTCATTCTATGAAACGGATTTTTTTTAACATTCAGAGGGCTTTTAATGTGCCTGATGAAGAACTGAAAGAAATAATACATGCCTCGCAATTAGTTTTTCTTGAAAAGAACGAATTCTTTTTGCATGAAGGAGAGGTTTGTCAGTCAATTGGTTTTATAGAGCGCGGAAGTATGCGACTTTTTTATGAATCGCCTGATAAAGAGGTTTGCAATGATTTCTTTTTTGAAAATTCTGCCATTGGTTCTTTAGCCAGCTTCCTTAGCCAAACACCTTCCATTGTGAATATTGCAGCCATTGAGAAATGCGAATTGCTGCTTTTGGGTTACGATGATGTGATGGCATTAATTGAAAAATTTCCGTCTCTAAAAAGGTTCTCGGATGCCATTTTGCAGGATCAGCTTCTCAGGGCTGAAAGACGGGAAGCAGCGCTACTCAGATATTCCCCCGAACAACGATTTCGAAACCTTATGGAAGAGCATCCAAAAGTTTTCAAGCGTATCCCGCTTCATTATATTGCCAGTTATTTGGGGATCAAGCCCGAAACATTAAGCCGCTACCGGGCGAAGTTACTGGTTTGATGGAACAAAAATAACTTGCCGCTAATTGAATACTGAAAATTCCTTTCTTGATTTGGATCAAGTACCAGCTGAATATTCTTCACTTGTTTTGTTGTGAAATTTTTAAATAAAACAAATGAAAACAAGAAGCAAAAATGAAGAGTTATTGGTTTTAACCGATGTCATTAAAGTGTTGGTGTCCAACAGTGAAACACAAAGTGGCTATGCTGTATTTGAAGAAAATGTACCGCCTTTGGGAGGACCGCCTCCACACAGCCATCCCGATGAAGAAATTTTCTATGTGCTGGAAGGAAATTTTGAATTTATTCTGAACAATGTGGAAAATCCTTTTAAAGTGTTACCCGGAAGCGTGGTGCATGTGCCTTCCAATGCCATTCATACTTTTAAGAATGTGGGAAATACACCGGGGAAAATGGTAGTACTGCTCAATCCAGGTAATTTACTCGATTATTTCAGAGCCATTGGGACGGTAATTAAAAATGCCAAAGACAGGCCGGATTTAACCTTGGTGCCAGATATTTCCCAACTCGATTTGTCAAAAGCTTTTAAATTGGCTCCTGAGCATAACATCGAGTTTTTTCTGCCCGAAGTCATGAAAAATGATGTAAATTGAGAGGTACTTTTTAGGTTTCGCAAATGATTGTTGTCGATCTGATAAAAAATAAGGAGGGCGATGTTTATGCCAAACTGAGCTATGAGCCCCGTAAGAATTACCTTATAATGAAATGGACCGGACCTTGTTCGGAAGAGGAAGTGAAAGCAGCATCCATGCGCATGCTTGATTGGCAAAAAAGGGAAGGGTTACGTGCCGGTTGCCGGTTTCATGTACACGATACCAAAGAAATTGAAGGGGCATGGTCCGGACTGGTTGACTGGATTAGTAATTACTTCTTCCCGTTAAACTATGAATACGGTTTGCGCTACAACATCAGCATCATTTCGCCCGATCTGTTTTCCAAAATGTCCTCTCTTGAGTTAAAAAAGAAAAGCAGCGGTAAGATCATAACAATTCTTTGCGAAACCATTTCCCAGGCTGAATCCTGGATTTTAGAACATTCGTCCGGGTAATGCTTTTCAAACTGGGATGTACTTCTCTAAATCATCAATATATTGTTAACTCCTAAACAACTTGTTGATTTTTATACATTTTAATCTCTGAAAGAATCATGAAAACATTAAAAATTAAAACCCTCATATTAATATTTTTGTGCCCTTTTTATACTTATTCTCAACAATTTTGGAGCCTGACAAACGAATTTTGGGGTGACCCCAAAACAGGAATTACCCTTGTAAATGATTCCATATTGTTTGTGAGTACTACCAATGGAGTTCTGAAAAGTACGGATGAAGGTGAACGTTTTGAGCAGGTCTTAACTGCTACTTCTGTATTCACCATATTCTCTTCACGGTGGGGGAAAGTGTACGCCGGTGGTTTGGGAAAGGTCTATTCTTCAGAGGATTTTGGGCTCTCCTGGGACTCGGTTTCACTGAATTCCGTTTTCCCGGTTACACAGTTTGTCGAAAACCGAACAGAAGGTATTTTTTCTATAACAGGAGAATGGGGGGAAGGAGATGGTGTCTTTTTCTCTGATAACCGGGGGGGCAAGTTGGATGGAGCGCAATAATGGTCTTGGAAGTTTCAGGGGGTGTGAGGGAATAGCGGTTGATAAAAACAATCGACTCTATTTGGCTATTACAGACAATAATATAAACGGAAGTGGAGGTCTGTTTATTTCAGAAGATGATGGTGGACTTTGGGGAAAAATTCCTGTGTTGGTGGATTCCATCAAAGGTCCGATTAAAGTTGGGAGAATCACCGGGTTGACGATTTCTCCAAGCGACAGCGTCTATTTCAGCTTTTCAGGTGTTGGCTCCAATTTTTATGTGGAATTAAATATTTGCAAAAGCATTCTGGATGTAAGATCCAATACTTCATGGTTGCCGTTTCAGGTTGGTCAACCTGTATCGTGGTGGATGGATCGGGCATTAAATAATATTCACTTTGCCCAAAACGGAAATTGGCACAGTTCTTATGCTTCTATAACAGTCTGGTTAGGAGGTGCTTATTTCTCAGAAGAAAAAGGGAGGGATTGGCACAGAATTGATTTCGGTCTGGGACTTTCCGAGACCGGATTTTATATGCCCCAGCATTTTGTAGAAAATGAAGGGGGTAGAATTTTTATGATTCAGTATTTGGATGAACGGATTTACACAACCGATAAAAGCCTTGTAACAAATATTCAACGCCCCGATAGACCCATTCAACCGGTTCGGGTTTTTCCTAATCCCGTTAAAAGAGGTAGTCCATTTTATATAGAGATTCCTGACATAGAGAAAGGCATGTCTGTCTCGCTCTATAACCTGGCTGGGGAAATAATTTGGGAAGAGCCGGTTTTTAAGGTTAAAACTGAAGTAATTGCTCCTCCCAAAGCTGGATTCTATATTATTTCTCTAAAAGGCAGGTATTCTGAGAGAACATCAAAAATTACCGTTTTTTAAATTCTAAAAATTCATTCAGTTATGAAAAGAACCGCAATGTTAATCCTTGCAATTCTGTTAGCTATGCAGAATTTTGCCCAGGTTGATATCAAAAACAATGAAATTCAGACCCTTTTTTCAACTTTCAAAAGTTGCGGATTTTACGGGGCATATTCCATTGGCTATTCTCAAATGGAAGGAAAAGATGCTTTGGTAACGGGTGGTAGAATGGGGCTGATATTTAACCACTTTACTGCAGTTGGAGTTGCAGGATACGGATTTTTTAACAACCTTGATGGGTATCACCCGTTTGTTGAGGACCCGGTTTGGTATTCGCTGGCGGGCGGTTATGGCGGAATTTTTATTGAGCCAATTATTAACGGGTTGAAACCAGTACATTTGTCATTCCCGATTTTGTTTGGTGCGGGTGGAACCGGCCTCGTGAGGAATTACGGGCCGGGACAGTGGCAAGATCCCTTTGACATTCACTTTCCGGAGAATGCTTTCTTTTTTGTTGCAGAGCCGGCAGTGGAGTTGGAGTTTAACCTGACAAATTTTTTTCGGACTGCCGTTACTTTGAGTTATCGCTTCACTTCCGATGTGGAATTAACCGGCAAAAGTAAAGATGTTTTGCAGGGGCTGTTCTTGGGATTAACATTTAAGTTAGGCAAGTTTCAGATATGCCCTTTGGATTAAGTTAATAATTGCCTGCACGAACAGAAGGAGACCCAGGACAACTTAAAACCGGTATTTTCTTTTTTGCTTTTTTTGAAGCAGGCTATCGATAGAAAATTTTCCGCTGCCCAGAACAAAAACAACTATTGACAGAAGCAAAAATAGGAATGCCAGTTCTTTGTCCGCAAACGAATCGTTTGCATGCGCTATAAAATACGCCACCGACATATTAACGATTATAGGAATTACTGTCAGCCGGGTAAAAAAGCCCAGGGTCACTAAAATGCCGCACAAGAATTCTGCGAATATGACAAGGATTAGAGATAACCTTCCCCCGATGCCTATCAGATCCGGAAATTGTGTGGACATCTCACCAAATGTCGATACTTTCATCCATCCGTGATACATAAATAATAATCCGCCCAGCATGATTCTGAGCAAAAAGGCCGCAATATCTGTATTCAGAGGAGCGGTATGCAAAATTCTGTTTTTCATGGTTCTAATTGTTAACTTGTTTAAAATAAAGCATGTCTGCCTGTCCTTTGCAGTCAGGCCGGGAACCTGCCATGGTGAAATTTTGCTGTGTGTATAGCGTTTTTTCTCATGGTTCGTTTCAAAAATCCGATCTCCAAAAAGTAACTCAACGTTATTCTATTTTAACAACAGGTAAATTGAAAGGTTGACAATTTTCTGTTTTAGAAAACTCCGGATATTTATAATGCACTGAGAATAAATAGGTCAAAAGCATAGGGCTGCTGAATAATGAAAGATGCCATTTCGCTCCTGTCTAATTTTTTTTAAGTTTGCAACAGCCTAACCTTTGTTTTGCTTTATGGCAGACCATTTTAATGAAATTTATACTTCCTTTTACAGAAAGTCTTTTCTGTTTGTCAAATCGTATGTTCACGACGATATGGTTGCCGAAGACATTGTTTCGGATTCCCTGATAAAAATATGGGAAAAAATGAAACAGGAGGAAACAGGCCCGATTGCCCCTTTGTTGTTTACTATCTTAAAAAACGCTTCGCTCGATCATTTGAAACATGAAGCGGTGAAGCACAATGCGCACCGCCATATCAGCAATTATTTCACCCGCGAACTGGAAATCAGGATTTCTACTTTGCAATCGTGCAATCCGGAAGAGGTATTTTCGTCGGAAGTAAAACAAATTGTTCGGGATACCCTTTCATCTTTACCTGAAAAAACCCGCCAGGTATTTGAGATGAGTCGTTTTGAAGGGAAACCTTACAAAGAGATTGCCGCAGACCTTGGTATTTCGGTAAAGGGAATTGAATATCATATTTCCCGTGCTGTAGGCGAACTCCGGGTGGCACTGAAAGATTATCTGCCCCTGTGGTTTTGTATTTTACACGGATTCTGAAAAAAAAAAATCGAATTCCGGACTAGGGATTCGTTTTCCTCAATCGTAATTATTATATCAGCGGCAAAATGGCCGGATAGTTAAACTGTTTTTTATAATTCGAATGGATAAAAAATTGTTGTTGCGATATATTTCAGGGGAAGCTACCGAAAAAGAAAAGGAGGAGATAACGGAATGGCTGGATGCCGATGTGGAGAATATGCAGGAGTTTTTGGCATTGCGTAAGCTGAATGATATAACAATATGGCAGTATGATCCCCAAAGCCAACAAAATCATCAAAAGGACAGCCCCCGGATATTATGGCAATCTTCCAAAAAGATAATGACAGAAGTTTTAAAAGTGGCCGCCGTCCTGGTTCTGGCATTTATTCTGTTCCGCTATTTTGACAAGGCCGGTTCCGAACATGCCTCCACCCAAACTCTTTATGTGCCGGCAGGGCAGCGTGCGCTCCTTACTTTGTCCGATAGCAGTAAAGTGTGGCTAAATGCCAATACAACGTTTACTTTTCCCAATACTTTTTCATCCGGCACCCGCGAGGTTACTCTGGAGGGGGAAGGTTATTTTGATATAGCACATAATGCATCGCAGCCTTTTGTTGTAAAAGCAGGAAAGTACGATATAAAAGTGTTGGGAACCGAGTTCAATGTACTTGCTTATACTGAAAATCCGGAATTTGAGGTTTCCCTCCTTAGCGGTTCTGTGGAAGTGATTAGAGCGGGAGGTAAAAACGGGAGATTGATTACACCCGGACAAAGAATTTTCATGGAGAAAAACAGTTTGAGAATCGCTCCTATTGAACATGCAAGTTATTTCATGTGGAAAGAAGGCCTGATCAGTTTTGATGACGAGGCTTTCCCGGAAATGGTCCGGAAGCTTGAACGCTATTTCGACCTGAAAATTATTGTAAAGAATGATAAAATACTTCAATACCGTTGCACAGGTAAATTCCGGACAAAAGACGGGATTGAACATATCCTGAAAGTACTTCAGTTGAGCAACCGGTTTGATTACTCCATCGATGATAAAATCAACGTTATAACCATCGAATAAAACCAGACCAGCGTATGTCTAACTAAATGATTTTGCCAATGAAATAGGAACTAAAAAGAAAAAGCCGGAGGGCGCTCCAACGCCAACCGGCAAACGGTCGAAACGCGACTGACTCGTAAAACAATCTTTGTATCAACCATCAAGAACAAAAGTATGAAAATTTATTTATTAAAGTTTGATGACGTATCAATTAAGCTAATCCGAAAAATGAAGCTAACTATTTTATTGATGACTCTGTTTGTATCGGGGGTGTTTGCAACAAATGCAGTCTCTCAGGTATCAAAAATTACACTTGCAATGACCGATGTTACCGTTGAGCAGGTGATGGGTGCCATCGAAAAACAAACCGATTATCTTTTTGTGTATAACAAGAGAGAAGTCGATTTGGGAAGAAAGGTTACGGTAATGGCAGAGGACAAGGCTGTGGCAGAAGTTCTTTCAGCTATTTTTCGGAGCACAGACATTATTTATGCCATGGAGGGTTCCAATATTATGCTGATGGTCAACAGGCAGCCGGCACAACAGTCAAGGCAGATAGGAGGGAAAGTGACTGATTCCGATGGCCGGCCTCTTCCGGGAGTAACAGTAATATTAAAAGGAACAACCCAGGGTACAGTTACCAATTTCGAAGGGGAATACTTATTAACAGATATTCCTGAAAATGCCACTCTTGTATTTTCTTTTGTGGGAATGTTGGCCCAGGAGATAGTTGTGGGAAGCCAAACTACCATTAATGTCAAAATGCAGGAAGAGACAATCGGACTGGAAGAAGTGGTTGCGGTTGGATATGCCTCACAGAAAAAGGCTACCATTACAGGGGCAGTCGGCAAAGTAGAAGGAGAAAAACTGGAAGTTGCCCAACCGACAAACTTTACTAATTCTTTGACCGGTAGGGTTCCCGGGTTGGTTACTGTGTCGAACAAGGGGATTCCCGGCGACGATGAGCCAACAATCAGAATACGTGGGAATAACACGTTAAATAATAATAGCCCGCTTATTGTTATTGATGGAGTTCCGGACCGGGGAATGTCGCGCCTGAGCGCACAGGATATCGAAAGCGTTACGGTGCTTAAGGATGCTTCAGCTGCCATTTATGGTTCCCGTGCGGCAAACGGTGTCATCCTGATAACTACAAAACGCGGAGTGGAGGACAAATTACAGACAAGCGTTACATTTAATCAGGGCTTCGCTTCGCCTACGGTACTTCCCGACATGGCTCCGTCGTGGCTTTACGCTACCATGATGAATGAAGTGGATATGTATGCCGGACAAAGCCCCAGGTTTTCAGAAGAAGATATTCAGAAGTTTAAAGACGGATCGTCTCCGTATACTCATCCCAATACAGATTGGTTTGATGAAGTATTTAAACCATTCTCGTTGGAAACCAATGCAAATATAAATTTGAGAGGAGGAACAGAAAAACTGAAATATTTCACTTCTCTAGGAGGAAGGTATCAGGACGCCACGTATAAACGAAGTGGCACCAGCTACAGCCAAATTAATTTCCGGAGTAATATCGATGCAAAGTTGTCCGATTATCTTAACCTTGCTATTGATATTGCGGGTCGCCAGGAGAACAGGAATTTGCCTATTTACAGCAGTGGGGTTGCTTTCCGGATTATTCCAAGGGGAAAACCAACGGATGTTGCATGGTGGTTTGATGAATACCCCGGACCGGATGTTGAATCAGATTGGCACCCGGGGCTTATGGGGACTGATATTCCCGGATACGATAAAAGAAAGAACTATGTTTTTGAAAGCAATATAAAACTGGATTTCCAGGTACCCTGGGTTAAAGATTTAGTGTTGACCGGAAACTTTTCTGTGGATAAGAACTTTTCCAACAAGAAAGTATGGCAGGTGCCCTATTATCTCTATGTGTGGGATAAAGAGAGTTATGATGAAAACGGGTTGCCCAAACTGTCTTCTTCCAAAAGGGGAATAAGCGAACCGAGACTGGACCAGGAAATGAATAATGGCCAGCGTATTGTCAGTAACTTTCTTGTCAATTACAAAAAACAACTGGACGAAAAACATTTGATTAAAGTGTTGGTAGGAACAGAAGTTACTGTCGGAGAGTCAGGGTATTTCTCTGCATTAAGAAAGTATTTTCTTTCAGAGTCTATTCCTGAGTTATTTGCGGGTGGCGATTTGGAAAAAGATAATACCGGAGCAAGCAGCGAGTATGCCCGGATGAATTATTTTGGTCGTATCAACTATGATTATCTTTCCAAATACTTGTTGGAGTTTGTTTGGAGGTACGACGGCTCATACATATTTCCGGAAGACAAGCGTTGGGGATTTTTTCCCGGAGTTTCAGCCGGCTGGGTAGTGAGCGAGGAAGGTTTTTGGAAAAATAGTGTGGACTTTATTGACTTTTTTAAGTTTCGCGGGTCTTGGGGACAAACAGGGAATGACCGCATAGGTAACTTCCAGTATCTTTCAACCTTTGAATTTGGTGATGACTGGATGCTAAATGGCTTTGAACACAATATTTTTACTACCGGAGGAGATGACAAAAACAAAACGTTGTATGAAAGCCGGATTCCAAATGAGAATATAACCTGGGAGGTCGCTAACCAAACCAATATTGGGTTTGAAGCAAAACTGATGAAGGGAAAATTATCCATAGAAGGAGATTACTTTTATAATGTCAGGTCGAATATTTTAATACAACGAAACGCTTCCATTCCTTCCTCGGCAGGGTTTTCTCTTCCTCCGGAGAATATAGGGGAAGTAGTGAACAAGGGAGGTGAGTTCAATATTGGATACGGCAATAATATAAGGGACTTCAATTATTTTGTTACGGTTAATGGAGGATATACGAAAGATAAAGTTACTTTCTGGGACGAAGAACCAGGGGTTCCGGACTACCAGAAAAGGGAAGGACATCCCATGCAGTCTGAACTTTATTACCAGGCAATCGGGATTTTTAAGGACTGGGACCATGTGAATTCTTATCCGCACTGGACAGGAGCGCGCCCCGGAGATATCATATTTGAAGATGTTAACGATGATAAAAAAATTGACGGCCTGGACCGGGTGAGAGACTACAGAGGGGCAATTCCCAAGTTTATTGGCGGCCTTAATTTCGATTTATCTTACCGTAATTTCTATGCAACGGTTCTTTTCCAGGGAGCTACAGGAAAAATAAGATACCATTATGTAGAGTCGGGAGAAGCCGGCAACTATTATATGGTAGATGCAGTTGGGCGCTGGACCGAAGATAACCCTGAAGCCGACAAACCAAGGTCGTTTAGTTATGTGGGCGAATATTGGCGGTCAAACGAAGGACGAAATACTTATTGGTTGAGAAGTGCCGATTACGTGAGACTGAAGAATATGGAAATAGGTTATAATATGCCTCAATCAGTGAACACCAAGCTCGGTACCAATGGGCTACGCGTGTATGTTAGCGGCTCAAATTTGTTAACATGGTGTCCTGATATTTCAGACTTTGACCCGGAATCAACCTCCAGCTATTGGGACTATCCACCACACAGGGTTATAAATCTAGGCGTAACAGTTAACTTTTAAAATGTAGAAAAATGAAAACGAAGTTGTTTATAATATGGCTTATTGTATCGGTTGTGATGGTGGGATGTAACCATGATATTCTGGAATTAAAGCCACTGGATGAATATTCGGATGCAGCGGTTTGGAGCGACCTGCATCTGGCAGAAGCAGTTCTCAACGGATGTTATAAATACAGGGACGATCCATTCAATAAATTTTCGATCGGTAATCTTGTAGATGAATTGGAGCGGAGAGACGGTGTGGCCCAAACACGGTTTAATAATTGTCAGATTACCCCGGATGTTATTCCCGGGTGGAGTTATCTTCCTACGTGGAACAATGAGTATAAGGCAATCAGGGCAGTGAATATTTTTCTTGAAAAAGCCAAGTCGCTTCCTGACGGAGAAGAGGTAAACGGAGTAACCATGAAAAACAGGATGCTGGGAGAAGCATATTTTTTACGGGCACATTATTACAGGAACCTGGTTAATTTGTTTGGGGGCGTTCCCATTATCAAAGAATCGTATGATCTGGAAAGTGAGTTTCAGGTTCCGCGTAACAGTTATGAAGACTGTGTTGAATTTATTGTGGAGGATTGCGAAAAAGCGGCAGATTTATTGCCTCTCGAACATTCCGGAGATAATATGGGAAGGGCAACCAAAGGAGCTGCACTTGCGCTTAAGTCAAGGGTTCTTTTGTATGCTGCCAGCGACCTTTATAATACAACAGTATTTCCCGGATATGCTAATCCTGAACTGATTGGTTATGTGGGAGGTGATAGAGAAGCCCGTTGGAGAAGGGCGAAGACTGCTGCCAAAGATGTAATGGATTTAAATATATATAGTTTGTACAAAGCAAACCCTGAGCCCGGTGATTCGATTGCCGCTAATTTCGAAGAATATTTTTTGAAACGGGAGAGTACCGAAGAAGATATTCTGATGGAGTATCGTACAACTACTTCATACCGTGATGCGAACCGGAGTTGGCAAAATCTTAGCGGACCTAACGGCTATCACCTGCGCGGAAGTAACGCTCCGTTAGACAATCTCGTAAGGGATTATGAAATGAGGGATGGGACAAAATTTGACTGGAACAATCCGGAACATGCGGCTCATCCTTACAAAAACCGTGATCCGCGTTTTTACGCTACCATATTTTATGAAGGAGCCAAGTGGAGACAGCGCGCTTCGGGTGAATACCCCCTGGATCCGGTGGGTCAAATCCAAGTAGGTCGTTGGGAAAAATGGGATCCTGTGGCAAATGAAATGTATGAACACTGGGGGTTGGATACCCGCAAAGGTCCCTATTCTCCTTTTGAAGGAGCTTATACAGGTTATTATATCCGCAAATGGATGGATTCTGAAGTAGATGCCCAGTTCTTTATTCCGGATATTTCTTACCGCTGGATTAGATATGCAGAAATACTTCTGAATTATGCGGAAGCATGTATTGAATTAGGTGAGGATGCCGAAGCCCGTATCTATATAAATATGATAAGGAAAAGAGCGGGGATGCCCGACATTACAGAATCAGGAGATGAACTCCGTGAACGTTATCGCAATGAACGGCGTATCGAGTTGGCTGTTGAGCGCCATCGCTTTTTTGATGTGCGCAGATGGGTTATCGGACCGGAAGTGTACACGGCCTCGTACAGGGTAGATGTTGTATATAAACTTCTGCCGGATAAAACAACGGCAACGGAGCCAACTGTTACACCTGTTTTGCACAAGGATTACTCATGGGATAATAAAGCCTATTTTTTACCTGTTATGAGGTCGGAAATGAATAAAAATTCGGAGTTGATTCAAAATCCTGGTTACGAGTAATCTGGTGTGTGTGCCTTTTCGTGTTTTGATGTTTTTATGAGTTGATTACAGTTAAGTTAAAGTGTTACAGTATATTACATATAATCATTATCTTGTTATTCCAATGAATAGAAATAGTAGTCTCGAATGAGGTTTAAGGGGGCTATGAATCAATACATTTTAGAAGGTTTATTTTTTAATGATATAAAATTTGAATTATGGAAGAAAATAAGAAAAAGACTACCCGCCGGGCTTTTTTATCTCAGACAAGTATGGTTGCAGCCGGTATTACGCTTGGTGCGAAATCGGTAAGTGCGAAGAGTTATTCCCGGATATTGGGGGCTAATGACAAAATCAGGGTTGGTTTTATCGGAGTTGGAAACCGGGGAACACAGGTAATGCATGAGTTTATGAACGAGTCGGACTGCGAAGTAGCAGCATTGTGCGATGTTTACGAACCTTACATAACCCGAAACCGTTCGCAGGTTGATCCGCGGTATATAGAAACCCGTCCGCGACAGATTCCCCAAATGGGGGAGGATTTTTCCAAAGATGTGGGTCGCTATACCGACTATCGTAAATTGCTGGAAGACAAAACCATTGATGCCGTTTATATTGGCACCCCGGATCACTGGCATGCCCTTCAGACCATTAATTCGATAGAGGCAGGGAAAGATGTTCTTGTGGAAAAACCGCTAACCAAAAGTATTCACGAAGGAAGGGCTATCATTAAAGCCTGGGAGAAGAGTAATCAGATTGCAGGGGTTTGTTTAAACCGCCGTGGGTCTGGTACATACCAGAGGCTGGCACAGGAAGTTCCCGCAGGGAAAATCGGGAAAGTAACTTTTGCTTTAAGCAGCCATGTTTCAAATATGGCTCCCAACGGAATCGGGAAAATGAAGCCCGAAAGACCGCCGCAAAATTTTGACTGGGATATGTGGCTGGGGCCAAAGCCATACAGGCCTTACCAATACAATATTGCGCCCTATATGTTCCGTTGGTGGGAAGAATACGACAACCAGATTCTGAATAACGGAGTGCATTCGCTGGACCTGATTCGGTGGTTGTTAAATGAAAAAGCCCCGGTTTCGATTACTACCCTGGGAGGTAAATATGTTGTGGATGATGACCGCACCATTCCGGATACCATGCAGACAATTTTTGAATTTCCCTCCGGCGCCATTGTTTCCTTTACTCAGTTAGAAGCCAGTTCCGGCAGCCTGGTCCGCCAGGGATTCCTTGAGATGCGGGGAACTAAAGGAACACTCTATGCCGAGGGAAACAATGGATATAAAATTGTCTCCACATCGAAAGGGCAGTTTCAGACCTGGGATAAGTTGATGGCAGACGAAACGTATGCAGTGGAAAGCGCTGGCAACGGAAAATTGTCGGATGGCACGTACGCTAATCCGGGAGCTAATATTGTACGGAATTTCCTCGATTGTGTTAAATCACGGGAAATGCCTATGGTTTCGCTCGAAGATGGACACCTTTCGACTAATATGGCTCATTTGGCCACCATTTCTTTGCATGTGCAGCAAACCCTTAAATGGGACGCAGAAAAGGAAATGGTTACTAACTGCGACAAAGCAAACGAGCTATTGTCGTATGAATACAGGAAACCCTGGAAATTATAAATATCACATTTTCCCCATTGGCATTAGCCAATGGGGAAAATTTATTTTTTCCTGCTACCCAAAAACTAAACGGATTTACAGCACAAAACGAAACTAGATTTTTACTGATGGAATAGCCATGATTAAAGAATTTGAACACAACGGCGAATGATTAACGTTTCCGTTTTTGTGTTTTGATTCTTGCGTCCTGGTTCTAATTTTTAACAAATGGAACGACGTAAATTTTTAAAAGACTCCGGTATGCTCTGCCTTTTGGGAATGTGCAATATTCTGCCGGAAAGTTGCAGCCCAAAGTCCCCAGGCAAAATTTATATTGCAGACGCTAATTCTGCCGTTGAAAAAGAGCCGTTGATTCAGCCTTTCGGTTTTAAAGGCGGATACTTGTCAGAATTGTGGCAAACGGTAGCCCGGCTAACCGGTTCTGATAACAACAGCGTGGTTGGTTTGGGAACACAGAGTGTATTGTGGTCTGATCAAAGCGTTTTTTTGAACCATACCGAAACAGAAGGTAACGCAATGATGTATTCCATCACCCAAAGGGCTTTGGAAATAATAAAAGGGCAGTACTACACTAATCCGGTGGAATTGTTGGAGAGCATTATGGATGAGGTAGTTGCTTACGGCAAAAAAGTGACGGGCAACGCTCACCTTCGGAAAACATTTGTTTTAAATGCCCTTGTGGCTGTTGATAATGCTCTTTGGCTGCTGTATGCAAAAGAAAACGGAATTACCAATTTCGACCAGATGATTCCGGCTGAATACCGGTCGACCTTTTCTGAAAAACACCAAAAAATTGCGGCCATTCCGTTAATTTCTTATGGTACAACACCCGACCAGTTAAAACAGACGGTTGATGATGGCTATTTTTTTATGAAGATTAAAATCGGGCAGCCGGGTTCACAAAAGGAGATGCTGCAAAAAGATACCGAACGCCTGAGTGCACTTCATGAGATGCTAAAAGATGTACGAACACCTCATACCCAGTCGGGCAAACTCCCTTATTACTTTGATGCAAACGGACGGTATGAAACGAAAGAGGCTTTCCTTCGATTTCTGGATCATGCCCAAAAGATAGGTGCATTTGAGCAAATTGCAATTATCGAAGAGCCTTTTCCTGAAGAACATGAAACGGATGTAACCGACATTCCTGTGCGGCTTGCGGCCGACGAAAGCGCCCATACCGATGTCGATACGGAGAAACGGATACAAATGGGATACCGGGCTGTGGCGCTCAAACCCATTGCAAAAACACTGAGCATGACAATGAAAATTGCCAAAGCTGCTACGGACCAAAGTGTTCCTTGTTTCTGTGCGGATTTGACTGTGAATCCTGTTTTGGTTGAATGGAACAAAAATATTGCCGCCCGGCTGAAACCATTTCCGGGGCTTCATAACCTGGGACTGCTTGAAAGTAACGGACATCAGAATTACCGGAACTGGGAAAAAATGATGAGCTATTTGCCTGACAGGAATAAGCCCTGGGTAGGCGTTAATAAAGGGTTATTTACCACAGGAAATGAGTTTTTTGAGAATGGAGGCGGCATTTATAAGTCATTAGATCATTACAAAAATTTATCTTAGTGTATTAACTCTGACCTCCTCAGGTTGCTGAGGGATGCTGTAGAATTACTGGCAGCCCGAAGAGGGATATCTCTTTGTTTTTACTGGTGTTACTCCCCTAAAGCGGGTTTCATCTCTCCGGATATCTGACAAATTCTTTAAAAGTTTTCCCCGAAATCCTGTCCGGGATTGTTCATAATTGGTTAAAATTGCAAATCTAACCGACTTTTAAATGAACATTCTGACAAATGAGATAATCGGACTTTTAACCCAAAGGCAGGAAGCTGCTTTTGAGGTGATGTTCAGTTTGTATTATCCGCGGTTGGTGTATTTTGCAAAAGAGTATGTTCCGTATGAAGATGCCAAAGGTATTGTTCAGGATGCATTTGTTACTTTCTGGGAGAAGGATCCTGAAATTCTAAACGAATCCCAGCTTCAAAGTTATTTATATACGGTGGTGAAAAACAACTGTTTAATGTACCTCCGGCATGAGAAAATAAAAAAGGGCTTTGAAACGGAGGCGGGAATCAGGATGCAAAATCAGGTTTATCAGTCGGCTTTGGAACAACTGGATACGTCGGAGATGGCCTTTCAGGAGATAGAAAGCAGGATAGAAACAACACTTGCGAAACTTCCGCCCCGTTGTCGCGAGGTGTTTATTCTGAGTCGTATGGAGGGCAAAAAAAACCATGAAGTTGCGGAAGAACTGAATATCTCCGTTAAAGCGGTGGAGGCACAGATAAGCAAAGCACTCAAAGTATTCAGGGTAGCCCTTAAGGACTTTCTTCCTCTTTTGGCGTGGTTCTTAAGGTATTTATAGACTCAAAAAAGCAAAAGATGAAAATGATAATGCAGCACAAGTTCCGGAAAAATATAGGATACATTATACATTCGATGTAGGTTCGCTATACTATTGAAGTATCGAAAAGAATGTACGTCATTTTCTGAAAGAGTATTTACAAACAAGATTCAAGTACTTATACCCCCGGTTATTCCCCTGTTGAAATTATTTTTTACGGTAAATACGCGCCTGCAGTTGAGCTTTACTGTAACAATTTCATGTTGCGTAACGGAATTTTTGTTGGTTGTGTACCCAAAAACAACCAAAGGGGCGCAGTATGAATTTTGGTTTTTGACTGATATCAAGGCATGTCCGGGATGAAATAAAACATTTTTCAAAAAAAGTGATTTTCCGGCGTAGGGTATTTTGATTTTCAATCATTCTATATAACAGAAAGAGATAAATGGAACAGAAAGAAATTATAGAAAAAATAATAAACAATGAGCCTTTGTATCGTTCCGAAGAGCTCATTTCCTGGATTCGTGAGTCGGAGGCAAACCGGGATGAATATATTCGTTACAAAAATGCCTGGGCATTGCTTCAGCAGGGCAGGGAGATGAGTGAGAAATTTATCGCAGAAGACTTCGAAGCGGTCAAAAGAAAAATGAAAATGCCCCGCAGGCAGTTCGATTTTCGCCAGGTAATGAAATATGCCGCCATAATTATTTTTGCCATAATGAGTGGGTATGTCCTGAACTCTGTTGTCTCATCAACGGGAAACCAGGTCGTTTCCATGAATGAAATTTCGGTACCCTATGGCAACCGGAGTTTAATTGTTCTGCCCGATGGCAGTAAAGCATGGCTGACAAATGGTTCCAAAATCAGCTACCCCGAAAACTTTACCGGAAAAACAAGGGATGTGACATTGACCGGAGAGGCTTTTTTTACCGTGGCCCATAATAAGGAAAAACCTTTTTTTGTGAATGTTGGAGAGCACCGGGTGAAGGTTTTGGGAACCGAATTTTCAGTTGTTGCATACCCCGATGATGATATGGTCCGGGTGGATCTGGTCTCGGGGAAAGTTCAGATGGATGTCAAAGATCAATCGGGAAACTATGAATCATATTCCTTGAAACCGCTTCATGGATTAGTACTGGACAAAAAATCCGGTAATCTGAAAAATAACCTGAAGATCCCGGATGGGTTTTTTAAATACTGGCAGAAGGGTGTGTATGAATTTAGGGACGAGTCGTTTGAAAGCCTTGCCAGAAAAATTGAGCGGATTTACAGTGTGAAAATTGTTTTCGAGGATAGTCATATAGGGCACAACTCTTTTACCGGGGCCTTCCACATCGATTCCAATATTTATACAATAATAGAAACCTTCAAACGGGCATCAAGGGTTCCGTTTGATTACTCCATTGAGAAGGATAAAATATATATAAAACATGTAAACTAAAACGATTTGCCTATGAATTAACTTAAACTGTGAAAAAGCGGGAAATGCCGCTAGCAATTCCCGCTTAACAGGGAAACATTACCGTGTTTCCTCTTCTTTTAAATCAATAACAAGCCTAGTGGCTTTATTATCTAACTTCAAAGTTTCAAAAGTATGAAAAAAATTAGATTTTTTAAGGGGGTAGGAGAAAACCCCCCTGTAACTAAATTAATTAGAACGATGAAGCTGACATGTTTACTTATAACATTTGCATTGCTTCAGGTTTCGGCCGAAACCTATTCGCAAACGAAGAAGTTGACGCTAAACCTGAAAAACACCCCCCTTTCGGTTCTTTTTGAGGAGATTGAGAAGACATCCGAATTTCATTTTTTTTATGATAGCGGTAGCTTGGACTTGTCGCAAAAAGTGACAGTAGCAGTAGAAGATTCAAATATTGAAGAAGTGCTGGAAAAATTATTCAGTGATTCCGGCATTTCGTATGAGATTTTTGACCGCTATATCATTCTAAAAGGTGAAGAGAAGAGGCGTATCAGGGAAGGTTTTTTTGTACAACAGCAGCAGCAGCAACATTCCGTTTCAGGGAAAGTTACTGACAGTGGTGGCGAGCCATTACCGGGAGTAACAGTAGTTGTGAAAGGTACCACGCAGGGAACTGTTACCAATGCAGAAGGAGAGTATTCCCTTTTCAATATTCCGGCAAACGCCACATTGCAGTTTTCGTTTGTGGGTATGCGGATGCAGGAGGTGGAGGTTGGAAACCAAACATTGATCAATATATCCATGGAAGAAGAAACCTTCGGGTTGGAAGAAGTTGTTGCCATTGGTTATGGAACCCAGAAAAAAGTAAATGTAATAGGTTCTGTAACAACCGTTAATAACGATGAGCTAACAGCAGCACCTGTAGGCAGAATAGCCAATGCATTAACAGGGCGTATGCCCGGAGCAACCATTATGCAGTCTTCTGGTGAACCGGGGAATGATGCGCCTTCAATTAGAATAAGGGGGAATTCAACATTAGGGAATAATGCGCCGTTGATTGTAGTTGACGGTATTCCCGGTCGCGATCTTAACTCGTTGCACCCCGAAGATATTGAGAGTATTACCGTTCTGAAAGATGCAGCAGCCGGTATTTACGGAGCCAGGGCAGCAAACGGTGTTATTTTGGTTACAACAAAACGGGGAGACTTTAACAAGGCACCTACATTTACATACCGGTTTTCGGAAGGTTTTCTTACGCCAACAATGCTTCCTGAAATGACTGACGCTGCAACTTATGCAACGATGATTCGCGAAAACCAGTCATACAGGGGTGTTGAGGAAGCCAATATGAGATTTTCGGAGGAAGACATAGTAAAATATGCATCCGGTGAGTATCCCTGGACGCATCCAAACACCAATTGGTTTGATTCGGCTCTCAGAAGATATAGTTCCACCCGTCACCACTCCTTTTCCGTAGCCGGAGGGGCAAAGAGTATAAATTATTATACCTCTTTTGGTTATCAGCTTGATGATGGTATATATAAAAACAATAATACCTCGTATAACAGATATAACCTGAAAGCAGCTTTAAACATTAAAATCAATGAATACATAAGCTTGGGGATTGATATCGCTGGTGCAAGAGAAGATAAAATGTATGGAACCAAATCTGCCGGTTCCAATTTTACTTCCCTTATAAGGATGTATCCTACATCGCATGCATTGTTCCCTAACGGTTTGCCCGGGCCTGATATTGAAAGGGGTGATCAGCCTATGGTATCAGCTTCCGCTGAAACAGGATTTGATGATGATCAGCGTTACAGAAGCAATAATATGCTGTCTGCGCAATTTATAATTCCGGGAGTTGAGGGATTGTCTTTGTCCGGGTATTTTGCTTACGATGTATATTTTCAGCAAAGGAAGTTATTCCAGAAACCCTGGACTCTTTATAGTTTCAACAAAGATGCCTATTTGGCAGCCGGGAATACAGGTAAAGAAGATGGCTCCGATTTTTTACTTGCTTCATCTTATGGATATTCAGAGCCAAGGCTAACAAATTATTCCACACGATCTGACTCCAGAACGACCAACTTAAAAATTGATTATACTCGTTCGTTTTCAGATGATCATAATTTAAGTGCGTTTGTGTCATATGAGAGTTTTGAGTATTATTATCAGAGCTTTGATGCTTTTCGCAGGTATTTCCTTTCCGATAAACTCCCGTATCTTTTTGCCGGTGGCGATGCAGAAAAGTCAAATGGCGAATCAGTGGATCATGATGCCAGAATGAACTTTTTCGGCAGGGCAAGTTACAATTATAAAGAAACCTATATGTTCCAGTTCAGCTTCAGGAGGGATGGTTCACTGCGGTTCTCGAAAGAAGCCGGACGCTGGGGGAACTTCCCGTCAGTACTCCTTGGATGGAGACCTTCGAACTACGAATGGTGGGAAGATAGTTTTGGGTTTATTGATTATTTAAAGTTTAAGGCTTCCTGGGGGCAAATGGGTAATGATGCCGTTCCTGCCTACCAATATCTGTCGAGTTACCAGTTTAGTGGCGGATATGTTTTGGGAAATAGCCAGGATTACAATCTTGGCTTAGCACAGGCAAATACTCCTAATCCGCATATTACCTGGGAGGTAGCAAACATGTTTAACATTGGTTGGGAATCCATGCTTTGGGATAGCCGGATAAATTTTGATACCGATTTATTCTACGAAAGAAGAAACAATATTTTAATTACAAGAAATGCTTCCGTCCCACAATTTACCGGACTTGAACTTCCTGATGAAAATTTTGGGATTGTGGACAGTAAAGGAATAGAACTGGTATTGGGCTATAGCAAAACGGAAGGTGATTTTACCTATAAAGTCAATGGAAACTTCTCTTTTGCCCGAAATAAAATTGTTGAATATGATGAGCCAGAGCGTAATGTAGCATGGCAGGAAAGAACGGGCCTTCCCCAAAATGCATTGTTACTGTACAGATCATTGGGTATTTTCAGGGATGAGGAGCATGTAAACTCTTTACCCCATCTGCAGGGAGCACGGCCAGGTGACATTATTATTGAAGATTATGACAAAGATGGTAAAATTACGAACGATGATCGTCAACTGTTTCCGCTTACTACAACTCCTGAAATCAACTATGGACTTTCATTTAATCTAAACTATAGAAACTTTGAACTTACCGGATTGTTCCATGGGGCGGCCCGTGGTATGAGGCGGGCGTATTATGAGATACAGGGTACCGGAGGAAATTATTTGCAATGGGCATCAGAAGACAGATGGACTCCTGAGAATACAAATGCGTCGAAACCGCGTGCGTTTGAAAGGATTGAAGAATACTGGAGGCAGGATTATATAACAGATTTCGATTATATGCCTATTTCCTTCTTGCGGCTCAAAAATTTACAATTAAAGTATACTATTCCGCAAAGTGTATTAGGATATACAAAAGTTGTGAAAGACTTCAATGTATATTTTTCAGGGCAAAATCTATGGTTGGTATATTCAGGCAATGAAATAATGGACCCGGAAGTAAGCAATGTTACAAGTTATCCACTCATGAAAGTGTATTCTTTGGGTGCTCAAATAACTTTTTAATTCAATCTTTTTAACTAAATGTGAAATATCATGAAAAGAATAATTCGAAATATTATATTTTTTAGTTATGTGTTGCTTTCGACGCTTGGGTGCGAAGAAACCATTTTAGATAAAGATCCTATTAACAGGTATTCAGATCCAATTGTTTGGTCTGATGTAAATCTTGTTGAGGCCTATTTAAACAATGTGTATAATAATGTGGATTATGGCAGGAGTTTTAGGGGACATGCCTATAATAGCAATTCAATTTTTGGATGCGAAGTTATTATGTACAAGGGAGGTCAATCACCGGTATATAACACCGGAGCCATAAGCGCTGACAACCAGGGTACTGATTTTGCCACGGGAATCTGGAAGCGGTACAAACAGATTCAGCAATTAAATATTTTTCTTGAAAAAATAGATCAGGTTTCTGAGGGGTATCCTGACACGGAAAAAGCAGCGATAAAAGTTCAGACAGATGTTCTGAAAGGGGAAGCGCTTTTTTTAAGAGCTTATTTTTACACCCGGTTATGTATGGACTATGGTGGTGTTCCTGTTTTAAACTCACCTACTTCATTGGGAGATAATTTTCTGGACATCAAAAGGAGCACCTTTGAAGAAACCGTTAACTTCATTGTTAAAGACTATGATGAAGCCGCGTCACTTTTAAAACTTAAGAGTGGAATGGAAATGGGAAGAGCAACAAAGGAGGCTGCTTTAGCATATAAATCAAGGCTTTTGTTGTTTGCTGCGAGCGACCTTACTGCTGATGGAAATGCGGAAAACGAACTGGTTGGTTACAGTAATCCCAACAGAGTAGCTTTATGGACTGCCGCAAGAGATGCAGCAAAAGATGTAATTGACTTGGGAACCTGTAATTTGGAAGATTTTGGGGCTCCTGATTTGGATGCAGTAGCACAAAATTATTTTAACTTTTTCAAGGCATACGATCTTTCAAGTAATGAGGTTATTTGGGGGAAAATGAACAGGCAGGATGTAGGGAGAAAAATATATACTAATAGAATGCAAGGCCCTAACGGCACCTATAATTACGGGAATCAGGAACCCTCAGGGAATTTTGTTGATGGGTATCAAATGAACGATGGATCTGACTTTTTTGATCACTTTGAAATCAATGAAGAGGGGGAGTATATAAATACATCCTCCCAATTCACAAACAAGAATCCATACTACTACAGAGAACCCCGTTTTTATGGAACTGTTCTTTATGACAGTGCTTTATGGCAACCACGTTTCTCTGATTTAGCAGATATTGATCCGGTTGGAATATATGACAGGAGAACAAGGGTAGAAAAAGTGGGAGGACAAGTTGTAAGCGAAAGATTTGGTCTGGATACACGCCAGGGACCGATTCAAAGTTGGAACGGAGGCTATAGTGGCTACCTTACCAAAAAATTTATGGACGATGCTATTGTTGGCAGGTACGAAGCCAATAAGAATATTCATATAAATATCCGCTATGCCGAAGTAATACTCAACTACGCTGAAGCGCTGTTGGAATTGGAAGAAGAAGAGGAGGCTGCAATATATATTAATATGATACGAAACAGATCCGGTCTTCCTGATTTTACCGGAGATATTGTGGAAGCTTTGCGCTACGAGAGAAAGATTGAGCTATTCTGTGAAGAACTCAGATGGTATGACATAAGAAGGTGGAAAATAATTGAAGATGTGTATGCCGAAAAATTGTATGGGGTAGATATTGTTGAGCTAAAAGAAGATGGTGTGACTACCACCAAATGGAAAAAGATATTTGGGGTACAGGCGGATAATAATTTTAGTGCAAAAATGTATTGGTGGCCCATTGCAACCGATGAGATCAACAAGGCACCTCAGCTTCAGCAAAATCCACATTATTAATTTTTTATCTGATTGTATGTTGGCAATTATTCCGGCATACGATTAAAAGTAACCTGGGAGTTATACTCCCAGGTTACTTTCCCAAAATCATATTTGTTATGAAAAGCTTAAAATATGTATGGTTGGCTTGTGTCTTCTTTGCAATGCTTAATGATTCCATGGGGCAAAAAAAAGAATTGTGTGTTGGCCATCATTGGACAGAAGACGAAGCCAATCTCAAAATGAAAGAGTTTGCACAGCAGTGGAATGATCTTGAATCATGGGAAACACGGGCAAACAAAATTAAGGAAGGTATCATTAAGGGGATGGAGCTAGGCCAGATGCCAAAGATTGAGGAAAATTTCAATGTTGTCGTCAGAAATGCCAAACACATGGATGGGTACATAGTCGAAAATATTACTATAGAAAGTTTCCCGGGATTCTACATCACGGGGAATCTTTACACTCCTGTAACTAAAAGAGACAAATACGCGGCCATCCTTGCTCCTCACGGTCATTTGAAAGATAGCAGGTTGCGGAAAGATACACAAATCCGCTGTGCAACACTTGCCCGAATGGGAGCAATCGTTTTTGCTTACGACATGGTTGGTTTTGGAGAATCAGTTCAGGTAGATCACGAGATTCCCATAGCGATGACTCTTCAAACCTGGAATAGCAAAAGAGTACTCGATTATTTATTGTCAAGGCCGGATGTGGATCCGGAAAGGATTGGTATGAGTGGCGCCTCAGGTGGTGGAACACAAACTTTTTTGTTAACGGCCATTGACGACAGGATAAAGGTCTCGGCACCTGTTGTGCAGGTTTCTGCCCATTTTTTTGGTGGTTGTATTTGCGAAAGTGGAATGCCTGTACACAGATATAATGGATTTCAAACCAATAATGTGGAAATAGCTGCCCTTTGTGCTCCAAGGCCTCTTTTGTTAGTGTCGAATGGAGAAGATTGGACACGGAATACACCAATAATTGAATATCCGTACGTAAAGAGAGTTTATGCGCTTTACAATGCAGAGCATAAAGTTGAGAATGTTCATTTGGCTACGGAAATACATGATTATGGGTATAGCAAGAGGGTGGCAGTTTACAATTTTTTTGCACACCACTTAAAGCTTAATAACAGGAATATTCCTTACAATAACGGGTACAAAGAAGACTTTGTAAAAATATTATCTCCCGAGTTAAGAGTATTTGACAAAAACCATCCAATGCCATCGAATGCTTTAATGGGAGATCAGGCAGTGATGGATTATTTGAAAATATACAATAATTGATTGTATTACAAGAAATTAAATTTTGATAACTTCAAAATAAAAAAAATGAAACAAATATTTTTGTCTAAACTGTATGTAGTTCTTATGGCTACACTATTCACCGTTCATTCTGTTGCCCAGGATAACATGCTATGTGTCGGCCGTCACTGGACAGAAGACGAAGCCAACCTGAAAATGAAAGAATTTGCTGCTGAATGGAACAATCTTGAATCGTGGGAGCAGCGGGCCGCTACCATTAAAGAGGGCATCATTAAAGGGATGAAGCTGGATCAGATGCCAAAGATAGAAGGCAACTTCAATGCTCAGATTACCAACACCCGGAAGTTTGACGGATATATTGTGGAGAATATTCGGATTGAAAGTTTTCCCGGGTTTTACATCACAGGAAATCTTTACCGGCCTGTAAATGCAAAAGAAAAGAATGCCGCCGTTCTTTCTCCTCACGGGCACCTAAAAGATAAGCGTTTGACCCACTATGTGCAAAAACGTTGCGCAGTACTCGCCCGAATGGGAGCTATTGTATTTGCTTATGATATGGTGGGTCACGGGGATTCACATCAGGTGGATTCCCATAATATTCCAATTGCATTGCTCCTTCAAACATGGAATAGCAAACGGGTGCTCGAGTATTTATTGTCGCGTTCGGATGTTGATCCGGAAAGGACTGGAATAACCGGCGGTTCCGGAGGTGGTACACAGACATTTATTCTTGCAGCCATTGACGAAAGGATAAAGGTTTCGGTGCCATGTGTTCAGGTCTCAGCCCATTTTTTCGGAGGTTGTGTATGTGAAAGCGGTATGCCAATTCATAAAAGCAAAAACCATCAAACAAATAATGTTGAAATTGCGGCCCTTTGCGCTCCAAGGCCTATGCTGCTTATTTCGAACGGAAACGACTGGACAAGGAATACGCCAAGGATTGAATATCCTTATATTCAAAAAGTCTATACACTTTATGATGCAGAACACAAAGTAGAGAATGTTCACCTTCCGGCAGAAAAACATGATTACGGCTATTCAAAACGTTCGGTGATGTACAATTTTTTTGCCTATCATCTTAAGCTGAATACGGGAGCAGTAAGTTGGACTCCATCGGTGAATGAAGACTTTGTTACCATTCTGCCCGAGGAACAATTAAAAGTGTATACCAGCGATAATCCAATGCCTGCCGACGCACTGAAAGGGAACAAAGCTATTATGGATTATTTGAATTTACAGTAAATAAGCTGGCTTTGTGTTCCTTGCAGATAATAAATGTAGCGGATTAAAATTTGAAATCTTTTTATCATTTAGGCTAGTACACTTTTGAGGTAGTACCTGGGTGTTCTATGCTGAAAAGTCGATTTTTTTCAACAGGATTATTTCCATAGAGTAGTGAGTATTTTCAGCTAACTGACCTGGAAATTAATTCAGGGTGTTTTATTTTCTATGCAGAACGAATGTGATTTTACACTTGAGATATTCGTTCAGCCTGAGCTTGTTTTGTTCATTTTACATTTGTTGGTTTTGTGCGTAAAGAGTTGAATGAGCGGTTTATAAGAAGGATGAATCTTCTTTTCTAAATTTCTATTGCCAGATTTTTTGAAGTAATAATTTATATAATGATAAAGTATATTAAAACAAGTACTTATATGTTGTTGGTGTGTTTAACAGTCAGTTGTGCAACAAAAACAGAAGATGTTTTTTTAACTGAAATTGGAGTTTGTATCAGCGTTTCCAATGCTGAAATGCTGGCCACACACGGGTATTCTTACATAGAAGAGAGTGTGGGCCGCTTTTTAATGCCGGCCAAAAGTGAGGCTGAATTTCAGGAGGCCCTTCAGAAAGCTCAAAATGCAGCCATCCCTGTAAAAGCCTGCAACAGTTTTATCCCGGGGAGTTTAAAGAGTGTTGGCCCCGATGCGGTTCATCCTGAGATGCTTGAGTATATGGAAACGGCTTTTCGCAGGGCACAGTTGGCCGGGGTGGAATATATAGTTTTTGGGAGCGGTGGTTCGCGCGGCATCCCCGAAGGCTTTTCGCGCGAGGATGCCCGTCGCCAGTTCATTGATTTGTGCAGCCAGATGGCTCCAATTGCTGCCAGGTACAATGTTGTGGTGGTGCTGGAACCGCTCAATACAAAAGAGTGTAACTTTGTTAATTCAGTAGAGGAAGGCGGTAAAATTGTGGAAGAAGTCAACCACCCGAACTTTCGCCTTCTGGCCGATATTTATCACATGCTGATGGACGGTGAAGGGCCGGGAAGCATTGAAAAATATGGTCACTTGCTTCATCATACCCATATTGCCGAAAAAGAGGGAAGAGCTGCGCCGGGAACACATAATGAGGATTTTACGGCCTATTTTGCTGCATTGAAAAATGGGGGGTACAAGGGAAAAATGTCCATCGAATGTAAATGGGGAGATCTGGAGATACAGGCACCGGTTGCTATGGAAGTGATAAAGAAACAGTTAGTAACCTTAAAATAAAAGAAGATGAATAATTCAAGGCGAACATTTATTAAAAAATCAGCCCTGGGGGCTGCCGGGATTACCATTGGCGGCATGGGGATGTCGGCCAGGAGTTATGGGAATATTCTGGGGGCGAACGACAAAATCCGGGTAGGGATCCTGGGCTTTTCCAACCGTTTTAAGGGATCTTTGGGTAAAGCTTTCCTGAAATACGCGGATGAAATGAATTTCGAGTTTTTTACGGTTTGTGACATTTGGAATCGTCGTCGCGATGAGGGACAGGCCTGGCATAAAGAAACCACTGGCAGGGAGATTGATACGGCCCGAAACACCGATGAGCTTTGGGGACAAAAGCCCGATGCCGTTATTTTAAGTACAGCTGATTTTCAGCATGCTTTGCTCACGGCAGAAGCAGTACGTGCCGGTGCCGATGTATATTGCGAGAAGCCGTTTGCCGAAACCATGGACGATGCCAACGAGGGGTTGAAAGCAGTGAAAGAAACCGGGAAAGTGATAACAATAGGTTCACAACGGCGCAGTGGCCCTAACTACCACGCTGCCCACGACTACATCCGGTCAGGTAAATTTGGAAAAATTCTGGACGTAGAAATGACCTGGAATGTAAATCAGCCGGGGAGGTGGCGTTTGCCGCATCTTACTTCCCAGATTAAAGAGTCGGATACCGACTGGAAACGTTACCTGATGAACCGTCCGTACGAGCCGTGGGATCCGCGTAAGTATTTGGAGTATCGCCTGTTTTGGCCCTACTCGTCGGGAATACCGGGACAGTGGATGGCCCACCAGATAGATACGGTGCACTGGTTTTCGCATTTGCCGCACCCACGTTCGGCCGTAGCCAACGGGGGTATTTACATGTGGAAAGATGGTCGTACCAATTTTGATACCATGACTGCTGTTTTCGATTATGGCCCGCAGGACAACCCGGATGAAGGGTTTCAGGTCATTTATTCTTCCCGCCAGAACAACTCTTCGGGTGGAACGAAGGAGTGGTACTTCTCCAACGGGGGCAAACTTGATTTGGCCACGAACAAGGTAAACAGTGACGGCGGATTAACCGAACGCTACGCCAGTGCCATGGGTATGGAACCTTTCCTGCTGGAAGACTTTGAACTGCCTCAGATTAAAGCTGAAACAGGCGCCAATACCGGTTCCGACCCGCTAACCAATGCGCACATGAAAAACTGGATGGAGTGCGTGCGTAAAGGCGACCCGAAAACCAATGCTCCGGTTGAGGCCGGCTACAGCCATTCCATTGCCAATATTATGGTAACAGCTGCCTTGCGTACCGGGCAACGTGCTACATTCGACGAAAAATCAAAACAGGTTATGGCCGGTGGAAAGGTGTTTAAATATTGATTTTTTTTGAATGGAGGGTATCATATAATATTGAGAGTGTCTTCTTCTGAATTCGGTTGACACAGAAAGAAAAAGCCCTGCTGAATTTGGTCTGGCCAAATCCGGCAGGGGCTATTTTGGGAAGGGAATGTTGAGCAACTAATTCGAATTTTCCAGCTTAATATTTACCTGGTTTTTGCTGGCATCCACATGCAGGGTTTCGGCGCTTTTTTTATACGAAATATAATTGGCTACCAGTTTGTATTCACCAGGTTTGATGTTTTCAAACGAAAAATTTCCGTCGAAATCGGTGTAGGTTTTTGTGTCGGTGCCGTCAATTTTTACTTCAACCCCTACCAAAAGTTCTCCGGAGTCACTATCATAAACAGTGCCTGAAAGTGCCACTGTGGCTGTGTTGTCTGAGTCATTTCCTGTTTTCGTTTCTTTTTCTTTTGCTGTAACTGTCAATGCAAATACTACAGCTATAATACCGAACATTATTCGTTTCATCTTTCAAAAAATTAAATGGTTTTCTCAGTGTAAAAGTAAGGCGCTGCTGTTAAATGGCAGTTACAGAAATATTACACTTTCGTTACATTTATTCGCGGTATTCTCTGGTGCTGGTAACCTCTCCGTTTTTTCCATAGTTTTTCCAGGTTCCGCTTTTTTTACCATTCCGGTAATGCAGTTCGTACATCAGGTTTCCCTCGTCGCCCCAAATAAGCCACTTTCCATGTTTTTGGCCCTTTTTGTAACGGGCAACCGAAACCTTTACATTATTGGCATTATACATCTCCCACTTTCCGTGCATTTGATTGTTTTTGTAAGAACGGATCTCATTCAGTTGTCCATTCTCAAACCAAATTTTTACTTTCCCGTGCTTTTTCCCATTTTTTACGGTCAGTTCCATTTTAACCTGCCCGTTTTCAAAATGAGTGGTATAAGAACCAGTATACGGGTGATTGTCTTTGTAAAAAAGACCTTCGATTTCTCTTATCTCCTGGGCCTTTAACCCGGAAAGAGCGAGCGCTACCATTCCGATAATCAATACTATTCTGTTCATTTTATCTTAATTGAAAAA
The DNA here is from genome assembly GCF_003573545.1 of Mariniphaga sediminis. Lineage (GTDB taxonomy): Bacteria > Bacteroidota > Bacteroidia > Bacteroidales > Prolixibacteraceae > Mariniphaga > Mariniphaga sediminis. The sequence goes on along the minus strand of NZ_QWET01000009.1, from coordinate 63,352 downwards.
CGGCGAAATTAGAAAAAAACCATTCTGTAAAATTTCAGGAAGTTTTTTTTAATTGAAATTTAATAGATTATGATAACTACGTTTTCCTTATGGTACAAACTGATACTAATTCGAAAAGGACGTAATGGAAGTACGAAATGTATTTTAAAATGTTTTATACTTCAGCGTCTGTATCTGCCTTGTTATCTGTGAATGTATTTTTCAATTCGAAACAGTAGTTGTGCCACCTGGGATTGATTTTTTCTATGATAATAACATTACTTCTGTAATGAGGTAATTTCGAAAAAAGGTTTGATAAACAGGAATATAATGTTGACGGCAAGTTCTGTCAGAGACCATAAAAAAGCCCGGTAATGGCAATAAAGCGAAAGTAATTGTTTATTAATTCGCCTGTAATATTTCTGTAATATGCACAGGTTACATTTGCCCCGAATTTAAATCACAAAAAAATTCTGTTATGAAGAAGATCAATTTATTGTTTCATTTAACCTTGCTTTTGGGATTGCTGTTTACAGCATGTGAAGAGGATGACACTCAGTTAATTCCGGACGAGGATTCGGAGAAGATTACCAGTAATATTACGGAGAATACTACCTGGACTTCCGGTAAAGTTTATGTTTTGGGCGGAAGGATTACAGTGTTGGACGGGGTTACCCTGACCATTGAACCAGGTACCATTATTAAAGGAGAAGCAGGTACACAGGCCAATTCAACGGCGCTGCTTATCGCACGTGGAGGGAAATTGGTTGCAGAAGGTACGGCAGAAAAACCTATTATTTTCACATCGGTGGCCGATGAAATCCAGCCGGAAGATATTACAGCCGGAAACTTTGAGAGCCCTAATCTCGATGCAGATATCAACGGCCTTTGGGGAGGAGTTATCCTGTTGGGGAAAGCGCCCATCTCTGCATCGAACGAATCGGGTGATGTAAGTGAAACCCAAATAGAAGGAATTCCAACTTCGGATCAAAACGGGCTTTATGGAGGAAATGAGGCGGAAGACAATTCAGGTATTTTGAAATATATCTCCATTCGCCACGGGGGCACCAATATCGGCGCCGGGAATGAAATCAACGGCCTGACTCTTGGAGGCGTTGGTTCGGGAACCGTTATTGAAAATATTGAGATTGTTGCTAACCAGGACGATGGCATCGAGTTTTTTGGAGGAACTGTGAATGTTAAAAACCTGGTGTCGTGGAACGTGGGTGACGATGGTGTAGATACCGACCAGTCATGGGGTGGTACCCTCACTAATTTTATTGTTGTTACCCCGGCCGGGCATTGTTTTGAACTGGATGGCCCGGAAGGTTCCATGGAGGCCGGACACATCATTCAAAACGGAACAATTATCGCTTCGGAAGGTACCCGTATTTCACAGGATCTGATCAATGTGGATGACAATTCAATCGTTGGGTTGAAGAACCTGTTTTTCACCGGTATTTCAGAAGGGCAACAGATTAACCGGGTTACAGCTGCCGGGGTTACATTTGAAGGGATTGAACTGGATGTGACTGAAGAAGATTTGGCGGGCCATGTTAATGGGGATGTTCCTACAGGTGTAAGTGCCGTGAGTTCGCCCACCGTGGGCGCTGACACATCGGTTTTTGGATGGACCTGGGCTTCAAAAGCAGGCAAATTTTAAAAAACAAGAGTTAAAACGTTGATACATTCAGTCACCTGTTACAAAACGCATAATAATTTAGTTTACAAAAACAGACTTGCATTCACCTGTGCAGGTCTGTTTCTTTTGTTTCGGACAGACAAATAATTTTTCAATAAGATGAGGTATTTATTTAGTATATTTTTTTCATTTATTACCCTGCTTTCTGTAGCACAAAATGGAAAAATCAGAGGGACAATTGTGGATGATAAAACGGGTGAAACCCTTGTAGGAGTGGCTGTTTTGGTAAAAGGAACTACTACCGGTACTGCTTCCGACCTTGATGGCCAGTTTACGTTGGATGTGGCGGAGGGAAGTTACGACCTCCAAATATCCTATATTTCTTTTCAGACTTTAACAGTTGGGGATGTACAGGTGAAAGCCGGTGAAATAACCCTTCTCGATAATCTTAGGATGAAGGAAAGTACCCTTGAACTGGGAGAGGTGGTGGTTTCGGCCGAAGTGATTCGTACTACGGAAGCAGCTTTAAACACCATCAAAAAACAATCTGCCTCCATTTTGGATGGTATCTCTTCTGAAAAAATAAGGCTAACAGGCGATAACACTGCTGTAGAAGCTGCCCGAAGGGTAACGGGGGTTTCCATCGAAGGCGGTAAGTATGTTTATGTTCGTGGCTTGGGCGATCGCTATTCCAAAACGACCCTGAACGGTATGGATATTCCGGGTCTTGACCCTGACCGCAACAGCCTGCAGATGGATATTTTTCCGACAAATCTTATGAATAACATGATGGTGAGCAAAAACTTTACCGCCGACATGCCCGCCGATTTTACAGGAGGGTTGATGAATGTGGAAACAAAAGATTTTCCGGAAGACAAAATTGTGAGTGTCTCGCTAAGTACTTCATTCAATCCCGACATGCACCTGAATTCCGACTTTCTTACTTACACCGGCAGCCCGACAGATTTTTTGGGGTTTGACAATGGGACCAGGGGATTGCCAAGCGGGGCTGACCAACGGGTTATTCCGACGCCTATCAGCGGACATTCCCAGCAGGAAGTGGTTGATTTCGTTCGGAGTTTTAACCCCGAACTGGCAGCTTCGCGGAAAACCAGTTTGCCAAATTATAGCGCCAGTTTTTCATTGGGCAATCAAATCAGTTTAAACGGGGATAAGAAGCTGGGGTATATTTTTTCTGTTTCCTATAAGTCGGAATACACCTGGTACGACAATATCGTTTATGGTGAATATCAAAGATATATAGATCCCGATTTGTATGAAATGAGGTATGCCACCCTGCAAAATGGTGAAATGGGCGAGCAGAATGTGTTGGTAGGCCTGCTGGGCGGCGTGGCGATAAAAACCACTTTCTCGAAACTTCGGTTGACGGCCATGCGTTTGCAAAATGGTGAAAGCCGTGCCGGTAAGTTCGAGATTGACAATGACGGACAGGCAGTGGGGCAATCGGGTTATTTTGCTACTTCGGATAACCTGGAATACAACCAGCGTTCTCTTTCGAATGTGTTGTTGAACGGGGTACATGTTTTTAAAAATTCCGGATGGGAAATTGACTGGCGCCTGTCTCCCACTTTTTCGACTTCTGATGATCCGGATATCCGGAAAACAGCTTTTACACATTCATCAAACGGCAGCAGCTTTAATGCAGGCGCCGGCGGGAATCCTACCCGGATTTGGAGATCGCTGGGCGAACTAAATGCTATCGCAAAACTGGATGTAACTAAAAAATATACACTGAATGACCGCGAAGCAAAGTTAAAGTTCGGCGTGAGCCATACATACAAATACAGGGATTATGAAATACTATTGTTTGATATTCAGTTTTTTGGCGGTCAGTCGTGGCCTGATCCCGATCCTTCCACGGTATTAAATCCCGAAAATATTTATCCTAACCGCCCGAACAGTATATATTACCAGTCGGGCAACATTTATCCAAATCCCAATGCTTACCGATCGAATGTAAATAATACCGGCATATATATTTCCAATGAATTCGAGTTGTTCCCAAAGCTTAAAACAATTGTTGGGTTGCGGGCAGAGAATTATGTGCAGAAACATACAGGCAGGGATCAAAGATATGCCAGCGGAGATACGAAAAACGGACAAAACCTCGACAATGAAAAGGTGCTGGGATCTTTCGATCTGTTCCCTTCAGTTAACCTGGTTTTTTCACTCACGGACGATCAAAATCTGCGTGCTTCCTACGCCAGAACAATTGCCCGGCCATCTTTCAAAGAGCTCTCCTTTGCACAAATTATCGACCCCGTTTCCAATCGTATTTTTAACGGAAGCTTTTTTACATATCCCGGTTGGGACGGGAATTTAACGGAAACCCGGATCGATAACTTTGATGTTCGTTGGGAACTGTTCATGAAGAGTGGGCAGATTCTGTCGATGAGCGCATTTTATAAGAAGTTTGACAACCCGATTGAGCTGGTGCGGATTCCGGAACAACAAACCAGTACCGAATATCAGCCACGGAATGTAGGAAATGGCAGGTTGTATGGCGTGGAACTGGAGTTCCGGAAAGATCTGGATTTTATTTCTCCTGCATGGAGCCATTTCAACCTGAACGGGAATTTTACGTTTGTTGAATCACTCATCGACATGACAGAGATCGAATTTAAATCGCGTAAGTCTTACGAGAAAACGGGTGAAACCATTAAGGATACCCGGCAAATGGCAGGTCAGGCGCCGTATGTTATAAACGGAGGAGTAAGTTACAATCATTACGAATCAGGATTTGATGCGGGACTGTTTTATAATGTGAAGGGGCCCACGCTGTCGATTGTTGGGGCAGGCCTTTTTCCTGATATTTTTATCAAACCTTTTCACAGCCTGAATTTCAGTTTGAATAAGAAAATCGGGGAAAGCAAAAATACCACGATCGATTTTAAAGTGTCGAATATTTTGAATGCCCGAACGGAAAGTTATTACCAGTCGTACCATGCAGAAAACAAACCTTACAGCCAGATGAGTCCCGGCAGGAAATTCAGTTTGGGTGTGAGTTACAGGTTTTGAAAAAGCTGTTTTTTCTGCAGCGGTAATATGAATACAGAGAGTTGATTGGGAACAGGCTGTATCCGCTCCTCTAAATGAAGTACACATGTGAAGGCGCGTTGGTAAAAAAATTGAATACGCAGTATAGAGATGGGATTATACAAATGAATGTATGCCCCATTTTTTGGCAGGAAAGTGACCGTAGAAAACAGCGAGGCAATCCTGAAACCTAAACGGGGCTTTAGTTGTTGTGTTATTTGTTCTTGCAGGTGGTCAGGTGCCTGTTATTCAGGAAATCCAAAATTGCTGTAAAATCATTAAGTTATGCCGGAACATAAACACGAACATGAAAAGAAAACATTTTGGGTGGTGCTTTTAACAGCCGTCACAATGGTTGTTGAGATTATTTTTGGACTGATTACCAACTCGATGGCGTTGCTGGCCGACGGTATTCACATGGGATCTCATGTGTTGGCCATTGGGTTAAGCTGGATTGCATACATTGTTGTACGTAAGGTTTCCAAAAACGAAAAATTTAAAGGCAATTCAGATAAAATCCTTTCACTTTCAGGATATAGCAGCGGCCTGATGTTGCTGTTGTTTGCCTTCGTTATTATGGTGGAAGCTGTTGAACGTTTTTTCAACCCGGTGGACATTATTTACAGAGAAGCCATTTTTGTGGCCATTATCGGATTGATGGTTAATATTGCCAGCGCTTTTCTTTTACATCATGATCACGAGCATTCCGACCATAACATCCGCGCGGCCTATCTTCACGTGATTGCCGACGCCCTCACCAGTCTTTCGGCGATTTTGGGCCTCACCGCTGCCATGATTTGGGACATCCCGTTTATCGACACCATTGCCGCCATAGTGAGTTCGCTTGTCATTGTCAGGTGGTCAGTCGGACTACTGAAAGATTCAGGGAAAGCGTTGCTGGATATGAAGAACGCGCGTGCAGAACATGAACATCATCATCATTAAACAGATTTAGTTTGAGATTCCTGTTCTCAAGCCTGACCCGGGTTTGACTTAATGTGCAGATCGCGTTGCGGGAATGGAATTTGCACCCCGTGTTTCCGGAAAGCGTCGTCGATGGCATACCTTAATTCGCTTTTAGCATGTTCTACCAGGAAAGGTTCTTTCACCCAGAAAAAAACCTCGAAGTCGAGCGAGGAGTCACCGAAATCACTGAAACGTACAAACGGTCTGGGCTGTGCCGAGATATTTTTGTTTTGCAATACACAGTCGAGTAAAAGATCCGTAACCAGTTTTGTGTCACTGCCGTACGCCACGCCAACCTCTACCGAAAACCGTGTATTGTAATCCATTTGGCTCCAGTTGATAATGGTGTCGTTTACAAACTTGGAGTTTGGTACCACAAGGATTACATCGTCGCGGGTTTTCAGCTTGGAAGTCCTCAACCCGATGTGAATTACTTTCCCCACGGTTTTATCTTCCAGTTGAATGATGTCATTTATCTGGAGGTTTCGTTCAATAATCAGCACAATACCCGATGCAATGTCGCTAAACAACTGCTGAATACCAAACCCAACACCTACCAGCAGGGCAGTAATACTGGCCAGCAGAACCGACACTTTTACACCGGAAGTTTCGAGTAGTAAAACAATAACTACCACCCAGACAACATAACGCAAAATCAGATAAACAGACCAGTGTGAACGTCTTGTTGCTTCCTGCTTTTTGATATAACGTTTGAAAAGCCCCCGGATAATTCTTAGTCCGATAAACGTGGCAATCAGTACCATAATAACAATGACCACACTGGAAACTGTTATTTCAATATGCTCGGTCTTTAAAAGTTGATAATTAATTAATTCTTTTAGTTTCACAGGTATTAGGTTATTGTAATTCTGACGTTACGGGCGTTTCATGGTGATAATAATACCCGGCTCAAAATACCCGGTGTAGCCCATGGGTGAACCAAGCTCATCAATGGCTCTCTGAATAACAGTATCGTCTCCCAGCGAAGAACGAATAGCTCCTTTCTGGTAGTAATAACGCGATACGATTTCATGCCTTAGCAAACTTTTTATTTCATCTTTAAACCCTACTAAATCTTTGTCGAGTTGCGGCTCTAACCTCGCTTGTAATGTTTCAAATTCTTTTTGGGCAAGGCTGTAATATTTTTCATCTTTTGCCACTTCAATCAAATCCTCCAGCATGTGCTTTGACTCTGATTCGTATTCAAAATCGTCTTCCTTAACAAAGGCAGCAAATTTGTTGTAAGTTTCTTCGGTTACCTCAAACTCTTCCGGTGCAGCAATTGATTTGGTTTCATTGGTAAAGTTTGTGGCAAAGTCGAAAACTTTAAATTCAGAAAGCAAGGCAATGCTCAGGTTGCTCAACTGCTCCGAATCAAGCACAACGTCCGGAACAATCCCACCACCGTCGTATACTTTTCTGCCCTTTTTTGTAGTAAATTCCGAAATAAGCGAATCGGGAACATAACCTACGCTTCCATCTTCATTGCGGTGAGTATAGTCGAGTGCCTGGATGCAGCGTCCACTGGGAATATAATATTTGGCGGTTGTAACTTTTAACTTGGCATTGTAGCTCAGGTCACGGGTAGTTTGTACCAGGCCTTTGCCAAATGTACGCGCCCCAACAACCAGTCCGCGATCAAGATCCTGTATGGCGCCTGCCACAATTTCTGAAGCTGAAGCCGATCCGCGGTTGGTTAAAATCGCAATACGAATGGTAGTGTCCAGCGGCACTGATGTGGCAGTGTAGGTTTTATCCCACTGTTTTACCTTTCCCTTCGTACTTACTATTTCTGAACCTTGCGGAACAAAAAAGTTTACAATTTTTACAGCTTCCTGGAGCAATCCGCCCGGGTTTGAACGTAAATCGAGAATAAGTGACTCCGGGTCGTTTTTTTTCAGATCGAGAAATGCTTTTTTTACATCCTCGCTACAGTTAACCGTAAAGTTTGACAGGCGAATGTATGCCGTATTTTTATCAAGCATCCCAAAATAAGGTACGGCATCGATAGATATTTTTTCACGGATAACGTCCACTTCAAAAGGTTTTCTCTCACCGGGCCGCTGCAGTTTAATTTTTACAGGTTTTTTGGCAGGGCCTTTCAGAAGATTACTCACATCTTCGGTGGTCATATTTTCGGTCACTTTACCTTCTACTTCCAAAATGATATCACCGGCTCGTAATCCAAACTTCTGGGCAGGAAAACCTTCATACGGTTCTGAAATCACAACTTTTCCATCGTGGTTCCCAATGAGTGCCCCAATGCCGGCGTATTCCCCGGTTGTCATAAAACGAAAATCCTCCATTTGGTCTTCCGAAATGAAGTTGGTATATGGGTCAAGCGACTGAAGCATTTCGTCGATACTCGTTTTTACCAGTTTATTGGGATTTACTTCATCCACATAAAACATGTTCAACTCCCTGAAAAGGCTGTAATATATTTCAAGGTTTTTGGCTATTTCGAAATTTCTCTCATCGCGGTTAAAACTGTAGAAACCTATTCCCGCAACGATTACAATCAAAGCTCCAATCCAAATTTTTTTCCAATTCATATTTTTTCTCCTCATTTTTATCGAAATGAATTTCAGTAAGATAAATGTTATCTCTGAAACAGCAAAATTATAAATATTACCCGATATCAGTAATAAAACCCCTCAATGCATTACGTTAAAATATATTAACCTCGCTCCGGGGCTTTTTGTTTTTATCTTTAGAACGACAATGTTTGTCGAAAAAACAGAACGTAAAACTGTAACTTACCGTAATTTGTAACGTCTTGTAAATTACAGTCTCTTAAAAATTAAAAAATCTGTTATTATGAAATCATTTAAGTACGTATGCATTTTTCTTCTCGTTATTGCTGCCAGTTCCCATTCAGTTTCTCTGGCCGGGAATGTCAGGGAAACGCAAAACCGGGCTGTAAAAAATTTCGATGCCATAAAAGTTTCATCAGGCATCGATCTGTTTCTTTCGATGGGAACTGAAGAAACATTGAAGGTTATTGCCGATGATGATGTTATTGATGATGTAATAACCGAAGTAAAAAAGGGCACATTGCATATCTATATGAAAAAGAAAGATTGGCCCCGTTTTTTCAATTGGGGAGCAACACAAAGCCGGAAAGTTTATGTTACTGTTAAAGAGCTGAGTCTTCTCAGCGCTTCTTCTGGTTCAGATGTAAAATCAGAAGGCATTTTAACAGGGAAACGGCTGGAGGTGTCGGCCAGCAGTGGGAGCGATGTGGTTTTGGATGTGAATTATAAAAGTATGTCGCTTGATTCAAGTAGCGGCTCCGATTTAAAAGTAAGCGGGAAAGCCAAAACAGTGAAAGCCAGTGCCAGCAGCGGCAGCGATATAATAGCACGCGACCTGAAAGTAGCCACTTGCCATGCCAGTGCCAGCAGTGGTTCTGATATTTCTATTCATGTTACCAGGGAGATACATGCCAGTGCCAGCAGCGGCGCGGATATCAGGTATTACGGGAATCCGGGAGTTAAAGAAATTGACGAGTCAAGTGGTGGTGACGTTACCGGAAGGTAGTGTTAAAAAAGAATGCTGTTTGAGGAGGCACAACAAGTTCAATAATTTTAGCGGACAGCATGTAGATTTCCCAGGTGAGGCGAACGCAGCCCAGAGTTTGTTGCTTACCTTTTTAAGCTAAATCAAAGAGTAAAATCTGTTTGATAAGGCGAAAAGAAATTGAAAGGACAAGGCAAGTTGAAACATTCTTTTGCTCCATAAAAAGTTAAACTGATCCATTCTCCTGCCGTTATCTTTTGGGAAAAACTATTTTTGCAGGAAGTTATTTAAAAGAGATGGCTTTGGGAGAAATAAAAACAACCGGCTTTGTTTTGATTTTTGCCTGGCTGACATTTTCATTCAATGTGTCGGCACAGGAATCTGTTTCGCTGTATTTTTTGCCGGGGGTAACCCAGGCCTCCCTTGAAAATCCGGCTATTCAGAATCAAACCCGGAAGTTGGTTGTCGGTATTCCGGTACTTTCCGGAGCTTACGGGAACTGGGACGCAAACATTCAGTTGAATTCCCTCTTTTCCGATGGGTTCAGTTATAGTTTACAGCGTTTTTACGATGCCCTTGGTGAGCGGGGAAATGTTCGGGCTTCGGCCGGAATGTCGATGTTTTATGCCAGCCTGCAGCACAAGGATTACTCTTTTACTTTTTCCGTTTCAGAAAGGGCTTTAATGAAGGGTAATTTTGATCGTGAAATTGTAAGGTTTGTCCGTGACGGGACACTGAATTTTTTTGGTGTGAATGAAAATTTAGGGAATGCTTCTTTTATGGCAACCCAATACAGGGAACTTGCATTGGGCATTTCAAAACAGGTAGGGGAAAAGCTGGATGTGGGATTTCGTCCGAAGATATTATTTGGTAAAATTCATTTTGAAATGGATGAAGTGAACCTCTCCGTGGAAACAGAGCCGGGAGGTGAATACCTGCTGTTGAAGCCCGAAGGATCTTTTAAACTTACCGGGCCTTTTTATCCAAAACAGGATTCGGCAATTCATTTTTCTGCCTTTGCTGCCGACGCTTCTCCCGGCGATTATTTTTTTCAACCCCGAAACCTGGGTTTTGCCCTTGATTTGGGAGTGGTTTATCGTCCAAATGCCTTTTCCGAATGGTCGTTAAGCCTCATTGATGCCGGGTTTATCGGGCGAAAATATAAAACATTTAATGTTGATTTTGTCCGGCCCGCACGTTATTCAAAATACAATGCATACCAGTCGAACAATCCTGGCGGGGATAATTACAAAGAGCCCCGTGAGGCTTTGAAAGAATTTGGTGACACGGCTTCTTTTCTTATCACCATCAATGAAGCCGCTAAAAGAACGTTCACAGCGGTACCCGTTAAAATAAATGTGGCCGGGAAATATCATTTTTCTGAAAAAACGACCATCGGGTTCAGTAACCAGTTTAAATATTACCAACAGGATCCTCTAAATATGTTCTCTGCCTTTTTGGCCAAATCATTTCATCCAAAATTTGGAATGTACGGAAGTTTAACACTTTTAAATACCAGCAATATATTTCCCGGGTTAGGCGCCAGCTATACCAATAATTGGTTTCAGCTTTACTTTACCAGCAATAATATTTTAGGGATTGTTCAGCCGGGTTCTTCAAAACATTTAAATTTGTACTTTGGCGTTAATTTTTTATTCGATACTCAATAATAGAAATAAATATGAACCTATTCATAATTCTTTACCTTGTCGGTTTTATCCGCACACTTGTAGTCATTGCTATTATCTATTTTGTGATTAGACTATTTACGCGCTATGTACTTCCGGTTATTCTGGAAAATAAACTGAAAGACATTCAGCATAAAATGAATGAAAATCAAAATCAGCAGCAGCCTGCAAAAAAGCGTGAAGGAGATGTAACCATTGAATATGACCGGAAAAGAAATGGTAATCGTAGTAAAAGTGAAGGGGAATATGTTGATTTTGAGGAAGTGGACTGATTAAAGCGTAAAACATTTCTTTAAAATCGGAACCTCCATTCGTTTTTTCCACGCTCCAGAGGTACCCGGATGTCTGCCTGGCTTCAGGAAGAAATTTTTCTTTTTTCTCCCTTTTTACAAAAAATAATGGACATCCGGGGTTCCATTTAATCTGACAAACCAGAACTAAAATTCCGGAATCCTTTTTTTGAACCTCCTCATTTTTTCACAGCAACCAATTTAATTCTATTTTTGTCGCTATAATTCATTCTGAAATCAAAATAAATGGCACAGGAAGACATTTTTAAAAAGTTGGTTGCACACTGCAAAGAATACGGATACGTTTTTCAGTCGAGTGAAGTTTACGATGGACTGAGCGCTGTTTACGACTACGGACAATACGGCGTGGAATTGAAAAATAACATTAAAAAATACTGGTGGGACAGTATGGTGTTACTACATGAAAATGTGGTGGGGCTTGACTCGGCCATTTTTATGCATCCCACTATCTGGAAAGCCTCGGGTCATGTAGATGCGTTTAACGACCCGCTCATTGATAACAAAGATTCGAAAAAACGCTACCGTGCCGATGTGTTGATTGAAGAACAACTGGCCAAAATAGAAGAAAAAATAAACAAGGAAATTGGCAAAGCCCAAAAACGTTTTGGAGACGCTTTTGATGAGCAGCAGTTCAGGGAAACCAACCCACGGGTACTGGCCAATCAAAAAAAATATGAGGAGCTTCATACCCGGTTTGCAAAGGCATTGAATGATAATGATCTGCAAGAGTTAAAGCAAATAATTGTTGATCAGGAGATTGCCTGCCCGGTTTCAGGAACGCGTAACTGGACCGACGTTCGTCAGTTCAACCTGATGTTTGCCACTGAAATGGGCTCTACCTCCGATGGCGCCATGAAGGTTTTTTTACGTCCGGAAACAGCACAGGGGATTTTTGTAAATTACCTGAATGTGCAAAAAAGCGGGCGTATGAAAATTCCGTTTGGGATTGCCCAAATCGGGAAAGCTTTCCGCAATGAAATTGTAGCAAGGCAGTTTATTTTCCGAATGCGTGAATTTGAGCAAATGGAGATGCAGTTTTTTGTAAGGCCTGGTACTGAACTGGATTGGTTTGAAAAGTGGAAAAGCATTCGCATGAAATGGCACCAGGCGCTTGGTTTTGGAGAAGAAAATTACCGTTTTCATGAGCATGAGAAGCTGGCTCACTACGCCAATGCTGCTGTAGATGTGGAATACAAATTTCCATTCGGGTTCAAAGAAGTGGAAGGTATCCATTCCCGCACTGATTTCGACTTGTCGCAGCATGAGAAATATTCGGGACGAAAAATTCGTTATTTCGATCCGGAGTTGAACGAATCGTACGTACCTTTTGTAGTAGAAACCTCTATTGGAGTAGACCGGATGTTTCTGCAAGTGATTTCAGCAGCTTACTGCGAAGAGGAGTTGGAGAAGGATTCCCGCGTGGTATTGAAACTTCCGCCGGTGTTGGCCCCGGTAAAACTGGCTGTTATGCCGCTGGTAAAAAAAGATGGCCTACCTGAAAAAGCACGGGAAATAATAGACAAATTAAAATTCGATTTCAACTGCCAATACGATGAGAAAGACTCCATAGGTAAACGTTACCGCAGGCAGGATGCTATCGGTACGCCGTTTTGTGTTACCGTCGATCATCAGACCACACAGGACAACACCGTTACCATTCGTTACCGTGACAGCATGGAACAGGAGCGGGTAGCCATTACTGAGTTGGGCAAAATTATTGGCGGGAAAGTTAGCATGCGAAATTTGTTTGAAAAATTATAATGATAAATTTTCCGTGGGGGAGATTTTGGATAGAGTTTTATTTTTTTTCTCTGCCTTCTCCTTCACGGTTTTTTATGAATAACCACGGTATTCGCATTTCAGGTTAAATGAAAAAAGTTTTAATAATAACCTATTACTGGCCTCCGAGTGGAGGTGCCGGCGTTCAGCGTTGGATTAAATTTGTGAAATACCTGCCGGCGTTAGGCATCGAACCTTTAATATTGACTGTGCATCCCAATTACGCCACTTATCCGCAAATCGACCTAACGCTTGAAAATGACATTCCAAAGTCGACCAAGATATTTTATGCAAAATCGGTTGATTTGTATTCATTCTACAAAAAAGTATCTTCCAATAAAGAAGTTCCTTATGGTGGTTTTGCCAACACCAAAAAAAATAACCTGAAAGAAAAAATAATCCGTTTTATACGGGGGAATTTTATTATTCCCGATCCCCGGAAAGGTTGGAATAAATACGCCGTAGCCAAAGCGAGAGAGTTGATTCGGTCTCATCAAATTGATACGATCATTACTACCAGTCCTCCACATTCAACTCAACTTATCGGACTAAGATTGAAAAGGGAGTTTGATATTAAGTGGATTGCGGATCTACGTGATCCTTGGACTGATATTTACTATTTCAGACAAATGTATCCTACGCCAATTGCAATGCAGATTCACAAAAATCTGGAAAAAAAGGTATTGGTAGGAGCAGATAAAATTATCACTGTAAGCGAGTCGCTGAAAAAATTATTCGCACAAAAAGCGGATAACGTTTTAGGTAAAATTGAAGTAATTTCCAATGGGTTCGATGCCGATGATTTTAAGCATGTCGAAATAAACTCTGAATCGGACTTTTTTTTCATCTCATATGTAGGGACTATCTCGGAGAAATATGATGTTTCAGGTTTAATTCAAGCCCTTTCAGAATTACCCGAAGATATTCGTGCCAAAATAAAAGTCAGGTTTATTGGAAGAATTCCATCTAATATAATTGAGGAATTTGATAGGGCAGGATTAAATAAGTTACTTGAGGTAACCGGATATGTGCCGCACGCAAAAGCCATTGAATTTCAGTTTTCATCCGATGCACTTTTGTTGGTTATTCCAGATGTGAAAAATAATGAAGGGATTTTAACCGGTAAAATTTTTGAATATTTGGCAAGCCAAAAGCCTATTCTTTTAGTCGGGCCTGAAAATGGTGATGCTGCAAGAATTATCAGGGAAACCAAAAGTGGACTGGTTTGCGATTATAAGAACCATCTAAAAATGAAAGATGGAATTATCCGGTTCTTTCAGTCCAAACAGCTTACCATCCCTGAAAAAAATAAATTATCGGATGAAGTGATGATGTATACAAGGGAAAATCTCACAAAAGAATTACTAACAGTAATTAATTCCCTTTAAAATATTTTTTTCAGAAACGGATGGTAATCGCCTTTTCGTCCAACAGGATTTGCATTTCTCACAAAATCGGTTAGTTCAATGCTTTCGCGGGCATCGTCGATTCCAAATCCATTTCCATTTAGAATGTTTTGATAGGTCACAGTGTGCAAATCGGTAAAGCCGCCACTGAATTCAATCTCCTTGCCGTTCATAGTGATAGAGCGGTAGGTACGCATTCCTTTTTCGGTAGCCTGTGGTGGCAAATCACTGTAATCGAGACTCAGGAACCAACGTACCCGTGCTTTTTCTAGGTGAAGAAAACCCGCTGCTTTGTGTGATCCGTAATGGTGAACAATATTTTCCTTTACATTGCCAAAAATCCATGTGATCATATCGAAAAAATGGATGCCAATGTTGGTGGCCACTCCGCCTGATTTTTTAGCATCGCCCTTCCAGCTTTTCAGGTACCATTTTCCGCGGGTAGTTATGTAACTCAGGTCGATGTCATATATTTTATCGCCTCCCTCTTCAATTTGCTTTTTCAGGGCGAGAATAGTGGGGTGATACCTTAATTGCAGGATCGTGTAAACATTTTTCCCGGTTTCTGCCTCAATGTCTTTTATGATGTGCATGTCCTCCGGATAAACCACCAACGGCTTTTCGCAGATGGCATGGGCGCCATTGCGCAGGGCAAACCGTATATGCGAAGGGTGCATGTAGTTTGGGGTGCAGACGGTTACGTAGTCGATGGGGTCCCCCTCGCGTCGGATATCATCCATGTATTTGTCCATATTTTCAATTTCCAGGAAAAATTCTGCATCCGGGAAATAGCTGTCCATCCGGCCCATTACATCAAACCGGTCCGTGGCACAAACCAGTTCATTTCCTGTTTCTTTTATGGCTTTCATGTGGCGGTCGGCAATGTAGCCTGCCGAACCTATCAGTGCAAATCGTTTCATATTTTTATTTTTCACCGCAAGGGCGCAATGTCGCAAAGGTTTTAAAATTCTTTGCGCCTCAGCGTTTTTGCGGTTCATTCTTCTTCTTTACAAAGGTTTCAAAAAACCATCGGCTAAGATATACTTTTCTCCGGTTTCGGGGCACACCAGGTTGTCGCCCAAAATGGCGCCCGAGCGGCTCACCCACCCTTTTTGCCGGGCCGGAACACCCGCCATCAGCGCAAACGGTTTTACATCTTTGGTAATTACAGCGCCAGCGCCAATAAAACAATATTCGCCCAAGGTTGTACCGCAAACAATGGTGGCATTGGCGCCAATGGTCGCTCCCTTTTTTACCAGTGTTTTTTTGAATTCTTCCTTGCGGTTAACGGCACTACGCGGATTAATTACGTTGGTAAAAACCATGGAGGGTCCCAGAAAAACATCGTCTTCACAAACCACTCCCTCGTACACCGACACATTGTTCTGTACCTTTACATTATTCCCTAAAATGGCTTTGTTTCCAACAAAAACATTTTGCCCCAGCACACAGTTCATACCAATATGCGCCGTAGCCATAATGTGACAGAAATGCCAGATTTTGGAGCCACTACCTATTTTTGCACCGTCGTCAACGATGGCTGTTTCGTGGATAAATAGTTTATTCATTTTAATATTTTTTGCCGCTAAGGCGCCAATGTCGCTAAGATTTTTACGTTTTCCTTTGCGCCCTGGCGTCATTGCGGTCAATCCTTCTTCCTAAAAATTGTTCACAAATCGATTAAACCCTTCTTTCAGTAAAGGGACATTAAAATTAATCAGAAATCCCAATTTTTTATTGGTCAGTTTTAAATAGGAAATAATTTGCGCTTCATGAACAGGAAGCAGAATATCAACCGCTTTCAATTCAATCACAATTTCTTTCTCTACCAGAATATCAATTTTGAAGTCTTTGTTTAATTGTTCTCTTTTATAAAAAAGTGGAACAGGAACTTGATTTTCAGCATAAATACCTCTTAAATGGAGTTCTTTTAATAAACAAAGTTCATAAACCGATTCCAGTAAACCCGGTCCCATTTCTTTGTGAACAGTAATTGCAGCAGAAAGAATTTCCTTTGAAAGCTGATTGAGCTCATCTTTGTTCATCGTTTTTATTTTTCACTGCCAAGACACAAGGGCACTAAGATTTTTAAATTTTTTCTTTGCGCCCTGGCGTCATTGCGGTTAGTTTTTTTTTCTGAAAAATTCTTGTATCACTCTTGTTATATAATCCAGTTGCTCTTCTGTCAACTCAGTGTGCATGGGCAGCGAAAGCACGGTCTCCGCCAGGTGCTCACTCACCGGAAAATCGCCTTTGCCATGGCCTAAAAATTTATAGGCTTCCTGTAAATGAATTACTCCCGGATAATAAACCATCGACGGGATTCCCTTTTCTTTCAGGAATTGCTGTAGTTCGTTTCTCCGATTGGTCTGAATGGTGTATTGGTGGAAGGTGTGTGTACTATAATTTACACGTTCAGGTAACCGGATTTCTTCAATTTTTTTCAAATGTTCGTCGTACCAGGCTGCTGCATACCGGCGTGCTTTAATATGTTTTTCAAAATATTTAAGTTTTACGCTCAGTACCGCCGCCTGAATGCTGTCGAGCCGTGAGTTGACGCCAATACGTTCATACTGGTATTTCTGCTTCATGCCGTGGTTGGCAATGGAACGGACTATGGCTGCCAGCTTTTCGTCGTTGGTAAATACTGCGCCACCGTCACCAAAGGCACCCAGGTTTTTCGACGGGAAAAATGAATTGCAGCCAACATGGCCAATTGTTCCAGCTTTTTTTGTTGTATCGTTGCTGAAAATGTAATCAGTCCCCAGCGCTTGACAGGCATCCTCCACCACATAAAGATGGTGCTTTTGAGCCAGATCCAGCATCGGTTCCAAATGGGCACATTGTCCGAAAAGATGGACTGGCAGGATGGCTTTGGTTTTTGTGGTAATCGCTTTTTTTACCTCATTTTCGCTGAGGTTGAAAGTTCCGGTATCCACATCCGCAAAAACCGGCTTTAGTCCAAGCAGGGCAAGTACTTCTACTGTAGCAATAAAAGTAAACGGTGTGGTAATAACCTCGTCACCCGGCTTCAATTCCAGTGCCATTAAAGCAATCTGAAGAGCGTCGGTTCCATTTCCGCAGGCAATGACGTGTGTATTGAGGTAATGCGAGAGTTCCTTTTCGAACTCAAGTACTTTTCCGCTTTTTATGAATTGTGTTGATTTTATCACCTCCTGCATGGCCGCATCAATTTCCTTTTTCATGGTGAGGTACTGCCCGTAGGTGTCGCACATATGTATAGTTTGCATTTTCTGGATATAATTTATTTTTTAGTTATTTAACCAATAATTAGCAAATTTAGTGTGATTGAATGACTTTTTGGAAAATAATTCGGAATTGATTCTATTACAATTTGATTTTTTCTTCGAATGAAGATAAAAAACTAATTTTGCTAAAAGCTTAAAAATATATATAAACATATCATGAATACTTTAATGGTCTTAGAGCATGATTATCCCGAAGACGAGCGTGTCACAAAAGAAATTCAAACTTTGAGGCAAAGCGGGATGAATGTATTCCTGGCATGTTCTACAAAAGAGAATAAAGCTCAATACGAAAAGTTAGATGGTTTAGAAATTTACAGAAAGCCAATCTCGAAATTTATTGCAAAAACTTCTGTTGGAGCATTAAAATTCCCATTTTATTTTAACTTCTGGAATTCATTTATTCATCGTATATTAAAAGAGAAGCAAATTGATGCAATCCATATTCACGATTTACCTTTGGCAAGGGTAGGTTATAACATTTGTAAAAAACATAATATAAAATTTGTTCTTGATTTGCATGAGAATTGGCCTGTTCTTCTTGATTTGTCACCCCATACAAAGTCTTTTTTGGGAAAAATCTTATCCAGCAAAAAGCAATGGTTGAGGTATGAAAAAAAGTATGCCTCATTAGCTGATGGGTTAGTTGTTGTTGCGGAAGAAATGAAGCAGCGTCTGATGAATAAAGGAGTAATAAATAGAAATATTGCAGTTGTTCCCAATACATCGCGTGCTGGTATTTTTGAGAAGAGTAAAAATTATAGTTCGGATGAAAAATATATAACTCTCTATTATGCAGGAGGAATAACTCAACACAGAGGCTTAGATATAGTTATTCAGGGACTATCAAAAATGACATTGCCTGATAATTTTAGATTTTGGATTATTGGTAAAGGACGAAATGAACCTTTCTTGAAGAAAATGGCGCTTGAATTAAATTTGTCAAAGAAAGTGTTTTTTTTAGGGTGGAAAACCCACAGTGAAGTTTTGGAGTTGTTACTCCATTCTGATATTGCAGTAATTCCTCATTTAAAAAATGAACATTCTGACAATACATCTCCCAATAAAATTTTTCATTACATGTTAGCTAAAAAGCCTGTTTTGGCTTCCAATTGTAAGTACATTCAAAATATAGTCAACGAAACAAACTGCGGACTTATATACGAAAATGATAATCCTGAAGATTTTATAAAAAAGCTTAAAATTTTGATTGAAGATCCATCAAAAAGAGAGGATTTGGGGAATAATGGATTCCATGCTGCAGTTAATGAATACAGTTGGGAAAATACGTCAAAACCATTAATAAACTTATATAAAACTCTGAATTAATATGGTAACTAATGCATATAAAAATCCTAATAAAGCTCTTTTAAAGAGGTATAAAAACACACTTAACTTTTTTTATCAGCAAAACATAAATCCTCAAAGCCGGATACTTGATTTGGGAGTTGAAAATCCATTTACTCAAATAATGGAAAATGAGGGATTCTCTGTTTTGAACACAGGAGAAATTGATCTTGATTTAAAACCGGAAATGGTTAAAGGGTATGATGTTGAAGTGGTTACGGCTTTTGAGATACTTGAGCATCTGGTTTCTCCCTTTCCTGTGCTTAAAAATTTACCAGGTAAAAAACTGATTGCAACGGTACCTCTTCGGCTTTGGTTTAGCAGTGCTTACAGAAATCCGAACGATCCATGGGATTGCCATTACCATGAATTTGAAGACTGGCAATTTGACTGGCTGCTTGAAAAGAGTGGCTGGAAAATAGTTGATCGTGAAAAGTGGAAATCTCCGGTTATTAAAGTTGGAATCCGTCCGATGTTAAGAAATATTACTCCGCGGTATTATGCTGTTTATGCCGAAAGGTAAGGGTTTATTTCTTTTGGATTTTATTCATCCATGTGTCTTTTATCTGATTTACATCTTCTGAAATTTTAAAGCTAATAGTTAGCACTACGAAAATCACAGTGAATAAAATACTCCGTAATAAAATATCGGCTATAAGTTGTATCTCCGGCAATAAGTTTGAGATGAGTACTGAACCCATAAAAATCAGAGCAATAAAAAAAGTATTTTTATTAAATGGCTGCATTTGGTATTTGACCTTTAAAAAAATAAGCCGCATGACATTATTAGTTGCAATAGATGCTGCAATGGCAATTGCTGCCCCAGTTATGCCCCAAACCGGAACAAATAAGAAGATGGTGACAACAACCAGTATGATTAGAACCAGCATAAAATAAAGGGCTACCCTGTAATATTTTGAAAAAGCAATAATCTGTGCATTTGCACCGGTAAGCATATCAACTAAATAGCCCAATCCAATAAAAAATATCACCCATTTGGCATCATTATATTCTGGACCAAGAATCGTCAGGATATTATCTATATTAATCCAGATACCACCAAACAGGAAAGCCCCAATAATAAACTGATTCAGGCAACTTTTTTTGTAAACTTCCCCAATATAGGCAAGGTCATTCCGTTTCCAGGCATCGGCTATTAGTGTTCCCGTAATGCGCAGAAGTGGCCTTGATGGAATAATAACCAGTGTGCCAAAAAAGAAAGCAATGGTGTAAACACCAGTTGCACTCAATCCCAGCATCTGATTTATCAGAATTTTGTCGATATTGAAAACAATGCTGCCCCCCAAGCCGGTAAGAATGCTGTAAGCAGCAACACTCACCATTTCTTTGCGCAATTTCGGTTGAATAAACTTCAATTGTGGTTTCAGGTTCATTTCTCCTTTTGCCACCAAATATCCAATTAAAACTACCGTTTTGGCGCAAACGGCGACCGTATAAGTTAAAATTAGTTGATGAAGATTTAAGATGTTAAATACAAACAGCAGCGTAACGCTGAAAATTAGAATTCGTTGCAGAAATTCCTGCAAGAAAGTGCCAAAAACGGCATTATACAACAGTTTGTTAAATGTATCGAGTTGAACAAAAAGTAGGGCAAAGAATGTGAGAGGAATCAGCAGATCAATGTAATCAGCAAATATTTTTGATTTTTCGAGGTTACTCTCCACCAAATATGGCCTGAAAAACCAAAAAAAGATCAGAAACAATAAAAATCCGGTGAGTATCACAATAGATGCAATAAAAAGGTAGCCGTTGTGCCCTTTGTTTTTATCGCGAAAATAGGGAAAAAGCCGGGAGGTCACCCCATGAAAACCAAGCGAAGAAAACTGGGCAAACAGCAGTGACCATGATAACAGCAGTCCAAACAATCCGATAGTATCAGTACTCAGGTAATTGGGAAAGAGGTAAGCCGTAGTAATAAAACCTATACCTACCCCCAGGTACGACCAGAAACTGCCCTTTATGCTTTGTCTGATGATTATTCCCATTTATGTGGCAAAAGTGTTATAAATCCCTATTTTTGTTCAGAACTATATTTTAAAATTATGGCAAAGATAAGCGGCTTTCGTAATATTTTGACCAATCTGGGAATAATCCTGTTTTTTATCGTTTTAAGCTATGCCTATCTTTCTCCTTTACTGGAAGGGAAGGTTTTGCAGATGCCGGATATTGAGCATCATAAAGGAATGTCGAAAGAACTGGTAGATTACCGCGAAGAAAACGGGGAGGAAGCCCTTTGGACAAACAGTATGTTTGCAGGAATGCCGGGTTATATGGTTTCTGTTATTTACCCTGATAACTTAGCGAGGTATATTAATGGAAATATTCGAAAACTGTTTTCAATAGCCGGCTTTCTTATTTTATATATGGTCGGATTCTACATTCTGCTGATGAGTTTGAAAATAAACCGTTGGCTAAGTGTAGCTGGAGCGGTGGCGTTTGCCTTTTCGTCCTATTTCCTGATAATTCTTGGGGCGGGACACATGTCGAAGGCCAACGCGATCGGTTACCTTGCACCTGTTGTTGCTGGCGTGCTGATTAGTTTTCGGGGAAAGCACTTGGCGGGGAGTTTACTTCTTTCCGCTGCACTGTCACTCGAATTACTTGCAAACCACCTCCAAATTACCTACTACGGTTTTATTTTAATTGCCTTGTTGGGTATTGTCGAGTTGATTTTTGCTATCCGGGAAAAAACATTGCCTTCGTTTTTTAAGGCTGTCTTGTTTTTGCTGGCAGGGGCCATAGTTGCTGTGGGAATGAACTTTTCCCGTTTGTACACTACCTGGGAATATTCGAAAGAAACTATCCGGGGGCCTTCTGAGTTAACCTCGGAAAGTGAAAATAAAACCAGCGGTCTTGATAAAGATTATGTGGTACAATGGAGCTACGGAATTGATGAAACGCTGACACTGCTTATTCCTAATTTTAAAGGCGGAGGGAGCCAGGTTAATCCGGGGGTGGATTCGGAAAGCTATAAGGCTTTGCAACGACAGGGAGTTCAAAATCCAAGACAAACCATTCAGGCAGTGAGCATGTATCATGGAGACCAACCTGGAACTTCCGGGCCGGTTTATATTGGCGCTATTATCGTATTATTTTTTGTCTTGGGATTATATGTGGTGAAAGGGCCGGAAAAGTGGTGGCTGGTAGCGGCTACTGTTGTGTCTGTTGTGCTTTCGTGGGGAGGAAACATTATGTGGCTCACCAGTTTTTTGCTTGACTACCTTCCGTTTTACAATAAATTCAGGGCGCCCAGTATGACTTTGGTAATTGCACAGTTTTCTATGCCGTTATTAGGATTCATTGCTCTTAATAATATCCTTTCAGGGAAAGTAGAAAAGAAGGTTTGGTTAAACGGGCTGAAATGGTCGGTTATTTTTACAGGAGGTCTTTCCCTTTTACTGGCAATTGTTCCCGGAATAACCGGCGATTTTACCAATGCTGCAGATTCTATGCGTTTCCCAGACTGGCTAATGGACAGCGTCATTGCCGATCGGAAAAGTATGTTGCGTACAGATGCATTCCGTTCGTTCCTGTTCATTGCACTGGCTTCCGGAGCATTGTATCTGTGGCATCTCAAAAAAATAAAAGCTACTCCTTTTATTGCCTTGCTCGCATTGCTTATTCTGGTGGATTTGTGGACTGTGGACAAACGTTACCTGAACAACAACAATTTTGTCCCGAAAAGACAGGCCGAAAACCCATTCCCCATGACACCAGCTGATAAAGCCATTTTGAGTGACACGGATTTATATTACCGGGTTTTGCCCCTTCAGAATCCTTTCCAGGATGCGCGGACTTCTTACTATCACAAAAATGTAGGCGGATATCATGCGGCAAAATTACGTCGTTATCAGGAACTTATAGAACATTATTTGCAACCTGAAATGCAAAAAATGGTTGCCGGACTACAGTCAGGTTCTGCAATCGATTCGGTTTTCAGGCAGTTGCCGGTTATTAATATGCTGAATACTCGTTACCTGATTTTTGATTTGAACCAGGCTCCCATTCGCAATCCGTTTCCGTTGGGAAATGCATGGTTCGTTTCTGATTTTAAGATGGTAGGAAATGCGGATGACGAAATTAAAGCAATGGAAACGTTCAATCCCGCAGAAACAGCTGTTGTTGACCAGCGTTTCATTGAGCACGTTAACGGAATCTCAATCGCTAAAGAGAGTAACGGCAAAATTGAACTGGCCGAATATGAGCCCAATTACCTGAAATATAATTTTGAAGCAGAAAACGATCAGTTTACCGTTTTCTCAGAGATATATTACGACAAGGGTTGGAATGCATATATTGATGGAGAACCTATTCCCCACTTTCGGGTAAATTACGTGCTGCGTGCTATGATAGTCCCGGGGGGCCAGCATACTATCGAGTTTAAATTTGAACCGAAATCGTACTACACCGGAAACAAAATTTCTCTGGCCAGCTCCCTTCTACTTATTTTGGCTGTTGCCGGATATGCTTTCGCACAATTTCGCAGGCGAAAAGCTTTACCGGAGAATGAATAGTAGCTATGAATAGTCGGCTACCCAGTGTTTTTTTTCAGCGCGATGTGCTGGAAGTAGCCCCGGAATTATTGGGGAAAGTTCTGGTTCGTCAATTCGAAGATGGTCGGATAAAACGTTATGTCATTACCGAAGTGGAAGCATACAGCGGGAACGGGGATCGTGCCTGCCATGCCAGTAAAGGTAAAACAAAGCGTACCGAAGTCATGTTTCGCGAAGGAGGGCTGGTTTATGTTTATCTCGTTTACGGGATTCACTGGCTGTTGAATATTGTTACAGGAGAAGAGGGGGATGCCTCTGCTGTCCTTATCCGGGGGGTGGAAGAAATTCCAGGACCTGGCAGGGTGGGCAAAGCCCTTCAGCTGGACAAATCATTTTACGGAGAAAACCTCGCTACTTCTGACCGTATCTGGATTGAGCACTCTGGAAATCAGCCTAAATACATCACAACATCCCGTGTGGGAATTGATTATGCCGGCGAACCCTGGATAAGTAAACCGTGGAGATACCTGGTTATTTCGCCAAAATAAACCGGTTGTAAATCCAAAGTAATACGACCGCAGAAACTGCTACTCCGGCATAAACTATCCAGATATTGGAAGGATGGTAGGTTTCCCATATAAACCGGGAAAGTTCACCGTTAGTCATATTCATTTTTTCAGCAGCAGCTGAAATAAAATCATTTTTGCTGAAGGTGTCTGAAATTTCGGGTATGGACAACCCACGTTTGGCAACCTCCTGTTTTAACAGATAAACATCATCGGCAATGCGCTCGTAAACTCCTCCCGAAAGCCAGCCTGCCAGTTGGTGACCGGCGGCGATAGGCAAAAACGAAGTGCCCATGTACAACGCTTTTTTGTCTTCGGGTGCAATGCGCCCCACATATTCAGTGAATTTAGGTGAGCTGGCCATTTCTCCCAGCGCAAAAATCAAAATACCCAATAAAATGAGCCAACTGTTCTGGTTTGAAAACATCAGTGCCAGTCCGCCGGCCAGAACCAGAATTCCCCCCATCATGGCTGCCAATGGCCGAAAACGCATTACAAGTGCTGAAACCATTAATTGAAAAACAATAATAAAAAAGGCATCCATACTCCCCAATGTTACAGAAGTAATGGTTCCATCCGAAGTTCCGATGGCCTCTGCCAACCAGGGCCAAACGGCATGAATCCCATCATATAAGGGTGAGGTATCGATCCACTGCTCAACAAAAACCGGGAAGGAATAGTATAATTGGTTAAACGCGGTCCAAAAAAGAATCATGATGATCAGGAACAATACATATTTCCAGTTTTGCAGGGTAATTCCAATATTTACAAAAGCATTTGCAATGCTTTTCAGAAGCGATGATCCTTTTTCCTTGATTATCGGTTCGCGAAAGAAGAATGCAGTAATAAAGTAATTGATTCCCATGGTAATGATGGACATGTAAAACACAAAGTCCCATGATTTTTGCATAAGAACCCCTGCTATAAACGGACCAATAAACCCACCTATGTTTATCATCATATAAAAAATGCCAAAACCAATGGAAGATGTTTCAGCAGTGGTATTTCTGGCAATCATCGCCGAAATAATAGGTTTGAAAAGTGCCCCGCCAATACAAGTCCAGATGAAAGCAAAAAACATCCAACCAAACGTTTCAAAACTTCCAATCATATAAAAACCGGTGATATACACTGAAAAGGAAAGAAATAAAATCCGCTTGTATCCCACTTTGTCGGCAATGGCGCCGGTTATTACCGGTAAAAAATAGAGCAACATAGATCCGGTTCCCATAATGATACCTTTCTGTGCCTGAGTAAGTCCCAGTGCTCCGGTATCTTTCGAGTTTACTAAATAGAGGGCAAATGCCATATAAAAGCCATACCATGCCCAACGTTCAAACAATTCAATAACATTTGCGGCCCAAAAGGTCGTATTGTAATTCTTTAACACCGATAAAAATTTCATCTGTATTATTTAAATAATGAAGCGCGCAAGGTAGTAAAACAAAAGGAAAAGGGGAAAGACAAAATTTATGTCGTGCTCAATTTTAAGCATGACATTTTTATAAAAAATACTATGCCGGATTTGTTGTAATAAAAACTCCAAACAAAATTAAGTTTGCACTTATAAAAATATATTTTCAGGAACTTAGGCTCCTGGTCAGAGGTTAAAATCTTCCAGGAAAATTGTCATCAATACAATAATCATGATGGTTAGGAACAACATGATAAAAAATCCTACAACGCCAATCTGAAATCCTTTTTTGACTTTTTGGGATCGTGTTGTATTGATTAGGTATTCAATGGAATGAAGGAGGACTTCAGGAGCTTTTTCGTTTTTTACGATGTAATCGGAAGCGCCCATTTTCATAATGTTAACAGCAACTTCCACATTGTTCTGGCCGCTTAAAAATACAAAATCGATTTCCGGGTGATCCAGCTGAACTTTTTTCATAAGTTCCAGTCCGGTAATTCCTTCAAAGGAATAGTCCAGTACAATAATATCGGGTTTTTGATGAACGGCCTTCAGGCACTCTTCCCCCGACTTAAAAGTTTTCAGGTTTGTGAGTTTTTTCTGTTTCAGGTAACCTACAATCAAGTCTTTGTAAACAACGCTGTCCTGAACAATAAAGATGAGCGGATTTTTAGTTCTTTGCATAGTAGCCTGATTAATTTTTGACGCTTATAAAAGTACCACAATTTTTTTCAGAAATCAAACATACTGAAAATAATCATCGGTACATTCACTTTCTGTTTTCCAGCATCTGTTTTGCTAGAATAAATTGGGCTCCCGATGATTATCCGGATATTTAGCCAGTAGTTGGTGAGTGGTTTTGTTCAAAAACCGATAATTTTTCCCGCATTCAGCAGTGTAAAACCTTACCTTATTTTGGGGATGGTAATTCAAAAATATTCCGGGTTTGCAGCAGCTACATGGAGCCGGGCGAAAATCCTCCTTGTCTGAACATATCGTTCTGTTGCCCCTGATTTTGCTCCCGTTCCTGCTCCCGAAGTCTTTCTTCTTCCTCTTCTTTTCTTTTTTGCTCTTCCAGTTCTTTATCCCTGATGTTTTTTGTGAACGTCGGGTCCGGCTTCAAATCCCAGTTTAAATTGTTGTCCCAGTTCGAACGAATTTTAATCACTTCATTGATGTATGCTACCCGCTCCGGCTGGTATTTATCCTGAAAACTGCCCGTGTCCCATTTGCCGTTTTCGTTTTTGTCATAAATTACCTTTACCCTGTATTTTTCAGGAGACAAATAGTCAAAAACAACTGTTTTGTCTGATGTAACCTTCTTTTCGGCTAAAATGGGTTCTTTGTCGTTGTTTTCAAGAAGTTGGACCAGAACAGGTGTCTCCACATTGGTTAATGTGAGATTAATTGCCCCGTAATAATCCTTGGCGCGGGTGGTAAATTTGGATGAAAGTTTCTGGCTGGTAATGCCATAAATATTTTCGCAGGCTGCTGAATCTATTTCGATGGTATAGCTGGTTTCCGGTTCCCAGTTGAAAGACAACCGATACGTCCTCCAGACCGTAGTGTCAATTGCGAATTTGGCATTAATGGGCGTTTTGAGCGTATCGTCTGTCAGGTATATCGAAATGGCTGCAGGGTCGAGGTACCTGACGGGCTGTGGTGCCGTAAGAAGAATATCCTTGTTCAAATCGAACCCGGAAGAGCTGAGGTTGGTATTCCATGTAAACTGCGGGATAGGGGGAGGCCCTTCTTCTTCTTCCTCTTTCCTGTCTCTTCTTTTCTTCCGAGAATCGTCTTCTTTTTCGGCAAATTGCATTTCAACGGTATCCTTTTTTACGAAAATCTGGTTTAGGGAATCGAGTTGAAAATAGGACAATTCCATTTGAATCACTTCCTGTGCCGCCAATGCTGTATCGGCAATCCACATAGTCAGCGAATCATATTTTTGATTGGGTTCCAGTACATACCAGTCATGTAGGAGCGTGTCGGTCAGCTGTATGTCGAATGTGTCGCGTACGGGCTCGTTAAAAACAAACGTACACTGGTAACGGGAATCTCTTTTGGTGGTTTTCACATACTGGTCAAAAATCTTTTCAGTGAATTGCCTCAGGTAGATGGGGTCAGGCAGAAAATGTACGTGCCCTGCCACCAGCATTGAATCAGCGCCTGATACCATAGTGTCTACTTCAGAATGATATTCGGCAGAGGGAATAATCAGGGTATCGTGAAAGGCGATTTCTTCGGCGCCTTCATTGTATTTCAAATCAGTGTTCAGGTCGTTTAATGCAAAAACGTGATATTCCCCTGCGGAAAGATTATCGAAAAGATACATTCCCTCTTCATCTGTTTTGGCAATATATTCGGGTGGCGTGGTATAAACTGCTGAGTCGTGCAGGTTTTTATGAAGCAAAACCAGTGCATTCTCTACCGGTTCCAGGTTAAAACTGTTAATTACCTTTCCAGCCACCCTGAGCGTATCGAGGCTGTTGCCGGTACTGAAAGAAAAACGCAGGTTTTCATACGGATTCTTTTCGTTATTGTCTACAATCGAGTTTTTAAAATCGAGAGAATAGGTTATACTGTCTTGCAGTTTTTCATTAAACCGGATGATCAGTGTTTTCGATTTGGTAAGTACGGTAGGGCGTTTTTCAAGCGGCGGCGAAACCACGAGCATCTCCGAAACCTGGTCGGGAATGATAAATTCGTTGAAGGTCAGCCGTACTTCTTCTCCCCCATAATTCAATGCTTTGTATTCAGGTTGGGTTTCAACCAATACAGGAGGTACGGAATCACGCGGTCCGCCGGTGGGCATTCCCTGGTTGGCACACGATGAAACAATTACGACCCAGGCAAAACCTGCTATAATGATGTAAGGTAATTTATCGAGTATCTTCATTATTCTTAATAGCGACCCACAAACATACAAATTCCTGTAAAGAAAGTGTATGGGGAAGTCGTTAAATTAGGTAAAAAGAAGATCTCCTCCGGCTGGAATGAAGGGGTTTACATGGTGTGTGAAAACTATAAAGTTGAAGAATTAACCGGGAAGTTGGTAATGGTGTTGTAACATTTTATTAGTTCTATACGGAATTCTAACCCTGTCAGGGGTAAATGAAGTATATCATATTTGCTGTTTAGCAGCATAAAAATACCTGCTTTTTTTAGGCAACCTTTTGTTGCCTTAGCGCATCTTCTTCTTGAAACAAATTAAATCCATAAAAAATGAAACGCCACCCATTGACATTATTAAAAATATCTTGCCGGTTAACAACCAGGTTGTTAAACCAGGCGATCCCGTAAATACCGGAAACCACTCTTTGTCGATCTGCCACCTGAAAATTTTTTATTGCCTCGAATACAAAAAAATGAGTTGAAAAATATAATCCCGATTTTTTTATTCTAAAAACAAAATGATGAAATCAAAAAAAATGAAATTACTTACGCTTACTCTGTTTTTGCTGCCGCTTTGTGTTATTTGGCTGGGAACAGGATGCGAAAAAGACCAGGACGAATATTCCGGTTATGTTGAGGGCTATATTGTGGGTTCTTTCCAATGCAACAACAATGCTAAAGAGAGAGGATTTTGTATTATTCTTGAAAATAATGCGGATTCGATATTTACCTTTTCTGTTGCTGAAAAAGATTTCGATTTTCCACAAGGAATTATAAAACCCGGACATGATGCTTTTTCCGGAGGACCATACTTTTTTCCTGATTCCTTACGATACAAATTTAAACTGAGATTTAAATTCAGAGAACCTGATGAGTCCGAGGTTGTAGACTGCCCTTTAGCTTTTTACACCGTGGGCACTCCATTTCCCTGGGAAGAATGGAACGATGTCATTATTAAAGATGTCAGTAAACTTTTTTAACAGTTACAGTTTTTTACTGACACACATTTGGAATAAACCTCAGGTTTTTATCTATTTCAAAGGAGGGATACCAGGCAACTTCAACGTTTTAAAATGATTGCTTTTTACGCAATGCTGTTTGAAAAGTCGTCTCAGACCACTGAATCAAGGGAAGACTAAATCTGGATAAACAATTTTGGCAGATTGACTAAAATTCCTGCTTAGTTCAGATAAATTAAAGTAAATTGCATCTGTTTTTAAATGGAAAACAATGGCCAAGAAAAAGAAAAAAGAACGCATGAAGCTGAAAAAATCAGCCACATTCAACAAGAAAAAATTAAAAAATGCCATTCTTTCGGTTTTGTATGAAGAACCGGGGAAGGTTGTCAACTATAAACAAATCTCGTCGTGGTTGGGGATTAAAGACCCCGAAGGCCGCAGATTGGTTAACGTGGCATTCGAGGAGATGAAAGACGATGAGTACCTGGAGCAGGTTTCGCGAGGCAGTTACCGGCTGAAAGCCAAAACGGGTACCATTTGCGGGATTGTGGAACTTCAACCGCAGGGTTTTGGCTACATTGTCAGCGATGAGGTCGACCGTCCGGTGCTGGTTTCTTCACGGAACCTGAACAATGCCATGGATGGCGACAAGGTTCGGGTGCATTTGTATGCACGCCGGAAGAAACACGACCTGGAAGGGGAAGTGACCGAAATTGTGGAGCGCGCGAAAACCAATTTTGTTGGAACCGTCGAAATGTCACGTAACTTTGCCTTTTTGGTTCCGGCAGGTAAAGTGGGGTTCGACATTTTTATTGCAAAAGAAAATCTGAATGGCGCCAAAGACGGGCAGAAAGCCATTGCCGAAATTATTGAATGGCCGCCCAAAGCACGCAGCCCGTTCGGAAAGATTATTGAAGTGTTGGGAGATACCGGCAACAACGACGCCGAAATGCACGCTATTCTTGCCGAGTTTGAACTGCCCCATAAATTTCCGGAGAAGGTGGATAAAGTAGCAGAAAAGATTCCGTTCGAAATTCCGGAAGAGGAATACAAAAAGCGTCGTGACTTCCGCGAGATAACTACATTTACCATCGACCCGGCTGATGCCAAAGATTTTGACGACGCCCTTTCCATCCGGAAGCTGGAAAACGGTAATTGGGAAGCAGGTATTCATATTGCGGACGTAACTCATTATGTTGTGCCCAATTCATTGATTGAAGAGGAAGCTCAAAGCCGTGCCACATCGGTTTACCTGGTCGATC
This sequence comes from Mariniphaga sediminis, assembly GCF_003573545.1. Taxonomy (GTDB): domain Bacteria; phylum Bacteroidota; class Bacteroidia; order Bacteroidales; family Prolixibacteraceae; genus Mariniphaga; species Mariniphaga sediminis. The sequence continues at coordinate 32,782 of NZ_QWET01000009.1, read as the reverse complement.
GGGTAGTGCCCATGCTGCCTGAGCGGCTATCCAACGGGGTGTGCTCGCTTCGGCCCAATGAAGATAAACTGTGTTTTTCGGCGGTTTTTGAATTGACGGAGGATGCCCGCGTAGTAAACCAATGGTTTGGGAAAACAGTCATCCATTCCGACAGGCGGTTTTCCTACGAAGAGGCCCAGGAAATTATTGAATCCAGGGAAGGGGAATTATCTGTTGAAATGCTGAAATTGAACGAACTGGCTAAAAAATTAAGGAGCGACAGGTTTAAAAAGGGGTCCATTGCTTTTGAACGAGTGGAAATCAAGTTCAATATCGATGAAAACGGGAAGCCGCTTTCAGTCTATTTCAAAGAAGCGAAGGAGTCAAACCTGCTTATTGAGGAATTTATGCTTCTGGCCAACAAAAAAGTAGCGGAGTTTATCGGGAAGCCCCGTGGAAGGAAAAAACCGAAAACATTTGTTTACCGTATTCACGACAAGCCCGACCCGGACAAGCTAGAATCGTTTAACTCGTTTATCAGCCGTTTTGGATACGGCATTCAGCTTCAGTCGGCTAAAACTATTTCCAGTTCCATGAATAATCTGCTGGACCATGTAAAAGGCAAAAAGGAACAGAATGTAGTGGAAACACTGGCAATCCGTACCATGGCTAAAGCCGAATATTCTACCCGGAATATCGGACACTACGGACTGTCATTTGATTTTTACACCCACTTTACCTCACCCATCAGGCGCTATCCGGATATGATGGTACACCGGCTGTTGGAAAAGTACCTGGAAGATGGACGATCTGCCAATGAACAAAAATTTGAAGATCTGTGTAATCATTCTTCCGATATGGAAAACCGTGCAGCCAATGCCGAACGGGCATCCATAAAATACAAGCAGGTGGAATTTATGCAGGATCATGTAGGTGAAATTTATCCGGGAGTGATCTCCGGCATAACTGACTGGGGGATTTATGTGGAACTGGAAAATAAAATCGAAGGGATGGTTCCTATCCGCGAGTTGGATGATGATTTTTACACCTTTGATGAAAAAAATTATGCGTTGGTTGGCCGGCATAAAAACAAAAAATACCAGTTGGGAGATGATATTACAGTAAAAATATGGCGGACCAATCTGGAGAAAAAGCAGCTCGATTTCAGGTTGGCAGAAAACAATAAATTGTAGAATTTCGAAAGTTAAACTATCGCATTTCAACTGGTTAAGGCACTTCTGTACATCGCAATTTTATTTCGGCTTTTTTAGTCGAAAAATTAAAAAGTTCTCTGCCTAAAATAAATAATTATATTTGTTGCTTACTTTTTTTAAATGTAGCAAAAGGGAATTAAAATGCAAACCAAAACTGAAAACGGTACAAAAAGAGACCTTAACAGGGAGAATATCCTTAAAATTGCGCGCGAAATTTTCAGTAAATACGGCTACAAAAAAACAACTCTTGACGACATTGCCAACGCTGTTCGTAAGGGGAAAAGTTCGCTCTATTACTACTTCGCCAGTAAGGAAGATTTGTTTCAGGCCGTTATTATGAAGGAAGTGGAGATTCTGGCCCGTGAGCTGGAGATTGTGATTAACCGGAATACCGACCCGGTGGATAAACTACGGGATTATATTCTGACCAAACTCGCCACTTTTCGCAATTTGGCCAATTTTTATCACGCCATAGAGAATGATGTAACGGCGGTAGAGTTTATCGAGGAAGTAAAACGTCGTTATGAACAAGATGAGATCAGAATGATCAAAAGAATTCTGATTGAGGGAGTTCGCAAAAATGAATTTGAAATATATGATTTTAATCTGGCAGCTATTGGAATTACAACTGCCATTAAGGGGCTGGAAATGCCTCTTTCTGCTGGTAATTACGGGTCTGTAAACCTCGAACGCAGTGTCGATATTATCCTGAAAATCATGTGTTACGGAATAATAAAAAAGTAATTATACCGTAGGATTTTATGCGAGCTAAACACACAAGTCTCACCCTATGAATATATTACGAAACAATATTCCTGCAGGAATGTTTGTTTTATAAAAATGGATTTGAATGGCAAATAAAGAAACGACCAGTCAGAATTTTTTCAAGCGGATACTAGATAAAGTAGAAATAGTGGGGAATAAACTGCCACAGCCAGTTACCCTGTTTGCTATGTTGATGGCGGTTACACTGTTGTTGTCCTGGTTTTTTGGCGGTATTTCCGTGGATCACCCCGGAAAAGAAGCCGGATTGATTGGCCCGGATGGTAACCCCGTAGATTCTATTGAGGTGGTAAATTTGTTATCGCGCGAAGGTGTACAAATGATTTTTACCAAAATGGTATCCACTTTTGCCAATTTCCCTCCTTTGGGATTGGTATTGGTTGTAATGCTGGGCATTGGCGTAGCTGAATATACAGGCATGATTTCAGTGGGACTGCGGCTGTTTGTTTCCAGAGTACCTAAAGCAATCATCACCTTTTCCATTGTGTTGGCCGGAATGCTCAGTTCCGTTGCTGCTGATGCGGGCTATGTTGTACTCATTCCGTTGGGCGGTGCTATTTTTATGGGAATGGGGAGGCATCCCCTGGCGGGGATTGCGGCAGCTTTTGCGGGGGTATCCGGAGGTTTTGGAGCCAATTTGCTTCCCACTGGTCTCGACCCTATGATTGCTGCCTTTACCGAGCCTGCTGCCCAAATCATTGACCCGGAGTATACTGTGAATCCGCTTTCTAATTTTTATATCATGGCTGCTTCAGTGCCGCTGATTGGTTTAGTGGGAACATGGATCACCGAAAAAATACTGGTACCCCGGCTGGGGCCTTATAAACCTGCTTCCGGTATCGAAATTGAAAAAGAAAAACCAATTACCCGGCAGGAAGTGAAAGCGTTAAAATGGTCGTTTGCCGCAACGGTAGCTGTTCTTGCACTGTTCATGCTTACCATTATTCCTGCCGACGGGCTGCTTCGGGGAGAAATAGACCCCAGCACGGGAAGCCGGAGTTTTAAGCCTTTTTACGATTCCCTGGTACCGGTTATGTTTATCGTATTCTTTGTGGCCGGTCTGGTGTATGGTATCGTAGCCAAAACTATAAAAAAGGACAAAGATGTTACCGACATGACTGCCAAAAGCATGTCGACCATGGGAATGTATATTGTAATTGCTTTTGTGGCGGCCCAGTTTGTGGCTTATTTTAACTGGTCAAATCTGGGGAGTGTGCTGGCCGTAAAAGGATCCGATACGCTTAAAGCCATAGGTTTTACAGGAGGCCCGCTGCTGGTAGCCTTTATTATTGTTTCGTCGGTTGTAAATCTGGTAATGGGAAGTGCCTCGGCGAAATGGGCTTTGTTGGCCCCCATATTTGTTCCTATGCTTATGTTGATGGGCTATTCCCCTGAAACAACACAGGCAGCCTACCGCATCGGCGATTCCTATTCCAACATACTTACACCCCTTTTGCCATATTTCCCGCTGGTTATTGTGTTTGCGCAAAAATACGTTAAAGAAGTCGGCATCGGAACCCTTATTTCCATGATGTTGCCGTATGCCATAGGGTTTGCAGTAGTGAGAATACCGATGTTACTGTTGTGGATTTGGGCAGGGTTGCCGTTGGGAATTGAAGGACCTATTTATTATTCTCCATGATCCTTTTCTTCTCCAGCCGACAGAAAATCTTCCTTTCCTGCTTTGCCGCCAAGTGTAACGTTAGAAGGCGGAGGTTCATTTCCTTCTGATAACCAAAAGAGACGCGACTGGTGGGGCTGAAGACTTACTAAAATTTCTTTCATCGGTCCAAACGGAATAAAGGTTCCGGGTTCCCACCCAAAAACAAATGCCGAATCTTCTTCTGTAAAATCAAGAATAGGAAAGTTTTTGATCACGGTTACATTTTGATCATTAAAGAATAAAACACCCCATCCCCTTAGGTTTCTGTAACGCCTGACAGCCACTTTAATTTCCTCCTCAGAGGGCCAGTAGGGGAACCATGCATTTTGATATCTTTTGGCCGGTTCAAGAAACCGGAAAAATTCCAGCTTTTGGGCGCTCCAGTCATTAAAGTTGTCACTACTGCCCACTGTTCCACCCAGGAAAGCGATCCAAAGAGCAAGGCTCGTTTTTTCGTCCTCTGTAAGCGAGTCATTGTTCAGCTCAATTTCTCCCGGATTGTTTTGCCACAGTGTATTGTTAAAATATTGCGAAAAATAGGATTCCCTGATGATGGCCTCTACCCCGTCTGCTTTCCAGCCATTGAGAGTTGGTGTGACCAGTTTTACATAGTCAGCAAACCCGATAAGCGGAGAATAGGCTGTTTGATCGGCGGTGATAAGACTACCATGTCCGATTTCTTCCCGGATGATACCCAAAATATCCCTGAAATCCTGAACGGAAGAGTTCCCGGGTGAGGCTTTTTTTACCAGATACGAATCTTTTATTCCCCATTCCAGATAAGCAAGATTATACGAAATAAAACCTATTTTTCGCAGGGTGCCAAATACCTCGCGTATATATCTTTTTACCCCATTATGGCTGGCGTCCAGGGCATAAAATATTCCGGGTTCGTCTGATTTTTCCGGAATAGGTTGATTGTTAAAATCCTTGATAACCCAATCACGATGCTTTTTATAAAGATTACTGTTTTTGTCCACCATAAAAGGAGCAATCCAAATTCCGGCCCGGTAGCCGCTTTTAAAGATTTCACGGGCAGCCCGGTCGAGCCCTCCGGACCAGTTTTCGTTTGGCTCCAGCCAGTCTCCGATGGTACAATAGCCTTTATTAATTGTTAGGGTTTGAACGGGCAAAGGAGGGTCGAGTTGCTCCAGAAAGTCAACTTGCTTTTTTAGTTGATCGAAGGAATAAGGTTTTTGGGTATCTGCCTTCGATATCCAATGATAACTTGTTAACGATGTTTGCCGGGCATGGGTACGTTTACTCGTTCTCCATGTCAGTTCCTGTAAGGTTTCAAAAGGCTTATTGCCGGTGTAAAAAAAGAGATTGGGTAGTTTTACGTATTCATTGTCAATTTTTGTTTGGTTTAGTAGCATGGCCGCTTCGAAAAAAATATGCCCATCTCCCTCTTCACTATCGTGCAGCCGTTGTCTGTGTCGATGGCAATAAATGGTGCTCCGCTGTAAAAAGTCGCTGTGGTCGGTATTTCCAATGGCAATGGTTTCAGTTTTTCCTAAAAATGCGAAGGACAGGTAGCTGTCGTAGCTCCAGTTTTGCCATGGCCCAATTTCCCGGGTATTAATCTGTGAAGGTTTAACAATTGGGAAAACGCCACTGGGGCCGCCTGTGCCGAAACCCTGCCTGAAAAACCGGTCGGCGCCAAATACCTGTGCCTGAGAAATAGGGAAAAACCAGCGTGGCGTTTGTGAGAAACCGCTAAACTCAACGCCAATGGCAAGAGAATCTTCATGAGTTTGCAGGTCGAGCATCACAAAACCACCAGGCAATTCATAAACAATACGGTTCCCTTTTGGTGAATCTCCGAGAAAAACATTTCGGGGTGTGACGGTTTGATCGTTAATGGAAGGGCGGCAGTTTTTTAAGATAATCTCATTGGAAATTAAGTCATAACTTCCGTTTTCATAGATTATCCACCTCGGTTTTGACAGCCTGAAACGTTCTTTTTCCTTTTCGGCGTCACCTGGCAATAACTTTTCAGGGGGGAGAATTGCGCTTCCTAAAGCCGCGCTACCGCACATTTTAAGAAAAGTGCGGCGCTCAAGGTTATTCTTGGCCATCGTTAGTTTTAATGTTTTATAAAAAATCCGCTTACAAGATACTGTATTTCAACCGGAATTACCAGTAAAAACACCGTCATTTTTTACGCCTTGTTTAAATATCCTCTTTTCGCATCTGTGCGTAAAGTTTATTGGCAAAAATAAAATCGTTAAGCTTTTTGTTTCCGGTTTGCAGAATGTCTTTGTTGGCACCCTGCCAGCCCACCTCACCTTTTGAAATAAACAATACTGATTCGCCAATTTCAATTACCGAGTTCATATCGTGGGTGTTAATGAGGGTAGTCATCTGAAATTCTTTGGTCAGGCTTTGAATAAGTTTGTCTATTACGGTGGCGGTTTCCGGGTCGAGGCCGGAGTTCGGTTCATCACAAAAAAGGTATTTGGGATTCAGGGCAATGGCTCTGGCAATGGCAACTCTTTTTTGCATTCCCCCACTGATTTCACTCGGGAAAAGGTAGTATGCGGCAGGTTCAATATTTACATGTTCAAGGCAAAACTCCACCCGGTTTTGTTTTTCCTTTGTCGTCATGGTGGTAAACATATCGAGAGGGAACCTTACATTTGCTGCTACCGAAAGACTGTCGAAAAGAGCGCCACCCTGAAAAACCATCCCGACTTCGCGGCGCATTTTTTTGCGTTCTTTTTCATGCATTTGAACCAGATTGCGGTCATTGTACCATATTTCGCCCTTATCAATCTCAAACAATCCTAAAATAGACTTCAGTAAAACTGTTTTCCCTGATCCGCTCCGTCCGATTATCAGGTTGGTCATCCCCGGAACAAAACGGGTCGAGATGTCTTTTAAGACCATTACGCCGTCAAAAGATTTATATACATTTTTTACTTCAATCATGTCAGCAACAGCCTGGTTAAAATTAAATCGAACAACAAAATTAAAATATTGGTATTTACCACCGCCTGGGTACTCGCCTTGCCCACTTCCAAGGCCCCTCCCTGCACATGGTATCCAAAATATGCCGGAACTGAAGCAACCAAAAAGCCAAAAAATAAAGACTTAATAATGGAGAAGGTCACATAATACGGATAAAAGAGCCACTGGATACCCTCCACATATTCAGGAATGGATATTACTCCTACTATCGGTCCGGTAACCAATCCTCCCAGCAGTCCAAAAAATACACTGATAATAAAAAGAAAAGGGAAAATAAAAACAACTGCAACAATTTTGGGAAGGATGAGGTAGCTGGCCGAATTAATTCCCATAATTTCCAGCGAGTCGATTTGTTCGGTCACCCGCATGGTGCCAATTTCGGAGGTGATGTTGGACCCAATCTTTCCAGCCATAATCAGGGCCAGCATCGTTGATGAAAATTCGAGGATGAGCGTGTCGCGGGTTCCCAAACCAATGAGGGTACGCGGATATATCGGATTGGACATGCTGTAAGCAAACTGAATGGTCATAATGCCGCCTATAAATATAGAGATGATAATAACAATCCAAACCGAGTTAACTCCCAGGCTGTCTATTTCATGGAAAAGTTGCCGGATATACATTTTATGCCTTTCCGGGCGCCCAAAAACCCGTTTAAGCATCTGAAAATACCGGCCTACATGAAAAAAGAATTTCATCTTATTACGCTTTCTGGTTGCAACATCTTTAAAAGATTTGGGCTAAATTTACAACATAAATAGATGAAATAAAATTTTAAGTCGTTAAATGGGAAGTGGAACCTGTCCGGGAATTTTAGACTGATTCAATCTTAAAATTATATTTTTGTAGAAGAAAGAAAATTGAACCAGATGGAAAAGAATTATTGTGTAATTATGGCTGGCGGTGTTGGCAGCCGTTTTTGGCCATTAAGCAGGCAGGCCAGGCCAAAACAATTTTTAGATATTTTAGGTACGGGGCGTACCCTCATCCAGCAAACGTTCGACCGATTTTCTTCCTTTATTCCGGTTGATAATATTTTAGTAGTTACAAGTGTCAGGTACAAAGAACTGGTAATGGAACAGCTACCTGAATTGAAAGAGGAGCAGGTGTTGCTGGAGCCTCTCCGTCGAAATACAGCTCCTTGTATTGCCTATGCTTCTTATAGAATTAAAACACAAAACCCTGATGCTAACCTTATTGTAGCTCCTTCCGATCATTTGATTATTAAAGAAGAAGAATTTATAAAGCAAATTAAAAACGGGCTCAGCTTCATCGAAAATAATGATGCCCTGCTTACACTTGGCATAAAACCCAATCGCCCTGAAACCGGTTACGGGTATATTCAGGTGAAGAAAAAAGTGGAATTTAATCACCTCGACAATTTATACAAGGTGAAAACTTTTACTGAAAAACCCGATTTGGAAATGGCAAAAATATTTGTTGACAGTGGTGAGTTTTTCTGGAATTCCGGGATTTTTCTCTGGTCAACCTCTTCCATTCTGAATGCTTTCGAAACCCACCTTAATGACATTTCATCGTTGTTTGCCAAAGGGATTAAACTTTACAATACGGAAGACGAGGTTCATTTTATAAATAAAATTTATTCTGAGTGTAAAGGAATTTCCATTGATTACGGTGTGATGGAAAAGGCGCAAAATGTGTATGTTCTTACGGCCGATTTTGGCTGGAGTGATTTGGGTACCTGGGGTTCATTGTACGACAATAAAAATAAAGACTCATTGGGGAATGTAGTTCAGGGAGAAAATGTTCTGACTTACGACACCCAAAATTGTATTATTAACCTGAGTGATGAAAAAGTGGCTGTTTTGCACGGGTTGGACGGCTACATTGTGGCTGAATCGAACGATACACTGATGATTTGCAGGAGGGAAGACGAACAGCAAATCAAACAGTTTGTTACCGACGTGAGAATTCAAAAAGGCGATTCGCTGGTATAAAAAAAACAGAACCGGGATTGAATGATACATCTTCCCGGTTCTGTTTTTACTAATCTATGTGCTTCTATTTATTGTTTTCCCTCGTTTTCCTTTTTTATTTCCGGTAAGTTACCTGTCCATTTTTTGATTCGATAATTGATTCGAATGGTCAAAAGGTACATTATCGGGGAAAGGAGCAGGGTAAGAAATGTTGCAAAGCTGAGCCCGAAGATTACTGTCCACGACATGGGACCCCAAAAGGCAACACTTTCACCGCCGATTGAAATCTGCGGATCGAAACGGGAATAAAGAGTGAAGAAGTTAAAGTTAAATCCAATGGCCAAAGGAACCAGTCCTAACACGGTGGTAATGGCGGTTAATAACACCGGGCGGAGACGTGTTCTCCCTGCTTCTACCAAGACTTCCCTTTGTACTTTTTTGGGCAGGAATGCCTTTTCAGGTAAACCCAGTTCCTCGCGTTTCCGTTGTCTTACCAAGTCAATGTAGTCTATTAGTACAATGCCATTGTTTACCACAATCCCGGCCAGCGAAATAATCCCGATTCCGGTCATAATGATAACGAACTCCATTTTAAAAATCCCAAGTCCGAGGAATACCCCAATGGTACTAAAGATAACCGTTGCCACAATAATTAACGGACGAATCAGGGAGTTGAACTGGGTTACCAGAATAATCATTATCAGGGCAACAGCCACCAGCAGGGCAAAAAACAGGAATTCACTGCTTTCATCTTGTTCCTGTTGTTCTCCGGTAAATTCATACGTATAACCGTCGGGCATTTTATAATCATTCAATAGCTGACGGATACGCTGGTTTATCTGGTTGGCGTTGTATCCTTCCACCACATTGGAAGAAATGGTAATTGTCCGTTTGTTATCGATACGGCTGATTTTATCGTAGGTGGTTGAATATTCAAATCCTGCAACCGAAGAAACAGGTATTTTATTCCCTTCTACAACTACTTTTTGATTCATCAGGGTAGAAACATCGTTGCGGTATTGTTCGTCGAGTCTGACAAAAATATCGTATTCGTCTTCCCCGTCTTTAAATTCCCCGGCATCGTATCCATACAGAGCATTGCGGAAAGCCATGGCGATTTCCTGGGTAGAAAGTTCGTATAATCGTGCTTTTTCGCGATCAACCTTTACAATCATTTCAGGCTGATTAATATCGATACTTAACCGCAGTTCATCGATTCCCGGAATGTGGTCATCCTCGATCAGTTTCACAAAATCATCAGATATCCGGATGAGTTCGTCAAATTCGTCTCCCGAAATATCAACATTCACAGGAGGTCCGGTCGGAGGACCTTCCTCAGCTTTTTCCACGAAAATTTTTGCCCCTACAAACCCGTCGAGATTTTGGGTGATTTGTTGCATAATTTTAGCGGTACTGATCCCTTCGCGGAATTTGTATTCAAAGAAAGAAATGGACGTGAGCGACTTGTTCGGACTCGTTTCATTTTCAAATGCTCCGCCTTTACCTACCCCTACATTGGTAGTGACAGATTTTACAATATGGTCAAACGGCTTCAGGGTTTCTTTGATGATTTGCTCTACTTCCCGCGAAACGTTATCGGTTTTTTCCAGTGAAGTCCCCACCGGAAGCTCCATCGTAACAAATACAGTTTGAGGATCTGTTTCCGGGAAGAATACTACTTTCGGGTTGCTGGAAAAATAAAAAACCATGGAGAATATAAGGAGAAGAACTGTTCCCATAAAATATACTACAGGCCAGTACCCGGTTAAAGCATGTCTCAACTGGCGGGTATAGAAGTTTTCAAGCCAGACCAAAAACTTTGTCTGGAACCAGCGGGCCAGCGGTCGTAACAATACCAGGTTAAGCAGGATGAAAATAGTTACGGTCATCAAAATATTACCTAAAAGCCAGATGCGGGCGAAATAAAACAATGCTGCCACAGCGGCAAATATCCCGGCATTTTTTAATGACTTTTTCCAGTTGATACGAACATTTATGTCATCGATTTTCATGAATGAGGCCACAAAAGCCGGATTCAGAATGAGGGCTACAAAGAGTGATGAGGCAAGTACAACAATCAGTGTCTTAGGTAGTACGCTCATGAATTGCCCTACGATGCCTTCCCACATCAGCAAAGGGAAAAATGCAGCCAATGTGGTTAGTGTTGATGCAATGATGGGGTAGGCAATTTCACTCACTCCCTTCTTCGTTGCCGAGAGCAGTGAGTATCCTGCATTGTAAAGCCGGTAAACGTTTTCAACTACCACAATGGCATTATCGACAAGCATTCCCAATGCCAGGATGAGCGAATACAGAACCATATTGTTGAGCGTGACACCCGCCTGTTGCAGTATTATAAATGAAAGGAACATGGACATAGGAATTGCCAGTCCGGAGAACAAAGCATTTCGGAACCCCATGAACATAAAAAGAATGAAAATAACGAGAAACATCCCCAGGATGATACTGTTTTCCAGGTTTTGAATTTCATCCCGAATATAAAAAGAGAGATCGTCGGTAGTAATTATTTCCAGGCCGGCGGGTAAGTATCCTTTTTCCTTTTGGTCGATAATGGCTTGCTTCACTTTGTCGGAAGCTTCCAAAATATTCTCTCCCGCTTTTTTGGTAACCGACAAGGTTACTACCGGTTTGTCGTTTAATCGTGCAATGGTCGCCTGTTCCTTATAACCGTCAATCACCGTTGCTACATCTCTGATGTAAACCGGTTTGCCCATGTTTACTTTGATGATTGTGTTGGAAATCTGCGCTACATTTTCGTAATCGGCCACAGTACGTATAATCCGGCGCGTGTCGTCAGATGTAAATTCGCCGGCACCAATGGTAATGTTTTCGAATTGAACAGCCATTGCGATGTCTTCGAAGGTGAGTCCTACTGCATCGAGCTTGTACGGGTCAACATTTATTTGAATCTCCCGCTCTTCCACCCCCCTGATGTTTACATCCGAAATTTCCCGGAGGCTTTCGAATTCATCCTGCAGGGTCTCCGCATATTCTTTCAGGTCATGCATATTGTACTCACCCGATATGTTCACATTCATAATAGGGAACTCGGAGAAGTTGATATCCATTACCAACGGATCGGACTCCAGGTTGTCAGGCAATTCCGATTTAGCCTTGTCTACCTGGTCTTTGGTGTCTTGTAGGGCCTGGTTTATCGAAATATTTGTATTGAATTCAACCGTAATAATACTTACGTCCTGATAGGATGCAGAAGTCACTTTTTTAATACCCTGCATTCCTTTCAACTCTTTTTCGATGGGCCGGGTAATCAGGTTTTCAATTTCCTCCGGCGAGTTTCCGGGGTGCGTGGTCTGAATAAAAATATAGGGAATAACCACCTCCGGCATCAACTCACGGGGCATTTGTTGGTATGAAAAAATACCGAAAAAAACCAATAAACCGGTGATGATGTATACAGTGGTTTTATTCTTTAACGAAAGATAAGTAGGCTTGAACTTTCGGTGAATATTTTGAATATTGGCCTCTTTTTCCTTTGCCATTTGTTTATGTTTTTAGAAGAACAGAAAATCAGTTTAATACTACGGGGGTTCCGTCAGACACCTGGGCGTACCCTTCTGAAATAACCTGCATCCCGGCACTTAGTCCGGTTACCACTTCAGTAAGGTTGTTGTTGGTCATGCCCGGCTCCACATATACTTTTTTTGCCCGCGATTTACCCTGCGCATTATCAACGATATAAGTGTAGTTTCCAGTGAAATCTTCTTTGATAAAAAGGGATGGGATAACAATGGCATTTTTGGCCATATAATCACGGATTTGAATGACCGAAACCAGGTTGGGTTTGATCATGCCGTCAGGATTATTCAGGTCAATACGAATTCGGAAGGTGCGATTATTCGGATCGATGACATTTCCAATTTGAAGTATGGGCGCTTCCAGTTCACGTCCTAAAGCAGGGAATCTGATTTTTACCTTGTCGCCTCGATGCACTTTGGTGAGATACGATTCCGATACATCAGCATAAATTTTTACTTTTTTCATGTTAAGTACTTTGACGAAAGGTGTTTGCGGACTACCAATTTCTCCTTTTTTTTGGTAAACAATATCAACTATCCCATCAATCGGCGATTTTATTTCCGACATTTTTAGCTGGGCTTTAATTCCTTCAATTCTTTTTCCCAGGCTTTCCATGTTGGTTTTTGCCTCCAAAAATTGCATCTCAGATCCAATGTTTTGGTCCCAAAGGTTTTTCTGGCGCTGGAAATTTGTTTTGGCAAGCTCAAGTTGAATTTTCATTTCATCCAGATTGCGTTCCAGTGCATCGGTATTCAGTTTTCCCAACACCTGGTCTTTGGATACACGCTGTCCTTCATTGATAAAAATTGAATCAATAGTACCTGCTGATTCGGGGCTGATATCTGCATCATGCTTTGCTTCCACTTTACCGGTTACTTCAATAAAGTGTTCAAAAATTTGTTCATTAAGTTCACGCACCGATACTTTTACCGATTCGTCTTTTTTTGTATCTGTCAATTCATGTTCCAGCACCTCAATTTTTTTTTGAAGTTCGCTTAACTGCTGTTTGTATTGCTGAAGCTCTTTGCGTTTGCTTTCTTCGTCGCTGACTGTTGTGCTGCTGCAGGCTGCCAGTAATACAGTTGCTGCAATAAATAATACAATTCGTTTCATTTTTCCTGTTTTTCCTGATTTAATTATAATTTTCCCATTGCTTTTTGCAATTTCAAATCGGCCTGCAAAATTTGCAGGGTTGATGCTACATAGGCGCCGTGCGCCTCAATATACTGGCTTTCGAGTTGCGAAAGTTCCGTACTGCTGGTGAGTCCGTTGTTAAATTTAATTTTTGATTTATCTAAAATTTTTTCTGCCAGTTTACGGTTCTCCACGTCGTTTTCGTACTCTTCTACTGCCGATCTCATTTCAGCAACCGCCGTTAAATAATCTTTTTGGAGGGTGGTTTCAGCCAGCCTCCGATTGTTTGTTGCCTTCTCCAATTCGATACGCGCCTGCTGTGTTTTAAAAATCTTCTGGCCCGAGTTAAAAAGAGGAACCTCAAGCTGTAGGCCCACCAGAGAAGAGGGATACCATGAAACACCCGGCTTAAAAAGATTGGCGTGGTTTCCGTAAGCTGTTTTTGTATAACTGTAAAAACCGCTAAGTTTTGGCAAAAACGCTGCTTTTTCCAATTTTAGCAATTTCTCAGAAGCAAGAATGTTAGTGCTGGCCAGCCGGTAATCAATATGGGCTGAAAAATCGAAACCACCGGGGTGATTTTCTGCCGTGAGTGGCATTAGAAACTTATCCAGCGCATCGCTCAGTTCAATATCTTCGTCCATGTCATACCCCATTGTATATTTCAAAACAACTTTGGCTATGGTTATTTCACGTTCTGCCTTTAGTACTTCATTTTCAGCATTCTTGACTATGATTCTCATCTGGTCTACATCCATCTCTTCCCGAAAACCATTGTCGTAGTATGCTTTTGTTTCACTGTAAAGCTTTTGAGCATTGGTGAGGTTTTCCTGCATTACAGTCAGGTTTTTCTGACCGATAAGAACCAGATAATAGGCTTGTGCTACGGCTTCCCGTATATCTATTTCTGCCTTTTCGTTGGCATGCTTTGCCAGATCGAGATAGATTTTCGAGGACCCCACTCCTACAATATACGAGCCGTCGAAAATAAGTTGCGAAACGGTAAAACCAAAGTCGGATGTGTAGTCCTGACCAAATTTTACCGGGACATAAGTTCCCTCTTCTTCCCCAAAAAACTGACCGGGGACCAGTGAAACCGGTAGATTTAAAAACTTAGTGTAATTAGCTGTTCCTGAAACCTGTGGTAATCCGGTGGTAATGGTTTCCCAAACTTTCTTTTGGGCAGAAGCAACGTCGTGTTGAGTATTTTTCAAAATGTAGGAGTTACCCATGGCGAAACGCTGCGCTTCTACAAGTGAAAATTGGTTGGTTTGAGCTGCCACTCCAGTAGTTAAAAGTGTAAAAACAAGCAGCCAAAATTGCTGTTTTATTCTGATGTTCATCCTGAATAATGTTTAATAGTTTTCTGTAAAAATTAATTTGAATGCTTTTAAAAACCTTCAGTTATAATAATTAAAAGTGTGTTTTTGTTTTCATTACACTATATGTAAAGATTTTTTTAATGTAGATGCAAAAATAATAGTTAAGAGTGTAAGAATAGTTAGCCAAAATTGCTGTTTTATTCTGATGTTCATCCTGAATAATGTTTAATAGTTTTCTGTAAAAATTAATTTGAATGCTTTAAAAAAACCTTCAGTTATAATAATTAAAAGTGTGTTTTTGTTCTGTTTTCATTACACTATCGTAAAGATTTTTTTCAATGTCAGATGCAAAAATATTCATCCTGGCAAAGCTTGAATAGTTGGAATCGGCGAATAGCGGAATCGGGCAATTAAAAAAACAAATAGAAGTAGTGAACCAGAATTTTAAAGAAGTCAGGAATAAATTTTTACCGGTAAAAATCCGAATATCGGAGTTTTTTGTCGTTTTTCAAAGAAGCGCCTTCGCAAAAATCAAATCTTCAGGAAAGGTGATTTTGATATTTTCGCGATTCCCTTCCACAAGGTGAATCTTTTCACCGGTACTTTCAAGTACCGAAGCATCGTCCGTGAATTTTTCCGAATAGTTTTGGGTGTAGGCAGTTTTTATTAGCTTCGATCTGAATGTTTGTGGAGTTTGTACCAAAAAATAATGGGTGCGATCTACCGCCCGGTTTTGTTCTCCGGATACCTCCCTAACTGACTCCGACGGAGCCATAACAGGGAGGGCATTTCCTTTTTGCAAGGCAGTTTGGTAACAGTTTTCGATGGTCCGGACCGAAACCAGTGGACGCACCCCGTCATGAATAAAAATAATCCCCTCTTCATTTATTTCAGCCAGCCCGTTTTTGACTGAGTGAAACCGGGTTTCTCCTCCTTTAACTACAATGTGTTTTACATTAAACGAATGTGTTTTGCAAAGTTTTTCCCAGGTTCCCATCTCATTTTCGGGTAAAACCAAAATAAAATGAAACGAAGGATCATTTTTCAGAAAAGCTTCAAAAGTATGCATCAAAAGTGGTCTGTCCCGAAGCTCAATAAATTGTTTGGGGATGGCCGATTGCATCCGGTTCCCTCTTCCTCCTGCCACAATCAGAGCAAACTTTTTCATTCCTTTTTTTGTTTAAAAAATAATTACCTTGGCATAAAAGTAACTTAATTTCAGTACAGAATGGAAAAAGTTTTACAGTTTCTCCGGGAGCTCTCGGTAAATAATAACCGTGAATGGTTTGAAGCGAACAAAAAGCGGTATGAGGAAAGTAGAGACAAGGTACTTTTTGTTACGGATGTTTTGCTGAATGAGATTCGAAAGTTTGACACGGAAATTCCTGTTATGGATCCAAAAAAGTGCATGTTTCGTATTTATCGCGATGTCCGGTTTTCCAAAGACAAGCAACCTTACAAAACCAATTTTGGGAGCTTCCTTGCAAAAGGAGGCAGGAAAAGTGAGTCAGCAGGCTATTATTTTCACATAGAGCCGGGAGGGAGCTTTATGGGAGGTGGAGTTTATATGCCACAGGGAGAGTCTCTTAAAGCAATTCGTCAGCATATTTCCCGGTTCCCCGAAGAGTTTCTTGAAATAACAGGCCATTCTGACTTTAAGGCATTCTTTCCTGAAATGTATGATCATCAGTTGAAAACAGCTCCCAAAGGGTTTCCCAAAGATCATACATACATCCACCTGCTTCGTTACAAATCGTATGTTTTTACTGCTCCTGTGACTGACAATGAGTTGACGGGCGGAGATTTTCTTAAAAAGGCAGTGGATGCTTTCAGTCAACTGCACAAAGTCAATTCGTATTTAAATGATGCTTTGAGGAAAATTTAATAAAAAAATAATTTGGATTTTGAGGTGAACTTTTTTAACTTTACCTCATCTTAAATAGATGACCCATATTTTTTTATCTTCCCGATGAAAAAATAACCCCGGCCAGTCCTTTTGCCGGGGTTTCTTTTTAATAACTTTCCTTATTTTTGTGCCAATATAAATTAAAAACCGAAAATATGAGAAAGATTATTCCTGCGTTAGCTTTATTGTTATTTGTTGTTGCTTCACAAGCTCAAAATGTTCAATTACATTATGACATGGGCGATGGAAGGGGGTATTTTACTTCCACGGTCGAAATGTTCAAGCCGGATAGTTGGGGAAGCACATTCTTTTTTATAGATATGGACTATAATGTGGGCGATGTTGAAGGCATCAGCATGGCCTACTGGGAAATAGCACGTGCTATTAAGCTGGGTGATTCACCTGTGGCATTTCACGGTGAATATAACGGGGGCTTTGGACAATATGCCCCGGGTGGAGCTTATCAAATCAATGATGCCTGGCTGGGAGGGTTGGAATACTCCCTGAATGCCGCCGATTTTTCGAAAGGATTAACTTTACAGGCGCTTTATAAATATATTCGTGGTAAGCACGATGCTGCTTTCCAGGTAACCGCTGTTTGGTATTGGAATTTTGCTGGCAACAAACTTTCTTTTACCGGTTTTGCTGATTTGTGGCGCGAAGATTTTGTATTTGGCGAAGAAACTACCAAGTTTGTTTTTCTGGCTGAGCCGCAATTGTGGTATAATTTCAATAAGAACTTCGCACTGGGTTCTGAGGTGGAGATAAATACCAATTTTGGTGGAAGAAAAGGGTTTAATGTGATGCCAACCATAGGGGCTAAAGTTACATTCTAAAAAAGAATAATATGTTAAACCGAATCTTTAAATTAAACGAAAACAAGACTACTGTTAAAACAGAAATCCTGGCCGGAATAACCACCTTTATGACTATGGCCTACATTCTGGCAGTAAATCCTGATATTTTGAGTGCCACCGGCATGGATAAAAGCGCCTTGTTTACCGCTACCGCCTTGTCTGCTTTTGTGGCAACTCTTGTTATGGCACTGGTCGCCCGCCTTCCTTTTGCGCTGGCGCCGGGTATGGGACTGAATGCATTTTTTGCTTTCACAGTAGTACTCGGAATGGGGCACAGTTGGCAATTTGCATTAACAGCCGTTTTTATTGAAGGGATTCTTTTCCTTATCCTGACAGCATTTAATATACGTGAATTGATAGTAAATGCAATTCCATTGTCGGTGAAGCATGCTGTTTCTGCGGGTATTGGTTTGTTTATCGCTTTTATTGGCCTGCAAAATGCCGGTATAATAGTGAATAACGATGCAACCCTGGTTGGACTGGGAGACGTGAATTCACCTGTAGCACTCGTTGCTCTGGGAGGAATTGTTTTAACGGCTGTATTGCTGGCACTGAAAGTGAAAGGCTCACTGCTGGTTGGGATATTTGTCGCTACTGTCGTAGGAATTCCATTGGGAGTAACCCACTTACCCGAGGGAAAACTTATAGATGTTCCGCCTTCCCTTTCTCCCATCTTCTTTAAGTTTGAATTTTCCCAGATTTTTACATTCGACATGCTGGTTGTGTTGTTCACCTTCCTGTTTGTCGACATGTTTGATACAGTAGGGACCCTTGTTGGTGTTTCGTCGAAAGCCAACATGCTCGATAAGGAAGGACGGGTTCCGCGCGTAAAACAGGCGCTGTTTGCCGATTCTATCGGGACAACCCTTGGCGCCATTTTTGGTACCAGCACTGTTACAACTTATGTGGAGAGTGCTTCAGGTGTAGCCGAAGGTGGAAAAACAGGACTTACTTCGCTTACTACAGCCATTCTTTTCCTGATTGCCCTGTTTTTTGCTCCATTGTTTATTATGGTACCACCTGCCGCCACTGCTGCAGCCCTCGTTTTGGTCGGCTTTTTTATGATGTCACCTATCCAGAAAATCAATTTTGATGATTTTACTGAAGCCATACCTGCCTTCATTACTATCATTATTATGCCCCTCAGCTATAGCATTGCTGACGGAATTGTTTTCGGGATGCTCTCTTATGTGTTGTTAAAGTTATTGTCCGGAAAAATCAGGGCACTTTCGCCGGTAATGATTGTACTGGCAGTACTATTTATATTGAAATTTTTCATTTGAAACGAAAATGAATTTTAATTCTTTAAATTCACAAACAAGAAGAATTAAAATTTATCGGGAGTTACATCGAATACAAACGAAATAAACAATTTTAATGAGATGAAATAAAAAAACAGGCCCGGTGTATTTTTACTGGGCTTGTTTTTTTATTTTTGCAGCGAATTTGGGTTGTTAGCTCAGTTGGTTTAGAGCATTACCTTGACAGGGTAGGGGTCACTGGTTCGAATCCAGTACAACCCACAAAAGTTAAACAAAGGAAGCAGAGTTCCGGAAGTTTATTTTGAAAGGGGGTTTTTAGAAACTTTTTCTATGTTGGAATCATTCTCAGGTACAGAGATTTGTATCTGAATTGATATAAGCGAACAACAAATAAATATTCAAACGTTACAAAAATACCTCGAACAACAGCAAGGCGATAAAACCCGATTTCTCAAGATTATTTTTTATAAAATGTTTTGCTTTCGTTTTGTGGTCCTCTACGGTTTTGACAGAGATGTTTAATTTTTCTGCAATCTCCTTATTACTTAACCCTTCCTCTTTATATAATTTAAAAATGTGTCTCCTTTTCTCGGGAAGTTCCTCAATTAATTTTTGGATTTTTTCATACAAGATTTCATAATCGTATTTTTCATCCGTATCGTTGTAAGAAAGGACAGTCGTTTGCCTCAAATTTTCCAGGTATTTTTTTTCCTGAACTTTTTTTCGGAAGGTTGAAATGACCGCATTTTTTGTAACGGTAAAAAGATAGGACTCCAGATTAGAATCATCACTGATATTTTTTCTTTTATCCCAAAGGTTTACAAAAACAGTTTGAACAACATCCAGTGCATCTTCCTCTGTCTTTAAGTAAGAAAAGGCAAAATTATATAGTTTACGGCTAAACATTTCATAGAGCTTGTTTATCGCATCTTTGTCATTTGCCTTAAACTGTTTCAAAAGGATTTTTGCCTCCACTGAATTCATTGTTTCCTTTTCTGGTATAGCTACGCTGTAAAAATAGAAAGAATAAGTGTATTTGCAATAAAGTAAAACGACTGTAAAAAGTTAGAAGTAGCCTTCTAAACACTTGTTTTTCGGAGTAAATATTCTTTTCAGTTTAAAAATCGGATAACGATTTTTTGTTCGGATTTAGAAAATAATTCAGAGCTAAAAATATAAGATGGAGCATATATTTTTGGCGTGTAATATCTTCTTTATGAATGACTTTGTGTTGTGGTGTCTTATTAAATCTGAAAAAATAAAAATCGGAGCAGGGGTTTTTGTAATTTGTGCGTTTTAATTAATAAAGCAGGGTAATTATAATGTCACAAGGTTTATTCTACATCGTAATAGGGACAGGTATAATAAATACTCCGCTGAGCTACTGGTTGTAGAAGGAATATTGTAAAAAAGGGGTAAAAGAATAAAATAGAAGCACAATAATGGAGGAGCGTTTTTTAAATAAATATGTTGAAAATAAATGCAGCGACGAAGAGTTTAAATCTGCACTCGATCTGTTATTGGCAAAAGATAAATGGCCCGTTCGCGATGTTCAGATGAAGCAACATTGGAATACAACAACCAATGAAGGGGAACATCCCGATCTTACAGGTACTCTTTATAAAATCCATTACAGCATCAATAAGAATGAAAAGGTAAAAAAGCTGGAAGTCGTTGATTACCTTTTGCGGATTGCTGCCATACTGATTTTACCTCTCACCCTTGCATTGGTATATTATGCCAGCGACAGAGCTTCTTCCGAAGCAATAATGCAGACAATAACTTCTCCACTGGCTTCACGTTCCAGTTTTGACTTGCCGGACGGCTCAAAAGTGTGGCTAAATTCGGGATCTACTATCCATTTTCCCACGCAGTTTTCAAGCAAGATGAGAAAGGTAGAATTAGAAGGCCAGGCTTATTTCGATGTAAAAAAAGATAATACTCCTTTTGAAGTAGTAACCAACAGTTTCAAAGTAAATGTGCATGGAACCTCCTTTGATGTGGATGCATATAACGGGGAACCAGCCTCGGTAACACTGGTAAACGGCAAAGTAGCCATTGAAAATTTGCAAGGCATGGAAACCTTTTTAGACCCCGGGGAACAGGTTACAGTAGATGCGCAAACGGGTAAATTGAATAAACAAGAAGTAGATATTAATGTACTTACCGCATGGAAGGATAATCTTTTAATATTCAAAGACGAGCCATTCGAAGATGCTGTTTTACGACTTGAGCGCTGGTATGGAATTGATATTGATATCGCCGATGAGGCCATTAATTATATCCGGCTTACCGGAACTTTCCAGTTTGAAGGTATCAGCGAAATCCTGCAACTCTTAGAAATCACAGATGATATCAAATATTCTTACGACGAAAAGACACGTAAATTAATACTGAAACTTCGATAAAAATGAGTCTGCCTATGAAAAATTGAAATTGATTTTCAAAACAAAAGTTTCCCTCTAAAAAAACAAGTGAGAAAGATGGAGCCTTCCTCACTTGTAAAAAAATAACTTTTTACAAAATTATTTAGTTTTAAACAATTCAAAATTATGAAAAAAAGCAAATTAAAAAAGAGTAACCTGATTACTTTTTGGTTAAGATTTTTAATGATTATGAAGTTGAATATTTTTATTATTTGCTTGTCTGCCTGGTCTGTAATGGCTACAGAATCTTATGCGCAAACAAGATTATCACTTCAAATGGATAATACAACCATTGCTGAGGTGTTCAAACAGATTGAAAACCAGAGTGAATTCCGGTTTTTCTATACCGAGCACCTTGAGGTGGATAAAAATGTCAGTGTGAATTTCAGAAATGCAAGTATTGATGAAATTCTGAACTATGTTTTAACGGGTACAAATATTAATTACCAGGTGGTTGACCGGCAAATTGCGTTGTATCTTAATAAGGGGAAAAAAGCAGGCGATGCAACAAAAACAATGAAGCAGGGGGCTCAGGTCTCAGTGGTTTCCGGCAAGGTAACTGACTTTGGAGGGCAGCCATTACCTGGGGTTACGGTCGTTATTAAAGGTACCACAAAGGGAACAATTACCAATGCTGATGGAGACTATTCGTTATCCGATATTCCGGATGATGCCACGCTTGTATTTTCGTTTGTGGGGATGAGAACACAGGAAGTTATTGTAGCAGGGAAAACTATTATAAATGTTACAATGAAGGAAGAGACCATTGGGTTGGAAGAGGTTGTTGCTGTCGGGTACGGAACAATGAAAAAGGCTAATCTTACGGGTTCTGTCTCTTCTATTGATTTTTCTGAATCAATGAACAGCAGGCCTTTAACTAATACTGCTATTGGGTTGGCAGGGATGAGCCCTGGTTTGGTGGTAACACAAAATAGTTCGGCTCCGGGAAATGAATCTGTTTCACTTCGTATCCGAGGCGTAGGTACATTGAATGATGCATCTCCATTGGTTTTAATTGATGGGATTGCCGGAAATATTAATGATGTAAATCCTAATAATATTGCACAGATATCTGTATTAAAAGATGCTTCTTCCAGCGCTATTTATGGTTCGAGGGCCGCGAACGGTGTAATCCTGATAACTACAAAACGGGGGGAAGAAGGCGATGTTTCAGTAACATACAATGGATACGTTGGTGTAGAGAAAGCCGCTAATATGATAGATTTTATTAGTGACTATCCTACGCATATGGAATTGTTGAATGAAGCCTATTCGAATAGTGGTCAACCGGAAGTCTTCGACCAGGGTCTAATTAATGAATGGAGGGAAAAATCAAAAACAAATCCGTTGGATTATCCTAATACTGACTGGTTTCGTGATATTCTGGAGCCTTCAGTTGTCAATGAGCATAATTTGTCTGTTCGTGGAGGAAATGAAAAGGCCAATTTTTTACTGTCTTTAGGATATCTTGATAATAAAGGAGTTGTTGAGAATGCAGAATTCCAGAAATATTCATTCCGGTTAAACGCTGATTCGAAAATCTCTGATTGGCTCAGCGTGGGAGGTAATGTTTTTGGATTTTGGTCTGACAGGGGAGCATTGGATGTAAATGAGCTCTTTAAAACAATGTTGCAGACAAACCCGGGAATCCTTCCCAAATCATCTGATGGACGTTACGGTGGCAGTATGATGGAAGGTGAAAATAAAATGGCATATAACCCCAGGGCATTTATGGAAAGCGCCACAGGAAATAATGAAAGGCAACGCGTGGGGTTAAAATTTTTCGCGAAAATTAATTTTCTCAAGTATTTTGAATTTGAAACAAGCTTTGCAGGTAATTACAATAATTACCGGAGTTGGAGTTATTCGGGGCCTGTTGAGATTTGGGATTTTCAAACAGATGCAGTGCTTTATGAAACAGCTTCGCGTAATTTTGTTTCAAACGCTAATTCCAGGTACTATTCTACTACACTAAATGAGTTGTTGCGCTTCAATTATACTTTAAATGATGTGCATCATTTTGGAGCGTTGGCTGGCTTCGATCAGGAGTATTCCCGTACCGATAGCTTTTCTGCATCCAAATATGATTTGATAAGCGACAATATTTATGTGCTGGATGCTGCTGCTGCCGATCCGGTGGTACGAGGAACTGCAGCTGACCGTGCTTTACGTTCCTATTTTGGAAGAATTAATTACGATTTTAAAGGGAAGTATTTATTCGAGGCCAATGGACGTTACGACGGGTCGTCCCGATTTGCATCAGATAGAAGGTGGGGATTTTTTCCATCTTTCTCTGCCGGATGGAGGATGTCCGAAGAATCATTTTTCGAGTCTTTGAGGACCTGGGTTGATAATTTTAAAGTGAGGGCATCCTGGGGAGAACTCGGCAATAACAATATTGGCGATTACGAATATCAGTCATTGTATGGATCTCAAAACTACTCTTTCGGAGGAAATATTGTTACCGGAATTGCTCCTACTGAACTTTCAAATACGAAGATAACCTGGGAGTCGACCACTACTTCAAATGTAGGTTTTGATCTGGCCATGTTTAAAAACAGCCTTTCATTATCTGTTGACCTTTTTGATAAACTGACCGATAACATCCTGGTGAAGTTGCCGATTCCCGGAGTAATGGGAAATGTTAGCGCACCTAGTCAAAATGCGGCGGAAGTCAGAAACCGTGGATGGGAAGCTCAGCTGAATTATTACGGACACGTAGGAAATGATTTTCAATATAGCGTAGGAGGCAACATCAGTTTTGTGAATAATGAAGTGATGAAATACCTGGGAGATGTAAAGACCGTTTTAGGCCAGCAGGTGTTAACCGAAGGTTATTCTATATTCCCGTTCTACATCAGAGAAGTTGACCATATTATTCAAGACCAGAGTGAGATCGATCAGTTAATTGCTGACGGCTATACTTTTTCTCCGGCCATACCTCAACCAGGAGACTTTTTGTATAAGAACCAGAATGACGATAAGGTAATAAACGATGACGACCGCGTTATCAAAGGTTCTTCAATTCCGAAGGCAACGTATGGTATAAATATCAGCGCTTCGTACAAAGACATCGACCTGTTCGTTCTGGGACAAGGTGTATCTGGTATTGACTCTTATTGGGGCGATGGTACTTTTAATACGTTTAACCTTCACTGGGATTATATTCAGAAAGCAGACATAACAAACAGGTGGACTGAAGCGAACAAATCGGCCCATTATCCGCGACTGACTACCGGGTTGGCAAACAACACCATCGGTAGCGATTATTGGTTGTACGATGCATCCTTTTTCCGTATCAAATCAATACAACTTGGATATACTGTACCTGCCAGGATTTCTTCAAAATTTTTGATTCAACGCCTGAGGCTTTATACAACCCTGGAAAACTATTTCACATTTACAGACTATCCGGGGTTTGATCCGGAGAATGCCGGAGTTGCTTATCCTAATATGAAACAGTTCATTGCAGGTCTTAATATCACCTTTTAATTAATAGAACGATGAAAAATAAGATATTATCAATAGTAATTATAGTTATAAGCCTTGCTTCTTGTCAGGACGATTTTTTGCAAAGGCCGTCATTAATTCAATTGTCAGAAGAATCATTTTGGGTAGATGCTGATGATGCAGTGGAAGGAGTAAACTCCATTTACAATGCCTATTATCAGCTAAATAATACATTTACCAACTACGGGATGTTAGACGATTTTTCTGACATTTCTTATCAAACCTGGTCCACCGGAATGACAACCGGGCAATATGTTGCATACGGTTCATTTTTCTCCGGGCCATGGGGAATTTTGTATAAGGGAATTTACCGGGCCAATACGGCCATTAAACGTATCCCGGATATTTCTATGGATGAGAGTTTGAAATCGCGTTTAATGGGCGAGGCGAAATTTCTAAGAGCCCTGTTTTACTTTAAGTTGAGGGATTATTTTGGCGGAGTGCCGATTTATGATACTCCCATGAATTACGACGAGGCATATAAGCCAAGAAATACGGTTGAGCAAGTTGATTCTTTTATTGTGCAGGATTTAACGGATGCCATCGATCTGCTTCCTTCCGGTTATTCAAGCGGCGATGCCGGCCGTGCAACAAAATGGGCGGCCATGTCGTTACGAGGAAAAACTTATCTTTTTGGTCAGGAATGGGAAATGGCCGCAGCAGACTTTGATTTTGTTATAAAGAATAGTGGCAGAGACTTACATCCTGTGTACGAGCAGTTGTTTAATTTTAAGTGGGAAGACAATAGCGAAGTTATTTTTGATGCCCAGTATATTATGGTGGAAGGTTTCGGGAACCGTTGCGATATTACCTACGGAAACCGGAATACAAAAACAGGAGGGTGGCAAAGAACAGTGCCTACCGTCAAACTTATAGACAGCTATGAAATGGCTGACGGGACGCCATTCAGTTGGGATAATTTTGAAACAATAAATGGAGAGGCTTTCGACCCGTCAAATGCTGACGATTGGGCCAAAGAAGACCTGGTAAAGGAAATTTTCAACAACAGGGATCCTCGTTTGCAACAGACTGTGGTAGTTCCCTGGTCAACTTTTATTGGTGAAGGAGGGAAAACATTAATTTATAAGTGGCCTCAGGATGCCTCAGACAGTGAGTGTTTTGTGTCTAACTTTCAGGCGGTGTATGCCTGGAGAAAATTTGTTCATCAGGGAGATGAGAATTCCCAGCGCTATAACTCGCCCAACAATATTCCTGAAATTCGTTTTGCTGATGTTTTATTAATGTATGCTGAAGCAAAAAATGAACAAAGTGGTCCTGACGAATCAGTATATAATGCCATAAACAGGGTGAGGGCGAGAGTGTCAATGCCTCCCATTCCGGAAGGGACAAAAGATGAAGTACGTGAAAGAATACGTCACGAACGGAGGGTTGAATTTCCGGGAGAAGGTCTTTGGTATTCCGATATAAGAAGATGGAAAATTGGCGTAGAGCTCTGTAATCACGATGTGGAAGGATTTATTGGAAATAAATTAAGAACACGTGGATTTGCAGAGAGGGAGTATCTTTGGGCCATACCATCCTCAGAGATTGATCTCAACCCGGAACTTACTCAAAATCCCGGGTGGGAATAGTTGCAAAAGATGTTTCAGATAATTCCCATTTTATAGTGCTTTCATTCTTGTAATGAGATGGGATTCATTTATCTGAGCAGATAAAGCATTAAGATATAATCAATGGGTGGTTCCCGGACGGAGTATGTCAAAACAACAAATGATATACGTACCGGAAGTTGCATCGGGAGCTAAAACATCATTTTAATCTGTATTTCACGGCGTGGCTTTTGGGTCACGCCGTGATTAAGCTCCCGCGAAGTGTCTTTGTGAGATCCAATGCAGAGTGGGACCGTCTTGCTTTTCAGTCTGCTCTAAAATTTAAACCCGATTTTATGTTTCCAAAGCTAATTATATTATCACTTTTCATTTTATATAATTTGAATGCTTTCGCACAGGAAAGACTTGCTACCTGGTCCGATAGCACAACGTGTAACTTAAATGTTGATGTGGGGAACATGAATGAAATGTCTTCTGAAATTATATATGAAAAGGGTTCTCCAAAACTAAAGTTGCTAAGATTAAAAGACAGTTCTTCTGAAAAGGTTGATGAAGTTGAAACGGACAGGGCCGATATATTTTTTTGGATTAAAGCACCCTTGCGAGGCGAATATGTTTTCGAAACAACAGTAGTCAGAGAAAATTTAGACAGTTTTACAGGAAACCCTCCAACATTGTTTGCCAAAATTCAGGTAGATAATCAACGACCTACCAAGCGCATTGTATCTGATGCACGAAATTATTACCATCACGATTTAGGTAAATTTCATTTATCAGGAGAGAAGCAACAACTAAAAATATGGTTACCCAAAGGTGTATGTCTTGAAAAAGTAGTCATAAAAAAATACGTCCCACCAATAGTTCCCGCTGATGTTAAAAATTATACTCCGTCCATTACTCCCCCGGAAGGTCATCCCCGGTTATGGGTTACTCCACAAATTCTTCCGTTAATTAAAAAGCGGCTTGAACATGCAGAGAACGCTGAGGCCTGGCAAAAGATAGAGAAAGTTGCCCGCCGTACATTTCATTTTGTTCCTTCCAGGCATGAGATATTGCATTATCCTGAACTGGAGGAAGCTGTTCAGGATAAAGCTTTCTTTTACCTGGTTTTAAATGATAGTGTTATTGGTCGTGAAGCAGTCAGGTTGACGTTGGACTACTTGTCTGTTCTTGAATTTGGGAATATCAGGTTCGGCGATATCACCCGAAAAATTGGCAGTGCCATTTATACTGCATCGTTGGTTTATGACTGGTGCTATGCTATTATAAGTGAGGGAGAACGGCATATTTTATATTCGCATCTTATGCGCCTTGCCGAGGAGATGGAAATCGGGTGGCCTCCTTTTAAAGCATCTGTCATCAATGGGCATGGAAATGAAGCCCAGGTTAACCGCGACCTTTTAGCCATGAGCATCGCTGTTTTTGATGAAGATCCGGTGCCGTACCGTTATACTTCGTATCAGGTTTTGGAACAATTGGTGCCGATGCGAAAGTTTGAATACCAGTCTCCCCGGCATAACCAGGGAGTAGATTATGGTGCATATCGTTTAGGTTGGGAAATGCACGCAGCCTGGCTTTTTTATCGAATGACAGGACGCCGGGTGTTTGATAATAACATTACTGGCTTGTCGAAATACTGGTTGTATATGCGTCTTCCGGATGGGGAAATGCTGCGCGACGGCGACATGTTTTCCGTTTCCAGAAATGGAAATCCATATTATTGGAAACATCCCGAAACCATGCTTCTGCTTTATTCTTATGCAAACGATCCGTTAGCCAAGGCTGAATTTTACCGGCAGGGACGAATCCCTGATAATCCCCTTTTGTTTTTGCTGATCAATGACCCCAATCTTGAGGCAAACCCGGATAGAAGTTCTCTTCCACTGACCATCGATTTTGGATCTGTTCTGGGGTCAATGGTGGCGCGGACAGGTTGGGATATGGGCATGAATTCAAACGATGTTGTAGCTGAAATTAAAGGGGGCGGGTATCACTTTGGAAACCACCAGCATTCCGATGCAGGAGCCATCCAGATTTACTACAAAGGCTTGCAGGTGTGTGATTTGGGACTTTATAGTTATTATGGGAGTTCGTATGATTTTAGCTTTAATAAAAGATCTATTGCTCATAGCATGATGCTTGTTAAAGATCCGGGTGAGGAAATTTTATTCAATACAAAATTTAATGACGGAGGTACCCGGTTTAATCAGCGTTTCCCTCTAACACCTCAGGAAGTAAAAAGTGACCCGTGGTTTAACAACGGCGAAGTTTTATCAGCCGATTTTGGTCCATCGAAACAAAAACCGTTTTATAGCTTTTTCAAGGCGGATCTGACCAAAGCCTATAGTGAAAAAATGAGCCGGTATACACGAAGCTTTTGCTTTCTGAATCTGAACAGGGATGACATACCTGCTGCCATTATCCTGGCAGATGATGTGTTAGCGGCCAAATCCGGATTTAAAAAGGAATGGCAAATGAATACGCTGACTAAACCCACAAATGAGGATAGTTGCATTATTTTGCAGAATAGTCGGAATGGGTCTGAAGGAAAGACGTATGTTCAAATGCTTCAGCCTGAGCCAGCCAAACGGCAAACCCAAATACTTGGCAGCGCTGATTTGGGTAAATTATATGGCCCTCAGGTTACAGTCTCCTCAAATATTCCGGAAGCAAATGGTTACCACGTTTTAATCTCGCCAACCAAAAAAAGCAGGCATAGCAAGTTTCTGACAGTTTTTCAAATGGCAAATGAAGATGTCAAACCGTTGCCAGTCAGGCATTATGAGAAGGGAGGGAAATATTTCATTTACATGGCTGATTATGTCATTTGTATGAGTTCAACAACCGGTCAGAACCAGGACTCTTTTTCTCTTTCCATTTCCGGGAATAATGAGAGGAAGGTGTTACTGACAGATTTAAGTCCCGGTGAATGGACCGTGAGTAGTTCCGATAAAAAAGTTGAATTTAACAGGAAAGTTTCAGCAAACCAGAATACCATTTTTTTTGAGGCATCCCCCGGCGAATATCAGATCTGTCCCGTCAGGGATTAAAAAAGATCATGAAGCATGTTTAATTGATTGCTGTAATAAACAAAAATTGAAGTACCGATGAAAAAAACAAAGAATCAGGAAATTTTCAGAAGAGATTTTTTAAAAGGACTGACAGCGCTTCCTTTTTTAGGATACTTTGGATTTGGATTTAAAGATAATATAGAAAAGGAGCTTTTGGGGAAACAGAAGGACCCGAAGGAAATGCTGAGAATAGACAGTTTCGATGCTATCCGCGAAAAATTATCGCAACGCACCGGGAGTGAAAGCAGTCGTATAAAAGTTGGCCTGGTGGGGCATGGTTGGAGAGGAGAAAACCTGCTTAATTCGTTGGGCTATTTCCATCCGGAATATGTTGAAAAGATGAGAGCAGATACCATTTACGACAGGTGGTTATCTTATCAAAAGTGGCATGAAAATTTATTTGTCGATATAACGGCCATTTGCGATACATTCAGTATTCATGCTGACAGAGGAAAGGAAGTGGCTCAAAATGATGTTCGGGGTAAAAGTTCAGGGAATGCATTCGTGAAATTGTATCCCAATTACCGGGAGTTAATTGCAAGCAAAGAAGTTGATGCAATTATTGTTGCAACCCCCGATCATATGCATGTTCCTATTGCAGTAGAAGCGGCAAAGGCAGGGAAGCATATTTACCTGGAAAAGCCAATGGCACACAGCATTGAAGAGGCTGTTCAGCTTAGGGATGCAGTTAAAAAAACCGGAGTAGTCCTTCAGGTCGGGCATGAAAACCGGCAACAAATGAGTTTTAAACTCGGGCGTGAGCTGTATCAGAAAGGTGTTTTGGGCACTGTTTCAATGGTGCAAACTTTTACAAACCGCAATTCGCAGTTTGGCGCCTGGATTAGAGAAAGGAAATTCGATTCTTTGGGAACCCCTGAAAATATAAACTGGAAAGAGTTTTTAGGGACGGCTCCGTGGAATGAGTTTGATACTAAACGGTATTTTAACTGGCAACGCTATAACGATTATGGCACAGGCATGGTAGGAAACGATTTCTCCCATACATATGATTGTATTAATCAGGTGCTGGAGTTGGGTATTCCTGAGTCGGTTATGGCTTTTGGTGGTCAGTATTATTATAATGTCGGGAAAGATGATATGCCTGATGTTTTTAATGCCATGTTCAGTTACCCGGAACGTGGGCTTACTATGACGTATGACGGAACACTAAAAAGTGGGATATACAGGCAGTCACGCATTTTAGGCTCGGAGTCCACAATGGATATTGACCGGGCTATAATGCTCTTTAAAGATACCTATTCTGAGCGCTATAAAGATGTTCCGGAAAGTCCGGATGATCCGTTTTATTATTATGCCCCGAATACCAATGCCAATGTTGACGCGGTTTCCAGCGCAACCTCAAAGTCATATTTTAAGAGTGGCTATGGTCCTACCTACATTGATGGGAAAGTTATTGATGCCACATTCCTTCATTTAAAAGAATGGGTTGATGTGATAAGAACCAATGGGAAAACAAGCTGTAATGAAGATGTTGGTTTTGAGGAGGCTGTTACATTTAACATGGCCAATCTGTCTTATGCGCATAAAAAACCAATTCATTGGGACAGAGCAAATGAAACAGTAATTATAGGATAATATAAAATGATGAGAATGAATACACTGAATTATTCTAAAGGGCAGATTATATCGCTCACCATTCTTCGGATTCTGATTGGATGGCATTTTTTGTATGAAGGGTTGATTAAATTTTATACGCCTAATTGGACCTCAAAATCTTATTTGTCGGGGGCTGTTGGTCCGTTTTCAACGATTTTTCACCAGATGGCTGAGTCGGGCTGGCAGCTAAAAGTTGCCGATACATTGAATATATGGGGACTTACTTTAATCGGACTGAGCCTGTTTACCGGTTTTTTGTCAAAACCATTTAAAATCTTCGGGATTATTTTGCTTTCAATGTATTATCTGGCTTATCCCCCTTTTGCTGATTTTGGGGTTAATGCATATGTTGAAGGAAGTTACTGGGTTGTAAATAAAAATCTTGTAGAGATGGCAGCACTGTTCGTCCTGTTTATGTTTCCGTCAAGTAATGTAACCGGAATCGACAGATATATTTCAGGCTTTAACTGTTTTAAAAGGAATAAAAATTAATAAAAATGAAAAGACATATTTTGAAAATTATTTTAGGACTTGCGGTTGCTATTAACCTTTTTGTCTGGGTTGGCTGTAGTGAAACGTCAAAAAACAGGGGAAACTCATTTACGGAAGAAGTAACCCCCAATATTTTCAAGGGGACTGATACCGAACGGATTTATCAGGCCATTGAGGCAGCCCGGGGAAAATCGAACTTGGTAAGGATTCCGCGGCAAAATGCAAACGGTACTTCAATCTGGTTGTTGGACAGTGCAATACTGTTACCTTCCAATATGACCATTTTGCTTGATAATTGTACGTTGCAGTTATCCGACAAATGCAGGGACAACAT
The DNA here is from genome assembly GCF_003573545.1 of Mariniphaga sediminis. Classification (GTDB taxonomy): domain Bacteria; phylum Bacteroidota; class Bacteroidia; order Bacteroidales; family Prolixibacteraceae; genus Mariniphaga; species Mariniphaga sediminis. The sequence goes on along the minus strand of NZ_QWET01000009.1, from coordinate 1,176 downwards.
GTTCCGGAGCGATAATGTTGGAGAAGGAATCACCGATCCGGTCTGGAACCACAATATTAGTATTATCGGAACGGGTGAAGTCACTTTAAAAGGGGCAAGTAATCCAAGGGCAACCGGTGATTACCGGCGTTTGTTGACCCTGGATACCCAAAAAGAACTGGAAAAAGGAAACTGGAGGGTTAGCTACGGAACCGATGCCGGAAAAGAAGGGATGAAGCAAAAAGGAGATTGGCGGAATAACATGATCGTAATGGCGTATGTGAAGAATTTCAAGCTTAAAAATGTGAATATTTTAAACTCGCATGCGTGGGCTCTTGCTTTTGAGCGTACATGGTATGCCGACTTATCCGATATTCATTTTTATAATCCCGAAATGATTGATGTTAATGGGGAAAAAATGCTTTCAGCAAACAAGGACGGAATTGATATTTTATTTGGTTGCAAGTACTTCCGGATTAATAATATTACCGGTATGACAGGGGATGATTTTATTGCCTTATCAAGTCTTGATGTGTTTCCCGATGTTCCCAAAACCAACGGAGATATAAACTCTTCAACGGTTACAGCCGGTTGCTGGAGTGGTGAAGTGGACGATACGGAAGATATTGTGATTAAAAACATCGATTGTGAAAGCGTTTATCGGGGGGTTGCCATCCGGGGAAGCGATAGTGCCGGAATCCACAATGTTTATATTCAGGACTTAATATTTAAAGGCCTGGGTCAAAAACATGAAGCTATTTTGCTGGGGGGGCAAGGTTACGGGAAAAAGTCAGTTGCCGGGAAGATCAGAAATGTTTACGGCATGAACGTCATAGCAAACGGAAAATCATTGCTGGCTGTTGAATCGCCCGTACATGATTGTCATTTTAGTAATGGTATTCTGACAAACTCCAAAGGGGAAGGAGTAGTTTATAATATTGAAAAAGAAGAAGTAAAAAATGTTACTGCAGATAATTGGGGAGCTACTGGTTCCCGGTAATGTATGATTTTGCGAAGTTCGTTGAGTTTTTAATTTTAAAAATAGTGTTGTTCCGGAGTGGCACTGCAAGTGTCTAAAATCGGGGCAGTGTCCCTTTTTGAATATTTCTATCCCTATTTGGGTCGCATTCCAATTATTGACTTTGTGTTAAGGTTTTGTTTGTGAGTGTTTTATGATTTTGGCATTCGTGTTGTTTT
>NZ_QWET01000008.1 GCF_003573545.1 Mariniphaga sediminis | reverse complement strand
GGAATGACGGGGCCCGTCCCAAACGGGTTTACCTGGCGCCCGAGAAAAAATCCCTTCCCTTTAAACAGGTTGATGATTATATCGAAGTGACGGTACCAAAATGTAAGGGGTATTCACTGGTCGTTTTTGAAGACTAAAACGGAGTGGAGACAGTGAAACAAAAAATGATTATTGGCTAACTTTGTTTGTTTGCCGGCCTGCCGGAAAATAGCCTGTTTTGCATTGTTCTGAAATTAAAAAGGAATAAAATCAGTGGTCAAAAGTGAGATCATTTCTCCTTGCTCCCTCCTTTCAAAAGGCTGAAAATATAACCGGCGACAAAACAGGAAATCACCCCGGTGGCTGAAAAAACGAGCAGGTGTACCGTCTGATTAACCGATACCAGCACCTGTACAACAATACTGACAGCAATTCCCGACAAAGCTCCGAACGAATTGGCCCGTTTCGATAGAATTCCCAGCAAAAATACACCGCCGAGGCTGCCGATTACCAGCCCCAATACCCGTTGAAACTCGTCCCACAACGATTTAACATCTGCTGTGGCCATAAAAAAGGCAAAAAGGGTTCCGGCGATTCCGATTACCAGCGTGGCTCTCCGGGCAATATTTAATTCGCTTACTTTTTTGTTCCACTTAAATCGAAAATGAATGTCTGTTGAATAAGCCGTTGCCGCTGAATTCATGCTGCTGCTCAGGCTACTCATGGCGGCAGCAAAAATACCGGCAATCAGTAACCCTGAAATTCCACGGGGAAGTTGAGAGGCAATGTACCATGGAAATATGGCATCGTTGTTTGCAAAGGTTGGATTCAGTTCTGCCGGATAGGTTTTGTAAAAGACAAAAAGTGCCGTTCCCACAAAAAAGAAGATCAGGGTAGCCGGAATGGTTAAAATGGCGTTGGTCCATACGCTTTTTTTTGCCTCTTTTTGCGTTTTGGTGGTTAAATAGCGCTGTACCATGGTTTGGTCTGTGCCGTATGTGGTAATGCTGGCAAAAATACCACCCAGCAACATCACCCACAGGGTGGGCTGTTTGAGCGACCATGTAAGATCGGTTACATTAAATTTATGGTTGTTTGCCGCCACCTCCACGATGGAGCCCAAGCCGCCATCGACAGCAAAAGTGATTAAAACAAGTGACAACAGAGCGCCTCCGAGCAAAACAATTACCTGCATCACGTCAGTCCAGATTACTGCTTCTATTCCACCCAACATGGTGTACACTAGGCTGATAACTCCCATGAGTGCAATGCATACGAAAATGTCAATGCCGGTTGCCACATTCAGCGCAATGGATGGCAGAAACATCACCACCCCCATTCGTCCAACCTGAAACAAGATAAATGAAAGGCTTCCGATAAGCCTTACGGCCAGGTTAAATCGGTTTTCCAGGTATTCGTAAGCTGTGGTAATATTCAGTTTCCGATAAAAAGGGATGAACAGAAAAACGATGATTGGCGCTACCATAAAAATAGTCATGTTCAGCATAAAATAGGACCAGTCGGTCGCATAGGTTTTTGCCGGAATGGCCATAAAAGTGATAGCACTCAGGGCCGTTCCGAAGATGCTTAATCCGGCTGCCCACCAGGGAACACGGCCCCCGCCTTTAAAATAGTCGTTGGTATCCTTTTGTCGTTTCGAAAAAAAGTAGCCCATCCATGAAAGTACCAGAAAGTAGAGGGCAATAACAAGTACATCAAGCCAACTGAGGTGTCTGTTTTCCGGATTGATATCAATTTTTAGTATGGAAGGTGTCCGTACTCCTGGGCGGATTTCGCCGGAAGGGACGAATACACTTTTCCCCTCGGTGACTGCCCGGGTAGTAACCTGTCCGGCACCCAGCAGCTTTCCTGCTTCGTACATGACGTGAGTGAGTGTGTTAAATGCCATTAGCCGGTTTCCAAAACCGGGATGGTTTTGCAGGTGATCCAACAGTTCTTTTTCTGCCTGATCCAGTTTATCCTGAACGGGTTGACCACTGCTTTTCAGTTTACGGAGTTCTGAAATCTGCTTTTCGAAGACCAGTTGTTTTTTCATCTGCTCCCCGTTGGCACCCGATGCAAAAACAATGGTGCTGGCTCCTGCCGGGAAAGCAGTGCCGGCCATTACCGGGAACGGTGGGTTACTGCCGTCGGAGATTACGCTCCATTCCCGGAGGAAGGGATTAAAAACATGGGCGTCGTGCAGGATTTTCGGATTGGTTCTGGGCTGGACATTCCGGCCCGAAAAAAGGTAAAAACAGTTGGTTTCGCCGTTACTTTGCCCCACCCCTACAGCAAATGCGCGGGGAGCTCCATCCCATGCCGGAAGTTCTTCCCAACCCCATTCTGTGGGATTTTCACCGGTAACTTGTAGCCTGAAAAAATGCAAGCCTGATGCTCCGCCAGGGGATGACACTCCCCCGGCAACATAAATGTACCCGTCCACTTTGGCAGACGCAAAGTTAGTGAGAGGCACAGGCAGTGCGGGTCCCGGTTTTATCTCCACATCTTCGCTTTCGGGCCGGTAGTCGATAAACCAACTTTCGGAGATACAGTCCTTGTCAGTGTTTCCGCCAAAGCAAAATAATCCGTTTGAAGTTTCTAAAGCGCCGCCGTAAGCAGCCAGGTAGGGAATTTTTTGCGCTGAAGTTTTCCATTTGTATTTTCCTTCTGCATCCTTTGTCAGAATAAAAATTTCATCGTAATACTTTTTTGTTCCACCTTCCCAGGGCATTCTGCCGGGAAAGTTGGCGCCACCGGCTATGATTAAAATATCGTCGTCGGTTCCGGTGTAAGGGCCGGCCAAACCAGGCTGGACTGAATAACCTGTATTGGGTGGCAGGTCGGGTAGTGTGGAAAACGTAAAATAGTTGCTTTCTGCGCGAATGTTTAAAATAAAAATATACAGGGAAAGGATGGAAAGAAGATACTTCATATTTCAGTCATTATTTCAGGTTTGTTTTTCGAAAAACTCAGGGATAATGTGTTGGGCTTCTTTTCGTACCGTTTCGGCCATTTCTTCCGGAATAGAACGGTATGGCCAGCGCAATGTTGGTCCTGTATCTGCCCATCCTCCCACCAGCGCCATAAACCGGTCGCAGGCCTGGTTCGAATAATGATGCTCTGTTATCAGTGGTAAAATGCAGGTTTGCATAAACTTCCCAATGCGTCTTTCCAGTTCCAGTGCGGATTCCATGTCGTTTTTTATCTGGTTGTACCATCGTTGTGCCGCAAACGGGTTCAAACAGGCCATGTTGGAATAAGCGCCATGGGCACCCGCTTTTATTCCTGTAGCCAAATGATGTCCGGGGATAAAAACGGAAAGTCCCTTTCGGTTGTCCCTCATTTGGGAATACCACTCCATATTGGCCCCGAAATCGGATACTTTTACGCCCATTAGCGAGGGGACATGCTTTTTCAGAATGGCCCATTCTTCCGGTTTTAGCTGTCTTTTGGCATGTGGAGGATTGTATAAAACAAGGCTGATTTCTCCTGCTTCTTCCGCCATATTTTTTAGAAAGACGATACTTTCCTCAAGGGTTGGCGGAAACCAGTCGGGTAGAATAACCTGCACAGCGCACGGCTTTAAGTGTTTGATCGTTTTTAGCCGCTGCAGCGAAAGTTGCGGACTCGGATGACTCACCCCAATTTGAAAAGGGATACCGGCTTTTTCGCACCTGGACGCCAGCATCTCACTTATTTTCAAAAACTCATCTTCGGTTTGTGTGTAAAATTCGCCGGCTGTTCCGTTGGAATAGATGCCGTTTGGTTTTGATGAGATCAGAATATCGATTTCATCACGCAGTCTGGAATAATCAATGTCTCCCTGGCTGTCGGTTGCCAGAAGCAGAGTTTCCCAGTTGCCGTATATTTCTTTCGAATGGAATGGTTTCATACAGGTTATTTTTGACCAGATTGATACGAAGCCACAGTATGGTTTTTATTTCCAATTTTGCACCTTCGTGGTGTCATATTTTTTCTAAGATTGTCCCTTGTGAAAACAACTCTTTCCGTTTAAACGAGACAAAAACCATTTTTTCGTATGGTTTCTTTTCGCCTGCTTCAAAAAACAGCCCGATCTGTCCGTTGGGTAATTTTACGAGGCAGGAATAGGCTGAAGGACCAGCATAGATTAGTTTGGCGTTACTCCAGCTTTGGCAGTTATCAAAACTGGATTTTATTGTCATGGCAGTTCGGCCAACCGGTACGGCGGGGTTGGAAAACAGGTGAACAGTTTTTTTATTTTCCGTCTCCAAGCCCAGGATACTGGCCTGACATCTCGATTCCACCAGTTGAAAATCGTGTTCGATGTCTGTCCAGGTCTGGCCGCCATCTGTGCTGAAACTGATGGCCCGTGAATACTTTTCGTTGTATGATCGCATGTTCATCACCAGCGTTCCATCGGATAATTCCGTTACCTGGCTTTCATTGCATCCCGGGCCTATGGATTCACTCCTGTTCCATGTTTTTCCATGATCGTCGGAGTACAAAACGTGCGCTCCGTATTCGTAGGGCCCGTTTCTGACAGTTCCTTCCGGGTCGTCGTAACTGTGGTTGGCCGGAATAACCAGTCGCCCTTTGTAAGCCCCGTTTTTTAGCTGGATGCCAATCCCCGGACCGGTGGCATACCATCCCCAGGAGGCATCGCGGCCGCTTTCTGAAAGGTTTTGAGGCTCTGACCAGGTACGCCCGTCGTCATCGGAATAGCATACAAAAGGTTGCCTCGGCGAGGACGCTTTTTTATGAATGATTTCCGATTCACTGTCTTCACCGTTGTTCCAGGTGAGAAACAACCAGATCCGGCCGGTTTCTTCATCTATTACCGGGCACGGGTTCCCGCAGGTATTCGCTCCGTCGTTCCAAACCACCTGCTCATCGCTCCAGGTTTTGCCATTGTCTGCAGAGCGTTTTAGCAGGATGTCAATGTTGCCCGAATCGCCGGCTTCACGGCCTTCACAAAAGGCGAGCAACGTCCCTTTTTGCGTTGCAATAATTGAAGGAATCCGGTAGTTGTTGTACTTTCCGGTTCCTTGTTGCCATAATATTTGCGTGGTTTGGGCTGTCGCAGAACCGCAGTATAGTATTCCACAGTAGCAAAAGACAGTAAAAATCAATGTCGAAGATAGTTTTGCTTTCATAGTCAGTTTTTTATAAATGAATTATTGACCTTTTTCGTTTACCGTACATGACAAAAAGACCTGTGCTAAATGGTATTGGCTTTTTATCCTTTTTCCGGTAGAATGGACTTTTATTACATGTCGAAAAAACCTGCTGCCTCCATTTCCTTTATAAAACTTTCGTGTTCACTTTCAGTCATGTTTTTCAACGGATACCGACACTTTCCACAATCAATCCCAACAGATTTCATCCATGTTTTTCCGGAGACAATAGCTCCGTGATATTTCACCAGAATCTCAATTATTTTTACACTCTTGTACTGGTTTTTTCTTGCCGCCGTAATATTCCCAGTGTTAAAATCAGAGATAATTTGCTCGTAAAGGGGAGCCATAAAGTTGAACGTGCTGCCTACCGCTCCTTTTGCTCCAAATGCAAGTCCGGCCAGAAGCATTTCATCGAAGCCGCTGAGGATATCCCATTTTCCGTAGTGGAGGTGGAGGCATTGTTGCATCTCCATAAAATTGGTGTGGGTGAACTTTATACCTGCAAGATTTGGAATCACTGGCGCTGCTTTTTGTAAAAAATCAACCATCGATAACGAAACCCCGGATACTGAAGGGATGTGGTAGTAATAAAACGGCAAATCCCGGGCACCGGAGGCAACCTCGGCGCAAAAATCAACCAGATCCTCTACGGTGGAAGGCGACAAAAATACGGGCCCCATGCATCCCACTGCATACGCACCTGTTTCCTGTGCATGACGCGCCAGCTCATACGATTGTTTTGATGAGGTGCTGCCTACATGAACGATAACTTTAAAATTTTCGGTTTGTTCGGCGATCCATTTTTCTGCTACTTCTTTCCTTTCGTCGGATGTCATTAGCATCCCTTCGCCGGTTGTCCCGCAAATAAAAACACCACTTAGCCTGTCGTTTTTTAATTTGGTGACATAATCGGGGATTAGTCCGGTATTCAGTGAGCCATCCCCTTTCATCGGTGTAAAAGGAGCGGCAATTAATCCTTCAATCTTTTTAAAATTCATAGGTTATTTGTGTTGATAATTGTATAGAAATTCCAAGTATGGTTGCAAATGCATGCTTATAGCTTTCCGGTAGCCCTCTCTGTCTCCTTTTTTTATAAACTCCAGAATGTCTGCGTGTGTGACGATTTTGTTCTCCTTTTTTAGCCGTTGACTGATGGGCTTAAAATAGTTCTCATGATTTTGTTCGGAAAACGAGAAGATGGGATGCATTAGTTCCTGAAACTTCAGGATAAACTGATTCCCGGCAATCTGGTATATTTTGAGATGAAATTTTATCTCGTCCTCTGCCGAAAGGCTGTTGATGCCAAGTGCTTTTTGACGGGCAACGATTTCATACAGTTCTTTTATATCGTTGTCTGTAATATTGGTGAAAATAAAATCGGTAATCCCCACTTCAAGAGCTATGCGCATTCCCATCATGTCTTTGATGGTTTCAATGCTCAGTAATTGCGGGTCAAGTACTTTTTTAAACCCATTCAGTAGCGGGGGTTCAGTAACAATAATTCCCCGTTTTGTCCGCGACTCTATTAAACCCAGCATCCGCAGCCGGCTCATGGCTTCGCGCACTACATTCCGGCTAATGCCCATCATCTCAGAAAATTGCATTTCGTTGGGAAGGGCATCTCCGGGCACCAAGTGGTTCTCTTTTATGTATCCGATAATTTTCTCTTCTGCCTGATCGGCCAGTGTTGTGGTATGTAATTCCTTCATGCTTATTTATTAGAATAATACCTATTTGTAGGACAAATGTAGTGAAAAATATTAATCTGAGAGTTTTTTAGGATTTTTTTAACCTGATGCTATCCCATATTTTTAGAGTTCAATGGTAAGTCAGATAGGAATAGTAGCATGCTGGATGCTGAATGTATTGCTATAGAAAAATGGAACGAGAAGAGAAGAATAACTCCGACCGGAGATATATCCTGTTTCGTTGCTTCAATTTTTTATAAATAGTGAAACCCTCAAGGTTTTAATTTTTAATGTTGAAGATAAAATGGAGGCGAAGAAATTAACTGAAATCAGTATCTGACGCGAACAATATCTCCGAAAACCCGTAATTTCGGGTGATCAACAAACGCCCTTATCTGGTACTCTTTGCCTTCTTTTTTTATGTCGGGAGCGATGGAAAAATTTCCGGTTCCGCTAACTTCAAGCCTCTCTGTTTCTTTCCATTCATCAGAATAAAGTTCTTCCACAAATCCGGCGTACTGGCGGTACTGGAATCCAACTTTCAGCGATGCAGCATCTCCTGTTTTTAAAACTTCACCCTGAAGTGATAACTGGTTGCCCTCCCGCCCTGAAGGGGTAGCTTTGCGGGTCGCCACTGCCGGAGGTTGCAATGCCGGAGATACGTTGGTCATTTTTAATACGATGGGATTGTGCCACTTTTGATTGTTGTAAATACGCTGTGCCCGGACACATGAAATTTGCAATCCGGTTTCTTTTTGTTCAAAATAGGTCGTAGCATCTGTTGATAGTTGGTATTCTACCAGTTCACCCGATTGTCCCAAAACACTCACTTCACTATTCTCCGAAATCAGCGCCGACTTTATAACAAATTCTTTACGGGCACCCAGGCGCCAGTCCGGGATTTTGGTTAAAAAGGCATACAGTGTTTTTTCTTCCGGTTTCCAGGTAAACCAAATATCTTCTTCGTTAGGCAAAATCCATGGGCTTACCTTTTCAATAGCTTCCTGGTTAATAAAATTCCATGCAGCCATTTCTTGCAGGTTGGCTTCCTGTTCTTCGGGTAATGCTCCGCTGGGTTTGGGGCCTACATTGAGTAACAGGTTTCCTCCTTTTGCACGGGTTTCAATCAGAATTTCGATGAGCCGGGAACCGGTTTTATATTCTTCGTTTGTAGGCTTGTAAGCCCATTGCGTTCCCATGGTAATGCATGATTCCCATGGATCTTCAGATGAAATTCCCAATACTGTTTGTTCCGGTGTTTTGATGGCGCCACGGGTGACCACAATGTCGGGTTGCAGTTCCCAAACTACCTTTTTGCACTTCTCCTGAAGGGGCCCTTCGCCTCCGTCAAAGAAAATAATATCAATGTTGCCGTATTTGGCCATTAGTTCCATGCATTGTAGTTCAACAAGTTCCAGGTATTTTTTCATGACATGTTGCGAAATGGGTTCCGGGAAACGCCGGCGGACTTGCTGTCCGTTTTCATGTAGGAAATTAAAATCTTCGGGAGAAAAATAAAATCCGACTGCCAGTCCGGCGTTGCGTGTTGCTGTTACATATTCGGCCAGCAGATCTTTTCTGTATGGTGTGTTTGTGATGTTAAAGTCGGTGGTTTGGGTTTCCCACATACAAAATCCTGAGTGGTGTTTGGTGGTAAAAACAATGTATTTCATGCCCGCCAGTTTTGCCAGGTTCGCTATTTCTTCCGGGGCAAATTCATTTGGATTGAATGTTTTGGGAAGTTCATTCACAAACCGATCAAGATAGTCATCCGACGCGCCAACCATGGAATGACTGATAACAACGCCCAACTGGCTGTCGAAACTGAAATGAATGAACATGCCAAATCCCAGATCACGAAACCATTCCAGACGTTCGGGCTTATTCAGGTTTAGAAAATCGTGTTTGGTGCCGTCGGATGTTTGGCCGAAATGAAAAAAAGGAATACAAAAAAGGAGGAGAAACAATATAATGCTTTTCATTTTTATTTCCAGGTTTATTTTGGGCAGTAAATATATTCTTTTTAAAATGAAAAGAAGTAGGAATGAAGAAGAGAAATGTGAAGAAAAATTATGTTATACTATAAAATGTGTGGGTATTGTACCTCAGAAACGAATCGAGATTGGCTCATACAACTTCCCGTTAAGAGCGGCATTGAAAATGGTTTGAAGAAACGGAATTTTTCCCATATGTTCCATCAAATTTTTTTAGCGGAAGTCGTTGGTTTTATTCCGGCAGGTTCAATTGAAGACTTCCGGGTAACGAGTTGCATATCGTTGAAACGATAAGGAGTATTTTTCGGTTTTTTCCAAACGAGATTAATATTTATATGTATTGTCCGTTGTGTTCAACCGGCAAAAATTATTTTGGATTCTTTCCTGACGTTGAAATAAAAAAATTGGAATAATCAGGGTTAAAAATTATATATTCGTAGGATAATCAGGAAAAATAAACCGAAAGAAGATGTTTAAGAAAGAAGTTTATATCAACCGCAGGAGAAAGCTTAAAGAAAGAGTATCTAATGGGGTAGCCCTGCTTTTGGGGAATGTGGAATCACCTATGAATTACCGGGATAATACGTTTCATTTCAGGCAGGACAGTTCGTTCTTGTATTTATTTGGACTCGATTTTCCGGGTCTGGTTGGTGCGATTGATTTCGACAGTGGCGAAGATTTTATTTTTGGCAATGATGTCGATATGGACGATATCATTTGGATGGGGCCGCAGGTTACCATTCAGGAAAATGCTGAAAGAGTTGGCGTTACTCTTACTGCTTCGTTGGCAAAGCTGAATGATTTTATTTCCAAAATAATCGGGCAGGGCAGGAAAATACATATTTTGTCACCTTATCGGGCTGAGAATAAAATTTTGCTGCAGCAGCTTCTCGGGATTTCCGTTGACCGTCTTGCCGAATATGCCTCGGTGGAACTGATAAAAGCCGTTGTCGATTTGCGTTCAGTGAAAGAACCGTGCGAAATGGAAGAGATGGAAAAAGCCAGCGCCACAGGTTACGAGATGCATGTAACCGCAATGAAAATGGCCCACCCCGGTACATGGGAGCAGAAAATTGCCGGGACGATTGAAGGCATTGCTGCAGCAGGCGGAGGAATGATCTCTTTTCCTGTTATTTTATCTCAAAACGGGGAAACTCTTCATAATCATGATCATTCCCAATTGTTAAAAGAAGGACGGTTGATGCTGGTGGATGCCGGAGCCGAATCGTCGTTGCATTATGCTTCTGATTTTACGCGTACAATACCGGTGGGCGGAAAATTTACCCAAAAGCAGCGCGAAATTTACAACATTGTGCTGGCAGCAAATAACAGGGCTGCAGAACTCATTCGTCCGGGGGTGCCTTTTCTTTCGGTTCACCGGGCAGCTTGTGAGGTGATGGCCTCCGGCCTGAAAGATCTTGGTTTGATGAAAGGGGATGTGAAGGAAGCCGTAAAAAACGGGGCACATGCATTGTTTTTTCCACACGGGCTGGGGCACATGCTGGGCCTCGATGCACATGACATGGAAGATTTGGGGCAGGTTTATGTGGGTTACGACGAAGAAATAAGGCCGTCGGAGCAGTTTGGTGAAGCGGCCCTGAGATTGGGACGGCGTTTACAACCCGGATTTGTAGTTACCAACGAACCCGGTATTTATTTCATACCGGCTCTGATTGACCAGTGGCGAAGTGAAAAAACGAATGCCGCTTTTATTAATTTCGACAAGGTAGATGAATACAGGGACTTTGGCGGGATACGGTTAGAGGATGATATGCTGGTAACTGAAAGTGGATGTGAACTCATTGGCCAAAGAGTACCCATTGAGCCGGAGGAAGTAGAAAAAGTAGTTTCGGGCTAACCGGATTTTTCTTTTTGCTTTTTTAATATCCGGTGGTAAAAGTAATCCATCTCCGTTTTGATCTCATCCCTTATTTCACGGCATTTTTGCCTTATTTCATCTTTGTTTTTTGATTTTTTGTAAGGGTTGTGAAAGCCAAGATGCATTTTTCTGTTGTATTTAACAGACGGAATTTTTAGCTCTTCTACTGTGCCGTCTCCCACTGTAATCAGGTAATCGAACACCATGTGATCAAATTTGGAATAGTGCAACGGAACATGTGGCTCAAGGTTGATACCGATTTCTGCCATCACTTCTATGGCGATGGGACTGACATGATTTGCCGGGTCAATGCCTGCTGAATAGATTTCCAGTTCCTTGTCGTAACTTTTAAGGATGGCTTCAGCCATTTGACTCCTGCAGGAATTTTGGTTGCTTAAAAAAAATATCTTCATCGAATGGGTTATGGTTTTTCGTTATCGGTTTCCAGCGCTTTTTATTTTGCCTATAAAATAGAACTAAATCGGCATTCTTCAAAATAATAGAAGAATTGATTTGGTTGAAAATTAAACTTTTACGGATGTTTTTCAGCATAAATACAGAGAATATGTTAATTAAATATGCTGAAATTCAGATTTATTCATTCTGGATATGCTTTTATACTTTAGTTACGATGCCCTCATTTATTTTGATTTCAAAAACTTTGAGTATTAAGGTGTAATTCCCTATTTTCGTAGTCTGATTATTTTATGCACACCATTGATAAATGGTTTTTAAATTTTTGTAGATGGAACCTAAAGATCTGAAAAACCCGGAAGGGTTAAAAAGTACGCAGACATCTGAAGAAGGAAATTCCGGAAAAACTGCTGCTTCAAATGAGCAGGTGAAACAAGAGGAAAAGGCTGTAAAAGCTGAAAGCGAGATACAGGAAAAACAACCTGAGACTCTTGAAACATCTGAGAATAAACAGGAACAAACGGAGGAAGAAGAGCAAATGACTCCCGGGGGACCTGTAAGTTCGGAAACAGAGAAGAAGGATCCTGAAGAGACCGAGCAGCCGGAGGATGAAGGATTAGACGATAGAGGGGAAAAAGAAGAACCGGAAGAAGAACAGGCTCCTGAAACAACAAAGGAACCAGAAACAACAGAGGAAAAGGAAGAGGTTGAATCAAAGGTGGTTGAGGCAGAAGAAAAACAGAGTACAGGAATGCCTGCTGAGGAAGAAGAATTATCCGATACATCAGAAGAAGTTCCCGCTGAGCCGGTAATGGAAGCCGAGGTGGAAGAAACAGAAGAGGTTGTGTCGGCAGAAGGGAAAGTGGTGGATGAAAAGAAAGAACAACCTTTGGAGGAAGAAGCTGGGGAAGCAGAGTCTGAAACCGGCGAAATAAGCACGCCAGATGGTGAAGGAGCGGGTGAAGCTGAGGAAAGTCCGAAAGTAGAGAAGGCTCCTGAAGTTGAGGAAGAATCTCCAAAGGAAGAGGAAAGCGTTGAATTACAGCAAGTCGATAAAGAAGAAGAACCGGTAGCCGAGAGTGTTTCAAAGGAGGAAGCTTCGGAAGAGTCACCGGAAGGTACCGATGAGACTGAGCAGGGAGAAGAGAAGGAAGAAGCATCCGGGAAGCTGGCTCCAGAAGAGGAGAAAGCCGATGAGATAAAGGCTGAAGAAAGAGAAGAAAGGAAAGAGGAGAGGAAGAAAACAAAAGTTGTAAAAAGAGAAAAACCTGATTATACAACCTTCACACAAATCGAACTGGTAAATACTTTGCGCGATGTGCTTGAGAGCAATGGTGACCACGATGTTAAAGACGATGTGGAGGAAATCAAAGCGGCATTTTACAAGCATGTAAAAGACGAGATTGAAGAGCAGAAAAAGAAGTTTCTGGAAGAAGGGGGAGAAGAAGAAGACTTTCAGGAAGAAGAAAATCCGTATGAGCAGGATATCAAAGATTTACTGAAACGATATCGTCAAATCAGGCATGAATTTAATAAAAAGCTGGATGAGGAAAAAGAGATCAACCTCCAGTTGAAATATGATATAATTGAAGATATTAAAGGATTGATCCACAAAGAGGAATCAATCAACAAAACATTCCAGGAATTCAGGGATTTGCAACAGCGCTGGCGTGAGATTGGGCTGGTTCCGCAATCAAAAATGAAGGATTTGTGGGATACGTATCACTTTCATGTAGAAAGTTTTTACGACTACATAAAGATCAATAAAGAGCTGCGCGACCTCGATTTGAAAAAGAACCTGGAAATGAAAATCAGGCTCTGCGAACAGGCCGAGGAATTGTTGTTGGAAACGAACATAATCAAAGCATTCAATGCCCTGCAGAAACTGCATGAACGCTGGCGTGAAATCGGCCCGGTTCCGCGTGAGAACAAGGATGATATTTGGGAACGGTTTAAGGCATCGACAGCCAAAATCAATAAAAAGCATCAGGAGTATTTTGAAAACCGAAAAACCGAACAGAAAAAGAATTTAGAAGCCAAACGGGCACTTTGTGAGCAGGTGGAAGAAATCAACGAACTTGAACTGGCTACCCATAAAGATTGGGCTGATAAGTCAAAAGAGGTGGTAAATCTGCAAAAGGTGTGGCGAACCATTGGTTTTGCTCCCCGCAAGGACAACAATAAAATTTTTAAACGCTTCCGCGAAGCATGCGATAGTTTTTTTGATGCCAAACGTGAGTTTTATTCGAAAAATAAAGAGTTGCAGCAAAATAACCTGCAATTGAAGATTGACCTGTGTATGCAGGCCGAAGCGCTGAAGGACAGCATTGACTGGCGCAAAACAACCCAGGATTTAATCAATATTCAAAAGCAATGGAAAGAAATCGGTCCGGTTTCGCGTAAGCACTCCGATGTGTTGTGGAAGCGTTTCAGGGCAGCCTGCGATTATTTTTTCGATAAAAAGTCAGAGCATTTTTCCAATATCGACTCTGAACAGGTTGATAACCTGAAGGATAAAGAACAACTTGTTGAAGACGTAGAGAGCTTTGAACCTTCCGATAATGCCGATGAGAACCTGAGAAACCTCAAAGAATTTCAGCGGCGCTGGACAGAAATCGGGCATGTTCCCATTAAGAAAAAGGATGAAATTCAGCGAAGATTCAGGGAAGCAATAGATAAATTGTTTGATGACCTGAAGTTGGATGAATCGAAGAGGAACCTGTTGAAGTTCAGATCTAAAATGGCCTCGTTTTCGGAGTCTTCGCGTGGTCAGAATAAAATGCGTTTCGAGCGCGATAAATATATGTCGAAGTTGAAGCAACTGGAAAATGATTTGGTGCTGCTCGACAATAATATTGGATTTTTTGCCAAGTCAAAAAATGCTGAATCGCTGATTGAGGACGTCAAGCAAAAGATTGAGCAAACGAAGGAAAAAATTGAGTTGTTGAAAGATAAAATAAGGGTGATTGACGAGATGGATCAATCGGAAGAATAGTTACCCGAAGTCATAAAAAAAAGAGCCCCGTCTGGATTTTGAAACCTGACGGGGCTTATTTTTTTTATTTTTTGTAAACTTTTTTATACCCGTAAATGGCGCTGTCACCCAATTCTTCTTCAATGCGGAGAAGTTGGTTGTATTTAGCCATACGGTCGGAGCGGCTAAGCGATCCGGTTTTGATTTGACCACTGTTGGTTGCAACGGCAATGTCAGCAATAGTGGCATCTTCTGTTTCACCTGAGCGGTGAGAAGTAACAGAAGTGTAACCGGCGCGGTGAGCCATTTCAATCGCATCCAGGGTTTCGGTCAGCGTACCAATCTGGTTCACTTTTATCAGGATGGAGTTGGCAGCTCCCAGTTCAATTCCTTTTTTCAGATATTCCACGTTGGTCACAAACAGGTCGTCGCCTACCAACTGGCACTTGTCGCCAATGGCGCTATTCAATTTTACCCAACCATCCCAGTCACCTTCGTCGCAACCGTCTTCAATAGAATCGATCGGGAATTTTGCAACCAGTTCAGCCAGGAAAGCTACCTGCTCTTCGCGGCTACGTTTTGCACCGCCTTCACCTTCAAATTTGCTGTAATCATAAATACCATCACTGTAAAATTCGGAAGCGGCACAGTCAAGTGCGATAGAAACGTCGCCGCCATCTTCTGCACGACCGGGTTTGTAACCGGCTTTTTTGATGGCTTCGATAATGGAGTTCAGCGCATCTTCAGTTCCGTCAAGCGCCGGGGCAAAACCACCTTCGTCACCTACTGCAGTACTGAGATTACGATCATGTAATACTTTTTTCAATGCATGGAAAACTTCAGCACCCATACGCAATCCTTCACGGAAAGAAGCCGCGCCAATAGGACGAATCATAAATTCCTGAAATGCAATCGGTGCATCGGAATGAGACCCCCCGTTAATGATATTCATCATGGGTACAGGCAGGGTTTTAGCGTTGGTTCCACCAATGTAACGGTAGAGTGGCAGGCCGGCAAATTCGGCAGCAGCCTTGGCACAAGCCAGCGAAACACCCAGCATGGCGTTAGCCCCGAGGTTCGATTTGGTTTTTGTTCCGTCCAGTTCCAGCAGTTTGCTGTCAATGGCAACCTGGTCGGTTCCGTCCATTCCTACCAATTCTTTGGCAATTACGTCGTTTACGTTGTCAACGGCTTTTAAAACCCCTTTCCCGAGGTAGCGGCTTTTGTCTCCGTCACGCAGTTCGAGTGCTTCGTTCTCTCCGGTAGAGGCACCTGAAGGTACGGCTGCACGGCCAAATGCACCGCTTTCGAGGAGCACTTCCACTTCGATTGTCGGGTTTCCGCGCGAATCTAAAATTTCCCTTGCTTTAATGTCGCTAATTAACATGATAATTTGTTTTTATTGTTTAACTCCTATTTGTTTTTGGTCAGAAAATCAGCCTTTTGAGCCAATTTGCCAAGTGCTGGCCAAAGATAAGAAAAATGTTCTGTTTCCTTTGGATGGCAGGAAAGAGGGGAGCGTGATATTTCATATAGTGTTAACCTGGACTTTCGCTGAAGATCAATTCATCATGAGGCACCAACCTGAAATTATTTCAAGATTTTGTGTCATCTGTATTGAGCAAAGCAACCCTTCAGATTTAGGACAGGAAGTAGTAGGGAATGGTTTCTTTTGGAAATTAATTATCTCCCAGGCTAAAAGTCGACGGAAACATAAATTATCTGTTTGATGGCGGCTGGTTTGTTTCATCTTTCTATTTTTGTGTGTTCACATTCAGTTTGAAAATAATACAAAGTATCAAGATAAAAATAGAAAATGATGGATAAAGTTGTTGAACGGTTTATACGTTATGCCAAAGAATTTACCACTTCTGACCCTGAAAGCAAAACCTGTCCGAGCACCGAAAGGCAAATGGTTTTTATGAAAAAACTGGAAGCCGAATTGAAAGAAATAGGTCTTGCAGAAGTAGAACTTGACGAAAACGGATACCTCATGGCTACTGTCCCGTCCAATGGAAATGACAGCGGGCCGGTGGTAGGCTTTATTGCGCATGTGGATACCAGTCCCGATTTTTCCGGGGAAAATGTGCAGCCACAGATTATTGAAAAGTATGATGGAAATACGATTCACCTGAAAAACGGGGTGGATATCGATCCGGTTGAGTTTCCGGAAATTATGAAATACAAAGGCCAGGAAATTATTACTGCCGACGGGACTACTCTTTTGGGGGCCGACGACAAAGCCGGGGTGGCCGAAATTGTTACGGCCGCCGAAATGTTGCTGAACAGCAAAAAAATAAAACATGGTAAAATACGAATTGGGTTTACACCCGATGAAGAAATAGGGAGAGGGGCCGACAAATTTGATGTGAAAAAGTTCGGCGCCGATTTTGCCTACACGCTTGACGGCGGAGAGATTGGTGAACTTGAATTTGAAAATTTTAATGCCGCCGGGGCAAAAATTACGATTCAGGGACGCAGTGTTCATCCCGGGTTTGCCAAAAATAAAATGATAAATGCCTTGCTGGTGGCCTATAAAATTATTTCCATGCTTCCACCTACCCAGCGCCCTGAACATACAGAGAAATATGAAGGGTTTTATCACCTGATGTCGCTGAATGGCAATGTGGAAAAGGCAGAGATGCAATACATTATTCGCGACCACGATGCCCCAAAGTTTGAAGAGAAAAAACGACTGTTGAAAGAAATTGTTCAGTTGATAAACCTGGAGTTAGGCCGCGAATTGGTTCATTTGGACATGAAGGACCAGTACTATAACATGCGACAAAAAATTGAACCTGTGCCGCATGTGGTTGAAATTGCCAAAGGAGCAATGAAAAAAGCAGGAGTAGCCCCCAACATAAAAGCGATTCGTGGCGGAACAGACGGAGCAAGGCTTTCGTACGAAGGGTTGCCATGCCCCAATGTTTTTGCCGGCGGCCACAATTTTCACGGACCATTTGAATTTATTCCCATTCCATCAATGAAAAAAGCGGTGGAAGTGATTCTGAATATTGCGGAATTGACTGTTTTACGCTAAATTTACTTTTTCATTCAGAATAAATCTGTTTCAATAACATTGAATGCAGAGACATTCAACATTTTAAAAGAGGTAATAATTACCACATGCTATCCCGGTTTATCGAATATATCAAAGAAAAGCAACTTTTTGAGCCATCCCAAAGGGTGTTGCTTGCTGTGAGCGGGGGTATCGACAGCATGGTGCTTTTGCACTTGTTTGAGAAGTCGGAATTTAACTACGGCGTAATTCATTGTAACTTCCGGCTCCGGGGGGCTGATTCCGACGAAGATGAAGCGTTTGTGCGGGAGCAGGTACTTAACCACGGGGTGCCTTTCTTTTTCAGGCCGTTTGATACGGAGGAGTATGCAAGGTTAAACGGAATCTCGGTTGAAATGGCTGCGCGTGAATTGCGGTATAACTATTTCGAGGAAATCAGATCTGAAAAAGGGTACGATTATATTGCCACAGCGCATCACCAGGACGATTTAATGGAGACCTTTTTTCTGAACCTTTCGCGGAAAACCGGAATTAAGGGGCTGACCGGAATTAAAGAAAAAGCAGGCCATGTTATTCGTCCGCTGCTATTTTTGGGCCGCAAAGAAATTGAGGATTATGCACGGTTTAATTTTATTGAATACCGTGAAGATTATACCAACAGCGAGGTAATTTATCAGCGGAATTTTATCCGCCACCGGATCCTTCCGCTTTTTTCAGAGTTGAATCCGTCTTTTAAAAACAGTTTACCGGAAACAATTCAACATCTTCGGGAGGCGGAGGACGTTTATTCGCTTTGCATAAAAGAAGCAAGGGAAAAGGTGGTAACTACCCGGGAAAATGAAATGGCTGTTTCCATTGACGCTTTGCTCCGGTCCCCATTTTCAAAAACTCTGTTGTTCGAGATTCTTTCGGAGTATAATTTTAACCCGCAGGTTACCGACCAGATTTTCCAGGGACTTAAGAGTGTTTCAGGGAAGCAGTATTATTCTAAAACTCACCGTTTGGTAAAAGACAGGGAGCATCTTTTTTTAACCCGGTTAAAAGCAGAGGACGAGCGTATTTTTTACCTGGAAAAGGAGGATCTTGAATTATTTGCCCCTTTTGATTTGACGATTGAAAAAACCGATATTGACAATTTTCAGATTGTAACATCTTCCCATGTGGCCTGCATCGATTTAGACAAGCTTGAGTTTCCGTTGCTGATACGCAGGTGGAAGAAGGGTGACTATTTTCAACCCCTTGGTATGACCGGGTTTAAAAAGCTGAGTGACTTTCTTATCGATGAAAAAATTCCGGTTCATGAAAAAGAGAATATTTGGTTGCTTTGCAGCGGCCAAAAAATAGTATGGATAATGGGTCACCGCCTCGATAACCGGTTTAAAATTTCTACCAAAACAAGACGTGTTTTAAAGATTGAAATAAAGAAAAACTGATTTTTTATTGATCCGCTAAACTTTCATCGGACTTGATGGTTTGTTTAAGTGTAAAAATTTAACGTTTGCAGAAATTTTGGATAGGGTCAGAATTTATGAGATTATATTATTTCAAAAGGATTTTAAACATTAGCTTGTTACTTGGGTTTGCCCTTTTCTTTTTTTATGTTGAAGGACAAGAGGCTATTAACCCGGCTGTGAATGCAGAGGATGTTGAGATAGGAGTTGTCGAACATCTTGACGATTTTTTGCCCGATAGTATTTCCCTTGTAAATGAAAAGGGAGAGCAGGTTTGGCTGGCCGATGTGATTGACAAACCCACCATTCTTAACTTTGTTTATTACCGTTGCCCGGGAATTTGCAGCCCCCTGATGGAGGCCGTTGCCGGGGTAATGGACAAGTCGGAATTGGTTGTGGGAGAAGATTACCAGGTGCTTACTATCAGTTTCGATCCACGGGAAACCATCGATTTGGGTATCCGGAAAAAGAATACTTATCTGACATTACTGTCAGAGAAAAAGGCAGAAGAAGCCAAAAACGGATGGCGCTTTTTTGTGAGTGACAGTGCAAGCATTGTACGGGCTACCAATGCCACCGGGTTTAAATACAAGAAAAACGGGAATGATTTTTTACATGCAGCTTCACTCACAGTAGTGAGCCCAGACGGAAAAATTACCCGCTACCTGAACGGGTTGCGCTTTTTGCCGTTTGAATGGAAAATGGCCATTGTGGAAGCCTCTGAAGGGAAGTCGGGACCCACTCTCAACAAAGTATTGCGGTTTTGTTATACTTACGATCCCATAGGGCAGGCTTATGTGTTGGATATCACAAAATTGGGTGGGATAATTATTATGCTTTTAGCCACTAGTTTATTATTATATTTGGTACTGAAACCAAAAAGAAAAGGCAATATATAAAAATAGAATATGAATTCGACAAGTATTGAGAACGTGGCAAACTACTTGAAATACAAGGGAAAGTACAAGGGTTTGCTGGGATGGATCTTTTCAACCGATCACAAGCGCATTGGGTTGTTGTACCTTTATTCCATGGCCACCATGTTTTCGGTGGGTGTTTTATTGGGGCTTGCCATGAAGCTGGAGTTGCTGGCACCGGGCAAAACCATCATGGATGCACAGTCCTATAATGCTACCTTTACTGTTCACGGCGTTATCATGATCTTTATGGTTGTGGTGCCAGGCTTGCCGGCAGTTTTCGGAAATTTTTTGCTGCCCATCATGATTGGGGCCAAGGACGTGGCATTCCCTAAGTTGAACCTGCTCTCGTGGTGGTTATATGTTGCAGGTGTTTTTCTGGTACTGGCAGCTTTACTTTTTGGCCCCGGCACTCCGGATACAGGCTGGACTTTTTATGCTCCGTACAGTTTTAAAACCGGAACCAATATGCTTCCCGCTGTTTTCGGGGCGTTTGTTTTGGGGTTTTCGTCCATTTTAACCGGGCTGAACTTTTTGGTTACAATTCACCGGTTACGTTGCCCCGGCCTGAAATGGTCCAAATTACCACTGTTTGTCTGGACACTTTACGGTACAGCATGGATTCAGTTACTGGCAACACCGGTTGTGGGAATTACCCTGGTGCTTATCGCGCTCGAACGTCTGTTTGGCGTCGGTATTTTTGACCCGGCCATGGGCGGCGACCCTATTTTGTATCAGCACCTGTTCTGGATTTATTCCCACCCGGCGGTTTATATTATGATCCTTCCGGCGATGGGGGCCATTTCCGAAATTATTCCGACTTTCTCGCAAAAACATATTTTTGGTTATAAAGCGCTTATTGCCTCCACCATGGCCATTGCCTTTGTGGGGTACCTGGTTTGGGGACACCACATGTTTACCGCCGGAATGAGTGGTACGGCGCAATACTATTTTTCGCTACTTACCTTTATTGTGGCTATCCCAAGCGCCATAAAAGTATTTAACTGGATTTCAACAATGTATAAAGGATCTATAAATCTACAAACTCCTTTTTACTGGGCTGCCTCCTTTATTTTTGTGTTTCTGATTGGCGGTTTAAGCGGCTTGGTACTTGGTGCCCTGGCAGCTAATATTTATGTACATGATACCGCTTTTGTGGTGGCACACTTCCATTACATTGTTTTCGGAGGAACGGGTTTTGCTTTCTTCGCAGCAATACATTACTGGTTTCCCAAAATTTTTGGCCGAATGTACGACAAGGCATGGGCCAACACCGGTTGGATTGTCTTTTTTATTGGGTTCCTTACCCTTTATTCTCCTATGTTTTATCTCGGTATGATGGGGATGCCGCGCAGGTATTATGATTACCTGCAGGAGTTCCACGGAGGGAATATTTTGAGTACGATAGGCTCCTGGGTTTTAGTAACCGGATTTATAATTATCATCGTAAATCTGGTACGCTCTGCCAGAATAGGACCCAAAGCAGAAATGAATCCGTGGAATGGGAAAACCCTGGAGTGGACAGTCCCATCGCCTCCTCCGCTCGAAAACTTCGACGAAATTCCCGAACTCGGGGAAAATGACGGACCTTACAATTACTAAAACATAATTAATGGAAAAGACAAATCACGTTGTACACGACCATTATGATGCCGAGGGCTCAAAAATTGGCATGTGGTTTTTTATTTTTACCGAGCTGCTCCTTTTTGGCGTTCTTTTCGTTATTTATTCGGTTTACCGCTACATGAACTCTGATGCTTTTCATTTGGCAGCATTAGAGTTGGATACATTCATTGGAGCCGTGAATACAATTATTTTACTTGTGAGTAGTATGACCATTGCCATGTCTACTACTGCACTGCAGAAGGGGAACAAGCCTTTTACTTTATTGTTAAGTGGTATAACATTACTTTTGGGAATTGTTTTCCTGGTAAACAAATATTTTGAGTGGGGCGCTAAATTTGACCACGGAATATATCCGGGATCTGCTCATCTTACAGAAACTTTTAGCCAGGGAGAAATTCTTTTTTTCGGTCTCTATTTTATTATGACCGGATTGCACGCCCTTCACATCATCATCGGACTGGTACTGATTTCCGTAACGATGTGGAAAATTAATTCAGGGAAAGTTCACGCAGAAAGGGCTGCTTTGTTGGAGAACTCAGGGCTTTACTGGCACCTGGTTGATATTATCTGGATTTTCCTTTTTCCGTTGTTTTATCTTATAACTTAATAATAACCAGTTATGTCAAACGAAAAACATCATATTGTACCTTACCGGGTTTATGTTTTTGTGCTGCTGGGTTTGATTGCCCTCACGCTTTTATCCATTGAAATCACCCATATTGATCTGGGAAGTCTTACTGTTGCCGGAGCGATGGTTTTTGCAGCGGTTAAATCTTACCTGGTATTAACCTGGTTCATGCACCTGAAATACGATAAACCGTACATAGTAACAATGGTGATATTTGTTTTCGCCGTTTTCGCCGTTACTATAGTTGTTACATTTTTAGATTATTTATACAGATAAAAAACCATGTATAGTTCGGAAATTACGCAGGCATCTAATTTTGTAAAAGGAGTCGATACTGTATTCCTCATAACTCTCGGAGTTTCATTCTTTTTCCTTATTGCACTCACCGTAGTGATGTTGATATTTATTTATAAATATAACCGGAAAAGGAATCCAAAACCGACTCAAATTGAGGGAAGTACTTCCCTGGAAATTGTTTGGACAGTTATCCCGTTTCTACTTACCATGCTGATGTTTTATTATGGTTGGGTAGGTTATAAACCCATGCGGAAAGCACCTTCTGATGCTATGGAGGTAACGGTTTACGGGAGAATGTGGAACTTTTCTTTCGAGTATGAAAACGGGAAGCGTACGGATACGCTTTATCTGCCCAAAGACAAAGCAGTGAAACTGAACCTGGTTGCTATGGATGTATTACATAGTTTATATATTCCTGCATTCAGGGTAAAGCAGGATATGGTTCCGGGGCTGGAAAATAATTTTATGTGGTTTGAACCGCAGAGAGTGGGAGAGTATGAGTTGTTTTGTGCTGAGTATTGCGGATTACAACATTCATATATGTACACATCTGTAAAAGTTATGGAAGACAGTGCTTTTCAATCCTGGATGGTGGATACAACACAGGTGGTTGCTGAAAATATTGATTCGCCGACTGCCACCGGACGGCGAATTATGCAAAATATTGGTTGTTTTGCATGCCACACAACAGATGGTTCCAAATTGGTGGGGCCTTCGTTTAAAGGCATTTGGGGCGAAGAAGTCACCGTAACTACGGGAGGTAAAGAGCGACAGGTAACAGTCGATGAAGAATATATCCGGCGCTCTATTTATGATCCTAACGCCGATGTTGTTGATGGATTTAACAAGGGATTGATGTTGTCTTACGAAGGACAGTTAAGCGAAGAAGACATAGAGAATATAATTGAATACCTGAAAACGTTGCATTAACGATTTGAAAGTATACCTGAAAATTTTTTTTGAAATGGGCAAAGTGCGTATCTCTTTGCCCGTTGCTTTATCTGCACTGGCTGGTTTCGCCTTGTATTCGGGTGAGCTGAACGGGCAGGGATGGTGGATGGCCATGGGGGTATTTTTGATGTCCTGTGGTTCCGGAGCGATGAATCATTGGCAGGAGCGAAAAACAGATGCCCTGATGCCACGCACCAAGTTACGTCCCATCCCTTCCGGAAAAGTCAGCTCTTTGCAGGGGGCGTTGGTTGTTCTGCTGTACCTGGCCTCGGGGTCTCTTGTTTTGGTTTTTACCAACCCTCCGATTGCTTTAATCTTGAGCTGGCTGACGCTGTTTTTCTATAACCTGGTTTACACCCCGCTTAAGAAAGTATCAGCGTTTGCTGTAATTCCCGGTTCCATGGTAGGTGCACTACCGCCGGTTATCGGGTGGACTGCCGCCGGGGGAGAGCCTTTTGCAGAAACAATTCTGATTGTGGGAACTTTCTTTTTTATCGGTCAGATTCCTCATTTCTGGTTATTGCTGATGCTGTTTGGGGATCAGTACAAGCTGGCAGGCCTTCCAAGCCTAAACTCTATTTTCTCCGAAGTTCAGATTAAACGCGTAACATACACATGGATTCTTACCACTGTGGCATCGGCGCTGCTGGTCCTGTTCTTTGTTTTTTCCAATCGAATTCTTCTCTTTTTACTTCTGGGGTACAGCGTTTATTTGCTTATTTCTTTGACGCGTTCAGTCCTTTTTCAGAAAGATTTTAAAGTAAGGCCTGCATTCTTTAAACTTAATTTTTTGTATTTGTTTATGATGCTCTTTCTGATTGCAGATAGCCTGTTGCGTTAGCCCGGCGGCGAGGTGAATTTATCTCCAGATATTGCATTACCGGCGGTTTCGAAACCGTCAAATCAGCAATTACATCATTTCTGCAAGTACCCCTTCACGTAAGGCAAAATCAGTTTGAATTATCCGGGAAATGTTATTCTCTTTAATTACTTGTTCAATAAAAACCATGGCCGGGACAATCAGATCCACACGCACACTGTCCATCCCTTTCATGCTGAGCCGTTGCTGGTGCGTGGAGCCTGTAATTTTTTCGTGCAATGTATAAAAGTCGGTCAGGCTGATTTCCTGATGACGGCGCTGTTTCTCCCCGGGATTTACCTGGTCGGTAATATCGGCAATGGTATCGAAAGCCCCGGAACAACCAATAAGCGTTTTTACCATTTTGTCTTTACATTGACGAAAGGCAGCCTGGTGCTTTTCAGCAAAAAACTGGTGCAGCTTTTTTACTTCATCTGGTTTTAAGGGATCCGAAAGGCTGAACTGGTTAATAACCCGCGCCATTCCAGTTGACTGGCTTTCTTTCCAAAGCATTTTGTTTTTATGCACTACAATAAGTTCGTTGCTGCCGCCGCCAATGTCTAAAATGACGGAGGGATTTTCCAGTTCCTCAAATGCCAATAAGACCCCTTTGAAAATCAGTTCGGCTTCCTTCTCACCTGAAACAATCCGAATGAGCCGCCCTGAACGACTGCCTACTTCATCCAGAAATTCGACTTTGTTTTCAGCCGAACGGATGGCAGAGGTAGCTACCAGTCTTATTTTTTCAACCTGAAATTTATTAATGATTTTCTGCTGTTCCAAAAGGGCATTTATCACGCGCCGGGTGGCAGCGGAACTTATCCTGTTGCTCTTTATTTTGTTGTCGCCTAATTTTACCAGTTGCTTGCTTTGATGCAGAATGTTAAAATGCTGCTTCTCAATTTCAGCAATCAACAGGTTACAGGTGTTCGTGCCCAAATCGATAACAGCGACTTTCATGATGACGATTTTATATGGTATAATACCCCGAAATCAAATGGAGACCAGACCGCAGTTTTGACTTTCGTTCTTTTCAAGGCAGTGTTTACCCAAACATTGCAGGTGCGGAAGAGGGAAAAACTTCCTTTGCCCTCGTAAAATGCATCATAACGATTGTAACCTTCAAACTCCATCTTCAGCAGATTCTTATATCTATCTGTTTTAAACGAATTTTTAATGTAGAGGTTCAGTTCACTTAACTGTCCGTTGCATACCGGTATTTTTTTCCATCCGGGAAAAAGGTCTGGGAGACAGGTTACATGCATGGCCGCTTCACTTTTCAGGAATAATGCCTGGAATGCTACCGGGAAGGTAAGGTCGCTCCATTCAGGGGTGTGGATGTAAAAGTTTTTGTCGCCCCAGCCAAAGGAAATATACTTTGTTCCGGGTAAAATTTCAAGTTTTTCAAGTAAATCGTGTGATACGTTTTCAACCGGTAGGATAATGTCGAGATGAACGCCGTTGGAAGTGATAAAAATTTCATTTTGCGGGAGGCAGTTTTGTTGGGGAGGGTGCGTGGGAATCAATGAAAAAAGTACCCCGCAAACCATGTAAAAAGCTACCCCTGCAAGCAGGAGAAGCATCAGCTTTTTTAGAAATGTAAAGCCTTTTTTAATGATATCTTTCTGCCCTACCATAGGTTAAAGGTAGAAAGAATTGCAGGATTGGTGCTACATTTTTTTTCGGTTCACAATGAAAAAATAGATGAGGAACCCAAGTGAAATAAACACCAGCAGGATACCGATGGGCAGTGTAGCGTTGCGGTAATCATTGATTAATTCCGGATTTACCTGCCGTAAAATCTCGATGAGAATGAAGCCCAGTCCGGACATAAGCGCCACCAGCCCCCATTTTAACGAGGGATACCTGTTTACTTCTTCACTTTGTTTCGGAGGTTCCATAATTCCTGCTTTGTCAATATGTCCTGCTTTTATAATTTTTCGTTTTAGCAGGTGTTCTGAAATGAGTCTGATAATATGGTAAGTACCAAAGAACACGATGGCCGGAATAACTACTTCTTCTAACATGATTTATCGTTTTTAATTTGACATTCTGACCATTTGACCCCGGCAGGGTGAAAAATGTTGCAGGCAGGCCGATATTTTTTTCATTTTTAATTACAGATAAGAATGGCTGTCAAGTACTGAAAAAAAATAAACCGAAAAAAACTGCAACTTTTTTTGAGAATGTGAGTCTGATTGGATAGTTATGAACGATGCAGAACTGGTACAGCAGGTTATAAACGGGAACGAAAATGCGTTTCGTTTTTTGGTGGCAAAGCACCAGCGGTTGGTTTTGCATATTGTAGGTCGCATCGTAAGACGCCAGGAAGATTGTGAGGATATTTGCCAGGAGGTTTTTATGAAAGTGTTCAGGAAAATAAGGAAATTCAGGGGAGACTCGCAGCTTTCGACCTGGATAGCTACTATCGCTTACAATACGAGTCTTTCTTATATCCGGAGCAGGAACAGAAAACAAGAACTTTTTATGGATGAGGATATTCAGTCTGTGGCAGGGAAAAGTATTGACCGGAGGGGACAAAAAACGTTGGAAAAGGAAGAGGTGAAACAACTATTGCTGGAAATGATTGAAACGCTCCCGGTGCACTACCGGACCGTTTTAACGCTGTTTCACCTGGAGGAGTTTTCGTATAAGGAAGTGGGAGAGATAACAGGGATGCCCGAGGGCACCATAAAAAGTTATCTTTCGCGGGCACGAAAAATGTTAAAGGAGAGATTGGAGCAGGTTAGTAAATCAGAAAAAACGAATATTTTTACAGAATATGCAGAAGGATGAAAAACATATTTTGACAGATGGGTGGATGGATGAGGTTTTGAAAACTCCTCCTGCGTATACCCTTTCAAATGATTTTGCAGAAAAAGTGGCAGGGAAAGCCAGCAGAAGGTTTGCCTGGCAACAATATTTCAGAGAATTTTTGATTTACTTGGGCTCTTTTATCGGGATTATTGCCATTACTGTTGCCATGGCGTTTACCTGGCTGGAAGCCGATTGGCAAGCGTGGCGAGAATTCCTGCTGAATAATGGGCCGTTGGTTGCCGGTATTAACATTTTAGGCCTGTTTGTGCTTTTCGCAGACAGAGTGTTGTTGCGCTATTTTTTCTTTCGTTTTTCGGAAAAAACTGCTAGTTAGGTTTTTTATTCCGAAGATAAACCACATCTCCCGCATTGGGTTGTTGTCCGGGTTCCATCCGGTTGCGGCGGTAAAGCGGTTTTAACTTAATTCCGTATCTCTGAGAAATAAAGTGCATGGTTTCTCCTTTTTCTGCTGTGTGGAATGCCTGGTTGCGCGGTGCACGTCTTCTTTTCGACTCAATATACACTACTTCATTGGGTTGCGGCATATACCCCGCCGCCCGATCGTTGAATTTGTAAATCTCCCAGGTTTCGATACCTGTGGCCTGGGCAAGTATTTCATACGTATCATCCGGGCGGGCCACCACAGCTTTAAGACCGTTGATTTTGATGATTTGCCGCCCGTTGAACGGATTAATGGCAACCCGATCCGACATTCCCTCATTGAGTTGCTGGGGCCTTTCATAAGTTGGCAACTGTCCCAGCGATTGTTTGTAGTCGAGCCGGTAAAGCTTGTGGTCTTCAATTATTTTTATGAGTGTTTTATCGTAATGCCGTGCCGTTGCATATCCTGCCTCTTTGAGCCCTTTTGCCCATCCTTTATAATCTTCAGGTGGCAGTTTAAAAAGAAAGGCGTAGCGGGGATTTCCCATCAGGAAATTCGTATGGTCGATGTAAGACTCTTCCACTGATTTGTATTTTCTGAAACATTCGCCCCGGGCATCATCATCGTAATAAACCTTTTGTCCTTTCCAGTAGCTTTTGCATTTTATGCCAAAATGGTTATTTGATTTTCGTGAGAGCTCACTGTTCCCGTTTGCCGATTCAAGGCATGCCTGCGCCATTTTAATGCTGGCCGGAATGCCGCTACGTCCCATTTCTTCAATGGCAAGTAACTGGTATTTACGAATGTACTGTTCACGGGTAAATTGTGCCTGGGATGTAAGTCCCGCAGTAATAAAAAGAAGTAGTATCAATACGTGCTTCATTGCAGAATATTTTCCAGAAAATTTTGGCTAAAAATAGTTGCTTCCGGCTTTATTAACGCATAAAACCGTATTTTTTATGAACATATTATCGTGGATATCGTTGCTTCGGTGCATTTGTTCAACCTTTGGCGCCTATCTTTACATTAATATTGTATTTTTGAGTAAACTCAATAATATGCAAACGAAAGAATTGCACATTTTCGTATATGAATATTCCACCATTTGGGATTTACCGGAGACAGATCAACAATTGGTGTTTGCCGCCCGAGAGGCTGTCCGGCGGGCTTATGCCCCTTACTCAGGATTTTATGTGGGGGCGGCGTTATTATTGGCTAACGGGGAGGTTGTAAGTGGTAATAACCAGGAAAATGCGGCGTATCCAACCGGATTATGTGCCGAACGTGTTGCGCTGTCTTATGCTCATTCCCAGTACCCTGATGTGGCTGTGAAAACACTGGCCGTTTCAGCATTTAATGCCAATGGAATCATAAATGAACCGGTGAAGCCCTGTGGCTCGTGTCGCCAGGTAATGATGGAAACTGAGGTAAGAGGTAAGCAGCTTATCCGGATCATTCTAGATGGAAAAAAGAAGATTCAGGTTTTTGAAGGTGTCAGTAACTTGCTGCCTTTTGCATTTAAACCGGAATAACCGGACTAAACTGATTGTTGCGGAAGAGTTTCAGAAATTCGTTCCATACTTTATCCTCCGGCGGTTCTGCCAGGATGGTGACCAGTGTCTTTTTTACCGGGTGAATAAATTCCAGTTTTCGGGCATGTAAATGGATTCCCTTGTTTTTGTTTGCGCGCGGGAAACCATATTTTAAATCTCCTTTGATACGTAAATTTAGCGTTCCCAACTGCACCCTGATTTGATGATGCCTGCCGGTGTGTAATTCGATTTCAAGTAAATGATAGCGTTCCAGACTGGCCACATGTCGGTAGGACAACCGGGCATATTTTGCTCCGGGGACAGGTTTGGGGTAGGCATAGCTTTTATTTTTCTCGGTGTTTTTTTTCAGGTAATGCTCCAGTGTGTCGGAATATTTTGGAGGACGTTTGTTAACCACTGCCCAGTAAGTTTTTTGTATCTGGTCACGCTTCGAGAACATCATATTCAATCGCTCCAGGGCTTTGCCTGTTTTGGCCAGCATAAATACTCCGCTTGTAGGTCGATCAAGGCGGTGGGGCAGGCCTACAAATACATTACCTGGCTTATTGTATTTTTCCTTCAGGTAATCTTTTATCTCATCTACCAGGGTGCGTTCGTTGGTAATGTCCGATTGCACCAGTTCTCCGCAGGCTTTGTTAACCGCAATGATATGGTTGTCTTCGTAAAGTATTTCCACAATCCAACTTTAAACGTTGAACATTCAACTTAATATTGTTCTTTTTCATTGGGGAAATCCACCGACTTCACATCCTGTATAAAGTTTCCAACGGCTCCCTTTATTTCGGCGGCCAGGTTGTGGTAGCGGCGCAAGAACCGGGGCGAAAATTGTTGGGTGATGCCCAGCATGTCGTGAATTACAAGCACCTGCCCGTCGACACCTGAACCAGCGCCAATACCGATAATCGGTATTTTCAACTCCTGGGCAACCTGTTTACCTAGTTTAGCCGGAATTTTTTCAAGAACAATAGCAAAGCAGCCGGCCTCTTCAAGGAGCCTGGCATCGCTGAGTAGTTTTTGGGCTTCGGCTTCTTCTTTGGCCCTTACGGTGTATGTTCCAAATTTATGAATTGACTGTGGCATCAGTCCAAGGTGTCCCATAACCGGGATGCCTGCCGACAAAATACGGTGGACGGATTCGATAACTTCAGATCCTCCCTCCAGTTTAACCGCATCGGCTGCCGTTTCTTTCATGATGCGAATAGCCGAATTGAGCGCTTCACGGGAATTTCCCTGGTATGTGCCAAACGGTAAGTCCACGGCAACCAGAGCCCTTTTTACCGCTTTTACTACCGAAACTCCATGATAAATCATCTGGTCGAGGGTAATGGGAAGTGTCGTTTCATTGCCGGCCATCACGTTGGATGCCGAGTCGCCTACCAGGATTACATCAACACCTGCTTCATCAACAAGCTTAGCCATGCTATAATCATAAGCCGTTAGCATGGAAATTTTTTCACCCCGCAGTTTCATCTCCGATAACCGGTGGGTGGTTACTTTTTTCATTTCATTGTGTACCGACATGCTTTCTTCACTTTAAATCAGGCTACAAAAGTAACCAAAGGTTTTTACCTTCGCAAAATAGATTTTATTCAGAGGGAAATATATTTTCAGACTTAATTTTTGTAATCCGTAACCGTTTGTATTTGAAAGATGTTTCTTACTTTGGTGGCTTATTAAATGGTTAGAAGATGAAGAGTTTAAGAATAATCCGTTTTTTTCTGCTGGCTGGTATATGGTTATTTGCCGGTATTCCGGTGACAGCACAATTAAAAAACAACAGCGCGAAATCGTTTTCCTTTGTTAGAAAGGAGTTGAATTCCGGGTTGGTATTTTCTGTTACATCGGATAGGGAAGAACTTCGGACAAACAAATCTTTCAATTATGAAGAGTGGCTGACCGGGGCAGCAGGTTACCGGTGGGAAAACCGGAGTCAGATTTACTTGCCTTTCCGTCATGAAGAGTGGAATTATCTTTTTGAGGCAGGGCCTTTTTTCGGGAAAGGGGAATTAATTGACAGCTTTTCTTCCAAAGTGATTGATGCAGAAACCAAACTGGCCGGATTAAGAGGACTGGCCCGCGCAGCTTATTCAAGCCGGTTTTATTTTGATGATAAAAACTATACCATCGTGCATACAAATGTGTGGGCTCAATATGATTTGTTCCGGCAAAATGCTGAAGGAACTTTGATGGATTCAAACCGGGTAACCACACCTTACGATGTACGTTCCGAACATTCGGATTTCCGGGTTGGTATTCAGGCAAGAGCAGGTTGGGGAATAGGGCGGCTAAGTCCTGTTAACCATTTTGCTACAGCATCCTTATTGCTGGAAAAATATTATCCCGGACGGCTATTTTCAGAAGTGGAGGTAGTGGAAGTGGCACGGGAAATCGGCCGAATCAAACACTTGCGTGATGCCAGGTCAGGCCATTCTGCCGAGAAGGAGCTGGAAGCGTTGGGAGAATTCCTTCGGAAGAGATTTTTGCTGGAACCTCCCGCCAGCGCTTTACATGACTGGGAACTGACAGAATTTCGTCCCCGTTTTCATGGCACGCGGTTCGAGTTCGGCCCGTTTTTTAACTACTTAAATATAGAGCCCGATTTTGTTTACGGGGGGTATGCAAAGTTTGAGAATCAAAAATATTGCAGTTCGAAATGGAACCGGAACTTAAGTGCCGGAATAAGTTATAACGGCTATAAAAAGCAAGACTGGATATTACTTGAAACTATGCTGGGCTGGAACTGGTTTCCCAACCTGAAAACAGAATACGGTTTCGGGGTGAAATATATTCCGGGAATGGAAGTGGACGGGCTCGACGATTTAGGGAAAGTGCGGCATAATATTGTTCCTTACCTGGAATATTTTAAGCAGGTAAATTCTAAATGCCGGATAGAAACCGCGCTTGCCTGGCGCATTGCTCCCAACGATCAGTTTATGTTGCCGGGACCGGAGGTGTCTCTTTCTGTTTACAGGAGCCGGTATTAAATTCAGCTTTTCTTTATGACAAGCTTTTTGTAATTCTATTCGGTATAATGTATTTTAAATTACCCGGGTAATTTTCGCGATTTTTTTAACACCTCCTGGTTTTTCTTTGATATTTTTCAGAATATGAAATTTTGATTTATTCAGATTGACATTCATCGAATAGGACAGCATTCCAAATGTATCTTATTCATTGGCATTTCCGGCGTAAATTCGTTTTCCGTTCCGTCCCTTTCAGCATGAAATATACCGGATACTGCCTTTTATTCATTAAGGGCAATATCGGAATCTAACAGGAAAGCCGGGGGTCCCTGTATTTTCCATCGTTTCACAAAAGTGATATTTTCCCGGAGAAAATCCGGAACTCTTATTTTTTTTTTTTTTTTTTCTTACAGTGAAGTTATACGTTACTGACTTACACGCGCAGGAAGATTTTCTTTTTGAACATGTAATAAAGAAGAAGCCAGATGATGAGCAGTTTCCCAACCAGCAGGAGCAGGGCTCCGTTATCGCCCATTGGTTTTGCCAGCCATCCCAGGAAAAACTCCGAAATCCGGGTCACATCAACAATCCGCACAAAGAGGTAAACAAAAATGGAATTCATTCCGATTACACGGAAGTAAAATGCCCAACGGTGGTACCCCCAATGATCGATTATCAGGTAAAACAATGCCAGCAGCAGAAAACTGATTCCACCTGTCAGCAGGTTGAACGTGGAAGTCCAGCAGCTTTTTATAATGGGGTAAAATGGGGATAAAACAAGGGCGAGGATGATCCCTGAAACACCTGCTGCCGAAAGATACCCCAGTTTCTGCCAGTTACTGGATTTCCCGTGGCGAAGTATATTTCCTGCAACGGCCCCCATCAGGGTTATACCTGCTGCGGACAAGCTGCAAAGAATACCTTCCGGGTCAAATACCCCGCCGTGCAATCTTCCGGGTAAAAACAGCCTGTCGATATAACCATTAATACATCCTTCCGGGGTAAGCACTCCGGCGCCAACTCCGGGAACCGGTATCAGTAACTGAATGATGCCGATACCTGTTAAAATCCCACCAAGCCAAATCAACCTGCTCCGAAAAGAACGGAAATAAATGACAATCACTGCCGCAAAAAAGTAAGCCGTACCTATTTGTCCCAAAACACTGGCAATCCGACCATCATTGAACCCATTCCTGAAGGTGCCGTTATATAAAATACCAAGGGTAATAAGAACAATAAGGCGTTTAAATGTTTTTGCCAGAAGCTTTCTGCTGGGGACATTCTTTTCCAGTTTCGTTTGAACAGAAAATGGAATGGCCACGCCGGAAATAAACATAAAAAGCGGGAAGATTAAATCTTCGAAATGGAATCCTTCCCATTTTACATGTTGCATTTGTGTTTCGAGCCATTCTATACCTGTAAGTTGCGAAATAGCAACAGCGAGGGCCCCGCCACCTGTAATCCAAAACATATCAAATCCGCGAAGGGCGTCTAACGAATGCAAGCGTTTTTGGGGTTCGGTTCTTAGTGGTTTTGTCATTGTAGTCATTATTTAAATGCCGACGAAAATAATAAACTTTTTTGTTCCATTTTAAAATTTTAACCGGCAGTTTTGTTTTGTCATTTTCAGTCCTGAAAACTTTTTTCTGCCTTTTTGTCACCGGAAATGACAGTTTATTATTTCTGAACCTCTTTTTCCTGTGTCATATTTTCGGATTGAAACCTGATTCGCAGGGTGGCATAGTCATTGATAATTACGGTTCGGTTTTTAATGAAAGTGTGAAAATATATAGACAATAACGAAATACATTTAAAAATGGGAAAAATAATTGGAATCGACTTAGGGACTACCAACTCATGTGTGTCAGTAATGGAAGGTAATGAACCTGTTGTAATACCCAACAGCGAGGGGAAACGCACCACCCCTTCGATTGTAGCTTTTGTGGAAAACGGAGAGCGCAAAATCGGCGATCCGGCAAAACGTCAGGCGATTACCAACCCCACTAAAACGGTATTCTCTATCAAACGTTTCATGGGAGAAACATTTGACAGGTTATCAAAAGAAGTTGGACGTGTACCATATAAAGTAATAAAGGGAGATAATAATACGCCACGGGTACAGATCGACGATCGCAAATACTCACCTCAGGAGATTTCGGCGATGGTTCTTCAGAAAATGAAAAAAACCGCCGAAGATTATCTGGGACAGGAAGTAAGCGAGGCCGTGATTACCGTACCCGCTTATTTTAGTGACTCTCAACGTCAGGCAACCAAAGAAGCCGGTGAAATTGCCGGCCTGAAAGTGCGTCGTATCATTAACGAACCTACCGCCGCATCCCTGGCTTACGGTTTGGATAAACAAAACCAGGATATGAAAATTGCCGTGTTCGACCTTGGAGGCGGTACATTTGATATTTCCATCCTGGAATTGGGGGATGGTGTTTTTGAAGTAAAATCAACAGACGGTGATACACATCTTGGTGGCGACGACTTTGACCATGTGATTATTGATTGGTTGGCCGATGAATTTAAAAAGGACGAAGGGGTTGACCTGAAGCGCGACCCGATGGCTTTGCAACGGTTGAAAGAAGCAGCTGAAAAAGCAAAGATCGAGCTGTCAAGTTCTACTCAAACCGAAATCAACCTGCCGTATATTATGCCGGTTGACGGAATTCCAAAACACCTGGTGAAAACGCTGACCCGTTCGAAATTCGAACAACTGGCTGATTCACTGATTAACGCGACCATCGAACCGTGCCGGAAAGCATTGAAGAATGCAGGATTAACTGCCAGCGATATCGACGAGGTGATATTGGTAGGTGGTTCTACCCGAATCCCGGCGATTCAGGAAAAAGTGAAAGAGTTCTTTGGAAAGAACCCGTCGAAAGGGGTAAACCCGGACGAAGTAGTGGCAGTTGGTGCAGCTATTCAGGGGGGAGTGCTCACGGGTGAAGTAAAGGATGTGTTGCTGCTAGATGTTACTCCACTGTCTTTGGGGATTGAAACTATGGGCGGAGTAATGACTAAGTTGATTGAATCCAATACGACCATTCCAACAAAAAAATCGGAAACTTTTACAACGGCTGCTGATAATCAGCCTTCGGTTGAAATTCACGTACTACAGGGAGAAAGGCCAATGGCGTCGGGCAACAAAACCATCGGGCGTTTCCATCTTGACGGAATTCCGCCAGCCCCGCGTGGCGTGCCTCAAATCGAAGTGACTTTTGACATTGATGCCAATGGTATTTTGCATGTAAATGCCAAAGACAAGGCCACCGGAAAATCACAGTCTATCCGTATTGAAGCGTCTTCCGGTTTGTCAGATGATGAAATCAAAAAAATGAAGCAGGAAGCCGAGGCTAATGCTGAAGCCGATAAGGAGGCTAAAGAAAAGGTAGATAAACTCAATCAGGCGGATAGTTTGATTTTCCAGACTGAAAAGCAACTGAAAGAGTACGGCGATAAAATTCCTGCAGACAAGAAAAAGCCAATTGAAGATGCCCTGGCCAAGTTGAAAGAAGCGCATAAAAGCCAGGATTTGGCTGCCATCGATACAGCGATGAATGAGTTAAATACTGTATTCTCAGCTGCATCGCAGGAAATGTACAATGCAGCACAGGCTCAAGGAGGAGGAGAAGCAGGAGGGCCGCAAGCTGGTCAGCAGCAGGCGGGACAACAAGGAGGAGGAAACACTTCCGGTGGAAGTAACTCAAAAGATGACGGTGAAGTAACCGATGTTGATTTTGAGGAAGTGAAATAAATAGCTGTTAACAGCGACAACAATAAATGCAAAATCGCGGTAGAACATTGTTTTACCGCGATTTTTGTTTTAAAAGAATAAGTATATACTTTTTTACAAGGTATGTATGTTAAGATCCAGGGGGTTGTTCCCTTTTTTGATAACCTCATTTTTATGTTACATATTTTATGAGAGTGTGCTCCCAATCCGGTCTGGTAACTTTTTTGTATCCAATTTTAATGCATATTCTGATTTTATTTCTTTTAAATTGGCCTCTTCTAATATACACTGGTTCATTTCATTTTATGTTAGTTGTAGGATAATTAAGAACGTAAAAACATAAATTTAAGCCCATCAAGTTTTTATTCCAATAATAAAAACATATTTTTGTATGACATCTTAACAGTTAGAAAATATGGAAGATTTGTTTGGCAAAATTGGTACAAACCAAACTTTAAGCCAAAAAATAGAAAGACGGATAGAAGAAGTAATAAGACAAAAAAAGATTTTGCCTGGCGAAAGACTACCTTCAGAATTGGAGCTTTGTCAAAGTTTTGCGGTTAGTCGGACAGCACTCCGGGAGGCACTTAGAAGGCTGAGTGCAAGGGGGCTGATAGAAGTTAAGAAAGGGAGTGGGATATTTGTTTCTGAAATGAAAATTGAGAACGCCATAAAATCGTTAAGCCTGTTTTATGATTTAAAGTTTGATTCTAACCTTGTTCAGCAAATAATCGAAGTACGTAGGATTTTTGAGCCAGAAGTTGTAAAACTGGCAGCAATCAACAGGACCGATAAGGACCTCAAGATTCTTAAAGGGAATCTGAATGATTTAAGTGCCTGCGATACTGATAATACACAGCGTGAAGTGGATTTAATTAATCGTTTTCACCTGAATGTTGCAAAAGCCACCAACAATCCAATCGTGATAATTAGTATGGAGCCCGTTTATTCTCTGGTGCCTCGCCTCAGAAATTTAATTTTTGCCAATGTTGATGGAGAGAAGAAGTTTACAATGGGGTTACAAAATAAAATTTTTAATGCTATAAAGGACAAAAATTCTGAAGAGGCCCACAGGTATGCGGTGGAGCTACTCTCCAGAAATATTGAAATTTATGACAAATATCTGAAAGGAAGGCTTGTTAGTTAGGTTTTTTGTTGGTTAGTTGGGTACTAAAGGCTGGTTTGTGTTGAAATAAAGACAAACCAGTTTTTTTTTTTTTTTTTTTTTTTTTTTCTCTCTCTCTCTCTCTCTTATGTATTAGTATTTGTTTGTAAAGTATAGAGTTTAAAGTATTACACAATATGTATTACATGATGATGTATTTCTTGAATTGATGAAATTAATTAAGTATAATTTGTGCTAAATGTATTGATATAAAGATTAATAATATCGATATTATTGCTTGTTCTGTTTTATAAAAGATGTCATACATGTATTGCAGATTTAAAATTGATTTTTATTTTTGGGGTATAAAACTTACGAATAATTAATCAATACTATACTTAATATGAAAAGAAGAATATGCATTGTTTTGGTTTTGTCTTTGTTTGCGTTGTTGGGAAATGCAAGCGGATGGGTACGTATTAATCAGTTGGGGTATTTGCCCAGGTCTGTTAAAGTTGCAGTGTATCTCTCTAAAGATAGTAGTGTTGTTCAGAGATTTACGCTGGTTGACGCTGTTACCGGAGTTGAGGTGTTTGCAGGGGAGGTAAAATTATATGATGGTTCGGAATGGGGAATGAAGTCCTCAGGCCGGCTTGATTTTTCGACTGTTGAAGAAGAGGGTATGTACTATGTGGAGATTGGAGATGTGAAATCTCCGGTTTTTAGAATTGCGTCTGATGTTTACAAAGGAACTGCCGATTATATTCTGAAATACATGCGTCAGCAGCGTTGTGGCTACAATCCTTATTTAAACGATTCATGTCATTTGCACGATGGATTTATTGTTGATCATCCAACACGCAGCGGTGAGTTGATAAATGTGACTGGAGGATGGCACGATGCTTCTGATTATCTGCAGTACTTAGCTACTTCAGCTAATGCGGTTTATCAAATGTTATTCGCGTATCAGCAGAATCCTCAAGTGTTTGCGGATGAACATCTTGCAAATGGTGATAAGGGAACCAACGGAATACCAGATATTCTGGATGAAGCTCGTTGGGGGCTGGAGTGGATGTTGAAAATGAATCCGGACAGTGGTTTTATGTTTAATCAAATAGCTGATGATAGGGATCATAAAGGGGGGTATCGTCTGCCAAACAATGATAAGCAGGAGTATGGCAATGGGAAATATCGCCCGGTTTATTTTATTACAGGTAAAAAACAGGGATTGGCAAATTATAAGAATCGTACTACAGGTGTGTCTTCGTCGGCAGGGAAGTATGCTTCTTCGTTTGGATTGGGAAGTCGGATTTTTGCGAGTTTTGATTCCGGATTTGCACTGTTGTTAAGGAAGAAGTCGGTTGATGCATACGAATATGCACTAAGCGATATTGGTGTTACCCAAACTGCCTGTAACGTTTCTCCCTATTTTTATGAAGAGAGTAATTATGTGGACGATCTTGAGCTTGCTGCATGGGAGATGTTTCAGGTTACAGGGGAGGAAAAATATATGCAGGAAGCTGTATATTGGGGTGAGATTGAGCCAATAACCCCCTGGATGGAAAGGGGGACGGCACGGCATTATCAGTATTATCCATTTGTAAACCTTGGACATGCATACCTGGGTAAGCAGGAGCATGGAAAGAACCTGCTTTTTATGGAAAATACAAAAAATGGACTTCGGGTTATTTCTGAACGAGCAGTAAAAGATCCTTTTTTGAATGGGATTCCGTTTATATGGTGCTCAAACAATTTAGTTGTAGCTGCAATTACACATGCCAAACTTTATCGGGAAAATACTGGCGATGAAACATTTCTGGAAATGGAAAGTGCGTTACGCGATTGGTTGTTTGGTTGTAATCCCTGGGGAACTAGCATGATTTGTGGTTTACCTGAAGATGGCGATAATCCAGAATGGCCTCATTCTGCCATTCCGTATTTATTGAAAGAAACTACGTTTGGAGGACTGGTTGATGGGCCGGTGTATAGATATATTTTTGAAGGGTTACGTGGAGTACACCTGTCAAAAGCGGATGAGTACGAAGCGTTTAATCATGGAAAAGCTGTATATCATGATGATATGTCAGATTATAGTAGTAATGAGCCTACAATGGATGGAACGGCGAGTTTGAGTTTCTATTTGAGTGCCCTGGAGGCCGAAGGAATCGAGCAGACAAATCAAAAAAAGAGGTGATTTTTTTCTTAAAAAATTAGACTGTTAGAAATGTTGGTTTGGCGCCGGGTTGTGGGCCATCTGATATGTTTTTCCCCTTTTTCTCCTTGATTCTTACATTTAGTTTCTCCTCGTATTTTTATTTACATGTATGACATATGTCCTGTCGTTTTTAAGTGCCTTTACGCTGGTATTTCCAGTTAAATTTTTAAATGGCTTAGCCCGATTTAATTTATATTATTGATTATCAGTTTATTGTATTTTTTTTGAAAAATACTTGACTTCAAATAGGAAAAGTTTTATATTTGACTTGTATTACAACATACAAAAAACATGTATTACAAAATTACATCTTTTATTCACATTAAGTTACTAAAACTATATGAAAGCTGGTGTTTTTTTAGATTTTCGAAACGAAGTGGTTAATATTTCATTACGCATAGTGCTATTAAAAGAACAGTTCTCTTATGTGTATTAGGGGGATTGTAGTCTAGATCTAATCATTAATATAACTATTTAAATGAATCCTATGAAAAAGTCTTTAATGTTTATTGGTCTTCTTTTCCTTGTCATACAGGTTTGTTTTGGCCAAACCATGACTGTTAAAGGTCGGGTGACAGATCCAAATGGTGCATCTGTTCCGGGTGTTAGTATATTTTGGAAGTCAGATTCTTCTAAAGGTACAGTTTCAGATGCCGATGGAAAATTTGAAATCGAGGCTCAAGCCGATGTTATTTTGAAATTTCAATTTATCGGAATGAAATCGCAGGAAGTTCTGGTTGGCCAGCAAACTGAACTGAATGTAACGATGGAAGAGGATTTTATGAGTTTGGAGGAGATTGTGGCGGTGGGTTACGGTACGCAAAAAAAAGCAAACCTTACCGGTGCCGTTTCTTCTGTAGATATGAAATCGCTTGAATCAAGACCTGTAGCTGATGTTGGGCGCGGGTTACAGGGAACAACTCCCGGGTTGAGTATTCGGATTCCTGGAGGAGAAATAGGTTCTGACCCGATTATTAATATCAGGGGGCAATTTGCTTCGATGCAGGGGGGGAGTGCTCCACTGATTTTATTGGATAATATAGAGATTCCATCCCTCCTAATGGTTAATCCCGACGATATTGAATCAGTAACCGTTTTAAAAGATGCGGCATCTGCTTCTATATATGGTGCTAAAGCTGCTTTTGGGGTTGTTCTGCTTACTTCTAAAAAAGGAGCAAATGTAGAAGGAGTATATGTGTCTTATTCAGGAAACATTGCTTTTTCCAATATTTCAAAGAAAATGGAAATGGGCGAAATTGATGCATTGGAATATTCTCTGGCAGCTGCAGACAGGGTGGGATTAACTTTTACCGGTTCGTTTTGGAGAACAACCCATGAAGGTTTTGAAAAAGCAAAACAATGGCAACAAAATTGGGCCGGGGTGGTTAAACCTGAAGATCCAATGCTGTATGGAAGAGATTGGTATGTTGATGCCAATGGTCATAAAATTGGATTAAGGATGTACGACCCTTATGATTATATGATTAAAGAGTGGGCTCCAACTCAAACACATAGTCTTTCGGTGAACGGTCGTAACGGAAATACAAATTACTTTATGAGCCTGGGAGCTATAAATCAGGAAGGAATAAACGAGCCTGCAAAACATGATGATTTTAAACGTTATAATGCATCCTTACGACTTGAAACCCAAATTTCAGATAAAATAAAGGTTTTTGCGGGTGC
The DNA here is from genome assembly GCF_003573545.1 of Mariniphaga sediminis. Classification (GTDB taxonomy): domain Bacteria; phylum Bacteroidota; class Bacteroidia; order Bacteroidales; family Prolixibacteraceae; genus Mariniphaga; species Mariniphaga sediminis. The sequence goes on along the minus strand of NZ_QWET01000008.1, from coordinate 261,965 downwards.
TTTGTATTCTGCGCGTACAAAGAGGTATGCATTTACAACAGCTTCAACCGTTGTTGATCCATGGTTGTATCTCTATCGCTGGGCACCAAATTTCCCGTTAACAACAGAAGGTGGTGATGACCTGCGTAACACTGTTACCGAAATGAAACAGGCCAACACCGCAACAATGCAGAACAACTATGCAAGTTTAAATGGTGGATTTATCTATAATCCGGTTGAGGATTGGGAAATAAAGCTGGATTTTACCCATGCAAATCAGGAATATATTCACAACCGCCCCGGAACAAGGTTTTTCTCACGTGGTTCGTGGTGGGATGGTACCCTTTCGCTCTTGGATGAGAATGGAAATCAAATTTTTGTGAATGATGCAGGAGAGGAAGTGTCTGAATCTTCACCGGGAGCTATTCCTGCCAGAAGACTGAGTGTACCTTATTATTATACTTCACCTGGGGCAAATCCTGACAGGATATACAGAGAGGGAAATAATGTAAAATGGAATACTCTAAATGTTAGCACCTCGTATGATTTTGATTTGAATGCAGATCACGACGCCAGAATACTGCTTGGAATGAATCAGGTTGGTATTGAAAGTGGCGGCGTATGGGGCCAAAAAGCCCAACTGATAGATATTTCTAATCCTCAGTTTAATTTGGCTACCGGAACACAAACTTCAGGAGGTTTTGAAAGTTGGGAGTCGCAACTTGGTTTTTATGGACGTGTTAATTATAACTACAAAGAAAAATACCTGGTTGAGGGAAATTTAAGGTATGATGGATCATCTAAATTTCCAACAGAACTTCAATGGCGCTGGTTCCCATCTTTTTCTTTGGGATGGAGGCTTTCAAATGAGTCTTTCATGAATTGGTCAAGTCATTTTGTGGATATGTTTAAAGTTCGCGGTTCCTGGGGAACCATTGGAGATCAGACAGTCGCATCTTCTCTTTATATTCCCACCATGCAAGGTGGCACAAATGATTGGATAGTTGGTGGATCAAAGTTGTATCAGTTTTCAACTCCCCCGGCTGTCTCAGACGCCATTACCTGGCAGGATGTAACAACTTTGGATATAGGGTTTGATTTGCGAATGTTCGATAATTCCTTTGGAATAATCTTCGATTGGTATAGGCGCGATACAGAAAATATGCTGGTACCTCAGGAAGGTATCCCTGGAACCTATGGAACCAGTGCTCCTTTGGGTAATTTTGGTTCGTTGAGAACGAATGGTATTGAAATACAAGCCGATTATAATCACCGTTTTGAAAACGGAATGGGGATTTATGTAATAGCAACCTTCGCTGACGCGGTTACAAAAATAACCAAATATGGTAGTACACAAAGTATTGATAATTGGTATGTTGGGAAAGAATATGGCGAAATATGGGGGTATAAAACTGACCGGCTTTACCAAAAGGAAGATTTTGTATATGATTCAGGTGGCGAACTAATTACAGTGACATCTACTGATGGTTTTGACGTTTATCAGTTGGCTGATGCAAGTGCTCCAACTCAAGGCAAATTGCAAGGTGGAGGGTTTATGTTTGGCCCTGGTGACGTTAAATTTGTTGACTTAAATGGAGATGGTGTAATAGATCCGGGAAGCCGTTTATTGGAAAATGCAGAGGGTGAGCCAGATTATGGTGATTTAACAAAGATTGGGAATAGTACTCCCCGTTATGAGTATAGCTTGCGTTTTGGCATCGATTATATGGGCTTTGATGCCTCGGTATTTTTTCAAGGCGTAGGCAAACGCAAAATTTGGGGATCTTCTTTCCTGGCTATACCTGGCTTTAATACTTTTGATGGAGCCATGCCACAGGAATTTGCAGGCAACTTTTGGAAAGAAGACCGGACTGATGCTTTCTATCCGCGACCCTGGAACTTATGGGGAGGCACCGGAGGAAATATGCATCCCCAATCGCGCTACCTTTTGGATATGTCATACCTGAGAATCAAAAACATAACCGTTGGGTATACACTGCCTTTGAATATTTCCGAACGTGTATTTATGAAAAGTGCTCGGATATATGTTTCCCTGGAAAATTTCTTTACGTTCGACAATTTGGGAACACTGCCTATCGATCCGGAAGAAATATCGGGTTATTCAATGTGGAACACAAGTGGCTCATACAACTTGGGCCGTACCGGTGCCGGAGTGCCTACATTTAAATCAGCATCTTGTGGTATTCAGTTAAAATTCTAAAAATAAGCCAGATGAAAAAGAATATATTGTTACTATTAATCGGATTGTTTGCTTTTACTGCTTGCGAAAATTATCTAGACAGGCCTGCTAAAACAGTAATGAACGACCAGAATTATTGGACCAGCGAAAACAATGTTCGCATGTTTGCCAATGGTTTTTACGAGAACTATTTTCCGGGGTATAATACCAGTTATGGTACTGCATATGCCCCCCGGAGGGGATATATATTTTCTGATGATTTAACAACAACCGGAAAGCAATTCATTTTTGAATCACAAGCACCTGCATCAAGGATAGATACGCGTGAAGGTCTTTACTGGTTAAGCAACTATGGCGGGCCTACCTGGAATTTTGCATGGGTGCGTAAATCAAACCTTTTTATTGAAAGGATTGACGAAATGCAGACCGATGTGCTGGAAGAAGAGGCTTATAAGCACTGGAGCGCAGTTGCAAGGTTCTTCAGAGGATTTGAATACAGTCGCCTGGTAAGTGTATTTGGAGATGTGCCATACTACGCACAGCTTGTTCCCGATACCGACCTGGATGAGCTTTATAAAGACAGAACAGACCGTACAACCGTAATGGATGCTGTTTACGATGATTTTGTATATGTGCTTGGCAATATCAGAGAGTGGGATGGAAACCAGTATTTAAACAAATACGTTGCGGCCAGCTTTATTTCCAGATTTATGTTATTTGAAGGAACCTGGCAAAAATACCATCTGAATAATGATACCCAGGCTAAGAAATATCTGGAACTTGCTGTGGAAGCAGCCGATGTGGTTATGGCATCAGGCAATTTTAGTTTTTCTTCTGACTTCAGGTCTTTATTTGGTTCGCAGGATTTGGCGGGAAATCAGGAAGTGATTTTTTACCGTTCGTACGATGCATCCCAAAATGTTACCCATGCCATTGCCTCGTATTCAAATCTTCAGGAAGGGCAAACTCCGGCTCCTAACCTTAGCGTAGTTAAATCGTTTATTTGTGCAGATGGAAAGCCATATAAGTTGTCTTCTGAGCCTAATGCTGACATGCTTGATATTACAAACCTTATTGCAACACGCGACCCCCGGTTTGAAGCTACCTTTTGGAATGCACCAATGAAGGAATCTGCTACCATGTTATATGCGTGTAAATTTATTGATAGGGTTGGTGTAACCTACTATGGAGGAACATATCCGCCTGAATATGGCTCAAGCACAAATACCAACGATGCTCCTGTAATTCGTTTGGCTGAAGTTGTTTTAAATTGGATTGAAGCGAAAGCCGAATTGGCTGAAATGGGTGGAGCAGCTGTAACACAAAGTGATATTGACGAGTCAATAAATGCCATACGCAATAGGCCTTTAGATGAAGAAGCAATCAGTAAGGGAATTAAAAAAACAGCCCCCCTTCAGTTGTCGGATTTACCTGATGACCCGGACCGCGATTCAGATGTTTCTCCATTGCTTTGGGAAATTCGCAGAGAACGACGTATGGAGTTTATTTTTGAACATACCAGGCTTCTTGATATCAGACGGTGGAAGAAGATTGAGTACATGAATGGGCATACGAACCAGGATATTATGTTGGGTATTTGGGTTAATTTCCCCAATGAGTATCCTTTGTGGTTGGTAGAAGAGAAAATTGGACTGCTGAAGGTTCAAAAGGAGGACGGAACAGAGGTTACTTATAACGGGACTAACGATGCAGAAATGGTTGGGTATTACATCCCGGAAAATATTCAGCACCGCGATGATTTTACTGAAAGAGTATACCTTGCTCCGGTTGGAGAGACGCAAATAAATGAGTATAAAGATAAAGGCTATACGCTTACTCAAACAAGTGGATGGTAGTTCTGTTTAACGCAATTTCCTTGCTTCAAGGATCTAATTCCACATAGGTTATTAAAGAGGATGGCAAAAAGTCTTTTGCCATCCTTATAATCTTTTCGAAAATATTTTTATCAATTTCATAAAATGGCTTTTAGGGTAAAATGACGGGGAGGTATCACAAGGCAAAAGGAATGATTTTTATAGTTTGTCAAACATTAAAGTTTTGTAATTAGCTAACTTTAAGCGTGTAATTCAATCAAACTACGATGAAGCTTATTTCAAAAACGAAAAACAATACAAATCAGGTAGAAGTTGGTCTGGGGATTGACCTGGGAGGAACAAAAGTTTCAGGTGCACTATTTTCTGCTGATGGGATAATAGCAGGCAATGTCAGAAAAAACTATTTAGGAACCTGTTCCGGAGATCAGGTTGCAGACTTGATAGCAGAAATGATTACCCACTTTAGTCAGTGGGCAAAAAAGAAAAAAATAAAAATCAGGAATGTAGGTGTTTCTGTTCCCGGGATTTATGATTCAATGACAGGAAATGTTTGGGCGCCTAATATTCCTGGTTGGAAGAGTTATCCTCTAACCAGTTTCTTGTCCCGTCAGCCTGAAATCAAGGATATGAAAATAAGAATTGAAAGTGACCGGGCCTGTTATATTTTAGGAGGAGCCTGGAAGGGGGCTGCTCAGGGATGTAAAGATGCTATTTTTATGGCTGTTGGAACGGGCATAGGTGTTGGAATCATAGCCAATGGCAGAGTTCTGCGTGGCGCAAACGGCATAGCAGGAGCTATTGGTTGGATGGCTTTATCTGATCCTTATCTGGATGAATATAACGTTTACGGGTGTTTTGAGGCACATGCATCAGGAGCCGGATTAGCGTTCCAGGCCAGGAAAAAATTATCGGAGTCTGGCATTGTTTTAAAAGGAGCAGAAACTGTAACCGTTGATAAAATATCGGCTAAAGATCTTTTTAATGCTTATGAATTGAATGACCCAGTTGCTTTAGAGGTTATAAATGATGCTATTAGGTATTGGGGAAAAGCGACAGCTAATTTGGTTAGTTTGTTTAATCCTGAAAAAATAATATTTGGCGGAGGTGTTTTTGGTCCTGCTACCCAGTTAATTCCTCAAATTTATGCAGAGGCAAAAAAATGGGGACAACCTATTGGGATGAAGAAGGTAGAGTTTGTTCCATCAGAATTTGGGCACGATGCCGGATTGTTTGGGGCTGGTTTTTTATCTCTTAATCCGAATTATAATGGATAAAGGGTACAGTTATAATAAAGTGTTTGCGGCGGCCTGCCTGGGAATGTTACTTTTTGGCTGTGCATTAATAAGTGTAGGGTCGTTTATGCCTGCTATTATTCAAAAATTTCACTTCGATAGTTTGCAGGCAGGAACACTTGCATCGGTTTTGCCTGCTGGAATACTGTTCGGGTCGCTGGTATTTGGACCTTTTGTAGACAGATATAGTTACAAATATTTGCTTATTATCTGTTCCATTGTATTTATTCTTGGCATGGAAGGAATTGCTTTTGCTCAGAGTCTCTTCATTCTGCAGGTTTCGTTTTTTCTGATTGGTTTTGGTGGTGGAACTTTAAATGGAGCAACAAATGCAATGGTGGCTGACATTAGTGATGCCAGCAGTAAAAATAGCAGTGCAAATCTAAGTTTGCTGGGAGTGTTTTTTGGTATTGGAGCATTAGGTATACCTATACTTTTATCCGTTCTCACTTCTACTTATTCCTTTGAGCAGATTATTAAAATTGCCGGAGTTGTTGTGGTTTTTCCTTTGGTGTATTTTATTCTTGTAAAATATCCCTCAGTAAAAGAACCTCAGGCTGTTTCGTTAAAACAGGCGCTGAAAATGTTACGCGATAAAAAGTTGTTGGTTTTGGCAATATTCTTATTTTTTCAAAGTGCCATTGAAGGAATTGTAAACAATTGGACCACCACTTATTTGCTGAAATCGGGTGAGATTGACACAGAACTAACCTTAAAAGCCTTAAGCGTTTTTGTGGTCAGTTTAACAGTAGCCCGGATTTTTTTGGCGGCGGTACTTCGAAGAATTTCAGCATATAAAGTTCTTCTTTTTTCAATTATTCTGCTCTTAGCTGGAGTTCTTGTTTTCTCAATACAATCAACCTTTTCTGTATACCTGACAGGATTGGTACTTATCGGCTTTGGAGTGGCTGCCGGTTTTCCTGTTGTTTTAGCTTATGTAAGTCATCTCTATAGTAACCAGCGCGGTACAGCATTTAGCATTGCCATAGTGATTGGCCTACTGGGTAATATTGGCGTAAATTACCTTACCGGAATAGTTGCACATCATATTGGAATAAACCGTTTCCCAATAATACTGCTAATCTGCTCCATGCTACTTCTTATTATTACTATAACTCAGATAAAACAATTTCATAAAAAAGTAAGAATTTAAATTAATCAATTATGCTAGCAAAAGAATGGCTAAATAATGCACAAAGCATTATGAACAAAATCGATGAAACTCAAATCGAAAGCATTAAAAAAGCAGCCCTGGTAATGGCTGATTCAATTGAAAAGGAGCGGTGGGTACATACTTTTGGCTGTGGTCATGCAACTTTACCTATTCAGGATATGTATCCCCGGATAGGCGGATTTGTCGGGTTTCATCACATGTTGGAACTTCCCCTTACCTTTTTTACCAATATTGACAGGGGTATGAGTGTCCAAAACTTTGTTTTCCTTGAAAGAGTTGAGGGATATGGTAAAGAAATAATGAAAGGCTATAATTTTCATGAAGATGATTGTTTCTGGTTGTTTTCACATACGGGTATTAATGCAGTAAATATTGATATTGCCTTAAAAGTTAAAGAAATGGGTAATAAATTGATCGTATTTGGTTCGGCAGCAGAAGCTGAAGGAAAACAAACAAGACACTCGTCAGGAAAAACTTTATTTGAGCTTGCTGATGTAGTTGTTGATACCTGTGTCCCAATCCAGGATGCTTCGGTAGACCTTAAAAATCATTTTGATAAAGTAGGGCCTGTTTCAACAATAGGATTTGTTACTGCAGTTTGGATGACAGTTTTATCTGTTGCCGAAATATTAGCCGATAGGGGAGTGAAACTACATATTCATCCTTCACACAATGTTCCCGGCGATACTACCGCACACGAGCGTTTAGAAGAGGCCTTGGCCGCGTATAAGGAAAGGGTAGTTGGGATTTAAAGGGTAATTGGATTTGTGTATTAACCCGGGTTTTCCGGGGTTAATACCATTTTCGCCCATTTGAATAATTTGCCGGCATTCCCCAAATGCACAAACTCCCTTCTGCCCTTCTAGTCCTTCTCCACTGTATGCTATTCACTCCGTTTTCAGAGTGTGATATAGAAGCATGAGTTTCCATTTTTTCCAGGTTTTCGAGATATAAAACAAAATTACAGGGAGTTTGTAAGCCAGTCTCAATGTTCTTAATTAATGGACACCAGTTATCTGGCAGGTAGGCTAAAACGGTATTATATAGTTTTGAGTGGGTATTCATATAACGAAGGTAACCTTTTCTTTTTAGGGTTTTATAGTCATCATCCTTTAAGTGCGCAGGGTCTGATTTCCACATTTGAATCATGCGTTCAATCCTTTCTTTATCCTGGCTTGCTGCATACCAAAATATCATGCCTCTGTCATTATAGGAATTTCCCAGTACCACCTGCTTCCCGTAATCGCCTCTTTTATGTGCATTGTTGTCAACATATCCATTGGAAGAAGAAGGAGGGATGTCGTCATGAAACCGAACCGGATTTAGCCAATGGGAAGGATTAAGATTTTTTTGTATCATTAACCAAAAATATTCGCGGATTGCGTTGGGTGAGCGAATGCCAAGGCTATCATAGTGCTTCTGAATAAGCTCGCATATTACCCGGACGTGGATATCCGGATTATCCCAAAGAATATGTTCCAGGCGATTAATCATGTGGGTAAACTTTAGTCTTGCTCCTTCCTCTCCCTCTGCTTCCTTCATTTTAGTACTGAAATTCCAAACCGTGGCCTGGTATTTAGTAACGTTTTCAGCATACAGTGTATCAATGCCTGTATGGAAAGTTCTTCCTATTTCTAAGTAGTTGGCTGTTACTGCCTGAAATACACTCCAGGAGATTAAACCGCTAAGATCGTTTGCCGGATGCGATCGGAAATTCCAGATTTCTTTTCCCTTAATTTTTTCTTTATTCATTGCAACTAATTCGCCTTTAGATTCTTGAAGGGCATGAGAAATAAGGTCTTCCAGTTCTACATTAAGCCAGTTGCCATTTTTTTGTCCCTTGAGTAGGACAAAATAGCAGCGGGTAATAATTTCTTCTTCTACCTGATTGATTGTATATGAAAGCATTAAATCTTTTTTTGTGTCCAGTTTTTCTTTAATTGTCATACTCGAATAGTCAATTCCCACTACCGGTATATCAGGAACTTCACCAGAAGGTTCTTTAACTTTGTCACAACAACTAAAAATAATCCACAACATCAGAAAGAAGCTAGTTTTACTTTGGATTTTAGTTTTAAAAGGATCTGATTTCATGTGTAAGTTTGTTTTTCTGGTTTAAATACTTGTTTTACCGGTATATATGGTATTTGCCGGCATTCTTCTTAAATTTTTTTGCTGGTTTTTCCCACATCTCTTTGATGTCGTTGTATTTATATCGTTTCATGAACGTTTCTCTTATCTTATTGCTTCCCGCAACTTTGTCAAACATTTCGAATCTCCCTGGATTCGCTGTAAAAGTGGATTGATTAGGTACAAGCTCGTGGGCTGCTTCAATTAAACGAAACTGAATTTCAGTAAGGTTTACGACTTCATAATTAGTGATATGAATTTGCACCCCCGAATGTTCTTCGCCTTTCTTTTTCATGTAGTAGGGTTTAAAATGAATCGGGCGGAATATTACTCCATCTAAACCAAAGGCATTCATACGTTTGGCAAAAGCTTCGCCATCAAGCCACGGAGTGGCAAATACCTCAAACGGAAGAGTGTAGCCTATTCCAATAGAGTTCGCATCTAATTCGCCAATAATGCCTGTGGCCGAATAGTAGTAAGCCGAATTCCCGTGTGGAATATGAGGCGAAGTGGGCACCCATGGCAGACCTGTTTCAGCGAATGACATGTTACGTTTCCAGTTTTTCATTTTTACTACATGTAGTTTGCATTGCCTCCTGTCTTTCAATAAGCCTTTTTCGTTGATATAAAAAGAAACTTCTCCGGGTGTTAATCCATATACATAGGGAATTGGAAACTGGCTGACAAACGAAAAATATCCCTCCTCAACAAGGGCACCTTCAACGCGGTTGCCACCAAGAGGATTCGGGCGGTCGAGTACCACAAATTCAATATTGTTTTCGGCAGCGGCTTCCATTGTCAAACCCATGGTGCTGATGTAGGTGTACGAGCGTGCACCAATATCCTGTATGTCGTAAACTAAAACATCTATTCCTTTTAGCATTTCTGCATTCGGCTTTCTGGTTTTTCCGTAAAGTGAAAATACCGGGATTCCGGTTTGAGAGTCAATGTTACTTTCTACTTTGTCGCCAGCCGAAAAGTTCCCTCGTACGCCATGCTCTGGGCCATAAAGTGCCACCAGGTTTACCTCTTTTGCTTCGGCTAATATATCAACCGTCGATTTTAATTTTGAGTCAACACCTGTGGGATTGGTAATTAAACCTACATTTTTGCCTTTTAATATCTCAAAGTGGGAAGCCCGAAGCACTTCAATTCCCGGAATGGTTTGTTTTTGCTGGGCTCGACACATAACGGAAATCGAGAGCAAAAATGTCAAATAAATAAATCGTCGCATCGTATTGGTTAATTTGTATTACAAATTGTAGTCTTGTGTTAGGTTTTATAATTATCAAGAACAGCTCTGACAGATCCATGAAGTAATAACAGGCGTTTGGCTTTTTCAATTTCAATTCCCAGTTCATCAACAATCATCTTCGAACCGCGTTCAACCAGTTTTTTGTTGGTAAGTTGCATGTCAACCATTTTGTTTCCTTTTACCCGTCCAAGTTTAATCATGAGTGAAGTGGTAATCATGTTCAGAACCAGTTTCTGGGCTGTACCTGCCTTCATGCGCGTACTTCCGGTAAGAAATTCTGGTCCGGCTATGGGTTCGATGGCAATATGGGCTGCCTTAGCAATGGCAGAATCAGGGTTACAGGTAATAGATGCAGTAAGCAGACCGTTTCTGTTTGCATCCTTAATAGCGCCAATAACATATGGTGTTTCGCCCGATGCCGCAATGCCTACTACGGTATCCTTTTCATTAATTTTAAATTTTTGCATATCGGCCCAACCGCCATGATAATCATCTTCAGCAGCCTCTATTGCTTTTCTGATAGCTTTATCGCCACCGGCAATCAGACCAATTACTACCCCCTGCGGCATGCCAAATGTAGGCGGAATTTCAGAGGCATCAAGGATTCCGAGACGCCCGCTGGTGCCTGCTCCAAGGTAAAACAGCCGGCCGTCTGCTTTTATTCGATCAACCAGTTTGGTCACCAGTTCTTCAATTTTGGGAATCTGTGTTTTTACTGCGATATGAATTTTTGCATCTTCGTTATTTATTCCGGTTAAAATTTCACGAACCGTCATTTGGTCAATATTGTCGTATAACGAAGCTAATTCGGTAACCTTCATTTTTTATTAAGTATTTGTATGATATTGTTTTAACCCGGCAATTGGTTTCTCAATAATTTTTCCTATTGTAATTTTGCGGTTAACGGCAACTTCTTTTAATATTGATGCGTAATGAAAAGCTATTGAACCAACAAAGCTTACTTCCCTGTTTTTGTAATTCTCGTAACGTTCAATGTTTCTGGAAAAGAACTCTGTAAAGCTCCTTTTTATAAGATTCTGTGTGTAACTAAGATTTTTATGGTTACCCAAAAATGTAGAAAAACCAGCTAAATACCTGCTGGGGTATTCTTTACGGTACACAGCTGCCAAAACTTCGGGCATATCCAGCGAAAGTTCTTTGTTGGCTTTGGCTTTCAGGTCTTCCGGCAAAGCTCTTTTAAAGTAGTCGTTTAAAAAAAGTCTGCCAATGTGCGCCCCGCTTCCTTCATCTCCTAAAATGAAGCCGAGTGGAGGTACTTTGTCCAAAATTTTAGTGCCGTCGTAATAACATGAATTGGCTCCGGTTCCTAAAATACAGGCAATTCCTTCTTTTTTGCCGAGCAAAGCGCGGGCGGCTCCCTGCATATCATCTTCAACAAAAATATCTGCATGGGAAAAAATCTTTCGAAGGGCTTTGGCAACAACTGAATCAGACTTTCCCTTGATGCAGCCCGCTCCGTAGAAAAATACTTTCTGTGTTTTGTTTTTCAGGTGATAAGCTATCAAGTTCATTTGATTTTCGAGTATTTCTTCAGTATTCTGAAAAAATGGATTTATACCCGGTGTTTTTATGCTGGTTTCTTGTTCCTTTTCTATAAACAGCCAATCGGTTTTCGATGATCCACTGTCTGCAATTGCTATCATTTGGCTGATACTTCAATTAAATTTATAGATAGTAAAAATTTGTCGGCATAAATATACAATTTTTTTGTTTTTTGTAATATGTCATACAAATTTCATTTATATTTGTCCCGACATTATTTCAAAATTTCTTAGAATGAAGCAGTTTAATGCACAAAGGCTGCAGGCTTTCATTATAATATTTGTTTTTCCGGAAGGTTTTTCCGGCTACGGGCAGTCATTTGATTGGTTCATTGCAGAAGGTAATGTGCATTTAAAAGAAGAGAGGGATTCCGCTTTTTATTCCGGCCGTCAAAATGATTTTAATAATAACCGAATTTTGGCCGACTCAGCTTATTATTATAAAAGCTCATAACGAACTAAGAGTCATGACAAAAATAAATTGTTTTATACCCGCAGAAAGTTTGTCCGGAGTGGCAAATATGATAAGTGAATTACAGGCAAATTCTTCGGTTGAGCATATTTTCCTTCCCAAAAAGTTGGTTGCTGAAGCAGGAGAAAAGGCCCGGGCTTTTTCGTTTGAAACATTAACGGGTACATCGGTAGTAAAGCGCATTGCAGAAGCTTCTGAAGAGGTGGATTATGTGTTGTTGCTAACAAAAGTTACGTCGGTAAAACTTGGCCAATTCGCCATGGAACGCATGCTTGAAGTTGCTGAGTCAACCGGTGCAGTGAAGGTTTATACCGATTATTACGAGGTTAAAGAAGGGAAATTGGCAACACACCCGGTAATTGATTACCAGGAAGGCAGTTTGCGCGATGATTTTGATTTTGGTCCGCTGGTGCTGTACAAGGCGGAGGCACTTCGGGCAGCCGTTAAAAACATGAAACTGGATTTTGAGTACGCCGGTTTGTATACTCTGCGTTTAAAAGTAGCTCAACAAGGCGATTTATTCCGTATACCCGAATACCTGTACACCGTTGATGAAACAGATACCCGCAAAACCGGGCAGAAAGTTTTCGATTACATTGACCCCAAAAAACGCCAGATGCAGGTTGAAATGGAGCAGGCCGTAACCGAACATTTAAAAGATGTTGGTGCCTGGCTGAGTCCGGATTTTACTCCTGTTGAACTAAAGCCATCTGATTTTGATAAAAAACTTTCAGTAATAATTCCGGTTCGTAACCGAGAAAAAACAATTGCCGATGCCATGGAATCGGTGCTGATACAGAAAACAGATTTTGATTTTAACCTGATTGTGGTCGACAATCATTCTACAGATAAAACCACCGGGATTATAAAATCAATTGTTGAAAAAGATGATCGGGTTATACATATTGTTCCGATTCGTCAGGATTTGGGAATTGGCGGGTGCTGGAATTTGGCGATACATGATTCACGCTGTGGAATGATTAGCATGCAGTTAGACAGCGACGATATCTACAAAGACGAAACTACTTTACAAAAAGTGGTTGACGTTTTCGAGAAGGAAAAATGTGCTATGGTTGTGGGAACTTACCAGTTGGTGAATTTTGATTTGCAGGAAATCCCTCCGGGTATTATCGATCACAAAGAATGGACTCCCGGTAACGGTAAAAATAATGCCTTGCGCATTAATGGGTTGGGAGCACCCCGTGCATTTTATACCCCGGTTCTTCGCGATGTGAAAATTCCGAATACCAGCTATGGCGAGGATTATGCCGTTGGTTTGGCTATTTCGCGAAACTATAAGATTGGCCGTATTTACGATAATATTTATCTCTGTCGCCGGTGGACGGATAATTCCGATGCTGCTTTGGATATTGTAAAAATGAATACGCATAATACCTATAAAGACAGGATTCGAACGATTGAATTGAAAGTGCGTCAGAAGCAGAATAAGCAGGTGATATAAACCTTCGCTTTGCCCAGTCTGACGTTTGGAGAGATCGGAGTTAAGCGATGAACTATTTAAATATACCGGGTTAATGAATTCAATTTCAGATGAAATAAAAGAACTTTTAACTAGACAAAAATCAGAATGGGAACTTGCCGGAAAGAATTTTGCTGGCCTGGCCAGTGTGAAAATTCGCGAGTTCGTTTTTGATCGGGTTACCATAAAAGTGCAGTTTAATCCGGGGCGCATTGTATCGTCGGCTGCCAACATAGATAAAAAGTCCATTGACGCGCGACCATGTTTTCTTTGTACAGAAAACCGCCCGAAAGAACAGCGCAGTGTAAAATTTGGCCATTATGGAGTGCTTGTTAATCCGTTTCCGATTTTCCCTGAACATTTTACGGTAGCGGCTTTTGCGCATATCCCGCAACGTATAAAAGGGAACTTTGAAAGCATGCTTGCTTTGGCGCAGGCAATGGAAGGATTTACGCTTTTTTATAATGGGCCAAAGTGTGGCGCTTCTGCTCCCGACCACTTTCATTTTCAAGCCGGAAACAATGGCTTTATGCCTGTTGAGAATGAGCTAGAAACCTTGAAAGGACAATACGGGGATACATTCAGTAATGGCGATGTCGAGGTTTCAGCGATAAAAGACGGACTGAGGAATTTCCTGTTTTTAACAGCAAGCAACAAAACGGCTCTTAGTACCTGCTTTGAAGGAATTTACCAGGCAATGAATAAACCGGCGGTTGTAAAAGAAGAACCGATGATGAATATGTTGGCCTGGTTTGCAGAAAAACAGTGGCGGATTTTGATCTTTCCCCGTGCATTGCATCGTCCGTGGCAATATTCAGCCGGAGGAGAGGCAAACATTCTTTTAAGCCCTGCATCGGTTGATATGGGCGGTGTTTTAGTTACTCCGCTTGAAAAGGATTTTAATAAAATCGGGAAAAACGATATTGAGGATATTTTGAGACAGGTGCTTTGGTCAGACGAGAAGTTTGATGATTTGGTAAGTAGAATAAAATAACTTTTTCTTCAGTAAAAGGAGCTGACATATAAGTGGTTGTGGAAATAAGGAATTATCGAAGTAACGATTTTCAGCAAGTCTTAAAGCTGCTTCAAAACAATATGGAATTTGATTTCATTTCAGAGGAAGTGCTTGAGGAAAAACTCACTGGTGATCCGGGCTGGAACCCGAAATCGACTTTCGTTACACAAAAGGAGGGTCGTGTTGCAGGGTTTATGCAAGGTGTTTACCGCAATGTGCGAGGCGTACGTTACGGATACATTAAACTGATGGCTGTTGAAAAAGAAAGCCGGAAACAGGGAATTGCCAGGGCAATGTATTTGCAGCTTGAAGACTATTTTGAAAGAAATAAAGTTGATGCCGTTCGTATTTACGATGTCCCGCTTAACTATTTTATGCCCGGAATAGACCCGCGCTACACGGCGGCAGTTTGTTTTGCCGAAAGGATGGGGTTTGTACGAAACGGAGATACCTCCAACCTTGATATAGACCTGCAACATCAAAACTGGTCAGAACAAACAAAAATTGAAGAGTTAAAAGCACAGCAAATTGAGGTTTCAAGAGCAACAGAAGCTGACCGGGCTGAAATCACCGAGCTACTTGGCACCGATTGGCACCTTTGGCAATACGAGGTTGACCGCGCAATAGAATCAAGTCCTCCATCGCTGCACATTGCGCGGTTAAACGGGAAGGTGCTGGCTTTTGCGGCACATAATGCCAATAACAAAGGGACTGGCTGGTTTGGCCCCATGTTAACACACAACGATATGCGGGGCAAGGGAATCGGGGGCGTTTTACTTAAGCTTTGTTTACAGGATATGAAAAATGAAGGACTGGAAAAATCCATCATCCCCTGGGTTGGGCCGATCCCATTTTATGCCCACCAGGCTAATGCAAAAGTTGCACGTGTATTTTGGAGATATGAAAAGAAATTAACTACGCCAAAAATTTAAATATTAGGAATAAACCTCATAAAACGAAATCGAATATGCAAACCAAATTGATCTTCACAATACTGTTTTTATTGCTGAATTCTGTTTTATTTGCGCAAAATAGTGTAGTTCAAGTCAACTTACGGATAGCAACAGGTCTTGCCATTCGTTATCCGTTTTATCCTTTTGAAAATCCGGGACAGGCCTGTTGGGCAAAGGAACATGAATCCTTTGCGGATTGTATAAAACCTGGTTTGAAACACATTTATTTGGGAGACTCTTCTGCCAACGAACCAACTGGGTCGATCTTTTATTTGTCAGGCATGGACAAGTTAGAAAGAATTCCTGAAAACAGGTTTGAGAAAGACAAACAAGGTGCAATTCAACGAATAAATCCGGAAGAAAAAAATATTTATTTGGCATTCACAGCTCATGATAAAGCTGAGGGAGCAGACCATATTCTTAAAACACTTAATGAAAACGAGGTAAAAGCATCTTTCTTTTTAACCGGAGATTTTTTAAGAGATTCAACGTTTCAACCGAGTATCAGAAAGATCATTGCCGCAGGTCATTATGTTGGGCCTCATTCAGATAAACACCTTCTTTATTGTGATTGGCAAAAACGAGATTCATTATTGGTGAGTCGTGAAACCTTTAAAAAAGATCTTGAAAATAACTATTTGCTCTTGAGTGAGTTGGGTGTTGGTTGGCAAGATGCTGTCTGGTTTATGCCTCCGTATGAATGGTATAACGAGAAGATTGTAGAATGGTCTGAAGCCTTGGGGGTATATGTGGTGAATTTTACTTCAGGAGTACGAACAAATGCCGATTATACAACTCCTGATATGGAAAACTATATGTCATCAGACGAATTGATTGATGCTTTGCTTCGTTTCGAAAAGGAGAAAGGTTTAAACGGGGCAATTATATTATTGCACATGGGAACAGAAAAGTCAAGAACCGACAAATTGTATTTCCGCTTGAAGGAGATAATCGAAGGGTTAAAGGATAAAGGATATGCTTTTGAACGACTACCATAAAAAATAATACAGAACAAGCCAACAGATAGAAATGAACAATAATAGGACTAGTCGCAATCCCTGGTTTTGGGTACCTACACTTTATTTTGCTGAAGGAATCCCGTACATCATCGTTATGACATTATCGGTTATAATGTACAAACGTTTGGGAATTTCGAATACCGACATTGCTTTGTACACCAGCTGGTTGTATTTGCCCTGGGTAATAAAGCCGCTGTGGAGCCCCCTTGTTGACATTTTTAAAACAAAACGATTTTGGATTGTGATAATGCAGTTGGTGATTGGGGCTGGCTTGGCAGGAGTGGCATTTACAATTCCGGTTCACAACTTTTTCCAATACACGTTAGCATTTTTTTGGTTGCTGGCATTTAGCTCGGCTACCCACGATATTGCTGCGGATGGTTTTTATATGTTAGGGCTTTCACAAGGGGACCAGGCTTTTTTTGTGGGCATTCGAAGCACTTTTTATCGGGTTGCAATGCTAACCGGTCAGGGGTTACTTGTAATTCTTGCCGGAGCATTGGAAACAGCTACAGGTTTGGCACCACTGCAGGTAGAGGTAACTTCTCACAATATTCCGGTACAAGAAATTATATTTAATCCCGAAGAATACAGGCAATTGAATGAATCGGGAGAAATGTATTTTATATCTGAAAAAGAGGTAAAAGTTCCTATTGGGCTAATCTCACAAAACGAAGCAGCTAAACTTTTAAAGAAAGTAGATGACTGGAATATCCTGAATAAGTTTTATACCGGCGAAATGCCTGTTACAACAAAGGGAGCAGGCTGGTGGAGCCAGAATGTTGCTTCTCCTTTAAAAGCCACTCTAAAAGAAAAATTTAACAAAGAAGAAACTCAGCGTCGCAGTCAAGTCGGAAATATGGCTATTATTCCAATCCAACTTTCAAAACGGCCCGAAGGGGGTGAGGAAGTGGTATTGAATTTTGGTTACGACAAAGGAGACGCAAGTATAAAATTAGTAAAAACCTATCGTTATGAGTTTAACAAAAGTAACTGGGATAAACCTGCTTTTGCTTTGGTTCAACTGGATTCGAAGTTGAAAAAAGTTACACAAACAACATTTGTAGGGCGTTCGGGAAATTTGAAAATTGCCTGGTCAATCGTATTTGTTTGTATTGCAGGAATGTTTGCGTTGTTCTTTTTGTATCACCGCTTTTTTTTACCTCGTCCTGTTGCCGATACTTCCAATAAAACAAAAGGCAAAAGTGTACTTGATGAATTCTTTGAAACTTTTGCTGCTTTTTTCCGGAAAAAGAACATTTTATCGATAATGCTTTTCTTGTTATTATACCGATTAGCTGAATCGCAGTTGGTAAAAATGGCATCTCCGTTTTTGCTGGATGCCCGCGAAGCAGGAGGGCTTGGAATTACTACCGGCGACCTGGGGTTGGTTTACGGAACGGCAGGGATGATATCTTTGACAACAGGTGGAATTTTAGGCGGCATTGTTGCCTCTCGCAAAGGTTTAAAATACTGGCTTTGGTGGATGGCTTTGGCGATTAACCTTCCTAATTTATGTTACTTGTTTCTATCTTGGTTTACTCCTCACTCGCTTTGGTGGATATCGGCCGCAGTTGTGATTGAGCAGTTTGGTTATGGCTTTGGTTTTACGGCTTATATGCTTTTCTCCATATACATTTCTGACGGGAAGCACAAAACAGCACATTATGCAATAACCACCGGTTTTATGGCATTGGGCATGATGGTCCCGGGAATGTTAAGCGGTTGGCTGCAAGAGATTATTGGTTACCAAAGTTTTTTTGTCTGGGTAATGATATGCACCCTGCCAATATTCTTTGTTTTGCCATTTATTAAGATTGATTCCAGCTTTGGTGTTAAGGTTAAATAAATTGTTTCTGATTATTGGTGTAGTTAAAACCTATTGATTATTAATTGTTTAATTTTTTTTTGTTCTTTGGTTTTTTGTAATCAGCTCGCTTATATCCGTATGTCTGTGTCCACAACCCACCCCTGCGGTTTTTGCCGCATTCTTTTGGGAACACTTTGAATGATAACTTTTTTCAGGGCAGCAATCTGCTTTGCCTTGGGAGTAAGTTTGGTGGTAACCAGGCTTATTTCGCGTACCGGAGTGGTGCCGCCTATTGTTTTCACCAGTTCTTCCTGTTCCGAAGGAATGTTAATAGTGGCCAGTTCGGGGATAAAGGTAACGCCGTGTTTGTTTTCTACAATCCTTCGGAGCGATTCAATGGAGTTACTTTTATAGATGAGGTTTTGAGCATTTTTTTTCTGGAAATTGATTTTACAAATGGAGTTTACCTGGTTCTGAAAACAGTTTCCTTCCTCCAAATACCAGATATCACATTCCTGAAGTTCGTCCATGTCAAGGGAATCCCTGTTGAATTGCGGGTGCTTCTCAGAAACATAAGCAAAAAATTGCTCATAAAACAAACGTTCGAACAAAACGCCAACAGCAAACACCGGGGTGGAGAGCACCCCACAATCAAGCGTACCCATTTTCACCTGACGGATAATCTCTTCCGTTTTCAGTTCTGTTATTTCAAGCTGAAGGTGCGGATAGCTGTTGTTCAGGTTGTATATGAACAGTGGCACCAGGTATGGTGCAAGGGTTGGGATGATACCGATTCTCAGGAACCCTTTTATGTCATCGCTCATTTCAAGTGAAACCTGTTTCAGGTCATTTACCATTTTAATAATTTCAATGGCTTTCTGGAAAAATATTTCCCCTTCAGGGGTGAGCTGAATAGGCCGTTTTCGCCTGTCCAGCAACTGAAACTCAACTTCCTCTTCCAGTTTCCTTATTTGCAGGCTTAAAGCGGGTTGTGTTATGCGTAGTTTTTTGGCCGCCTGCGAAAAGCTACCGTGGTGTACGAGCGCTTTTAAATACTCCAGCTGAACAATATTCATTATTAATAAAAATTATAGATGCATAAAAATAGTAAATATTTCTTATGGTACATTTGTGGAAGAAAAAATAATAACCATTTAAAAATTAATGTGATGAATATAAAAAATCAGAAATTAACAGAGAAGCTAAATCAGCTGCTGGCAGATTACCAGATTTATTATCAAAATCTCAGAGGATTACATTGGAATGTGAAAGGTCCCCAGTTTTTTATGTTGCATGAGAAGTATGAGGAGTTGTACAATGAAGCCGCAGAGGTGATTGACGAAATTGCCGAGCGTATCCTGATGGTGGGAGGTCAGCCGCTGCACACATTTGAAGATTATTTGAAAACAGCGCAGTTAAAAGTTGTCGCCGGCGTTTCGGATGGTAAGCAGGGCGTAGAGGTTGTTCTGGACAACAGTCGTTCGTTGCTGGAGCATTTTAATGAAATCCTGGAGCTGGCCGATGGCGATGAAGGAACTTCTGCTTTGGTGAGCGATTTGATTGGCGCCGCAGAAAAACGGATTTGGATGTTGAGTGCATATCTTGGGTAGTGGTGAGTGGGGCCAGTGAATTCTGGTTTCAGGTTCAAAAAAGGTTCAGCGGATGAATTAGCGAATGCATCCACAGAACCTTTTTTTGTATCATACATTTTTATTTGGATATTTATTTGTTATGGTGCTTTGAATGAACTAATTGCTGAAATGGAATGTCTTCTGTTTTTGCCGGAAATATAAGTATTATTCAAAATGTTAAGGAGTTTACTTGTCTTTTTAAGTTTTTGGCAGGCAGGTATTTGTCGGCTTCGGGGAGTCCTGGAAATCATGAGTAGCTTTTTGATTTGTTTGTAGAAAATGATTTTGAAAAAACGGGAATTATATATTGGTGAACAGAGCGCTTTGATTTTCAAATTAATTTTTGGAAATTTGAGATATTCTGTCACCTTGATGAATGGATACTAACATGGTGTTTCACTTTTTTTTATAATTGGAATGATAGATATATCAAAAGACGTATTCAATTTTTTTTTGGGAGCTGTATTTGGTTTTATGTCTTCCATCGGATTAGTATTGTTTAAATACTATTATTTCCGTCCGAAACTGAAAATAAAAAGTGTGAGTATTGAAAAGGGTGAAAAGTTTTCATGTTTGAGCCTGAGAATTTTTAATTTAGGTAAGAGACCAGCCAAAAATGCAATAGGGACAATTACAATTGAGAATTTGAAACCTGATGATATTTTGCCAGATTCTCAATTTAAGTTTACGAGAGATATTCATGAAGGATATGAAAAGTTTGGATTAATAAAAGATGAAATTGTTTATTTAAAAAAAGGGTTATTTCGGGAAATTGAATTGGAACCAATAGCATGGTCTGAAATAGGAAATCGTTCCTCCATTACAATTTATCCGCAAATGTCTCGCTTACTGGATGTATGCAGGTTTATAAGACTTTCTGATCATCACCAAATCCAAATACCATCCTCAAAATCCTGGCAGGAGATCCTGGTAATACTGAAACCCCAAAATTATGATATTACTATTTCAGTTTCTGCAGATGATGGCATTCTGGTTCAAAAAAGGTTTAAATTGTATTATGATGGTGTTGATGTTACATTGAAGTAACAGCTTGCAATTAAGACGTTTCAAACTGCTTCTGTCAACAATCTTTCGAACCCAAATTATACTTTTAAAGTAACAGCAATTAGCAAGGGCACCCAAAATCCATTAACTTTGCCCCCGGAATTTTAAAAGCGAAAAATATGAAAGCTTATGTTTTTCCCGGACAGGGAGCTCAATACCCCGGAATGGGGAAAGATTTATTTGAAAGTTCGAGCGAAGCCAAAGCGCTGTTTGAAAAGGCCAACGAAATTCTTGGCTTTGCTATTACAGATATCATGTTTGATGGATCGGCAGACGATCTGAAACAAACGAAAGTAACGCAGCCTGCCATTTTTCTGCATTCGGTACTGCTGGCGAAAACGTTGAAAGAGTTCAGTCCCGATATGGTGGCCGGCCATTCTTTGGGTGAGTTTTCGGCATTGGTAGCCAGTGGAGCGCTCACTTTTGAAGATGGTTTAACACTGGTTTTTAAGCGTGCTTTAGCCATGCAGAAAGCCTGCGAGGTGGAACCTTCTACTATGGCAGCCATTGTAGGGCTTGAAGATAATGTGGTAGAGGAAGTTTGCAGTTCCATCGACGAGGTTGTGGTAGCTGCCAATTACAATTGTCCGGGGCAATTGGTTATTTCCGGCTCAGTGGAAGGCGTGGACAAGGCCTGTCAGTTGCTCGCTGAAAAAGGCGCCAAACGTGCCCTGAAACTTCCTGTTGGTGGTGCTTTCCACTCTCCGTTTATGGAACCGGCACGTGAGGAACTTGCTGCTGCTATCGAATCTACAAAATTTAGCGCCCCCGTTTGTCCCGTTTACCAGAATGTAACAGCGGAAGCTGTATCCGATCCGGAGGAAATTAAACAAAACCTGGTTGCCCAGCTTACCGCACCGGTAAAATGGACCCAAACGGTTCGTAACATGATCGCGGGTGGAGCAACCTCCTTTACCGAAATAGGTCCCGGAAAGGTGTTGCAGGGATTGGTAAAAAAGGTGGACAGGAGTATGGAAACTTCCGGAATTGATCGTTTCGGAGAATAACGTACTGTCATGTCAAAGATAAATTGTCTCGTACTGTCATTTCGAATCTGAGGCACGAAGATGAGAAATCTCAATATTGTAGCAGATTTCTCCCTGGGGTCGAAATGACATTCTGAAGTTGACATGACACTACATTAAAATTATTAAGGACATTCCCTTATTGTTTTTGGGGAGTGTATTTGTCTGATATAAAAGGTCAAAGCTGACAGTATGCCGTGCACCTGTTAGCTTTGACCTTTTAGTTTACCTGGCCATTTCCTGAAACAATTTCGTTTTCCACTGTACATCGTCGGTAATGGCATGTACCGAAACCGTTGCACCGGAAATAGCATCAATGTCTTTTCCTACTTCCAGCGACTTTTTGCCTGTGAAACCGCGGAACTGGTTCAGCCACCCGTTCGCGGAAATTTCATGTCCGTAGCTTGCCTGGTAGTTGAATACTTTTATCATTTGTACACTAAGGTCCGGATCAAAAATAATGAAGTAATCAAAGTATTCGCTGTCGAAGCTGGCAGGATCGGCAGTGGGGGCATCGCATCCTCCGGCACGGCAGGTTTTTACCCTTCCGTAGTGAAGGTATCCTTTGAGTCCGGAATCATTCCGGGTTTGAATGGAGAAAAATTTGTCGTGGTGGAAGATTTGGTCGTTTATTTTCTTTTCTATCAGGTGTAGTTCTTCCTTCCCAAATTGTTTTTTCAGGGCTTTCGTCACGGCTTTGGGGAGGGTATCCGAAGTACCCTCTCCAAAGGAATGAAAGGTTGCGAATAAGAAGATGATAAAAAAGAAGTATCTCATTTTATTCTATTTTTAAAACATGATGCCAACTCCGGCATTAAAAACGCTGGAAAATTTGTCGTCAGTTTCTGCTTTTATAAATTGCATATCGGTTTTAAGAATGGCTCCCGGAGCCATTTGCCATTCCAGCCCGCAGGTGATGGCTTTTTTGTCGTAGGCCGGATTGGTTTGCCCCTGCTCCAGCGAGTTCTGCGTATTCCATTTTTCGTACCGTACGAAGGGCGTTAATTCCGATTGTACGTTGTGCAGGTGTCTGAATACGTTGTATGCGGCTTCAACATAATATCCTGTAAGCGAGCTGCCCAGGTTGTTAGGTGTTCCTGACTGTGCTGTAAACAGGTTGTATTGTTCTGTGTTGGAAAGGCCGGCATAGTAATATTGTCCTTTAAGCTGAAACCCTTTTAATGAGTAACGTGCATCGAGCCCAAGCATGGTGATTCCAACCACTGAGGAATCTGCGGCAGCTATGGCGGCCTGGTCATTTTTATTCATGCCGTTGTACAACGAACTTTGGGTTTTTCCGGCGTAGAAGGAAGCACCCAAATTCAACCCCCTGATGCCAAAGTATTCTACTTTACCGGCAAAATTGGGTGAGCTGAAAATACTTTCTGCCCCTTTTTGACGGCCACTGCGTAAACCGCTTCCGCTGAGTATCGGGCCTCCGTCGTAACTTTTAAATCCATTCATCAGGTAAGCCTGGTATTTAATAGAAGCAGGCAGCACGTAGCCCATAAAACCGGCCCCGATTTCGCGCCAGGTGGTGGGGGTAATCTGGTTGTCGATTAAAGGGCGCTCCACTCCCCTGAACATGGTTGGTTCATGGTATTCATTGGTAATTCCCATGGGAGTGAGCAACAGACCAGCCCTGAAATTAATGTAATTATTGATTTTGTGCTGTAAAAAGGCCTGTTCGATGTACACTTCTTTTACGTGTTCGAATTCAATTTCAGAAATAAACTGGGTGCGGTTACTGAAGCTGTATCCCAAAAGCATGATAAACCGGTGAACATCCATCTTGCCGTTTTGACGAACTTCCGAATCCAAAGGCTGGTTATAATGAACGCCTCCGTATCCGCCAATTTTGAGATTGCCGTCAGTATGAAGAAGCCGATCGGCTATATTAAAATAAAGATTGCCGGGTAAGCTATCTGGGGTCTGAGCTTTTAGCAAGCCGGAAATTATAATGAAGAAGATAAAAAGAAAATTTCGCTTCATGTTGTGTCTATTAAAATTTTAAAATTAATGTCGCGACAAAACTACACGAAGCTATTCGTTTGTAAAATCCCAAGATGTAGGGATTTTTTTGTCAGATTAAGTCTTCGGGATTAATGGTTTCTGTGTCAATTAAATTGTTGAGGATGGCGTAAACCGTTAATCCTGATATGGATTTGATGCCGGTTTTTTCGGTGATATTCTTCCTATGTGAGATGACGGTGTGAATGCTGATAAACAGTTTTTCGGCTATGGCTTTGTTGGAATGTCCCAATGCCACCAGTTGAAGCACCTCCTTTTCACGGATGGTAAGCTCCTCGTTTTCTTCTGTTCTGGGCTGTTTTTTGCTTTTGTCCCAGCAGCGGGATACCATCCGTTCTATGTCCCGGGCCTGTGTTGCTAAGGTGATGTAAAATTTGCACAGGGGGAGTGGTTCGTCCGACATTTCCTTGTCATTCTGAAAAATAATCCAGTTAATCTGGTTTTTATCCAGAAGGGGTTTAAAATTGACAGGCTTTTTCCCGGAAAGGTTTTCGTAAATAATAATAATTTCCTGACCGTTTAATTCGTAAAAGGCCTTTAATTCTTCAATTTTTTCAAGCAGAACAATTTCTACATTGAAATAATTACGGAGAATCGTATTGATACCTTTTCGGATTATTTCGGAAGAATGGATTATAAATATTTTTCTGTTCATCTGCCCAGTCTGTTTTCAATTTCAGTGGTTAATGGCAGAAGAATTTTATTTTCCATCCGCGCATGATCTTCAAGGTCTTTTTCAAACAGGGAGAGGGTGATTAAAAAATCGTTGCAGATATTATCATCATAATCAGGTGTTATATATTTTATGAGCAACTGTTTCAGGTCATTTAACTTTTCGTCGATATCCGAATGTTCCTTTTCAAATGAGCGGATGGTATATTTATCGTCGCGTTTGTGGTTCTTTACGAGTTCAATAACATAAGGGAACACTTTTTCTTCTTCGTAATCGATATGTTGTCTGAGTTCCTTTTTATATTTTTTGTAAAAGGCATCTACCATTTGCAATCCCTTGCAATCGTTTTGTGCGCTTGCAATCAGTTTCGCCAGCTGGTAGTCCAGTTTGGGAACAACATGCTGAAAATAATACTGATGTGTTTTACGCAGGTAGTGCACTATTTCAAGGGGAGAGAATGAGAGAAGTTCCTCCTCCGGAAAGTACTCCACGTTATGGAAAGTGTTCACCATGGCGAGAAAAAATCCGGGATTAATTTCTTTGTCATGACAAATGTCCTCAATTGTTTTATCCCTGAAGCCAAGTCGTATACCAAACCTGTTTAAAACCGGCAACAGGTGGTAGTTTTGGTCAATCATGTAAAACAGTTTGTCGTCTTTTTTAAAAATTTCCATAGTGTTTTAATTTCGGTCTCAGCAATCGGTATCGCACACCTGCTGCAGATTTTCGTTTTCAATCTGAAACGTGGTATGCCTGATATTAAATTTCTTTTTCAGATCATCCTGAAGCTGCGAGATAAAATCATCGTCGTTCCCCCCGGGCATTACAAGGTGAGCTGTAAGTGCCACCTGAGTGGTACTTATGGCCCAAACATGCAGGTCATGCAGGTTTTGTACCCCGTTTTTGCTTTCAATATACAGGCGAACTTTTTCAATGTCAATATTTTTGGGTACTGCATCCAGTGCCAGATTTACAGAGTCGGAAAACAGGCGCCAGGTTCCCCATAAAATGACGGCAATAATAACGAAGCTTACCATGGGGTCGATCCACGTCTTGCCGGTAAGGCTAATAAGCAGTCCGGCCAGCACTACCCCCAGCGAAACTCCGGCATCGGCAGCCATATGAAGGAATGCCCCCCGGATGTTCAGATCCTCTTTTTGCCCTCTGATGAAAAGCAGGGCTGTTAACGAGTTGATAACAACACCAATCCCGGCCACTATCATTACCTGCTTCCCGCCCACCGGTTGCGGATTTTGCAGTTTGCCAACTGCATCCCAGCCAATGGCAACAACGGCTCCAAATAAAAATAGCGCATTGAGAATCGAAACCAGAATGGTTGTTTTGCGCAGCCCGTAGGTGTATTTCCCGCGGGGCCGGAGTGTTGCCAGCCAGGCCGCAGTCCAGGCAAAAGCAAGCCCCAAAACATCGCTTGCGTTATGGCCGGCATCGGCCAGCAGGGCCGAGGAGTTGGCCAACAGGCCGTAGACAATCTCTACCACTACAAAAACAATGTTCAACCCAATGCCAAGGGCAAATGCCTTACCATGCGAGATTTGATGTGTATGTTCGTGCGTGTGCGCCATTTCTCATTCAGAATTAAAAACCAGCAAAATAACAAAATTTAATTCATTCTTCTTCTCCCCATAAAAGGGGGTTTTTTGTTCTCTCACATATCTAACAAATGAGAAGTAACCGTGTTCGATTTGGTTTTTTTTTGCCAATGGGCAAGGCTTCAAAATTTTTTCCGACTTTTACAGTTGATTTTAAGAAACAGCAATGTGAATCCGGAAGCCAAAAAACGAATTATTGTCTCGGTAACCAACGATCTTGTTTCAGACAACAGGGTGCATAAGGTATGTACAACCCTTGTTGCCATGGGGTTTGATGTTTTGCTGGTGGGGCGTAAATTGCAAAACAGTGTGGCCGTAACTCAACGGACCTATTCAATCCATCGTTTTAATTTACTTTTTAATAAAGGGGTACTGTTTTACGCCTGCTTTAACTGCAGGTTGTTTCTTTTTTTATTGTTTGGGAAGTTTGATTTGCTGCTGAGCAACGACCTGGATACGCTACCGGCCAATTTTCTGGCTTCCAAAATAAAAGGGAAACCATTGGTTTACGACAGCCACGAATATTTTACCGAGGTGCCGGAGTTGGTTCATCGGCCCCGAATCAGGAGAATATGGGAATGGCTTGAACGAAAAATGGTGCCCAAACTAAAATATGCTTACACTGTTTGCGATTCCATTGCCAATATTTATACAGAAAAATACGGCGTGCATTTCCGGGTTGTTCGTAATGTACCGGTTGCGGCCAACTTTAAAAAAGAGAAGGAAAGCAACCGTGGGATGGAGCAAAAGATGATTTTGTACCAGGGGGCGGTAAACATGGGCCGCGGGCTGATACAAGCCATCCGGGCCATGAAGTTTATTGAGGGCGCCCGGCTGGTGATTGCAGGCGACGGAGATATCAGGACAGAATTGGAAAAACTGGTGGAAACGGAGAAACTTCGGGATAAAGTTCAGTTTCTCGGACGGCTGCCAATCGCGGAACTGGCCCTGCTCACTCCGCAGGCAGATATTGGTTTGTCCATAGAAGAAGATCTGGGATTGAATTACCGGTATTCGTTGCCCAACAAATTATTCGATTACATTCAGTCCAGGGTGCCGGTATTGGTAACCAACCTTCCCGAAACAACTGCTATCGTCAGGAAATACGGAGTGGGGGAGGTCACGCCTTCCTTAAATCCGGAAATACTTGCCGGCCTGTTTTCTGCCATGCTGACCGATACTGAAAAACGAATAACATGGCAACAAAACCTGGAAAAAGCTGCCGCTGAACTTACCTGGGAGAACGAAGAAAAAATAATACAGGAAATATTTTCAGTTTTTGTATAAGGTTGGCTCACCCGCTGTTTTTATCCAGTAAGCTTTCAAAGTCAAGCAGGATACTTTCTGCATCCGAATCGGAGATGAACCCATTGGCACAAACCAGCGTTCTGGCCGGTTTACTTGCGATAGCGGCAAAGTCGTGTGTCGCCATCATCACCGTTTTTCCCTCTTTGTTTAGTTCGTTAAAAAGCTGAAGAATTTCGGATGAGGTTTCGGGGTCGAGATTTCCGGTAGGCTCGTCGGCTAATATTATCAGCGGATCGTTCAGAATGGCCCGTGCAATAACGACCCTTTGTTGCTCCCCGCCGCTAAGCTGATGAGGCATTTTATGTTTTTTTTCAAGCATCCCCACTCTTTTCAGCACCTCCTCAATACGGGTTGAGATTTCCACTTTGTTTTTCCAGCCGGTGGCTTTTAATACAAAAGCAAGGTTCCCGAATACATCGCGGTCGGGCAACAGCCTGAAATCCTGGAAAACAACCCCCAGCTTCCGTCGCAAACGGGACACTTCCCTGTGCCTGATTCCCTGAAGGGGAAAACCGGCCACTTCTCCGCTACCTTTAATGAGGGGCAATTCCGCATTCAGCGTTTTAATCAAGCTGCTTTTTCCGGTACCTACTTTTCCGGTTACGTAAACAAATTCGCCTGCATTTACCGTTAAACTGACATCCGAAAGAATCAACGCCTCCCGTTGATAAATGTCAGCTGCCATGAGTTCAATTACCCTTTTCTTCTCCATTTTTCAGTTAATTCATGCCGAATATAAATCTAATTTTTTTACCCGTTCATATAATAAAGAAAAGAAATGAACAGTTTCATGTTAAGAAAATGACACGATTTTAAGCCATGAATGACAATGATATTATCTATTTTCGATTTTGGTTCAGTTTACCAATCAATTTTATTAGTATCAGATTTTCAAAATCGTTATTGAAGGTTGACGAAATAACAGGAACATGAAACAGACTATGTCAAACAATATAAACACATATAAAAATCGTTATCCCGAAAACTTTCTGTATGATGAGTTTTGTCGGAATGAACTCACCGGTTCTATCGAATGCAATTAAAAAGATTTGGTAGAATAAAGCACTTTAAAAATTGACAATTACAATGAGATGAAACGAGCCATGAGCAAATTTTTTACAAACAGAAAAATATCTGTATGGCAAGTTCCTTGTGTTTCCATTAAAAATATACAATTATAGACACATGAAAAAAATAGGGATTCTTTTTATTTTTTCACTTTTTATCTGTTTTTCGCTTAATGCACAACAAACCACGTATTTTGATGATATTGGTGAAGAAGTGCAACTCGGTCGTGAGCTTTACCGGCAGGGGAAATACAATGCGGCTTACAGGCAATTTGAGAAAATACAGAAACAGGTAGAACCAAAGTCGGAGCTTTTTTCGGAAGCCATGTATTTTAAGGCTGTTTCTGCCCTGAAAGCCGGACATACTACCGGGTACAAGCTGCTCGAAAGGTTTATCGATGACTATCCGGACAGTCCGTACATGAACAGTGCGTTGTTCAACCTGGCGGATTACCAGTTCGGGAAGAAACATTATGCCGCAGTTATCCGCACCTACGAGGAGGTTGATCGTAATACGCTCGGAGAAGATGAACAGGTGAAACTGAAATACCAAAACGGGTATTCCAACCTCATGATGGACAATACCGAACAGGCTTTGGCAGAGTTTTATGATATAAAAGACCGTAACAATATTTACAGCCGGCCTGCTACTTACTACTGGGCGCACATTATGTATTTGCAGGGGAAATACCAGTCTGCCCTCGACGGTTTTTCAAAACTCGAGAATGACCCATCCTATAACCGGGTTATCCCGCTTTATGTGAGTCATATATACTACAAGCAGGAACGGTACAGCGATGTGGTCAATTATACTGTTTCCATAATCGACAAGGTGGAAGAAGAGCACAAAAGTGAACTGTCGAAAATAGTCGGCGATTCCTATTTCCACCTTCGGGAATATGAAAAAGCTATTCCTTATCTCGAAGCGTACTACGAGACATCGGGGCCAAAAACCAGGGAAGACAATTACCTGCTTGGATACTGTTATTACAATACGAAACAGTATGACAAAGCGGCACCCCTGCTCGAAAATGCCTCGAAAGGTAAGGACGAGATGGCGCAAAATGCATATTATCATCTGGCCGATTGTTATATCAGGCTCGACGAAAAAGAAAAAGCACGGGTAGCCTTCGAGGCGGCTTCCGAATTTGATTTTAATGAAAAAATTCAGGAGGATGCGCTTTTTAGTTATGCCAAACTTACCTACGAGCTTTCTTATTCTCCTTTTAATGAGACCATAAAAGCGTTTGATCGTTACATCTCGCTTTATCCCAACTCCGAAAGAAATTCAGAAGCTTACCGCTATTTAACGGAAGTGTTTATGGTGACCCGGAATTACAAAGACGCCATCAACTCCATCGACAAAATCGAGGTAAAATCCCCGGATATCCTCCGGGCTTACCAGCGGGTAACCTTTTTTAGAGGGCTCGAGTTATTTAATAATCTGGCCTACAACCAGGCTATCGATTATTTTAACCTGTCGCTCGAAAACGGGAGCCACAGCAGGGAGTTAAATGCCCGGGCGCTTTTCTGGAAAGCAGAAGCTCTTTACCGGATAAGTGATTACTCCGGGGCTGCCGAAACTTACACCCGGTTTCTGCGCACTGCCGGTGCCTTTTCTCTCCCGGAGTTTAAAGAGGCCGAATACAATCTGGCTTACGCATATTTTAAATTGGAGGATTACAGCCAGTCCGCTTCGCATTTCAGGAATTTTATTCATTCCATGCAGGGGCAACGGACTGAAAAACTCGCGGATGCATACAATCGTTTAGGAGATTATTTCTATCTGAATTCAGATTATGGCCAGGCGGTACAAAATTATCAGAAGGCTTTTGATATGAAACTGTTCGATGCAGATTATGCCTTGTATCAAATTGCATCCTGCCAGGGATTGCAGCATAATCAGCAGGCAAAAATCAATTCTCTTGAAAGGTTGCAGGAAGGATTTCCCGACTCTGATTATGTAGACGATGCGTTGTATGAACTGGGGAGGGCTCACGAACGGATTGGTCAGTATGCGGAGGCTTCCCGGAATTACCGCCGGATTACGGAAAGTTTTTCTGAAAGCGCCTATTTCCCCAGGGCTTTGTTACAGCTGGGGCTGATGAATTATAATGGTGGCGATTATAATCAGGCATTAACATATTACAAGCAGGTGGCCGAAAACTTTTCGGGAACACCGGAAGCACAGGCAGCCTTGCTGGGTATAAAAAACAGCTACGTGGAAATGAATAATGTAGATGCCTATTTTGCGTACACCCGTTCTTTGGGAGGGGGAATAAATGTGACGGCATCAGAACAGGATTCGCTTATTTATTCGGCTGCCGAACGTCAGTATATGTCGGGCGATGCGCAGGCGACCAGTCAGTTGCAGCGGTACCTGCAACAGTTTCCAAACGGTATTTTTGCCACCAATGCCCATTTTTACCTTGCCGAACTGCTTTACAAGGAGGGTAATTTTTCGGAAGCAAATGAACACTATTCCTATGTTGCCCGGCAGCCCAATAATCTTTTTAGTGAGCAGGCATTGTCGCGTGCGTCGGAGTTAACATTCAATGCAGAAGATTATGAACAGGCGCTGGAGTTGTTTAATAAGCTTGAACGGGTGGCCGGAAGCAAGTGGAACCTGCTAAAATCCTATACCGGCCAGATGCGGTGCAATTTTGAACTTGATCGTTACCCAGCAGCAATTGAAGCAGCCGGCAAGGTAAAAAAATCGGAAGTAACCAATGATACGTGGGTCAGGGAGGCCAACTACGTTTTAGGGAAATCCCATTATCTTTCCGGAAATCAAAGTGCAGCGCTGGAGCCCTTAAAAGCTGTGTCGGAAGATACCAAGCTGGAGCAGGGGGCCGAAGCCAAATACCTCGTTTCTGAAATTCACTACAAACAAAACCAAAAGAAACAGGCCGAAGAAGAAATTATGGATTTTATTGCCAAAGGAACACCCTTTCAGTTTTGGCTGGGAAAAGCTTTTCTTTTGCTTGCCGACATTTACCAGGACAGGGGGGATGATTTTCAGGCCAAGCATACCCTGCGAAGTGTGGTTGAAAACTATGGCGCCGACAATGACGGCGTGAGGGAGGAGGCTTCCCGCAGGTTGGCAGCTATTGAGGCCAGGGAGCAAACCGACCAGCAGAATGCCAGAGACAGTTCTTTTCAGTTAAAAATAAATGACAACTAAAAAGCAAAAAATATGTTCGCTAAAATAACCCGATATATCTTTTTATTCGTTTTGACAGGCGCCTCAGGTACTGCCCTTGCGCAACGCGATACGTCGCTCACACAGGAGGTGGAAGTTGTAAAGTCTTACCGGCCCACCATTTCTGATGCCAACAAAATCAGCAGCATGCCCCGGATTGAAGATGCTGAACACGAAAAACCCAGTTTTAACTACAACATTTTCAGTCAGCCCATTTATAATACTTTTTCTGTGAACCAGCTGAAGGCGGCTACTTTTTCATCGGAGCCCGCTGAAGACACTGGTTTTGGACTGGTACGTGCCGGGGTTGGCAATTATAACCGCCCTTACGGGGAAGTGTTTTTTAATAGTCAGAATATCCGAAATACACTGTTCGGGTTACATGGGAAGCATCTTTCCTCGCACGGAAAGCTGAAACTTGAAGGTGGCGACAAAGTAGATGCCCCATTTTCTGAAAATGAGGCAGAAATGTTCCTGAAGCATTTTTACCGTTCTTCGGTTTTGTCAATCAATTTGGGATTTGATCATAAAGGATTTGATTTTTACGGTTATCCGCTTGAATCAATCCCTGATTTTCTGAAGGAGGAAGATCAGGAGATAAACTACCAGGGGAAGAGGCAAACGTTTACAAAAGGTAGTTTTAATATCGGGCTCGAAAATGCGACAGCCGGCCGGAATGATATTACTTTTGACTTCGATTTTCTGTATCACTATTTTGGCGCAAAAACCGGTCAGCGCGAACACTTCGGCGAGTTTATGGTTGATTTGAAAAAGCCCTATGACAAGGGAACCGGTTTTTTGGAGGCCGGTATTACATTTGTGCGCGCCGAGGAAGTTTTTAACCGGAACCAGATGGCGCTGGGGAAAAGTCAGCAAACCTGGATTACCGCCAAGCCTTCTTATCTGCTGGGTGGCGATATGGCCAACATTCGGTTGGGGGTAAATGCCTGGTTTGTTATGGACAGTAGTACCGACATGATGGCCAAACTGGCTCCGAATATCCGTGCAAACTTTGCCCCTGTTGAGGAGATAATCAACATTTTTGCCGGTATCGATGGGAATTACATCAATAATCACTATTCGAAAATCGCTTACGAAAATCCGTTTGTAGATCCCGAACATCATGTAAAAAATACATTCGAACAATTTCATGTTTATGGAGGTTTCGACGGGAAGCTGGCTGCCAAAACAAATTTTAAAATTTCGGTGGACTATTCCAAGTTGAAAGAACAACCCTTGTATTACCAGTTTGGGTACGAATATGATGATGAGGGGACTGCAACTCCGGTTGTGGACAACGATTTTGATGTGATTTATGACAACCTGAGTCGTCTTAAGTTCAATGTCGAAATATTTCATGCCTACTTTGAGAAGGTGAATCTGCTGCTTTCCGGGAATTATTATGTGTATAAAATGGATACCATGGAAGAACCCTGGCATCTTCCCGATTGGGATGCCAAATTGTCGTTGGGATACGAGGTGTCTGAGCAGTTGAGCCTGACGACAGACTTGTTTTTTACCGGGCAAAGAAAAGCGCTTATAATGAGCGTGCCGGGCGAGGACCCGAGAAAACCGGAAGCTTTAACAAATGCGGAGTTGCTGCAACTTGAAGATTTGCAATTTAATTCGTACAACCTCCCTACTGTTTTCGATTTGAACCTGAATGCAAATTATAAAATTACAAACCGGTTCTCCGTGTTTGCGCAACTGAATAATTTTGGCTTTCAGAAGTACCAGCAATGGTTAGGGTACCCGGTGCAGAGTTTTAATGTGCTGGGAGGGCTGAGCTACGCATTTTAGTCTCTCCCCGGACGTGCCGATACCTGGGAGTAGAAAGTACTTTTTAAGACCTTTTTCGGCTGGTTTTTTGTACTCATTTTCAGTTTTATAACTTGTTGAAAAATTGGGGTTAAAAAGCCTTGAAAGCACCTGCTCCTTCAGGTAATTTTATTATATTTGCGCGACACTTCCCAAAGGAGGATAATAATTGGAAAAGTGTCTGTTTTCTACGTTGTTTTCTTTTGGTGACAGATGTTCATTTTTCCCAAAAGCAATGTATTTATTTTAATTATTAGGCAGAGAGAAAAAATGAGTGAGACAGAAAAAAAAGTGAATTCGTCTGAAGGGAACGGAAATTATTCAGCTTCAAGTATACAGGTGCTGGAAGGACTGGAAGCCGTCAGGAAAAGGCCCTCCATGTACATTGGCGATACCAACGAAAAAGGATTGCACCATTTGGTTTACGAAGTGGTGGACAACTCAATC
Organism: Mariniphaga sediminis; assembly: GCF_003573545.1. Lineage (GTDB taxonomy): Bacteria > Bacteroidota > Bacteroidia > Bacteroidales > Prolixibacteraceae > Mariniphaga > Mariniphaga sediminis. Next base: position 227,912 of record NZ_QWET01000008.1, on the reverse strand, counting down.
GACGAAGCCCTTGCCGGGTATTGCGACAAAATTGATGTGATTATCCATGCAGATAATTCCATTACAGTGAGGGATAACGGGCGTGGAATTCCAACGGAAAAGCATTTAAAGGAAAATAAATCAGCGCTGGAAGTGGTTATGACAGTGCTCCATGCCGGAGGTAAGTTCGACAAAGATTCTTACAAAGTTTCGGGTGGTTTGCACGGAGTGGGGGTTTCCTGTGTGAACGCACTTTCATCGTATCTGAGGGCAGAGATCCATCGCGATGGAAAAGTTTGGGTGCAGGAGTATTCTATCGGAAAGCCTAGTGGTGAAGTGAGCCTGGAGGGAGAAGCGGATGATACCGGGACTATCGTCACATTCAAACCGGATGAAACTATTTTTCAAACCACGGTTTACAAATACGAAATTTTAGCCGCAAGACTCCGTGAACTGGCATTCCTGAATGCCGGTATCCGGTTGACCATCGCCGATGAGCGGCAGCAGGAAGATGACGGCCAATACAAATCGGAAACCTTTTTCTCGGAAGAAGGATTAAAGGAATTTGTTGATTACCTTGATAATACAAGGGTGAAGTTAACTCCTGAAATTATTCATATTGTAACCGAAAAGAATGATATCCCGGTGGAGATTGCCATGCAATACAATACCACTTTTTCTGAAAACATTCATTCTTACGTTAATAACATCAACACCATAGAAGGTGGAACGCACCTTACCGGTTTCCGGCGTGGCCTTACCCGTACACTGAAGAATTATGCCGAAAATTCGGGAATGTTGACCAAGTTGAAATTCGACATTAGCGGCGATGATTTTCGGGAAGGGCTAACAACGGTTATTTCCGTGAAGGTAGCCGAGCCGCAGTTTGAAGGTCAGACCAAAACGAAGTTAGGGAACTCCGAGGTTAGTCTGGCAGTGGATCAGGCAGTGAGTGAAGCCCTCTCTCATTACCTGGAGGAAAATCCAAAATCGGCCAAATCCATTGTAAACAAGGTGGTTTTGGCAGCGCAGGCGCGTCATGCTGCCCGGAAGGCCCGTGAAATGGTACAGCGGAAAAATGCGCTGTCAGGTGGGGGATTGCCCGGAAAACTGAGCGACTGTTCGGAAAAAGATCCCTCCCTTACCGAGGTTTTTCTGGTGGAGGGCGACTCGGCAGGCGGAACGGCAAAACAGGGACGTGAACGCCGGTTTCAGGCCATTCTTCCACTGCGGGGAAAAATCCTGAATGTGGAGAAGGCAATGCAGCATAAGATTTTTGAAAACGATGAGATAAAGAATATTTTTACGGCGTTGGGCGTAACTATCGGTACAGAAGAGGATTCCAAAGCGCTGAACATGGAGAAACTCAGGTACCATAAAGTCATTATTATGACGGATGCCGATGTGGATGGAAGCCACATTGCAACGTTAATTATGACCTTCTTTTTCCGCTACATGCAGGATCTGATTAAATCAGGCTACCTGTATATCGCCACTCCACCGCTTTACCTTCTTAAAAGAGGGAAAAAAGAAGCGTATGCATGGTCAGAGCAACAACGCCGCCAAATTATTGACGAGTGGGCCGACGGAGTGGAAAGCAACGTGCATCAGCAGCGATACAAAGGTTTGGGTGAGATGAATGCCGAACAATTATGGGATACTACCATGAATCCGGAAAACCGGACATTGCAGCAGGTAACCATTGAAAACGCTGCCGAGGCAGATCATATTTTTTCCATGCTTATGGGGGATGATGTTCCTCCCCGCAGGAAGTTTATTGAAGACCACGCTACCTATGCGAACATCGATGCTTAGTTGATGATTACAATAATAATATGAATCCGGGCTGTAAAGTCCGGATTTTCCTATTTGATAGTTATGAATATCTGTGTTTTTTGTTCCTCCAGTAATGCTATTCCGGAAGTCTATTTTAGTGAAGCTCAAAAGCTGGGGCAACTTATTGGAGAAAAGGGGCATACATTAGTAAACGGCGGCGCCAATGTGGGATTAATGGAGGCGGTTACTATCGCTGCATCTAATGCCGGGGCGAAAACCATCGGAATTATTCCGGAACGGTTTGTCAGGAGATCCCTTGCTTCAGATAACTTACATGAAGTGATTAGCACCGCAGATATGCAAGAAAGAAAAGCAAAAATGAGAGAAATGGCAGACGCATTTATTGCTCTGCCCGGTGGGTTTGGGACACTGGAAGAGATTCTGGAAGTACTAACCCTTCGCCAGCTTTCTTATCACAATAAACCGATAGTTTTCGTTAACACCCATGATTTCTATGAGCACTTATTTAAACAGTTTGAAGCGTCTTTTTCTGAAAAATTTGTAAAGGAAAGTTTCCGTAAATTGTATTTCTCAGCTGGTAATGCTGAACAGGCCATGGAATACATTACTGCTTACAAACCTGTTGAACCGGATTCAAAATGGTTTGTTGTTCCTAATAAGTAGCGATTATACTGACAAACTTGCATGCAGCACATTAGCCAATGTAACTTTTTAACAAATGAATGCTTAGTGTGTTAAAAATTCCAAAATAGAAGGTATTGTTTGAAAGTTTAAAAAACACTGGCAGATAATTTGCGTTACTTACAGCACTTTGTAAAATTAAAGTTTTATACCATGAAAAATACGAAAAAATATACGCTGACTTTTTTGCTGGTTTTGGCCAGTGCTTTTTTGGGAGTGTGGATGTATAACGCCTTTTTTGCAAAATCACAGGTAGTAACCGTTACCGAACAACAACCGATGCGGTATGTAAACCTGCCGTCCAATAGTGGGGAGCAACTTCCGGATTTAACTTTTGCGGCAGAAAATTCAATTCACGCTGTTGTTCATATCGCCACCCAGTCGATGCGGGGAGGAGGATGGAGCAGCGGAAATCCGTTTTTTGACGAGTTTTTTGGGTTGCGGCAGCAGGAACCTCAGATTGCCAGAGGGTTTGGTTCCGGTGTTATTTTGTCGGAAGATGGATACATTGTTACCAACAATCATGTAATCGAAAGGGCACAAAATATTAAAGTAATTTTAAACAATAAGCAGGAATACGATGCGCGCCTGGTAGGAGCCGATCCTTCCACCGACCTGGCCCTGTTGAAAGTTGAGGCAGATAACCTGCCGTACCTTACCTATGGAAATTCAGATGAGTTGAGATTGGGAGAATGGGTACTGGCAGTGGGTAACCCGTTTAACCTGACTTCAACGGTAACAGCAGGTATTATCAGTGCCAGGGCCCGTAACCTGGGAATTAATGCCGATCAGTATTCTATTGAATCATTCATTCAGACCGATGCTGCGGTGAATCCTGGAAATAGTGGGGGCGCTCTGGTAAACCAGTCAGGTAAACTGGTTGGTATAAATACTGCCATTGCTTCGCGTACCGGTTCGTATGCCGGCTACTCATTTGCCGTACCGGTTTCCATTGTTCAAAAAGTAGTAGAAGATTTAAAGGAATTTGGAGAAGTACAACGTGCCTTGCTTGGCGTAAATATCAGAGACGTTGATGCCACACTCGTTAAAGAAGAAGGGCTTGATGTTGCGGAAGGCGTATTTGTTGCTGCGGTTCAAGAAACCGGCGCAGCTAAAGATGCCGGAATAAAAGAGGGAGACGTTATTATTAGCGTGGCAGGGCAGCCGGTAAATTCTTCGGCGGAGCTCCAGGAGAAGGTGAGCCTTTACCGTCCGGGCGATGATGTAAAAATTGTTGTGAAAAGAAACGGTGACAGGAAACAATTTACAGTAACCTTACGTAATAAACATGGTGACACGCAAATTGTACGTGACAATGTTACTGTTTTGGGTGCTGGTTTTGAAGTGATTGGCATGAATGATAAAAGAAAATTAAATATTGAGTACGGAATAAAAATTAAAGATTTAGATAAGGGTAAACTCAAAGATGCAGGCTTAAGTGAAGGGTTTATTATAACCCATGTGAACAAAAAGCCTATATATGAGGTAAATGATTTAAAGAGAGAGATTGGAAATGCGAAGGGGGGAATTTTAGTAGAGGGTGTTTACCCCAATGGCGAGTTGGCATATTTTGTTTTTGGTGTTGACGGTTAAAAATGCACGGAATACCTTTAACAAACTATTAATAATCTTTTTTTTGTGAAGCCGCTCCTTTATCGCTAATTATTAATGTTCTATATTTGCACGTTTTTTTAAGGAGAGTAAGAGAATATGAGACAGCTTAAGATCACAAAGTCCATCACGAATCGTGAAAGTGCCTCGTTGGATAAGTATTTACAGGAAATTGGCAAGGAGGAGCTTATTACCGTTGAGGAAGAAGTTGAATTAGCCCAGCGTATTAAAAAGGGTGATCAGGCTGCTTTGGAGAAATTAACAAGGGCAAACCTGCGATTTGTAGTTTCTGTTGCCAAGCAGTATCAGAACCAGGGACTCAGTCTTCCTGATTTGATCAACGAAGGGAATCTTGGGCTGATAAAGGCAGCGGAAAAATTTGATGAAACCAGGGGGTTTAAGTTTATTTCCTATGCAGTGTGGTGGATTCGGCAATCTATTTTGCAGGCGCTGGCCGAGCAATCAAGAATTGTACGACTCCCCCTGAACCAGGTGGGTTCGTTGAACAAGATAAATAAAGCCTATTCAAAATTTGAACAGGAACACGAACGGAAGCCTTCACCAGAAGAGTTGGCCGATTCGTTGGAGTTGCCGGCTGATAAAGTGGCAGATACACTCAGGGTTTCAGGAAGGCATGTTTCTGTTGATGCTCCGTTTGTAGACGGGGAAGACAACAGCCTTTTGGATGTGCTGGTGAATAACGATTCTCCCAATGCCGACCGGACACTTATTCAGGAATCACTCGCCCGTGAAATACACCGGGCCCTTGCAACGCTTACCGAAAGAGAAGCTGACATTATCCGCTTGTTTTTTGGAATTGGCTGTCAGGAAATGACACTGGAAGAGATTGGTGAACGGTTTGGACTTACCCGCGAAAGGGTGCGTCAAATTAAAGAAAAAGCCATTAGGAGATTGAGGCACACTTCCAGAAGTAAGTTACTAAAAACGTATTTAGGATAAGTTTTTTAGCAATATAGAGCCGCCGCCTTTGTATTTAGCAAGGGCGGCGTTTTTATTTTGTAGCATTCATTCAGGAGCGGCAATATTATACCAGTTCCGGCAGCGCGGTCAATTGGCTGGCAGGAACTTCAACCGAGAAAACGGTATTGATTTGTTCGATGCGCAAAACAAAACGGTCATTTCCCCGGCAGCTTAGCAATTCTCCCTGCAATCCAATGAGTGGCCCTGAAATAATCTCTGCGCGTTTTCCCGGCTCGAATGTTTCCCTGCAAATTTCCACCTCAAAGTCGGATTGCCGGAGCATTTGTTTCAGAAAATCAATTTGTTGATGTGGAATACGGGCAGGTTTTCCTTCAAAGGTAACATAGCACACCACGTTGTCGGTTTGCAGTACCTTTTCGTATTCTGAAGGCTCAATGTTTATAAAACAGTAGCCCGAGATAAGAGGCATTTCTACCCATTTTTTACGATCTTTCCATTGCCGAAGCTTTTTTTGCAGAGGCAAAAAGCATTCGATGTTTTGTGACGTCAGATCGGCATGTACTTTTTTTTCAGCCCGTGAGCGGGTATAAACTACACGCCATACTTTCTGTTTTTTTGGGTGGCTATTTGTCATTTTTTATGTATGGTTGCGCCGGACTACATTGTCTGGTGGATTCAAAAATAGGAATTTCATTTTTTTTGTTGGCAACGATTCCCGGATTTTTTTTATAATAATTAGAAGGGTTCATTCTAACGAGAATTATGATTAATCACACAGGATATTAATCGCACAGTATATAGTTATCCCGACGGGGATTAACAAGCAAAACCGGAAGATTCCCTGCATTACGGATGATTTTTCTTTCAGGGAGGCCCACCAGCCAGTCAAGTGGTGTAATGACCGAACTACCGAGTAGCACAAGGAGGTCGGTATTTGACGTAAGAGCAAAATCCATGGCCTCGAAACTATTTTGCAAACTTGTTTTGTTCCCCTTAAAAATTTTATGGCTGATATCGAATTTCCGAAACAATTTTTTAGTCAGCATAATATTACGTGCCACTTGCCCCTGCGACTCCTTTCTCTTCTCGTTTGCGGCCACAGCTATTATGTTGGACTGGTTAAACCGGCCAAACCACGAGCACCAGAGTGCCGTGTCGCTGTTCTCCTTGCGTAAATCAACAGGTAATACAATTTCCCGGAATGGGGATAGCGGAGCCTGTGTATTTATAAAAAGAAACGGGACCGGGCTTTCGGTTACTGCTTTAGAATAACTTTTAAACCTTGAAGAATCGGCAATCAGCAGAATCGCTTCGTAGTCGTCTGCCAGAATCTCCGGTAAACTTCTGAGCGGCTCCTGCAAAAGCAGTACAGAAGTTTTGAGATCGGGAATTTCTTTTTTTAGGGGAACTGTGTAGTCAATCAGTCTTTGTTTGTATGCACGGTGGTTTTTTACTTCTTTCTTATGCATGCGGTATGCCAGGCAAAGTTCTTTTTTGAATATCGAAGCGATTTTTACTCCGCTTAAAATAAGACCTTTGTCTGACGGGGAAAGGGTTGTAAATACGATAATCTTTTGTTCCTTCTTTTCGCCCATTTCTAAAAATGGATAAAAATAGAGAATTCCTAACAGGAAAGAAAACCGGGGACTTGAAAAAAATCAGGAAGAGGTGCAGTAAAATTGCCTATTTTTATGCAAAATTCATAGTGCCGCATGGTCAATGACAAATTGCTACATCCGGAAAGTATCGCTGTAATAGGAGCATCGAACAATACCATGAAACCCGGAGGGAAATTGGTGAAAAACCTGGTAGATCACCCGTTCAGGGGAAAACTTTACGTTGTCAATCCGAAGAGCAAAGAAATTCAGGGGATTCCTGCCTTTTCAACAGTGGAGGATTTGCCCTCTGTCGATTTGGCTATCCTGGCCATTCCGGCACCATTTTGTTTGCATGCAGTAGAAGTACTGGTTGCACAAAAAAATACAAAAGCAGTTATTATCATTTCTGCCGGGTTTGGGGAAACCAGCGAAGAAGGCAAAAAACTGGAGCAGCAGATTGCACAGGTGGCTAATCGTTTCGGGGCTTGTCTAATCGGTCCAAATTGTATTGGAGTTATGACTCCACATCATGCCAGCGTTTTTACTACTCCGATTCCCCCACTTGTACCGGGCGGGTGTGATTTTATCTCCGGTTCCGGGGCAACAGCGGTATTTATTATGGAATCAGGCATCCCCAAAGGAATACGGTTTGCCAACGTATTTTCTGTGGGTAACAGTGCACAAACCGGGGTTGAAGATGTGCTGGCTTACCTTGATGAAACGTATAAGCCAGGTGTCAGTTCCCGGGTAAAATTGCTTTATATTGAGAATATTGACAACCCCGATAAATTGCTTTTTCATGCTTCATCACTGGTTCGTAAGGGGTGTAAAATAGCAGCTATTAAAGCAGGCAGTTCTTCTGCGGGCAGCCGGGCGGCCTCGTCACACACCGGAGCGCTTACCAGTTCCGATGCTGCTGTGGAAGCGCTGTTCCGGAAAGCAGGGATTGTACGTTGCTACGGGCGGGAGGAGCTGACCACTGTGGCCGGCGTATTTATGTGCAAAGAGTTGAAAGGAAAAAATCTGGCCATCATTACTCATGCGGGCGGACCGGGCGTAATGCTTACCGATGCATTGGAAGATGGTGGTTTGCATATTCCGCAGATTCCCGATTCTCCGGCCAAACAATCCCTGAAAGAGAAATTATTTGAGGGATCCTCCGTTGAAAATCCGATCGACTTTTTGGCGACCGGTACTGCTGAACAACTGGGAGATATTGTGGATGCCTGCGAGAACGATTTCGATGTGGATGGTATGGCTGTGATTTTTGGTAGTCCCGGACTTTTTCCTATTCGCGATGTATATGAATTACTGAACGAAAAAATGAAAAGCTGCCGGAAGCCAGTATATCCTATTTTGCCATCCATTATCAATGTAAAAGAGGATGTTTCCTACTTTCTGTCGCACGGAAATGTAAACTTTCCTGATGAGGTTTTGCTTGGCCGGGCGCTCACCAAGGTTATACATACTCCGGCTCCTGCAACCTCCGGGAGTTTTATGGAAGGAATCGATTTGAAAGCTATTCGGGCCATTATTGAACAGGCGAAAGAGGGTTACCAGCCACCTGGAATTATCCACCAGTTGTTTGATGCTGCCGGCATTCCGAGGGTGAAGGAAATTGTAGTTACCAGTGAAACAGAAGCGGTGTTGTCTTCCCTTAATATCGGTTTTCCGGTCGTGATGAAGGTAGTCGGACCGGTACATAAGACCGATGTGGGGGGAGTAATTTTGAATATCCGGAATGTGGCGCAGGTACGCAAAGAGTTTCATCACCTGAAAGAAATTAAGGGTGCTGAAGGGGTAATGGTAGCACAAATGGCGTCGGGAACTGAGCTTTTTCTGGGCGCAAAATATGAACAGGATTTTGGGCATGTGGTGCTGTGCGGATTGGGTGGTATTTACGTGGAGGTACTGAAAGATGTCGCTTCAGGACTGGCACCGCTTTCGCTGGAAGAAGCGGGTTCGATGTTGCGGCAGTTAAAATCATATAAAATTTTGAAAGGCTACCGTAAACAGGAAGGGGTAAATATTCCGCAGTTTGCAGAAATTATTGTACGGCTTTCTAACCTCCTGCGCCATGCGACTGAAATTAAGGAAATAGACATCAATCCGTTGCTGGGAAATGAAACTGAAATTTTGGCCGTGGATGCACGGGTGAGGGTGGGGAAGAGCAGCAATGAGTATTCGTAAATAGTGTGTATTACTTAAAATTAAAAAGGTATGACAACCAAACAGAATGAATTTTACTCTTCGATTTCAAAATACTATACCGAAATATTCCCTTATAATCCTGCACAACTTCAGTATGTAATAAAAAGTACAGGTTTGCTGGCGGATAAGGAAGTTTTGGATATTGGATGTGCTACCGGCGAACTGGCCTTTCAATTATGTAAAGCAGGGGCTCGCGTTACCGGTATCGATTTGAATGAAGATCTGCTGCGCAAGGCACAGTTGAAAATTATGGATGAGGGAGCCGGCCAAACCGTCCGGTGCAAATTTATAAAAGGGAACATGCTGGAACTGGGAAATGACTTTCCCCAGCAACAGTTTGATGCGGTGGTTTGTTTTGGGAATACGCTGGTACACCTGCCTTCGCCTGAACTCATTGGAGAAATGTTGAAAGGCGTTTCTACGGTGTTGAAGCCCGGTGGGTATTTTCTGGGACAAATTCTCAACTACGATTATATTCTGAAGGAGCAGGTTTCGGAATTGCCACTCATCGAAACCGAAAATATAAAGTTTATCCGGCATTATGTTTTTGAGAAAGACAGTCCGTATGTCCGGTTTCAGACAGACCTGCACCTGAAAAAAGAGGGGAAAGTAATTTCCAATGAAACCCTGCTTCTGGCGTTAAAAAGCAATGAGTTGACAAGCCTGTTACACCTGGCCGGTTTTCAGGATGTTGAATTGTTTTCCAACTTCAAAGAGGCATCGTTTGGCGGGAAGCATTTGCCGCTGGTGGTAAAAGCAAAGCTGAAAACTTAAAAACAAAACTCAAAGATCCTGCAAATTACTTTTTGCAAAATAAGTTTGTGCTTGCTTTTGTTTTTTATGCCAGATCGTTCTTTCCGGGGAAAACTCAGTATATCAATCTAATGTTTTTCCGATTCCGGCTTCTACATCTGAAAGAAAATAAAATGGCTCCTTGAACTGCGGCTCCCCAGAAAATGGATCCTGTTCCGGAGAGAGGTGCGGGTCAAGATCGATAAATGCGAAGTTACCCAGTCCGGCAGCAAAGTGAACCGAAGCTCCCAATCCCAAACTCGTTTCCAGCATGCAGCCAATCATAAGTCCCATGTTTGCACTGCGGGCAATGGCAGCAATATCCAGTGCTTCCACTATCCCGGATTTCATCAGTTTGATGTTTATCAGATCAGCGCATCCCGTCCGAACGACCTGAATGGCATCGGCGGCGGTAAAAACAGACTCGTCGGCAGCAACCGGCACGGAAGTGTGTTCTTTTACAAATTTCATCCCTTGCAGATCGTGTTTCTCAACCGGCTGCTCGAACAGCTCGGGCCGGATGCCGTTCTTTTCCAGTTCTTCCAAAAAGTGAACAGCCTGGACAGGAGAATACCCCTGGTTGGCGTCAAGCATGAGCCTGCAATCCGGGGCGCCTTCTTTGATGGCCAGAATACGGTCGATATCGTCTGTGAGTTTTTTCCCAACCTTGGTTTTTAATGTTTGGTAGCCTTTCCCGCTGAGCTTTTCCGCATTTATCCTGGCCGTGTCGGGAGGTACAATATCAATGGTGTAATCTGTTTCGATTTTATTTTCTGCTCCTCCCAGAAATTTATAAAGCGGGATTCCCAGCGATTTTGTATATGCATCTATCAGCGCCATTTCAACAGCGCAACGTGCGGTAATTTGTGCCCAAAATACGCTTTTCAGGTGTTTGGATATCTGCCTGAAATCAGCGGCGTCTTTCCCAACCAGAAAATCTTTGCAACTTTTTAACGTAGCCAGTACCGTCGCCTGATTTTCTCCATTGATCGGTTCCAGCGGTGCCGCTTCACCATAACCTTTTATTCCGTTTTCCAGCAAGACGGTAACCAACACATTTTCAATCTGGTGCTTTACCCCGATGGCAATGGTAAACGGTTCATCCAGCGGAATATTGATTGGTTCTATAAAAACAGCTTTAATTTTAGTGGGTTCCATATTTTTCTCTCCATTTTTTTAGAATGAATAACAGGTTCTCAATTTGTTCTGTGGTGTGGTTTGTGGAAGCCGTTATTCGGATGATAAAATTATCCGTTTTTACAGGATAGTCCACAGCAGGGGCAACAATATGATTCTCTTTCAGGTATTCCGACAGGGCTTTTGTTTTTTGCCTGCTTTGAAATAGAATGGGGATAATGGGGGTGCCTTCTCCGGTGGTGTGAAATTCCATGTTTTGGATGCCTTTTCGGATTAGTTCAGCATTCTTTTTCAACTTTTCGCGCAGTTCCGGTTGTTGCTGAATCAGGCTCAATGAAGCACAGCCGGCCGCCACCAGGGGAGGGGGCAGGGCAGTGGATGCTCCGTAAAAGGTGGATTTCGACCGGATGCTTTGAATGAGTGTTTCGTCTGCCGCAATAAACCCACCGTAGGCTCCAAGCGCTTTGCTCATGGTTTCTGACTGGTAGAGGTTTTTTGCATTTTGCAGGTTAAAATGCTCCGGTGTTCCCGTACCGTTTTTCCCCAGTACCCCTGTTGCATGTGCATCGTCCACAATAAGCAGGGCATTGTATTTTTCGGCCAAAGAATATATTTCATCCACCGGGGCAATTTTTCCAGTAAGGGCAAAAATGCCGTCGGTAATAATCAGCGGCCGGTGTTTTTTATTTTTTTTGAGAAGGTCTTCCAAATGGTTGGGGTTGCAATGTTCGTAAATGCGGGAAGGTATTCCGCCGGGAACTCCGTCAGAGATGCTGGGATGTGCCTGTGCATCGGCAAATACAGTGGAATATTGCCCTTTAAGAGCATGGAACAACAACCTGTTTCCCAGGTACCCGGTGGCAAATACAACCGCATCCTGCCGGGTCTTGAACCGGGCCAGCAACTGCTCCAATTCCAGATGAATTTCAGAAGTACCTGTGGTTTGCCGCGATGCCGAAAAACTAATGCCATATTTTTCCAATGCCAGGGTAGCAGCCTGAATGACATCAGGATGGTGGGCAAGACCGAGGTAATCATTCCCGGCAAAGTAGGAATAATGTTCGCCATGTATAGTAATATAGTTGCCTGTTTTGCTTTGAACTTTCAGCATTGTGTCAAATATATATTTTTTAAGTGACTTGCCTGGAATGATATCAGGCTGTTGCGTCTCTGTAAAGTCCCGGAGAACAGTGAAACGTGTCGCCTTAAACTACATTTTATAACTGATTTTGTACCGACCGCTTTTTAGGGGCACCACGTTTGTTTCGTTTTCTTTGAGTTGATAATCCGTATTCTCAAGTGTATATTCTTTTACTCCTGAAGGAAGGGCAATACCGGCTTCAGTTCCCACCGGAATTTCAATATCCATTTGCAGGGTATTTTCACCCAGCTCCCAGTTTACAGCCAGTTTCCCGTTAGGCGTTTCCAGAAATGTTTTTGCCCAGGTTACTCCTTCCGGTATTTGTGGCTGTATGTGTACTTTTTGATATGCCGGAACATCCTCAACAGGTCGTATCCCTCCAACTGCCTGATAGAACCACGAACCAATTCCATTATAACAATTATGAATCCTGCTGCGATGCCCGTTCCAGTGTTCCCAGGTTGTTGTAGCCCCGTTGTCTATCATGTAAAGGAATCCGGGATACTCCCGCTTTTTTAACATCGAATACATTAGCTCGGCGGCCTGGTTTTTTACAGCCCATTCCGTGATTACCGGGAGTCCAACCAACCCGCACGCCAGGTGTCCTTTCCGGTTGTTGTTTGTTTCATTATAAAATGATTCTGTTACTTTCTCCTGAAGGTTTTCGGGAACTACACCTGCAATTATCGGGTAGGCCAAATCAATCTGTGTTCCTGTTCCATATGTATTATCCTGTTCCTCAAAAAATACTTCATGAATTTTCTTTTGCAGCTGTTCCATTTTTTTTGCGTACATTTTTTCATCCTCCGGTTTTTCTAAAACCCGGGCAATTCTCTTCATGTTGTCGAGGCAAACAGCTAAAAACGAATTGTTTACCACATCAACCGACGCCTCTGCGGTTTGGTCAATCCCGTCCGGTGTGGCCCAGTCACCCAGGTACCAGGCACGGTAATCAGTGTCGGGCCAGCGCTTTAACAATCCGTCAATACTGTATTTATCCACATATTCCAGCCATTTTTGCATAGCAGGATAATGCTTGTTGAGAAGTAAGGTATCGCCATAATTCAGGAAGGTGTTCCACGTTGCCGTAATGATAAAACCACACCAATAAGGACCACCCCCGGCAGCATACGGGTTCGGTGCTGTATGTGGCATTCCTCCATCTTCGCGGATGACATCAGCCCAGGCCTGCAGCCAGTTGGTATAAAGCGGTCCCAGGTTGTACATCGTCTGCGCAGTTACGGTAGAAGCATTTCCATCACCCCCATAACCTAACCTTTCAATATGCGGGCAATCTACCAGGTTACCGCTAATACTCAAACAGCGAAAAGTGTAAAGCAACATGTCGTGAATCTGATTTAGGTCCGGGTCGGAACATTCAAAGCCTGAAGTCGCTTCATAATCAGTATGAATAAGGTATGCCTTAACCGTTTTGAGTTGGGGCATTTCTTGTAACCCGGAAACACGAATGTACCTGAAAGCATGATAATTAAATTTATTTTTAAATACTTCCGGCCCGGTTCCGGATGCAATGTATTTATCGTAGTAATTTCGATCGGTAAATTTTCCGTCCTCCGAAAGATGGTCGCAATAGTCCAGCTTAATTTCCTGCGCTTTTTCTAATCCGGAAAAATGCATCTCTACCCATCCGGTGAGGTTTTTTCCCATGTCAATCAGGAAGGTGTCTTTCCCAAATTCACTTATTTTCAGTGGAAGTATGGTATCCTGTATCCGGCTCTGTTCAACCATTTGCGGGCTTACACTGTGAGAGGGAATCTCTATCACGGAAACCGGTTGCCAGTTTCTCCCCGGTGTATCATCCAGTGTTAAATCACTTTTTGTTAATTCCCCGTTTAAAATTTCCCCACCAAAACGGTCTGGTTTCCAGCTGCCATGCCTGATATAGCTGCTTTCCCGTCCTTTCCAGGTTGAATTGGTTGCCAGGATAACTTCTCTTTTTTTATTCCCAATCTTTTCCAGTTGCGCTTTTACCACCGGCCCGTTGTTGGCAACACCGGGATGTCCGTCGGTGTACCAGCCGCTTCCCAACCAAATCAACAAGTCGTTCTTTCCGGTTTTTACATACAGTGAAACATCGTAGGTATTTATCAGCGAACGTTTACCAAACTGCGAAATAGCCGGCGCAAGCACCCCGTTGCCTACTTTTTGTCCGTTCAGATAAACTTCATGGTACCCCAGGGAATTTACATGTAACAATCGTTTCGAATCGGTTTCTTTTACCTCAAAAGAGCTATATACCTGTGGGCATTCGATGTAACCTCCGTCTGTGTTAAAACCGATATAATCGGCCCGCCAGTCGTTTTCTCCCAAAAGGCCGATTCCAAACTCTGCCGGCTGGCTCCAGTCTGAGATATTATCTGCTTCATCCCAAACACGGATCTTCCAGTAAGCATGGCTTCCGGGCTTCAGCGGTTCTCCTTCGTATTTAATCCATAACGATGATGCTGATGCGATTTTACCGGAGTCCCATAAATCGGCCTCGTTCTTTTTTAGCTGTTCCTTGTCGCTGGCAACAAGAACCTGAAATGCCGACTGGGTAGTGCCGTTTTTTGTACTTTTTATTTTCCAGCTAAACCGGGGTGCTGTTTTGTCTATTCCCAACGGATTGTGAAGGTTTTCACATTTTAACTCTTCTGCATAAAAAGTTTTTTTTGCTTGAGTGCACGCCAAAATAGAAACAGAGAGTAAAAAAAGCAGGATGCCATTCTTTATAGATATCATGTTTTTAGTAGTTTATTGAAATAGTTAAAATCAGAATTAGTAGTAAACCGGTTTCAGACTTGTTCGCTTTTAATTTTTAAGTCAAAAAATTTACCTTGCTAAAAATACTCTTTTTCGATACAAGATCCATAAAATGGAATAGATACAGATACATTTTTTACATAATCCGGGGAAGATTTACTTTAACCGCAGAGAGTGCAGAGAAGACACAGAGAGCCGTAGAGTAGTATTGCAACATAAATGTTTCTTTTGGATTGAATGTTGGGTATTTCTGAAGGAGGAAACAAAATTTCCAAGAATCAATATTCAATTCCCAATAATCAAAGGAAATTACTATTTGGAAATTGAGTATTGGATATTCTGCATTAGAAATTTTCTAAAACGAAAAGTAATACTTTAATCCTTTCTTCATGACCTTTTGTGCTTTCACTGTGTCTTCTCTGTGCCCTCTTTGGTTAAAGCACAGAGAAGACACAGTGAACCGCATGAAAGATAGAAAGATTTTACTCCTCTTCCAAGCTTATTACTCCTTGCTCCGAAAGTCAAACCACACCTTTATAGGGTAGCCCTCATCTCCTTTATGCCCTCTGAAATACCCTTTACTGCTTCCGGGACCCAATGCTTCGGGTTGCTTGAATTTGGTACCGATAGCTGGAATTTCGTACAAAAAGGAAATATCACCTTCGGGAAATGGCGGGTGTGTTCCTCCTGCCAAATGCTTGGGTTTTTCCGGCTTAAACAGCTGGAAATATAAATGGGGCGTTTCCGAAATAATTGTAAAATCCGATTCGGTAGTTTGCATTATTGCCCAGTAAAGGTCCCCGTGGTAACCTTTAAATTCGGGATAAACCAAATTGTTGAAGCTTTCACCGGTAACGGTGTTGTTGTATGTCTTGTCCCATACTCCCATATTACTCCCTTTTATCCGGTTTTTCCACACACGGTATGGTCCGCGGCCCATCCATTTTATCCCTTTACATTTTTCTTCGGGGTAGTTGAAGGAAATTCCGAAAAAATCGATATCCCGCAATTCATTTTGAAGGGGACTGGCTTCGAGTAGTAACAATCCGTTTTTCTCCAACGTCCATTTTATTTTTTCGGGATAATTGTTTGTTGTAATTTCAAACGTAAAATTTTTGCCAGGCTCTTTGCTCCATTGTAGATCTGTAATTTCAGTATTCCCTCCTGCCGGTACCGGGCCACCAGTAAAGGAAACCACGCCTTTTCTGTTTTTCACGGAAAGAAGGGTTCCATTCATTTTCGAGAGTGAGACTTCAAGACCGGGAATTGAAACAGTAACAGCTTTCTCGCTTTCACTAACTTCTATTTCTGATGGGTTACCGGCAATCATTTTTATTAATTCGGCAGCCTTTTCATCTGTTTGTATTACCGGCCAACTCCATGTGTAAAGTTCATTCCCGTGGGGATCATTGGCGGTAAACAATAACAAATCCGCTTTTTGCAACGCTTTCCCAAAATTAACTTTTATAGCAGCCGTTTCACCTGGCTCTGTAAAAGGACTTTGGCAAGTCCCTTTCCCTGTAATTTCATTTTCTGTCTTATCAAACCCCGTTTTAATTGCTTTCCATTCAAAAGAACAATCCTTTAGGTTGGTAAAAATGAATTTATTTTCGAGGAATAGTTTGCCGTTCCACCGGCGGTTAATGGTAACCGGCTTCACCTGCACAGGCGACCAGATTTCTTTGACGGTGTAAAAGCTACCTTCCTTTTCCCGGTGTGGCCCCAGAATTCCGTCAGGTGCATGATTCCCATCACCGTCGTAAACCGTGCCTTCCAAATCGGTACGCAAAACTGCTTCATCGGCCAGTACCCAGAGGAAACCTCCTGC
Organism: Mariniphaga sediminis; assembly: GCF_003573545.1. Taxonomy (GTDB): domain Bacteria; phylum Bacteroidota; class Bacteroidia; order Bacteroidales; family Prolixibacteraceae; genus Mariniphaga; species Mariniphaga sediminis. The sequence goes on along the minus strand of NZ_QWET01000008.1, from coordinate 211,432 downwards.
GTGGAGCGGCGATGACTGGTATTTTTTCCAGTATTCTTCAAGGCCGGCGCCAAGCCCGCCATCGTATAGCCCATGCAGCAGCTCCGCAGCCATGAATGGATCATTTCCATTAATATATCGTCCGATGGCATAATTGTAAGCGGGATAATGGTGTGTATCTGCTCCATTGCGCAATAACCACGGGTAAATTACCGGTCGTTTTTGAATGTCATATTCATGAAAGCCTTTTTCGTTGGCAAAGTCCCAGCCACCTTCGTTTCCGTGGTTCCAAATTACAACACTGGGGTGGTTCTCATCTTTCAGGATGGTTTCTTTTACCCGTTTGGGCCCCACAATTGTATCATAACTATTCTGCCATCCGGTTACTTCATCCAGCACGAATAGACCCAAAGAATCGCATAATTCCAGGAACCGTTTATCCGGAACATAGTGTGAACAGCGAACAGCATTCATATTCATTTCCTTTATTAGCCTGATGTCGGTAAGATGATGCTCTTCGCTGAGACAGCGGCCGGTTTCCGGCCAGAAGGAGTGGCGGTTCACCCCTTTGAAAACCACTTTTTCGCCGTTTACATAAAACCCGTCATGTTCCCGCAGTTCCACTGTGCGAAAGCCAATCCGTTCGGTGGTTTCATGTAACACCTCCTCTCCTTTTTTCAGGCTGATTTTCATGTCATAAAGGTTGGGCCATTCGGGATTCCAGGATTTCACGTTTTCAAATTTCCCGGAAATCCATTTTTCCACATTTCCATCTTCTATTTTATCCCGGATTGTTTGGCCCATTTGGTTTCCTTCCAGGTCGAATAATTGAACTGCTACGGAGTAACCTAAGCCTGGTCCGTTCAGCTCAATAAATGATTTGAAGGAGCCATCGGCTTTTGCGTCAATGGCTGCGCGTTTTATATGAGAGCCAGGAAGTACTTCAAGAAAAACCGGGCGAAAAATACCACCGAAAATCCAGAAATCGGCCTGGCGCTCGGCCTGGTTGACTGACTCATTAGAAGAATGTTTTGCCACATCAACTTCCAAAAGATTTATCTTTCCGTATTTCAGCAATTTGGAAATATCGTACTTAAACCGATAAAATGCACCCTGATGAATTTCACCTGCCAATTTTCCGTTGATTTTCACTTCAGTATCCGTCATCGAGCCATCAAAAACAATATTTACAGTCTTACCTTTCCATGAAGCCGGAATTTCAAATTCATGTTTGTACAGACCATGTTCCTTACCCAATTTAATGTTTGCTTTTTTCCAATCGTGTCCATAATTGTAAGTTCCAAAGCCCTGCAATTCCCAATTGGAGGGAACCGGAATTTTTGTCCATTCTCCGCTATTTTGTCCATCGGTACAGTAAAAATCCCAGTCAACGGTATGGGCGGCATCGGTACCCGAGAGATAAACAATTTGTGTATTCTGAGAAAAAATAGAATTTGAAAATAAAATACAAAAAACAAAAATTAAGGCCCGAACTGTCATCATTATCTTGTGAATTTAATTTTTAATAAAAACCTTTATTTGATAAAACCGTGCTCAATCTTTTCAGTAAAATTAATTACTTTATCCATTAGAACTGAATTCGGACAAGAATTGGCAGATGATCTGATGGGAAAACTTCGCCTCTTTGCTCAGAGATACTAACATATTGTTCTACGGTTACTTTTCGATTGCTAAAAATATAATCAATCTGTTCACGGCTTTCTACCGGTACTTTGCCAAAACTGTGAAATGTCCATAGGGGACCGTACCAACTTTTTGCCAATAGTCTTGTATCCCAAAACCCTTTCTTCCCTTTTCTTTCAGTCAGGATTTGATAAGGAATTGATTGCGAATTGGAATTAAAGTCTCCTGTTATAATTGCCGGTTGGGAACCTGCAATTTGGCCTACCTTTTCAAGCAGAAGTCTGGCGCTTTCTTCGCGAGCCTTTTCCCGATTGTCGAAATGCGTATTAAACAGGAAAAAATAGTCCCCCGTATTTTTATCTTTCAGCTGTCCCCAGGTTACAATACGATAGGTAGCCCCCCAGCTTTTATTCGGTTTCTCAGTATCTTCAGCCAGCCAGAAGGTCGCGCTTTTTATCAGTTCGAAACGTTTTTTATTGTAGAAAATGGGACTGTATTCGCCTTCGGTCTTCCCATCGTTACGAGCTACACCAATATAGCCGTATTCAGGAAGTCTTTCTAAAAGATCGCCCAGTTGCAGATGCAAAACCTCCTGAAGGCCAATGAGGTCAGGCTGATAAAAATGGATTAAATCTCCAACCCAATTTCTGCGGTTTTCCCAACTATTCAGGTCATCTTTTGCATTCGAATTCCGAATATTAAACGACATGACCGCAATTCCCAAATCTGTATTTCTTTTTTGTGCATAAATCTCTGAGCCTTGCCAGAGCATCGCAGGGAAAAGCAGATATAAGATGATTTTGTTCATTATAATAATTTGCAGGATATAAAACTGTTTAGTTCTATGCATATTATTTTAGGTTATCTTTTTGTCTAAGCTTTTTTAGACTTCATCTTTTGAAATATTTATAGGTTGCTGGAGTCTGTTTCCCGGTGGTAGTCATAGTTGTGGTAATTTCAATTGAAGGACGCTCCCAGTAATACAGTACCCCTGTTTCAGTACCTACCAGCAGGTCGGGAATACCATCTTTGTTGAGATCAGAAACCACCGGACCATCTGTATGCCCCATCAGCGTGCGGGAAACGATACGTCCCATATACTGTAAAACCATTTTTCCATCTTCCATTCCCATGTTTTTCATCCAATCCACAGCAGGTTTCGAAGAAAAAACGAGATCTTCCAAACCGTCGCCATCCCAGTCGGCAAACGTGATTTTCAAACGTCCGTGACTGGAGCCTGTTCGCTGATTCAGGAGTATGGGTTCCCCGTCAGGGTAAATAAAATTGCGTTGCGGATGGGCAAGCAGTAATTTTCCATCTTTTTTAAACCGAAGATAAACAGCTAAATAACCTTCGTAGTCTAGCATAACCAAATCATTTAGCCCGTCGTTGTTAAAATCCATAATAAACGGCGAAGTACGCCAGGGAGCCAGTAACTCTTTTCCTTTTGAAACACCAGGTGTCCAGGCTGGTTTTAGGGGCTCACCTTTCCATTCTACTTCAATAGGCTGAGGTTTTGATAGTTCAGGTTTTGTCCGTGTCCCTTTATTTCTTAACCATACAATGTTGCCATTGTGTTCATTCACCAGAATATCGGGTAACCCGTCCATATCCCAGTCTCCTACATCAACAGTGGTATATCCCCAGTGCGGGTCTTCCGTGTTGGGTAGCACTTCTGTGGGAATAATCCTTATGGGAGTTCCATCAACTTCCAATATTTTTGGGGCAGCCCATTTGGAAATGTCTCCTCCGAGGTTTTTTACAAAGTATACATTTCCCACGCCATTTCCTCCTACTATATCGTCCAGTCCATCACCATCCCAGTCAAATACCCGGGGTGCAGCCAATGCCCCCAAATCGAGGAATTTTGCTTCCTGTTGAAGAAAAACCGGAGGCAGAAATTCGGTAACACCATTGATTATTTTTCCTGTATTTTTAAGGAATGAAACCTTGCCATCCTCATCACCGGCAATAATATCCACAAAGCCATCACGGTTAAAATCAATTGCTTTTAGCTTTGTATTACTTCCGGAGCGGGAAACCAATTGTATTTTTTTTCCGTTATAACGTATGGTGTCCCCTTCAGAAAACAGATGTTTTTGGGGAGTGCCTTTATTCTCGAAATAAACCAGGTGCGTAAACCTGCCGGTTACAACATAATCCACATCTCCGTCATTATCATAGTCTGCCAGCGCTACTTCGAGGTTCAAACCATTTTTAAAAGGTTTTCCCTTTCCTGTCAGAATGTTTTCGGGCTTTTCATAAACAGGCTTTTCATTTGTACCGCTATTTTTGAAAAACAGGAGTGAATTGCCCTGGCGTGACATAATCCCAGCCACAAGATCATATTTAGAATCACCATCAAAATCAATTATTTTCCAGGTATTTGCGTTCGTATTCCGAACATATTCATTTAACTGTGCGGGCATATTCATTCTTTTCCAAAATACATTTTGCGGCACATCTTCGTAAATAAGCAGCGTTTCATTCGTGCGGTCGGGAGTAAGCACGTGAATATGCCCATTAACATCAGACGCTTCGAAAAACTTTCCATCGTACCCCAATCGAAACCGCTCGGAGTTAACCCGCATTCCATACCGGTAAACGGGTAAATCAACATTCCCACTAATATTTTCAAAATAAAAAACACCAGATTCGGCATAGCTTCCCGATTCGGAAATGAGCAAATCAAGATCGCCGTCGCCATCAAAGTCCATGGGCATGGGAACCGATTTAAAACCAACATCCAAATCCACCAGTAGTCCGGGATTGTTGTACTCCATTTTTTGTACGCCTTTATTTTGAATTGGTTGTTCTGAACGGGTTGGTTGATTTGGAGTACACCCCATTGCCAGGAAAAGGGCAATGAGTAAGAGTAGATTTATACTTCTGTTTTTTACTTTATTCATAGCTTAAAAATAAAAAAGGACGCTTTATTTTCAGGGAAAAGCAGCAAATTTTATGGAAAAGGCATAAGATTCTTTTCCGATTGTCCCTGTATAGTTCAAAATCTGCCTATTTCCGGATCTGAAAATAAAACGTCCTTAAAATCGCCAATTATTAATTAATTTTCATTCATTACGGATTAGCAATATTAATATCCCGGATTTTGCCCGTAGTCATTTGAACATCTGTCGATCTGATTCTGAGGTATTGGCCTTAACAGATGTTTTTCACTGATATTATCGACTGCATAGTTCGGGCTGTTGGTTGCGTTGCAATATGCTTTTACCCGATCAATAAGAAATCCCATACGGGTTAAATCATACCATCTTTGCATTTCTCCCAATAACTCGCGCCCACGTTCATCAAGTATTAACTCCAAAGTAACGTCGTTTGCAGAAATATTCATTTCTTGTTCAAAGCCTGGCCAGGCAGCACGTTTCCGAACAATGCTTAGCATTTCGGCAGCTTTGTCAAGATCGTCTGTTTTGAAATACGCTTCGGCAGCAATCAGATAGGCCTCGGCTAAACGCATCACGAAGAAGTCGCGGGTGCCTTCTTTGAGATTTATTGACTCTCGCGTGGGATCGATAAATTTCCACAACGAGGCATAAACCCGTTCTGAATAACCGGTTCCGGCTTCATTATTTCTTTCGTCAGGTGTATAAATAACCGCCGATTTATTGTGCCTTTCGTTTACATATTCCTGTGTAAGGGTTCTTTCAATCCGGTTCCCGTTTTCGTCGGCTACATAATACTTTTCGCCAACATTAACACCGGGGAGGAAAATGGCAGTATCTCCTATTTCCTGATTAGGAAGCAGGTTCGCCGTATTGTTTGCATACCAAACATGCTGATAACTTTTGTAGTAACGGGCATCGTATTTTCGATCCCAAAGAGACAGGGCATATGGCGTAGGAGAAAAACGGATATAAGGCCGTCCATAATCAATGGAACGTTTCATCCCGGGAAGTTTATCATATCCCATAAGAAAAAAGAGATGGGAACGATTACCTGTTCCACGGGTAAGTGGGTCGGTTGAGTTTTGTATACTCCAGATTACTTCGCTGTTTTTTTGATTGTTAATGTCCCATAAATCAGCATAATCCGACAGTAGCGAATAATTTTCGTTGTCTATAACTGCTTGTGCCAGTTCAATAGATTTGTCAAAATCTTCCGTCTTGCCGGTCAGCCAGCCATAGGTTAAGTATACTTTCGATAATAAAAACTGGGCTGCAACCTTAGTTGCCCTTCCGTATTCACTTTGAGTTTCGGGTAGGTTCTCAATAGCATATTCAAGGTCAGGGATAATTGCCGTGGAATAGATGGTTTTCGCAGAGGTTCTGTTGGCTTCCGTTTCAACCCCTACCGTTTCTTCGAGAGAAAGATGGACATCACCAAACTGACGAACCAAAACAAAATAGTATAGTGCTCTTAAGAAACGAGTCTGAGCGATTAACCCACTCTTGATGTCTTCTCTTATTTTTTCATTTACTGAAGTACGGCCTACCACCGCGTTGCACTGATTGATTCCCTGGTACATGGTTCTCCAAACATTCCAGCTGTTACCTTCGGATGAATCAAAACGATATTGCCCAAGTACTTTTCTACCGTCGGAACCATTGGCATGAAGGTCGGTGCCGTAAACAGTCATACTCATTCCATCCTCCTGACCAAAATACATGACTTTCAGATAGGAATACGCAGCTTCGACAGCATCATTCAATCCGGCTTCGGTTGTATAATAGGATTCCGCACTTACATCGGAAACCATTTCTTCTTTCAGGTATTCATTACAGGACTGTATGGAGGAGGCGAATATCAGAATAAATAAAATACGCGTGATTTGTTTTATTTTGTTCATAACTTTAATTTTAGAAGTTTACGTTAAGACCAAAAACAATTGCTTTACTGTTGGGGACATCGTAGTAGAGAATGCCTTTATCATTTTCCGGATCCCATCCTTCATATTTGGTAAACATAAAAGGATTGTCGGCCGTAATATATATCCTGGCATTACTCATTTTAACTGCCTCAATTAGCTTTTTCGAAAGGGTATAACCAAGGGTAATATTCCTGATTTTCACAAAAGAGCCATCAAAATAATTGTTTGACGAGTCGTACCGTGCGTAGTTTTGATTTTGGTTTGGACGCGGATAAGCATTTGTTGGGTTATCGGGTGTCCAGTAGTCCACATCAAGGTTATTGTATCTTCCGGCAAGAGAATTGAATTCGTGATGAAATCTGCTGTAAATGGTGGAACCATGGCGGATAAAAACGAAACATGAGAGGTCTAATCCTTTGAATTCAAATCGATTGGTGATTCCTGCGTTCCACTTAGGCACCGACGAGCCACGGATTACCCTGTCATCGGAGTCAATTACCCCATTCGGTTCCTGATCTTTAATTTTGATTTCGCCCGGATAAAATCCATAGGAAGTAGCTTCTTCTTCCTCATGGCTCTGCCAGATACCTATTTTTTTATAATCATAAAAAACAGAAAGTGGATGACCAATGAACCAATTGTTACCCACGTCGTCTTTCTTTCCGTCATAAAGCTCTAGTATCTCTTCTTTATTGGCAAACCAGTTGATATCCATTTTCCAGTTAATCCCTTTCGGATTTTCAAGAATTATAGTGTTTAAATTTATTTCAATTCCTTTGTTTCTTGTGGAGCCAACATTTTCAAGTACACTGGAATATCCTGAGGTTATGGGCAACTGACGTAGCATTAATAAATCAGAAGTTTTGGCGTTATAGTAGTCTACGGAGCCGTTAATCCGGCCTTTCAGGATTCCAAAATCGATACCTGCATCAATTGTTGCTGTGCTTTCCCATCTCAGATCGGGGTTAGGAATATCATTCAGTGCATATCCGTATCCCGGAGAACCATCCCAGTCATAAACGGTTTGAGCAAGTGCTCCCTGGGTTTGATAAGGATTAATGGCCGTATTCCCCGTAACGCCATAACTGGCACGAAGTTTCAGATTGGAAATAAAGGGTAAATCCTGCATCCAGGGTTCGTTGATAATTCTCCAGCCAAGAGCCCCTGAAGGGAAATATCCCCATTTTTTTCCTTTTGATAACCGGGAGGAGCCGTCAGCACGAAGGGTGGCCTGAATGAGGTATTTTCCATTATAATCGTAGTTGATCCTTCCCATGAACGACGCCATTTTCCATTCTTCCAACTGACTATCAACTCCAAGAACAGTGCTTCCTGTATTCATATTGTAAAACTTTTGGGTCTCGTATGGCAAGTCATTTACAGAAAAACCATAATACTCTTCTGAAAAACTTTGAAGCGATTGCATCAAGGTAAAATCTACCTGATGATTCTGATCGAAGTTTTTACTGAATTTCAGGATGTTTTCCAATGTATAGGTGAATTTGCCCATGTTTTCCACTGTGGCATCAGAAGCACCTCCCAGGTTAGAGTCTGTATATGTTCCACGGAAAAGTCCACGCCGCTGGTCGCGGTTATCGACTCCGAAATTCAGGCGGTAGTTTAGATATTTCAGGAAGTCAATTTCAGCATAAACAGATGAGAAGACACGGTTAATTTTGTATTCATCCGTGAAGTTTTCCGATTCAATGTCAAACAGTGGGTTAGATAATTGTCCGTCAGTAGTTGGCAGGAAAAACGGTTCCCCTGTTTCCGGGTCAAAGGCTTGTCCGATTGGCGAATTGAGCAATGCGCTTTCAATGGCGGCAGTTGTCCCTACATCATTTAGACTCCGGGTTAGCAGAGTTGAGGTTCCCACCTTAAACCACTTGTTAAAGCGATGATCCAGGTTAAGTCGAAGAGTGTACCGTTTGTAATACATGTTTTTAATGGTCCCTTTTTCATCATAATATCCTGCAGAAAGGGCAAACTGTGTTTTTTCGTTTCCTCCGGAAAAACTCAGTTGTTGGTCGGTTTTATAGCCCTGGCTGAAAATCATATCGGGATAATCATAGGATATTCCATTCCTAAGGTTTTCCAACTGGACCGTTTCGAAAAGGTGTTCGTCGTCAATGTATGAATTGGTGGCCCGGTAGGCTTCCCGACGGTATTCGGCAAATTCTTCTGCATTCATCATATCTACCATGCGGCTGATCTGAGTAAACCCATAATATGTATTGTAGGAGATAGTGGCTTTGGAAGCACTTCCTCTTTTTGTAGTAACAAGAATTACCCCGTTGGCACCACGTGAACCGTAAATTGCACAAGATGCGGCATCTTTAAGAATTTCAATTGAAACTATATCATTAGGGTTGATATCGTTAATCCCTCCTTCCAGTGGAATACCATCTACAACGTAAAGTGGATCGTTTGATGCACTAAAAGAACGATTTCCCCGAATTCTTATGGTTGGAATTGAACCCGGAGTTCCGCTGTTTTGTACGATGTCAACACCAGTCGCCTTTCCCTGCATTTTTTCTATCAGACTCACTGCTGGTCTTTCCTGCAGATCTGATATCTTTACAGAAGCAATTGAACCGGTCAAATCCGATTTTTTCTGCGTACCATAGCCAACGGCAATTACTTCCTCAATCCCAATGGCATCTTCTTCCATTTTCGTATTAATGGTAGTCCTGTTACCAACAGGTATTTCCTGTGTTTTCATACCCACAAACGAAAATTGCAGTATATCTTCCTCTGAAATACTGGCTAAGGAGTACTCTCCATCGGCATTGGTAACGGTACCTTGTGTAGTGCCTTTTACCACTACGGTTACACCGGGCAGGGGCTGGCCACCGGAGTCGGTGACTTTACCCGAAACGGATTTTTGCTGCTGATCTACAATAAACTTCGGGCTGATTACAATCTGGTTATTTACACGGTAGAAGGTTACATTATCGTTCGGGAACAACAGCTTTAATATTTCATCGACCGTTGCTTCCTGAACATCAATATCTATTTTCATTCCTACATCAACAAGATCTTTGTTGTAGATAAAACCCAGTTTACTTTGTTTTTCCAATTTCAGGAGTATCTGTTCCACCGTTGTATTTTTAAGTTCCAGCGAAAACTTTCCCTGAGCCAGTAATGAACCGGCCATCGATTGGTAAATAACAAAAAAGAATATAAAAGCGGATAATTTCATTTTTAAAATTAGATGCCGAAGGCTGGGAGAACATATCCCACCTCTCGTTAATTTTTTTTTCATAAATTTGTAACTGATTAATTTAAACGATTAATTAAAAACTCTTTTAATGTGGGTGGTGTTGGCGCAGTACCCACATTTTTTTGTTGTAAGACATTCTACATAGGCAAAATAAATTTATTGTTTTATACTTCGTTTTTTATCTTTCGATATAATTACTTCGGCCTGCGAATAGGAAGAATCAGCATTTTGTTCCGGTTTTATATAGGTATATTTTATGGGTGCAGTAAGTGTAAGCAATTCCAGTATCTGTTCAAAAGTCTCTACCCTTACTATAACATTGTAGGTATAATTAGCCACTGTTGCATCCACAATTTTAATGCGGGCATTGTAACGCCGTTCAAGCGTGCGGGCAATGGAAGCCAACGTGGCATCCCGGAATATGAGTTCGCCGGAACGCCAGTTTACAAACTGATCTATCGGCATTTGTTTAATCGTCAATGTACGTTTATCCTTGTTAAACACTGAAATTTCACCGGGTTCCAGAAATTGTTCTTCATTATTTACTGTTAACGACACCTTCCCTTTTGCAAGCGCCACAACAACATCCTCTTCGTTGTGGTAAGCGTTCACGTTAAATTGCGTGCCGTAAACCGTCACCTGCGGACCGAGATTATTTACCACAAAGGGTGCGTCTGCTTTTTCTACGTCAAAAAATGCTTCCCCTACGATGCTGACCTCGCGTTGTGCCCCACTGAAACTGGCCGGGTATTTCAGTTCCGACCCTGCATTCAACCAGACTTTTGATCCGTCAGGCAGTTTTAAATCTACAATTCCTCCTATGGGAGCTTTCACCGTAACCGGATTTGAATTGTTGTACTGAGCAATTTGCTCGTAGTCCGATTTTACCGACATATTTTGCAGGTATAACCAAACCACAGTTACCAGTAATGGAATAAGTAAAACGGCTGCCACCCTGCCGGCCCAAAGCGTAAACCGGCCAATCTGCTTCCCTCTATTTCGGGCATTAATCTGCCTGCGGGTTTTTTGCCAGAAATAATGTATTTCAGAATCGGAAATCTTAGGTGTTTCAAAACGAAAAAGACGTACAGTTTTTAAGGCTTCTGAAAATTCAGCCTCCCATTCCGGATGATTCATCCTCCAATCTTTCCAATATCCGGCTTCTGTATTATCGCGTCCTGACGCCCAGTGAACAAAACGGTTATCGGCAATTAAATTTTCGTATATTTCTTTTTGAAAACGGCTCATTTTTGCTTCTTTCTACTTAAAGGAGGAAATTCAGCCGTTTTATACTCACTTAAACTTAGTTTTTTTTGAAAAAGATTGAATAAAATAATTTCAATATTATCTGCGCTGTGAAATCCGGTGTCTTTCAGGTCTTTCCTGATTTTCTCCAGGGCCCGGAACAACAAATTCCGAACGGACTGAACATTCATGTCAAGTATCTCTGCCAGTTCGTCGAAGCCGAAATTATGAAAAAATCGCAGCATGATTACCTCGCGCTGGCGTTCCGAGAGCTGATTTAAACTGTCGACCAAACGTTTGTTTAATTCCTTCGAATTCTCCTCTCCAATAATAAAATCCTCCGCTCCGAGGGTAAAGGCTTCTGTTTTTAACGCCTTTTCCATTTCAGAAAAACGGTTATTTTTTGTTCTGTGAATTAATTCGTTTCGCAAGGTAACCAAGAGGTAAGGCTTCACTTTTGTGACTTCGCCAATCTGTTTTCTTCTTTCCCACAAGTGTACGAACATCTCCTGTATTACATCCTTCACCAGGTCGGGCATGGGTATAATCTTCATGCCGTAGTAATACATTTCGTTAAAATAAGTTTGAAATATTATCCCCAGGGCTTCCTGGTCTCCTCTTTTAAACCGAACCCAATATGACAGTTCAATTTGTTCCATTTCGTTGCTTTGGTTTCCTCTGACTGGCAACAAATATAAATATTCTGTCATACTTAGAGTGGGTTTAAACAGGCATTATTGCATTCAGGCGATGTCCCAAAATTATTTCTCAACAAGATAATTCTCGTCCCAAAATTCAATCAGAACAAAACAAGGAGGCTGTTCAAAAAATAAAATTAGACAGTCTCTGTAACATTTGATACCTCCGGTACCTGATCCTGTTTATTAAAATTTGAAAAACCACCGTCTTAGACGGTGGTAATGGACAATTGGCTAAGTCATTTTATCTTGCCCATGATTAAAGATAAAAAACATGGGTAAATTTAGACAATTATCACATGTGTACTACAAATGTGAGTACCATGTAGTTTTTGTTCCGAAGTATCGTTTTCGGATACTAGCAGGAACCTTGAAAGTACAAGTAGAACAAGACCTTGTTTCAATCAGTCAATGGAAAGAAGTAGAAGTATTGGAACAAAGTGTCCAATCGGATCATGTTCACATGGTTTGTTCCATCCCTCCGAAGATTTCAGTATCTCATTTTATGGGATTGTTGAAGGGAAAGTTGGCAATGTGCATTTTTCAATCTTATCCGGATTTGAAGCAAAAGCCTTTGAAGCAAAAGCCTTTGGGGCAATCACTTTTGGGCAAAAGGTTACTTCATTAGCACCATTGGTCTGGATGAAGAAATGATTCGAAGGTATGTCCGACATCAAGAAAAAGAAGAACGTAAGAAGAACTGGCGTTAACGTTTTCCCCCTTTTAGGGGAAATTGAAAATCAAAGCCACGTCCTCCGGGCGTGGTTGTTTACTAAGCAGCTAATTCAAAAAGAATAAGTATCCAACACTCAATTTCCAGGTATATTGTGTTTAGCTTTAAGTGAAAGAAGACCTTAGTGACATAAAATCAATCAATAAAGAAAACCTATCATGAAAAAACATCTAACATAAATTAATAAACTTAGTATCTCTTGATTGAAATTTAATCAAAAAGAAAAATGAAAGAAAAAACTGTTAGAACTCAATGGACTATTTTAATGGTCATTTTTGTTATAGTTTTCTCAATAACTCAACTTTCATGCGAGAAAGAAAACAATTGTGAAAATTTTCAAATTGGAATACTTAAAAATTTGATAGGTTTTGATGGTTGTGGCCGGGCTATTCAATTATCAGATTCAACAAGGCTTGAGCCCATAGATTTGAGTGATTTTGATATTGAATTGGAAGAAAACAAAAGTGTTTATGTTCAATATCAGGGAAAGCCAGAAATGAGTATTTACCAAGTTGGACAAACTGTTATTATCGATTGTATTGAAGATTGTCAAAAAAATGAAGGATAAGAAAAGGTAAAAAAACACAAAAAAGCACATATTTAGACCGGTTTCGGTGCATCATTCAGGGGTGAATTCTCGCATTGCCGTTCAGTTTGTGCGGACGTAAACGCTCTTCGAAATCCGCATCAACCGCGACGAGCTCCTTTGGTCCGTCATTGAATACTTTACTTCAGCAAATATTCCTATTTGAGCCAGGTTTACTCCCGCTGTTGTTTATTTTAGGAAAGTTCTTTAGATTTATCCGGATAAAACCAAAAATCATTCAGCCTTGCATAAAGTAAGCTGAATAGTGTAAGCTTATATTGCCGGTATGAAAAAAAGGGTGAGCGATAAATATTCTCAGTTTTACAAATCAATAGGATTCGAGCGCCTGGGACTTTTTGAATTGATTAAAGATGAATTTAATCCGGCCACAGTGCTATATCCTGGCTGTTCAATTCACGTCACTCCATCCTTTTATTTTAACCATGTTGTGTACGTTGATACAAGTCAATTATCAATTGATTTCTTCGCAAATAAAAATGATGTATCAGGTATTATTAATGAAAATAAAACTTTCCCGGAGTCGTCTTACTGGAATTTTCTTCCAAAGGATTTTCGGTTCGATTTGGGATTGAGAACCAGTTCGTTCGACTTGTTGCTTTCTTTGTTTAGCGGAAAGCTGATAAACTATTGTGAGAAATATATAAAATTCAGAGGCTTTGTACTGACAAACAGTTTGTTCTCAGATAATGATTCGATAAAAAACAGAAATGATTTTAAACTTCTGGGATTGATTCAATGTAAAAATTTTACATACCATATTGATTATAAAATGAAGTCATCTAAAGAGACACATTCAAAATTAAGACAAAGAGATAAAGGGTTTGAGTATATTGATAATGAAAATTATTATGTATACCAAAAGATGAAAAGAGACGGCACCGGTGCGGTGTAAATTATAACCGGAAAAGCGTAAAAATTAAGGTGTGGGCCCTACTCAAACATATCGCTTTCAGCATGATAAAATTCCCTGAAACCTTCATGAATCAAACAGATTAAATATATATCATACAAGCATATAAAAAAGGAAAGAATGACTAAGAAAATTTTACCTCTCATTTTAATATTCTGTTCGTTGGTGGCAGTTGCGCAAAAAGATTAAAAAAAAGGATGTGTTGTTTTGGAAAACAACGATACGATTTGCGGGATGCTGAAAAACAAAAAATATTATTCAGCAGGTGGTGTTAAATTGTTCCGGGAGGATAAGAAAATAAGATATCCCAAACAGGCAATAGCCGAAATATACATTCATGCAGACAGGTATGTGAAAAGCGATATGGGGTTATGGGAGCATGCATTTTTTAAAAAAGAGGTTTCGGGAAATGTAAATGTATACACATTCAAAAGAAAGAAAAGGCTCGGGGGATTTGATTCCGATATTAATTTTGGACGCCTGATTCCCGCTATTAAATTTTATTGCGATGATTATCCGGGATTGGAGGATACTCTTCAATACATTAATAAAAAGAACGTTGATGAGTTCGTTGTGAAATACAATGCCTGGAAAGCAAACAACCCGGGCAGTAAATCATACTTTGAAAATAATATTCATAGTAAACCACTTGTTAATTTCAAGCTGAGTTTTCTGCTTCCGGGAGCAGGTATTGAGTTTGGATTGAGTGAAAAGGTCTCTCTTAGCACCATGCTAAAGAATGAATTTGGATATGGCAGTTCCGTTGGCTGGATAGTGAACCCGTTTCTGGACACCCAGTTACGGTATTATCATAATATAAACAAAAGGAAAGCGGAGAATAAAAGAACCTATAAGTATTCCGGGAATTATGTATGCCTCGTAAATGCTTATTTTTTTGACACCGGGGCGAGCCTGACCGGAATGGAATACGGATGGCAAAGAGTGATAAATAAACACTGGTATTTTAACCTGGGACTAGGCGCTGCAAAATGGACAACAGGCGATCAGGGGTTTACCGTTTTATACGATATTGATTTTGGCTACAATTTTTAAATCAGTACTTGGTATGTCCAGTAATATCAGACAGCCTAATGCGAAAAACAAAAGCATAGCCCGTAAACAGAAAATAATTTTTCGTGTTACTTCCTTTCAAAATTCCCAAAAAACGGGAATGAGCAGCAGGGAAAGGATGAATGCAATGATATTCAGGGGAAGGCCGATTTTTACATAGTCGGTAAATTTATAGTTGCCAATGGCCTGAACAATCAGGTTGGTTTGGTAGCCGATGGGCGTAGAGAAACTGGCCGAGGCGGCAATGGCAATGGCCACAAAAAATGGTTTTGGGTCGAGGTTTAGTTGCTGGGCTGCGGACAAGGCAATGGGGAAGGTGAGGGCCGCCGCTGCATTGTTGGTGACAATTTCGGTGGCAATGGCTGTAACGATGTAAAGCGCTGCCAATATACCAACAGGGCCAAATGCCTTTGAAAAATTAATGGTGGTTCGTGCCAGCGATTCGGCCGCTCCCGAGTTTTGCATCGCCTTACTGATGGCAAACGCGCAGGCAATGGTGATCAGCACATCCCAACTGATGGCTCTGGTATATTTCTGGTGGGGCATAATTTTCAGCCATACAAGCAAAACGGCTGCCAGTACCGAAAAGAAGAACATATCAAAAGTAAGCCCCGCCGGCGATTCAAAATAGCGCCCTACTGTAGCGCCAATAATCATAGCCAGGAGAATGATAAAGGCCAGCCATTTTGTCCAGAAAGTACCGGTAGCACGATAATCGCGAATGTAGGAGGTCATATAAAATATCCTGGAATCGCCCCAGTTTTGGATAAAATTGTCGGTGGTGAGTAAAACGAGGTTATCGCCGGGTTTTAGTTTCAGGTTGTTCATATTCGAGGTAATACGCTCTCCGTTTCGATGAATGGCCAGCACCACGGCCTGGTAATGTTCGTAAAAGTTGAACTCCGGTATGGTTTCTCCAATACCCGGAAAACGGGGCGAAATCACAGCCTCATACTGTTTCAGTTTATCTTTCGGCACATTTTTTATGTGGTCTAATCCGCTGAGGCGGATGTTGTCGTTGGCCAAAATATAGTTAAGCCGATCCGATTTGCCGGCCAGCATCAGTTTATCGTTGGGCAGTATTTTGAATGTGCCCCGTTTGGTTTCGATGATATTTCCTTCGCGTTCAATACAACGTATCGACAGCTTGCTCAGTTCTCTCAACCTGCCATTTGTGGCTTCCAGCCCGATGAGAGTACTGTTTTCCGGTATCAAAACATCATAGTAATAATCTTTTGATCCTGCAGAGCTGCGGGTATTGAACAGAATTTTTTTCCCGGGGAGTAATTTGTTTCCGGCAATGGCAATGTAAATAGTTCCGATAATGGCAATTAAAAGTCCTACTTTTCCTAATTCGAACATACCGAATCCGGGATATCCGTTTTCGAGAATCAAACCATGCACAACGAGGTTGGTGGAGGTTCCGATAAGGGTACACATACCGCCAAGGATTGTGGCAAACGACAGCGGAATGAGAAATTTTTTATGGGAAAGGTTCAGGGTTTCTGACCATTTTTTGATGATGGGCGCAAAGATAACCACAACGGGTGTATTATTCAAAAAAGCCGATAAAACTGAAACGGGCAACATAATGCGCGGAATCAGAAAAACCATCCTTCCTCTTTTGCGCGGCAGGTAGGTTTGGGCCAGGCGGTTCAGTACCCCTGACTGCCGAACACCTTCACTCACCAGGAAAAGTACACCCACGGTGATCATTCCTTTGTTGGAAAAACCGGCCAGCAACTCTTTGTCACTAATGATACCGGTTGACATCAGAACAACAGCGGCGGAGAAAAAGACCAGACCAGGACGCATCACCTCTTTGGCAAGCGCCACGATGGTAAGAATAATCACGGCCACCACAATATATCCTTCGAGGGTCATCAAATTGTAAATGGTATTTTTAGGCTCCTCATTCTTTTTTGCGCTGCTTTTAGTGTCGAGTCAAAACTATATATAAAACGGGTAACTTCAAAAAAAATATGATTCTTCAGACCGTCACAAACTGGGCAATGTTGCGGTTTATTTCGATGCGGTTAAAGAGCGAACGCACAATTTTGGTGTACAATTCATCTTTTAATACGTAATCTTCAATGCCTGCATCAACATTGGGATTATCATTTACCTCAATCACATAAACTTCGTTATTCACCAATTTGAGGTCCACTCCGTAAAGCCCGTCACCAATGAGTGAGGCCGCTTTAACCGCTGTTTTTATGACCGGTTCGGGGACCTGATCCAGAGGTACTGTTTCCGAATTGCCCCAGTTGTTTTTATTGTTGCTGTTCCAGTTATAAATTTGCCAGTGGTCTTTTGCCATGTAGTATTTGCAGGCGTAAAGCGGAGCCTGGTCGAGAACCCCGATGCGCCAGTCGAATTCCGAGGGCATAAACTCCTGCACGATAACCAAATCGGACAGCTGGAAAAGTTTTTTCAGTGAGACATCCAGTTCTTCCGGCGTAGTTACCTTTTCCACGCCAAGGGAAAAGGCGCTGTCGGGTTGTTTTAGTACCAGAGGGAAAGCAAGATGGGCAGTTTCCAGTTTGCGGTAAGTTGATTTGGACAATACCACGGTAACAGGGGTTTTTATTTTATTTTGCTTCAGTCGCTCATTTTGGAAGATTTTGTTCGAGCAGCGCATAATAGACCAGGGGTCGTCAATGACCACCAACCCTTCGGCATAGGCAGCCCGCGAAAAATGGTATGTATGATTGTTCACGCTGGTGGTTTCCCTGATGAATAGCGCGTCGAATTCCGAAAGCTGACTGAAGTCGTCTTTTGTGATAAATTCGGTGTAGAAGCCTTCTTTTTCCGCGGCCTTTTTAAAGTTTTGCAGAGCCACCGGACATGATGGCGGATTTTTTTCATCCGGGTTCACCAATATAGCCAAGTCGTATTTGTAATTTTTAAACCGGGGACGGGTAAATCGTTTTTTTGAGAAGTAGTCACGGGCAAACTCCTGCACTTTCTCCAAATGGTCAGGATTTACCTTTTTCATGCTCAGCGGGGTTACTTTCTGTATCATCCATTTTTCATTTTTGACGAAGTCGATTTGCAACAGAGGCGCCTCGAACAGGTGATACAGCTTTTGGGCAAGTTGTTTGAACTTTGGATTTACCGACTGGCTGAAATAGACAAAAATGCTTATTCTGCTTCCCTCCACTGGTTTAAGTGTTTTTTGGATATCTTCATCAATGTAGCCTGAAAGCGATCGTATGAGCGAAAGACTGCTGAAATCGCGCAGGGTTGTCACATTGGGAATTACGCGGTGGTCCCGGGCCGATGCCAGCAGCGATACATAATATCCCATTTTCTGGTACTGATATGAGTTACTCAGGTTAAATATCCGCACGTTTTTTAACGACTGAAACTCCGGACTGGTGATGTAACTGCGCGAGGAAATAACTTTGACACCCTCAATAGGAAGGTTCCAGCTTTTTGGATTTCGTACAATGATAATATTGGAAATGCTTTGTTTTTCAGGATTTTCATCGAGTTGTAAAACCATGCGCAATCCGTGTTCACCTTTCATGTAATAATCGGGTAGTTCTTCAAAAAAACTAAACCCGGCATTTTTGTAAAACTGAATCACTTTTTCGTCTGTCCGCCGGACTTCCAGTGATATACGCCTCATTTTTTTTGCACGGGCAAAGGCCATAATATATTCCATAAGCTGTTTGCCGATTCCCTGTTCCCGGTAAGCCGGTAAAACGGCAATGGAAAATATGCGCAGGCTTTTGGTATAAAGGTACAGGGTAGCCGACCCGGCAGGCCGTTTTTCTTTCCCGTCCTGTACTTCTGCAATAATGAGTTGCTGAAAAGGGCTTGACATGCTGTAACGGATGGCGCGTCGGGTGTTTTGCTGAAATTTTGGGAAGCAGCTTTTTTCCAGTTCTTCGAGAAAATTTAAATCGTTTGGTTCTGATTTTCTGATAATTGTCTTCATTGTTTGTGTTAAGAAAAACAAATCAAATGTAGATCATTTTTGGATTGTTTGTTCTGGCGGCAGGAGAAGTTTTGAACAAATCGGAAAATTTTTATTTCCCATTTTTCAGACTTACCAGGTTCTGTAAACCCTGTCCTTACCACTTACTCCAATGCGGAATCCTGAAAAATTCATTGCATAATACAAGGTCGTTGTGCCTTGATCAATTTTTAGCTTTATTGAAATTTACAGTTCAATATAATATCGAGAAATGAAATTTAAACAGTCTTGTAGTGAGGGGATTGAAAACTTGAAATTTAGTTTTGAAAAAAAATCTTGAAAAAAATGTCCACAAAAACCGAAAATGTGACTTTCTTAAAATATTAACGGCCAATAATCGAATGAAACAAGAATTTTTAGCATATAGTTTGGAGCAACTTCTGGAAGAAAAATCTTTCATTGCCTGGGTATTACATCATGAAAATGAGATAGAATGGGAAAGATTTCTGGGAGCTAACTCCGGTTTTCGTCCGAAGGTCAACAAAGCCCGCGAAATTATTCTTTTTCTTCGCGAAAAGTACGATGTGCTGGATGAAGATTCTGTACTGGAGGTATGGAAGAATATTGACAAATACGATCAGCAGTACAAGCAAAAGGTGAGAAATCTGAACTTCAGGAGGAGGTTTAGTTGGGCGGCTTCTATTCTTATCCTTATTTCCATGGGAACATTCGGATACCTTTATCTAAATGAAAGGAACAACGGATACCAGTTCGTTTCACCTGATTCTCCCAAAGCCGGTGACGCCCGCATGGTGCTTTCAACTGGAGAGGAAATTGCCCTGAAAAAAGACAACTCCACCATTACACTGAACGATGTAGCCGATCAGGTAACCGTAAACGACAGCATTATTGATTTAAAGGAAAAAACGGGTACCGGGCAGCAAACCGTTTCAATGAACGAAGTGGTGATTCCATATGGGAAAAAATCGGAACTGTTGCTGGCAGATGGTACTAAAGTGTGGCTTAATGCCGGTAGCCGATTGGCTTTTCCTTCCAGGTTTACGGACGATACAAGGGAAGTTTACCTCGAAGGCGAGGCTTGTTTCCAGGTTACCCGTAATGAAAAACATCCTTTTATTGTAAAAGCCGGAAATTTGGATGTGAAGGTTTTGGGTACCCATTTTAATGTTTCAGCCTACTCAAATGATGAAACCATTGAAACGGTATTGCTGGAAGGGAGTGTGATTGTGAGCAAACCAAAAACTTTTGGCCTGGGAAAAACGGATGTAGTTTTAACCCCCAGGCAAAAGGCAAGTTTTTTTAAAGAAAGCAGTAAATTGAATGTGGCCAATGAGCCTCATGCCGATTTATTTATAGCATGGACATACGGCTGGCTAGAATATTACCGAGAAAGTCTTTTGTCTGTATTGCAAAAAGTGGAGAGGTACTACAATGTAGAAATCCATTTGCCCGATAATTACCCGGGCGGCGATAGAATTAGCGGGAAGCTTGATTTGAAAGATTCACTCGAAGCAGTGATGGTGGTATTGTCAGATGCTTCCGGTTTTGAGTTCCGCATTAGTGGGGATAAAGTATTAATTGAAAAGAAAATGAAAGAATTGCCTATGCAAAAATGATAGAATAAAAAAAGAAAACCGGTGAGCGTACTAACCCTGTGAAATTTAATTGGCCTTATTATTTCACAGAACAGGCCCTCCGGTCTTCGAATAGATTTAAATGGTGTTTAATCTAAACAGTGTAAAAGTATGAAGAAAAAACGAGAATTGCGATGCTTCTCGAGGAGAAGCATGTTTAAATTTTTTTTGAGAATGAAGCTGTTAACCTTTTTTGTTTTTACAGCAATGGTTGTTTCTGCGGCAGACAGTTATTCACAGTCTGCAAAGTTCAGTTTAAAACTGAGAGATGTGACCGTTAAGGAGGTATTCGAACACATCGAGGAAAATAGTGAGTTCATTTTGTTGTACAACGAAAAGTGGGTGGACATAACCCGCCGGGTGGATATTGATGTAAAAAATGAAACAGTAGAAAAGATTCTTGATCAAACGTTTGAAGATACCTGGAATCTATACCACATTTACGATCGTCAAATTGTAATTCTGGAAGGTGACAAGTCTAAATCAACGGTAAATTTTCGAAATGAACTTTCATCGGCAACTCTTAAGGAAACCCGGAAACAAACACAACAAAAAGAGATTATTGGTATTGTAACCAATACAAAGGGAGAACCCATCCCGTTTGTAAATGTGGTTATTAAAGGCGCGGCAATTGGGACAGCTACCAATGAGCTTGGCGAATACAGATTATCCGTGAAAGACGACGTAACCCTCATTTTTAGTAGTTTGGGATTCAAGGATTATGAAATAAATACTGCCGGAAAAGAAAAGATTAATGTTGTATTGGTGGAAGACAATATTGATGTGGCTGAAGTGGTGGTAATGGGCTACAATACGGTGGAAAGGAGACACCTTGCTTCATCGGTTGAGTCAGTTGACATGGATAAAGTAGAGAACCGTCCGATATTTAAACTCCAGGAGGCATTTAGTGGCACGGTGGCCGGGGCTACAATTTTGCAAGGGAGTAATCTTCCTGGTAGCGTACCGGGTACCATTTCCATCAGAGGGCTAAGTACCCTCCAGGATGCTGAACCACTGGTTATTGTTGATGGGATGGAACAATCTTTAACAGATATTGATCCAAACCAGATTAAAAGTATCAGTATTTTAAAAGATGCCGCATCGGCTTCGATGTATGGTTCTCGTGGAGCCAATGGTGTAATTATTATTGAAACAGAACGTGGAAGCACCGGAGAATTTAAAGTCGATTTGCATAGCTGGGTGGCCATGCAGTCCCCAATCGATCTGCCGGATTTTGTAAACTCAGCCAATTATATGCGGCTGAACAATGAGGCCAGAACAATGCAGGGACAGGAACCTTTATTTACCACAGATGATATCAATCTGGCTGATAACGGAGAATATAGCAATACCGATTGGCTAAATGCTATCATGGAACAGACAGCATACTCACATAATACCGCTGCAAATATTTCAGGTGGTGGTGGAGTTGGAACATTCAATTTAATGTTGGGATATGTTGAAGAGAATGGTTTGAACGAACTGGAAGGTACCCAGAAGTTCAGCGCCAGATTTAATACGAATATTAATATTGCCGATCGCTTTCTTTTATTGGCTGATTTTTATGCACACCGTCTGCAGGTGGATCGTTTAATGGCCAATGACGATGGACATGGCCTTTATGAGATTGCATGGCGGATGAATCCAACACAGGATATCTTTTATGAATCGGAACTACCCGACCATTATATTTTGCACAATAACCTGAATCCGCTGGCCAGAATTAAGTATGGAGGTACAAAAAATTATTTGTACGACAGAAGTACCATTAATCTGAGGCCCCGATACTATATCAATGATAATCTTCACATTTCCGGGAATGTGTCGTATATGATTAACAAATCAGCCAATAAATATAAAAGGGAAACTTTTAAATTTTACGACGGCGACGGAAAACCTGTAGATGTTTGGGATAATGATGTCGGTTCATCTCAGGGAGTCAGCGTTAGTCAAATTACGGCCCGCGGTCTTATCAATTATGAAAAAGAGTTGCGCGAAAAGAAGGATAAGATTTACCTGGTTCTTGGAACCGAAGTAATGAATTATACATATACGGATTACCGGGAAATATCAAAGGCTTCGTTCTTTTCCAAGCTGAATTATTCTTTTGACAACAGGTACTTGCTGGAAGCAACGGTCAGGACAGATGGTAGCAGTAAGTTTGCTCCCGGAAATCAGTGGGGTTTTTTCCCTTCAGCATCATTAGGATGGAATCTCCATAATGAGAGCTTTATGGCCTCTCTGAAAGATGACGGGGTATTAAATAATTTCAAAATTCGTGCTTCTTACGGTTTAATTGGAAATGAGAATGTAGCCCCCTATTTGTGGCAGGAAATCGTGAACAGATGGGGATGGACCATGCGTGTTCCCAATCCCGATTTCTCATGGGAAAAGCAAAAACAGATTAACGTGGGGGTAGATATTACAACGCTTCAAAATAAATTGAATATCACCTTTGATACCTATCGTAAACATTCTTACGACCTGATTTATTCTGACTTCCCGGTACCTCCACTCACCGGATCATATTACCTTACATCATCAGTGAATATTGGTGAAGTAGAGAATAAAGGATGGGAGGTTTCAGCAAAGTGGTCAGATAAAATTGGAGATTTCTCTTACAGCATTGGTGCCATGCTTTTCGACAATAGAAACAAGGTGTTGAAAGCAGGTTATTCTGACTCTGATACACTGATATTTAAGGATAATAACGATAAAATTTGGTATAGAGGAATTGCCGTTAATAACTATTATGGCTATGAAAGTGATGGTTATTTTGATGATGAGGCAGAGGTGGAAGCAACTGAAGCCAAGTTACCGAATACACTCCCTGGTGATATCAAATATGTAGATCAGAACAATGATGGAATAATTAACGATAAAGATAAGGTGAATCTTGGCGATCCTTTTCCTCACTACAACTACTCTGTAAGTGTAGATTTGAAATATAAGCGCTGGGATTTCTCTGTATTAGGACAAGGAGTTGGCAAACGTACCGGCAGGTTAAACGGAATGGAAGGTTATCCGGTATTAATGGATGGCTCAAGCAACAATCTTGGGGCCCCGCGAAAGTATTATATGGAAAACCGCTGGACGCCGGATAATCAAAACAGTCGCTTCCCAAGGGTTTGGACAGGCTCAAGTACCAATGCCGTTCTGAGTGACGTGTGGTTAAGTGAAGCTGCGTTTTTTCGATTTAAAACCATTCAGTTAGGTTATTCCATTCCTAAAATTGGGAAAAATATCAGAAATGTCCGCATCTATCTAAATGCCCAGGACGCTATCACCTTTACTAAATGGGAAGGTCTCGAACCTGAAAGGGATGGTGGAGATGGTAATTATCCGAGGATGGCTACCTATAGTATGGGTATAAAAGCAACTATTTTTTAAAATTTAAAAAATTATTATAGAATGAAAAAGCTTATCTATATTATTATACTTGCAGTTACATTTGTTGGATGTGATAGTTTTTTAGATAAAAGGGATCCTACAGCAACTTCTTTCGTTGAGTTTTTCAACGACGAAGAAGATTTGCGCCGGGTGATTTACAGTAGCTATCTGGATGTTTTTACACATGCCACTAATAGGAAAACGCTATTATATATGTCTGATGGGAAATCGGACAATGCATATAGCCGGATTGAGGACGATCACCACCAGCGTATCGCGAACGGTAACTTTAACAGTAACACCACTGCATTTTTATATTACTACGAATTACAAATGAAACACCTCGGCCGTTTGAATACTTTTATTGCCAATGCCGATATCCCTTACGTGGAAGATGAAGCAGTCAGGCAAAAATACAAAAGTATACTGGAGGCCATGCGTGTATGGCATTACTTTAAGTTAACATTTCGCTGGGGTAATGTTCCGTTTCACCTGGAACCTGCCGACTTGACTGATGCTATTCAGCCGGCAACTTCCAAAGAGGAGATACTGGATCAACTATTCCCACTTGCAGAGGAAATAGCCAGCCGGCTACCGGCTGATGAATATACCACCGACAAGTACATGTTCAACCGGTATTCATTAAAAGCCTTAACCATGCGGTATGCACTTTATAACGGCCGGTACGAAATGGCGGCCAGGCTGGCCAAAGAAATAATGGATAGCGGCAATTATTCATTGCATCCTGTTTATGGTGACCTGTTTCAATATGATGCCTGCTCGGATAATAACGAGTTCATTATGCATATGAACAGAGAAAGCAATGGAAACAGGGCTACATACACTTTCAGGGATTTGGGGCCGCATTACCGTACAGGTCCCGGACAGTCATATCTTGTCCCGTTGAAATCGTTGATAGATTCATACTGGACCCTGCAGGGAAGGCCTATTGATGAGTGCCCGCTTCATACTAAAAAAGAGTATGAATTGGCTCCTTCACTTAACCGTGACCCACGTTACAGCGCAAGCATAATGGGGCATGGAGATGACTTTTATGGTGAGCCAATCGATATCTATAATGAAAATAACCCGATGTACTATGAGAACCAGCGTGCCAGTAAATCGGGATATTGGTTCAAAAAATATGTGTCCGAGTCGGATGCTTTTAAAAGCAGTGGAAATTTTGAATTTGCTTTTTTACGTTATGCCGAGGTATTGCTTACCTATGCCGAGGCAAAAATTATGCTGAATAATGTTGATGCCCTGGCTAAAAGCTGTATCAACCAGGTTAGGGAACGGGCCGGTTTGGATATGACCGTAGCTGACGTCACTTTGCCGGAATACGATGCATATAGTCAGCAGAATTGGATTGATTTAATACGGAATGAGCGCCGTATTGAGTTTGCCGCCGAAGGATTACGATATGCCGATATCATCAGGTGGCGAATTGCCGAAGAAGTTCTAAATAAACCTGCCTTAGGTCATACCAGGGAAGTGAATGGAGAACTTGTTTCTTTAAAAATAGAAGATCGTTCGTTCAAATCGAATAACTATTTGTGGCCTTTCCACGAAAATAGTTTGCGGGTTAACACGGGGTTGAAACAGAATCCGGGATATTAAAAATTTAGTGGTTATCCCTGGCAGATAAGAATATCTGTCAGGGATTTTTTTATGTTTCGTAATTGTTGAAAATGAAAAGTTTAAAAAGAACAATATGCGGTTTTTGTGTGCTTAGTTTTTTCAGTGGTGTACTAACTTTGCCATTGCAGGCACAAAAGTTTGTCTGGAAAGCAGATAATGATGGTTGGGTTTTAAGTAAAGAAACAGGTAGTTACAAATATGAAAAATTTTTTGCAATAGGAACCTGGCATGTTCCGGGTTATGAATTTACGGATTCTCTGGATGCTGATGAGCAAAGTTACCAAGAGAATGCTGCCCTGTTTAAAGAAAAATCGGACCCATTTAACATGCTTTTTATAACACCGGGCAATGAAAAAGATTATATGTCTGATAAAATAAATATACTCAACCCTTTTTCTCCCATTTTGCATTGCTATTTAAATGAAAAATCAGGGGTGCCGGAAGGTGCAGAAAAAGATTATTACAGAAGCCGGTTTATTAAAGAAAACGTGAATAATCCTGAGTTTGAAAATTATCTTGACTCAGAAATCAAAAAAATATTAGAAACTCTTCCGAATGATAAATACATGTATTCACATATTGATGAAATAGCATTGGGAGGTGTAAGTAAATGGGCAGTGCCTCCTGTTGTAGGAGCAAAAATTAACGAAAGAGTTAAAAAGCAAGATAAGAATTCACTTGTTTTTGTTGACCTGTTAGGACATTGTAAAGGGAGTACATATTTTTTTGAACAAAGGTACCAGGAAAAGTATGGCTCACTTCCTGAAGATCCGCCTTATGAGTTAATCGATCCGGAGGCGCGTAAATGCAAAATTCCATTACTGGGATTTGCCCAGGCTCATAATGGTAATCCGGTCTATCAGTTTAGCAATGGCGAATATTCATATACCGATTATGATTTTGAAACGTTAAAATCTGTTTGGTATGAAAATACCAGGTTAGTTGCGCAAGCATATAAAAATTGTGGAGATGTGTTTGGGATAAATGCTTTTCGCGACTTTTTTGCTTATCCGGAATTGTCTGGTATAACTGTCGATGCTCTTAAAGCCGGTTTAGGTAGCAAGATTCCTGTGTGGATATATTTTGATGGCAATGGATATGCAAAACCTTCCACGATGACGGAACAAGATTACATTCAGAACGTAAAATGTCAGATTTATACTTCTGTTATACATGGAGCAACAGGCATCCTTTTTTGGAACGATTGGCGTAAAACGCCGGAAGTCTTTGATGCGTTACTCCCCATGCTGAAGGAATTAAATGAGAATTTGCACATTATCAAGCTTGAAACAAAAGACAGGAAAATTGATAATGACTTACATATTATGATCAAAGAAAATGAAAAAGGTCAGAAATATATCATTGCATCGAATACAAGTAAAACAGACGTTATCTCGTTTGACATTCCCGGAAAGAATAAAAAAGAATTGCTCCCTTTGGAGGTTTATATTGCCCTTATTTGAATGGAGTGAGCTTTGAAGTTGATTTTGTTCTGAGAACTCACCGGAAATTTCCGGACTGAGTTCTATTGATTTCCCCAAAAGTTTAATAATTTCAGCAACTTAAATATGTATTACAGGGGTTTTACGACATAATCAACCGATTCAACATCATTTTATGTCCTTATTGATAGATGGGCATAATTGTCAGATAAATAGAAGATTAAATTATAAACCAAATTAAATGAGTCTAAAATCTAAAATTGACCGGAGGAATTTTTTGAAAACCACAGGTGTAGGGGTAATAGGATTTCCATTTGTAGTAAACGGTTTTACAAAGATGGCTGCCAGTGATAAAATCAGGGTAGCTCACATTGGAACCGGGAATATGGGCGGTTCGCACATTCGTTGGTTCTCGGCTTTCCCCGACGTGGAAACCGTAGCCTTATGTGATGTGGATGAGGTGCGGTTAGCTAATGCTCGCAAGGTCCTTGTTTCAAGCAATTCCTCTGCTAATCCAGAGCTTTATTCCGATTTCAGGCGTATTATCGACCGCAAAGATATTGATGTCGTTACCTGCGCCACACCTGATCACTGGCATGCTCTGGTGGCAATCAGTGCTTTTGAATCAGGAAAAGATGTGTACGGGGAAAAACCACTCTCTTTTTCTGCACAAGAAGGGAAAGTGATGCTACAATCCCTAAAAAAATACAATCGTATTTTCCAGTTGGGTACGCAAATTCATGCCAGTGAAAATTATCACCGCGTAGCTGAAATCATCCAGTCCGGGGCATTAGGGAAAATACACACGGTGCGTTTGTGGAAAAAAGGAGGTTCACCCGGCCTGGGCTTTCCCCCCAATGAGACACCACCGGAAACCCTCAATTGGAACATGTGGCTGGGGCCTGCCCCTTATACCGAATATACCCCTGTGAGATGTCATGGCTCATACCGCCACTTTTTTGATTACTCTGGTGGGGTATTTGCCGATTTCTGGTGTCATATTGCCGACATTATGTATATGTCTGTTCACCCCCAAGGCCTTGCCAGTATAGATGCCCGGGGCGATATTCCCGGTGACGGAATTGCCAATACGCCTAAGTGGATCGATGTAGATTTCAAATTCAAGGATTTGGATGTTTACTGGACTACCACTCCTCCCAAGGTGCCCGGAGCCGAAGAAATGGGAATTGGAGCCCATTTTGAAGGAGAAAAAGGAACCTTAACCTGCGATTACAATAACCGGGTGATTTCAATCGGAGGTGAAACAACAAACGATATTTCGGAGATTTCCCAAACAATTCCCCGCTCACCGGGCCACCAGCGAAATTTTTTGGATGCGGTTAAATCGCGCATTCAACCCGAGAGTAACCTTGAATATGTGCGTGAAATGACGTTGCCGATGCACCTGGCACTCATCTCGTTCCGTCTGAAGCGGAAATTGCAATGGGACTGTGTAAAAGAAGAGTTTGTAAATGATCCGGCCGCGAACTTTCTATTATCGAGGGAATACCGCTCTCCCTGGTCATTACCGGTTTATTGAAAATTTAAAAATGATAGAAATGAAAAAAGTATTGATATTTTTTGCCCTTTTTTCGGTAACATTTATGGGACTTGCCCAAAATAACGACCGTTTTACCTCCTTGTTCAATGGGAGAGATCTTGTTGGATGGAATATGCCAGGGAAGGTTCCCGGTTTTGAAGTGGTGGATGGAATACTTGTTGCATCTCCTCGTAACGGAAGTGAACTTTTTACAGAAGAGCAATATGGCAATTTTGTTTTTAAGTTTGAGTACCTCTTGTCGGAAGTAGGCAATAGCGGAGTGCTTATTCGTTGTAACCCTGAAAATCCTTGGGGAACAGGAGTGGAAGTACAGTTACTTGCACCATGGACTCCCTACCGCGACGATCTGCACTGCACAGGTTCCATTTACGGGTATGTGGCTGTAAATAACCGCCCCGACGAAACTACTGGGATTTGGCATGAGATGGAAATAAAATGCGATCGGAAAAGAATAACTATTTCTGTAGATGGAGCGGTGACCACAACTGCTGATATTGACACGGTAAAAAGTATGCAGGGCAAAAACCTTACGGGTTTCATAGGGTTTCAGTCGAACCATAGCAAAGAAGGAGAGTATGCACACTTCAGGAATATTTCCATTTTAGATCTTGATAACGATCCGGAATATGTAAAAAAAGGTTTTTACAGTGAGGATCCGGAGATAAGAAAGCAGGCCATGGAAGTTTCCGTTTTTAAAGGATCTTCAATGGTTAAAGTGTTGATTCAGATGATGGACGAAGATAATACGATGGCACAAGCCGGAGCCAAACAGGCTCTTTTTGATATTGTTGCAGGAATATCAGCACCTAATGCCATTGGAAAAGAAAGGGTAGTCGTTGCCAAAATGCTGAAGGAACAGAGTATGGATAGTACTTCGGAAATTACAGCCGAATACCTAAAATGGTTGTTGGAAATGCTAAATAGAACCATTACAGGGTAGTAAAATAAAAAGAGAAATAGGTAAACTCGATTGGAGGGTTACCTATTTCTCAAATTTTAAGCGACTACTAAAAATCCCTCATTCAATAGCTACTAATATTTTAATGTAGCAAACTGTTCCCTTTACTTTGCGATCCCCGGCCATTCGTCAGTTCGAAACGGGTTGGTCGGAAGTCCTTCCTTATTGTAAAGATTCAGATCATCCGGATTGTTAGCCCATCCGTAGCGTACCGCTACCGGGTTTGGCACTTCTTTGGAGTAAACGACTACGGTATTGTTACCGGAAAGTTCTGCTTGTGCCCAATGAAATTGTTGGTCGGGACCAGCCAATGTAAACCCTTTGAGGTATCCGTACTTGTCTTTTATTTCGAGACCCGACCCTGTTTCAGTAAAAGTAACAAAAGCTTTCCCGTCTTTAAATTCAACCGAGTGGTACATAGGGCCGGAGTGCACCACATCTTTGTTGTAGGTTGTTTTAAAGGCGTTCAGTACCAGTCGGCGGGCTACCTCTTGTTTGTTTTTCGGATGGATGTCGTCCGCCTCGCCAATATCAATGGCCAAAGCCATGCCGGTGTTTGGCAGGGCCAGGGCTTTGGTTTGTGCTTCCCTGAGTTCAGCCCATTCGCTTTCACCGGGTTGCTCCACAGGTTGCATGAAGTTGGCCAGTGAAACATACAAAAACGGGAAATCACCCTGCTGCCAGTTGCTGCGCCAGTCCTTTATAAGACTTGGAAATATACGCTGGTATTGTTTTGCCCTGCTGGCATTCGATTCGCCCTGATACCATATGGCACCCTTTATTCCGAAGGGAATCAGTGGATTGATCATGGCGTTGAAAAGCAGGGAAGGGTAGGCGCTGGGATCCACATTTACCGAGCCTATCTCTGCTTTGGAAATACGAAATTTCCAATTTCCCGAGATATCCATTTTTTCATTTCCTATGGCCAGAAACTGTTTTTCGGGATCGCCCCATATTCCACCGTTGCCACCTGTATCTTGTACCCGCACAACAATCATGTTTTTACCGGGTTTCAGGTATTTTTTATCGATGGTATAAATTCTGTCTTCATCGTATTTGTTCTCTGTTTTACCTATTTCTATTCCATTAAAAAAGGTAAGATCTGAATCGTCAATTTTACCCAAGTGAAGTGTCAGGTTCGCATTGGTTTGCTCCTCGTTCAGCTTTATTTCTTTGCGGTACCAGCCAATTCCGTCGATGTCAATGTATCCCTGGCTTTCCCAGTACAAGGGAGTTTTAATGTTTTCCCAGCTTCCATCGCTGTAGTTCAGCCCTGCCCAGACCGGTTTACCGTCAACCATTCCCTGGTCTTCGGTAGGTACTTCACCACCCAGTATTTCCTTGATTCGTTCCAGACGGGCCTGCCGGTATTTTTCCATATCCATCTGCTGTATTTCAATCAGTTTTTCCCTGAAATCAGGATCATTGCTGATAGTGCGCGGGCTAATCCAGGTTTCGGCAACTGTACCTCCCCAGGATGAGTGGATAAGTCCTACCGGAACATTTAACTCGTTATGCAACTCCCTTCCAAAAAAATAGCCAACTGCCGAGAATTGGGCTACTGTTTTGGGAGAACATTCCTCCCAGGAGCCATCGTCGATATCGTTTTGCGGGAACTGTGCAATAGCTCTTGGAACAGTGAAAAGACGGATGTCAGGATAATTGGCTGTAGCTATCTCCTCTGCTGCATTGTTCCCTTGCTCCACATGAAACTGCATATTTGACTGTCCGGAGCAAATCCATACTTCCCCAATCATAACATTTTGCAGTTCAATGGCATTTTTTCCTTCCACGGTTAAGGTAAAAGGGCCGCCATATTCCTGGGCGGGCAATGTAACATACCATTCCCCTTCTTTGTTTGTTTTTGTGCGGACGGTATTCCCATTCAGTGAAACAGTCACTCTTTCTCCATTGTCTGCCCAGCCCCAGACTGGAATTTCCATTCCCTGTTGAAGCACCATGTTTGAACTGAAGATTTGGGGCAATTTTACATCGGCAAACACATTCCCTCCAAAGAATGCGCTTAGCGCCATAGTCAATACTATTATCTTAAATTTTTTCATAGGTATAACATGAACGTTGTTAACCAAAGTTACTTATTTCTAACGTAGAATCGAGGGGGCTGTCAATTTATTTGGGAAGGTTTTGTATGAAAGTCATAGCCTCACTCAGGGTGAGACTATGACCTGCTTTTTAAACATTTAGCTGGCTTCCTGCCTCTGCTTTAATTTTAACGCCTGTGGTTCCTCCTTGCGAGAGGGAAACGTCAACCGGTTTATTGGTTTTCCAGGCTCCGTTCGTAAAATCCGGTACTTCAATGGAGTTGGATTTGTTGGCTACAGACCATTCGCTGAGCGGCGCTACAACACTCCAAAGTGCTGCATCATATACATCCTGGTCAAGTGCAATTCCATTACGCAGGCAGTCGATCAACCGCCAGTCCATTAAAAAGTCCATGCCACCATGACCGCCAACTTTCTTGGCCATTTCCCCTACCAACTTCACAATTTTCGGAGTATATTGCTCCTCAAGAGCTTTCATCTCATCTTCGTCGAACCAGCTGTGCCCTTTGGCAATTTTTCCCGGAAGAGGCCATTTTCGTGCAACTCCTTCGGTTCCACTTACTAAATGGATACGGGAATAAGGACGTGGGCTGGTTACATCATGCTGAATCATAATGTTTTTCCCTTTGGTGGTGCGCACCATGGTGGTATTCATATTACCACGGTAGCTGGCGGTGGCAAATTGTTCGTAAAAACTATCCTCAGCGGCCAATTCAGCGGCCATTTTTCCCATCTGAAAATCATTCGTTGACATGGAAGTGAGGTAATCCATTTTATCCCCCCGGTTTACATTCAGCACCTGGCAAACCGGTCCCAGTCCATGCGTTGGATAGAGGCTGCCGTCGCGCTGGTTTTCCTTGAGCCGCCACATATCCGAATAACTGTCTTTAGCAAAATTGCTTTTCAGTAAGTCATGAATATAAGCGCCTTCCACGTGAACAATCTCTCCGAAAAATCCCTGACGGGCCATATTTAGGGTGAGCAATTCAAAAAAGTCGTAACAGCAGTTTTCCAGCATCATACAGTGCTTTTTGGTGCGTTCCGAAGTTTCCACCAGTTGCCAGGCTTCCTCAACGGTAACAGCAGCCGGTACTTCTGTTGCCGCATGTTTTCCGCTTTCCATGGCATACACACTCATGGGCGTGTGCAACGACCAGGGCGTACAAATATAAACAAGGTCCACATCAGGGCTTTCACACAATTCTTTCCAGGCTTCTTCACTCCCCGAGTACTCTTTGGCTTTTGGTAATCCATGTTTTTCCAGAATACCCTGCCCCTTTGTTACACATTCCGGATCTTTGTCACATAAAGCTGTAATCTCCACACCTTCAATATTTGACATCCGTTCTATTGCCCCGGGGCCCCGGCTTCCTATGCCGATAAAACCAATACGTACTGTTTCAAGTTTCGGTGCCGCATATCCGCACATGTTAAATTGTTGTGGATGCGCTCTGCCTGCTGCTTCCTTAATAGAAGCCAGGGCTGATTCCTCAGTAACAACGCCTTGTTTGTTACATGAAGCTAACCCACCTGAAAGGACACCGGCACCTGTTACTCCCGCAATCTGGAAAAATTTCCTCCTGTTTGTTTTCATTTTTATCCTGAATTTTGGTGTTGAATTTGTTTTAAAAAGTACTTAAACCAAGTTTAAAAGCCTAAAAATATGAATTAAAAATGTCATTTTCAGTTTTTTTTGCTGAAAATTAAAGCTTGTTTTTTCTTTTTTCTATCTTAGATCACTAAAAAATAAGGATTTACTTTCATTATTATGCCTTAATTTTTTGAAAGATTTCTATCGATTAACTTATTAAACTGAATTGAAATGAAAAAAAACTTAATGGCTTTCGTTTTCTTTCTGTCGGCTCTTGGTCTTTATGCACAGGAAGAGGTGGTAAAAACCGGTTGGAATTTTGGCGCATTACCAACTGTTACGTTCGACACTGATTTGGGATTTCAATACGGTGCGCTGGTTAATTTATTTCATTATGGGGACGGGAGCCATTACCCCGGCTACGAACATTCACTCTACCTGGAAGTTTCCCGTTTTACAAAGGGAAGCGGAATTAACCGGTTTTATTATGATTCTGACCGGTTGATTGAAGGGTTACAAACTTCGCTGGATATAAGTTACCTGTCGGATCAGGCATACGATTTCTATGGTTTTAACGGTTTTGATGCAGTGGTAAATTCTGAATGGATAGATGATGAAAGCGATGAATACCTGACCAGAATGTATTATAAATATGACCGGAAAATGTTTCGGTTCAAAGTGGATTTGCTTGGTAAAATTTCGGAAGAAAAACTGAAATGGGCTGCGGGGGTCAATCTGTTAAATTTTAAGGTGGGGTCTGTAAATATTGAAAAGCTAAACAAGGGGAAAGATGAAGCAGATAAATTGCCCTCACTGGAAGAACAGCCCGGTCTTTTCGAAAAATACCGCGACTGGGGAATTATTCCGGAGGAAGAGATAGATGGTGGTTTTGTTCCTGAACTGAAGGCCGGTGTGGTTTATGATACGCGCGATAACCGTCCCAATCCGATGAAAGGGATCTGGACTGAAGCTGTTTTGATGGGAGCTCCTGAATTTTTGGGGGCCGAAAGTGGTTTTGCCAAACTAAGCCTGACCCACCGTCAATATTTTACCATTGTGCCGAAAGATTTATCGCTGGCATACAGGTTGGCCTGGCAGTCGACCATTGCAGGCCATGCTCCGTTTTATTATCAAACCCAGGTTATTGTTTCAGAATTGAAAGGTGCACTTTCCGAAGGGTTGGGGGGTGCCAAAACTCTTCGTGGTATACGCCGGAACCGCATGGTGGGAGACGGTTTTTTTTACGGAAACCTGGAACTCAGGTGGAAATTTGCCCGGTTTCGGTTTATCAACAACAATTTTTACCTGGGGTTGAATGGGTTCACCGACTTTGGGCAGGTCACCAAAAAGATGGAAGTAGAGCCTGTTGTCGCCAATCTGCCCCAACAGGAAGGTTATTTTGATGACGGTGCGGAAAAAATGCACTTCTCTTACGGAGCCGGCCTGCGGATTGTTATGAATCAGAATTTTGTTATAGCTGTTGATTACGGATTAGCCGCCGATGAAAGAGACGGGGATTCAGGTTTGTACATTGGATTAAACTACCTGTTTTAACTTTTGTCTTTTACTCTTTTAAAGCGGAACATTTTTAGCAGCCAGTTGGGCAGCGGGTGGTTACCCCGTTTCCTGAAATCTACAAACCAGCCGAATTTTTTCAGGATTGGAATTTTGTGGGTTTCTACAAACTCGATGAGTGTTCCTTCCGGTGCCTGGATGTAGGCAAAACTTCCAGCGGCTTCACCCATATCGAAAGTTTCCAGATCCCGGGCGCTGTCAACTGTAAACGGAAACCCCATACTTTTTACTTTTTCACGAAAGTAATCCATCCCGTTGATGTCAAAACAGAGGTGGATAAAACCGGGGTCGCCCCAGATGCGCCCGTCAAAAATACTTCGTGGTCCCCTGTCCAGCGCCTGCACCAGTTCAATGTAGGATGAGCCAAAAAACGGGCTGAAGGCACCACTTTTTACATCTGAATGCCTGAGTAGTATCCGTCTGAATTTGCCTGCTCCGCCAGGAATTTTCGCAAAATCATCGAATTGACCAGTGTGGTCGTAAATCACTTTATCGTATTGTAAAATATCACGGTAAACCTTCAGGCTTTCATCCAGATCATTGACGCCAATTAAGGCTCCCAGTACTCCGCCGGTAACCGATCGTTCGCGCCGGAATACTTCTTTTTCGTTTTTAATTTCCCAGTAGTTCCCAAAATGATCTTTCAGGAAAAAATGTTCATTTCCGTCAGGGGCCTCACAAATTTGTCCCAGAATTTTCAGTCCGGAAGTTTTAAATTTTTGGAAGGCTTCCTGTACATTGTCCGTTTTGATTTTTCCAATATTAATGCCGAGGTCGCCCAACTGGATTTCAAAACCAGGCATTTCCGGTTTTTTCCCTGTGTGTTGCCATATTTCAAAACCACCGCCTCCACGCATATTTAGCGCAAGCACTGCATGACGCGCGCGTGGTTCTCCTCCTGTGTGGGGAAGCATTAGTTCAGCCACGGCTTCTTCCTCAAACATCCTGATATCCATTGAGAAATGTTCCCGGTACCATTTCCATGCTTCCTGGAGGTTTTCCACTCCTACGCCCAATTGTTGTATTCCGTTAATTTTTCCCGTCATTCTTATTTTTTTACAATGGTTTAACCCTCGACGACATATAATAATACAAGGATGGAATAAATCGCCGGATATATACCATAAGCAATTCAGTACCGCCTACGAGTATCTCTTTTTGTTCTTTTTTTAGCTTTCTGCAAATTATTTTGGCCGTGGTTTCAGCACTTTTCCCTTTTTCCTGCCCCTCGTCCATTTTGCTGTGTGGTTGTCCGTTCTTATCAATTGCGTTTAGTGAAATATCTGTTTTTATCCGCCCTGGAATAATAACGGAAACCCGAATGTTATTCTTTTTATTTTCAGCCCGAAGGCTTTCAAAAAAACCGTGCAGCGCATGTTTTGATGCAGCGTAAGCAGACCGGTAAGGAAAGCCAAATTTCCCCACAATACTGGATGTGACCGCTATTTGTCCACCGCCGTTTTCAGCCATTCGCGACAGAACGGCTTTGGTAAGAGCCACCGTGCCAAAAAAGTTTACTTCAAAAATTTTACGATCTATATCCAGCGGGGTTTCGTTCACAAACGATCGCTGACTAATGCCCCCAAAGTGGTAGAGTGCGTCTATTTTTATCTTTTTTGAAAGTACGGCTTCCGCGGCAGAAACTACCGATTTTTCATCGCCCAGATCAAAAAGAATAACTTGTGCAGTACTCCCGTTTTTTTTGCATTGAGCTGCTACTTCTTTCAGCTTTGATTCGTTACGCCCCGAAAGGATCAGGTTGGTTTTTGCCTTTGAAATTTCAATGGCGACCGCCTTTCCGATTCCTGATGAAGCGCCGGTAATCCAGATGTTTTTTGCAAAAAAATCCATAATTTCCAGGTTTGCAGCCTACGAAGATAGTAGAATAAGACTCATTCTTTCTCTTTCCGCGAAAAAATTGCCTTCATTTTTTCAAGCAGATCGTTGAAGTCATTATATTCTTCAGTGAATGTAAATCCGACTCCCTGGGTGTATGGAGCCGTTTCGTAAATCAGGTTGTTGTTGGACCGGTTGTAAGCTTTGAATCGGATTTTCCCGCTGGGAATAAGTTTCACATTTACGTCAAAATCACCAACCAACTGACTGTTGTTCGTTGAATTCGGATTGTTATTATTTCCTATATTTCCGTTGATGGTCACCCGGTCATTAAATATCTGGGTGCTCATGGCCAGTTCAATTTCGTCGTTGGTAATTTGGTTCCCGGGGCGGTAGTTTAGCCCGATATCGACATTGCTGCTGATTTGGGAGAGCCAGTTGCTTAACTGGTTTGAAAACAATTCGCTCGCAGTTGTGCCAATCAGGTTGGGGTTTTGAGCTTCATACGTTCCGCGCAGGTATTCCGGGGTGTAAAATTTACCCAGCACCACCAGCGAGAGAATTTGTTTGTTCATTTCTTCGGAAGTATTAAAGAATTGCCGCAGCTCTTCCACCAAGCGATCTTCTACTGTCGGGAAATCAATTTCAAAGTCGATGTTCGGGTTCGAGAGTTCTTCCGAAAGGAGTATTTTGCATTCTACCGGAATTCGTTGGCTTTGGTAGATGTTGTCGTAGGTATTTACCAGCAGATCGTAAAGTGATGCCTTTAGTTTGTAAACTGCATTGATGTCAACCATAGCATCGTAAGGGTCACCGGACCAGTCAATGGTTCCCCCCTGTTCGATCGTAAAACGTTTGTTTATCACATTTTGCAGTGTGAAAAGGTAATCCCCTTTTTCAACGGTATAATTTCCTGAAAGGGTAATGTTGTTCTCTTTGTCCATTCCAAACCGCAGAATTCCTTCTCCCTGAGCCCGGATAATATCTCCTATTTGCGAATTGTAGATAAGTTGGGCCCTGGCGTCAGGGGTAGCGGTAATGGTCAGGTCCAGGCTGAAATCGCCTTGCTCCTTCCGGGAAAACAGAAACTTTTCTTTGTCGGGATCTTCGTCCGAAACAAACTGTATAAAGTCGTAACGCTCCAGTACGCTTTCATCTTCCAGGGAAATATTTACATTGGTTCCGGACAATGTGGTGGCAGCTCCGGTAAGGTTTACATTTTTGCCCCGTCCGGTAATATTCACCCGGCCATTGGCCACTACCTGTCCAAAAAATTGCGGATTGTTCCGGGCCGTGGTATTCATGGCAATGAGACGGGGAGAGGACAATGCCAGGTTGTACTGCATGTCGCGAAAGTTTTGATGCACAATTGTTCCGTGGAATGTTCCCCGGTTCCCTGACAGGTCCTGAATAGAGATTCTGTCAAAAAGGATGGTATCCGCTTTAAAATAGACCGAGTCGGTAAAATAATAGCTTACCTGAGTGTAATCTATGGAGAGGCCTGCATTGAGCCCTTCGAGCGCTCCGTCAAGCAAAATTTTATCGGGCGTTCCGTGAATTTTTAGTTTGCCTGAACCATCGCCATGAAAATTGGAAAAGTTGTTCCGGATAACGGTTTCCAATACTACTAACGACAGGTGGTCGAAATTGGCGTGGTAGAGCAGTTCCCCGTTTTCGGGATTGTAACTTCCGCTTGCAAACAGGCTTTCCCGCTGGTTACTAACAATTTTCATTTCCGACTCCAGTACAGACTTTTGATGATCCCATTTATTTAACAGTGTTAAGTTCCCAATTTTTTGATCCCTGAACCTGAACTGATCAATGTTTAGATCCGAAAAAAGGAGGCGTTGTCCGTAATAGTCCTGCAACGATGCTGAACCATTGAGTTCTCCTTCCAGGGGCAGCTCTTTTTCCATGTAAGCTCCGAGGTTGGCTAAGTTTATATTTTTAAAAAGTATTGTCAGCAAACTGGAGTCATCTTCGGCAATGGTTCCGTCAATATCAATGCTCTGTTCACGGTTGTACGCCCTGAGATTGTTGACATTTATTGTTGTGCTGTCTATACTTGCCGAGAAAGGATCGATTTGCCAAAGGGAATCAGCCACTAAAATTTGTGATGGGAAACCCTCAATGTCGATGTGGGAATGAGCTGTGCCTTCCGGTTTTGTTAAAATAGCCCTGCTCAAAATCTCCCCGTTATATTTTTTGTTTCCGGCCACTCCTTCCGACAAGCTTTCCTGTCCCCAGGCAATCTGATTTCGGATAATATTGTTTTCAATCTCGGAATCAACGGTCAGGTTTTCGAGTCTCATGCCGTTTTTCAGGAGGAGTTCTCCAAAACGGAACCGGGAGCCATACACATTTTCCCTCGGGCTGTTGCCGATAAAAATGTTTCTAATCATGAGGTCTTTGGTGCGGAGGCCCGGGATACTCCCTTTGAGTTCAAATACCGATTGCCCGGAATCGAACCTTCCGTAAATCAGAAACGGGGTTTCTATGGAAATTCCAGGTGTAAAAACAGTGGTTAGAGGATCCAGGTTTTTTACGTCAATCTGGTACCCGAATTTGTTTTCTTTTTCCTTGCTTTCCGGCTCATACCCAATGACTGGAAGATACCGGTACATACTTTTTTCAAAAGCATCGAGAATATTCTGAAAGTGGTAACTGCCATTAATTTCAACATCGAAATAGTTGGAGGAGAAAGTGAGGTAGTTGTTCAGTCCGCTTGGAATGGATTCCAGTTCGATGCCTCCGAGGTTCAGCTCGCCGTTTCGGTTTTTGTAGTTTCCTTTTTCAACCTGGATGGAGCCGGCCAGGTTGTCGATTCTGTCCCCGGAGAAGTTGGCATTCATCAAAAACGACAGTTCGGAGTTCGGATATCTCTCGCCAAGGTTTAACTTTCCGGGCAGGGCTTTGTGCAGGTCAAGGCGGAAGTCAAATACCGGTACTTCGGGATTGAAGTTTACTTTACCGAGGAAATCGAACTGAAGGTTGGAGTCGTTCATTACTACCAGTCCATCGAACATCCGTTTGTTGAGGATGCCATCAAGCTGAATGTTTCTGTATGTGTAATTATTAATGTCCACCTGTGAAATGCCGCCATCAAATTCTCCGGCAAACGAATGACCAGCCAGATCATAATATCCGTCTACCATGCCGTTGAAGGTTATGTTGCCCACCTGTTCGGTTTTTAACAGTTCTCCCAGCATAAAATCCTGGGAGGCTACTTTCCCCCGGTAAACCACGCCTTTCTTTTCGTCGGGAACTACAGAGAGGTCAGTGGTTATGGTCCCCATTTCGCTTTTGAGGGTTCCGTAAGTCACAAAATCAGTGAAAAAGCCGGTGAAATTACCTTCGTAGGTAATCAGCCCCGCCTCGTAAAGCGTCTCCGGAAAATGGAGAAAATATATTTTGTCTTTTCCGGGCAGTTTAATCCTGCTTAGTTCATCGAATGTAGTTTGGGAACGTTTTAAATCAAGAAAAAGATACATCGATTCTGTACTGGTAATATCGTTGGCATAAAAATCCAGCAGAGCGTAGGTTCTTTTTCCTGTTACCAATTCTAAGTTTTTCCCTTTCAGATTATTTATGCTTCCGTAAATTTGGCCCGAGCAGTCAACGATCTGATCCATGCCCCTGAGCCGTGGCACCAGCTGAGACACATCGTAAAAGCTAATTTGAGAATGGGAAAACCGGAAATCGAATTGCACCGATTCTGCAAAAGTTGCATCTTTTGCTAATTCTTCAGGCAGTTCGATTAGAAACCGGCTGTTACTGATGTTGGAGTGGCTGGTTGTCATATTAAATCCATCCAGTTCAATTTTATTTCCGCTGAAAAGGAGGGAAGAATGCAGGTTTCGTATGCTGAACTCTTTGCCGTCGTTCAGTGTAAACTGGTTGATTTTCAGCCGCAGTGAATCTTTCAGAAAGTAAAAATCGGAAACGGCAAAATGAAGATCCTCTACACTTAGGGTTTGAGGCTCCTGCTGGTGCAGATCCCTGTAGACCACAGTCGCATTATCAAAACTGAACTGTTTACAGCTATATTGCCAGTCGTGGGGTTTTTCGTGGGGAGACTTCAGCGAATCAATTATAAAACTAAAATTGAACCGGTTGGCTGAATCGCGTCTTGCGTCCACAATGGTTCCATTAAATGTAAGTTGCCTGAAAGCAATTTTGCGTTTTTTGATTTTTAAGGTATCAATTTGAGCAGAAACGGATTGTACAAAGAGCAGGGTATCTGCTTGCTGATCTTCTACCAGTACATCTTCCAGAATTACACTTCGAAAAAAGGCAATATCTACCTTCCCAATTCGAATATTGGCATTTATTTTTTTTGATAAATGATCGGCCAGTTGCCGGGTGAGATAAGTTTGCACTCCGCTGTTTTGGAGCGCCCAATAAGCTCCTCCTGTCAGACTGAGGAGGAACACCAAAATCAGGAGCGCTATTTTCCGGCCTTTTTTGATAATTTTGCCCTTTTTAAATTATGAGACGAACATAGCTTTTTCCGGGAACAAAATTAGGAATAATATGGTTGTTTTATTAACCGTAGTCGTTTAATAATTTTCATAAAAGTTTCCCGGAATAAGGTTACTTTTTAAATCATGTAAGAATGAAACGAGCCATCAGTAAAAGTTTTACACAAAGCTGGATTTTTATAATGGCAGGTTTCATGTTTTACGATAAAAATATGCAACGATAAAAACATGAAAAACTTCAGTATAAAAAACAAAAAAGATGCCAATGTTACTATCCTGGGTATCGAATCATCGTGCGACGATACTGCTGCTGCTATTATTCGCGACGGGGTTATTTTATCGAATGTGGTGGCCGGTCAGAAAGTGCATGAAGAATATGGCGGGGTAGTACCCGAATTGGCTTCAAGAGCGCACCAGCAAAATATTATTCCGGTAGTTGACAGGGCCATTGCCCGTGCGGGAATCGAAAAAAGCGACATTTCAGCGGTGGCCTTCACCCGCGGGCCGGGACTGCTGGGGTCTTTGCTAGTAGGCACTTCGTTTGCCAAAGGGTTTTCCCTTGCTGCCGGTATTCCGCTTATCGAAGTGAACCATCTCCAGGGACATGTACTTGCCCTTTTTATTAAGGAAAAAGACGGAGCATACAATCCGCCGAAGTTTCCGTTTTTGTGCCTGCTGGTTTCAGGAGGAAATTCACAGATTATTCTCGTTCGTGATTACCTTGATATGGAAGTGATTGGTCAGACTATTGACGACGCCGCTGGCGAAGCTTTCGACAAATGTGCCAAAGTGATGGGACTGCCTTATCCCGGTGGCCCGCATGTAGACAGGCTGGCAAAACAGGGAGATCCGCACCGTTTCAACTTTGCCAAACCCAGGATTTCCGGTCTGGATTACAGTTTCAGCGGGCTGAAAACCAGTTTCCTTTACTTTTTGAGAGATAATCTGAAAGAAAATGAAAACTTTATTGAAGAGAACCAGGCCGATCTTTGTGCTTCCCTGCAGTTTACAATTATCGATATTTTACTGAATAAATTGAAAAAAGCAGCCAAACAAACCGGGGTGAAGGAAATTACGGTTGCCGGTGGAGTGTCGGCCAATTCAGGGTTACGAACTGCCTTGCAGGAAAATGCCAACAAGCATGGGTGGAACTTGATTATTCCCAAGTTTGAATACACCATGGATAATGCAGCAATGATTGCCATTACGGGATATTACAAGTACCTGAACGGGGAATTTGCAGGACAGGATGCGGTTCCGTTTGCCCGTACTCAGCTTTGAGTTTGATGTTTAATGTTTAATGAGAAGGGGACAGGTATGAAATTTCAGGAAAAATTAATTCGCGGAACGCTTATTAAAAGGTATAAACGTTTTTTGGCTGATGTAAAACTGGATAACGGAGAGCAGGTAATTGCACATTGTACGAACTCCGGCTCCATGAAAAGTTGCATCGAACGCGGAGCCGAGGTTTATTTGTCGCCGGTAAACGATCCAAAGCGAAAAACACGATTTACCTGGGAGATGATAAAAATAAACGGCGACTGGGTCGGAATAAATACCGGAAACCCAAATAAACTGGCTTTTGATGCTATTGTGAAAGGAACCATCCCGGGGTTGGGAAATTATACAACGGTAAAGCGGGAAGTAAAGTTCGGAGATTCGCGCTTTGATGTTTTTGCTGAGAACGACACCGAAACATGTTTTGTGGAAGTGAAAAATGTGACGCTGAAAGAGGGCAATTTCGCTTTGTTTCCGGATGCTGTTACCACCCGCGGGCAGAAGCACCTGAAAACACTTATGGAGGTAAAAAAACAGGGAATGCGTGCTGTGATGCTTTATATTGTGCAGCGTTCAGATGTGGAGATTTTTGCCCCTGCTGAGGAAATCGACCCCAATTATGCCTCGACACTACGCGAAGCGGTTGCTGCCGGCGTAGAGGTGATTGCCATGCAGGCAACCGTTACACCAGATAAAATTGAATTGTCAAAAAAACTCCCGGTGGAGTTATGATGGGGCGCATTGCAGATTCATTCGGACAAGAAAGTGTTGTGTAAATGTGGCACAGGTAGATCGTTTGTTGTTTTGCACATTGGATTGTTTGTCCGCTTTTTTGGTTATTTTTAACGTATCATAAAATAAGCCTGTATGTTCCATCTTTACTGCGGGCAATCATTTTAAAAATCTATTTCTTAAAACTATGAACTACATTGATTTATCGCTTCCCATTAGAAAGTTAACCCCGGTTTTTGCTTTTTTGTTTCTCTTTTTAACAGCCTGCGATGCTCCTGTAAGTCTGAAAATTGACAGTTTAACGGTAGAGTACT
The DNA here is from genome assembly GCF_003573545.1 of Mariniphaga sediminis. GTDB lineage: Bacteria > Bacteroidota > Bacteroidia > Bacteroidales > Prolixibacteraceae > Mariniphaga > Mariniphaga sediminis. The sequence goes on along the minus strand of NZ_QWET01000008.1, from coordinate 168,052 downwards.
GCAGCAACCCATGGGGTGTTGATGTTCCGCAGCCTCGTTTTTCATGGAAGTTAAATTCGGAACAGCGGGGCGTTTCTCAGTCTGCGTTCCGGCTGATTATTGGAGAGAGTAGGGAAGAAGTGGAAAAGAAAAATGGCTCGGTTTGGGATACCGGCAAAATATCGGGAAGTCAAACGGTAAACCTGGAATATACAGGATTACCGCTGCTAAGCAACAAAAAATATTACTGGAGAGTTTGTACATGGCTTGATGAAGATAAATTTGCCTGGAGTGATCCGGCTATGTTTCATACAGGAATTCTCAATGAAACAGAATGGCAGGCAAAATGGATTACCACACAGGAAGAAATAGTGCACTCAAGCCCGCTGTTGGGCAAAAGATTTCAGGTGGAAAAAGAAATAGAACAGGCTGTGGCTTTTGTTACGGCCTGTGGTTATTATGAATTTTTCCTTAACGGGAGGAAGGTAGGCGATCATGTACTGGATCCGGGCATTACCGATTACAATAAAACTATTATATATTCTACATACGATGTTGGTGAAATGCTTAAAAAAGGAGCGAATGTGGCCGGTGCCATGTTGGGCAACGGAGCATGGAATATGCGTAAAGTTGAAGGGCGGTGGAGCTGGGGCGGGGGAGGCGCTACCTTTGGAAATCCCGCTTTTTTGATGCAGTTAATGATAACCTATACCGATGGTAGTCAGGATGTAATTATTTCCGATGATACATGGAAAACAAAACCAGGTCCGATTACCTTCAACAATATTTACGGCGGGGAAGATTACGATGCCCGCAAAGAGGTTGCAGACTGGGCATCCACCGGATTTGATGATGGAACCTGGCAGCCGGTAACCGTGTCAGAAGGTCCCGGAGGAACCTTGAAGTCGCAACTGATGCCGGCCATAAAGGTTACCAAAACTATTCAGCCAGTGAAAGAAATTAATCCCGAACCGGGAGTGTTTTTATATGATTTGGGGCAGAATATTGCAGGTTGGTGGAAAGTGGAAGTAAAAGGAGCCCCCGGCCTGGTAATTCGTATCCGGGGTGCAGAAACACTCAACGACTCGCTTTTTCCCAAACCGCTGGAGGAAGGTGACAGACTCAGTACTAAGTATAAATATCATGCGCAAACCTGGACTGATTACACCCTCAAAAGTAATGAGACGGAAACGTATGAACCCCGATTTTTCTATACGGGTTTCCGCTATATTGAAGTGACCACCGGTGATAATAAAAATCCGGAGCATTTGAAAGTGGAAGGTCGGGTAGTTCGTTCGGCGATAGAACGGAACGGAACATTTGCGTCATCGGATACTTTGCTGAACCAGGTTTTCCGTGCAGGAGTGTGGTCTCAAAAGGGGAATACACACAGTTACCCGACCGATTGCCCGCACCGGGAAAAAGGTGCCTATAACGGAGACGGCCAGGTGATTGCGGAAACATCGATGCACGATTTTCAAATGGCCTCTTTTTATACGAAGTGGCTTAACGATATGCGGGGTGCACAGGAGGATAGCGGACGGATTCCCAATACCTCACCCACTTTGGTGGGCGGTATGGGAGGTGGTGTAGCCTGGGGAAGTGCTTACATTTTAATTCCCTGGTGGATGCATCATTATTACAATGATACGCGTGTACTGAAGGAACACTATCCCAACATGAAGGAATACCTTTACTATTTAAAAAACCTGGGAAGTAAAGATGAGGATCCTTCGGAGCCCTTCATTATCGACAATTTTGATGGCTACTGGTACTCACTTGGCGAGTGGTGTGCGCCGGGGCAGAACGATTGTCCGAACCACGCGGTAGTGAATACTTTTTATTACTATTTTAACAGTGTGTTGCTTTCCAAAATTGCCGGAATTTTAGGCCATTCAGAAGATTCAGATTATTACAGGGCATTGGCTGACACCGTTAAACATAATTTCAACCGGAAGTTTTTTGATCCGGAAACAGCATTGTACGGGACAGAGGAAACTTACCAAACCTATCAGTTGCTGGCACTGGTGGGCGACCTTGTACCGGAAGGATACCGGGAAAAAGTATTTCAAACGGTGGTGAAGGATATTAAAGAAAGGGGAAATCACCTGAATACGGGAATTATAGGCACAAAATATTTATGGCCCGTTTTAGTAATGGGAGGCGAGAATGAACTGGCATACCGGGTAGCTGCGCAAACCACGTACCCCAGTTTTGGTTACTGGATTAATAATAACTCCACCACACTGATAGAAAAATGGTCGGGGGAGCATTCGCACAACCATCAGATGTTTGGCTCAATAACAGAATATTTCTACAAGTTTTTGGCAGGAATTCAATCTCCGATGGAAGGAAATACGGAGAAAGGGTATCAGAATATTCATATTGAACCGTATGTTCCCCACGAACTGAAATTTGTAAATGCCACAGTGGAAACCGTTGCCGGAACGGTTGCCTCAAACTGGAAACAGGAACCGGGCTCATTTGTCCATCAGGTTTCGATCCCGGCAAATACTACCGCAACATTGGCCATCCCTTTGTTAGGGGATAAAGATGTAATCGTTTGGGAGGGCGAATCAAAAATTTGGGAGAATAATCGTTTTAATGGCAACGTGGCTGGTATTTCGGATGTAAAGACGGAGAACGGACGGTTACAGGTATTTCTTGGATCAGGTGAATACCGTTTCAGAGTGGAAAATTAGGAAATGGGAAAAAAGTTTTGGGGGTGACATGGTAACTTCTAAAGGGATTTGAATGGGCCGGTAACCTGCAATCTGGTCGGTATTCCTTCCACCGTATCGGGTATTTGAATAGTTGCCAGATCTGTGCTGTTTTCCACAGACACAACAATCCCGATGTTGTTACCTACCTTGCCTATGCCGACAGCCACCACTCCTTTTTGGCCGAGCCATGTTTTTTCGTAGCGTTGTTTTACTTTAATTGCAAGCGCTGTTTTGTCCATCATGGGTGCGGAAAATTAAGTATTCCCATTTATGTTATTTGTGTATATAAATTTTGCTGAACAGTACCTTCGTAGTCGCCAGTTTTCATTCTGCCAGATTAAGCCGCACCTTTTACTCTGATCCTACCGAATCAGATATTTCTGAAATAGGAGTCAATTCCAACTTCCGGAATTCCACCTCGGAGCCCTCTGCCTGGACAGCAATCTGTCCTTTTGTAGCGGTACAGTTGTAGCCATGATTAACCAATTCGCCATTTACCCAGACTTTTATTTCATCATTCACACACTCTATCACCATGTTGTTCCATTCTCCCACTGGATTTTCCGAGCCGTCGGTCAGGTTTAAAATACGGCGTTTTTTCCCTTCGGTAATTCCCCACTCTTCTTTTGGACCGCGACGTTTCTCCATATTTGCAACGGTAATGTCTTCCACAATACACCAGAAATCTCCTGCATTTTCGTGCATCATCTGTACTTCAAGCGATTTCGGGAACATTTTGTAGAGCGCTCTGGGAGTGGAGGCATGCACCAGTACACCACAGTTCCCGGGCTTGCCGGCAAAGCGGTACGCTGCTTCCAGCCTGTAATTTTGGTAAACCGAATCAGTAATCAGGTGGCCTGCCGGAGTTCCCAGACTAACCAGCATGTTGTTGCGTACAATAAAGGGATTAATAGTGTCAGGGTTTTCATCCATCGCCGGAACATCCACATGCCATCCGGTGAGGTCGGTACCGTTAAACAAAGGTTGCGTTTCAGGTGCTGAATTTTTACAGGACCAAGCTGCCATAAGGATGAGTAAAGAGAGAAGACTTATTTTCATTTTTTTATCATTTTGGTTTTGTCTGTTTTACAGATATTCAGGCTAAAAGGTTCTGGCGATTTTAGTCTGCTAACGTCACCAGGTTATTATCATTCAGCAAGGACAATACTGGTTTGCCCGCTTTACTTGTTAAAAAGTTCCTTGTCAGCCCATAAAATATATTGTTCCCAGTCAAATTCAGTTACGTCATGTTTCCCTGTACGAATATGATAAGCCACCGTATTTTGAACAGGCTGGTTTACGTCGGGCATTTCTTTGGAAGGTATTCCTTCTTTTTCATACAGATTGTAAACAGGTGAGGCATAATAGGCGGAAAGAAACTCTCCCCTGGGATCAGCCCACAGATCCTCTTTTGCACTGGCCACATAAACAGGTCTCGGGGCAATCAAAGCAATCAATTCGTGCTGGTCAACAGGCAGCGACTCTTCGTTTTGATTGAAAATCATAAAATTCCGGCAAAACCAGTGAGGGAAACTTCTGTTAATACGGGCAACCGTTTCACCAAACCGTCTTTTGGAAAGCGCTGCTCCACCACATCCGGAATTGTTGGAAATTACAGCGGCAAAACGTTGGTCGGTAGCGCCGGCCCACAACGCAGTTTTTCCCAGTCTTGAATGGCCAAAAACAATCACCTTATTTTCATCCACTTCATCATCTTGTTCAAAATAATCCATGGCACGGCTTAGTCCCCAGGTCCAGGCAGCAATTGCGCCCCATTCATTATATGCCGGCCTTTGTTGTCCGTCGGTATAAAGTAAAGGATGAATCCCGTTCGAGAAATCGTCTTTATCTGGATCAACCTCACAATAAAAAATGGTAGCCAGCCCATAGCCGGCATCCAGTATCTTTTCAAGTTGCCATCTGTTTTCCCTTACTCCGCGCGATTGCTCCGTTAGTTGGTTGTGGATAATACCAAAGGAGGGGTTATTTCTTGCCCAGGCCTCTGAAATACGGACATGCACATCGTTTGTAACCGTATGGTTTCCGTAAAAATTATACCCCAGAAACACAGGTGCTTTTTCCACATTTTTAGGGAGATAAATCAGAATATTGAAGAAGAGCCTATGACCGTTTTTGCTGAAAATCAAATCCACCTGTTTGCGACGTGCTTTTCCGTTAAGGGCATTGTTACTCTGTTCCACCACTTCCCACGATTCAATTTTCAACTCTCCCGGAATTTTTCCATACACATTGTGCGTGAAAAAATCCAACAGTTCCGGCCGACGAATTTTTTCCCACTGCCTTACATTTTTTATTTTTCTCTTTCTGAACGACTTTAAAGGATTAGGAACTTCAAACTCAGGAACCTTGCTTTCGTCATAATTGGGCTTAAATTCTCCCCCAAACTGGGCACTGGAAAACTGAACTGAAATGAGGATACCTAAAATTAAAACTACATGCTTCATGATTCTCTTCTTATACAATTTTTGCTGGCTTTGCGCTAAAGATATTTAAAATTGGGAAAAAACAATGTTGTGCTCTAACGAAAGGTGGAAGATAAATTCCTTTGGGGGCAATACTTGTAAACATTAACGTGTAATTTTTGAGAATGAAATTAGAAAAGTATAATATATTTGTGAGTTTTACATAAAATTTATAACCCAATTCAGGCAGTGAAAATAGAAGACAGGATATTACTGAATGAAATAAAGAATCGGAACAGGAAAGTATTCGAATCATTGTTTTATGAATATTATCCTCATTTGGTAAGGTATGCCGAAGGATTCGTTTTTGATAGACAGGTTTGTGAAGATATTGTTCAGAATTTGCTTATTTATTTCTGGGAAAGAACAGATTTGATAAAGATTGAACAATCCATAAAGGCTTATTTTTATCAGTCTGTAAAAAATCGTTGTTTAAACTATCTGAGGGATATTCACATTCAGGATAAACACAAGTTACTTTATCTTGAAAGTATGCTAAATGACGATGATTCTGCAACCTGGCTTGATCCTGAGATTATCATGCATATTGAGAAGGCGATAGAAAGATTACCCCTTCAAATGGCTTCCCTTTTTCGGTTAAAATATGTGGATGGGAAAAAATACCGGGAAATTGCCACCGAAAAAAAAATTTCTGAAAACACGGTTAAAACACAAATACAGCGAGCCAAAGAAAAGCTTCGTAATCTGTTGCTTGAATCAACCTCCATTAAATTTTTTCTATAATTTTTTTGTTTTTGTCACCTTTTTTTGGATTTGATGTGTCTTAATATTGAGAACCTTTTAATATGCCTAAAACTGTCACTATAATCGATTTTGAAATTATCTGGAATCAGATTCATTATACTATTTCTGACGAAGAACAAGCATTCTTGAATCAGTGGTTGGAAGAAAGTGCAGATCACCGAAAGTTTTATGAAAGTGTCAAACGGTTTTATGCAGACGGTTCCTCGTTTAAAAATGAAAAAAAAGATATTGACCGGGGTTGGAAAGACTTTGGACGAAAAACAAAACTTCGGCGAAACAAATATTCCCGTCTGCTTTCTTATGCCTCATTCACTTTATTAGGAGTTGTGCTTGCTACTGCCATTTATTTTATTTTGCCCAGGTTTGAAAAACAATCTGTTGTTGAAGAAGTCGATATCCCTATTAAACCTGGGAGTAGTAAGGCTACACTTATTTTAGACAATGGAGAGGTTTACGGGCTTTCTGAAAATAGTGAAGAGGTTTTTTCTGAAGGAGGGGCGCAAATAAAAAATACCGGGGACAAACTTGAATATATTGCAGTAACTCCCGAAGAGGGAGAGGTTCGATTCCATACTTTGGAAGTTCCCCGGGGAGGCGAATATTTCCTTGTATTATCGGATGGAACAAAAGTTTGGCTAAATTCAGAAACGACACTTCGTTACCCTATCCACTTTGAAAAAGAGGAAAGAAAAGTGGAACTAACGGGTGAAGCTTATTTTGAGGTGACGGAAAATAAAGATGCACCGTTCCGGGTTACTTCCGGAGAACAGATAGTCAAAGTGCTTGGTACTAAATTTAATATCTCATCTTTTCCGGAAGATGCGTTTGCTCTTACCACACTTGTAGAAGGAAAAGTTGAAGTGACCCTGGATAAATCGCCGGAAATGAAACAATTGCTTCTGCCCCGTGACCAATGTCGTTTTGAAAAGGAAGAAGGAACGTTTTCCAAAAAGAAGGTTGATCCATATCAGTTTATTGCCTGGAAAGAAGGGCGTTTTGTATTTGAAAATGAATCGTTGTCTGATATCATGAAAACGTTGTCCAAATGGTACGATGTGGATATCTTTTTTAACTCAGAGAAAGCTTCAGGTTACCGGTTCACCGGTAATTTGAGGAGGTATGATAATTTTAGAGAAATTCTGAAAAAAATTGAAAAAACAAATGAAGTTGAATTTATTATAAAAGACCGTCAAATTATTGTGAAGTAAATAATTCTCAAAGAAAAACGGGAAGTGCCGTCAACACTTCCCGTTCAAACAAATAGTAAATTACTAAATGTTTCATTTAACGTTGTAAACTTATGAAAAAAAGTCGATGTATCATTATTCCGTTTACGGGATGGAAAAAATTGTTCCTTATGGCAAGGATAACGGCAATACTATTATTTGCTGGGTTGATGCAGGTTTCTGCAAGTGTTTACTCCCAGAAGACCAGACTTAATTTGAAGTTGAAAGATGCTCCTGTTGAATCTGTATTGAAAGTAATTGAAGAGCAAAGCGAGTTTTATTTTCTTTACCGTTCCGATCTGTTAAAAAAGGTTCCCAGGGTGAGCCTTGATATGAAGGAAGTCAGACTGGAAGAGGTCTTAGACCATGTAGTCGTTCCATATGGTTTTGGGTATGAGGTGGATGATCAGGTAGTGGTTATTAAAAAGACAGAGGAGAAGAAACCACTGGAAAAACAAAAACTCATTGCGCAACAAGAGAATCAGGTGACAGGAACAATAAAGGATGCCTCTGGTCAGCCTTTGCCAGGGGTAACTGTGGTTGTAAAAGGTACAACAACAGGTACCGTTACCGATGTGGACGGAAATTTTACCCTATCCGGTGTGCCGGATAATGCCACTATTGTTTTCTCTTTTGTGGGAATGAAAGCCCAGGAAATAGTTGTTGGTAATCAAACGATCCTTAATATCACTATGCAAACTGATGCCATCGGCCTTGATGAAGTGATAGCTATTGGTTATGGTACAGCACGAAAAAGGGACCTGACCGGCTCCATTGTAAATGTGCAGGCTGAAGAGTTAATTAAATATCAGCCAACTAACGTGCAAGAACTTCTGCGTTCTGCTGTACCTGGTTTGAAAGTGGGGTACAGTACCAGTGCGAAAAATACGCCTGAATTTGAGGTACGTGGAGACAATACCATTAAATCGGACGACGATGATGAGAAAGCGGGAAATCGTCCGTTGATTGTATTGGATGGGATTATCTTTAACGGCGATATTGCTGAAATTAACGTAAACGATATTGCAAGTGTTGATGTGTTGAAAGACGCCAGCGCCGCATCTATTTATGGTTCGCGTGCATCTAATGGAGTAATTGTTTTTACTACCAAAAAAGGTAAGTTGGGTAAACCTCAGATCAGGGTTTCGGCCAAATATGGTTTGGTAACCAAAGGTGAAAGAAACGAGACCTACACTGGTGAGCCAATGTTAAAATGGCTCACGGATGTGCAGGAATCTCTTAGCGGCACTATTGAGGAATCTTGGTCAATTTACGACGATCCACGTAAATTATCGGGTGGTGATTTGGAGGCATGGAAAGAAGCAAGTGGTATTGCCGGCGAAACCAACCAGGATGTAATAAATGAAAGGTGGTTACAAACACTGGGACTCGATAGCGATGAAATAATGCATTTCCAGAATGGCAGGGACTTTGACTGGCAGGATTTTTTGTTCCATACCGGGCAACGGCAAGATTATGATCTGAGCGTATCAGGTCGAAATGAGAATGTGTCTTACTACTGGTCATTAGGATTTGTAGATAGCGAAAGCCTTAAAATGGATGAAAAATATACAGCCATTACATCGCGTTTAAACCTCGATGTAAAAGTGACCGACTTTTTGAATGCTGGTGTATATGCCAACTTTACCTACCAGGATGAGGGCCCAGGTTCGTGGGAGGATAATGGAATAGAAAACGGCGGTTATCGTACAGCTTCACCCTACGATACTCCATGGGAAGCCAGGGTTTGGTATGACGATGAAATTCAGCAAACTGGTGATGATGTTTATCTATACGATAATATATACCTGAAACAAAATCTTTCAGGATCAAATCGCGGTAACATGTTCCTTCCACCAGCCTATACTACAAGGAAATATGACAGGTATCGTTTATTTCCAACCATGTTTGCCAAACTAAGTCTTCCGTTTGGAATTTCTTTTGAAACAAAAATAACGACGCGATTAGATTTCAGAAGAAGGTTCTATTATGAGGACAGCAGCAACCCCGAATGGGGACACGGTGGTGAAGTACGCAGACGCCATAATCAAACATATGAATGGCAATTTGATAATATTTTAACCTGGGATAAGCAGTTTGATGAACATCGGATTGCTGCAACCGGCCTTGTAAATGCTGAACGTAACCAGAGCTGGTACACCGATGCACGGAATTCGGATTTGCAACCAACCGAAGCGCTGGGATATCATGGTATTGGATACGGTGTTTTTCCTGTTGTAGGTTCTGATGATCAGGGGACTACCCGTACTGCACTAATGGGACGTGTGAACTATTCATACAGCAACCGATACAATTTATCAGCATCTATCCGTCAGGATGGTTATTCCCGTTTTGGTGCCAACTATGTGCATGCAACCTTCCCATCGGTTTCAGCAGCGTGGACATTGACCAACGAAGCATTTATGGCGGGCCGGCCAAACTGGTTGGAATTTCTGAAAGTTCGTGCCAGTTGGGGAGTAAACGGGAACAGTAGTGGTCTTAGCTCGTATGCGGCTTATTCCAATTTAGAACGAAATAAAATTCTGAACTGGTCAGGAGGTTTTTTCCCAGCCAACCGCTTAACAATTGAGAGAATAGCAAATCCAAACCTGGCATGGGAGAAAAACAATGCCTTTAACCTTGGAATTGATTACGGCCTTTGGAGTGGTCGTTTGACAGGTGCGTTAGATATTTATTCTTCGAAAACAACAGATTTATTATTGAACAAAAAACTTCCTGTTCTAACAGGGTTCAACGAAATTACAACCAACGTGGGTAGCCTCAAAAACAGTGGATTCGATTTATCTGTTAATTCTGTTAATATTGAAAACAGTAATTTCAGGTGGACTACCAGTTTAAATGTTTCATACAATCAGAATGAGATTATTTCGCTAACAGGTGAGTTAGTTGAAATGACCGATGCAGACGGGAATACCTACATGGCTGAGCCTGATGATTTCGATAATGGCTGGTTTATTGGGGAAAACAAAGACGTCATTTGGAACTTTGAAATGGGCGATGTTTACAGCACTGATGAAGCTGATGAAGCTGAAAAATGGGGACTTCAACCAGGCGATTTCAGGGTTGTTGACCAAAACGGAGACGGTGTGTTGAATACCGATGATAAAGTCTTCCAGGGACTATCTAAAAACCCATGGTACTTAACCATGCGTAACGATTTTACCTGGAAAAATTTTGATATGGGTGTTGTATTCTTAAGTAAATTAGGTTACAAAGGAGAAAGTTCATATCCGTTTAACGTGGATCAGACTTTGATTAAAAACCACAATTGGTACAGTAAATTTAAATACTGGACGCCACAAAATCAAACGAAAGATTTTGCGAGGATAAATTCCATTCGCCTTAATAGTGATATGCAAATTTATGTGCCAAGAGACTATTTACGTTTACAAAACCTTTCGCTTGGATATAATATCCCGTCGAATGTTTTGGAAACGATAAAAGTGAGCCGTGCGCGTGTAGCATTTAATGCCGAAAATGTATTCGTACTCACAGAATGGTACGATGGAGATCCGGAGTCGCGTTTGGAAATGCCAAGGACTTGGTCCTTTAGTGTTGACTTTTCTTTCTAAATCATCATAAGAAATTAAAGTATATTTAAATTCTAAAAATTAAAAGATGAAAAAAAATAAGAATATAGCAGGGTTAGTACTGGTGTTACTTTTAACCTTTACCATGTCTTGTAACGATGAATTTTTAGTGGAAGAGCCAATGTCATTCCTCAGTCCACAAAATACATTCAAAGATGCTGCTGGTTTGCAGGCAGCAATAGATGATGCCATATATTATGTTTTTGATCAGGTACAAGGTGATGGCAGAGAACTACAGTTTAATCACAATATGAGTGATGTTACAAGTGTTAGTAAAACCGACGCCCAAAACTCTTATGCCGACCTGGTAACCTATTTTACGCCTTATAACAACAACCAGGGGCCGGCAGGAAGAAGTGTTGAATCCTATGAAAATGGATACAAGGCAATTAAAGCATGTAATACCGTTATCGATTATATCGACATTCCTGATTGGGCAGAAGGAGAATCCGATCCGGAAAGAAACCACTTGTTAGGGACAGCTTACTTTTTGCGCGCCTTTTTCTACATGCAGTTAACGATGCAATTCGGAAACGTTGCATTCCCCTTGAATGTGGTTTCTGAAGCACGCCAGGATTTTAAAGTGTTTCACATGCAGGGGATTTGGGATCAGATGATTAGCGACCTCGAATTTGCAGTTCAACACGTAAAACCAATTAGTCAACTTCCAAAAGGACAAGCACCAAATTCTGCTGTAAGAATGTTGCTTGCGAAGTATTACATGCTTAACACTGAGTTTGGTAAAGCCGAAGCACAAATGGACGCAGTTATCAACAGCTCAGAAACGCAGTTGTTTACCGATGCGATGGTTGACAGGGATTCGGTTATGGTTGGTAACATGATAAATCCGTACCACGAACAAGGCTGGGAAGGAAGTGGAAAAGCCAAGGAATTATATTTTCCGGGAAGACGCACGATTGTAGCCGCCGATGCCATAAATGTTTTACATACCAATTATGATGGAGAACCTAATCCGTTAGCTACAGAACATGGTACCCAAAAACTAACAAATCCTGAAGGTATATGGTTAATGGTAAATGCGCCTTTCCTCGATGGTAGAATCAGAGAGTCAGCCTCTGTTCGTACCTGGGGGCCTAACTTTGGTACAAAAACCGGTAGGGCTTTTACTCCTGATGGTAAAATTGGCTTTGAAGCAGACCAGGGGTATAAAGGTTTAATGATGTTGAAATTTGGACGTGGACAGGGGTTTGCCGGACCAACAAACTATGGTGAATATGAAATTTGGAACTATAACGGTGAAACAGATTACCAGGACTACCGTCACAAACCAGGAAACTTTTTCTGGATGGAAGATTTAGTCTATGACTATGAACCGTTAAACGGCACTTCCCCTTACTACAGGAAGAATGCTCAGCTTTTCTCTGACGACGGAAGCCTTCTTTGCGAGGACACCATCCGTTGCTGGTACAGTTTCCCACTGTACAAATTCTGGTCGCAAAACTACGAAGATAATGTCAGAAGACAGCACGGTGGAAGAGCACCTATATATATATTGAGAAAAGCGGAGGCTTATTTGCTTCGCGCTGAAGCAAGAGCATGGCAAGAAAATTGGGCTGGTATGCTTCAAGATGTGAATACCATTCGTGAGCGCGCCAATGCTAAAGTAGTATTTAATGTTGCAGATGCACAGCAAATGGGCATAGAAATGGTATTTGATGAGCGTGCTCGTGAATTGTATGGCGAAGAATATCGTCATGACGAAATGGTTCGTTGGTCGGTTATTTTCGCCAAAACCGGAAAACCCTACAAGGGAAAAACCTACTCAATTTCCGGAAATGATATTGAAAAATCGTTGTCTGCAAATAGTTTTTATTACGACAGGCAGATGGAAGTAAACAATTTCTTCCGCGATCAAGTTCCCTGGTTTTCTTATGGTGTGAAATATACAATGGAACCAAAACACATCTGGTGGCCGGTTTACGAACCTTTTCTTATTGGAAACGTTGGTGCTGTATTAAATCAGACCACTGGCTACGAAGGTTCTGAAAATAACATTGAACCTTTAACGCATGTGGTTCAACCTGCAGGTGTTCCGAATACAGATCCGCAATATGCTGTGGAACCACCTGAATAAAAGTTATTTCATAAGTTAGCTTAGTAGGCAAACTTAGTTAGTCTAGATAGTAAGGGTGCTCGGTTGCGGGCACCCTTTTAATATAATGGAATATTCAAATGTTCAGTTTATGAATAGTTATTTTATAACTTTTTGTCAAATAACAAATCAATGTATTGATAAATGAAACAAATCTTTTTTTGTTTAATTTTTAGCACCTTATTGTTGGTATTAGGGGGATGCGAAAAAAAACAGGCGAATGTCATTTATGATAAATCATACATAGAGGAAATAAAACAGACACGAAAAGATATCGCATTACATATTACCAGAAATTATATTCCTGGTGCAACCATTTCTATTGCAAAAGATAATAGAGTAATCTATTCTGAGGGGATTGGTCTGGCCTCAAAAGAATTAGATGTACCTATGACTCGAGAAAATAAACTTAGAATTGGAGATGTTTCTCAAATATTTACGAATATAATTTATTTGAAATTGGTAGAAGAAGGCATTTTGAATCCTGATTCAACAGTTCAGCATTATATTCCTGAATATCCGCCAACGGAATTTAAGCTTGCAATAAAACATTTGCCGTATCATACATCAGGTATTAGAAAGGAAGAACCCGGAGAAACCGAAATACCCGGATTAAACATTACTATTCAAAATGGACTTAAGGATTTCATGAATGATCCATTGACTAATCCTCCAGGATGGTTTCAGGAATCCAGCATGTTTAATTCTAATCTGCTTGGGGCCGTTATGGAGAAAGCAACCAACAAGAATTTTCTGACACTATTAAAAGAATATGTAACCCAGCCGCTTAATTTAACCCATACTCTTATCGACAATCCCTCTGCTATAATTAGCGGTAGGGCAGATTTTTACAATAACAATCTGATGGGGCAAAATATTAATGCACCGTTTCGGGATTTGAGGTACAAGGCGCCTTCTAAAGGTATTTTATCGAATACCGAAGATTTGGTAAAATTGGGAATGGCTATTCTGGAGTCGGAATATTTTAACGAAGAGTTTAGAGAAAATTTTTTTGAACCGTGCGATCTTTACGGAGGGTTTAAATCTGAAATGGCCAATGGTTGGTTGATAATGCAGGATAAAAAAGGAAGAGAATTTTATGGAAGTGGTGGAGGTGTTACAGGAGGTGGAGCTGCAATCCTCATTTATCCTGATGAAAGTTTAGTTGTTGCATACGCTGTAAACCACACTTTAGAAACCGATATGCCGGTATTTAAAATTGCCCATCATTTTTTACAAGATCTAGGATCTGACGAAAAGTAAAAATCAGGATTGACCGTTAGGTTGGTGTAAATAGGATGTTTATATTTTTCGTTTATGAATAAGATATTTACCTGTCCGTGTAGAACTCTCTATAAAACGAATAAAGGCTTGGGGTAAAAGAGTTAAGAATTTGTATTTGCAAGTATGAACAACTGAGAATTTGCCGGCTGAAAGAAAATCACATGTGGTTTTACTCCTAACCTTGTTCCGTTTGACCCCCGAAAATCACGTGTCGTTTTAACCGGAACCAGGTATTATTTTAAGAAAGTGGCTTTTGCTTTTCTCAATTCCACTTTTCCTCCAGCACATAATTGGCTACATCGGTCAGTTGCTGGTCGGTGAACTGTGGGAAACCGGTCATTACCGGATAATCCAGGCGTTTTCGTCCCGGTTTTTTTATCCACTGTTTCAGCCCGGAGATGTCGTTTTGATAAACTTCTGACGCTTCGGTCATGGGTGGCCCTACAAGCCGGGTGGTGGCGGCATGACACACTGCGCAGTTGGTTTGAAAAATATCCTGACCGGGAAAAGCTGATTCTTTTTCGGTTTCTATTTCCGGAAGCAAAAGGTTCTCGTGGGCCTTTCTTACCGCTTCCCAATGGGCAGCGGTTCGTTCAGCCATCATCTTTTTGTGTGTCTTCAGGGCATTTTCGCGGTAAAGGTGCCGGCCTGTTCCCATAAAAGCTACTAAAAAGGAAAATAATACCAATACCAGGTAAAATCGTTTGCCGGGAATTTGAGTCTTTTTATTCAGTATTTTCCAGAGCTGTACCAACACGATAACGGCAATGGTCGCCCCGGCCAGTATTACCCAAAATAATCCCCAGGTTACACCTTTTGCAGGGAGTGTTAAAAAAAGCAATGGCCCGAAGATAAACTGTAAACCCGTGGCTGCCAGAGCCAGGTTGAGCATCTGTTTTTTTATTTCAGCCTTTGTGAGATTTTCAAATCTTCCTTCCATCCTGAATTTTTTCCGCCCGAACCACCAGGCCAGGAATAACCCGGTAACGGCCATGCAGGCAGTCACAAAGTGAAAATAGCGCGGGAAAACATTGGGTAGAGTCAGTGCATCAAAGAATCCCTGTATTTCGCCCCATTTTTCCGGGAACAGCATCAGGTTGATGTTGGTCAGGAAAATGAAAGGGATGAGCAGAAAACTCATAACGCCGGCACCGAGAATGCTGAGGTGCAGGGGCTTGTTGTCCGCCAGTCTGTCCCAGGAGTACTTGTGCAGGTAAAAAAGAAGAAAAGCCACTGCCACCCAGGGCACTATTGAAATCCAGATATTACCGGTGAGCGTGTTGGATGAATAAAAGTGAAGGGTATAAAGCACATTGATGGACAAAAGGGGCGCAACCCCTAAAACCACGGCCAGGCTTTTATTGACCGTGATTGTTGTTGCAATTTCACGTGCCAGCCGATCGTAATCGTTATTTTTTTTACCGCGCAGTTCGTACCAGAAAGTGAGAATGCTGCTGCCAACCATTAGGTTAATGAACAGGATGTGCAGCAGAAATGAAAAGACCAGGATAAAAACCAGCAGCCATTCCGGAAGCGGCAGTGGGAGGGGAATGTCTTTCGGAATCGGTATTTGTGTCAGTATGGCAACCATCATTTTTCTAAATTTTGAAGTTTGTATTCGATTTCTTTTACCTCAACCCCTTTGATTTGAGGCCCCTCCAGCGTTTTTGGATTTCTTTGCTGTTCGGCAATCCAGGCGGCGAGTGCACCCAGTTCTTCATCGTTGCCCGGAAATGGCGGCATGTAATACCTTACGTTGTGCATATTTTTCATATATGTTTTCATCGCCTCCTCATTCAGCGGGGTCTCGGTACCGTACATCAGTTCAAATCTTTTCACCACAGAGTTGATGCCGTGTGTAGTATGACAGCGGGTGCAGGTCAGGGTGAACACCGCCTCACCGGCCGGCAGTTTGTTTTCTTCCGTTATTTCTGACAGGGCAGAGTAGGGGGTGTGTTTCAGTAAGCCGGTTTGCTGGTAGAGTGGATATTCTTCGACCAGGATTCCGTTGGCATACATGTATTCCCCGATGACATAAGGTTTACGGATAAACTCGCGCAGCCGCTCGAATACCCCGAGGAACAGGAAGGAGGAAATAACCGGGATAATCAGTAAATGTTTGGGTAAGCGGCGGGGAGAAAAGGTGCCCAGGATGCCCACTAAAAATCCGATGGAAATGACCACAATCATAACGGTAACCAGCGAACCGTACCAGTTTTGAAACTGCTGGGTTCCGATGGCTACCGGAAGATTCCCGATCATCACCCGGGGAATGTGCCAGTAGTAAATAAAAGCCCCGCTTGCGGCAAGCGGCATCCATAGTAAAATCCAAAAGGAGATGTATTTCATTATTCCGGTTTTCCATGTATTCTGCTTCTTCATTACATAGGCCGTAACCATGAGCGCTACACACCCTGCCATCATCATGGCGACTGGCGTGCGGAAGATAAGCTGCGGAAGGTAAATCGGATTGAGAAAACCGGAAACAAGCGATTTCTTTTCTACCCAGCTTCCGGGGTCCATCATAAAGGCGAGTATGCCCACAATAATGGCCATGGTGAGCCATGAAAAAATACTGAGCCATACGCCAAATAAAATATGCTGCCGTTTTCGCCGGGGCGATTCGTTTGACCTTTTCCAGGTGAGGAAATAGATCATGATAAAAATTACTTCCAAAACGAAAATGATCCATTCCGTGAACCAGGCAAAATAAAATACGCGTATCAGGCTTCCCAGCGATGCCGGGTTAGCCAGCGACGTGGCAAACCAGATACCAACCCCTGTTAGCGCCCCCACCGATGTGGTTATAATAAAGGCGAAAAACATGAGTTTGCGGGCCATCTCATCCCAGGCTTTGCCTTCGTTGGGTTTGGTTTTACTTTTCAGGTAGCCCCGGAACTCAAGGACTGTTACCAGCGGAGCAAAACCCACGGCCAGTGCATGGTTAATTAAAACATGGAGAATAGCAATAATGGCAACCAGCATACGATTGCCCATGAAATCGAGGTGAAACAAAGGAAAGTCCATTAATTTCCGGTTTTTTTATTTTCGGAAAATATAAGAATAATTTCCATTCTTCCGTCCGACAAATGAACAAAAAACCGGAATCAATCTGTTTGGGCTGTTTAATGTCGGGCTTTTTATCGAATAAAATCAATTAATTGTTATTTCCACCATTCCCGGTATTCTTCTTTTATGGCCTGCTTGTCATTGTTAATGGCATGGCGCAAATTTTGCCAGCCATATTGTAAATACCCGTCGGCGGGAGAAAAGAATCCTGCTCCCATGTCGAGCCCCCCGGCAAGCGGGATCCTAAAATCACCCCAGTTGCAAATTTTTGTAACGGTTGAATGATACCCCTTCCAGGTGCCGGCAAACTGATTATTCCGGTAATTGTCGGAGGCCTGTTCAATGGCGTCGTACACGATTTGTCCCTCTTCGTTCAGGTACCATAATGTGGACAGCCTGCCTTCAAAAATACCGGCATGTGTTTGCAAACTGTCTTCGGCAAAGCGGTATATTCCCGATAAAATACCTTGCTTTTCTATCCCTTTGTTTTTGTATTCTTCATCAACCCCGTAATGAAGATTTTTAAACAGCCGGATCGAAGTGATTTCAATGGTGCCGCTAAACGAACAAATATTGCCTTTTACCATCGACTTGCCGTATATATGATAGATTTCAGGATGGAGCGAGTCCTTGGTTGCCCAGATAATTTTAATTTTAAGCCGTTGAAAATGGTTGCCGATGATTCCGTATGTGTAGCGGTTGTCAAATTCTGTCCACAGCGCTCCAAAATCGTATTTTAGAAAACTCTCTTTGTATTCCTTATCAAGCAGGGTGTCATCGGTTACCCAAACAAGCAGTTTGGGGTTTGTTTGCCCGAAAATATTTAATGTGATGAGAAGCAGGAAAATGACGGTGGAACATTTCATTGTTGTTTTTTTTATTACGGGTGGTGACTGTTTTTTTCAACAGTATAAGAAAACGAAATTAAATGATGCGGGTGGAAAAAGCAAGAATAACTATTTTTTGTTCGCTTTTTTTAAAATACGGAAAAGGTGTTTTACCGATAAAAAGCGCCTGTTCAATAACATTTATTTTTGAAACATCCTGAACAAATCTCAATTTTGAGCCCAACAGAAAACAAGGGTGCAACCCTCCGGAAATAATTCTGTCGATAGACAGTAGAAACAATTAAACAAATGATGATGAAACACACTTTTTTGGTTTTGTTTTTATTAGCACTTTTTCTGAAAGTGTATTCGCAAACCTCCACGGTAAGCGGCTATATAAAAGATGCCGGTAGCGGCGAAGCGTTGATTGGCGTTAATTGCTACATTCCTCAACTTCAAACAGGAGTCACGTCCAATCAATACGGCTTTTATTCACTGACCCTTCCCGACGGAACCTACAAAATCGATTTTTCCTACATGGGCTACCAAACCCACACCGTACAACTGGAACTGCAAAAAGATCAGGTACTGAATATTTCACTGGAGGAAGATGTACAGAGTTTAAACGAGGTTATCGTTTCAGGCATTCGGAAAGACCGGAATGTGGAAAGTACTGAAATGAGCAGGGAAAAAATTCCGGTAAAGCTGGTCAAAAAACTTCCTTCGTTTATGGGGGAAGTGGATGTCTTAAAAACAATTACCCTGCTGCCCGGAATTCAGAATGGCGGGGAAGGCAGCTCAGGTTTATATGTCCGTGGTGGCGGCCCCGACGAGAATTTATTGATTCTGGACGAGGCGCCCGTTTACAATGCGTCACATCTGATGGGGTTTTTCTCGGTTTTTAATTCTGACGCCATCAAAGATATTGAGGTGTACAAAGGCGGAATTCCCGCGCAATATGGTGGAAAAGCCTCTTCGGTTATTGATATCAGAATGAAAGACGGCCACATCAACGAGTTTCATGGACAGGGAGGAATCGGGAATATTTCGAGTCGTTTGACTCTGGAAGGCCCAATAATAAAAGACAAGTGGAGTTTTATTGTTTCGGGAAGGAGAACCTATGCCGATGTAGTCGGAAGAATGATGGGAATTGAGGAGTTGAAGGACAATCAGTTGTATTTTTACGATCTAAACCTGAAAACGAATATATGGTTTTCGGATAAAGACCGTCTGTTTATCTCGGCTTATACCGGCGACGACTATTTCAAACTGGGCGAATCGCTCTACATGAATTGGGGAAATTTAACCACCACCGTGCGCTGGAATCATATTTTCGGAAGCCGGCTTTTTTCAAATACCTCTTTCATCTATTCGAATTACGGATATAACCTGGGGGTTCCGGGAACTTCCGCCGACCAGTTCGATTGGAATTCACAAATTGAAGATATCAACTTTAAGGAAGATTTTACGTGGTTTCTGGATTCAAATAATAAAATGAACTTCGGAATAAATATTATAAAACACCATTTTGAACCGGGAAATATAGATGCCGGCGAAAATTCATTTTTTGAACCCCTGAAACTTACAAATTACAACGCTTTAGACGGGGCGGTTTATGTTTCGAACGAACAAAAAATAGGCCCATTGTTTACGGTTAAATACGGAATGCGTTTGTCTGTATTTCAGCAAATAGGGGAAGGGAAAGTACGGGAATATCAAAAACCGGAGGCTCCCGATGATGACGAAGTTATTAGCGAAACTTCTTACGGGAAATGGGAAAAAATGGGTTCGCCTTATGTCCATTTCGAACCCCGGGTTTCGTTTAAATTGACGACCGGGAGCACCAGTTCGGTAAAAGGATCGTACAACCGCATGGTGCAAAACCTTCACCTGATTTCCAATACCAATTCACCCACTCCGCTCGATATCTGGTTGCCCACCAGTAAATACATCAAACCATTGATTTCGGATCAGGTAGCCATAGGATATTTCAGGAATTTTGCTGACAATGCTTTTGAAACATCGCTCGAAGTTTATTACAAAGACGTGAAGAATGTGCTGGATTATAAAGATGGAGCGGAGTTGTTTCTGAACGAGGATCTGGAAACCGAACTGTTAACCGGCAGCGGTTATGCATATGGAATGGAATTCCTGGTTAAAAAACAGGAAGGTAAAATTACAGGCTGGCTGGGGTACACGCTGGCAAAATCGATGCGGAAAGTACCGGGGATCAACGACGGCAGGGAGTACCCTTCTACTTACGATCGCACGCACGATATCTCGCTGGTGTTAAATTATGAACTGAATCGGCAGGTGTCGCTGGCTGCCAATTGGGTATTTTCAACCGGAAACCCCGTAACGTATCCGGTGGCAAAATACGATGTGCAAGGCAATACCCTTTTTTACTATTCGGAACGAAATGGCCACCGGATTCCTGATTATCACCGGCTTGATTTTTCCCTTACCTACAATCCGAAAAAGAATGAATCACGCAAAGTAAAACGCTCGCTGAATGTTTCACTTTACAATGTGTACGCCCGAAGAAATGCCTATTCCATTTATTTCAGGCAGAATGAAGATAATCCTTCCTTAACCGAGGGAACACGTCTTTCCATTATCGGAACCATTATTCCGGCCATTACTTATAACATCACTTTTTAAATTTTGAATCATGCAAACAAAATATATTTTCTTTTTGGCTTTCGTTTTCATTCTGATGAATGCGTGTGAAGATGTGATTGACATCGAACTAAGCGATGAAGATGTGGGCCTGTATGCCGTTGAGGCCAAAATTACCACGGAAGACAATCCGTATGTTTTTCTATACAAAACGCAACCGGTGAGTTCTGCCGAACCCTACATAGGAGTGAGCGGTGCAGTGGTAACTATTTCAGACAATTCGCAGCCCCCACAAACGATTCAGCTTGCGGAAGACCCGGAAAATACCGGATTGTACATTCCTGAAGAAGGAATTACTTTTCATGGAGAGTACAATAAAGAATACATGGTTTCCATTTCTGTGGGAGAAACAACACTTACAGCCAGCGATATGCTGGCAAAAGTGGAACCTATCGATTCGATTCAGGTGCATTCTTCCCTGCGGGGGGATCATCTTTTTCTGGGCATTTTTACATACGGGAACGAGACTCCGGGAATCGGGAATTATTACAAATGGGATATTTACATCAACAACGAATTGTTGAGTGGCTCGGAATACCTTGCCGTTGTCAGTGATGAAATGGTTGACGGGAATTATGTGAACGGATTCGAAATTTTTACCGATTTTCACGACCCCGAAGAACCGTCGGAACGGCTGTTAAATCTGGGAGATACCATACAGGTAAAACAGACATCCATTTCAGAGTTTGCGTGGCATTTTTATTCCCAAATGTTCGAACAGGGGCAAACGGGAGGTTTGTTCAGCGTTCCTCCGGCAAATATCAAAGGGAACTTTTTATCGGATGACGGGCGCCAGGTTCTTGGCCTTTTTACAGCTCACGATGTGTCGGCCTCCAACGTGGTGGTTATTGATGAGGCCATTGAGGAACAGCTGAAAGAGTGATGGATTGCCGTTGTTTTTTTATCAAGAAGTAAGGTCACCCACAATTTTTCTTCCATGAAATTCCCGCGCCCCGGTTAAATGCTGAATTTCATCAATATTCAGATTTGTAACTTTCCCGGCAACCAAAATGGTGAGTTTTTTTCCTGCCAATTTTAACATCCGTTGGATGGTTTCAGATCCTTCTTTTGCCGTAGTTTTTCCGCCCGATGTTAGTATTCGTTTGATTCCATTTATTTTTTTCAGGATTTTAACTCCTTCCTCCGGGTTTTTCAGCAAATCAATGGCTTTATGAAAAGTAACAGGCAGTGGCTGGGCATACGCTGCCAGAAGACTTGTATTTTTTTCGTCTATTTCGTTTTCAGGAGTGAGGAGGCCCAAAACTACCCCCGACGCTCCGCCTTTTTTTGCCATGTCAATTTCCTGTTTCATCCGGATAATTTCCTTTTCGGAACAGATAAAATCTCCGGCCCTCGGCCGAATCATCACCATTACCGGAATTTTTAAAGCAGAACAGGTTTTTTGAATTAATTCGTCAGAAGGCGTTAATCCGTCATTTGCCAGGTCAGAGCAGAGTTCTATTCTGTTGGCGCCCTGACGTTCTGCCAGCAGGGCCTCTTCGTATGTTTCAACGCAAGCTTCTTTTATCATTTTTGAATGACTATAAAATTCAAAGATATTTGATCTCTGGTTATTCGCAAGTCATCGCGATAATTTATAGTTTTGTGGCTTGAGAATTCCAAAAATGAATACCGGCAAATCGACATACAACCTGATTACCATTTTGGGGCCGACAGCCACCGGAAAAACAGGGATTGCTGCTCACCTTGCCTTAAAAATGGACGGCGAAGTAATTTCAGGTGATTCACGGCAGGTGTACCGCGGTATGGATATTGGCACCGGCAAAGATTACGATGACTATTTTGTCGATGGAGTAGAAGTCCCTTCTCATCTTCTGGATATTGAGGACCCAGGCAACCATTACAACGTGTACCGTTTTCATGCCGATTTTATTGAAGCATTCAAAGATATTTGTTCGCGCGGAAAATTTCCGGTGCTTTGCGGAGGCACCGGCTTGTATCTGGAGGCGGTGTTGAAAGATTACAAGTTGATTCAGGTACCCCCCAACAGGGAATTGCGGAAAGAGTTGGAAGGGAAATCGCTGGAGGAATTGACTGAAATCCTGCAAAAACTGAAACCCCGCCTTCATAATAAAACGGATGTGGAGACCGATCGACGGGCTGTCCGTGCCATAGAAATTGAAACGTATTACCGCCAAAATCCGGAAATGGAAACATCAATGCCGGAGATCAGCAGCCTAAACATAGGGGTGAAAGTTGACCGTGAAACGCGTCGTCAGCGGATTACGAAACGTCTGAAACAGCGACTGGACGAAGGAATGCTGGAGGAGGTTCAGAGATTACTGGACTCCGGTTTGACACCCGATCAGTTGATTTATTACGGCTTGGAATATAAGTACCTCACACTCCATTTAATCGGTAAGTTGAGTTTTCAGGAGATGTTTGATAAGCTGGAAATAGCCATTCACCAGTTTGCCAAACGGCAGATGACCTGGTTTCGTGGAATGGAAAAACGAGGTTCCCAAATTCACTGGATTGACGGAACCTTGCCCATGGAGGAGAAGGTAGGGAAGGTGTTGGAGTTGTTTGATAGCGGCCATGTAAGATGACCTGGAGCTGTCCGGTGAATAGAGTTACCTTTTCCGCCACACCAGCCTGGCACGTATCAAATCGGCGCCATCACTTTCACGCACCACACTGCATAAGTGTTTGTTTGGTTGTAGTTCCTGCATTTTTACGGCCAGTTTGTCGGTGGGCAGTCCTTCCTTCATAAAATTTACTTCGAATTCGGCCAATTCGTTTTTTTCGTGAAACGCAAAAGGATAACTGTCGATGATACGTTCAAGATACCTGCCGCTGTTAAAATGCTGGTTGATGTCTATTTCATTAAAAAGCACCGGGGTAAAGTGTAATGACTCGTTCGAATCGGGTGATGGCACTTTGGCCGAATTTTCACCGAAAACGCTCTCTTCGTAATTTGGAAAGTTCCCGAAGTTGGTCAGGCGCACAATTCTTTTGGTATTGGCATTGAGCACCAGCCAGCTACTGGTGGCCCGGATAATATATTGCCCTTTTTTGTCCACAAAGTTGAAATCGCGGTAGCCGTAAAATCCATCTGTACCACGCGACCAGGTTTCCAGGGAAAAATCTTCGCCCCAAACCGGGCGGCGGTCAATTTTTACAAGCAACCGGGAAAGTACCCAGAATTGCTCGTCTTCTTTCAGGTTATCGTATCCAAAACCCAGCTTGGCCGCATGTTCCCAGGCAATGTCCTGCATCTGGTAAAACATAAACGATGTGGATAACTTTCCGAAGCGGTTAATGAAGTATGATTTTGTCGATAAGTGGTTGGTATGTTTCATTTTTTTATACTGAAAAACGATTTTGATTTTCTCTTTTCTTTAGAAAAACAGGAAATTGAATATCTAACATCATCAAGCGATGAATTGAAAACAAGGTTAATGATTTTTGATTTAATTGTCCTTTCTCCTGATTCAGTTAAATAATCCTGCGTTTTAAAGATTCTGGATGATTGCTATATTACACCATGCGATGCAATCGCAATCAGGAACTTATTTGTCGCTATAGTGGCCGGACGCAGCAACAACCAACACCGTAATTTTTTCGTCATTGATGGAATAAACAAGCCGGTGTTTTTTTGTGATTCTCCGCGAAAAAAAACCTTTGTATCCGTAGCCCAGCGGTTTTGGTTTTCCTGTTCCTGTTCCGGGATGTTGCTGCAGCTCTTTTAAAAGTACTTTTACTTTTTTGAATGCTGCAGGTTCATTTTTCTTTAACCTGGCAAGGTCTTTTTTAGCTTCTACGGTAAAATAAAGCGTGTAGGTCATAAATTGTCAAGAAACCGGTTTAGTTCCTCTTTCGTTTCTACTGTTGTCACTTTTCCTTCTTTCGCCTGTTTTATCGACTTGTTGATTTTGTCAAGCATAGCCGGGGTGAAGTATAAATCTTCTTTGTCAACCGGAGTCAGGAGATAAGCTTGTTTTTTTCCCCTTCTGATTATCACTTTTTCGCCTTTGTCAGCCAGGTCGAAGAAATCTTTTTGCTTGTCCCTGAAATGCCGGCTTGTTGTCTGAATAATTGCCATAATTAAATATTAATTGTGTACCAAATTTGGTACAAATATAGTGAATTTTTATTCCTTTTCTGTTAGCTGAAACATCCTGTTTGCCGGAAATTTTTCTTTATTCCATCTGACCTGTTCCTTGGCTGACACCGGGTTGTTCAACCTGTGCGTTTACAAAATAAAAAGAAGTGACAAAGAGGCCAGGGAGTATTAGTTTTTTCATTTCGAATGATTGTTTGGTTTTTACTTTTATTTTAAAGGTACAACTTTTTCTTAGGTGTGTTTCTTTTTCCGATAATTAAACTTTTGCAAAAGTTGGTTGTTCGGTTTTGAAATGCCAGTGAAATTAATCATTTTTGCGCTAAATTTATTCGAATATGAGTGGGATCATCATTAAAACCCCGGAACAAATAGAAGGAATCAGGAAAAGTTGCCAACTGGCAGCACAAACACTTGACTATGCCGCACAGTTTGTAAAAGCCGGCGTTAGCACTGAATTTATCGACGAAAAGATAGAGGAGTTTATTCTCGAAAATAAGGCTGTTCCGGCCACCAAAGGATATAATGGTTATCCCAAATCAAGCTGTATTTCACTCAATGAAGTGGTTTGCCACGGTATTCCTTCCCCTCATACAGTTTTAAAGGATGGAGACATTCTGAACATTGACATCACTACCATTCTCGATGGATATTATGGCGATACGTCCCGTATGTTTGCAGTAGGGGAAATATCTGCTGTGGCAAAAGACCTCATTGAGGTAACTCGCCATTGTCTGGCCCTTGGAATTCAGCAGGTGATACCTGGTAACTATTTTGGAAATATTGGTTTTGTTATCAGCCGGTATGCCAAAGCCAAGGGCTACAGTGTGGTGTACGAATTCTGCGGACATGGTGTGGGACTGGAATTTCACGAAGAGCCGCAGGTCGATCACGCTTCACGAAGGAACAGAGGTCCCAAAATGAAACCCGGAATGATTTTTACCATTGAGCCGATGATAAACCAGGGGCGGGCAGGAACTTCTGTCGACCAGCAAGACGGTTGGACCGCGCGCACGGTAGACAATAAACTTTCGGCACAATTTGAACATTCCATTCTGGTGACTCCCACCGGGTATGAAGTACTTACCGATATACATAACGACTTTCCGGTAACCTGAAGGAGTGCATTCCTTTTTAATCAGGCTTAAATGTAATTTTTATTTTTAAACTTCTGTTTGAATAGCGATAAACAGGGGAGTGTTCTGCATTACTTTTTTTGAATTACGATGCAGGCATTTTTTTGTGTATCTGTGCAATTCAAGGGCCGGATTTCAAAAATAATCAGATTTGAGCAGGTCAATTGTTAGGTCTTTCCATTGTCCCAAATTTGGAATAGGTAAGAGGCTGAACCCCAAACAGTAACTTCATTCCCTGGCCTGCAGTGTCCCAGTTAATCCACATCATCTTTTAATGTGCTTATATAGATTTAGTCTAAATAAACTTTGCGGTCTCCTTTTTTATTGATATTTTAAGGGCATCACTGATTTGTAAACAACTCAAATTTTCTTAAAAAAATAAAAGATATTATGAGGTTTTTAACTTTTAATGCGAAAAATTTCAGAGAGGTAGAGTATGTAAAATACCTGCCCGAGGAGGTCAAAAACGAAATTGATATTGTTTCTAAAGTCATTCCTTTTAAAACCAATAACTATGTGGTCGATTATTTAATTGATTGGGAAAATTTTAAGGACGATCCGGTTTATGTTCTTAATTTCCCAAATAAGGATATGCTAAGGCCGGAACGTTACCAGCAGTTAAAATGGGCCATAGAGAATAAACGTCCGCAACAGGAAACAGACGATCTGATAATGAAGATACGGATGGAAATGAACCCTCATCCGGCGCAACAAATGACTAATGTTCCGGTAATGGATAATGAAGAACTAAAAGGGGTTCAGCATAAATACAAGGATATTGTGTTGTTTTTCCCGAGCCAGGGACAAACCTGTCATGCCCACTGTACTTTTTGCTTCCGGTGGCCTCAGTTCGTAAAAGAACTCGACATGAAATTTTCCATGCGTGAGATTGGGAAAGTGATGGAATATATCCGCCGGAATCCTGAAATCAACGAAATCTTATTCACCGGAGGGGATCCGCTTATTATGGATCCGGCTACCATTTCAAAATACTTCGATGTGATTTTGGCTGAGCGGCCCTCCAACCTTAAGAATATTCGTTTTGGGACAAAGTCGCTCACCTATTGGCCTTTTGCTTTTCTACCTAAATTCAGTGAAGAAGGACAGGAGATACTCGACTTGTTTAAGCGGATAACGGACAATGGTTTTCACCTGTCATTTATGGCCCATTTTAATCATCCGAATGAGATGGACAATGAGGTAGTGCAGGAGGCCATATATAATGTTCGCCAAACCGGGGCCGAAATCCGGACGCAAGCACCCATTCTGAACCATATCAATAAAAGCAGCAAGGTGTGGGCACAGATGTGGAAAAAACAGGTGAGCCTGGGATTGATTCCCTATTATATGTTTATCGAAAGGGAAACCGGCCCTTACAACTATTTTGAGATTCCGCTTGCTGAGGTGTATCAGATTTACCAAAATGCCATCAGGGAAACAGGAAGTTTTGCTAAAACGGTAACAGGCCCGGTGATGTCGGCTGCCAAAGGAAAGGCACAGATTATGGGAGTTGTTGAGAATCCGCTTGACGGCAACAAATATTTTATGGTGCAGTATGTCCGGCACCGTGATTATCGTGAGACATTCAAACCTTTTTTCCTGGAATACGATGAAAAGGCAACCTGGATTAATCAACTGAAAGAGGTGCCTGCCGAACTTATGGTGAGCTAAAGATGCGGATTGTACTAAAGACCCGAAGGAATGCCTGGGGCGCCTTTATGTGAAAATACCACGAAGTATATTTTTCAGCCGGACTTTTGATATATAATTCAGAAAATGCGAAGGGCTTTGGGATGATTGCCCGGGATAATGTTTCTGTAACCCTAAAGGTCTGAATTGGCCTTGCCCAATGCTTTCCGGCTGAATCGAGTTTAATAAAAAATACACTAGAATATGGAAACAACAACACAGGCAGTTCCTGTTAATCAGGAAAAAAACAATTTGAAAACTTCCCATAAAACCTTATACGTTGTTTATGGAAGCCGCACCGGCAACTCCAAAGCGGCAGCAACCCTGGCGTGGGAGTATGCCGGCTACCTGGGGATGGAAAGTGAGCTGCTGGATATGAAAACGTTTCCGTTCGAAAGAATGGAAGAGATTAAGAACCTGTTAATTGCTGTCAGTACACACGGCGAAGGCGATCCCCCGGCCGTGGTGGAAGATTTTTACCGGTTTATGCATAGCGAAGAAGCTCCGTTGCTGGAAGGGGTTAAATTCAGCATCTTGGCGTTGGGAGACAGTAGCTATAATGATTTTTGCAAAACCGGATGGGATTTCCGGGAACGCCTTCTCGAACTGGGCGCACAGGAAGTAAGCCCTTTGGTGGAATGTGATATTGATTACGAAGAGAATGCAAAAAGCTGGGTGGCTGAGTCTGTTACTACTTTTGAACGAATTTTGCCCAAAAAGAAAAGTGTGGACAAAGCAGAGTTTGCTTTCGAGCTAAATAAACGCGAGTTGGATCAGAACAATGCTTTTTATGCAAAGGTACTTGAGAAGAAACTGCTTACTTCGGAAGATTATGAAAAGCGTACATTACACCTGACCCTCTCAATGGAAAATTTCGGGCCTTCGTTTTTTCCCGGCGATTCATTTGGTATTTACACCTCGAATTCCCGGTTCATGGTAGACAAGCTGCTTAAAGCATTACAATTTGACGGGACACATGCGGTGTTGACGGAAGGAACACCGAGGCTCCTGAAGGAAGCCTTGGTTCATGATTATGAAATAACGATGGTTACTCCGGTTGTGTTGAAAAAGTATGCTGAAATTACGGGAATAAAAGAATTGTCTGACCTGCTTACCCGTGAGAAATGGGTCAACAATTTTTGCGAAAATCATGATGTACTGGATCTTGTTACCTTGTTCCCGGGAGAAATTAGCCCGGAAGCTTTTCTTTCCTGTTTACGAAAACTGGGTGCCCGTTTGTACTCGGTTGCCTCAAGTCCGTTGGTTTTTCCCAACGAACTGCACCTCACGGCAAGTATGATCGAATACCCGTTAAACGATAGACAACACAGGGGTGTTTGTTCTACTTATATTGAGGATAGGGTGGAAGAGGGGGATTCTGTTCCTGTATTTCATGAGCCGAACGAAAAGTTCCGTTTGCCGGAAGATGATTCCTTACCCATTATAATGATTGGGGCGGGGACAGGAATTGCCCCGTTTCGCGGGTTCCTGCAGGAAAGGGAACATAGGGGAGCAACAGGTAAAAACTGGCTTGTTTTTGGCGACAGACATTCAAAAAGCGATTTTCTGTATGGAAAAGAGATGACCTATTATCAGGATTCGGGACTGCTTTCAAAATTGGATTTGGCTTTTTCGAGGGATACGAAACCCAAAAAATATGTGCAGCATTGTTTGCTCGAAAACCGCAGCGAATTTTTTCGGTGGATCGATCAGCTCAACGCTGTAGTTTATTTGTGCGGGAATAAACGGACAATGGGGAAGGATGCCAAAGAAACCATTCGGAACATTGTGGCTGAGGAAGGCAGACTGACTGAGGAGCAGGCCGATGATTACATTCAGGAAATGATAAAAAACAAGAAGTTACTTACGGATCTTTATTAAACAAAGAAGCCGGCTTTTGCCGGCTTCTTTGTTTCTGTTTTCTTGTTTCCTTGTTTTCCTGACTTTCTATTTTCTGCTCCAAACACGGCTGTTTAACATCCATGATTCTATTTTGATCGGTTTATCCGTTTCGGTTTCCGGATAAAGAACCATTCCAAATTTATTGGCCTCCAACATCCACGGTTCTACGACGAGCGGCGCTTCGGTTGCTTTTTCTTCCTGGTAGTCAAAAAAGAAGATGTTTTCGTTTACCATCCAGTTTTCCAGTTCCAACGCTGCTTCTTTTTCCTCGGTTACGTAGCCTGCAAAAACAGTGAGTGATGGCATGTTTTTAACCTCGTGAGCTTTCATTTCTACATTTCTGACGTTTAGTTCCAGCGCATTGTTGTTCTGCGTTTCAGCATTTGAACCCCGGGCATTGACGTTAAAAAATACGGCGAACAGGGCAACTAAAATGGTCAGTGATTTCATTTCGGCTTTTTGCAATTTACTGTTTCTTGTTTTCATGACTTTGTTCTCCATTTTTTACTTTATAATTTCAATTTTTTAATTCTTTTTTTTGAATTCAACATTAAGACGTCTGAATTTTTATTTCGTTACATTTCTTATAGAACTTTTTTTAAGCATGTACTTTTTTTTGCATTGTTATTTGTTATGCAAATATATGAATAAAAAAAGATACTATGCAATACATAGTACTATGAATTTTGTCATGTTTTTGAGGCTTGTTTTGTAGTTTGTTGTTATTCAGTGTTTTGTTATTCGTTATTTTTTTCTGTTTTTTAGGTCTTTTCAGAATGATAACTTGTATTTTATCACGTATTGAATCAACTTCATCCTGTTCCTGCCCGAAAAAAATAATTTTTCAGGGAACATCTTTTTTTCGGGAGCCAATTCTGAAAGGAGGAAATCTGCAGGGGGAGTTTTTTTTTACCGGTGCTGCTTTCAAACGCTGTAATCGAAGGTTTTTTCAGAAAAGGAACTTAGTATTGCTCCATTTCTTCTTTCAGAATGTTCCGGATTTGCATGAAGTTCTCTTCCATTCTAATCATGTTTTCTGCGAAAAAATTAAAAATGTCGGGCCATTGGTTTTGTCTGTACAGATTTACTTCTGGAAGAACAGTATAAATGCGGCAAACTTCCTGCCCGCTGTCTTCCCGTTCGCAAAAGAATTCCCAAATCAATCCGTCGGGGAAGCCTTCTTCCAAAATTATTTTGTAGCTCTGAAGAATTTCAAACGCCTTCAGTCTCTTGTCTTCATTGCGGTGGTTTAATTCCAGAATCACTTTGGCATTCATCCGGTCAGCCTCGAACCGAAGCGCCACGCCTTTAATCTTTGTTCGATGCAGCATCCATTTTTTCTGCAGGTTTGCCAGTAGCGGATGAACTTCGCACCGTTTGCCAAACTGATTCCAAAATTGCAGTCTTATCTTTTTTGCTTCTTCTTTTGAATACATGTTCTCGTTTTACCAGACCAAGCTCGGCGTTTTGCAATCGCCGGTTTTTTTTAGAATAAATAGCTCAATTTTACTTCGTAATCCGGAATTGAAAAGCAATATTAATTTTTACTTTTGAAATATGAAACGACCATGGGTAAAGTTTATACATTCAGGCCATAATTTTATTGGTCAGCCTTAAAATGTTCGGTAGAATGAAATAAATACCTTTGATAATTATCAATTATTCTGAAATGAAAACAGCAGCATATTGGATTGAAAAGCTCGACCTGGAGAAGCATCCGGAAGGAGGTTGGTACCGCGAGGTTTACCTTTCGGAAGATATTGTTCCGCAAACGGGCTTGCCAGCTAATTTCCGCAGTGAACGAAGTTTCTCCACTTCCATTTATTATTTGCTGGAAAACGATGATTTTTCGGCCTTTCACCGGATAAAATCAGATGAAATATGGCATTATTACGGAGGGACTTCAGCCATTGAAATTCTTTCGTTGGAAAAAGGGAAGGTAAAAAAATACCTTGTAGGCAATGATTTAGACAGCGGACAAAAGCTACAGGTTGTGGTGCCGAAAAATACATGGTTTGCTGCCCGTTTGCTCGATGCTAGTGGTTACGCGCTGGCCGGATGCACCGTTTCCCCAGGGTTTCATTTTGAAGACTTTGAACTGGCAGATGACCGGCTGTTGAAAGAGTACCCGGAGCAGCAGGAAAAGATTGCGCCTCTTTTGAGATGATGGTGCGGTACACACCAAAAATGCCACTTCAGGCCGGGATGCCAGGAGTGTGACGTGAAATGTGTTGGGAATCAATGTTTTTGACAACTCGATAAAAAAGTCGAATCGTTTTTAAGCCTCCCCGAGGCTACATACAAGAAACAGTATAGTCAGGCTGAACCCAAAATGCAACAGAGCAGCGCTAATGCGCGCCAATCTGCTCACGTAATATTTCTTTTAATTCATCGGCACTAAAAACTCCCTCGCCGGTCCAAAGTGGTTTCCCATCTTTAAACATAATGAGCGTGGGTATTCGTTGAACTTTGAAGTAACTGGCAATGGCAGGATTTTTATCCACGTTCACCTTTACAATTCTTAAACCCTTTATCTCTTCCTTTACCTGTTTCAGGATAGAGGGCATTTTTTTGCAGGGGCCACACCAATCGGTATAAAAATCAACCAGTACCGGTTTAGTTGAGTTAATGATATGTAAAAAACGGTGGTTCATTTTCCCTCTTCCGTTTTCTTTTTACGTTTATGTATGATGTCACTAATAAAGTCGCCAACAAGGTAACCTACTGCAGTTCCCCATAACGTGCTCCAATACCATACTGAGCGAATAGGACACGTACCGCTGGTACAACCAACAAACTTCCAGTACAAAAATCCGCCTAATGCACCTAAGGCCGTAAAAATAAGAGTTAGTCTCTTTTCTCTCAAAAAGTTTTTCATATTGATATTTAAAAGGTGAAACAATAAAGGGTATATCTGGTTTTAATATTTCCCATCAAATTTAACGATGTGAAATAGAGAAAATTGAAATCGTTCGTTTTCTTAGTTCTTTTTGTCCTGGTATTTGTGATCCTGATTAGTTATATTTTCGGCGGTATAGAAGGATGTGTGGAGCAACTCCGGGAACTTTTGCTAATATGCTTTTTGAAAAACGATTTCGTTCAACCCGGCTACCTTTTTGTTTTCATTGTCGATATATACTCTTACCGTGAGCGCACCATCTTCTACTGCAACAACCCGCTCACCTGTCCATTCGGTTTCACCGGTATCCAGTGCAATGGTGGCTGCGGTGGTACCTTCAAATTCAATTTTTTGCCACGATGGCAAGTAGAGGTCGCCCACCTTTGCCCGGATACGGTACGTTCCGTTTCTTACATTTATTTGGTAGTCGTAAAAATCTTGAGGGTTGGTACATTGGGCGCGTGTTCCTTCAAAAAGTATTTTTTTCAGGCGTACATTTCCTTCGCTGCCTTTTGTTACATGTTCTACCTTGTCTGCCGGATTCCATTTTCCGGTCAGCCATCCTTTTCCGGAGTAGATTTCAAAAGGCTCAGTATTTTTTTTGTTTCCGGTGCGCCAACGAGGCTGGCCAAAAGTTATCTTTCCGCGGGAAAAAGATTGTACAACATTTTTTCCATCCTGAAAGTAAAGGCCGAACAGCTGCGGAAATCCGTTGATGATATTTCGAAAACGTTCGTCGTAGTCCGGTTCTGTATCGGCGTGAACTACACAAAACTGCAAATGTCCCCACAACTTATCGCCCCAGGCTGTACCAACAGGGTCGCCCCTGAAAAGCTTTTGTCCTTTTTTTACAGCCAGGGTTTTATTATACAGGTAATTGTAAACATAGTAAATACCAGGCTGCGATTCACTTTCCAGTAAAACGCACGCCGCATTTTTGTCGGTTTCTTTGTCTTCAACCCAAACCACGCGACTGTTTTCAATGGCTACCAGCCAGTGTTTTTGAAGTTCGCGTGCATCGTGCAGGTTAAAGCCAATCCCCGGGTATGTGCTATAAGCGGGCGATGTTTGATTTTCATCTTTTTGATAAAATGAAAACATATAACTGTCCTCTTCAGCTCCCCATAAAAAACCATCGTTAAAGCTTACCGGAAAAATGTATTGGTTGGGGTCGAGTAGGGGGAGCCGTGAGTCGCTCAGGCATATCAGTGCATCTTTCGTTGAAAGTCCGTGAATAAGGGAATCGGAGGCAAGTGCTTTCACATTTTTGTTGTCTGCGGTAAATATCCTGATATTTCTTCGTTCTTCAGGTACTGTCCTGCGTGCCACTTTAATATTAACCGTATCGTCGCCTACTTTCAGCCGGTTGAAATGATTCTCAACTCCCAGCAGTTTGACCGCCACCTCATTGAAAGTGACACTGTCTCCCACATTCAGATTGTAATAAAAACCGTTTCCCCACCGGAAGTCAGCAGTACCCGGCTGTTGTGCTTTCAACTGAAGAAAAATAACGGACAAAACAATGATGATGCAGATTCTTTTTTTCAACCCTTTTCCGTTTACTATTAATTTCTTGCAGCAAAGCTATCAGAAATTTTTTACATTCGGTTCAAAATCCTTTTGATGGGAGGGAATCATTATCCCCGGAAAAATCCATTTTGAAAAGATGGCAAGCTGGTACCGCTGCCGGGCATCAGTTTAACCGATACCTTTTTATACGCACCCTGTTTATGGCATAAAATTATGTGATACAGTCAACTCTCCCGGTTCTGTAAAGCCTGGCTCATGCCGTTAAATGGTATCATCTCGCAACCCAAAGTTACGTTTGGAACAACAAAAATTGTTTCCGTAAAAGGTTCCCGGTCAACATCAAAATTCCAGCACATTGATGCTTGAAATGGACGATTCGATAGGGATAGTGTCGATATTAACCGCATTTCGAACAGCCAGCTCAAAACGGATTTGCGCTAACGAGAGATGGTGCCGTTTTGTATCCACCTGAATACTGAGCTGGGTATGCGTTTTCCCCGGGTTGATGGTGGGTTCATCGGCAAACAGCTGATTCTCCCTCAGGTAATCCTCCATCTCCGGCATTGATTCATTGGAAACATTAAAAAAGATAATGACCTTGTTTTCAGCATCAACACTTCCGTAAAGATTCAAAAGAAACATCTTTAAAAGATGGCTTTTGTGCGGGTCTTTTTTGAGAATCGGGTTGATGTAAACACCTGTTTGGGAAACCATGATCTCATCAATGATTTTGAGTTTATAGTTTCGGATCGCGCTTCCCGTCTGGGTAATTTCTATTCCGATGTCTGCACCGCCGTTTTTTACTTTGGCTTCTGTTTTTCCCCAGGTTTCGTAAATAACTACTCCTTTGTCAATTTTAGAAGGAGTTTTGTACTTCTGAACACTGAAATTTTTAAAATCTTCAAACCTGCCGATTGCCTTTAGTTTTTCCTGTGCCCAGTGCAGGGCCAGGTAGGGCATCTCAGAAACAATGGTAATGAGTTCCTTTGTTTGGCACAAATCGTTAAAAACGTCATTTACATTATCCTTGGCATCATTGGGGGCAATTCCCACAATGCGGACCTCTCCGCGGTTCAATGGCAGCACTTCCTCGATTTCCACATCGGTACCGTACTCCAGTTTTAGTTCCAGAACACGCTCTTTTATCCAGTCGGCTCCGGCAATGGCTACATCTAATTCCTGAATGCCAAGCTGGGATCCAAATTCCTGGGGTCTGCCGTCCCACCCGAAAAGGTAGCCAATTGATTTAAATTCGGTGGGGCCGCCGTTTTCATAGCCTTTTGTTTCAAATCCGGCGCTGTTCAATAATTTAATCAGGTTGCCTCCTCTGGAAGCATTGGCCAGGGAACCGGCCGGCATTCCTATCACAAGTTTTTCGTTGTTCATTAGATTTTTTCCAGTTTATTTGAATCGGTTATTTTTCGGTAGTAACAGGAGCTAAAAGGCATTCCGGATTCATCCTTTGCATGGCAGGCACCTTTCCCTTCCGGTGTAACCAGGTATAACAGTGAATTTTGTTCGCAATTGATCCTTATTTCTTCCATCCGAAGCAGGTCGCCCGAAGTGAGCCCTTTTTTCCAGAGTTCATTCCGGCTGCGGCTCCAGTAAGTGGCATATCCGCTTCGGCGGGTTTCCTCAAATGCTTCCTGGTTTACAAACGATAAAATCAATACTTCTTTCGTTGTAAAATCTTGCGTTACAACTGGAAGTAATTTTTTTCCATCCGATCCAAAATCGATAAGTAATTCTTCCGTGTATTCTTTTGCCATAATTTTAATTTATGGTCGCGAAAATAAAAATTACTTTTTTAATCCCACGCATTTATTCCGCCTGATTTTATTTTTCCAGTTTGTTTATCTAAAGGAGATTCTGTCCATTTTTCTGCAGACCGGCGTGGTTTTTCTGTTTGTCAAAAATTAAAACCGCGCTCTTAAAACTTGAACTTTATCATTTGGAATGAAATTAAGCCCATTAAGCTGGGTAAATTTTTATTCTTAGGGTACAGGTCAGAAAGGCATTTTTTATTCAAAGAAATATGCAAATAGATTAAAAAAGAAGAAATTGACTGTAATTTCAAATATTTTTTAAGAACTTATTACTTAAAATCTTAAAAACTGATTGTTATGAAAAAATTGCTGGGTTTTGTCACATTGTTGTTCATTTTTATTGCATGTAATCAACCCCCCAAAAAGGCCCCGGAGATTCCATTGGAAGATTTTTTCCGGAATCCGGAGAAGACGGCTTTCCGGCTTTCCCCAAATGGCGAATATTTTTCGTACCTGGCGCCCTGGGAGTCAAGAATGAATGTTTTTGTACAGGAAACAGGGGCGGACTCTGCTTTGCGAATTACTGCTGAAACAGAACGCGACATTGCCGGTTACCTGTGGAAAGGTAACGATCGTATTCTGTTTCTGAAAGATACAGGCGGAGATGAAAATTACCATTTATATGGAGTGAATGCGGATGGGAGCGACCTGAAAGGCCTGACTGTCTTTGAGAAAGTACGGACAACTATTATTGACGATTTAAAAGAAGATGACGATGAAATAATTGTCGGTTTGAATAAACGTGACCCTACGGTTTTTGATCCTTACCGTTTAAATGTTCTGACTGGTGAGATGACCATGCTGGCTGAAAACCCCGGGAATATAGTAGGCTGGATGACCGACCACGACGGGAAACTGAGGGTGGCAATTACATCTGACGGTGTAAATAATACCATTCTTTATCGCAATACGGAAGAGGAAGATTTCCGGCCTGTTCTGACAACAAATTTTAAGGAAACAGTGTCGCCGGCGCTCTTTACTTTCGATAATAAAATGATATATGCTTTGTCTAACCTTGAAAGAGATAAAATTGCACTGGTAAAATTTGATGTGGAGAACGGGAAAGAAGCCGAGGTTTTGTTTGAGACGCAAGAGGCCGACATTGACGGAATCAATTATTCAAGAAAAGATAAAAAATTGCTTTCGGTTACATGGACTACCGACAAGGAGAAAGAACATTTTTTTGATGCCGAAGCGGAAAAAATGAAGAAGGAACTGGAAGGAAAACTTCCTGGTTACCAGGTGGCAGTGGGCAGCCACAATAAGGCAGAAGACAAATTTATGATTCGTACATACAGTGACCGGACCAGAGGCGCCTATTACTTTTATGACAAAGCAACAAAAGATTTGACCAAACTGGCTGAACTAAGTCCATGGCTCAACGAAGAAAACCTGTGTGAAATGAAGCCGGTTTCCTACACATCGCGTGATGGCCTTACTATTCAAGGGTATCTGACGCTTCCCAAAGGATATGAAGCGGCAAATCTGCCGGTGGTTATCAACCCACATGGCGGTCCGTGGGCCCGCGACTACTGGGGCTTCAATCCGGAAGTACAGTTTCTTGCCAATAACGGATACGCTGTGTTACAAATGAATTTCCGCGGTTCTACCGGATTCGGAAAGGAGTTTTGGGAATTATCATTTAAACAATGGGGCCGCACCATGCAGGACGATATTTCTGACGGGGTGAAGTGGCTTATTGATCAGGGAATTGCCGACCCCGACCGCGTGGCCATTTATGGTGGAAGTTACGGGGGATACGCCACACTTGCCGGTCTTACGCTCACTCCGGAACTGTATGCTGCCGGTGTAGATTATGTGGGGGTTTCCAACATGTTTACCTTTATGAAAACCATACCCCCTTATTGGAAACCAATGCTCGACATGCTTTACGAAATGGTTGGCCACCCCGAAACCGACAGCCTTTTGCTGGCCGATGTTTCCCCGGTATTCCATGTCGACAAAATCCAGGCCCCGTTGTTTGTGGCCCAGGGTGCCAACGATCCCCGGGTGAACATAAACGAATCAGATCAGATTGTAAATGCGTTGAAAGAACGGGGAATTGATGTGGAATACATGGTTAAAGACAATGAGGGACATGGTTTCAGAAATGAAGAAAACCGGTTTGATTTTTACCGTGCCATGATCTCTTTCCTTGATGAACATCTGAAACCTGCCGAAGAATAAGAATTTTTTAAAATAACTGTCATTATATTGTGGTGTTTCGCCAGTTGTCCGCCTGGTACCCGCCAATTCCGGGCAGTTGCAAAACGCCGCGCCCCGTAAAAAGCAAAGCAGGCAAACCTGTCGGGATTTTGAAATCCTGGCAGGTTTTTGTTAATTAGCCCTCGTTGAAGGCAAGAGATTTATATATAGCAGATTAAAGCAGGGCCGCAGGAGTTTCAGGACGCCGGGCGTTCTGAGAGAGCCCGAAGCAGCAGGCTTTATTTCAACGTTTCGTTTTGCCCATTCAAAAAAACCTTTTTAAATTTGTGCCGACATTTACGCAATGGGGTGCCTTAAATATAAGGGCTGAGATCATACCCACAACACCTGATCCGGGTAATGCCGGCGAAGGGAGGGCAAAAAGGGATTCGTCCCACTCCATTGGTTAGTTTATAACCAAAAATTCTAAAAATGAAATGCTTAAGTATTTGGTTGCTTCTGCAACTGATGGTTTTTGCTGCGCTGGGACAGCACAACCTGAAAGGAACTGTTACCGGGAGCGGAGAGCCGTTGCCGGGAGCCAGCGTCGTTATTGAAAAAACTTTTTACGGTTCTTCCGCCCATAGCGACGGGAGTTTCGAGTTCCGAAACATTAAAAAGGGCAAGTATGTATTGAAAGCCTCATTCGTGGGGTACGAAACCAAAGAAGTACCTGTGGTTATTCCTTCAGCCGGCGAAATCAACATCGACCTGGAGCCCGCCACCGTTATGACCGGCGAAGTTCTGGTGGAAGCTACCCGTGCCAGGGACAAAACGCCTGTGGCGTACACCAATATTTCGGGAGATGAAATTTCCTCCCGGAACATGGGACAGGACATACCGTACCTGCTCCAGTTGAGTCCCTCATTTGTTGCAACCTCCGATGCCGGCGCCGGTGTGGGATACACCAACTTCCGAATCCGTGGAACCGATCTCAACCGAATCAATGTAACGGTGAACGGTGTTCCGCTTAACGATGCTGAATCACACGGAACATGGTTTGTGGATCAGCCGGATTTGGCTTCGTCTCTTGAAAATATTCAAATTCAGCGCGGGGTAGGTACTTCTACCAACGGCGCAGCGGCATTTGGCGCTACCATTAACCTGCAAACCAATACACTCAGGAAGGATGCCTATGCGGAATATAAAACGGCTGCCGGTTCGTTCAATACTTTTAAAAATACTGTTTTGGCCGGTACCGGCCTGCTCGATGGAAAATTCACCCTTGATGCGCGTCTGTCGCATGTGGACTCCGACGGTTTTATCGACCGGGCTTTTTCCAACCTGAAATCATTTTATGTTTCAGGCGGATATTATTCCGGAAACACCGTGGTGAAAGTCAATGTTTTTTCTGGTTTGGAAAGAACCTACCAGGCTTGGAACGGGGTGCCCTCGGTTAGGTTGAACAATGATCTGGAAGGGATGCAGCGTTATGGGGAACACTGGCTTTATTCGCCTAAAGAAACGCAGGAAATGATAAATTCTGACAGCCGTACATACAACCTGTATACTTACGAAAACCAGGTGGACAACTATCAACAGGATCATTACCAGTTACATTTTTCACACAAATTTAATCAGGCGCTGAATTTAAATGCATCGGGGCACTACACCCGGGGGAAAGGCTATTATGAGAATTACCGGGCCGATGAAGACCTTGAGGATTATCGGATCCCGGATGTGATTGTTGGAAATGATACAATCGGGTCGTCGGACGTAGTGGATCGTAAGTGGCTTGACAACCATTTCTACGGACTTACCTTTTCGCTCAATTACAACAAAAACAAAAGCGATTTTACCTTTGGCGGTGGTTGGAGTACCTACGACGGCGATCATTTTGGGAATGTAATCTGGGGACAATACCTGGGCGAAACGGATTATAATCATGAATGGTACAATGGTAACGGACTGAAAAAAGATTTAAACGTCTATGCAAAATACAGTTACCAGGTAGCTGAAAAGCTGAACCTGTTTGCCGATTTGCAATACCGCCGGATCGACTATCGTATAGAAGGAATCGACGATGATTTACGCGACATTTCGCAGGAACATAAATTTAATTTTTTCAATCCGAAGCTGGGTGTTTTTTACGAACCGGCCGATAACCAGGATTTGTACATCTCTTTTGCCAGGGCCAATCGCGAACCTAACCGGACGGCCTATGTCGATATAGACCCATCGCAGAAAACACCGGTAAGTGAAACCATGAACGACTGGGAAGCAGGCTATGGATTTCACTCAGCCACCTTCACCGGGAGTGTCAATTTTTACTACATGAACTACAAAAACCAACTGGTGCAAACGGGTGAATTAAACAATGTAGGATCGCCTATAATGGTGAATGTGGACGACAGCTACCGGGCTGGGATTGAATTACAGGCCGGAGTGCTCATTGCCCGTAATTTGAAGTGGCAGGTAAACGCCACATTCAGCCAGAATAAAATCAAGGATTTTTCGGAGTATATAGATAACTGGGACACCGGAGAACATGATATTATAGAACTGGGTACTACCGACATTGCATTTTCTCCCAATGTTGTTGCCAACAGTCAGCTCGTTTTTGAACCTGCCAAAAACCTGAACGTGGCACTGATCTCCTCTTATGTTGGTAAACAGTACATAGATAATTCTTCCAGTGATGAACGTAGTCTGGATGCCTATTTTGTGAACAACCTGAAAATCGATTATTCGTTTAAACCCGGATTGTTCGATGAAATGGGGCTTCATCTGATGGTTAATAATCTTTTTAACGAAATGTATGAAAGCAATGCCTGGGTGTATTCTTACTCCCTGGGTGGGGAACGCTTCAAAATGGACGGCTATTTCCCGCAGGCCGGACGGCATTTTATGGTAGGGGTGGATTTTAAATTTTAGAAATTTCACAGGTTTATCAGGACTGACAGGATTAGTACGCTGTCAGTCCTGATAAACCATCCTGTTTTTTGAATCGTAAAAGCCGGGTTTTGTTTTAGGGGGCTGTTTCAATACAACCTGTAAATTTATTCCAGAATCACTTTTCCTTCAATTTCTACCAGTAAATCGTCCCGGCAAATATCGGCTATGATGTACACCACAGGAAGGTTACCATAGTACTTTTTAAAGGTTCTTTTTACGGCTGCAAAGTCTTTTCTGTTTTTTATATATACCCGGGCATGTCCGTATTGGGGCTGAAGGAGGTTCCCTGAGATTTTTAAAAGCTGTTCCGGAGAATATAATTGCTGAATGTTATTTATGGTTATCCGGGTTTGTTCAACAGGATCTCCGGTGCCCACCGTTTTTTCTCCCCGGATAGAAGCTGTTCCTGAAATAAAGACCATCTTTTTTTTAAACAATTCAAAGTAGCGGGCACGTTCAAATTTAGGGGTGGACTTCTCTTCGGGTTTATCTGCAACCAGTACTTTTTTGCTATAGTCGTGGGCAGCTACCTGCTCCGGATTATCCAGCGGGATACTGACAGCATCACGGGAATTCACGGCAACAAATTCAATAAGCACCCCTCCGCGGTTTATCCCAATGCCGGTGGCAGCCGGATATCCTGTTTTGTCAAAATACCCGGAGTAAAAAGCCGAGCGGACATTGTTAAACTCCTGGTAACACTGTCTGCCATTGTCCATCCCAAGAATATTTTCGATATAATTCCATTGGCGTATGACTGAATCAACCGGCAGTGCGGCCTGTTGCAGTAATCCTTCTAGTGCTGAGAAAGCAATCTCCGCATTTTTACGGCATGTGTTTATCCTGTTCGATTGTACATTGCCAATGAGGACTTCCGTTTTTTCCCGCTTAAAAAGGATGGCGGTTCCGTTCTTATCATGAATTAAACCGGCCTGCCACAAGGTTGAATCATAATAAAATGCTTCCACAAGCACCCGGCATGTTAACGGAGGTTGTGCAATAAGACAGACAACAACGGGGGAGGGGAACTTTTCGCCTACCTGTTTTTCCAGCTTTGCCGAAAGGTTCTGGTAGTCCTCTTCCGAAGCGGTGTCGACAAAAAAATTCAGTTTGAAAATTTTTTTAGACGCATTGAAATTTTTCAATTGAAATAAGCAATCCAGCAGTTGATTGTCAAAACCGGCGCAACTGTTTTGGGGTTTTATGTAGATTCTGTCTCCGTTTAAAAAATACATACTGTTCCTTTTTTGAAAAGGGGTACAAATATGTTGGATTTTTTTGTAGAAATAAAATCAGTAGCCACCATTTGCTTTCCCGCCATTCAGGACAGCTTCCGTTGAGCCGATGCCCAGACGATCGGCCCCAAGTTCCAGAAAAGTGACAGCTTCATCCCAGGTGCGGATACCACCGGAGGCTTTCACTTTCATTTTTCCTTCCACTGTTTTTACCATCACCTCCACAATTTCAGGAGTTGCTTTCCCCGGTCCGAAACCGGTGGACGTTTTTACAAAATCGGCACCTGCCGCGTGGGCCAGTTCACAGGCTTTGGCAACCTGTTCTAACGTAAGGTACCCGCTTTCCTGGATAACTTTAACCAAAACGCCGTGTTTATGCGCTACATCCACCACCGCTTTTATGTCTTCTATTACGTAATAATCATCTTCGCCCAAAAACTTCCCGATGTTCATGACCATGTCGATCTCGTCTACTCCGTCTTTAATGGCTTGCTCTGCCTGAAAGGCTTTGACTGCGGTGGCGTCGGCACCATGTGGGAAACTTAACGTACAGGAAACCTTTACGCCGCTACCCTCCAAAAGTGTTTTGGCTGCCCGAATGTCGCAGGGCTTCACGCACATACTGAATACATTGTGTTTAATGCACATTTGCGCATGACGGTGTAAATCGGCTTCTGTATATTCCGGTTTCAGCACGGCATGATCTATAGTTTGAGCTAATTGGTCTTTCCTGATATTTTTAGAATCCATACTTTTCTTTTTAAATTATAAAAAACCTTGGGAGTACTTTGTTGCCCTGGCTTCCAGAATGTGTTTCCTGTTGGAATGTCTGAACCCAATTCAGTTGGCCGGATCCAGTAGCAAAACCTCTTTTCCAAAATTAATTGTTTCCCTGATGACATTGTCTACAGCGCCGGAGGTCAACTCACAGGCAATTACATGTTCGCCGGCATCGGGGAAAGCGAGTTTTACTTTTCGATCGGAGGAAGTTCCCAGCTGATCAAACATTTTCAGCATCGCATCCACCTTTACCGTTTTGTCCTGATTGTCTTTGTCTTTAAAATAATAACCAAGGAAAACCGGCGCCGTCACCTTGCGGAAGGTTTCCTTTTTCATGGTGACATCCACCAGTTGTTGTAAATAGACCACTGCTTCCATCCGGTATTTACAATTCCAGTATTGGCAGTCTTTGGACTGAAAGTCTTCGTTTGTAATCCGGTACTTTCCTCCGTTAAACTTCCGGCCTATTTGCAGCCCCCATGGTTTTGAGAGCAGGAACGCGGCGCTATTGTTAATTCTGATGTTGGGTGAAAATAAAATGAGGCCGTCCACATATTCGGGAAAGTCTGCAGCCAGTTGTAACCCAAGTGTGCCGCCGGTAGAGGTACTCATAATAATGACCTTTTTGCCCAGACTGCGTGCCACCATCAGCGCTTCCTTGGCCGATTCCCACAGGTTGTCGGGTGTCATATCGATTAGCGCATCTTCCGTTTCAACTCCGTGAGAAGCCAGCCGGGGCAGATAGGCATTCATTCCAAAGTAACGGGCAAACGTTACATGGGCAGGGTACCCCTCGTACCATGAAGCTGAAAATCCATGCAGATAGAGCAGGCAGTGATCTGTACGCTCTTTTACCGAATCATTGGCCCAGGCAATCCGTGTTTCGTTATCAGGTTTGATGTTTACCTCCGCTTCTTTTTTGTTTATGTAAGGTTCAATATTACTAATACTGGCCGGCAGGGAGGGGAGGTTTTTATTCAGTTCGGGACGGGGAGGTTTGGGGCCTAAAAGGTATGCTACGACTAAAACCACCAAGAGAATAAGCAGGTATCTTTTCAGTTTTTTCATCAAAATATATTTTTTGACAGGCGGGTGCAAAACACAAAATAAACCGCCCACCTGTCAGTTTTTTGTTTTAAACGGGCTGAAACAGGCCAAACGCAAAACTGATGCATCTGTCAGAACTTCAATAATGGCCGGTTTCCTCGCCGGTTGCGCAAGTCAGGCGTGTTTTGCCGCCGCAAATTAACAATAATAAAAACGTAAAATTACGATTTCACCATGAATCTGACAACTGATTTGGGAAAAGGGATTGGCTTACCTTTTGAT
Source organism: Mariniphaga sediminis (assembly GCF_003573545.1). GTDB lineage: Bacteria > Bacteroidota > Bacteroidia > Bacteroidales > Prolixibacteraceae > Mariniphaga > Mariniphaga sediminis. The sequence continues at coordinate 123,783 of NZ_QWET01000008.1, read as the reverse complement.
TATTTTTTTTGAAAACACTTTCGAACTTCCGTCTGAGATTTTTAGAAGATAAAAACCACTATCGATACTGTTTAGTTCCAATACTTTTTTCATTTCTCCGCTAACATCCGTCGCTTCTTCCGAGTAAACGGGTATGCCAGCCAGGTTGGTTACTGAAATATCTATTTTTTCCATTGAACCGAAACCGGAATATTCAATAAAAATTTGGTTATCGAAAGGATTAGGGTATGCTTTCAGCTTGTTTTGAACCATGATGTCAGCGTTTGTGGTGGTGCTTTTTTTAATTTCGAGATTGTCAATGGCCCATCCCCAGCCTGAAACAGATTTGTCGGAGGCCAGCCTGAAACGGAAAATGACTATATCTCCGGGAGAGAAGCCGGTATCTTCTGTCAGTTTGATGGTCTTTTTCAGAAACATTCCCTGGTTCCCAACTGCCTGCGATTTGTTGTTTATGGTGGAGCTTTCAAAGAGGTAAGCCCAATCGCTACTGACTCCCGAATCATAGCCGGGCGTCAGCGGATGCCAGGTTAATCCATTATCCCTGCTTCCTTCCACAATAACAAAATCCCAGAAAAGTTCGTCTGTATACGAAACGCCCTCTTCCCCCGGCTCTACAAGTACCACCTCGTCGAAACGCATCACTCCGTTTTCCGGAAGGATTACCGGGTATTTTAGTTGAGCCATCAGGTCGTATTTTTCATTTTCAAATGCTGAAACAGGATAAGGATGCCGGGTGTGCAGGATGTTCCCTGCAAATCCTGCAACCCTTGAGATGCTGAAGTCAGCCGTCACAAAATCTCCGGCCCCATATTCGAAATCAGTAAAATAGCTCGTGACAGGTGTTAATGGATTAAAAATATTCACCAGATAAAAACCGGAAGAGGGTAAAATTCTTTTATTTCCGATATTCGATTTGTCTTCTGCTACAAGCCGGTATTCCAATGTTCCGGTTTTTAAAATTTCATAAGAAAGACCGATTTCTCCTTCATAAATATCATCTTCTGTAAGGCTGAGTACGCAGGGTTCCTGAAAAGTTCCATTCAGTTTATATTCGACTTTAACTGATTTGATTCCCATATTGTCTTTGGCAACAGCCGATAAATGAAGGCCGGCAGAGTTTGCGTTTACTATCTTTTCCGGATTGTGGGCAACTGTAGGCGGAATGTAGTCCGGACCTATTTGCAGTGAAAACTTTTTAGATGGAGCCGAAAGCGGAAGTTTAAAAATTTTACCACTTTCGGTGGTCAGTTTGAGGTAATACTCCACCTCTCCGCTATAGTAATCGAGTGGTATTTCTCCTGAAAAGCGGTTAGTTCCTCTTTCAACCTGGAGGGTTATGGAATCAGATGTCTGAAAATTATCGGTGGAATATACAAAGCTAACCACCGGGTTGTTAAGTTGAATATTGGAAAGGACACCCACCCCCACATTCAGTTCGGCACACGGCTCTTCAAAATCTTTCAGTTCGTCAAAGTCAAATGAGACAGAACTCCAACCCAATTCTGATAAAATTTCCAGTACTTCATTCCCCGGACTGTGAATGGCCTGTCCCTTTAAGGCGAATGTTCCCATCAGGCCGTTTCCGGTAGTCAGATGATATATGCTTTCCCCGTCTTTCCAGACAGGCGGAGCATAAACCCAACCGATGGGATTATTCATTTCATCTGCATAGGCAGGCTGAAAAAACTTCAGCTTCTCTGAAGTAAGTTGCTGATGTAACTCAACTGAAGGTCTGAAAAATACCGACTGATCGGCCAACTGCTGATTTCCTTCATTGAAGATATAATAATCATAAACACTGGGCAGGTTATTCCCGTTGTCAAAAAATCCCATTTCTCCATTGTCTTTAAAAAAACCCGAGAATCCTAACCCATGGGCAATTTCATGCAACACGGCGGTAATAAAATCATACCGCGTTTCGGGTGCATTGCCATCCAACCCAAAATACCAGGGATAGGTATTGCTGAAATTACAAAAAATATCTGGTTGTCCCGGGTTGATATCCTTTCCGGCCAGTTTTTCCGCAAGTGCAACTGGGTAATATACATCCGCTAAAGGAGTGCTTTCGAAATTCATATAAAATGTAGCAGGCCGGCCCAGAGCCAGTATGTTGTCTCCTATATCTTCCCAGGTTGCCAGTATTTTAACCGGAACAGCAGAAGCAATAAGGCCTTCCCATATCGAAACAGCATACTCGAAAGCCTGTCTTGCTTCCTCGGGGAAATCCACATAGGTTACATTGATTTCTGATTTGCCCGACTTGGCTGATTTTAGCCGGTTAAATTGTGCAGGAGGTGCTACATATTTTTTGTTGCTTTCTTCAGACGCAATGTTTACCATACTTTTTGAATAAGCCTCCCCTAAAATATTTATTTTTTGTGCCTGAACGCTGTATGTTACGGCAACAATCAGGCCTGCCCATAGCGTCCGTTTCATTTTTTTATTTTTTTTCAAGTAATAATCTAAAGTAGTGATAAAGAGTGAGGCACTTGAATGTTTTCTGCTGAATTGAATAACTAAAAGGGAAGAAAAAAAAGACAGGTAATTATCCGGCTGAAGGGATTAAAAGATGAGGGTAATAGTTTAAGAAACTGATTTTAATCGGCAATTGTTTCCTGCTTTCCAGGGGTGCGAAAAAATGAGGGAGTTTTCGAGGGCTAATGTGTTGGAAATAAATGATGCTTGCTTAAAAATGTTTTGGCGTTCTAATAACAGCAAAGTTTTATTAGAACGCCAAAGCATCTTTTTCGAAATAATTTTTACTGAACAGAAACCACCGGACAGTTTACCAGTGCGACGCCCGAAGCCAGCAGGTTGGCATTCATGGCCGTGGTCCAGTTGTTTACCATATCGAAGTCAGCATTGTCATACACATCCACATCCCAAAGTGGCGAATAGCCGGCATCAGAAGGAATGGTTTCGACCACATTATGCGTTTGCATCGATCCCCCTTCGGTAACAAAACCGGATGGCGGTCCTCCGCCTTCCATTCCCGGATTGATATTGAATGTTACTAAAATATCGGAAACAGGGACATCCGGATGACCCTCTTCCGGTAGCTCAACAAGCAGTTGCTTTTCTGAAAAATCGAAGTAGTGCACCACTTTATCTTTATACCATCCGCGGATTAACCCGTTGGTGTTTTCCGGATTTAACCGGAGTGATGCTGTAGAACCTTTGGGAACCACCGGACAGTTTACAATTAGGTTTGTCCTTTCGGCCGGATAGTTCATTGCAGTTAATTCAGCCAAGCTGGTAACTGTATTGGCACGATAATAAGCCGGAACCGTTACCTTGTGGACATGCCAGAAGTCGCTGTACTCTTCATCGCCCGGGATTACGTTTACAATATTCAACTGCCCCTCCACAGGAGTGTTTTCCCCTTCCCGGAACAGTACAAAAATAGGCGCTGATTTTAATGGCATTACATCAAAATTGTAGTATTGAATTTTTTCGCCGTTTGGGCCCAGTCCTTTTGTAATAAACGGCGCCTGATCAAAGTCAATGGGAGCGTTGGCTTCCGGAAAACCATTTGAGCCGTCGCGGACAAAAAGGTTCCCAAAGTTTTCGCTGAAGCGGTCAACGGAAACTTCTTCAGCCATGTCCGGATCGGAAGGAAGATTTCCCTCTTCCACCGATACTACCGGGCAGTTAACCAGTGCCACGCCTGAAGCCAGTTGGTTGGCATTCATGGCTGTGGTCCAGTCATATACCATACCGAAGTCTGCATTGTCATACACATCCACGTCCCAAAGCGGCGAATAGCCGGCATCGGTAGGAATGGTTTGAACCACATTATGCGTTTGCATCGACTCCCCTTCAGTAACAAAACCGGATGGCGGCCCTCCACCATCCATCCCCGGGTTGATATTAAAAGTCACCAGAATGTCAGAAACGGGTACGTCAGGATGCCCGCTGGCAGGAGGGGTCACAGTCAGCATTTTCTCTTCAAAAGTAAAATAGAAAATCACTTTCCCATTGTACCATCCCCGGATTAGATTTTTGGGTTCGCCGGAGGTAAAACGCATGCTGGCAGTGGAACCCTCCGGGACCACCGGACAATTCACCACAATATCCGTTTTTTCTACCGGGTAGCTCATTTCCATGATTTCCTGTACACTGGTAACCGAATTGGCAACATAATCGGAAGGAACAGTTACTTTGTGTACGTGCCAGAAATCGTTGTAGTCATCGTCTCCGGGAATTACATCCACAATATTTAACTGTCCGGAAACCGGTGTGCTTGCTCCTTCCCTGAACAGAGCATAAATAGGAGCCGAAGTAAGTGGTTGCACGTCGAAGTTATAATATTTCACCACTTCGCCGCCTGGCCCCAACCCCTGGGTAATAAATGGCCCCTGGTCAAAATTAATGGGTTCGTTGGCGCCGGGTAGCCCGTTTGAGCCATCTCTGATAAACAGTGTGCCGGCCTCTGCGCTGAACCGGTCGATGGAGACTTTCTCTGCTGTATCAGGGTCTTTTGCCATGGGAGGTATAATATCTTCTTCTTCCTTACACGCAGCAAAAAGAACCGTCAGCAGAATCAATGTAATGCGAAATTTTGTTTTCATGTTCATACAATTTTTTTGTTTGTACAATCAAAGTTCCGCATTGTATATCACGGCAAAATCACAAAGCCTTCAAATTTTTGTAAAATTTTATGAAACCGCTGTTGCAACGGGTAAATCGAAAACAAAGGTGGTTCCTTTGCCGTACTGACTGAATACTTTTATTTGTGAACGATGCAATTCGATTATTTTTTGGACGATGGCCAGGCCAAGCCCGGTACTTCCATGATCGTTTCTTCCTTTGTAATACCGTTGGAACACATTCGGCAGGTCTTCCTGTTTGATTCCCTGACCTGAATCGGCTACTTTAACTTCCACCCAATCCTGTTTTTTAGGATCGATTTCAATATTCACCGTATCCCCTTCTTTACAGAATTTTAGTGCATTGTCGATAAGGTTTTGAAGTACCCTGTCAATGAGTGAAATATCCGCTTCTACGAGGGGCACATTTTTATCGATAACCGTATTTATACTTACACCCTTTTTTTGTGAAAGAATGCGATACTTGCCTGCAATATCATGCACCAGTTCAGAAATAGAGAACGGCTCAGGGCTGGGTTTAATCTGGTTGGTTTCCAGTTTCGATAATTCAAACAACTCTTCGACCAGCTTTTTTAGCCTGGAGCAACTTTTCCAGATAATTTCGAGATACTTTTGTTGCTCTTCTTTTGACGCGGTATCTTTTTTCAGCATCAACGTTTCAGCATATCCCTGGATAGATGCTACAGGGGTTCTTAAATCGTGCGACACGTTGCTTATCAGTTCCCGACGAAGGTTGTCAACCCCTTTCAGTTCCTGAATATTGCTTTCTATGGTGTCTGCCATCTGGTTAAAAACCAGCCCGATTCGCTCCAGTTCACCTTCGTTTCTGACAGGTATGCGTGCCGAGAGGTTCCCATTTCTGAATTGGTTGATTCCTCTGATAATCGGGTTTAGCCTGCTGGTGATAAACCAGATTGCCAACAACCCCACCAGGGCCGAAATAATGAGAATGATAATTATGGACCGGATGGAAAGTCCGAGAATATAACTACTGATTACAGCTTGTGATGCCGATACATACTCCTGGCTGGCCAGCACAATATAGATGTATCCGGTTAGTTTTTCGTTTTCAATGACCCGTGCTGCCGAAAAGGTTTTAAACTCGCCCGGGTTTCGCGGGTCATCGCCATAAATAATGCTGTGCTCCGGGTCGTTCAGAAATTCTTTGATGGGAGCCAGGTTTACTTCTTCAAGCTTCACCACTTTGTCGGGTGCCACATATTTCAGAATTTTTCCCTGGGGGTTGAGCAGATAGACTTCAACAATCGGGTTAATCACCATCATGGAATGCATGATGTCCGCTATCGCTTCTTCGCTGATGACACCGTTTTTCATTAATGGCTGGATAACATCTACCATGTTGGGAGCCAGTTCACGATTGAGTCGCTGGTTCACCTCAATGTTATATCTTGTAGCCGACTGAACCGAAATGTAAAGCGTAATGGCTGTGAAAAGAATAAGAACCAGCAAAAAAATTGCCGATACCTGAAGGTACAGCCGGTTGAATATTTTTGATTTTATCATTTTCTGAATCGTTTAATTCTTTTATACTTCCCTGAATTTATAACCCACTCCCCAGGTCGTTAAAATATATTCCGGCTGATTCATGTTCTTTTCAATTTTTGAACGCAACCGGTTAATATGAGAGTTTACGGTATGTTCGAACCCGTCGAACTCATAGCCCCACACTTTGTTTAGCAGGTTCATGCGCGAATAGGTTTTTCCCGGGTTGGAAGCCAGGTGTACCAGCAGGTCAAACTCCTTCGGTGACAGTTCAATGCGCTTTCCGTTAACTTCTACTATCCGCATCCCTACATTAATGTAAAGCTTGTCGAATCGTATTTCCTTTTCCTCTTCACTTTTCGAAAGCAGGCTTTGATCGTAGCGGCGCAACACCGCTTTAATTCGCGCGAGCAGTTCACGGATGCCGAATGGCTTGGAGATATAGTCATCGGCGCCAATCTCCAGCCCGAGAACCTTGTCAATCTCTTCCGATTTCGATGTGAGCATCAGAATGGGCGTTGTAACCTTTTCCATTCGGATTCGTTTGCATACCTCAAATCCGTCGAGTGAAGGTAACCGGATGTCCAGCAGAATAAACCGGTAGGTATTGTTTAGTGCTTTCATCAGGCCGTCTTTGCCGTCAAACGATTTGTCCACTTCCAAATCCATATCCGCCAGATGAATCGAAATCAGTTCGGATATATCCTTGTCGTCTTCAATTATTAAGGCTTTTTCCATGATTATTTTTTTATTGAAACAATCGAAAGGTAGTTCCTGTTTATCACAGAATTATCACGAACTTGTAAATTATTTATTATCGAAATAAATTCAGGTTGTAACTTATCATAATTTCATGGGTTCCACTGTTAAAAGCACCCAGCCCGGATACGTTAATATCATAGGAATAACCAATCAGAATATTGTCAATAGCATTGACCTGCATCAGCAGTCCCCAGGAGTTGCTGAAACGGTACATGGCACCAAACCAGACCCGTTCTTTAAATCCGGCCATTCCGGTCACATCAACCGATACAGGTACATTTTTTAAAATTCTCAGCATGGAGTGGCTTTTAATATGAATATTATCGCCGACTTTAAATTTTTTACCTCCTACCAGGTAAATATGAATTTTTTCCTTTCCTACATATTCAGAAGAATACTCCTCTCTGCTGATACTGTTTTCAACCAGCTTGGGCACTGAAATCCCAAAGTAAGTATCTTCAGAAAACAGAAATCCGCCTACGCCGAAGTTCGGGATAAAGTTTTTGTAAATATCCCGCTCGTAAATGGGGTCGGGGTTCACAGTTTCCAATGCAGTAAGAGAAGCGCGGTAAAAGGTGAAACCTCCTTTTAACCCAAGGCTTAGCTTGAATTTTTCATTCAGTTTGACCCGGTAGGCATAATCCATATAAATACCCGTTTGGGCAAGCGGCCCGATTTTATCAGAAAGTACGGAGAAGCCCAGGCCCAAATCCAGTTTTTTCAGGGGGGTATGGAATGAAAAAGTCCGGGTTCTGGGAGCCCCTTCAAAAGAAACCCACTGGTTACGCGCTACCACCATAAAATTCCCGGTTTCCTTAGTGCCGGCATACCCCGGATTAACGATTTGCAGATTCTCCATATATTGGGTGTACAAAGGATCCTGCTGGGCATTAGCAATATCAGCGATGCCTCCCAGAAGCAGGAGAAGAATTGTCAGATGTAAGGATATATTCTTTTTCAAAATCATAACTATCTGTCTAAATAAATGGATCCGACAATGCGTTTTTCACCATTTCCCAAATCAAGTACATAAAAGTAAGTTCCTGTTGGAAGCAGTTCTTTCCCCAGTCTCACCCCGGTATTTGACCTGCCATCCCAGAACTTGGGAGAGGCGCTGATTCCGTAATTTTTTGCCTGGTAAACCCGGTTGCCCCAGCGGTTGAATATTTCAATGTTGTTTCCTTCGTAATATTCAATTCCGGAAATTTCAAAATAGTCGTTTATTCCATCGCTGTTTGGAGAAAAGGCATCTGGAATAAAAAAGCGGAAATCGTTGACCAGCACAAATACTGTGGCTTCATCGCAATTTTCGTTCAGATCACATATTCGGTAGCCAAAATGGTCGGTTCCCTCAAAATCCTTTTCTGGCGTATACCGAATGGCAAAATCGTTGATATCGATACTTGTGGTTCCATAAGCAGATGGGATAGTTACCGAAAGCGATAACGAGTCGAGGTCGTTGTCAGGATCGTAATCGTTATTCAGTACATGAATTTTTACTGCTGAACGGTATTCGGTGGTATCATAATCGTCCCGGGCAACCGGAGCATGGATTAGTAACCCGACGTTTACCGTGTCGGTATCAACACAGCCGAACAGGTCTGTAACCCGAAGAATGTAGGTTCCAAAGTTGCTCACCACGGGGAAGGTATTTGTTTCACCACTGTCGATGCTTCCATTTGTAGTTGTCCAAAGGTATTGAAGACTTGTTCCTTCGCTGCTGCTGGCGTCAAGTACCGCTGTTGTTCCGTTATTTATGAATAAATCTTCGCCTGCATCGGCACGAACTTTTGAAACGGTAACCTGTACCGAATCGATAAACTTAAATCCGTATTCATTTGAAACAGTTAGCTTAAACATTGTTGTTTCTTCTGCAGTAAATACCGGAGTGCGGCTTGTGGGATTATCCAGCAGGGCAGACGGTTTCCAGGCATAGTTGAATCCTTCACCAACCTCCAACGCTATGAGGGTGTAGGGGGAGCAGGTCCCGATAGTTGTATCCCTGCCGGCAATCTTCACTTGCCGATTCGCTGGGGGAACAAGTATAAATCCTGTCCCCTGGCGACATAGGGGTGGATCGTTGGTGTTGCATACCTCATAAACAAACCAGTCAACACCGGTATATCCGTTATCTGGCAGGTAAATAAATGTTCCGTTGGGATACATTTCCAGGGTTCCGTGCGCAGGAGAGATGACTGGTGTGGTGTTATACTCCAGGTTTTCACCTAACAATCCATAGTCGTTTTCACGGAGGGAATAAACTCCTCCTGTAACATATAAAAATACATCGTCGGAAGCTGAAATTGGTTTGGTTTCGGTATCGCCGAATTTATTTACAATAATATACACCCAGGCCGAATCACACATCAGCGGAGAGCCCGTGTCGCATACACGGTACCTGAACCGGTCGATGCCGGTGAACCCAGGGGCTGGTGTGTAGGCAAAACTGCCATCTTCGTGGATTACAACGGTACCATTTGAAGGAGCCGTCACTGGTAATGTGGAGGCTGAAAGTGGTGCACCGAACCCATCGGGATCGATATCATTTGCGAGCAATTTGCTGAAAACGGTTTGTCCGGGTAAAGTGAGTGCAGCATCGGTAGCTGCAACCGGAGCCATATTCCCTTTTGTCTCTGTTGGGAGAACATGGATTGTTACATCGGCCTGTGCGCACTCGTCCGGGAGATTTTCATAGCAAATACTGTATGAAAAATCCACAGTGCCTGTAAAATCCAGTGGGGGAGTGTATTCATAGGTTCCGTCATCGTAAAATGTCAGTCCGGGCAACATTGCGCCTGTTAGGGAAAAAACAGGTTCGAAATTTTGATCCAAAAAATCAAAATCATTGAAACTTACATCGCCGTAAACCATCGTATTTTTATAAGTTACATTGATGTCGGGTAGTGCTACCAGTGCCGGAATGAATCCTTCCGATTTTTTTACCACAAAAGTTTTTGAAATAATCTCGGACAAACATCCGTTCGCATCGGTTGCCTGAACAAATAGTTCGAATTCCCCTTCAGTCTCCCAGAAGATTTCTTCAGTGGTATGGGCAGTAGAAGAAAAATAAGTTGTAGTACCCTCCTTATTCTGATACCACCATGAATAAGTAAAGCCTGAAGAGGAATAGACGTCGAAAGCGTGAAAAGTATTTAAAGGAATGGTGTCCTGTGCAGAAGTTTTTAGCGTCACTACCACGAATAACACTACACCAGACATTATATAAAAATACTTTTTCAATATTCGCGATTTAAAATTCAATAACAGGTTTGGGTAAAACAGTAATATTGCGCACTACATCGGTTCCCGGCTCTGTAATAATCACCGCGTTGTCAGTTGTTCGCGCCGAAATAAGAGTTACAGTAAATTGCACGTTACTTTCTCCGGTATTTTCCCATCCATCGGAAACAGCAATCTCAATGGATTTATCTTCATTTTTGTTTTCCACTGTTACTTCCGGATGTGCCTGGTCAGGTAAAGCAGCACCGTTTAGTCCAACAAATTTTCCTTCAGGGTTTTTGAGTGTAAAAGTTGCCGAGACAAGGTTCTTTTCGCCGGCATACACTACCCGGAAGAGGCTTTCAGAGTGTGGAGGAGCCGAACCCTTCACTCCTCCGGCCAAATCGGAGCAGACGGTTGTAGAAGGCATGACCGCCTCAAATATCAACTCTCCCGGAGTTAGAATTTCCACCTTTTTGTTTATTTGTTCACTCATACAGCCATTCCCGTCAATTACATTTACTGTAAGTGTGTAAATTCCCGGTGGGCCGTCCCATACAATGTTCGTAGCACTGTCTGTAACCAGCTCCATATTTGTAGACGTACCTGTTGCAGGACTGACAAGCCAGGAGTAAACCGCATTTTGGGCTTTGCCGGTAATTAACCTGACAGAGTGTGATTTATCTGCCCCTTGCGTAATCTTATCTTGGCTCCTGCCGCTCCATGCAGACAGGAATAAACATAGTATGAGCAGTGGTTTTCTCATTCAAGCGTTTAAGCAGTTGTATTTGCTGCGTAAATTCAATTTCCGGAATAGCAAAAATGGTACGTGTATGCGTACTGCTTTCATCGTCAGGAAAAATCCCGGCGCTATGCCGGTCGGTGGCGCCGGTAATTTCAATTAACACCTGCGTATCCTGCGCCGGATTGGCTGCAAACATGGTTTCGGTAATTTGCAGGGTAGTGGCGTCAGGTTCAATCACCTGTTCGTATGTCGCTCCGTTCACCGCAAATGTCACATTCACCGGGTAGTACTTCTTGGGTAAGGGCTCTCCATGGTTTGCGAGAAGTGTGAGCGCCAGTTCAAACCCGAAACCCGCCGGAGTAAAACATTCGTTGCTTGCTGTTATGTCGAACCCTATCGAGCGGTGGTTGGGTAGTACCTGAATTGTCAGTGCTTTTGTATTGGAACAACCTTGCAGGTCGGTTTCTGTTACGGAAAGGTAGTATGTGCCGGCCAAATCCCACTGAATTTCTGTTTCATTCAAACCGGCTGCTCCCGTAAAACTGAATTCCCCTGCACTGGCTGATGCCGGAGGCCCCAGCTGGTTAAATACCTGCCAGGTATACTGGTTCCCTTCATGAAAATCAACCCGGTAGCGGAACCGCGCCCCTTCATACACACTGATTCCGTTCTGTGCAGTCATTCCGCTGGCAACAAGAAAGAAAATCAACCCGGACAAGGCTTTTTTGATTTTCATATTTGCAGATTATTCAGATGTGCTAATTCCAGTAGTCGCAGGTCTTGCACTAATAATTTGGTTTCTGGAACCGTTTCCTAGAGAGGTTGCATCATTCCCGTTTTCGTCTTCGCTTTCGTCGGCGCCACCCAATAAGGTAACAGTAACATCGTTAGCGGCTAATCCTTCATTTCCTGTTAAATTATCAGCATTATCCACAATTATTTTAATCCAGATTTCGCCGGAAGTAGTTTGGGATGTTAAAACATCGATATCATTTGTGCTTCCGTCAACGGCTAATCCCATTGTATAAGTGCCGTCAATTGAAGTAGCCCATCCGGCAGTTACAGCTGTGCCTGAAATACCATCATGTGCAATAGTAAATTGCGGGCTCCAGTCGGTGTTGGTCAGGTTAATTCCTGTTGCAGTTACTTTGTAGAATACAGAGTCACGCAGGTAGTCATAGGTGAATTCCTGTGCTTCTGCCAGCGTCCCGTCATTGTCTCCGGTATAGGCAGTAATCAATACATCTGCCGGGCAAATTTCATAATCTTCCCCGTTGGGATCATCTGCGTTATTCAGGTCAACATTAACAATCTCCAGTTGGAACATATTCTGAGGTGAAACAGCCAATGCTTTCCGGTTGGAACAGCCGTTCCCATCGGTCTCTGTTACATGTACGTAGTACATTGTTCCAATCGTTGGGTTTACCCATGTAATATCAATTGAATTTATATCTTCCCCACCGGAAGAAGACAAGGTGGCAATACTGCCTGCAACCGAGTTGGTGCCGGCTATGTCATCGGTAATATCCCAGGTGTAAGTATTTCCTGCATTAAGTGTTACGGAATAAGTGTGTACATCTCCCATTGCGGGGGCAACTCCGGTTCCTGCTGACTGTGCAAAAATATTTGCACTGATTGTGGTTAAGAAGGCGGCGGTTAAAAGTAAGACAGTTTTTCTCATCGTGTTTGTTTTAAAATGTTAATAATAAAACAGGTTTTTTTTTCATTTTATGTCAATTTGTTAGAATGTTTCCTGTGTCCGGCACCCCATACACGGTTACCTGATCACTGTTGTTTTCTGTATTTGATTCACCTGTGCCACAGGCATCGGCTACGTTGGTAATGGTTAATGTGAAGGTCTTGTGCGCAGCGGTTTCGTTGGTGGCATGGTATGTTATCATGGTATTTCCGCTAGCCACAATCCCTGTTTCGAAAACTACATCACTGATGCCGTCATGAATGGCATAATCGAACGTCCAGTCAGTAGTGCCGGACAACAAACTAACTTGCCAGGTAATTTCTGTGGTGGTGCCGGTTTCACCACTTTGGCAAAAGTTGCCGAGATCGACTACTTCGATATCGATTGGACTGGAAGGTACTCCCGTAATAATGACATGGCAGCTGGAGGTGTTCCCGTTTCCGTCATTAGCCGTGATGGTTACGGTATGCTCCAGGCCAGCATGAGATGGCAGAGCAGTGCCGGCAACAGGTGACTGTGTTACTGTTGGAGTACGGCAATTATCTTCAGCAATTGTAATTTCTGAGACCAAATCGGGGATTGTAACCTGACAGAAAGAGTCAAAGAATACACTGCCGGCATCCGGACAAGTGAAGGTTGGTTCTTCAATATCTTCTACTAGAATTGTTTTGGTTATATCCAACTCTCTTGAGCAGTTAGTTGCCGGATTCTCAACTCGTGTCAGAGTTAATGATATGTCAGCCGTCACATCAGGCACTGTAATATTTATAGTCCCCTCGGCGCCAATGGTTACCATTTCGGATGATGCTCCTTCGCAGGTAACAATATCTCCCGGGGTTCCTGTAATGGAGAAAACAGCTTCTGAATTCGGGCAAATGGGACTACTGGCAGATAAGTTTGGAGCGGTTGGTAACCCGGCTACCGACCAGGCTATCATATTCCATTCTCCATTGTTGCACCCGGAACCGGTTGCTTCCCTTCTGGTACGGATTTGAATCATATCTTCTCCAATCATACCGTCAGTTGCCACAATTTCATTTCCGGGTGTGTACTCACTCCAAACGGAACCGCCGTCAGTACTGTATTCGTACAAGTCAGTTACTGTGCCTGTGCCCCCTTCTCCTTCTGTAAAAATTGCTGAGATGCTCTCTTCCACGCAAACTGTGGTGCCTTCTTCAGGATTCGGAATAATGATTTGAGAAATGGGATCGGGAAGGATATTATAGGTTTTTATTGTGGAATAGCCAGTATTTCCGCAACCGTCAGTTGTTTTTAAACGATAACATATTGTAGCGTAGAGGGCCGGTGGATTGAATGTCAGGGAAGTTGTACTTCCATCGTCCTGGGCGGTAGCATTTAACCAAATTCCTGTACAATTTTCTGACTCTTCCCATTGATAAGTATAATTACCATCTCCTCCGGATGGCAGATCTACGTTGAACGGGGGTGGATTACCACCTTCACACATGGTAAGTTCGGATGCGCCTCCAACTTCACCGCTGGTAATGGTTGTGTCGTAAATTGTTATCGCTCCTGAAGCATTGCTGGTTGCCGTTCCGCATGTTCCGGAAACGACGCAGTAAAAGTGCAGGGTGCCGGGAGTGACTGTTGAGGGGGTGTACTCTGCATTTATCTCTCCCGGTAATTCGGTTCCTCCGCTATTTGAGTTTATGGTATTGCTGAACCATTGATAAGATAAATCATCACCGGTGGCAACAACCGTTAACGCAGCCGGCACTTCGTTCCCGCAGTATGATATGCTGGAAGTTGATGGATGAGAAGGAACAGTAGGTGGAGCACAATCGCTGACCAGTTCGGTTATCTGCGGCGGAATAATTCCATCCTCTGCGTTGTTGTAAAACGCGGCTTCTGTTCCTGCATGGCAGATGTCGTCATAGTCTTCCGTATAACCATCATAGCTGTTGCAGGTGTCGAGACTGGTGCTGCCTCCGTTAAATTCGCCGAATACATAAATACTTGCGTCATCAATATCAATATCTGTGGCGCCTCCTCCATCAATAGTGAAGTTACCGAGGACAATAAAATAGCTGGAAAGATCAATTTCGACTCTATTTGAGATGACGGCATTACCGCGAATAATTATTAGGGCATTGGAACCTGCTGCTAATTCCGGTTCATTATTTACCATGGTAAGATCCGTATTTATAATGAGGGTTCCTTCGACATCTAAAATTCCGTCCTGTCCCAGATGGAGAGAGTAAACTTCAACAGTATCACCTGAGGCGATAGTCACGTTATGATTTATTATAACGCTGTCAGTTGCTATTGGTATAACCCCTTCTTGCCATGTTGTTGTTGAGTTCCAATCGCCAGATGTAAAAGATTGAATTTGGGCAAATAGCTGCGATGCCGTCGATAACAGAAGGAAGAGAGAAAGAAGACATCTCTGCATTAATTTCAGCAGAAGATATTTGGAACGGACATAATACACAGTCGAACAGGCAGGTATAAATTCAGCCATTCGCTTTTGTTTTTGGTTATTTTTTTGCTTCGGGATCTAATAATTGAAAATTCAACTAAAGTCTCCCCCGGTTTATCAGGTTTCCTTTTTTAGGTTTTTTTATACTGTTCCTATGTGATGTAATGACCCTTTGTTAGTGTATTCTTTTTTGTAAGTAGCTGGCATTATTGCCTTTTATATTTGGAAAAGTCAAATCTATGTTATTTTCATCACATATAAAACACAAAATGGGACATTGTTTTCAAATAGGAATTTTTGTCCCATATGCGGACAAATCGAAAGACGTATTTAACCCGAAATAAATTCCTTTCTTTGTCGTTTAAGTTGAAAAGAAAATTTATGAGAATCTTGATGCTGCTTTTGGTTTTGTCTGTTCCGCTGGCAGTGCTGGCTCAGGTCAATCAGACCGACGCCAATGGTCTGCGGAAAGGGAGGTGGCAAAAAAGCTATCCAAACGGAAGGCTGATGTACGAAGGGACATTTGAAGACGGAAGGCCTGTAGGTGAGTGGACTCGTTATTATGAAGGAGGCCAGGTAAAAGCAAAAATCCGGTATGCGGAGAATTCAGATTCGGCGTTTGCCAGGCTGTTCGACCGGCAGGGCAAAAAAATGGCTGAAGGAGTTTATTTGAATGAAAAAAAGGAAGGAATGTGGGCTTTCTTTTCAGCTGACACAAAAATTTCCGAAGAAGAATACGCAGAAGGGGAGAAGCAGGGGCTTTCCCGGACGTTTTATCCGACAGGAGAGATATTTGAAGAGTCAGAGTGGAAAAACGGGAAGCAGGAGGGAAGCTACCGGGCATTTTTCAAAAATGGTAAACCCTACATGCAGTGTAAAATCAGTAACGACAAGCGAAATGGGCTTTGCCTGTCCTATTTTCAAAACGGGAGGATTGAAATGGAAGCCTATTATAAGGACAACCTACGCCACGGGGAGTGGAAGTTTTACAATGAAAAGGGAGAATTTCTATATTTTCTGGAGTATGATAAGGGACACCTTTTGAATCCTGAAGTACGGGACAGTATTGATAACATTGAAATTCAAAAACTGGAAAAAAACAGGCAATCCATTCCTGACCCTGAAAAATTTATGCAGGCACCATCAGAATACATGATGCAAATGCAAAAAAACAGGTAAAAGTCAGGATAATTCCTTAATGTACCGTATTTTTGAAAGGCAAACCGATCCTAAAGCAGCAACGTCATGAGAAGAATTGTAATCCTGGCTGTATTTGCCGCCCTGTTTGGCTCACTTCCGGTATGGGGTCAGTCGTGCTATTGGGTCGCTTTTACCGATAAAAACAATTCGTCTTATTCATTGTCAAACCCTGAAGAGTTTCTTTCTGAACGTGCTATCCGTCGCAGGGAAAATCAAAATATCGCTATCGACTCACTCGATTTGCCAGTCAACCCGAAGTATATCAGCCGGGTGCTTCAAAGGGGGGCTACGTTGCTGCATTCCTCAAAATGGCTGAATGGGATTACCGTAAAAACCACGAATGACAATTTTGTTGACAACACCCTGCTGCTTCCTTTTGTGAAGGAAGTTCAGCTTACCAAAAGGCCTACAGGTACCAAAAGTGCTGTGAATAAATTTACGGAACCTGAAGCTCCCTATCAAAACCTGGAGATTGATACAACCCTTTATGGCAATTCCGTCTACCAGGTCGCACAGCTCAACGGTCAGTTTTTACATAACCAGAACTTTAGAGGGCAAGGAAAGCATATAGCCGTATTGGATGCTGGATTTTACAGGACTGACCAATATCCTGCTTTCGACAGTCTGTGGGCGGGCGGACAAATTTTGGGTACAAAAAACTTTGTGGATCAGGAAGAGGGTGTTTTTGAGGGCCATTACCACGGTATGAGCGTTCTTTCTGTTATGGGGGGAAATGTGCCCGGTCATTTGATTGGAACGGCTCCCAAAGCATCATACTGGATTATTCGTACGGAAGATGTTTATTCTGAATTTTTAGTAGAGGAGGACAATTGGGTTGTCGGCGCAGAATTTGCCGACAGTGTAGGGGTGGATATCATTAACTCTTCACTGGGCTATTGTACCTTTGATGATCCAGGGATGGATCATACGCATTCCGATATGGATGGCCATACAACCCGTATTTCGAAAGGTGCCAATATTGCGGCATCGCGCGGAATGCTGGTATTTGCCAGCGCCGGCAACGAAGGGCGCCAGAATAATCTGTGGAAATATATCATTACCCCTTCTGACGGCGACAGTGTGTTGGCAATTGGCGCTGCGAACAAGGATGGGGTTCCGGCGCCGTTCACATCTCCCGGGCCGGCATCCGATGGCGACGTAAAACCGAACGTTTCAGCTGTGGGATGGAATACTATTATCCAGCGAAGCAACGGAAAAATTGGGACCGGAAACGGCACTTCCTATTCTTCGCCTGTAGTAGCTGGGGCAGCTGCCTGTTTGTGGCAGGCTAATCCGCATGCTTCAGCTGCAGAGGTGAAAAGAGCTCTGGAACAAAGCGCTCACCTTTATGTCAATCCTGATTCATTGCTCGGATATGGAATTCCCGATTTAAAACTGGCCGATAAAATATTGAAAACCTCTATTTTAAAACAATGGGCTGACGATGCTACCTGGCTGGTTTATCCCAATCCGGCAAGTAATTACATTGTTCTTCAAAAAAATGGCAATGCCACCCTTGGAAAGGTGCAACTGGCTTTTTACACACTTGACGGAAAACTGGTTCGTAAGGAGGAAAAGCCGGATGCAGTAAAAATAATAATACAGAACTTACAAGCCCTGCCACAGGGATTATTACTTTTGCAAATCATTTCAGACGATGTGACAGAAAGTGTAAAAATCAGAAAAAGTCCTTGAGGAATGGAGCAAAAACTGACTCTTTTTGAGTTGAACCAATGGATTAAGGATACACTAAGCCATGCTATTCCCAGCACGGTTTGGGTGGTGGCTGAAATCAGTGAACTAAAAGAAAACCGTAGCGGTCATTGTTACCTTGAGTTGGTAGAAAAAAAGGAGAATGAGATTATTGCAAGGGCACGAGCTACTATCTGGTCGTACACATACAGGATACTGAAACCTTATTTTGAAACGACAACCGGGCAATTTTTTAGCCATGGAATAAAGGTGCTGGTACAGGTTTCCGTTGAATTTCATGCAGCATATGGACTGAGCCTGAATATTAAAGACATTGACCCTGCCTACACGGTGGGCGATATGGCTTTGCAGCGGAAAGAAATCATCGAACGGCTGCAAAATGAAGGTGTTTTCGAAATGAACAAAGAGCTGGACCTGCCGCTGGTGCCCCAACGAATTGCGGTCATCTCATCGAAAACGGCTGCAGGCTACCAGGATTTTATGGATCAGTTGGAAAACAACCCACATGGGATTAAATTTTACACCCATCTGTTTGAGGCGTACATGCAGGGAGCCGATGCCGTTCCCTCTATTATTGGAGCGCTGGAGCGTATTTTTCAATACGAAGATTTTTTCGATGCCGTGGCAATCATTCGTGGGGGAGGATCTACTTCCGACCTCAACAGTTTCGACAATTACGAACTGGCATTCCACGTCACCCAGTTTCCTCTTCCCGTGGTAACCGGAATTGGGCATGAGAAAGATGATTCGGTCGTTGACATGGTGGCGCACACGCGCATGAAAACCCCAACGGCTGTGGCTGAATTCTTCATCAGTGGAGGCGAGCGGTTTTATGAACACTTGATAAGCATGGAAGATGAGGTGGTGAAGCGGGTTCGTGAAACAATCGATGTAAAACACGAGCAGTTGGAAGATGTTGCAGGAAACCTTCAGCGGTTTGTAAGTGGTTTCATTTCGGAGAAAAACAGGCAACTTATTAAAACAGGGAGCATGTTACAACATGAAGTGCACCGGTTTTCCTTCAATAAAAAAATGGAACTAAACAACCTGAAACATGATTTTCATTCCGCCCTTTCTGTTTGGAATGTGGAAACAAAAAACAACCTTCACCGGCAAAAAAGGATGTTAAAACGGGTTGTTCGGGAAGCAATACTGAAAGAACAGGTGGGATTGAATTATTTAAAAGAACAGGTAAAAAATGGCTCATCCCGTTTTTTTGCAAAAGAACGGGAGCGGCTCCATCTGAATAAAAATACAGTACGGCTGCTGAATCCTGAAAATGTACTGAACCGTGGGTACACCCTAACACTGAAAGAGGGGAAAATTGTAAAATCGGCTGAGCCGTTGCAACTGAATGACGAAATTGAAACCCTGTTTGCCGACGGGACTGTAAAAAGTAAAATCACAAAAAAAGGAAAACATGGCAACAAAGAAGGTGACTTATAACGAAGCGATTTCAGAGATTGAAGAAATTCTTGAAAAAATTGAAAATGAAGAGCTTGACGTGGATGAACTGGCTGAAAAAGTGAAACGTGTTTCCACTCTCCTTAAAATGTGTAAAGACAAATTGTTGAAAACCAATGAGCAGGTGGAGCAAATCCTGAAGGAAATGGAAGAGTAGGTTTGTTCTTAACAATTTGAACTTGTTTTGACCAGAGAAAAGCGGTTAATACGGTTCCCCAGACAACTGATAAAACCTTTTTATGCCCTTAAGGAATAATGGAAAAGCAGATCTTGCACAGCCTTTACAGTTAAGGAATTCCACCGCCCATTGATTTCAGAAATCAGGAGATTTTTGAGGCCGCCGGTTCATCAATAAACCAAATAAGCAAGCCGTTTTGAGGTACGATGTAATAAGCAGGAAGCAATTTGGCTGCTTCATCGTTGTTCATAATTTCAGAAACCCGCATGGATTTACTTTCTCCTGTTACCAAAAAATAGACACGGTTGGCATTATTCAGAACTTTACCGGTTAGGGTTATCCTGTTTTGCCCTGAAAGCGGATGGCGGGTTGCCACACAATTCCGGCTCTCTTCAAAAATTTCTAACTGGTCAGGGAAAATGGATGCGGTGTGGCCATCATCTCCCAAACCCAGCAGAATTAAATCGAATACAGGAATTTCTCCACGATGATTCAGGTTTTTATCTATTTCAGCAGCATAGCGTGTTGCTTCTTCTTCCGGAGGATTTTCCCCTTTTATCCGGTGAATATTTTTAGAAGGAATGCCTACGTACTGAAACAGGATATCGCTTGCCATTTTAAAATTGCTTTCGTCGCTGTTGGGCGATACACAGCGTTCGTCACCCCACCAGAAATGAATGCGCTCCCAGGGAATGGAATCTTTATATTTTTTTATCAATGTTTCGAACAGCTTTTTTGGGGTTTTTCCTCCAGAAAGTGCTATGTCAAATCGTGATTGCGAAGAGCCATGTGTCAGTTTTTGAATCTCATGGGCTACCGCTTTGCAAACTTTTTTGGGTGTAGGAAATATTTTAACCTCTGTAGTCGTCGCCATAGTTTAAGCATTTAAAGGTAAATATATGAAATAAAATTTTTACAGTTCGCAATAGGTACCGTCGTCCGAAAGATTTTTGCAGGGATAGCGCCACTGGCCGTCTTCAATGAGTTTATCCGAGCCTTCTGGTCCCCATGTGCCGGCAGGATATCCGTAAACCGGAATATGTGGATTGTTTTCCCATGCACTCAGAATGGGCTGTACAAATCTCCATGCTTCTTCTACTGCATCGCCACGCGAATAAAGTGTTGCATCTCCCTGCATGCTGTCGAGGAGAAGCCGCTCGTAAGCTGAAGGTAGCCGAATATCTGCCAGATCAGAATAATGGAAATCCATATTTACGGTTTGCGCCTGGAACCCTGCGCCAGGTGTTTTCATCCTGAATTTCAGTAATATTCCCTCGTCAGGTTGAATGCGGATAACCAGTTGGTTGTCCACAGGCCCCGGCATTCCGGCATGGTTAAATAAGTGGTGTGGTACCTGTTTGAAGTGAATGACAATTTCGGTAACCCTGGCAGGAAGTTTTTTGCCTGTCCGGATGTAAAACGGCACCCCTCCCCAACGCCAGTTGTCTATATAAAATTTCATGGCTACGAAAGTCTCGGTACGCGAATGGGGATCAACGCCCGGTTCCTCACGGTAACCTTTTACTTTTTCTCCTTTAATGGTAGAGGCAATATATTGTCCCCTGATAACGAACTTTTCAACTTCTTCCTCGGAAATGGGGCGCAACGACTGAAATACTTTTACAATTTCGTTTCGGATGGCGTCGGCTTCAATCACCACCGGCGGTTCCATTGCCACAAACCCTACAAGCTGAAGCAGGTGGTTTTGCAGCATATCGCGCAAAGCGCCGGAGTGTTCGTAGTACCCGCCACGTTCTTCCACTCCTAAACTTTCGGCTGAAGTCACTTCCACCCGTTCTACAAAATTACGATTCCACAATGGTTCAAAGATGCCATTGGCAAACCGGGTAACCAACATATTTTGCACACTTTCTTTTCCCAGGTAGTGGTCGATACGGTAAACCTGGTTTTCTTCGAAATAATGCAGTAAATCCCGGTTTAATTTCCGGGCTGATCCCAGGTCGGTGCCAAATGGCTTTTCAATAATGAGCCTTCTGAAATACTCCTCCGATTTGCTTAATCTTTGATCTGCCAGATTTTTCGCAATAATCTCATAAACCGAAGGGGGAGTAGAAAGGTAAAAAATATAGTTGGGATCCATGTTCCGTTCACTTCCCAATATTTCCAGGCGCGACTTTAACTTGCCGAAGTCATCTGGTTCGGTGGGGGAAACGGGTTCGTAGAAGAGCATTTTTTTAAACTCCTCAGTTCCTTCATTCGGTAAAAATTCGTCTGTTTTTGCCCTGAAATCTTCATCAGAGAGCGGGGTGCGGGAGGCGCCCAATACGGCGAACTTTTCGGGTAACAGGTTTTGTTTGTATAAGCAAAAAAGGGCAGGAATCAATTTTCGTTTTGTTAAATCGCCCGACGCGCCAAAAATGACGAGTATATGGTTTTCCGGTTTCTTCATTTCTTTACTATTTTTTATCTTCAATACAGGTAACAATCACATTCTTTTCATAGAAAAAATAGTGAAAAGTTAAATTGGTAACCGGCCCGTCCTTACAAATTCCACCGCTGAATTTTCCTCCCTCAGGTTCCGGATGAAAAAAATAAACAAACAGGTCCGATTTCAGTTCAATCTCTGCCATGCCGCTGTATTTGATGGCTGCTTCTTTTGCACTCCAGTACATAATGCGGGACAGCGCCGGATTGGAGGTATTCTGTGTATTTTCAATCTCTTTTCCGGAAAGAAAACGGGTAGCAATGCTTTCGGTGTTCCGGTAAATGTTTTCCGCATCAACTCCGGCTTTCTTTTCTGATAATAAAATGACTGCCAGTTCGGGTGAATGTGAAATGCTGATGTGTAATGAACTCCCTTTTATGTGTGGTTTCCCGTTGCGGTCGTATTCAATTTCAGCTTTGGTGTGCATCATATTTTCAAGGAGCAACCGCACGGCGAGATACTCTTTTTTGCGTTTTTCGTTTTTTAGCTGGCCGAACTCTTTTTTTTCGGTTTCAGAAAAGGAGAAATTTTCGGCCAGCTTCTCACTGGAATCCGTTAGTTCCCATATTCCCAGTTTCCCGGCTGCGGTATCAATGAGCTTCATAAACGCCATTATTCCCATTTTGTAGTTTCTATGAGCCGGATGACATCACGCTCCAAAAAGTCGATGACCGGTTTCAGCGAATCGATGTCGGGCGTTGCCCTGATGTAAAGTGCACCACGCAAAAAATGGTGGGTGCTGTCGGTGAGAAAGAATTGTACGGGCGAAGCAGCATTTCCTTCAATGCGGTACACCGTACCGAAAACTTCCTGGCCTGGATTCACAAAAATTTGTTCTTCAATCGCGTTTGCTTTTATGGAATGTTTGTAGGCCAAATCGCGGCTTTCTTCCATGAATGCAGCCAGCAGTTCACGCGCGGCTTTCTTTTGTTTATTGAGGTTATAATATGAAATGTGCACTTCGGCTTTGTTCCCGGGAACTTCAATGTTTATCCACCAGGGCTGATCCGGATTTTGGGTGTCGGATGTTACTTGTGAATACTGCGGAATCTCGAACTGGTACGGGAAACGGTTGTCGAGGGGATGGTATATTTTTTCCGGGAAACTGATACGGAAAAAGCCACGGGGTTTCGGTGTATATTTCTCCGTACAGCTTAAAGGAAGAAGTATTACAGCTAAAACAAGAAGTTTAAAATTCATAATAGTCGTTGCCATTTACAATGCAAAAATAAGGGCTTTATTCAATTTGTACAGCAATGAAGGCAATAAAACATACTGCCTGTTTTCCCGGGGAACCCCTTTGAATGTATTCCCTGTTTCAATGAATGCAAACAACCCAAAGGTTCAGGATGCAGCCTTTATGCAACGTTAAATATCTGAATTTATCCCTGACAAGGCTTAATGTCCTGTCAGGGATAAATAAAAAAGTTTATACTTCTCCGGCAAACACGGGTGGAGTTTTAAAGATCGTTAGAATGGCAGATCGTCTTCTCCGCCCTGGTCATCGGTTTCCGGTTCGCCGGCGCTTTGGAATCCGGAGGATTCCGATTGGTTGTTGTTATTGTACTGTGAATTTTGATTATCCCCTTGCTGGTTATCGGTTCGGGATCCCAGCATTTGCATGGTATCTCCGTAAATTTCTGTAATATAACGTTTGTTGCCGTCTTTATCGTCGTACGAGCGGGTGCGAATACGTCCTTCAATGTACAACTGCCTGCCCTTTGTTACATATTTTTCTGCTACTTCTGCCAAACCGCGCCACAATACAATATTGTGCCACTCGGTGGTGGTTACCTTGTCGCCATTTTTTGCGGTGTATGTTTCGGAGGTTGCCAACGGGAAATTTGCAACAGCAACACCCGAATCAAGATGTCTCACTTCAGGATCTTTGCCTACATTTCCTACTAAAATAACTTTGTTCACTGACATATTTCTTAATTTTTTAGGTTAACGGATTAAAAGTACAAATCTGAATTTAAATTACGGATGAATTAATATGTTTTTATTTTAGAAAATTCCGGTTTCTTCCATCAATTTTTCCACCAACCGCGGTACGGCAAAGGTATGAATATCTTTTTGGGGAACCTTTATAAAATGATTGTTTAGTTTGAAATTACCATCGGTTTCTAGGTGAATGAGACGGGCAAAAATGATTTGATGACTGAGTATATGTTTTTTTTGTGCTGAAACAGCTTTTATATTTATAGTATCGTTTTTCATGAAGGAAGGTTGAAGTCCGGCAATTTCTTCATCGGAAAGTTCTTGTTTTGTTTCTGCCAGTGGAAACTGGTAAAGGTTTTCCCATATATCCTTGCCGGTTCGTTTTTCCAACCACGTGTCTTTTCCGGTTTCTATATAATAGTAATAAAAATACCGATTACGCTGACTGGTTTTTGGGGTTTTAACCGGAAGCTGTGTCACTTTTTGATGGCCGGCAGCGTAACAGGAAGCGATGAGTGGACAGTTTGGGCAGTCCGGAGAAAGTGGAATACATTGCAACGCTCCAAATTCCATCATTGCCTGGTTGTGGAATCCAGGATTTTCTGCGGGTATTATTTCTTCTGCTATTTTTAGAAATTTCTTTTTTCCCTCTCCGCTATTGGGTGGAGCGAAAATTCCAAAATATCGTGCCAGCACCCGGTAAACATTTCCGTCGAGGGCAGGGTAGGGAAGCCCGAAAGCTATAGAGGCTATGGCGGCTGCCGTATAGGGGCCAATGCCTTTTAATTCCCGTATTTCACTATAACTTTTCGGGAATTCTCCGCCATACTTGCCTGAAATTGTTTGAGCTGCGGCATGCAGGTTCCGGGCGCGGGAATAATAACCAAGCCCTTGCCACAACTTCAATACTTCGTCTTCTTCTGCTTCTGCCAAATCTGTTACTGTGGGAAACCTTTCAATAAAGCGGTGATAATATGAAATTCCCTGAGCTACGCGCGTTTGTTGTAAAATGATTTCTGATATCCATATTTTGTAGGGATCTGAGGTTTCACGCCAGGGCAAATCGCGGAGGTTTTGGTTATACCATTTATGTATTGCTTGCAAAAAATCAGTCATTTTTTTCTAATTCCTTTTAAATCTTTACGAAAAACAAAAATAATTTATTTGAAAAGCTTTTGGGTTATCAAATTATTTATATTTTTGCACACCATATTATTCCGATTAATTTGTTGATATTTAAATATTTTAAGACATGACAAAGGCAGATATTGTAAATGAAATCTCAAAAAACACAGGTATTGAAAAGGTAACTGTTCAAAAAACGGTGGAAGCCTTTATGGAAACAGTGAAAGATTCTTTGGAAGACGGAAAGAATGTCTATCTCAGAGGATTTGGTAGTTTTGTGGTTAAGAAAAGGGCAGAGAAGACTGCAAGGAATATTTCTAAAAACACCACAATTATAATTCCGGCACATAACATTCCATCGTTCAAACCGGCTAAAACATTTGTGTCGAAAGTTAAAAACAATGTAAAGTAAACAGAGTATGCCAAGCGGAAAGAAAAGAAAAAGACATAAGATGGCCACGCATAAGCGCAAAAAGAGATTGCGTAAAAACCGGCACAAAAAGAGAAAATAGGTTTTTTGCAGGTTTATTAGGAAATTAATAGATTAAACCTAAGGTACATAGCCTTAGGTTTAATCTGTTATATAAATACGTATTATTTATTTAACAGTATTAAAATTTAGGTTGTGAGTAGTGATTTAATTATTGATGTCACTCCTTCCGAAATTGTTATAGCATTACAGGAAAACAAAAAACTTGTTGAATTCACCCGGGAAAAAAGCGGTGCAAAATTCGCTGTTGGCGATATTTACCTTGGGAAGGTAAAGAAGATAATGCCCAGTCTGAATGCAGCGTTCATTGATGTAGGTTACGAAAAAGATGCTTTTTTGCATTACCTTGATATGGGGCCTCAGTTTGCCACATTGAATAAGTTTTTGCGTATTGTTTCTTCACGGAAGAACAAGGTTACCTCCATTTCAAAGATTCAATCAGAGCCTGATATTAATAAAGAGGGACGGATTACTGAAATTTTGAAGGTAGGGCAAAAAATTTTGGTACAGGTAGCTAAAGAGCCTATTTCGACGAAAGGGCCTCGTTTGACTTCCGAGATTTCCATAGCAGGCAGGTACATGGTTTTAATGCCTTTTAGCGACAAGGTCTCGGTTTCGCAGAAAATCAAATCAAACGAGGAGAAGAGTCGCCTTAAAAAGTTGATACAGAGTATCAAACCACGGAAATACGGAGTTATTGTGCGAACGGCAGCCGAAGGGAAAAAAGTCGCCGACCTCGATCAGGAACTGCGTATTTTAGTGGATAAATGGGAAACGACCTTTCATAAATTGAGGCGTGCACAGGCTCCTTCTCTCATCATTGGCGAAATAGACCGTGCGACTGCATTATTGCGCGATATTTATACCCCGAATTTCAACAGTATTATTGTGAACGATCAGTCGGTTTGTAACGAAATTACCGAATATATAGGTAACATTCAGCCCAACAAAAAGAATATAGTTAAGCTGTATAAAGGGCGGCGTCCTATTCTGGAGCATTACGGTATTGAAAAACAAATTAAGGCTTCATTCGGAAAAACCGTGTCGTTCAAAAACGGTGCTTATTTAATTGTAGAGCATACCGAGGCTTTTCATGTAATTGATGTCAATAGCGGAAATAGGGCTAAAACCTCAGGTGATCAGGAATCCAATGCTTTGGAAGTAAACCTTGCTGCATGCGACGAAATCGCCCGGCAGTTAAGGTTGAGGGACATGGGGGGTATCATTGTTATCGATTTTATTGATATGCACGTTCAGGCCCACCGGCAAAAAGTGTACGAGCACATGAAAGAGATCATGTCAAACGATCGTACCAAGCATAATATACTTCCCTTAAGCAAGTTCTGCCTAATGCAAATTACACGGCAGCGAGTGCGCCCCGAGGAAATTATTGAAACGGCTGAAAAATGCCCTACCTGTAACGGAAGTGGGAAAATAATGCCTACCGTCCTGTTTGTAGACGATTTGGATGGTAAAGTAAAATACATTTTAAAAGATTTAAACAAGAAAAAACTATTGGTGACAGTTCATCCATATATTGCCGCCTACCTGAATAAAGGATTTAAAAGTTACCGGAACCGTTGGTTTTTTCAGTTTTTTAAATGGGTAAGAATAGAACCCAACAATTCTCTTTCCTTCCTCGAATATCATTTTTTCGACGAAAACATGGAGGAAATTATTTTGTAAGAAAAAGCCGGTTGTAAAAAGCAGCCGGCTTTTTTTGAATTTTTCCGGGAGGGTATCCGGGTTTCTCTCGGCTCACTTGGGAAATCTGGTGAATTAGTCAGTTTTTAGATACATTTTTCATCAATATTTTTAGGCCTTATCATGCGGATTTTACTCTTTGGCCTAGCCCAAAGAGGTAAACAGAAAACCCAAGGCTGCGTTCGCTTCACTCGGAAAAACTACGTGTTGCCGGCTAAAATTACTGAAACTCGTCGTACCTCCTCAAACAACAGTAATTTTTTAACGCCGTCCTCACTTGTTTTCCGGCTCACCGACCGAGGCCATCGCTGCGATGTGTTTTATATTTTAACCATAAATGTTCGTATGTGGACCAGTTCCAAATATGCAATGAGTTCCTTTGCTGAGCATTGGAAATTTGTCCTAAGATCCTATTCTCGGTTGGTTCTTTTGTGTCTGAGTCTTTGTTAGCCAAGGTTGCTAATCTTATCCGACTGCTTCTTTCCGGCCTTCAGAAAACTAATGGTTATCAACACATAAAAAATAGCATTGATAAGATTAAAAATACTGATGGTCCGGAGAGAGAATTCACGGGAGAACCCCAAAATGATATTGTAAAGAATGTAAAAAAAGAAATTGCTGGAATAGTAAACTAAAACGGCCGAGTTGAGCCAAATAACCGGTTCGGCCACCAGGTTTTTAATTTTCCCTTCAATCATTATTTTGGTAAATAATAATATGGAGAAGGTAACAAGCATAATAGCTCCTGTAGCACCAGATATACTGGGAAACTCATACAGGTTTTGAATGAAGAACATATTAAAAACCGCAAAAGCCTCGAAAAAAATTATGATTCCAACGATTATCTTTTTTTTAACAAAGCCTTTGAGTTGAACCGAAAAGAATAACCCGGTAAGCAGGCAAGCCCCTGCGATATAGATATGGCCAATCGGCATGGTGTTTTTAATTCCAATAATGTGGATGCCAATTTTTGTTGTCAGTTCGGTAAGTACAGCCAACACCACGAACAGATAAAAAAAGATCAGTCCCCGGTCAAATTTTTTAAAGTAAATGGCCCCAACGATTAGCGGAATGAAAGTAACCAGCCACTCATATCTATTTAGTAGCATCTTTTTCCGAGTTATAAATGCTCGATTCGTCGCAATTTGGGGGGCATGGTCCACTGAAATCAAATACCATCATTTGGTCTTTCGATGATCTTTTTTCCTGAACATCTGCATAAACCATCGCATTCATGGTTTTTGAAATGCCGAATGAAATTTGTGCCTCCTTTTTGTTTTGCATATCAAAGATTTCGTGTAGCTCATATTTGCTCAGGAGGAAAGCATTCGGATAAATAAACTTCCGGAAGCGGGCCCATTCATTGTTTGGGTCTAGTTTGCCCGAACGCCATTCACGGTAGCGTTGGATGTTTTTCAGCACTTCTTCAGTTTTGGAAGAATAGTTTTGGTTTTCTCTTTCGAGTTTGAATACCGGATTCTCGTAATCCCTGAAAACTTCTCCACTTCCCAGTAAAAAAGTAGAGACGGCATAAGCACATAAAATAAATCGCCCACCTTTTGTTTCGGGTTCAAGTCCCAGGTAAATTCTTACTCTGTTTTCATTTTCTCCCGTAAGTATTTTATAGGTTTCTTTTTGAAGTACAATAGGCGGCGTAAGCAGGTTAAATGTCAGTTTTTCTTCTTCTTCGATATTTAAAACCCAATTCTCAGCTTGTTCCGGGGGTATCTGATCACGTTTTAAATTCATGTTCATTTTTTAATTATGTATTTTGGATCAATAAAAGTAAGCAAAATTGTGTTATGATGCTTTTTTGTGAGATATTATTTTTCCGGATGGTTTTCTTATAAAAGAAAACTGCCCCTTAAGGCAGTTCCCGCTTGTTCTTGTTTCTCAGTGTTGATTAATAGTAGTCATCCTGATAGTAATATCCATCGTTGTAAAAATCTGTTTCCAGTGCAAAATATCTTTCCGGATAATGTACTAATGTAAAGCCATGCTGCGCCATTTCAAAAAACAGGTTGCCGATTCTGAAATAGAGGTAACCATTTATGTGGACCCTTTCATACCCTATAGGTAGTTGCTGGAAAACAATTCCGTAAGGCATGTCGACCAGTACGTAACCGATTCCCCTGAAATGCCTGAAAAAGTGTCCGTTATATGAATAGTACCTGATATGGTTGTGAATGAAATAATCCGGACGGTGGTGAAACCTGCGGATGACATGGCCATATGTGCGGTGATGGTAGTAATGTTTGTGGAATTGGTAAGAATGCGGATGGTAACAACTATAGTAATCCCTCCAACTGTTTACATTCCACTGGTAGTTCTCCCACTGATGATTCCAATGATTGTGTTTGCTATAGTTGTAATGTTTGTAGTAATTTCTGTCCCGGGTATGATATGGAGTATAGTCTCTGATATTTTTTCCCGACCAGTATTTATTACTTCCCCTATAGCTCCTGGAAGGAGCGTATCGTCTGTCATCTCTGTCTACTCTGTATATAGTACGTTTGTGTTCTGCACGCGAACGCGTATTTGCCGATGTATTGCTTGTTACCGAACTTCTCCGATCGGGTCTGCGGTAACTGTCGTTTCCCTGATTTACCCTTGATGGAGCCTGTTTTCTTACAGATGTCCGGTTGTCGGTACCAACCCTTCTCTCGGAGTTTGAAGGCCGGGCTGGCGCTTGTCTTACAGCTCTTTTACTTTCATTTACCCGCGCATTTCTATGCTCTGTATTTCTTCTTGTTTCAGTACTCCGTACAGTTCTTTCTGAAGGAGATGAGTTGTTTCGGTGCGTAACAGTTGATCTTGTTCTTGACGGGCTATTTGTACTTCCTTTTTTTAATGTTGCTGAGCCAGAAGGCCTTGTTTCTTTCCTGACGCGTGAAGCCGAATTATTTGAACTTCTTTGGCTGTTTCTGTTATCCTTCACTGCGCTTTTGGTACGGGCAGAGCTTTTTCTATTTTGTTCATCCCTTTCAACCCGGACTTCAGTATTTTTACTGTTGCTCGACCGGCGCTGGGCAAGGGCAGGAACTGCTGTTGCTGTAATTGTTGCCACTGCAAGCAGGGCTGCTATCAGTTTTGTATTTATCGTTTTCATGGCTTTCAATTTTAAATTCAACAATTAAAATACTTTGCTTCTGTCGCCTTGTTAATACCGGTATATTACCCCTGAAAATGCAAAGCGTGTGCCAAACGTAATTAAACGTAAAAAGTGCTTTTAAAAATGAATTGATAGTCAATGTGTTCTATTTTTTATTTTTTCAGGAATTCTCCCTAATTTTGCCTCCCAGAAATAGGAGAAGAATGGGTAGAATTTTAGCGATAGATTATGGGAAAAAGCGGGTTGGCCTGGCCGTTTCCGACCCTTATAAGATAATTGCGAACAAATTGGCAACAGTAGCAACACACACCATCTGGGATTTTCTTCAAACCTTTTTTCAGAACGAACAGGTTGATGAAGTGGTGGTAGGATATCCTTTGCAAATGAACAACCAGGCTTCGGAAGCTGTTGCTTACATTAATCCTTTTATAAAGAAATTTAGGATACAGTATCCTGATATGCATCTTGAAATTGCGGATGAAAGATTTACATCGAAGATGGCTTTCCAGACAATGATTGACGGAGGATTGAAAAAAATGGCAAGGCGGGACAAAGCTATGGTTGATGCCATTAGCGCCACCATCATTTTACAGGGGTATATGGAACAAAAACGAAATAAGAATAAATGAAATATCCGGTTACAGTTTATGGCGACCCGTTGCTGAGGAAGAAAGCCAAACCAATAGAAAAAGATCACGATGGGTTGGAAGAGATTATTGAAAATATGTGGGAAACCATGTATCATTCAGATGGAGTGGGTCTTGCCGCCCCACAGGTAGGAATGTCGATAAGGATATTTGTGGTGGATGCCACGTCTGGTGCAGACGAGGAACCGGAACTTAAAGATTTCAAAAAAGTTTTTATCAATCCTGAAATTATTGAAAAATCGGGAGAGGAGTGGGTGATGAATGAAGGTTGCCTGAGTCTGCCGGAAATAAGGGAGGATGTAAAACGACCCGACATCGTCAGGGTGAAATATTTCGACGAAAATTTTACGTTGCATGAGGAAGTTTTGAAAGGATATGCAGGTCGTATTTTCCAGCATGAATACGATCACCTCGATGGTATCCTTTTTATCGACTACCTTTCGCCATTGAAAAAAAGGTTACTGAAAGGTAAACTCCGCAATATTGCGACAGGGAAAGTACAACCTCACTATCGTATTAAAACTCCCGTGAAGTCAATGTAACCTTTTCGATTACTTTCCCGTTTCAGAGTGTATTTTATAATGGGGGATAATATGTACACTCCCAAATCGCGGGAAGATATTGGATAAAACGGTTCAGAAAATACCTTTTTTACGCATCTCGGCTGCCTTGATTGCCGGGATTCTTTTGGGATCAGTATTTCATTTTGATTCTATTCTTTTGTTGGGAGTAATTGTCCTGGCTCTGGGAATTCTTTCCTGGATAAATTACCGATACCGTTTTCAGTTAGCTATTTCTTTTGGCGCAGGTGTACATGTGGTTTTTGTGGTGATTGGAATGTTGGTTTATGGTATGTATAACCGGGAACCCGTTTTTCAGAATGATGGAAAGTTTTCTGCCACCGTTCTGGAAATTGTGCAGGAGAAACCCAATTCTTATGGTTCAGTATTGAAGTTGAATGCTTTTTTTCGGAACGATTCTGTCTTGCCTGTCCATGAAAAAATAATGGTGTGGTTTGCTAAAACAGACAAAGCCAAAAATTTGGAACCGGGCGAAACCATTCTTTTCAGTGAGTCTCCGCAGTGGGTAAAAAACCTCAACAATCCCTACGAATTCGACTATAAAACTTATCTGGAAAGGAAAAAAATATACCGGCAGGTTTACCTTCCTGCAGATAGCTGGATAAAAACAGAATTACAACCCACTTTTTCATTCTCCATTGTAGCCGAGAAGATAAGGATGTACCTGCTTGGAATCTACCGGCAGCAGAACCTGGGAGAAAAAGAGTTGGAGGTTCTTTCGGCTCTCACACTCGGCTACAAGCGGGGCCTCGATCCGGAGACAAAAAGGATTTTTGCGTCGGCAGGTGCTATGCACGTGTTAGCCGTTTCCGGGCTTCATGTAGGTATTGTTTTTCTGGTGCTTTCTTTTGTGTTTGGAATTTTGAAAAAGCAAAAAACGGGCCGGTTCATTTTTGTATTACTCGTGGTGATGGCGCTTTGGGGATTTGCCTTTATTACCGGGCTTTCCCCTTCTGTAAAGCGGGCAGCCACCATGTTTACCTTCGTGGTAGTCGGGCAAAACCTGAAAAGGCAATATAATATATACAATACATTGGCTGCCTCGGCCTTTTTCCTGTTGCTTGTGAATCCCAACAATTTGTTCGAAGCCGGTTTTCAGCTTTCATACGCTGCTGTGTATGGCATTATTTTTTTACAACCCCGGTTTGAAAAAATAATTCGATTTGAAAGTAAAATAATTCGCTGGTTTTGGAGTCTTCTTACTGTTTCGGTGGCAGCACAAATTGCCACATTCCCTTTCTCTGTTTTTTATTTTGGCCAGTTCCCCAGTTATTTCTGGATTTCAAACTTGTTAGTCATTCCTGCGGCTTTTTTGCTTATTCCCCTCGGAATGGCATTGCTTGTTTTTAGTTGGGTTCCGTTTTTTCCTGTTGTAATTGTGTGTATTATTGATTTTGTATTATGGTTTGTTATTCATTTTCTTGAAATGATAGAAAACATGCCTCTTTCGGTTATTGAGTTGTCATTTTCGGGGTGGGAATTGGCTTTTGTTTTCGGGATATTCATCTCAATTTTCCTTTTTATGGAAACCCGAAGTAAGCGGTATTTTAAGGGAGCATTGATTTGCTTTTTTCTTTTTGTTACTGTTTCGCTCATTTTTAAAACAACCGGTCTTTTCAGAAAAGAACTCATTGTATATAATTATCCCGAGCAAACGGTTGTGCATCTTGTTTCGGGAAAAAGAAACTACATTGTTTCCGAAGAAATAATTCCGGAAAGGGGAATTGCCGCAAACCTGGTCAAGAATACTGTCCGGAAATTAAGATTGGACCCACCGGTTTATCTGCTTTCTGGTCAAACGTACAGTGATTCTACCATTTATTTAAAAAATGATTTGCTTTTATTTAACAATCGCGTTATCTGGCTTTCCGGAGAAAAGAGGTGGGTTCCGGATCAACGAATACTGGCTGATATTATCATAGGGCCTTATACCGGAAATGATGTGAAATGGATTCATTCTCAGGGAAATACTATTGTTTCTACGCGAAAGTTTTGGGAGAATGAAACGCCTGAGAAGCATGATATTTTTTACCTGTGTAAGAAGGGTGCATTCCGAGAAAAATGGTAACTTTAATCGATCACCAATTTTAAAAACATTCTATTTTAGACTGGAATGCTGGTAAATTGATTGTTAATGGTTTATTTTGCAGCGTATTTTATTTAAGGTTGATTAGAGATGAAAGTTGTAATTGCAGGAGCGGGAGAAGTTGGAACCCATTTGGCACGGAT
Organism: Mariniphaga sediminis; assembly: GCF_003573545.1. GTDB lineage: Bacteria > Bacteroidota > Bacteroidia > Bacteroidales > Prolixibacteraceae > Mariniphaga > Mariniphaga sediminis. Next base: position 89,975 of record NZ_QWET01000008.1, on the reverse strand, counting down.
GCTGAGCAATGAAGATCATGACATTGTTTTAATGGATGATTCTCCGGAGAAACTCTCTAAAATAAGCGAAGAAGTTGATTTATTAACAGTACCCGGCTCGGCTCATTCTTTTCAGGATTTAAAACAAACGGGTTTGAGTAAAGCCGACTTATTTATTGCTGTTACACCGTTTGAAGAGCGAAATGTGTTGGCTTGTTCCATGGCTTCGTACCTGGGAGTGGGGCGTACGATTGCCCGGATTAATAACTCGGAGTACCTGATGCCGCAGTACCGGGCCAAGTTGAATAACCTTGGCATTCATGAACTGATCTATCCTGAAAGCCTGGCTGCCAAAGAGATTGTGGCTTCGGTGAAACAAACCGGTACCCGTCAGTTGATTGAATTTTCGCACGGGAAACTGTTGCTGCTGGGAATTAAAGTGCGGGAGGATGCTCCCATTCTCAACAAAACATTTGAGGAACTGGCCCGGGAGAACGAACATATTCTGGTGGTAGCCATTAACCGCGAAAGTAAAACCATTATTCCCAAAGGTTCCGACTTTATAATGAATGGGGATATTGTGTTTTTTATTACCACCCGAATGGAGCAGCAGCGGGTTTTTGAACTCACGGCAAAAAAGACCTTCGAAGTAAAAAATATCATGTTTTTGGGGGGGAGCCGGATTGCGCAAAAATCTATCGAAAAATTGGGCGACCAGTATCGTATAAAAGTCATTGAGGAAAATATTGAAAAATGCGAACAGGTTGCCGAAAGGTATGCCAATGCACTGGTAATAAATGGTGATTGCCGGAACCTGAAATTGCTGAAAGACGAAGGCCTGGAAAAAATGGATGCAGTGGTAGCAACTACCGGAAATTCAGAAACAAATATTCTGGGATGCCATCTGGCAAAAACAATGGGTGTGAGGAGAACCGTTGCAGAAGTGGAAAACCTTGCATTTATGGGGCTGTCAGAAAGCATGAATATCGGGAGTATCGTAAATAAGAAATTGATTGCTGCAAGTTATATATACCGGTTTACCCTTAATGCGGCTATTTCGAAGGTAAAATGCCTCACAGCCTCTGATGCCGAGGTGTTTGAATTTATTGCCAAGGCCGATGCCAAAATTACGCAAAAGCCCATCCGGGATCTGGGATTTCCCGACGAGGCTAAAATCGGGGGAATTATCCGGGGCGAAAATGGTTATGTGGCCAATGGGGATACTCAAATTCAGGAGGGGGATAAAGTGGTGGTATTTACCTTACCATCGGGAATTAAAAAATTGGAAAAATTCTTTAAATAATTGCGCCTGTAGTTTGGGCGAATCGCTATGAATGTCAAGATTGTCTTAAGAGTTTTGGGATTTTTGCTTTTTGTGGAAGGTGTTGCCATGTTACTGGCATTTGGTATTGCCCTTTTGTATAATGAATACGATCAATCGGCTTTCCTTATTTCTTCAGGTATTAACATTCTGTTAGGGGGAACCATCGTTTATTTAACACGGAATGCCCGGCGAGACATCGGGCGGCGCGAGGGGTACATAATTGTTTCGCTGGTGTGGCTCGTTTTTTCTTTTTTCGGAAGCCTTCCGTATGTTATTAGCGGGGCAATCCCTGACTTTACCAATGCCTTTTTTGAAACGATATCAGGATTTACTACCACAGGCTCTTCTATTTTGGCAGATATCGAATCACTTCCTCACGGTATCCTGTTTTGGAGAAGTATTACCCAATGGCTGGGTGGAATGGGAATTATTGTTTTGTCGCTGGCTATTTTGCCTGTTTTTGGTATTGGGGGTATGCAGTTGTTTATAGCCGAAGTTCCGGGGCCCACACCCGATCGTATTAGCCCGAGAATCAGGCAAACGGCCAAAACGCTGTGGGTGATCTACCTGGGGTTTACGGTGGCAGAAACGCTTTTGTTGTGGATTGGGGGAATGACCCTTTTTGATGCTGTTTGCCATTCATTTACAACCATGGCCACCGGAGGCTTCTCGACAAAACAGGCAAGCATTGCTTATTGGTCGTCGCCCTTTATTCAGTATGTTATCATTCTTTTTATGTTTTTGGCGGGCACTAATTTTACGCTTTCCTACATGGCCTTACGCGGCAACTTTAAAAGAGTATTGCATGACGAAGAGTTTAAATATTACGGGTTGTTTGTGCTTGGATTCACCCTTGTAATAAGCGCGGGGTTGCTGATTACTACCCAGTTGGGTGTGGAGAATGCTTTCAGGGATGCTCTTTTTCAGGTGGTCTCTATAATGACTACCACCGGCTTTGCTACGGTGGATTATTTAACCTGGGCTCCTGTTCTGACCATTCTGCTTTTTGGACTGTTTTTCTTTGGTGGATCAGCAGGATCTACGGGTGGAAGCATTAAAATTATGCGTATCGTTTTACTTTTGAAAAACAGCTACTATGAACTGCGCAGAATAATCCATCCACATGCAGTTATCCCTGTAAAATTTAACAGGCAGTCGGTCGATGCAAAAATCATTAACAATGTGCTGGCGTTTTTTATGTTTTATTTTGTGATTTTTGGTGCAAGTACTATTGTTTTTTCATTTATTGAACCTGATATGGAATCGGCCATGGGAGCGGTAGCAACAAGTCTGGGTAATATCGGTCCCGGTTTGGGCAATGTCGGCCCTGCCGAAAACTTTCTTCATATCAGCCCTGCCGGAAAATGGTTCTTATCGTTTCTAATGTTGCTGGGGCGACTGGAACTTTTCACCGTGTTGGTTATCTTTTCTCCTTCATTCTGGAGAGAGTAATGTCATGAAAATATTTTAAATGGGTCTGTTTTTTTATACCCTTAGCTTCGACAGGGAAATCTATGTGTCGTTTTATTTCCGGAACTGAAGGAGGCACGAGGAATAGGCAGATCAGACAGAGGGCACAATCTAATATTCCAGAATCCCCTTTCCTTCCCTTACAATGGTAATTTCATCGTTTGTACAGTCAATTACGGTAGACGGAACCAGTTCTCCATGTCCCCCGTCAATAACTAAATCGGCAATGTCCTGGTATTTTTCATAAATCAGTTCCGGATCGGTGGTGTATTCCAGGATTTCATCCTCGTCACGAATGGAAGTGGAAAGAATGGGATTTCCCAGTTCGTAAATAATATCGCGAATAATGTTGTTGTCAGGAACACGGATACCCACAGTTTTTTTCTTGCCTTTGAAGTATCTGGGTACATTGTTATTGGCCTCAAGAATAAAAGTAAACGGGCCGGGCAGGTTTTTTCTCATCAGTTTAAACACAGTATTTGAGATAGGCTTGGTGTAGTCAGACAGGTGGCTCAGGTCACTGCAAATAAAGGAAAAATTGGCTTTTTCAATTTTAATCCCTTTGAACCGGGCTACCTTATCCACCGCTTTGGGGTTGGTAATATCGCATCCCAAACCATAAACCGTATCGGTAGGGTAGATAATGATTCCTCCTTCCCGAAGCACATCAACCACTTTGCGAATATCCCGGGGATTGGGGTTCTCATTGTAGAGCCGTAATAACATAAATTAAAGTTTGAGGAGGTAAAATTATAACTTTCATTGAATTTTCCCGTATTTCTCATGGTGCTTTGGCATATTCTTTTGAACAAAAGTCTCACCATTTTTTATGGTGGTACTTGAGAAATAGCCTGAAGATGAAGGATTGAAAAAAAAGAATTGTTGGATAGGGGTATTTTGAAAGTTAGGTGCCTTATAATTATAAGGGAAAAAGAATGGAAAAAAGTATACCGTGGCATATTATCACTAAATATCTCCGGAAAGAGACCAGCCCGGAAGAATTGGCCGAACTCAACAATTGGCTGGAAAAAGATGAGACAAATCAAAATGTACTTACTGAAATCCAAAATGTTTACACGGTAACTTCCTCAGTTCCCCAAGCTCTGGAACCCAATAAAGAAATAGCATGGAGGAAAATTGAACAACGAATCACCTCTGGTACTCCTGTGAAAAAGTTGTTTGAGAAATTCAAATATGTTGCAGCAGCTGTCATTATTTTATTGGTGGGGCTATCTGTTGTTTGGCTTTTTAATGCCGGGAATAGAACTAATTTGCAGCAATATACCGAAATAGTGACTCCGATGGGACAAAAGTCGATGGTCATATTACCCGATAGTTCATACGTTTGGCTGAATTCCGGTTCCTCTCTGAAATACAAGGGAGATTTTAATGTGAAAGAAAGAGAAGTAATATTGAAGGGGGAAGCATTTTTTGAGGTAAAAGAAGACAGCTCAAAATTTTTCAGGGTGAAAACCGGAATTCTTGATGTGAAAGTTTACGGAACTTCATTCAATATAAAAAATTATGAGGATGATCGTGTTGAGGAAATAACTGTGATGGAAGGAATCGTAGGCGTGTCTGACAAGTCGAAAGAACTCCGCCGGCTCACGCGGGGGGAACAAGCTTCGCTGAATAAAGAGACAAATAGGATTACCTATACCGAAAATAATCCTGACTTGGTGAGTGCATGGAAGAATAACGAATTGATTTTTGATAATACCCCGCTGGAGGAAGTTGTAAAATATCTTGAGCGGTGGTATGGAGTTGATATTGCCTTAGATAGTGAGATGAAGGGAAAGCATAGTTATACTTTCAGGGTCAAGACCGAATCATTCCGCGAAATGCTTGAGATGCTGAAAGTAATGACCCCGATCATTTATGAGATTCGCGGGAAAGATGTAAAAATAAAATATTCGAATTAAAACAAAATGCCTATGAGGGAGAACTAACTGACTAATTATTAAAAAAACAGACTTGCCGGACGGGCAAGCCTGTCCTATAAAATTAATTGTTTAATCGCAGCATCCCGGAAGGAACAAATTTGCCGATTGTGTTTTATCTGGGAACTGCAAAAACCAAAACAAAGATATGAAAAATTGTAAAAGAACCCGGGGGATTGATGTTTTCTCCCCCGCTTTAAAAATGTTACTAACGATGAAACTAATTTTAGTACTTATCTGTGGTTTTGGTCTCCTGAACAGTATAGCGGAAAAAAGTTATGCACAAAGTGCCAGGATGACCTTTGCCTTGAGAGATGTAAGTATTAAGAATGTATTGCAGCATATCGAGTATAACTCGGAGTTCTCGTTTATGTATGACAATAACAAGATTGATGCTGACCGAAAGGTAAATATCATTGTTAAAGACGAAACCATTGAAACGGTACTTAACCAGCTTTTCGGAAATGAAACAGATTACCGGATTATAGACAAACACATCATCCTTTTTCCCGGAGAAAATTACCGGCCCGGAAATGCAGATAGTTACACTCGCGGGCAACAGGCCCAACGAACCGTTTCGGGTAAAGTAGAAGATACCCGAAGCCAGCCTTTGCCTGGAGTCGCTGTGGTAATAAAGGGTACCTCAAGGGGAACGGTAACAAATGCTGAAGGCGAATATACCCTTACCAATATTCCAGAGGACGCCACATTGGTATTTTCATTTGTTGGGATGAAGAAACAGGAAGTGGTTGTAGGCGATCAGCTGACAATTAATGTGAGCATGGAAGAAGAAACCATTGGCCTGGAAGAAGTTATTGCTGTGGGGTACGCCGTTCAGGAGAGAATAAGTTTAACAAACTCTGTAGCCCAGATAGATGGAGACGAAATCGTGAAAAAGCCGGTATCGCACATCGGTCAGTCATTGCAGGGGATGGCTCCCGGGGTTGTTGTCATAGATAATGGAGGGAGACCTGGTGACTCAGAAATCAATATCCGTATCAGGGGGCTTACAACGTTAGGAGACGATGAGACAAAAAGGGACCCGTTGATTATTGTTGACGGCATTGAACAACGTATGAGCGACATAAACCCTGATGACATTGCAAGCATTTCTGTACTTAAAGATGCTTCGTCAACAGCCATATACGGATCCCGTGCTGCCAACGGGGTTATACTGATAACCACCCGAAGAGGAGAGAAAGGAGACGTAAATGTTTCCTACCACGGGTATTATGGTTTCCAGCGGGCATTGAACCGACCCGAGCACCTTGACCTGAGGAGTTATTTCGAATTGGAAAATGTTGCCCGGATTAATGCTGGTTCTTCACCAACATATTCTGAAGAATTTATCAATGAATATGTTAATGCTACCGATCGCGAAAAATACCCGCTTCCATTTCCTTGGTTCGATAAAGGAGTGATGTTAAAAGATGCACCCCAGCAAAACCATACCCTTTCGTTCAGTGGTGGTACCGACTTTATGCAGGCCAGGGCCAGCTTGAGGTACCAGGATATTGAAGGTATTGTAAGTAATTTTTCAGATAAAACAAATGAAGTCAGGATCAATACCGATTTTAATGTATCTGAAAAGCTGAAAGTTTCTTTTGATATTAACTTCAGGTCTTCGGAAGACAGGCAGCCCTACGATGGAGTTTTTAATGTATTTAACTATATGCTCCATGCCACAAAATTTTCTTATCCTCAGTATAAAACCGGAGAATATGGACTTGGTCCGCAAAATAATAACCCGCTGATTTTTGCTGAATTATCAGGATTAAGGAAAAGAAAGAACGATTATCTTATTGGGAAAATAAAAGCGGATTATCAAATTTTCAGCGACCTGAAATACACCCTGGAATATGGGGCAAGAAATTCCCTGACTGAGGTTTCTGCCTATAAAAACAAATACAGGAATGAAGACCCAGTTACAGGCCGCGTACGCCAGGTCCCCATCAATTCTCTTGAGGAAAACCGCACAAGTTTCAGGGAATATACCCTTAATCATTTGCTCAATTATCATAAATCTTTGGGGAATAACAATGTGAATCTGCTTCTAGGGTATTCCACTATTGATAATAAACAAAAATACCTGGAAGGTTTCCGGCAGGATTTTTACAACAACGATATTCAGTCTTTGGATTCAGGCTCGAACGACAATAAAGATAATGAAGGTTATAACAGGGGATACGGGTTAAGGTCTTATTTTGGACGACTGAATTATAATTATGCGAAAAAATATTTTATTGAGATAAATGGCAGATACGATGGTTCTTCCAGGTTTAGTTCAGCAAAACGATATGCCTTTTTCCCATCGTTCTCCGGCGCATGGAGGATTTCCCAGGAAAATTTCTGGGGCAGCCTTTCTGAAACAATCAATGAATTTAAATTACGTGCCTCCTGGGGGATTACCGGGAACCAGGCAATCGACCTTTACGAGTTTTACCCGGCACTTACGAACATCGATTATGCCTTCTTTGAAAACCCGGCTGTGGGCTATGCTCCTACCCGGATTGTCAATGAAAACCTTACCTGGGAAAAAACGGAACAATTAGATATTGGTATTGATTTGGGATTATTAAGTAACCGAATGAATTTCTCGTTTGATTACTATAATAAACTTACCAAAGATATCCTTCTGGAATTACCTATCCCGGCTACGGTAGGTTTAGACGCATCTTTCCAAAATGCCGGGACTGTCAGGAATAAAGGATGGGAAGCATCTTTAGATTTCCGCGGTGGAAATGTATTTAAATACAATCTGGGATTAAATATCAGCAGGAATAAAAACGTTGTGGAAGACCTGCTTGGAACAGGTCCGTATATTGAAGGTGGTGGAGCAAACCAGACCTTTATCATAAAGGAAGGGATGGCGATGAACAGTTTGTGGGGATACCTTACCGACGGATTTTTCCAAACTGAAGAGGAGATTGCAAACTACCCGACTTATCAGGCAAATACCAAACCGGGTGATGTGAAATACCTGAATTTAAATGATGATGATAAAATTACCCCGGACGACCGCGCATTCCTGGGTTATAGTTTTCCGATATATACGTATGGTTCAACCATGAATTTCAGCTATAAAAACTTTGAGTTATACATGCAGTGGCAGGGAGCCAGCGGGCACACCACACAGGTAGCTGGAGGATTGGGACACCAGGCAACATACGAGGCTTTTACCCATAAAGTATATGCCGATTACTGGACCGAAAACAACCGCGATGCCCGATGGCCAAGGCCCATCAAATCGAATCTGCGTAATTTGCAGGCGTCTGATTTACTGACAATAGATGCCGATTATATCCGGTTAAAAAATACCATGATTTCTTACAATGTACCGGCAAGTTTGCTGAATAAACTGCCAATCAGCAGAGCACAGGTCTATATAAATGCAACTGACCTGATTACGCTTTCGAAACTGAATGAATGGAATTTAGATCCTGAAATGCCACCGGGAAGGGCAAATTATTATCCGCAGGTCGGAATATACACTGTTGGTTTAAAGTTGAATTTTTAAAACTTACACGAAATGAAAAAGATTATTTTATCGATAATAATAGCTGCCTTTCTGGTTTCTTGTCAGGAAAATTTACTGGAAACTATTCCTGATGACAGGATATCAACAGAAATATACTGGCACACGGAGGATGATGCCATAACGGGGGCAAATGCACTTTATCCAACCTTAGACGGAAACAAACTTTTTGCTTACGATGGCATAACCGACGTGTTCCATACCAACCGGCTTTTTGAAAATAATTCAATTATTGAAGCTGGAAATTCGGATGCCACTTTTTCACGCTACCTTGATGAATGGGACGATGCCTATACGGCAATCCAGCGTGCAAATTACTTTTTTGAAAACATCGATGGCGTGGAAACTGACAATGCCCAGCTAATTAGTCAGCTAAAAGGAGAAGTGCGCACCATCCGTGCATTTCATTATATGAAACTTGTAATGCTTTACGGAGATGTACCTTTAGTTACTACAAATATAAGTGCTGAAGAAGGGAAAACAATTACCCGGGATCCGGTCTCAACTATCTGGGACTTTGTTTCGCAGGAATTAACCACCGCTGCCGGAGAATTGCCGACAACACAAACCGGCAATAATACCGGTCGTGTAATAAAAGGTGCGGCCCTGGGATTAAAAGCCCGGGCAATGCTCTATGCAGGGCGGTATTCAGAATCAGCTGCTGCTGCCAAACAAGTGATGGACCTTGGGGTGTACAGTTTGCACAATTCGTATGAAGACCTTTTTCAGTACGCAGGTGAAAACTGTAGTGAAGTAATCCTGGATCATCAGTATGCCAAAGATGTTTATTCAAATAACTATTACAATACTCTAGGTCCCTGGAGCTTAGTGCCCGGGAGTGTTGGAAGTGTTTATGTCCCTACGAAAAAGTTGGTCGACATGTACGACATGACCAACGGGTTGCCCATTACCGATCCGGAAAGTGGATTTGACCCTTACAATCCTTACGAAAACAGGGATCCCAGGTTGAAACAATCCATCTTTGTTACAGGAATGGTATTGCCCAACGGATTAATATATAATTCAATTCCGGGTGACCCGGATGCGACAGACCCGGTGGGAGGGACGCTTTATACTACCACTACCGGTTGGAACGTAAAAAAATACATCTCTGACGATGACATGACTACGCCTGGAAATTCAGGGATTAACCTGATTTTATTGCGCTATGCCGAAGTGCTTCTAACCTATGCCGAAGCAAAAATTGAATTAAATGAAATAGATAATTCGGTGTATGATGCTATTAATGAAGTCCGCACCAGGGTAAGTGTGGAGATGCCTCCTATCGGACAAAACTTCACTCAGGAGCAGTTAAGGCAATTGGTACGGAAAGAAAGGACCATTGAACTGGCATTTGAGGGAACACGCCTTTTCGACCTCAGGCGTTGGAGGATAGCCCACATAGTGATGCCGGAGGATGTTTACGGTATGACTTATGATGACAACGGAACACTTGTAACTTTGGAGATTACGGGTTATAACAGAGTGTTTAACGAGAACAGGGATTATTTATGGCCAATACCACAGAAAGAGCGGGAACTGAGTCCTAATCTTGTGCAGAATCCAAATTGGTAAGAATATTCTCGCTTATTGCAAAAATTTCTATTAGATGTTTTAAACTGTTACGATTGTCTTTTTATACAGTCGTAACAGTTTCTTTGATACATATTAAATGGAAGCCATGTATAAATTATTGTTTTTGTTTATTCCGTTGCTGGTCAGTGGATTTACTCAAGATGTTAAGAAGCCCAATGTGCTTTTTATAATATCTGATGACTTGACTGCAACCGCTGTTTCAGCTTACGAAAATAAAACCTGCCAGACACCCAATATTGACAAGCTGGCTTCAGGAGGAGTACTTTTCACAAGAGCTTATTGTCAATATCCTGTTTGCGGTCCCTCGCGGGCTTCCTTTTTATCCGGGTATTACCCAAATGCAACAGAAACTTACGGATATGTGAGCGGTCGGGAAAATATTGGTCCTGAGCGGAAAACCTGGCCTCAGCTTTTTCGGGAAAACGGATATTATACGGCACGTGTAAGTAAAATATTCCATATGGGAGTTCCGATTGATATTGAATTAGGATCGGATGGAACCGATGACCCGGCTTCATGGACCGAAAAATTCAATAGCAAAGGACCCGAATGGAAAGCTCCGGGCGACGGAGAGCTGGTACAGGGGAATCCTGACGGTTCTTTGCCAATTAAAGGAGGCAATGTGATGACCATCGTAAAAGCTGATGGAGATGACCTGGTGCATTCTGACGGAAAAACGGCACAGAAAGCATGCGAATTAATTCGCCTCCACAAGAATGAACCATTCTTTCTTGCCGTCGGTTTTGTGCGCCCACATGTGCCTTTTGTTGCGCCCCGGGAATATTTTGCCCCCTATCCTTTCGAAAATATTACGCTTCCGGAAAAAATAGATGGAGACTGGGATGATATCCCTGAGCGGGGAATAAATTATGTGACAAGTGTAAATGCTAAAATGAACCAGACCCAGGAGAAAAAGGCCGTGGCAGCCTATTATGCTTCCGTTTCATACATGGATAAACAAGTGGGCAAAGTATTGCATACATTAAAAGAAGAAGGGTTGGACGATAATACGATTGTCGTTTTAACCTCTGACCATGGCTTTCATTTATGTGAACACAACTTCTGGATGAAAGTAAGCCTGCACGAAGAATCGGTGCGTGTTCCAATGATTATTAAGGTTCCGGGGAAAAAACCGGCTGTATACGATTCATTTTTTGAAATGATCGATATATATCCTACCGTTGCTGAATTAGCCGGTTTAAAATATCCCGAATATATCCAGGGGAAAAGTTTTGCCCCGGTTTTTGACAACCCTGATATTTCACTCCGTGACATGGCATTCACGGTAACACAGGGTGGAAAATCATTCTTGCTCAGGACTAAAAAGTGGGCTTATATACAATACGATGAAGATGCGGGTTCGGGAATAGAATTGTATGACATGGAGAATGATGCCCAACAATTTACAAATCTTGCGTTAAATCCGGATTACGATAGTATTGTTGAGCAATTCCGGAAACAACTGAAATCAAAGCTGGAAGAAGTCAGGACAAATGATCTCGGGCGAAGTTATTAAAGCAGATTAATACCATTCGTGGTGAAGGGGATGAAAAGAGATCGGCCCATCCTTTTAAGGTAACTATCTTAAAGGGGGGCGTGCCCTGACATTATGAAAGGAATGCAGGTGGTCCCTGCCATAATTCAACCTGGCAAAAAGCAACAGTTGCTACCTTAGGAAAGGACAAAAGCTAACATTTACTGTCAATTTTTTTTCAATTGAAAACGAGCCCTGCAGCGTTTTTTTGTTCTCCTGTAAGCTTTTTTGACTTCCTGTTGCGATTTTTCCGGTTTCTGCAGTGTTTTTTGTGTCCCTGCAGCGTTTTTAGTCATTTCTGCGGTGTTTTTTGTCGTCCTGCTTTGTTTTTTTGAGTTTCTGTAGCGCAGGGAAGCACAAAATTGATACAGGGAGGGGTAAAAACATGCAGGGCGGCCCCGCATGCTCGCAGGACGCCCAAAAATGCCGCAGGCATACGGTATTAGTCCGTTATTACGCCTTATCTTTTCTGAATATATGGTTTTAGGCTTTTAATCTGAACCGGATATTGGAATGCGAGGGATAAGGAAAATTTTACCTTTTTTTATTTCGCACGTAAATCAGTTTGAATTTTCCCTGTTTGCTGTCCCGCAAGTCAATTTCAAATTTCCCGATGGAATCTATGAGCGGAGTGAGTTTTTCAAAACCGTAGTTCCGGGAGTCGAAATTGGGTTGCTTTTTTTGCAGCAAGCTGCCCACATCGCCGAGAAAGGCCCAGCCGTCGTCATCGGCCAGATCGGAAATGGTAGAAGCAATCAGCCGAATCACTTTCGGGGTAATTTTGTCCACCGGTGGCTTTTTTGCCGGCTTGTCGGGAGTAGTGCTGCTTTCGCTTTCTTTTGCCCGGTTTGCCAGGATTTCGATGTATATAAATTTGTCGCACGCGACGATAAACGGCTCGGGTGTTTTTTTCTCGCCGATTCCGTAAACTTTCATTCCTGCTTCCCTCAGGCGGGTGGCCAGCCGGGTAAAGTCGCTGTCGCTTGAAACCAGGCAAAAGCCGTCCACTTTCCCGCTGTAAAGAATGTCCATCGCATCGATGATCATGGCTGAGTCGGTGGAATTTTTTCCTGAAGTGTAGCCATACTGTTGGATAGGTGTGATGGCATTTTCGAGCAACAGGTTTTTCCATTTGGAGAGGAACGGTTTGGTCCAGTCGCCGTAAATGCGTTTAATGGTAGGGTTACCGTACTTGGCAATTTCTTCCATCATTTCCTTCACGTAAGCGGAGGGTATGTTGTCGCCGTCTATGAGTACCGCAAGCCTGGATTCGCTTTCCATATTATTATTTTTAAATCCTGACAATACATGAATCGGGCAGCCAGCCCACGTTCCCGTCTGAGAGCCTTATTTCTCTCCAGGTGCTTAAACTGTCGGAAATTTCCACTTTTACCCCTTCGTAAAGCAAAAACAGGTCGGTGCTGTTTTCTGTCGGGGCGCTTTTAACAGTTACACGAGGACAAAAAACAATGGCATGTTTTCGTTGGTTTATTTTCTCTTTTTGCCTGGCAGCGAATGAAAAGGTGAATCCGGAGATAACGACTGCCAGGATACCAACCCAGAATGAAAATTTTTTGACAAAAGTGCTGCGGCCAAAAATAAACAACCCCAGCAGGCCAAGGAAAAAAACAAACGCCCCTATACTGATGGCTGCCCACGAATCAGCCGGGTAAAGGTTAATGACCCTGCTTCGCCAGCGCTTAAAAAAGGGCTGGGGCAGCGCTTCAATTTCAGTCACCACAAATTGATTAGCCAGTTCCAGATTGAACGCAATATCCTGATCCTGCGGGGCCAGCAACCTGGCACGTTCAAAATTCAAAATGGCCTGGTTGATGTCTCCGGATTTGTAATAAGCGTTTCCCAGGTTGAAGTAAAGTTTGGCCGACTCCTGTCCTGAATTTAAAATCTGTTCATATATTGAAACAGCCTGTTGGTAATCTTCGGTTGTGTAAAAGGCATTGGCTTTTTCCCAAAGTACCTGGGTGGAATCCTGGGCGGAAACCTGAAGAAATACAACCAGCACAGGCAGGAGTAAGATGTATCGTTTTATATCTTTTATTGTCATGTTATTTGGATTTATCTCTTTATCTGTTTCTCTAATCTGCTCATCGTGGAAACGGCTTTTTTATACAGTTCGCTTCGGGCCTCTGAGCCTCCTGATGGCGCGTAGCGTGCAAACTCACATTGTTCGATAATTTCTACAAAATCGTCGATGAGGTTTTGTTCTGCATTTTTTTCATTCAGTTTGTCCACCGCGCTTTCCCGGTTAAGGTTAGCTACCGGAATTCCCAGCTTGTCGCTCAGGTATCCCCAGAATGCTTTCAAAATGGCCTCATGGAATGCTTCGTCCTGGTTCTTTTTCATAAACCCGGATGCAGCCTTAAGCCTTTTGGTAGCCACACGGTTGGCCTTTTTGTTACGCATCAGTGCGGCGTTGGCGTTTTCGCGCGCTTTTTTCCGGTAAATAAAAATCAGGAACAGAAACAGCAAGGTACTTCCCCCGTAGATGGAATAAAAAACAGGCGTTCCGTAAAAAGTGGCTCCCCGGCTGCGAAGCATGGGGTTTCCCTGTTTTATGTACCGGATATCCTGCCCAATCAGTTGCAGGTCTTCCCGCTGACGTGAGCTCAGCACGGTTGTAGATTCCGCGCCTGTTCCTTTCTCAACGTGCAGGGTGTATTCCTGTGTGGAACGAGTAACGTACGAACCGGTAGATGGATTGAAAAACACGAACGGAATGGAAGGAACCGTATAATCCCCTTCGAACCGGGGCTGGAAGAGGTATTCGATTGTTTTGGTGCCGGTAACACCGTTGTCGGTGGCGCGCACATTGTCGGTGGCACGCGGGTCGTATACTTCAAAATCGGTGGGTAACTGTAACTCCGGATTTCGTATCAGCCGGAGGTTTCCCGTTCCGTTAATGGTTACTTTTAATGTTACGGCGTCGTTGGTTGTAACATCTTCGGAACTCATTTCAGAAGATACTGAGAAATTACCCACTCCTCCGTAAAAGTTAGCCGGCGAAGGTGGAAGGTCTTTCACATTCACCCTGGCCTGTTTACTTGTAATGGTGGTTCGCACAGTCTGGATGCCGCTGAAAAAATCATCAAAGAAGCTTCTCGGTCTTACCCTTTGCTGTACAAGGAGGGTCATGCTGAACGGATCGACAGTAAGGGTCCCGTTTTGTTGTGGAAACAACACTGTTTTTTTTAGAATGCCCACCTGGTAAATCCGGTTATCATAAACCTCACGTGTGAAATTTATTTGTTTGGGAATTTCAATGTCTTGCGTAAAAAAACCTTCATAAGTAGGCAGGTTCACTTCCTCAAACCCTGATATGGGGATGTTGGGATCGGCATATAATTTTACGGTGGCAATAATTTGTTCTCCCCTGAAAACATTTTGTTTGCTCATTTCCATTCGGAGAAAAAGATTGTCGCCACCAAGGTCGACCGACTGTGATCCCTGGTTGCTGCTACTGCCTCCGGACTGTGGTTGCCGTTGCTGCTGCGGTTGTGACTGGGCCTTTACAACTTGTATTTTTAATGAATTGGACTCCATCACTTTCCCATCTATTTCGATAGATGCCGGCCTGATTTCAAAAGTCCCTTCGCTTTTCGACCTCAAAATGTAGGTATAGGAGTAGGTAACTTCGGTAGTGGTTCGCCCGTTGATAGTACGAATGCTGGTAGATTGTCCGGTGCTGGGTCCCATCAGTATGTCAAAGTTGCTGTTAAGGTTGGGTGGCAACTGCAAATTACTCCCCCGGTCGTTCAGCGTAAAGGTAAGCCGGAATTGCTGCCCCATTTCTACCGCATTGGGGGCTGACATCTCGAACCGTGTTTGTTCTGCCTGTGCTGCCAGCGTTACAAAGGCAAGTACAAGTATCAGATATATTTTCAGTTTTTTTATCATTTTTTGATTACCATTCTTTTTCTGTTTTTATTCTTTTTGCTCTGGCCGCTTTTTCCTTTTTTACTTTTTCCTGAATGTCTCGCTCATCATTTTGCAAGGCCTGCAAAAGCTGCTCGGCATCCTGTTTTGATATTTTTGGCTGAGGCTGCTGTTGCTGTTGTTGATTTTGCTGGTCCTGCTTATTCTGTTGGTTCTGCTGGTCCTGTTTATTTTGTTGGTCTTGATTGTCCTGTTTGTCCTGGTTCTGTTGGTCTTGATTGTTTTGCTGATCCTGATTCTGTTGATCCTGATTTTTGTCTTGATCCTTATTCTGCTGTTGTTGTTGCTGTTGCTGCTGATTTTTCAGCATTTGGGCATAAGCAAGGTTGTATTTGGTATCCAAATCATTGGGATTCTTACGTAGCGCCTCTTTGTAGGATTCAATGCTTTCGTCAATTTTTTGCTGCATTAGCTGGCTGTTCCCCATGTTATGCAGAGCCCGGGCTTTTTCTTGCGGTGTTTCAAGTTTTTCTTCCAACTCGTTGAACTTTTGCTCTGCTTCTTCAAAGCGCATTTGCTTGTAAAGGGCGTCGGCAAGGTTAAAATCCCATTTTTCGTGCCCTGGCCTTTTATTGAGCGCTTTGCGGTATTCTTCTTCGGCCTGGCTGAATTTGAGGGTATCTAACCGTGTTGTATCTTTCACTGCTTCCATAAACAGCTTATTCCCATCGCGGACAAACTTGCGTTCATTCTGTCCGTAAACGATTACCGAAATTCCTGTTATTAAGATCAATAAAATATACCGTTTCATAATCCAATTATTTTGCTGAAAATAATTTTACCTTCATCAAATACCTGTTTTTCCTTTCAAGGATAATAAATTCGAGCAACAATAAAAATATTCCGATGGCAAAAAAGTATTGAAACTGGTCGTCGTATTCTGAGTAAACCAGGGCCTCCATTTCTTCTGTTTCCATTTTATTGATCTCGTCGAAAAGGGCGTTCAGCCCTACCTGGGCATTGTTGGCCCGCACATAGATTCCATTTCCGGCCGCGGCAATTTTTTCCAGCATCGGTTCATCCAGTTTGGTAACCACCACGTTTCCGTCGTTGTCGCGCATGTAATCTTTTTGTCCGTTGCTGGAAAACGGAATAGGTGCTCCCTGCGGTAATCCCATCCCAATGGTATGCACAACGATTCCATTATTTATTGCCTCTTCTGCTGCAGCGAGCGGATCGTCTTCATGGTTCTCTCCATCCGTAATGATAACAATGGCTTTGTTGGCCTCTCCTTCGGGCGTGAATGAACGCATGGCCAGGTTAATGGCCGCTCCGATGGCGGTTCCCTGCCGGGGCACCATTTGGGTATTTACAGCTTCCAGAAAGAGTTTGGCCGAATTGTAATCGCTGGTAATGGGGAGTTGGGTGTAGGCCTCCCCGGCAAAAACAATCAGCCCTATTTTATCATCCTTTAATCGATCTACCAGTCTGGATATGGCCCGTTTGGACCGTTCCAGCCGGTTGGGCTGAATATCTTCAGCCATCATACTGTTGGAAACGTCGAGGGCAATGATCAACTCAATTCCTTCGCGTTTCATCTTTTTAAGCTTTGAACCGAACTGCGGCCGGGCAGCACCCACAATAAAAAATGCCAGCGCCAGCATAACCACTATAAATTTGAATGCCGGCCTGCTTTTGGAAGCAAAAGGCATTAACTCTTTAATGGTTTCGTGGTTGCCAAAACGCCTGAGCGCCCGCTTTCTGGCAACCCGCGATAAAATAAAAAACAGGGCCAGCAGCGGGATAATTAACAGCCCCCATAAATATTCGATATGTGCAAACCTGAACATTTCCATTTTTTCCAACTTTTAAGGGATGCTTCTGAATACAGTTGTCCGCAGCAAAAGGCTCGTAACCAATAACAAAATTCCTGCCAGTGCAAAGGGCAAAAATTCTTCCGACTGGCGACTGAACTCACGTACTTCAATTTTCGATTTTTCCAACTGGTCTATTTCATCGTATATCTCCTGCAGCTTGGTATTGCTGGTAGCCCTGAAATACTTTCCGTCGGTAATGGATGAAATTTGCTGCAGCATCTCTTCGTCAATTTTTACTTCAATATCCCGCAATTGTGTTCCATAAGGTGTTTGAACAGGGTAGGGGGCTGTCCCCACCGTTCCCACGCCAATGGTATAAACACGGATTCCGAAAGTACGGGCAATTTCGGCTGCCGTGAGCGGGGCGATTTCCCCGGAGTTGTTTTCCCCGTCGGTGAGCAGGATAACCACCCGGCTGATGGCGTCGCTGTCTTTCATGCGGGCCACTGACGTTGCCAGTCCGTTCCCAATGGCAGTACCGTCTTGAATCATTCCGGTTTTAATGTCTTTGAAAAGGTTCAGCAAAACAGCCCTGTCGGTGGTTAGCGGGCACTGCGTAAAAGCTTCGCCGGCAAATACTACCAGTCCGATGCGGTCGTATTGCCGCCCTGAAATAAATTCCATGGCTACGTTTTTTGCTGCTTCCAGCCGGTCGGGAGAGAAATCCCGCGCCAGCATACTGGTTGAAATGTCCAACGAAATGACAATGTCTATTCCTTCGGTTGTAACATTTTCAAAATCGCTGGAGGATTGCGGGCGGGCCAGCACTATGGTAAAGGCCGCAAGTGCCAGCACCTGCAATAAAAATACGAGGTGCCGCAGGTAGTGCCTGATAGTTCTTGGCGCTTTAAAAACCGGAGCCGTAGAAGAGATCCGGATGCTTGCCGTATTTCTTTTTTGCCTGAAAACGTACCAAACCGTCATTGGCACAACCACCAACAGCAGATAAAAAAATTCCGGGTTTTTAAATGTCAGTCCTTCAAACATCCTTTTTTATTTAATTTCCACATCTTCTCCTTCATCATCTTTTACCGCTTCCGGGGGCTTGGCCTCTTTTACCTCCTCTTTTGTATCGTTAATAAAAAAGTAGGCGTCCACCAGTGTCATATTGTTGTCATCGGGCAGGGGAGTGTATTTGGCAAATTTTACCAGGTCGGCCAGTTTCAATATCCGGCTGAGGTTTTCAAACGTTTTTTCTTTCAGTAAATCACGCCTGAACCTGAAACTATCCAGGGTCTCATCAGAGGTTTTTTCCATGGCCGGAATATCATAACGGTCTTCAATATATGTCCGGAGCGTTTCGGTAACGTCGCTGTAAAACGGTTTTATTTTACCCTGCTGCCACAGTTTTTCATCTTTTATTCGGTCCAGTTCCCGCAAAGCAATAACATGTGCCGGTTCTTTCGGTTTTTTGGGAAGTGTAAAAATAGGCTTGTTCTGCTTTTTCCTTTTTATGGAATAAAGAATAAAAAACAGGATGGCACCGATAAGAATGATTCCCAAAATATAGGGAATAACTTCCTTTAGGGTTACCGGAGCATCGTACGGCATTTTAATGTCAGTTGGCCCCCGGGTGGTATCGATGGGAATGGTGTGGACATTCAGCGTAACCCCATTGCTGGGAATCGAATCAATTCTCCCGTCCATGTTTATTTTAAACCAAAAGGGCGGAATGCGGTGAGAACCACTGTCGAAACAGGTAATAAGGTACGATTGTATCTGCTTCTGAAATGTTTCGTCATCCATTTCAAATGTGTCGATTTCAGACTGTTGAAGCACTTCAATGTTTCCCCGTATTGTGTCGGGTACCTGAGGAAAAGTAATATCCACTTTTTTGGGGTGGTTGATTTCCAGGAAGAGCTTTACCTGATCGCCCAGCAGAATGTTGGCAGAGTCGAGGCTTGCTGCCGCTTTAATACGCTGGGCAATAACTGCCGACGAAACCAGGAACAGTAGAAAAAACAAGAATATTTTTCGTTTAATTTTCATTCGCATCACTGTTTAACAGCCCTTTTTTTAAACAGGGTCATTAAGGATTTTACATAGTCTTCTTTGGTGTCGATGGAGACGTAGTCCACGCCACATTTTTTAAACATCGTATCAAGTCTCGAAATATGCTTATTCCAGAAATCGGAATATATTTTTCGTATTTTGCGTGAACTGCTGTCAACCCAGATGTACTTCCCTGTTTCAGCATCCTTCAATTTTACCATCCCAATGGGGGGGAGTTCTTTTTCCCGCTCATCGTAGACTTTAAGTGCAACCACATCGTGTTTATTGTTGGCAATGGAAAGGGCCATTTCAAGGTCCGGATTTTCATCCATAAAGTCAGAAATAATAAAAGCAGTACTTCGTTTTTTGATGGCATTGGTGAGGTAGCGTACCGCTCCCGTAATGTCCGTTCCCGTATTTTTGGGCTGAAAGTCAATCAGCTCGCGGATAATCCGAAGGATATGGCTTTTCCCTTTTTTCGGGGGAATAAATTTCTCAATGGTGTCGGAAAAGAAAAGTACCCCGATTTTGTCGTTGTTTTGAATGGCAGAGAACGACAGGATGGCTGAGATTTCGGTGATGACATTTTTTTTCATTTTCTCAAAGGTCCCAAACTCGCGCGATCCGCTCACATCAATAAGCAGCATGACGGTCAGTTCCCTTTCTTCCTCAAAAATCTTTACGTAGGGGTGGTTGTAACGGGCAGTTACGTTCCAGTCAATGTTACGGATATCGTCGCCGAACTGGTACTCCCGCACTTCAGAGAACGCCATTCCGCGTCCCTTGAAAGCACTGTGGTATTCGCCCGCAAAAATATTCCGCGACAATCCCCGCGTTTTGATTTCTATTTTCCGTACCTTTTTTAATAATTCACTCGTCTCCATGGAAGAGTTTAAAATTTATGTTGAAAGTTTAATGTTGGAATGACATGCTTCCTTCCTTACGTGCAAGCCCCCCGCTTTTAACTTTTCAATTTATCTGTATTTACAACAAGTCGGTCAATCTTTATCAATCCTTACGGCACTTCCACCGTATTCAAAATATCAGTAATGATTTCTTCTGAAGTGATGTTGTTCGCTTCTGCTTCGTAACTGAGCCCGATTCGGTGGCGGAGCACATCAGAGCAAACAGCACGTACATCTTCCGGTATCACGTAGCCCCTGCGTTTTATAAATGCGAAAGCTTTTGCCGCCTGGGCAAGACTGATTCCCGCTCTTGGTGAAGCTCCGTACGAAATCATATCCTGGTATTTGGCCAGTTCGTATTCTTTTGGTTCGCGGGTGGCAAACACAATATCAACAATGTATTTCTGGATTTTTTCATCCATATATACATCTTTTACCACTTCACGCGCTGCCACAATATCTTCCGGCTTTAAAATGGTTGAAGTTTCCGGGAATTGCCTTAGCAGATTCTGGTTGATGATTTGTCTTTCTTCTTCTTTGTTCGGGTAATTAATAACTACCTTCAGCATAAAACGATCGACCTGCGCTTCGGGAAGCGGGTAGGTGCCTTCTTGTTCAATGGGGTTTTGAGTGGCCATCACCAAAAAAGGTTCTTCCAGTTTGTGCGTAGTGTCGCCAATGGTAATCTGGCGTTCCTGCATGGCTTCCAGCAATGCCGACTGCACTTTAGCCGGTGCGCGGTTAATCTCGTCAGCCAGGATGAAGTTAGCGAAAATAGGTCCTTTTTTTATGGTAAATTCCTCTTTCTTCTGGCTGTAAATCATTGTTCCCAAAAGATCGGCAGGGAGCAGGTCGGGGGTAAACTGGATGCGCGCAAATTTGGCGCTGATTGTTTGGGCCAGTGATTTGATAGCGAGTGTTTTCGCAAGGCCCGGAACCCCTTCCAGCAGAATGTGCCCGTTGGATAAAAGTCCGATTAGCAGGCTTTCCACCAGATGTTTTTGCCCCACAATTACTTTGTTCATTTCGAGAGTTACCATCTCCACAAACGAACTTTCTTTTTGAATGCGTTCGTTCAGTTCTTTAATATCTACTGTTTGATTCATATCGATTAAATGCTCTGATTTTAATACCTTTTTTAGAGTCCACGAATTTAAACGATTGCAAAGATAAAAACCTTTATATTTTGTTAAAATATTTTAAGCGTAATGGTTGGGAAGTGAATAAATACGATAAAATAGAACAGGCAGGAGTGTTTTCCTGCCTGTTTTTTCATTTAAGAAATTTTAATTTCCCTTGCCGGCTTCGGCTTTACTTCTTCTCGCTTAGGAAGTTTCACGCTCAGAATACCATCCGCATAGCCTGCGCTGATTTTGTCACTGTCTACATCGTTATGCGGAACAGTAAATGAACGCTGGAACGAGTGATAGCTGAATTCTCTCCGGGTGTAATTGTCTTCTGCTTCTCTTTTTTCTTCCTTTTTTTCAGAAGAAATGGTCAGTACATTGTTTTGGAAATTGATTTTGAAGTCTTTTTTGCTCATCCCCGGAGCAGCAACTTCCAGAATGTACTCGTCATCGGTTTCCTTCACATTAACAGCAGGTAACGTATTGTTTGGACCGGAAAAATTGGTGAGGTTCCAGTCCATTAAGTCGCTGTTAAAAAACCTGTCGAAAAACGACGGTAAAAAGTTTTCTGATCTTTTTGCAAGTGTCATGGCTAAATCCTCCTTTACTTTTTAGTTCAACATTGTTTTCATTACAATCTGAGTACAATCAAACAAGATACCAGAGGTGAAAATGTGTCAATTTTTTTGTGTTTAAATGACTGGATGTCAGCTTTTGGTGATTGTCTTTTTGAAAATATTTGGTAGTCAGAAAAATAAAAAGCTGTCAAAATTTCGGATAAGTTAAATCCCAGAGAATATTTCGGAATAGAATATTTTGTAAGTTTGAAGTAAAATAGAGACAATGCAAACAATACGGCTTAGAATAAGTGAAAGTGTTTACAGTCATTTGATGTGGTTTTTGAAGCGGTTCAGCAGAAGTGAAGTCGAGATTATCAGGGAAAACGATGAGTTTATTTCTGTGCAGGAGTACCTTGAAAATGAACTTGAAACAATTGAAAATGGTACAGCAGAATTTATAAACCTGGAACAACTTGACGAAAAGCTTGAAACGACCATCAGGAAATATGAAGATTAGGATTTTAAAATCCTTTCGGGATAAATTGGATAGACAGGTTGAATACATTGCCCGGGATAAGCAGGGTACTGCCCGCAAATTTAAATCTGATTTGCTGAAGCGGATAAGTCAAATACCTCAAATGCCATTAAAAAAACAGAAATTCCATTTTTTTTGAATGAGACGATATTCGTGATCTGATATTTAAGGGATATATAATCGTATACAAAATTAATTACAGTGAAAATACTATTGAAATATTTGGTTTTACAAAATTTGAAAATAACCCTTTTGAAGGCTAAATATTTATCTTGATGGAAGGAAACAGAGAAGAATAGTATCATTCGAAAGTTTTGTATTTAATTGCACATTAAAATTGTCGGAACCGGTAAAATTATTTTAAACAGTGTATCGCTACTTTGTTCAACTCAGCTTTAAAGGAACCCGCTATCACGGTTGGCAGGTGCAGCCCAATGCTATTTCTGTACAGGAGGTTTTGGAAAAAGCCTTTTCCACCATTTTGCGGGAAGAAATTTCGGTGGTGGGCGCCGGCCGTACCGACACGGGAGTTCATGCTTCATTTTTTGTGCTTCATTTCGATACGGAAAATGAGATTTTAGACACCACCAAACTGGTATTTCGGCTGAACAGCTTTTTGCCGTTCGATATTGCCATTCAAAAAATCTGGCAGGTAACAACGGAAGCGCATGCACGTTTTGGTGCCCTTTCGCGTACGTACCATTATTATATTACCACCCAAAAAAATCCATTTCAGTCGGAAACTGCATTTTATTATCGGGGTAATCTGGATGTGGCTAAAATGAACGAGGCTGCGCGTATTCTTTTGGAATACGATGATTTTACCAGCTTCAGCCGGTTGCATACTGATGTTAAAACCAATCTCTGTAAAATTTACAGGGCCGAATGGCAACAGGAAAAGAATAGGCTGGTTTTTACTATCCGGGCCAACCGTTTTTTGCGAAATATGGTACGCGCCGTTGTGGGAACCCTGCTGGAAGTTGGGAAAGGGAAACTTTCCCTGGAAAATTTCCGAGAAATTATTGAAGTGAAAGACCGGGGTGCTGCGGGGGCATCAGCTCCTGCCCACGGACTTTTTCTTGCGGAAGTGGAATATCCGGATGAGTTTTAGTTCCCGTGGCAGGGAGTTCAATGCCTACTTTTTTGGTGGGCATGGCTGAACATGCATATTCAAATAAATAGTCCTTCCTGCATTACAAATGTATTATTGGTACTCATAAAATCTTTGCGCAGTTAAATGCCTGCTGGGTATTTTATATTAATTGTCGTAGAGCGTTTTACATCCTTTTAGACATCCGTGATTCTTGTTTGAGAAATTGTTTGTCAGCAGAATTTATCTCTGTTGGGAAAATATTATTCATTATTTATTTGTTTTCGTTAGGATTCCTTACTATCTTTGCTGTGATAATAAAATGTACAAAAACACATTAAAAGTAAACAAATGGAAAAGTCAATTTTTTATCACGCAGGTTGCCCTGTGTGTCTGAGCGCAGAGCATGACATTGTAAATCTCATTGGTGTAGAAAGTGTTGAAATCGTTCACATTGGAGAGAAGCGTAATCGCATTGCAGAGGCAGAAAAGGCAGGTGTAAAATCTGTTCCTGCTTTGCTTACTCCAAATGGTAATGTGCTTCACATCAACTATGGTGCATCAATGGCAGATGTAAAAGGGTAAGGATATTATGTGGTTTCAGTTGTCAGGATTTCTTCTTAAAAGAAGAAGTCCTGATTTCGTTTTCGGGTATGGAAGTATTTGTTTTGTCGCAAGTGGTATTTTCTGCCCTTTAAGTTGATCGTTTAATTGTCTTGCAAATGAAGGATTCCTAACTTTGTAAGATATTTATTTATGGAAGGCATGAAAAGTTCATCATTTGATTTACAGAAGCAAAACCAAAAAATAGAAAGCAAAATTGTTGTTGCTTTGGAGCGAATTTCGGAAGCTTTCCGGGTATTGCTTTGGAATGAAAGTAAAGAAAATTCCCTTAGTCCCATTCAGATTCAAATATTAATCTTCCTTCTTTTTCACTCCCGGGAGAAATGTAAGGTGAGTTATTTGGCCCGCGAATTTAATGTGACAAAAGCCACGATTAGCGACAGCGTCAGGGTTTTACTGACAAAAAAACTTCTGGAGAAGGAAGAAGATGTAGCAGATACAAGGAGTTTCAATATATCGCTTACTACTGAAGGAAAAGAAATAGCGGAGAAAGCAGCGTTTTTTTCATTATCCATGGAAAGCCCGATTGAAAAATTTACGACAAAACAAAAGGAAGTTATGTTGAGTGGTTTATTGAAATTGATTTTTGATTTGAATAAATCAGGAATAATCACCATCCAGCGAATGTGTTTTACATGTTCCTATTATCAGGTTGAAAGTGGTTCGCACTATTGTAAATTGCTTCAGAGTAAGCTTGCTGAAAATGAACTGCGCATAGATTGTCCCGAGCATGAGATGAGTCACTAGAAGCTTTATAAAATGCAGCCTGTGTTGTAACAAAGACTGCATTTTATTGTCACTCCGATTTGGATTATTCCGGCTTAAGCGCAGCGTTTAATTGAATGACCTCTCCGGCTGTTGTTTCCAGTTGTATGGTTTGGTCACCATACATTACATTGCATTCGTTACCAAGTAACGAACGGATGGTGGTTTCAGTTAACTGCCCTTTTTTCCAAGCCAAATCAACTTCAAAACCTCCGCGGGCGCGCAATCCTTTAATATGGCCGTTTTCCCAGGAAGGGGGGAGGGCAGGCAGAAGTTGCAACACTCCGTTGTGGCTTTGCAACAGCATTTCAGCCATACCGGCAGTAGCGCCGAAGTTGCCGTCGATCTGGAATGGCGGATGGTTGTCGAACAGGTTTGGGTGAGTCGATTTGACAAACAGCGCCTGTATATTTTCGTTTGCTTTTTGTCCGTCTTTCAGCCGGGCAAAAAAGTTGATGATCCAGGCACGGCTCCAACCAGTGTGCCCGCCGCCATGTGCCAACCTCCCTTCGATGGATTTGCGGGAAGCTTCCATCCATTTGGGCTCGGTCGGGTCGGTAAACTCTTCTCCCGGATACAAAGCGTAGAGATGCGACATGTGCCGGTGTCCTGGTTCTGCTTCGGGCAGTTCTTCTGACCATTCCAGAATACGGCCGTCGGAACCGATCTGTGAGGGAGTAAGCTGAGACAGCATCGTTCGCAGCGTGTCAGCAAATGCAGGATCTATATCCAGTATTTCAGAGGCTTTGATGCAATTGTTAAAAAGCTCGCGAATGATTTGGTGATCCATCGCCGGCCCCATGCAAACAGAAGCTTTTTCTCCGTTGGGAGCAATGAATGTATTTTCAGGCGACATGCCGGGGCCTGAAACCAGCAATCCGGTTTTTGGGTTTTCCACCAAAAAGTCAACAAAAAACAAGGCGGCATCTTTCAGCACGGGATAGGCTTTGTCCTGCAGGAATTGCCGGTCACCTGTGTAGTCGTAATGCTCCCACAAATGATCGGAACACCAGGCGGCTCCCATGGGCCACATTCCGTAACGGGTCAGGCCAATGGGATCGGTAAATTTCCATATGTCGGTAGTGTGGTGGGCTACAAACCCTCTTGCACCGTACATTTCACGGGCAGTAATTGTCCCTCTTTCGCGCAGACCATCCACAAATTCAAAGAACGGCTCCTGGCATTCGGCAAGGTTGGTGACAAGCGCAGGCCAGTAGTTCATCTGTAAGTTTATGTTAATGTGGTAATCGGCATTCCAGGGAGGCGTAAGCCCTCCTTCCCAGATGCCCTGCAGGTTGGCCGGCAATCCGCCAGGACGGGAGGAACTGATGAGCAAATAGCGCCCATACTGAAAATATAATTCCGTGAGGTGGTGATCCTCCGCACCTTTTTTTACACCTTCCAGTCTTTGGTCGGTGGGCAGATTGAGCGTGTCGGGAGTATTCAGTACAAAATCCACACGGTCGAACATGCTTCTGTAATCAGAGATATGCTCCTCTCTCAGCTTGTTAAAATCAGTTTCAAGGACTTTCTGAATATCCTGCGAAGCCTTTTCTACTTCGTTTTCTCCCCAATAGTCAGTCCTTCCTGAAATAAGTACAATGACTTCGTCGGCATTTTTTACCAATAATTTATTGTCAGATGTTGCCACTTCTCCACCTTTGTTATTCACCCGGACTAAAGAGGCAAACCGGGTTCCACGGCTTTCGTGTTCGGCAAAGCCGGTCATCAGTAATTGTTTGTCTCCGACAGAAACGGTTTCTGCTTCACCGGGACGTTCAAGCCGGGCAGAAAAGCTGAGCTTTCCTTTCTCCGAAGCCGCAAGTTTTAAGGCAATTACTTCACCAGGCGCCGAAGCAAGTATTTCACGCGAATACCGGATTCCATCCGATTCAAAAGAGGTTTTGGCAACGGCTGATCGTAAATCGAGTTCCCGCTTGTAGTCACGGATTTCCTTCAGCCCTTCAAACTGAATGAACAAATCGCCCATTGTTTGGTAAGTGTGCTTTCCCATGTCAATGCGTTTGCCCATAATTTTTTCCTGTGCCAGCCGTTCGCCTTCTACATATTTCCCTTCAAACAGAAGTTGGCGCACTTCTTCGAGGTTTTCGAGGGCTTCGGGGTTCATACGTTCAATGGGGCCGCCGGTCCACAGTGACTCCTCATTAAGTTGGATACGTTCGGTTTCGGGGCCACCAAATACCATAGCACCAAACCGGCCATTTCCCAATGGGAGCGCTTCAGTCCACACGTTTGCCGGTTCTTCATACCACAGAGTCAACTGCCGCTCCGGCTCAGGAATTTGAATTTTACAGCTTGTAAAAGAAAGAGTAAGAGAAAGAACAGAAAGGAATAGAATCCGATACATCATTTAGAATAATTTTTTTGAATACTGTATTTAATTATCTCCGCGTTTGGTTTCAATGATTAAAACTCCGTTGGCACCCCTGGAGCCATATATAGCCGCACTTCCGTCTTTAATCACATTGATGCTGCTTACCTGCGTAGGGGGAATAGAATTGAGCACACTGCCATCAACCTGGACACCATCCACGACAACCAGTGCCGCATTGCTACTATTGATGGAATTAATCCCTCGTATAATAACCTCTCCATTGACTATCTGCACCCCCGCAAAGCGCCCCTGAATGAGTTCTTGAATGGTACTATACTGTGAGAAATCCATGTCGTTGCTGTTGAGGTTGGCAAGGGCAGACAGCTTGTCTCGGTCAGTGACGTGGCCATAGCCAATGGCATATTCCCGGTTTTTTTCGCCGGGTTTCAGCTTCAGGTTTATGGCTGCAAATTTTATTTTTTCTTCCAGTTTAACTTTCTGGTTGTAGAATCCGTAAGCACTTACTTTTAGCTTGTCGCCGGGATTGACGGTCACCGAAAACCTTCCCAGTGAGTCTGTCAGTATAGTTTGTTTTGTGCTTTTAACACGCACTTCAGCCCCTGATAAGGGAATGCTGTCGAAGGTAGTAACCATACCGTGAATGATTTTGTCTTGTGCATCGGCAGAGAGGGCAAAATAAACAGCGGCAAGAAGAAATAAAGGTGTTAGAATTTTTTTTGTCATGACTTATGCATTATTGGTTTTACAAATTTAATTCAAATAATCACATGGGCAGAATAAACTTATAAAATAGTGACTCTCAGGTTGTACTCCGCTTGTTGAGAGCATTGTCAATGTCTAAGAACTGGTACTTCTCAAAATAGCCTGCTGTCTGATCCCGAAGAATTGAACAATTTTACCGATGTATTCTACCGTAAAGACAGTCAATATTAAAATTACCCTGAATCAGGGATTCAGAAAAATAAAGCTGAACCCCCAAAGGAATCTTATGCATCCCTTTTTTATCAGTATTCTGGTGTCCCTGATTTTTAGGAATGCCAACTTTAGGAGCAATGCCGTTTTAAAGTTGTTTCCGGATTTCGGAAGTTGATGGGATTGTTTTTTCCTGTTACTCTGTTTTTACGGCAGAAACCACCCGTTTAACCCGGTAAGGTTTTTTCTGCTGCGATTCGAAATAGGTACGCATTTGCAGTTCGGCAATAATACCGGTTGTAATGAATTGAATCCCACCCATAACCAGCAGAATTCCGAGCAGAAGGAGCGGTTTTCCCCAAATATCGTGACCTATTATTTTCAGTACAAGCATATAAAGATTGATGAGTACTCCAATCCCCAGTGTGATGATTCCCAGCCCACCAAAAAAGTGCATGGGCCGTTGAAGGTATTTTTTGAAAAAGAGCATGAGGAAGAGATCGCTTAATACTTTTGTGGTACGGTTAAGACTGTATTTTGATGTGCCGAATTTCCGGGGCCGGTGATTGACATCTGTCTGTGTGATACGGGTGGCGCCTTCAAGGGTAATCAGCACCGGAATAAAGCGGTGCAATTCGCCATAAATATGAATGTTTTTGATGGTTTCGCGGGTAAATATTTTTAGTGTACATCCCAGGTCTTTCATTTTGGTGCCCGTGGATTTGCGGATCATGTAATTGGCAATTTTTGACGGAATTTTACGCAGGAACATTCCGTCTTTGCGGTTGGCCCGCACACCAGCCACCATGTCCCAATTGTCTTGTTCTATCATTTGGAGCATGCGCGGAATATCGGCGGGATCGTTTTGCAAATCGCCGTCAATCAATGCTATGTACTCTCCTTCAGCCTGATCTATTCCTGCCTGAAGCGCTGAGCTTTGGCCGTAATTTCGTTTTAATTCCACCAGAATGAACCGATCATCGTTAATGTTCAGGATTTCAGAACGGGTGCTGTCGGTTGAGCCGTCATCCACAAAAATTGCTTCAAAGTCGATGCCGCCGAGTGCTGCCTTAATTTGTTCCGAAAGGGGTTTTATGTTGGGCTCTTCGTTGAAAACGCAAATGACCAGCGAGAGTTTTTTCATTTTGCAAATGTATTGATTTGAACATTATTTTTGAAATCCGCACAAAGGTACATAAAACCGTTTCAAAACCGGCAGATTATCCGGCAGGTTTTAGTTTCCAGATAAATGACAGACGTACTGTTTTGTATTCCCAATGGCGCAGTCCGTGAATATATTGCAGCCGTAAAGCTTTTTTTCTAAAGTCTTTCCGAAAGTCAAAATTAAGTTGTGCAGGCCGGTCGCGTTCATTTTTATATCCGGAATAGCCCGATAAGGACGCAGACAACAACCAGTCGTTTTTAATAAAGTCTGTTCCGATCGCATAAAGGAGGGCATCGTTTTGCAGGTTTAATTCATCGTTGGTTTGCCACGTGTAAAAGCCCAGCATCCCATATGGCCTGAACAATCCGGTGGCTTGCTGCCCCATTTTCTTCGAGAAGCTCAAATCAAGAAAATATGCCGGGCTGTCGGTGAAGCGGGCAGCCTCCAACTGGTTTCCTGATGCTGTTTTGGTAGCAAAACGAAACAATGTATTCGGAAACTTTTTATTTCTAATTACCTGGATTAATGTACTAAAGTAAAAATCGCCGATGGCAGTCCCTTTTCCGTCTTTGTTACGGGCAATGCGTTCGTTCCGTATTTCTTCGGAAAAAGCAAACCGTTCGAAAGCCACACCATACATTTCCACGGCAATTTTGTTTCCGGCAAACGGGATGTAAACATGTCCGGAAATATCCTGGGTGGGATCGCCTTTGTGGAAGTGGTTTGAAATGGTCGCTTCAAATTCTGCCGGGCCAGCCAGTTCCCCTTTCCGTACCTGCGGAACCGGCAGTGCATTGGGGCCAAGGTATCCGGGAGAGATTTTCATCCAGTTGCGCCATCCGGGGTCACCTGCTTCCCACCCGTGCAATTCGTTCCACCATGAGAAGCCGGAGTCAGCCTGTTGAGCCATTCCCCGTGCAATAGAAAAAAGAAAGAAAAAAAGCAACAGGTGATTCTTCATTTTAAGCAGGAATAAAGTCAGGTCAAAAATACAAGAAAAAGGGACTGCTCCAAAAATGAAACAGCCCCTGTTCGCTTGTTTTGCTTATAAATTCAGTTTTTCCCTTATGTTGGGAGGAATAGCGTCTTTATGGACCATAATGCACATGGTCTTATAATTCACGTAAGGTTTTGATACATAAAAGTAACCCTTATATTTATTGTAATCTCCCCATGAGTTTTTGACCTTGTAAAAGATTTGGCCACGTTTGTCTTTGGCTAATCCGATAATATGCATTCCATGGTCGTCGGTAGTCTGGTAATTGTCAAATGCAATTTGTCGCATTTCCTGTGTCACCTCCAGCTCGGGAACCGGTTTTTCCAGTTTGTAGAGTTCGTTCTCGCGTTCCCGTTCCGGTAAATCTTCCCAGCGCGAAATTTCGGCATCGTTCATGTCCAGTTCCGGAGCTGCCGGTAAAACAGCAACGCCTTTGTTCCCGGAAGCAAACCCTTTTTCGCTGACATCGGCCGCCCAGGCTACTGTGTAGCCATTGTTTAATGAATGATTAATGATTTCTTCCATCTCGTTCATCGGAACGTTATATACTTCGTCCCATGACCAGTTGTCAGGAACCTCAAGAATAAACTTCGAGTAAAAAGGATGGTGGGTATAAGAGGTGATTTCAACGTAATCATTCATGTTGAGACCCAGATAGTTTCTGGCGAAACTTAACGGGGTATACTCTTTTCCTTCAAAATTAAATTTTTGGGGAAGTTCACCCAGGTAAGTGTCCAGTATTTGAATGTATGCGTCATGCCACGCGGTGCTGAGCTTGCGATTTTTGTTTTCAACCACAGCATTTACATATTCAAGCAACACGCGATCCATTTCTCCGTGAACGTGTTTTTCTTCCCCGTATTTTAATCCGGTGTATACGGACTCGGGCACAACTCCATATTCTGAAATCATGTTGGTTACATCGTGAAAGGCACCACCGGCAGAAAAATTAAGGCTGCCATGAACCCGCACATGTTTTAGCGCCTTTTCAGAATAGGTGTGCCAAACGATAAACATCTCGGAAAGGTTTACGGGGTCTTTTCCCAAACGTAACATCTCCGATTCCAGAAACGAAAGTGTGGAGAATGACCAACAGGTGCCCGAACGGTGCTGATCCTCCACCGGCATAGCGGGCAATTCCATTATATCTTCAAAAACCCAGGGATCTTTTTTTGTTTCGTCGCCTGCAATTGCCGGTAACGAAAAACTGACAACAAACATGGTTGCCAGTAAATGGTACCATATAATTTTCATCTTCGATAACTCTTTTTACTCTCTCTTATTATTGATTGCCAAAAATATATAATTAAAATCTCATAACGAAAAATTTAACATTTAGAAACATTCTGAATTTAATTCTTCGTTGTCATGTACTGTTTTTCTGTTCTCAAATGTGGTTTACCTCATTGTATCTGAAGCAACTTACAAGGTGATCGTTTACCATTCCGGTGGCCTGCATGTGTGCGTAAACCACTGTAGAGCCAATGAATTTGAAACCCCGCCTTTTTAGGTCTGCTGAAATTTTATCTGAAAGCGGTGTTTTGGCTGGCAGTTCCTTCAGGCTGGCGAAAGTATTTACAACGGGCTTGTAATCAACGAATCCCCAGATATACTTGTCAAAACTTCCAAATTCTTTCTGAACTTCTAGAAAACGTTGCACATTGTTTATGCAAGAGACTATCTTTTGTTTATTTCTTATTATCGATTTATCCTGTACCAATGCATTGAGTTTTTGTTCATTGTACCGGGCAATTTTTTCAGGATCAAATTCGTCGAAAGCCTTACGGAAAGCTTCGCGCTTATTTAACACAATCTGCCAGCTTAACCCCGCCTGGAAACTTTCCAGGACCAAAAACTCGAATAATTTTGGATCATCATGAAGCGGAACACCCCACTCGGTATCATGGTATTTCATCATCAGCTCGTTGGAAGTCGCCCAGTCACACCTTTTACACATATTCAATTTTTTGGGAAAAAGTTAAATAAAATGAATGAATTTGCCCCCTGTTTCCATTAAATATTATTTTTGTTGAATCAGAAAGAAGAAAATGAAGAAGCGTGTATTAATTCTGTTTTTACTGACCTTTTCGGTGTTAGGGGCTGAGGCACAGTTAAACATTAACCATTATATAAGGGTGGGACGTACCCGTATTTCCATAGGCAACTACACGGGTGCGATTGAATATTTTAACATTGTCATCAAGTTCAGACCGTACTTGCCGGAGGCTTATTTTTACCGGGGAGTTGCCAAACACCAGCTGGAAGATTTCAGGGGGGCTATTCTTGATTATAACAAAGCCATCGAAATGAAACCTTTTTATCCGCAGGCCTACATGAATCGCGGGATGGCTTATCACAACCTCGGAGAATATGAAAAGGCGATTGAAGACTATGACCGGGGACTGGAATTCGATCCTGATAATGAATCGCTGTACAACAACCGGGGGATTGCCAAACTGGCCCTGAAAGATGTGGAAAGTGCCATCGAAGATTACAATAAATCACTGGAGATTAACCCTCAGTCCACTCATGCGTTGATGAACCGCAGTAACGCCCATATTGTGAAGGGGGAGGTGGAAAATGCCATTCGCGATTTGAATCAGGTAATTATCATCCGCCCGCACTATGCTGCAGCTTACCTGAATCGAGGTTTGGCGCGTTTCGAAATGGATGATTTTGCTTCGGCCCTGCGCGATTACGACCAGGCTATTAAACTGGAGTCTGATAACTCACAGGCTTTTAATAACCGTGGAATTGTAAAACACAAACTGGGCGATTATGAAGGGGCTATTATGGATTACGACATGGCACTGAAGTTGGATCCCGAAATGGCCAGCGCTTATTTTAACCGGGCAATGGCCAGAGAGGTTCTGGGGCGTCCGGGTTTTAATGATGATTACCGGATTGCGGCGCAGCTTAATCCGCAGTTTGATCTGGAAAGCCGGCGACTGGATGCCGAACAACTCGCTCAGAACCAACAAAACCAGCAGAACCAGCAAAACCAGCAAAACAAACAAAATCAGCAGAATCAGTCGCAACAAAATGCTTCTTCCGGGCAAGCAACCACTCAGCAAAATACTGCTTCTGCGAATACCCCGCAGCAGAATAGTTCCCAACAGAATAATACTTCTTCTCAGGATGATACGAAACAAGACGATGAAAGCCAGGGACGGCGCCGTCAGCGGGTTAACCTGGTGATTGAAGATTCGCGTGATCTGCCCACGGAAGAAGAGGTGGATGATGGAAGAGTGCAGAACCGGAATATTGTTATTGATCTGCAGCCCGTTTTTATTGTTTCCGCTTTCGAAAAAAATGCAGTAGACTATGAGCGGGCGCAATATTACAATTTGGCTATCGATGAGTTGAACCAGAAAAATAATTATAATCCCCTGCTTACTATTTCCAATAAGCCGGTGGAAGATTACCAGGAGATTTTCGAGAATTTTGTTCTCTATTTTAATGCCCGTCTCGATATTAATGAAAGCAGCCATAATTATTTGAATCGTGGTATTTTTTACAGTCTTACCGGCGATTATAACGATGCGCTGGAAGATTTGAATCGGTCGATTGAAACAGATGAAAAACAGGCCATAGCCTATTTTTCAAGGGCAAACACCCGTTACAAAATGCTGGAACAGATTGAATTATTGGTTCATGCGCCGGAGGAGGTGTCGGTTCCGGTTGGCAGCACTGTCCCTGAAAGCAGTGATGAGAATTTGATTGATTTGCCGGAGTATCAAAAAATACAGGACGACTATCAGGCCCTGCTTTATCTGAAACCTAATTTTTTCTTTGGATATTATAATCGTGCCTACATTAAGCTACGCCTGAAAGAATACAAAAGTGCTATTGAAGATCTGAATAAGGCCATTGAACTGGAGCCGGAATTTGCCGAAGCTTATTTTAACAGGGGGCTTACTAAAATTTTCCTTAACGATATTGAAGGGGGAGCGCTCGATTTGAGTCGCGCCGGTGAATTGGGAATCCATGGAGCTTATAACATTATCAAAAGGTACTGCAACTAAATGGGAGGTCACTTTGAGAATCCGGTGGACTTTTTGATATTTTTAAAACGCATTGAAAAGCAGCCTTGAATTTTCTGCTTCGTCTTGGCTTCAAGGCAAAGATGAAGCCCCCTGGTAGGAAAAATAGATCTATTCATGCAAATCAAGAGTTGAACCCACTTCGGGGTTCTTTTCATACCCAATTCATTACCATGGGTTTTACCCGTGGCTATTATTGTTTAATCCCTTTCGGGATAAAGAAATGTCCGAAGGACATAAATAAAAATAGCCCCGTGCGAAGCTCGGGGGAGGCAATGCGGGGTAAAGACGCAACCCCGGAGTGGGTTGAATTTTTGATAATTAGCTCATGTCAACTTTTAATTCGTATTATTCCTTAATCTTCTTATCCCACTAACATTTTTAATGTGCTCTGCCTTTAGAAATCAATAGAAGTGTTAGAAATGGCACCTTTTTTCTGTTTAGGGTAGCTAATATTTTTGCTTAAAAAACTAAATCCACCGGATTTTCAAGGTGAGCCTAAATGGGGGCGGTATAAAACACAAATGGGAACTACTCTGTTACAAATAGTTCCCATTCACCTAGGTTGACCGAAGCCTTCCCGGGTGCCAGGTTATGGTTATTGTGGCTGGCTTGATTCTTCTTTTCAGAAGAACGTTTGCCCGGTACTCTCGGATTAAGCTTTCTACGGCTAAATCGTTGAGCAGTCCGCTCGGCTTTCCGGATTGCCTTCCCGGACGAAGTGTCTCTCAGTGCTTTCAATAATTCCCGAAGGAGATTGTTGTTGACAAGCTGCATGTTCAGGTTTGACCCTTTCCATGCAGTGCAGTGGGGTTTCAAAAAGCCGAAACTTTTTGTAGCCTGCCTTTCGGCCGGCATCCTCCTGCCTGAAGACTCAATCTTGAAAGAACGTCTGGTTTTCTCCCAGTTGATTGAATGAACCGCTGATTTCCAGACAATCTGGTTCAAACTTCGGCTCCTCTGATACGCCTTCCCGGGGGAAGGAAAGAAATGGTTCCAGCTTCAACTAAGAAACGTTTCCCGTTTCCGTATCTTTGGTGCTGCCTTTTATCGCTCACCTGGTAGAATCAAAAGTAGCACAAAATAACATTACCTGTCAAGTTTTTTTCGCTGTTTGTATTCACCATGTTTCAACCTGGGTTATTAACAATTGTTGAAAAGACTTGTCCCGGTTATTCTGCTTGACTTAAGCGGAATAAGTTATGCCAAAGAGGTTGGAAAAATTACGAAAGCCTCCCCTTAAAGTCTTCATACTGAAATTCCCGCACGATTTTTAGCTGGTCGTTTTCTGTCCAGATTGCAATGGCCGGATGTTTCACTCCGTTAAACATGGTCGTTTTTACCATGGTATAATGAATCATATCTTTAAAAACAATACGATCCCCGGGTTTCAGTTCGCAGCCAAAATCATAAGCTTCCATAAAATCTCCGGCCAGGCAGCTTACTCCGCCAAGGCGGTAGAGGTGCTGACTTTTTTCTGTTGGCTCTGTAGCGCCAATAATACCGGGACGGTAGGGCATTTCCAAGGTATCAGGCATGTGCGCTGTAAACGATACATCAAGAATGGCCGTTTTTATACCGCCGTGTTCCACCACATCTTTAACGGTGGAAACCAGGATGCCGGTATCCCAGGCAATGGCGCTGCCAGGCTCCAGAATTAACTGTACATTGTATTTTTTACGGAAATTTTTGAGTAGTTGAATCAGGTGCTGATGATCATAACCTTTCCGGGTCATCAGGTGCCCTCCTCCCATATTCACCCATTTTACTTTATGAAGGTGTTTTCCGAATTTTTGTTCCAGATTTTGCAGTACTTTTTCAAGACTGTATGAATCGGATTCACAAAGAACATGAAAGTGAATGCCCTCAATCCCCTCCGGAAGGTCTTCCGGAAATTCTGCACTTCCTACCCCTAGTCGTGAGCCGGTTGCGCTGGGATTGTATAAATCGGTTTCCACATCGGAAAATTCCGGATTTACACGAATTCCGCAGGAAATTTTGTGATCTGTCTGTTGCGTCTTTTCGTAATACTTTTTGAACTGACCGACTGAATTAAATACCATGTGGCTCACATACCCCAATAGTTCGTCAAACTCCTCTTCGAAGTACACAGGAGAATAAATGTGGGCACGGGTCTTCATCTCTTCAAAACAAAGACGGGCCTCATTCAGTGAGCTGGCTGTTGCTCCCTTCAGGTATTGACGCACAAGCGGAAACGCACTCCACATGGCAAAACCTTTAAATGCAAGAATGATCTCAATACCAGCTTCTTTCTGCACCCAATCGATGAGTTCCAGGTTTTTCCTGAGTAATTTTTCATCGAGCACAAAGGCAGGAGAAGGAATTTTTGAGTAGTCCAAATCAAAAAAAATTACAATTCCAAATCAACATTTACCGCTTCATTCCAGGGCAGTCCGTATTCTCCGATTTTTTCCATAAACGGATCAGGATCGAATTGTTCCACGTTGAATACCCCTTTCCCATTCCATTTTCCGGTAAGCACCATCATGGCACCGAGCATGGCCGGAACGCCGGTAGTATATGAAACTGCCTGTGTGCCGGTTTCTTCGTATGCCTTTTCATGGCTGCAGTTATTCCAAACGTAGTATGTTTTTTCCTGGCCGTCTTTGATGCCTTTAATGCGGCAGCCAATCGACGTTTCTCCCACATAGTTTTCTCCCAGTTCGCCCGGGTCGGGAAGTACATACTTCAGGAACTCCAGTGGAATTACATCCACTCCTTTGTATTTTACGGGATCAATGCGCGCCATCCCAATATTTTGAATCACCCTGAGGTGGGTAAGGTATTCCTGTCCAAAAGTCATCCAGAACCGCGCCCGTTTCAACGTAGGAAAGTTTTTTACCAACGATTCCAGTTCTTCGTGGAAAATGAGGTATGAATCGCGTGGTCCGATTTCAGGATAGTTTAGCACTTTTTTGATTTCGTGCGGTTCGGTTTCAACCCATTTTCCGTTTTCCCAGTACTTCCCTTTTTGGGTAATTTCCCGAATGTTGATTTCAGGATTGAAGTTGGTGGCAAATGCTTTTCCGTGGTCGCCGGCATTGCAGTCTACAATGTCAAGCGCATGCATTTCATCAAAATGATGTTTGGCAGCGTAGGCCGTATAAATGCTCGTCACGCCTGGGTCGAATCCGCAACCCAGCACGGCCATAATTCCCTTTTCCTTAAAACGGTCGTGGTAGGCCCACTGCCAGCTGTATTCGAATTTAGCTTCCTCTTTGGGCTCGTAATTGGCGGTGTCGAGGTAGTTCACGCCTGTTTCAAGGCAGGCATCCATAATGGGCAAATCCTGGTAGGGTAATGCAACATTGATAACCAGCCCGGGTTTGAACCGGTTAATGAGTGCTACTACCTCCGCTACGTTGTCGGCGTTCACCTGTGCGGTTTGAATTCGGCCTTTACCCACTTCCCTTGCTATGGCTTCACACTTTGAAAGCGTGCGGCTTGCCAGCATAATTTCAGTAAAAACTTCCGGGTTGTCAGCACATTTGCTTGCGACAACGCGGCCAACTCCCCCGGCTCCGATAATCAGTACTTTGCTCATTTTATTGTTTATTTTTAATAACTTGTAAAAACATACTGTTATATCAATGATTGGTGATATTTTCGCACCCGGATCATTGTATTTTTAATAAGGCAAAATAAACATTTTTTAATGAACAGCACAGCACAAATACCGGAATTTAACCCCAGCGGGGTAGGACTGAAAAACGGAAACTTTATCGGGTTGCCTTTTTCCGAAGCAACAGCCCGTATTATACTGCTTCCTGTTCCGTGGGATGTGACTGTCTCCTACGGAGAGGGCACCGCTTTTGGGCCACAGGCTATTCTTGAGACTTCGGTCCAGCTCGACTTGTTTGACCCCGATATTCCCGAGGCATGGAAGCTGGGTATCTTTATGCGTCCTTTGGACCCGGAGATGCTGGCAACCAGAAACCAACTGCGTGATAAAGCTTCCGGTTACATTAATTTTGTGGAAGAAGGAGGGGAGGTTTCCGATAATGCATTGATGAGGAAAACACTGGATGAAGTGAATGAGCAATGCGAAAAAATGAACAATTGGGTGTATCAGCAATCGAAAAAAATACTGGATGCGGGGAAACTGGTCGGAATTGTTGGGGGCGATCACAGTGTGCCGCTTGGTTTGTTGAAAGCTTTAGGTGAAAAACATCGTGATTATGGAATCCTGCAGGTGGATGCCCATCTCGATCTGCGTCATTCTTACGAAGGTTTTACGTTCTCCCATGCTTCCATTTTTTATAATGTATTAAAAGAACGTGCCGTTTCAAAACTGGTACAGGTGGGGATTCGTGATTATTGTGAGGAAGAGGTGGAAAAAGCGGATGCAGAAGGCAATCGGGTAACGGTGTTTTTCGATCAGCAACTGAAAGAAAACCGTTTTGGCGGAATGAATTGGAATGCACAATGCGAAAAGATAGTGGAACAGTTGCCTGAACGGGTTTATGTCAGTTTTGATATTGACGGGCTTGATGCGAAACTTTGCCCAAATACCGGTACGCCTGTTCCTGGTGGCCTGGATTTTTCGGAGGCTGTATTTCTACTGAAAAAAGTGGTAGAAAGCGGAAGAGAAATCATTGGGTTTGACGTGTGCGAAACCGGAAATAGTGAATGGGATGCCAATGTTGCTGCCCGGATTATATATAAACTTTGTAACCTGTCAGGAAAATCTCAAAGATTAATTTAAACATGGATATTTCAGATATTATAAAAAAACGCAGGGCTACGCCTCCCCGCTTCATGGCAAAAAAGGAGTTGGAAAAGGAGTTGATTTTAACGCTTCTTGAGAATGCAAACTGGGCGCCAAATCATAAAAAAACAGAACCCTGGCGATTTTGGGTCTTTCAGGGAGAAAGCAAACAAAGACTTTCGGAATCGGTATTTAACCTGCTTGAGAAAGAGAAAAGTAACGGAGAGCTGGTGAACATGCAAAAAGCTGAAAAGTTCAGGGATAATTTAATGCGGGCTCCTGTGGCTATTGCTATTATTATGCAACGTGATGCCGGGGAGAGAATTTCTGAATGGGAAGAAGTGGCTGCTGTTTCAATGGCTGTACAAAATATGTGGTTAACTGCTACCCAGATGGAATTGGGCGCTTTTTGGTCAACCCCGCCTTTCTTGCCGCTTATTCAGCAGCATCTCAATTTAGGAACGGGGCAAAAATTACTTGGTTTCTTTTTTGTCGGGCACATCGCTATGGATTATCCTTCTCCTGGCAGAGGTCCGGTTTCCGAAAAGGTTCAATGGAAATGAATTAACTACCCCGCCTTTTTTTGAGGTTTGTATTTAAGTTGTACCCCGGAAATATGACGTTGTAATCACTGTCAAACGAGTCAAAATCCCTTCTGAAATGAAGGTGTTACCTGATGTATGCGGATTGTAAAAGTGAAATTATTTCGTTACATTTACACATGCTGCGGGTCTTAATCAGATGATTGGCAGATTTTTGAAGAAAGAAACGATTTTGCAATTCCTCCTTCACAGTGTCGTTTTAAAATAAACACGCATAAGGATGAAGAAGAAATGGAATTTTGAAACTCGAATCACCCTGACCTACCTTGTCCTTGGGATTGGGTGGATTATTATTACCGACTTTCTACTGGAAAATGCTTCGGAGAGCATAATGAGCTGGACCCAAATGCAGTCTGCCAAAGGAATTATTTTTGTCCTGATTAGTAGCCTTGTAATTTTTATGTTGTCGAGAAGGTATTCGAAACAGCAGAAGTTTATAAAAAAACATCTTCGGAAGTCAAAGGAAATAGCCGAAGAAAGCGATCGCCTGAAATCGGTGTTTCTGGCCAATATGAGTCATGAGATTCGTACCCCCATGAACGGGATTCTTGGATTTGTCAGGCTACTTGAAGAACCGAATCTTACCGCGGAACAACGGGCATTGTACCTCGGATATGTAAAGAAGAGCGCCCTCAGACTACTTGACACCATTAACGACATTATTGAAATTTCCAAAATTGAATCGGAGGAAGCTGTTTTGCATCGAGATGACGTGGACTTAAATGAATCAATCAGTTACCTTTATGGTTTTTTTAAGCCGATAGCCGAAGAGAAAGGCTTGTCTTTTGTGTTGAAAAATGGGATTTTGGGAGAGAAAGCCATTGTGCATACCGATAAAATAAAACTGGAATCCGTTCTGATAAATATTATTAAAAATGCATTCAAATTTACACACGAAGGGTTTGTCGAATTTGGATGTAACTTTCTGGACGGTGCCATTGTTTTTTATGTGAAAGATTCCGGAATCGGAATTCCTTCCGACAGGCAGGATGCCATCTTTGAGCGGTTTACCCAGGCCGATTTATCCATTACAAAACCTTACGAAGGCTCGGGATTGGGATTATCGATTGCCAGAGCTTACGCCGCTCTGTTGGGTGGAAAAATCTGGCTTGAATCGGAGCCGGGAAAAGGGAGTACATTCTGGTTTTCGATGAAATTTGAACCTGCAAAACAGATTTAATCTTTCCCCCTGAAAAGATGAAAGAACCCTTTCCCTTTTTGAGCTTCTCCGTCTCGGCCAATCCCTTCCGCCACATAATAATAGACGCCGGGGCTCGCGTAACGGTTTCCGAGTTTGCCATCCCAGACAGAGGCGGGGTACGAGTTCCCAAAACCACGGACATCATTGTTTTTATAGAAGTGAATACGTTTTCCCCACCGGTTGAAAATTTGGATTTTGATACTTTGCATTGACCGGAAAAGCACAACAAACTCATCGTTGTTGCCGTCACCGTCAGGTGAGAAAAAGTTAGGCGCCTCAATGAACGACGGCTCAATGACAATATATTCCGGCATGTAGAATGTGTCTACGCAGGTATGGAATTCCGAAACGTTTTTCGAAACGAGTTTTACCATATAGGAGCCGGTATTTTCATAGGTGTAAACCGGGTTTTCGTCGTAAGCGACTATCATAATACTGTCAATGGGTTGCTGGCTGTTCTCTCCTTCCTCTTTTATCTCATCTAAATCGCGGAAGAAAAACCATTCATACTGGCCGGGGTCACTGTTTTCCGATTCATTGATGAAGTTGACAGTTAAAGGCGCTTCAAGTTTATCTTTGTTATCGTTTTGTTCTCCAAAATCGACGCTGAATTTTGCTTTGGTTACCTTTGAGTCATAGGTAATGATAGCGGTGCTTTCACAGCCCAGGCGATCGTACACCCTGAATGTATATTCTGTGTCAATGGCAGGTGGGTCGAAAATTTGCGGATTTTGAACTGTTGCGATAGTCGTCTCTCCTGTTTTCCATTCCATTTTCAGGTCTTTGAATACTTCCAGCTCGGTATTGTTTGCCGGGTCATAGTAACCCAGGGGCGCGGAAAGAAAGGTTCCAAACATTTTAAACGAAGTGCATGTGGAAAGCGAATCCGGAATACTGGCATCGGCTGAGAGCCAGTTGTTAAAAACCCATGCCCGGCTAATTTCAGTGGTTTCACCCTGGGTAACGGTAACCCGGTAACCGCCATCCTCCAGCGAAGATATAGTAGATTCTGCTCCTTCGGAACTTTCTGAAAAGTGAAATTCATAAGCAGACGTTTCGGGATTGTATTTTTCCCAAAGAAAAGTTTTGGTGCCTGTCAGCGAAGTTTGTGCCCGTAATTCACCCACCGCCGGCATTTCACTTTCGGTACAGAAAATAAAAATGCTGTCGGTTTCCGGGGAAGCCGGATATTCTGTTTCTATAGTACTATTTGATCCCGGAGCGGTTAATTGCGCCTTTGCCAGAGGCAGGTTCAGCAGGAACAGGATAAAAACGAGTAAGGTGATGTTGCTTTTATTCTTCATATAATTTTGCGATTCTTCGAGCTACAATATTAACGTATAAAATTTATTTAATTGTTTCAACAGCTGCAAAAATCGAAATTTGTTCTTCATTCGTTTAAACCCACTGGTTAAAATTTGTTTCAGAAACTAGTGTTTTTGTTTTTACCATTTTACATCGTCGTTTGTAAGCACTGCATAACCGGGGCGCGGATTGGAAGTTGAAAAAACGTTCATTTTCTCATACGGTTCAATAACAATCCCTTTTTCGTTAATTTCCCCGTTTTCGTCAAGTATTGCAGTCAAATCAAGATTTAAATGCCTGGCAAGGAAAGGATAAACGGCTTTTCTTTTTGGTAATTCATAACCGTGCCCTTCTTCCGGCAAATGAACGTTTTTGACGTTGTTTTTTACTCCCATCAGGTTGTAGATGTATTGAATGTGGGGAAATTCTACCTCGGGTGTATTTTTGGTCCAGTCGTCGCCATCAGAAACAAGTAGCATCGGTCGCGGAGCTGCCAGTGCGGCAATTTCCACGTTGTTGGTTTGGTGATGGTCGCTTTTATGAATGGGCATCCCACTCTCGCATACACAGCCACCAAAAAAATGGGCGGAAACCTGCACCACCGGAACCGAAACTTTTATGCGGTCGTCAACAGCAGTAAGCAAAAATGTTTGGGTTCCCCCACCCGAAGCGCCTGTGATGGCAATACGTTCCGGATCGACATTTTCCAAAGACAATATAAAATCGAGCGCCCGGATGCTATTCCATAACTGCTGTTTCAAAGCGTCCGGATGTTTGTGTTCCCAGCCCCAGTCGGCCATTTCTCCGTAACCCACCATGTCATAAGAAAAAACGATTGCCCCCATCCGCGCCAGGGCGGCGCACCGTATCTGCGCATCATTGCGGTAACGTCCGTAGTCTTCACGTTTCGACCAGTGCCCGTGGGCGCTTAATATTCCGGGCATTTTATTGTTGCGGTTTTCTGGTAAGTACAAGCTGCCTGTAACAAATACCCCGGGCAAACTTTCAATGGCTACATTTTGTACGGAATAGCCGTCATATTTTCGTTCCCGGGTGAAACGCGGTTTTAACGGAGTTTTTGCAGGCAACGGATCAAGGCCGGTTCCCTGCCATATTCCCTGCCGGATGATTTCCGCCCGGTGAAGCCATTCCTGCTCTGTTTGATATTCTTTTTTTTGCTGAGTTATTACTAATTTCGCTTCGTCTTCTGAGTAAAGATGACCGATGCCCTGAACCTTTTTTTCATTCTCCTGTGAAACTAACGGTGGAGTAAACAGGAAAGAGGTAATTAACAATAAAAGAAGTGCTTTCATATTGTTTTTATTTCGATATTTTCGCTAAAGATACTATTTCAGGATGAATTAAAACAGAAAGAGCTGAGTCAGTTATAAGACATATTTCATATTTTTATGATGTAATAATTTCGGGACGCTTCGTTTTATTTTCATTGGAAAGTGCCCAAATCGTCGAAGCAAAGGAGTGTATGTTCTGAAGTTTTGTTTCATACCTTTGTCATTACAAATGATTGAATTTTCTAAAACAGCAACATGAGCAGGATCGTTTTATTTTTTGTGTTTCTTTTCATCTTTTCCGCAACAAAAGCCCAGTTAGCGGAAGTGCAGGCTAATTACAACAGCGTGGGAGACGTGGACTTTGTTGCGTATAACAATACCCTCGCCCCGCTTTTTTTAAATGTGGATTTTGCCGATTTGGAAAATACTACTTTTAATGAACCCCTGCCTTACATTAAGTTGCTTGAGCCGGGATTCAATACGCTGTTTACTTTGCAGCGTCACCCCGAAGCCGAAGTGCCCCGGTTTAACTACCAGATAAAAACGTTTCGCTCAAATCCTATGTCGCTTGCCGATCTCGATTTTCCCTACCTGATTCCTTTGGCTCCGGGAGAAACCGTTTCGGTTTTTGATGTGAAAAGCCTGGCCGGTTTTTGGGGATCAGAAGAGCCGGAGTCGTGGAACGCTGTTGGATTTAAAGCAAGGCCGGGACAGCCGGTTTTTGCGGGTCGTAATGGAATTGTAGTGGAAATTGTTGGCAAAGAACGTTCCGGTGATCCGAAAATCTGGTATCATACCTGGAATAATTCGGTGACGCTGCTTCAGCCGGACGGAACCTTGATTTGTTACCGCAATGTGGTGGATAACAACAAAAAATTAAAAGTAGGGGAGAAAGTATTTGCGGGAC
The DNA here is from genome assembly GCF_003573545.1 of Mariniphaga sediminis. Taxonomy (GTDB): domain Bacteria; phylum Bacteroidota; class Bacteroidia; order Bacteroidales; family Prolixibacteraceae; genus Mariniphaga; species Mariniphaga sediminis. The sequence goes on along the minus strand of NZ_QWET01000008.1, from coordinate 45,719 downwards.
AACCACTCGGTGTGGTGGCTCCGCAAACTACCGGGCTTATTTTACTGATTTTTCAGCATAGCCTGGATTCGGATAAACTACGCTTTGTTATTCCTCAGTTTGTAACCGGCGAAAATGAAACGGGATTGTTGCTTTCATCGCAAAAATATTCGGTGGCTCACCCGGAAGAAATCAGGGGCTTGGAAATGTCGAACCGGGAAAAAAGAAAGTATCTGAAATAGAAAAGATGACATCCTGCTTCAAAAAAACAGGGATGTCATCTTTTAAAAGGGGAACGGTTACCAGACTTCTTCTCCGTATTCCCAGTCTTTGCTAACCGGTTCTTTAATGTATTTTTCTATTCCTTCGTGGTTCGTTACCCTCATATTTTCGGCATCATATTCAATGCGCGTGTTCAGGCGCTGTGCCAGCACTCCAAGCAACGACATTTCTGTAAGTTCAGTCGCATAATCGAAGTTGGAACCCGGAAGCGGACCGTTGCCTTTGATGGCATCGAGAAATTCCTTTTGCGGGCCGCCTTCAATGCGCGGAATGGTTGCTTCAGGCATTTCATTGGCTACCCAATCATCCCATTCGGCTTTCGGCATTGTCAGTTGGGCATTGTTAGGCCTTCCACCGGTAATAATATTTTGTTTTTCTCCAATCATTATCATCCCGGACCCGGGCATTTCATCTATTTTCCAGTCGGGTCTTTTTTCTGGTTGCAGGCCGCCTTCGTACCACTTCATGGTTACCGGAGGCCGGTTCCCTCTGGCCGGAAATTCAAACTGAATAATGGAGCGGTCGGGCATAAAACCTTCGGGCGCACCAGAATGAGACAGCGCTTCGGTGGCTACTGGCATTCCCAGCTCCAGCGACCAAAATGGCGCATCAAGCGTGTGGCAGGCCCAGTCGCCCAGCTCGGCGTTACCGAAATCGTAAAAACCACGCCATGACTTGGGATGGTACACATGGTTATACGGACGTTTGGCAGCCGGCCCCAGCCATAAATCCCAATCAAACCCGGCAGGAATTGGCTCCGCAACAGGCGGAAACTGAGTTGGTTTGGTGAAGTATTTTCCTTCGCCAAAATCGGGGCCGTCAAACCAGGCTATAACTTCTTTTACTTCCCCGATAACACCGGCATCTACCCACTCTTTTACCCGGCGAATGCCGTCGGTGGTGTGTCCCTGGTTGCCCATTTGCGTGATGACATTATAATGGTGGGCTGCCTTTTTAAGGGTTCGGAGTTGCCAAATATTATGCGCCAGGGGTTTTTCCACATATACATGCTTCCCGAGTTGCATGGCGGCCATGGCAGCGGCAAAGTGGGTATGGTCGGGAGTGGAAACAAGCACCGCGTCTATTTCATTGCCCATTTCGTCGAACATTTTCCGGAAGTCTTTAAATCGACGGGCAGCGGGAATAGCATTAAACCCTTCGCTGGCGCGGTTTTCGTCTACGTCGCACAAGGCCACGATGTTTTCTTTCAGGCACTCGCTCCAGTTGGCTTTACCCCTGCCGCCAACGCCAATAACTGCGATGTTGATTTTTTGAGCCGGGGCACAACTGATTAAATTGGGAATAAAGGCTGCTCCGGTTGAGATAACAGAAGCGTGTTTCAAAAAAACTCTTCTTGAAATTGAACTCATATTTATTAAATATTAGATGGTTTAGAATAGCAAAAATAAGACGAAAGATTTGTTCTGTCAAATTGACTTGTGAAAAATTTGTGCGAAAAGAATCAATTTCAGGAATTGATTCTCCCCCGAAGAGTTTATTTTTGCAAATGAATATAGTGTTTTCATTTGCCGCAGATTTTTTCTGATTGATAGTGAAAAGTATTATCCAACATTCGCACATGCGGATTTATTTTTATTTTGAAATTGATTTGAATGATTTTCGATTACCTGAAAGATTTAAATAAAGCACAGCAGGAAGCCGTTGTTACCACTGAGGGGCCTGCACTGATTATTGCCGGCGCCGGTTCGGGAAAAACCAGGGTGCTGACTTACCGTATTTCTCATTTGTTAAAGCAGGGCGCGCGCCCTTCCTCTATTCTGGCGCTTACTTTTACCAACAAAGCGGCAAAGGAAATGAAAGAGCGAATTGCGGCAGTTGTGGGTGAAAATACAGCCCGCTACCTTTGGATGGGAACATTTCATTCCGTATTCGCCCGTATGCTGCGTACCGAGCATGAAGTTATCGGGTTCCCTTCCAATTTTACCATTTTTGACTCGTCCGACAGCAAAAGTCTTATCAAAACAATCATAAAAGGGTTTCAGCTCGACGATAAAGTTTACAAGCCCAACACAGTGGCATCCCGGATTTCGATGGCCAAAAATAACCTGCTTACCCCTTCAGCCTATGCTGAAAATTCTGAAATCAGGCTGGCGGATAAATCCATGCGTATGCCGGCAGTTTCTGAGATTTATAAAGAATATGTGAAACGTTGTCGTCTTTCAGGAGCAATGGATTTCGACGATTTATTGCTGAAAACGAACCTGCTTTTTCGCGATCATCCGGAAGTGCTGGAAAAATACCAGCAACGTTTCGATTATATTTTGGTAGACGAGTACCAGGATACCAACTTTGCGCAGTACCTCATTATTAAAAAATTGGCCGCGCAGCATAAGAATATCTGTGTGGTGGGAGATGATGCACAAAGTATTTACTCTTTCCGCGGGGCGCGTATCGAAAATATTCTCAATTTCCAGTCGGATTACCCGAACCATAAAATTTTTAAGCTGGAACAAAATTACCGATCTACCCAAACGATTGTAAATGCTGCCAACAGTATTATTGCCAAAAACAAGCGGCAAATTCCCAAAACCGTTTTTTCGGAGAATGCGCCGGGCAATTCCATAAAAGTAATTTCTGCGCTTACCGACAATGAAGAAGGATTCCTGGTAGCGCAGGAGATTGCTGAAACCCAGTTGCGCGATCATTATAAGAACCTGGATTATGCCATTTTGTACCGTACCAATGCGCAATCGAGGATTTTTGAGGAAGCATTGCGAAAAAGAAATATCCCGTACAAAATATATGGCGGACTCAGCTTTTACCAGCGAAAGGAGATTAAGGACATTCTGGCTTATTTCCGGTTGGTTATTAACCACTGGGACAATGAAGCGCTGAAGCGTATTATTAATTATCCGGCGCGGGGAATCGGGCAATCAACGCTTGCCAAACTGGAAACTGCTGCCGTAAATGCCGAAACCTCCATATGGAAAGTGGTTACGGCTCTTCCGGATGCCAATCCGGCGAATCTCAATAAAGGTACAGTAACCAAACTGATGAAATTTGCCACGCTTATTCAGGAGTTTGCCCGGATTGTGGTTGAAAAAGATGCCTGGGAAGCAGCAAAATCCATTGCCGAAGTGACAGGTATTTTGAAAGAATTGCACAGCGATAAATCGCCGGAGGGCTTGAGTCGCCATGAAAATATTCAGGAGTTGTTAAACGGTATCCAGGAATTTAGTATCAGTGCCATTGAAGAGGGGCGCGAAGCAAAGCTGGAGAACTTTCTGGAAGATGTGGCCTTGCTTACCGATCAGGATAACGAAAAGGATGAAGATCGCGACAAGGTGACACTGATGACTGTTCATTCAGCTAAAGGATTGGAGTTTAAGAATGTGTTTGTGGTAGGACTGGAAGAAAATCTGTTTCCCTCGGCGCAGTCTGAGGAGAAAAAATCTCCGGAAGCGCTGGAAGAGGAACGGCGGTTATTTTACGTGGCCCTTACCCGCGCCAAAGAGAATGCCTGGTTTAGTTATGCCAACCAGCGCTACCGTTGGGGAAACCTCGAATTTTGTTCTCCCAGCCGCTTTTTACTGGAAATGGATGAAAAGTTTTTGAATGGATTGGAAGGAACAAGCAGGGCTTCTCAGGCTCGCGGACAGGGGGATTTACCCACAGGTTACCGGGCCCGTACTCTGACAAGCAAACAACCCGGGACTCCTGTGCAAAAGCCCTGGCGACCGGATGCTTTCCGTAAGAGAATGGAAAGCCAGGTTACAGGGGCGAATGGAAAAGGTGCCGCTTTTGAAGGAGACGATCCGGCAAAAATTATTCAGGGAATGGTGGTGGAACATCAGCGTTTTGGCACAGGGAAAGTTCTGAAAGTGGAAGGTGTCCCTCCCAACAGGAAGGCGACTGTATTTTTTCAAAATGCAGGACAGAAACAGTTGTTGCTTAAGTTTGCCAAACTGAAAATCAAAGGTTAAGAGATACGGCAAAACAAAAGTGAAAAATTGTGTATTGCAAAGAAATCATTAGTTTTGCAGATGGATATTGAATTAATCCCCTTATTTTTATCTGTAAATTAAATAGTTGTAAATAATTCATTCAATTCATGGACTACAATACAAATAGAAAAAAACTCCCCATGCCAGAGTATGGCAGGAATATTCAAAATATGGTGAACCACCTGTTTACTATTGAGGACAGGGAAAAACGCAACCGGTCTGCGCAAGCGGTTATTGACGTGATGGGAAACCTTTATCCTTACCTGCGCGATGTAGCTGAATACAAACATAAACTTTGGGATCACCTGGCGATTATGTCCGATTTTAAGCTTGAAATTGATTATCCTTATGCGCCGCCATCCCCTGATATTCTGACAGAGAAACCCCATAGGGTTCCTTACAATCAGAATAATATAAAATTAAGACATTACGGGTTGATCACCGAGAAGCTCATCGAGACAGCCATTGGTATGGAAGGGGAAAAACAACAAATTTTGATAGAGCAGATAGCCAACCAAATGAAGAAGCTTTACCTCTCCTGGAACAAAGATTCGGTAGAGGATGAAAAGATATTTATCGACTTGGAAGAATTATCCGGGAACCGGTTGAAGGTGCCGAGGGATTTGCAGCTTACTGATGTTAAGATACCCACAGTCGGAGGAGGACAAGGAAAGAAGAAGAAAAAAAAGAAATAACCTACACCACTCCAAATGGCTACTTTTCTTGTTGAAGGCGGCAATCCATTAAAAGGGACATTGAACCCTCAGGGGGCAAAGAATGAAGCTTTGGAAGTGATTTGCGCCACCCTCTTAACCAACGAGGATGTTATTATCGAAAACATCCCTGAGATCAGTGATGTATTGCAGTTGATGGAAATATTCAAAGGATTGGGGGTAGAAGTGGAGCGGCTCCGAAAAGGAGTTTACCGTTTTAATGCCGGCTCGGTTGACGTTGATTATCTGAAAACGGAGTTGTATGCCAAACAGGCTGCCAGCCTGCGTGGTTCGGTTATGATTATCGGGCCGCTGCTTGCCCGGTTTGGACAGGGGTTTATTCCCCAGCCCGGCGGAGATAAGATTGGCCGGCGGCGGATTGACACGCACTTTACCGGGCTGCAAAAACTGGGCGCTTCTTTTCTTTTCGATGCCCAAAATCACTGGTATTCAGTGAAGGCGTCTAAATTAAGAGGAGCCTACATGTTGCTTGACGAGGCATCTGTAACCGGAACAGCAAATATTGTAATGGCCGCTGTTTTGGCGGAAGGTGTCACTACCATTTATAATGCAGCATGTGAACCTTATGTGCAGCAATTGTGTAAAATGCTTGTTTCTATGGGCGCCAGGATTTCAGGAATTGGTTCCAACCTGCTCTCGGTAGAGGGAGTGAGTTCGCTTAAAGGTTGTTCGCACCGCATTCTTCCTGATATGATTGAAGTGGGTAGTTTTATTGGGCTTGCTGCAATGACAGCATCCGAAATTACCATAAAGGACGTAGGCATCGAACATTTGGGAATTATTCCTGAATCTTTCAGACGGCTTGGAATTAAGGTGGAACAACAGGCCGACGATTTGGTTGTAAAGGATACCGAACATTATGAAATTGAGAATTACATTGACGGTTCCATTATGACCATTTCAGATGCTCCTTGGCCGGGTCTTACTCCCGACCTGTTGAGCGTTTTTCTGGTAGTGGCAACCCAGGCAAAAGGAAGTGTGCTGATTCATCAGAAAATGTTTGAAAGCCGCCTCTTCTTTGTTGATAAACTGATTGATATGGGAGCGCAGATTATTTTATGCGATCCGCATCGTGCAACTGTAATCGGGCTCAACCGGGAACATGTACTGCGAGGTACCAAAATGACTTCGCCCGATATCCGGGCCGGAATTGCACTGCTTATTGCGGCGTTATCAGCTAAAGGGAAAAGTGCCATAGACAACATTGACCAGATTGACCGTGGGTACGAGAATATAGAAACCCGGCTAAACCAGATAGGAGCGAAAATTACACGTATCTAAACCTTCGTGGCAGTAAATCGTTATTTTTTTGGAGTTTATATTATTTTTATCCGTTCAATAAAAAGGAAATAGTAATGAAGAAAGTAATTTTTCTTGTGGTGTTGATGACCGGAATTTCGGTTTCTTTAATAGCCCAGACAGTGCTGGGAACAAAAGTGGGAAACAAAGCGCCTGAGTTAGTGGGAAAATCGGTTGATGGGGAAACAATAAAACTTTCAGACACGAAAGGACAACTTGTCCTGCTCGACTTCTGGGCGTCATGGTGCGGACCCTGTCGGCGGGAAAATCCGGTTGTCGTGCAAGCTTACAAGAAATATAAAGATAAAGAATTTGCCAACGGAAAAGGTTTCACGGTTTTTAGTGTATCGCTCGATCGTACGGAAGGGGCCTGGAAAAAAGGCATTGCAGATGACAAACTTGGATGGCCTTACCATATCAGCGATTTGAAAGGTTGGTACTCGAAACATGCTGCCGTTTATGGGGTTCGGGGCATTCCGGCCAATTTTTTAATTGATGGCGATGGAATAATTGTCGCCAGTCAGTTACGTGGTCCTGCCCTCGAAGAGACACTTAAGAAGCTGGCAAAATAACGGCGCAGCCTCATTTCTTCCATAAATTTATGGCACAAATTGACATTCTTGTTCTTTAAGGGTGTCAATTTGTCTTTTATATTTGCATGGCAAATTTTTTGATAAATCGAATTGCAGTTTAAATGAACAGGACATGACAGAAAAAGCTATGAATAGTAATAACAACAATCCAAAAGAAGAAGCAGTGAAAGAAACTGCCGAAACACAAGGCCCCAACGGTAACGGGAAGACAGAAAAGGAGGAGGTTTCAGAAAAAAAAGGGGAGAAGAAAAAGAAGGAAAAAAAAGATAAAAAGGAGACCAAAATAGCAGAATTGGAAACCAAGCTGGAGGAATTGTCAGACAAACATTTGCGTTTGCAGGCAGAGTTCGACAATTTTCGCCGGCGTACCCTTAAGGAAAAGGCCGATCTAATCAAATCGGGGGGCGAATCGGTGTTAACGGGCATCCTGCCTGTAATAGACGATTTTGAACGAGCCATTGAATCCTTGAAGGATATTTCGAATGATGATGCTGGTAAACAGGGAACAATACTTATTTACACTAAATTCAAGGAGTTTCTGAAACTGAATAATGTAAAGGAAATAGATGCGCTGCATCAGGATTTTGACGTAGATCATCACGAGGCAATAACAAAAATACCTGCGCCGGAGAAAAAGTTCAAAGGTAAGGTAGTGGATGTTATTCAAAAGGGATACATCCTAAACGATAAGGTTATCCGCTATGCCAAGGTAGTGGTGGGAGAATAAAACAGAGAAAGACAAAAATGGCAAAAAGAGATTATTACGAAGTACTGGGAGTAAGTAAAAATGCTTCAGCAGAGGAGATAAAAAAGGCCTACCGTAAAAAGGCAATACAATATCACCCGGATAAAAATCCGGGCGATAAGGAAGCCGAAGAAAAGTTTAAGGAGGCGGCAGAAGCTTACGAGGTGCTTCGTGATCCCAATAAAAAACAGCGTTACGACCAGTTTGGCCATGCCGGAATGGGTGGCGCTGCCGGAGGCGGGGGATTTAGTGGGTTCTCCGATATTGAGGATATATTCTCAGCCTTTGGTGATATTTTCGGCGGACACTTTGGTGGATTTGGCGGTTTTGGAAGCAGTCGTTCCTATGGTGGCGGAGGACGCCGTGTTGCCCGGGGATCCGATTTGCGGGTGAAAGTGAGGCTTACGCTAAGTGAGATCGCTAATGGTGTTGAGAAAAAAATAAAGGTAAAAAAGTACGTTGAGTGTCAGCACTGCAACGGTACAGGAGCCAAAGATGCATCAGCTTATTCAACCTGTTCCACCTGCCGTGGTTCTGGACGGGTTACACGGGTAGCCAACACCCTGCTGGGGCAAATGCAAACAACCTCTGCCTGCCCGACTTGTCAGGGAGAGGGGAAAATTATAACCGACAAATGTACCCATTGTGCGGGTGAAGGAGTAACGCGCGATGAGGAAATAATTCCGATAAAAATACCTGCAGGAGTGGGTGAGGGGATGCAACTGAACGTTACAGGAAAGGGGAATGCAGCCCGTCGTGGCGGTATTAGCGGCGACTTGCTGGTAGTGATTACCGAAGAAGATCATCCGGAACTTGTGCGCGACGGGAATAACCTGATTTACAACCTCTTTTTGTCGTTCCCGGAAATTACACTGGGAACCACGGCTGAAATTCCAACTGTTGAGAGCAAAGTAAAAGTAAAAATAGAGGCGGGGACCCAACCTGAGAAAATCCTGCGTTTACGAGGCAAAGGACTTCCTGATGTAAACGGTTACGGACGGGGCGACTTGCTTGTTCGTATTCATGTTTGGATACCCAAAAAGTTAACGCCCGAAGAGAAAAAAATGCTGGAGAAATTGCTCGATTCCCCCGGTTTTCAGGAAGGCCCTTCTTCTTCCGAGAAAACCTTTTTTGAAAAAATGAAGGATATGTTTTAACCTGATGTAATCCTGTCGTGGATGAAATAACAAAACTGTACCATTTTCTTGAAAAAGAATTACTGGAAGAAATCCGGCAGAGCGGGGTACGAAAGGTTTTTTCTCACGGTGAAGCACTTATTCGTGAAGGTCAGTTTATTTCGAGTTTTCCATTGGTAGTCCGGGGTCTAATCCGGATTTCTCGTACCAATGAGGAGGGGAATGAATTGTTGCTATATTATCTGAAGGAAAATGAAGTGTGTGCCATGTCGCTTACCTGCTGTATGGCTCATTTGAAAAGTAATGTAATGGCTGTTGCAGAAGAGGAGACCGAAGCGATAATGCTTCCGGTTGGCCTGCTCGATAAGTGGATGTACGAATACCCTGCATGGCGGCAATTTGTGATGCAGACCTTCCAGTCACGCTTTCGGGAGTTAATTGAAACCATTGACTCCATTGCCTTTTTGAAACTCGATGAACGGTTGGTGAAATATTTCATTGACCGTTTTCAAAAGTCGGGAAATACAACATTCTCAGGAACCCATCAGGAACTTGCACTTCAATTAAATACTTCACGCGAGGTGATTTCGCGATTGCTGAAAAAGCTCGAAAAAGACGGGAAAATTGAACTCTCCCGAAATTTTATCGATTATTCCGGACTTGTGTGACTTTTATTACAGACAGACCCTGAACTTTCCCTTTTATTTGTACCAGATTATACAATTAAGGAATTCATAACTATTGCTTCATAATTTTTTGGGTTATAAGATCGGTTAGTAGTTGAAGGTTGTTGAGCCGGGATCCGCAAGGGGCCCGGCTTTGTTTTTTTACCCTGAGGGTACGAACCTCATTTAGCGTTTGGATTCTAATCAAAAGAGTATACCACATTTTCCCCCTTTTTATAATTTGCATTTTGTTTTTCCTTACATTCGTTATGTTGTTATGCGTTGCGTTTAATCTTTCATTCAAATCACTGTTACATGAATTTTGACCCAAAAGATCTGGAAAAGCGTTTTTATTCCGATGGCTACCAACTGGCAATGAAAGCTGTGGAGGCCGGTTTGTCCGGGGAAACGCTTTTGTCGTCTGTAAAGGAAATGCATCAATTGGTAGATGAGGTGATGGAATATTTTTCAGATTTTGCCAAAAAGCAAAACCGTGCGCCGGCATGCCGGAAAGGCTGTTCGTGGTGCTGCCATCAACCGGTTTTTGCTCTTTCCTACGAAATGGATGTGCTAAACGATTTTATTGAAAAGAATTTTGATAATGCTACCCGGGAGCAAATAGCAAAGCGGGCAACAGAAAAGAATACCAAACTGAAGGGGTTACAGGGCGATGCGCTTTTAAACTCCAAATTTCCCTGCCCCTTGCTCGAAAACGGGGCATGCATGGCTTATGCTGCCCGTCCTGTTGCTTGCCGGATTTATCTTTCCACCAGTGTGGCTTCGTGTCAGAAGTTTTTTAGCGAACCCGAAAACGAGGAAGCTGTTCCAGCCCTGCTTCAGTTTCCCATGCGTATAGGACGCCTGATAAACGAAGGGTTCAAAGCCGCCCTAAAAACTGCCGGGGTGAAAGTAGAGGAAATGCGAATTGAAGAGGGGGCAGGGACTTTCAGAAGTTCCTGATGTACATGGGACGCCTGTAATCCCGGATTTCTTTTATCCTTCTTCCAACACAATCCCTGCCTGCCTGAATTTATCTTCCAAAGCTTCCGGAGAAACCGGACGTCCGTTTCGTGTTAGAACGGCAGTGATACGGGCCGCTACCATCAACTTTTCATCTTCTTTTCGAATGACTTCCTGTTTAAAAATAATTCTCAGCCGGCCCTGTTTGGCCATTTTTAACTGAACAAAAAACGCATCACCTGGCCGTAAAGGGAATTTGTAATCCAGTTCGGCGCGGACAACCACAGCATCCGTTCCTTCTTCGTGCAATTGAGCAAAACTAAGTCCTACGTCCGTCAAAAATTTATGCCGACAGTGTTCCAGATAATTCTGATACACTGAATTGTTTACAATCCCCTGGATGTCGCATTCATAATCACGCACGTCCAGTTCAATCTGAAAATCAAAGTCTTTCATATTTTATGCTACTGTAAAATTGAGTATTTCCTATCTTCCGAGTGTTCTTCCGACCTCTTTCCGGTTTTGTGTCACTGCTTTTTCTTGTATGCACTTCATGTATTTTTTTTATTGAAACTTTTACTTAAAGTAAAATAAATGAAGTCATCTGCATCTGTTTTTATCAGCAGAAAAATAAGTGAGTTTGCTCCATAATTCTTCGCATTTAATACAAAGATATATAAATCTGTTTTACTTCAGTTATCTTTTTGTCCGTTCAAAACATCCTGAATTCCCTTTCAGTTTGAAATAGCAAAGATCATTTTGTTATCTTTCGTAATTATTTCAGAATTTGTAAGAGAATGGATAAGGGTAACTCGGAACGAACAGGAATCAATCATTCTCCGGTCATTCGGAAAGCAAATTTCCGTTTTTACGAAGAACTGAACGACCATTTGCCCAAAGCCTGGAGAAAGCAGGTATTTGCCTTCCCTTTTAAGGGGAAGCCTTCTGTTAAAAATGCAATTCAGGACATCGGTGTGCCACACGGTGAAGTAGATTTAATTTTGGTAAACGGTGAACCGGTGGGATTTGATTACCAGTTGCAGGGAGGAGAAGAAGTATCGGTTTACCCGGAGTTTGAGGCGCTGGATATTTCCCCGATTGTCCGTTTGCGCTCCAAGCCTTTACGCGAAACCCGTTTTGTGGTAGATGTTAATCTCGGGAAACTGGCACAGAAACTGAGGTTGCTGGGATTTGACACTCTTTTTCGTAATGATTTTGAAGATGATGAAATTATTGAAATCTCGCTGCGCGAAAAGCGTATTGTCCTTACCCGGGACAAAGGCATTCTGAAACAAAATGCTGTAACCCATGGTTACTGGTTGCGTAACGACGATCCTAAAAAGCAACTGAAAGAAATAATTGCCCGGCTGCAACTCCAAAAAGGTTTTCGTCCATTTTCGCGTTGTGCCAATTGTAACGGGTTATTGAGGGAGGTGGAGAAGACTGAGCTCCAACACCTGCTCTCTTCGGATACACTCCAATTTTATGATGAATTTTGGAAGTGTGCCGGTTGCAGCAAAATTTATTGGGAGGGCTCACACTTCAAACACATTCTTCGTTGGGTTGAGGAATTACAGAATGAATAGTTTTTTGTACGAACAAAAAGTTTAATATAGAAATGGCACGTTGGTTTATTATGGCCGGACTGGTTCTAATTGTAGTTGGTATTCTTATTTACCTGGCTCCCTGGTTGTTTAACTGGTTCGGGAAATTGCCGGGCGATATTCGTATAGAAAAGGAAAACAGTAAGGTGTTTATTCCCATCACCTCCATGATTTTAATTAGTGTTGTTCTCACCATTCTGATAAACGTCATCCGGTTTTTCGGAAAGTAGGTTTGTTTGCCTGTCTGGTAAAAAGATCTAGCGCACCACTTTTACCTGCACAGCCACCAGTCCTTTCTGCCCTTTTTCCACTTCAAAGCTTACCTGGTTGCCTTCGCGGATTTCTTCCAGGGTATTGTTGACGTGGACAAATATACTTTCCTTGGTTAGTTGATCGGTAATGAACCCAAACCCTTTGGACGAATTAAAATAAGTGACGGTCCCCTTGTGAATAGGATCTACCTCCAGATTTGGCCCTCTCGGAACACTAACCTGGATATCTTCAACATTAATATCTTCTTTGCTTTTGGGATCAGGTGGTGTGTCTGTGATGTTACCATGTTCATCAACATAAGCAATCATATCGTCAAGACTATTGCTTTTTTGATTTTCCTTCCTGGCCAACCTTTTTTTCTCTTTTTCTTTCCGTTTTTTTTCTTTTTTATTTCTGACTTCTTTTTTGAAAAATGATTCCTGCGATCTACTCATTTAATTTTTCCCTGTTAATTTATTTGTTAATGATACATTTATTTGCTGTACCAACAAAGATATGCTTTTTTTCGGGATGCTAAAGGCCGAGATGGGTTTTTCAACTGTTATTCAAAACTTTTCGGGTTACATTTAACGCTCATATCTTGCTATTTGTCATTTTATTGCCTCGTATATAACTTCCACCGGATGTTGTGCCTGCTTCCCGGTTCCATCTTTTATTTGATGGCGGCAGGAGGTTCCGGGAGCACAAATGATAACTCTCTCTTCCGCCTCACGTACCGCAGGGAATAACACCATTTCTCCTATTTTTATGGATAATTCGTAATGCTCTTTTTCATAGCCAAAAGAGCCTGCCATGCCGCAACATCCGGAAGGGATTTCTTTAACCGTATAGTTCTTCGGTAATGAAAGCATTTTTTTTGTAGGGTCGGTGCTGGCAACTGCTTTTTGCTGGCAGTGCCCGTGCAGCAGGATTTGTTTTTCTTCTGAAGTGAATTGTTCCGGTGTGATGTTCCCTTTTTCTATCTCTGCCGAAATAAATTCCTCAAAAAGCAATGCATTTTGTCCCAGCTTTTCAGCTTCTGACTGTAATCCTTTATCTACCAGTTCGGGATATTCGTCTCGAAAAGCCAGAATGGCCGATGGTTCGATGCCGACAAGCGGAGTTTTTTCAGATACAATATCTTTCAGAAGCTGAACATTTTCAGTGGCAATTTTTTGGGAAGTACGCACCAGGCCTTTCGACAGGAAAGTTCGCCCGCTCTCTTTGTGGGTTGGAATTTTTACTTCGTACCCCAGTTTGGTGAGCAGGAGGATTGCCTTAATGCCGATATCGCTTTCATTGTAGTTGGTAAACTCGTCGTTAAACAGGTAAACCTTTCCTTTGGAAGGTGTTTCCGGCAGAGGGATACCATTTCCTGTGCGGCGTTTTAACGTAATCTTTGAGAGGGAAGGAAGGTTTCTTTGCGGGGCAATCCCAATTGTTTTTTTCAAAAGGGTGGTGCGCATCATAAAATTGGAAAGCGGGCGCAGCGGCATAGCCAACCGGTTGAGGCGCGGCAGGTAAGCTACCAGCTTCGAGCGGAGAGGAATCCCGTGAATGTCGTAGTAATGTTGCAGGAACTCGGCTTTTAGCTTCGCCATATCCACATTGGAAGGACATTCGGCTTTGCATGCTTTGCAAGAGATGCACAAGTCGAGAATGTCATAAATTTCCCGGTGGTCAAACGGGTTTTCCTTTTCATTGGAATAGAGAAATTCGCGCAGGATGTTGGCGCGTCCACGGGTGGTTTTATCTTCGTCACGGGTAGCCATAAAAGTAGGGCACATCGTACCCCCGATAGCCTCGCTTTTGCGGCAGTCTCCCGATCCATTGCACTTTTCAATACTGCGGAAGTACCCGCGGTACCTTGAAAAATCGAAAACTGTATCGTATTCCGGGGTGGTTTTTCCCGGAATCACACGCAGGTTTTCAATAATGGAAGGAGTGTCTGTTATTTTCCCCGGGTTCAGGATGTTTTCCGGGTCCCACGCTTTTTTCAAACTTTTGAGCAGCCCGTAGTTGTGTTCGCCGAGCATGTAGGGTATAAATTTACCACGCACACGTCCGTCGCCGTGTTCACCGCTCATGGAACCACGGTGTTTTTTTACCAGTGTTGCCACTTCGTTCATGAGTTGGTCAAACAATTTTACATCGGCAGGGTCTTTAAAATTGATGAGTGGGCGGAAGTGGATCTCCCCGGTAGCAATGTGGGCGTAGTAAACACTGGTAAGCCCCAGTTTTTTCAATACCTTTTTGATGTCGGCCACATACGCGGGCAGGTACTCCGGCGCCACAGCCGTATCTTCAATGCCAGGTACGCCTTTCCGATCGCCGGGGATGTTGGCAAGCAATCCCAGTCCGGCAGTACGCAACGCCCAAACCTTTTTGATGTTTGCTGCGCCGGTTACCAACGGATAATGATAGCCCAGTCCTGCCGTCCGAAAATCGTTTTCCAGCGCCGCTGCTTTTGCTTTCAGTTCCTCCTCTGTTTCACAGGCAAATTCAATCATCAATAGGGCGCCGGGTTCGCCTTTTACAAAAAAGCGGTTTTTACGCTGTTCAATGTTTTCCTTTGTGCATTGCAGAATAATGTCGTCCATTAGCTCAATGGCTCCGGGGCCATGCTTCAGTGCAATTAAATTGCCCTCCAGCGATTCCTCCAGTGTTTTAAAATGGGCACAAACCAGTCCTTTGTGTTTGGGCGGGAGCGGAAGCAGGTTCAGCTTAATCCGGTGCGAGAATGCCAGGGTTCCTTCCGAACCGGCCAGGAGTTTGCAGAAATTGAACGGCTCACCCCCCGGGGTAAATATTTCTGAATTCAGGAGTGAATCTATCGCGTAACCCATGTTACGGCGCGTGAGTTTCGGATCCGGAAATTTTTCGCGGATTTCTTTTTGATTGCCGGGGTTAGAAAGAATATCGAAAATATTTTGATAAATGGCCTTCTCCAGCTGATTGGGGTTTCCATTTAGCTTATGCTGGAATTCTTCTTGTGTTAGCTGCCTGAATGTGGCTTCGGAACCATCGGAAAGAATGGCATCCACTTCAAGAATGTGTTCACGTACACTTCCGTAAATCAAGGAATGCAACCCGCAGGAGTTATTTCCGAGCATTCCTCCAATCACACAACGGTTTGCCGTGGATGTTTCCGGTCCGAACAGTAACCCGTGAGGTTCCAGTGTTTGGTTCAGTTCGGCCAAAACCACACCCGGCTCTACAACCACATATTTTTCTTCCGTATTCAGTTCGAGGATTTTGTTCATGTATTTGGACAGGTCTGCCACGATACCTGATCCCACTACCTGGCCTGCCAGCGAAGTACCGCCTCCGCGCGGAATTACCGAGGTTCCGTTTTCACGGGCAAAGGCAATAATTTTTTGGATATCTTCCCTGTTTTTGGGACGAGCAACCGCCATAGGCAGTTCTTTATATTGCGATGCATCGGTAGAATAAAGTACCCGCTGTACATTGTCCGTAAATAAGTCACCGTGTAGTTGGGATTTGAGAAGGTCAAAATCAGGTTGCATAATGTTTATTTTAAAGGCCTGTAAAAATAGAAGTTTCGTTGGTTTTCTGCAAGCCGGGGAGCCCCGGTTTTTTAGGTCTCTTTTCAGCCTTGTCCGTCACTCTGCTGTTTTTATATCCAGCCTCTGACCTTGTAATATGCCAGGGCCAGCATTTCCCGTGCAAAAATAATTTCATATTTCAAATGGTTCCAAACCTGGTAGCGCATCTGAATGCTTTGACCTACATCGGGTACCGCAGTTTTTCGGCCGCCCAGTTCGTCATCTTTAAAGGAGAGGTCGGCCTCCGTGGCATTTTCAAAAGCGGGCAGGGCATTTACCTTTTTAAAGCCTGTTTTTTGGAAGCTGAGTACAGCCCGTCGGGTATGTTCGGGAGAGGTTACCAGCAAAATGGATTTGGAAGTATCCAGTAATTTGGCACATTGGAGCGCCTGCGATCGGGTATTGGTCCCCTCATTTTCAAAAAGAATCTGGTGCGGATTGGTTCCACGTAGCATCAGTTCCTTTTTCATCAGCAGGGGAGTGCTCAGACTGTCGGCAATATTACCGGGCATTGCAATGACAACTTTTGACCCGGGAAAACTTTTGGCGGCCTTGCCGGCGTGCCAGCTGCGCATAAGGTTGCTTTCGCTGGGCATACCGCCTCCACCCAAAAGAATAATGGTTGCAGGTTCTCCTTTTAATCCGGATTTGCTGGTGCCCAGCCAGTGGATTCCCCAAAAGGGCAGGGTAGTGAATGCCAGCAGCAGGGCTGTCAGAAAGATTATACCTGACAATACAAGAAAAATTCGGAGTATCCTTAAAAAATAAATACTTTTGAACCGGGATTTTACCATCTTAGTTTTGAATAAAGCATAAAAATACGTTTAATCTTACAACTTTCATAACATTGAAGAACGAAGTAAAGAATGAAGTAATCCGGTTGTTTGAGCATCACTTTCAGGAAAAGGTGGAAACTTTTTCCATGCTGCCGCCATCGGGCTCATACCGGCAATATTGTCGGCTCGAAAACGGTAACAGATCTGTCATTGGGGCCTATAATGCCGATGTAAAGGAGAATACTGCTTTCCTGTCGTTTACCAATCATTTCAGGCAAAAAGGATTGCCTGTCCCGGAAATTTTTGCCGTAAGTTCCGACCTGAAAAAGTATCTTCTGGAGGATTTGGGGAACCTGACCCTTTTCGATTATTTGTCGGAAACCCGTGAGTCAGAGGGGTTTTCTGAGAGTATTGTATCTAAATACCGGAAAGTGCTGGAGGTATTGCCTAAAATTCAGATTACAGCGGGAAAGGATATGGATTACTCGGTGTGCTACCCGCGCGAGGCTTTCGACAAGCAGTCGATGATGTGGGACCTGAATTATTTCAAATATTATTTTCTGAAGCTGGCAAAAATTCCGTTCGACGAACAGGCGTTGGAAGACGATTTTCAGGTATTTAGCGACTACCTGTTGTCTGCCCCGTCCGACTATTTTCTTTACCGCGATTTTCAGTCACGTAATGTTATGCTGAAAAACAACGACGTCTATTTTATCGATTATCAGGGCGGGCGGCGCGGTGCGCTGCAATACGATTTGGCTTCGTTACTTTACGACGGGAAAGCCGATATTCCGCAGGAAATTCGTTCACAGCTTTTCGGCTTTTATCTTGCTGAATTAAGAAACTACATCCCCGTAAACGAATCGGAGTTTACTTCGTATTTTAACGGATTTGTACTTATTCGCATTATGCAGGCAATGGGGGCTTATGGTTTTCGTGGCTTTTATGAGAAGAAGGAACATTTTCTGAAAAGTATCCCGTTTGCCATCCACAACTTGCAAAGCCTGCTTCCTGAGCTGAGCCTGCCAGTGAATATGCCGGAATTAGTGAATGTTTTGCACTTGCTCATCCATTCAGAATCGTTGAAAGAAATTGGGCAGGTACACAGAGATCTTACGGTACGGATTACCAGTTTTTCTTACAAAAAAGGAATTCCTGCCGATCCCTCAGGCAATGGCGGTGGGTTTGCATTCGACTGCCGGGCATTAAACAATCCGGGGCGTTATGCCGAATACAAAAATCTTACGGGAAAAGACCTGAAAGTGCAGCAGTTTCTGGAGCAAAATTCAGAGATGAAATGGTTTCTGAAACCAGTCAAGGCGTTGGTGGAGCAATCGATAAAAAATTATTTGGAACGGGGGTTCACGCACCTTACGGTAAATTTTGGTTGCACCGGCGGGCAGCACCGTTCGGTCTACGCTGCTGAGAAGCTTGCCGCTCATTTAAGGAACAATTTTCCGGTAAACGTTGTTCTGGTTCACCGGGAACTGTAATTTTAAGGTGAAGTATGGCAAAGACAGCTTGCAAAAGGAAAGACTTTAAAGACAAACAGGATCCAAAATACGAATGTAAAAAGTGTGGGGCGAAGGTGAAAAAAGAAGAAAAAGTGTGTAAACCCAAAAAAATTCAAGGTTAAAAGTATTTTGCGATACCTGATTATCTGTTTTTTCAATTTCAAATTATATTTTCGCGGATATTTTTATTCCGCAAATTTTAAATCATGGGAAGAGCATTTGAATACCGCAGAGCGGCCAAAGAGAAGCGTTGGGACAAAATGTCGCGCACATTTCCGAAACTGGCAAAAAAGATTACTATTGCCGCCAAGGGCGCTGGCCCTGATCCTGATTTGAATGCTGCACTGCGCACCGCCATATTGAATGCCAAGGCGCAAAATATGCCAAAAACCAACATTGATGCGGCCATTAAACGTGCCAGTGGAAAAGATGCTGCCGACTTTACTGAAGTAAACTACGAAGGAAAAGGCCCGCATGGTGTTTTGGTTTTTGTGGAATGTGCTACAGACAATACCACCCGTACTGTTGCCAATGTGAAAAGCTATTTCAACAAAGCAGGAGGCGGTTTAGTGCCTACCGGTTCGCTGGAGTTCATGTTTTCGAGGAAAGCTGTATTCGAGTTTGAAAAGCAGGAAGATATGGATATTGAGGAGCTTGAACTGGAACTCATCGATGCAGGGCTGGAAGAGATTGAAGAGAATGACGGTGTTGTTTACCTGTATGCCGATTATACCAGTTTTGGCGATTTGGCCCATGCTCTGGAGAACCTGAAAATTGACGTGCAAAAAGCTTTATTGAAACGTTTCCCGAACGATCCGGTTGAATTCCCGGAAGAACACCTGGAAGACATCGAAAAAATGCTCGACAAGCTTGAAGAAGACGATGATGTTCAGGCTGTTTATACGAATATTGTTTAACCGGATTATCAGTTGTATCAATCCAATCTCAGAATATTTTATGGGATGAATATATTTTGTTCCCTGAATTTTTCTGCTGTTATGGTTCATTTGTCGCCAAAATTTCATTGATAATCTAAAAAATTAGTCCGGACAGTTTTTCTTGTTTATTTTTACTTTCAAAAAACAGGTTCATGCTGCCCGTAAAATCGTATATCGAACATTTTGTCGGAATCTGGAGGGAAAGTTCCGGTTCCGTTCCTGATTTTCAGCGAAGTTATTCTAGCGAAGAACAGATTGAAAGGGAAGCCAACTTCTGCCGGTTTCAGGGAAAAGTAAAGGCATTACAATCGAAAAAAACGATCCGGATGTTAAAAGAAGGTGACCAGGGACAATCGTTTTTTCCTGTATTTCGCGGTTTTTTGGAGGGAGTGTTTGATTTTGAGGCAGACCAGCTGGAAATTATTCTTTCTGACCAGTTTAAAAATGTTTCCAAAGATTTTTTTTACCGGGCACGTAAATTCGGGCCGGAACTGTCGCCTGAAAATATTTACCAGGGAATTCGTAACGTATGGATTATGAATGGTCTGCAACTGATGATGGGCGTTCCGGTAGAAATTACACCTTCTGTTTTTGCCTACAGTATGATTTACCCTTACAGCGACAACCTTCTGGATGATCCAGCTATTTCGGGGGAAGAAAAACTGCAGTTCAGCCGGCGGTTTAACAGCCGGTTGCATGGAGAAAAGGTAACGCCTCAAAGCCATTGCGAATCCCAATTATTCAGGCTGGTGGATCTGTTTGAAGAGCAGTTTCCCCGCCATGAATTTCCGAAGGTTTATGAAAGTTTGTATGCCATTCAGCAAGGACAAACCCGTAGCCTGGAACTAATAAAAGGAAACGGCCTGGAAGGTGCCGCAGTGCGTGAAATCTGTTTCGAAAAAGGAGGCGCCTCGGTTTTGGCCGACGGGTACCTGGTGGCAGGTCGGCTGACTTCCGAACAGGAACGGGCATTGTTTGGATATGGTATTTACCTGCAATTGCTGGATGATATTCAGGATGCAAAAGAGGATTCAGACAGTCATACCAAAACACTCTTTTCCTGTTTGTCCGGTTCTCCTGCTTTGGATTCGCAGGTGAATTGTACCATCCGTTTTGGGAGAAGGGTGATGGAAGAGTTAAGGTGTTTCAGAGGCGCCGATATGGAAGTTATGCTTCACCTGATGAACCGCAGTGTGGAAACCATGATAATAGAATCAGTGGGGTTAAATCCGCAATGCTATTCAGAAGAATACCTGCAAAACCTGGAACAATATTCACCGCTCCGGTTTGAATTTGTCCGGCAAAAACGTTCACAATCCGGTTCTCAGCGGTTTGCTCTTTTTCGTAAGTATTTTAAGCAGGTACCGGTTGACGTGGCGTAAGCCGAAATGTTAAACCTGGCTACTCATAAATTATTCACGGGCTTTTGGGCAGGACTTTTCCAAAATATTGAAGCTGTTGGGACCCTCGTTGAATAATAAATCCAGTATGCTTAGATTGGGGACAAAATCTAATTTTTCGGAAAATACCTGTGTGTATTTTTGTGGTTGAAAATCGGGATCGGGAAAAGCCTTTTGTTTTTTTGGGGAAAATGCTTCACGGAAATTCGCGGTATTTTCAGGTACTTTTTCAAAATCATCGGTTAAAACCACGTTGTTTTCCATCTCCAGCAGGTCGCATATTGTTTCATGAATTTCCCCGTTCAGGTCGAACAGATACTTCCTTTTTTGCTCAAAGAAGGGGCGGATGTCGTCCTGGTAAAACTCAAAAAAAGGAGATGAATTGTACGCTGAAAAGATAGTTCGCCAATGGTTGCGCTGCCATTCCGTGTCATAAGAAATGCGCAGGTCTTTAATTTTTATTTTTCGGCCACGCCCTTTAACCACCGGTACTATCAGTGAAACCGGCCCGTTGGCCCCCAATATTTCGCACCGGTTGCGATAGGTTTGTTTCGTGAAATTTTCAAATCGTTCCAGATAGCCCTTTTTAAATTGCACCAGTTTGGTAAAATAGTGCACAGGTGCAAAATAGGCCGTACTAAGAAGAATCCCTTTATTATGATACATTATTCTGCTACTCCCTGAAAAATCCATTGTCTTCGTCATCCACATCCAGCTCTATTCCTTCCGGGTTGGTCTTTTCCAAACTAACGTCCCGGGATTCCAGTTGTGTTTCCAGTTTCTTTCCTGCTTTTTCTGCCTGACGGAAATCTTTTTTCAATTTCCATATCCGCGGGTAAAAGTAAATGGCTGCCAGGATATATCCCAACAATACGCAGATAAGAAGTACCAACACCAACGGGGCATCGGATATTTCCCAGAAAAAAACACTGATGGTTATTTCGAATGAATTTTGCAGCGTGAAAATTACAAGTAAAACAGCCAGAACTAAAAGTATAATTATAACAGCGCTCATAGTGTTTTATTTTTTACCCGAAGATAAGAAAAGGATAACAGAGTCCTGCTATCCTTTCCAAAAATAAGTTATTGTAGCCTTGATAAAATGGTACGGATTTTTGTTTGTAACCCCCCATTATATCAGTCTTCTGTTTTTTATTTTATAAAATGAAACATCCTTCCAAGCCGTATTTTTCCCGGAAGCGACTTGTCTTTGTCGAGTGACAGCCAGATGAAACTGGCTTTTCCCACGATGTGATCTGCCGGTACAAATCCCCAGTAGCGCGAGTCGGCGGAGTTGTGCCGGTTATCACCCATCATCCAGTAGTAATCCAATTGAAAGGTGTAGCTGGTTGCTTTTTTACCGTTGATATATATGGCGCCGTCTTTCACTTCCATCTGGTTGTTCTCATACACTTTAATTATCCGCTCATACAGAGGAAGATTGTCGGGAGTGAGTTCTACGGTTTCTCCTTTTGCCGGAATCGTTAGCGGCCCAAAATTATCCACATTCCAGGGGAAATTTTTGCTGTGCGGAAAAATATTGGAATCCCATTCGCCCGGACTTTCTTCCAGTTTTTCAACCGATGTAACATTGGCAAATTCCTTTAACTCGCCTACACTCGCTTCGGTAAGCGGAAACATATACTGTTCACTAGAATATACCGTGCGATCGTCCTGGGCAATATGCAACTGGTCCAGCTTTTTTGTATTAAAGGAGGTTCCGTTGGTTTTAACGATGTAGTTGTGCTGCATTCCATCAAAATGTTCCTGAGGCTTGCCATTCACCTTCACCTGCCCTTGAGTCATTTCAATTACATCTCCGGGAATTCCGATACATCGTTTGATATAATTTTCGCGTTTATCTACCGGACGGGCCACCACTTCGCCAAAATTGCGGGGTTCGTTCCAAATCCGGTCCCTTCCATAACTTCTTACCAACTGGTAGTAACTCTGGTTTTGCATGTATAAGGCCACGGTATCGCCTTCCGGAAAATGGAAAACCACCACATCGTTGTTTTTAATATCACCGAAACCTTTCATCCGCCGGTATGGCCTTTTAATCCATTCGACATACGACTTTGTTGAACGCGTGAGCGGCATGGTATTATGCACAAAAGGAAACGACAGTGGAGTGTTAGGCGTTTTGGGCCCATAGGCTACCTTGCTTACAAAAAGATAATCGCCTACCAACAGTGATTTTTCCATCGAAGAAGTAGGAATGGTGTACGCTTCAATGAAAAACATGCGGATAAAAGTAGCTGCAATCACCGCAAAGATAATAGCGTCTACCCATTCCACCA
The DNA here is from genome assembly GCF_003573545.1 of Mariniphaga sediminis. Lineage (GTDB taxonomy): Bacteria > Bacteroidota > Bacteroidia > Bacteroidales > Prolixibacteraceae > Mariniphaga > Mariniphaga sediminis. Next base: position 23,011 of record NZ_QWET01000008.1, on the reverse strand, counting down.
CTTTGGTTTGTTTGCCTCCGGGCGGATTTTTCTTTTTCCAGAAAGCCCAGTGAACTTTTTCGGTAACATAGATATCGAAAATAATGGCAAGCCCGATGAGCCACCAGAAATTTCCGAGCCAGATTACCCACAGGGTGTAAATAGCACCAACCGTGATGAATTTGAACCACCTGTTGGTCAGAATTTCTTTTATCATATTTTCATTTTGTTATAAGTGTTAATTTTATCGGGATGCAATACCTGCCAGATTTATTGCCAGGCAGCGAATGCATTTGAAAAGTATTATTGTGTTTCTGTATGAATGAATTTTATTCATGATTATCTCAGCATCATATTTTTAAAATTTCCTTCATCGAGAGGATGCCTTTTTTCTCCAGACTATATTCCGCTGCCAACACCGCACCAAAGGCAAGTCCTTTCCTGTTTTTGGCGCTGTGGGTGATTTCAATAAAATCCACTTCTGATTCGTATTTTAACGTATGTGTCCCGGGTACCTCTCCTTCCCGTTCCGATTTTACAAGTATTTGTTTTTCCCCTGCTTTATCACTGTCTGTCCAGCCTTCTATTCCGGGTAATATCTCAATCAGATCTTCAGCCAGACTAATGGCAGTCCCACTGGGGGCATCCAGTTTATGAACATGGTGCACTTCAGTCATTTCCGGTTTGTATTCGGGGCGCGAGGCCATCAGGCGGGCAAGTGTCCTGTTCAGTTCAAAAAACAGGTTCACACCAATGGAGAAGTTGCTGGCATAAAAAAAGGTGCCATTCATTTCGCGGCATTTTTGGTATACTTCCTCCCGGCGGTCGAGCCACCCGGTTGTTCCACTTACTACCGGAATGCCAGCCGCAAAACATTTGAAGTAGTTGTCCACTGCTGAATCAGGGATGGTAAATTCTATCGCTGCTTCGCATTTACGGAGATTTTCAACGGTTAAATCATGCGGGTTGTCAATGTCAATAATAAGTTCGATTTTGTGGCCACGGGAAACGGCGATTTTCTCGATCTCCTTTCCCATTTTTCCGTAACCAATCAGCGCTAACTTCATGCTTTTTTTAGATTTCAGTTAAAAAATAAGTGACAAAGATAATAGTTTAGCTAAAAGTAACCAGAGCAGGATGAAACTTAAAATAATTTCGGCCAACTGATGCGAAAAAGTTGTGAACGGAAGATTTAAATCGTTTCGTTTTACAAACCTTCCGGGTTTCTTTTGCAGGGAAAGGACAGATTTGGCAACGGGTTCTGTTGCCGGTTTAGCTGTGGCTTTATCTCTGTTAATTTTACTTTTCTTCACCCTGTTTCATGAAAAGGAATCAATTTTATTGTCGATTATTTATTGTACTTTTGCGCTGATTTTAAAGGGGGAGACCATGACAGATATTAAGCTGAACACTATTCCGGAAGCAATAGCTGCAATAAAAAATGGAGAATTCATAATTGTAGTTGACGATGAAGATCGTGAAAATGAGGGGGATTTAATTATTGCCGCGGAGTGTATTACGCCTGAGAAGATTAATTTTATGGAAACGCATGCCCGCGGACTGATTTGTGCCCCGATTACATATGAGCGCTGTGAGGAGCTTGAGTTACCAATGATGGTAACCGACAACACCTCAATGCATGCCACACCTTTCACTGTTTCTGTCGATTTACTTTCCCACGGATGTACTACAGGGATTTCGGCTTACGACAGGGCACAAACTATTCTTGCACTGGCACGTGATGAAACAAAACCGGAAGATTTGGGGCGCCCCGGGCATATTTTCCCACTTCGTGCCCGCGCCCGTGGGGTGTTGCGGCGCGCCGGACATACAGAAGCAACCATCGATTTGGCGCGGTTGGCCGGATTATATCCTGCCGGAGCATTGGCTGAAATTAAAAATGAAGATGGTTCTATGGCCCGGTTACCCCAGTTGCTAAAGCTGGCGCAAAAATTTAACCTGAAAATTATAACCATAAAGGATCTTATTTCCTTCCTTTTTCAGACGGAAAGCCTTATCGAACGCGGCGAAGAAGTAGTTTTGCCTACGCGTCACGGCGATTTTCGAATTGTTCCATTCAGACAAAAATCAAATGGTGCCGAACATGTGGCGCTGATTAAAGGAGAATGGGAAGTGAATGAACCGGTGCTGGTGCGGGTACATTCTTCATGTATGACCGGCGATGTATTTGGGTCTTACCGCTGTGAGTGTGGTGACCAACTGCATAAGTCCATGGAATTGATTGAAAAAGCAGGGAAAGGTGTTGTCGTTTATATGATGCAGGAAGGCCGCGGCATTGGTTTGCTGAATAAAATTGCCGCTTACAAGTTGCAGGATCAGGGCCTTGATACGATCGAAGCCAACCTGCATTTGGGATTCAAAGCCGATGAACGCGATTATGGTGTGGGAGCGCAGATTCTTCGCAGTTTAGGGGTGACAAAAATGCGACTGCTTACCAACAATCCTGTTAAAAGAGTGGGGTTGGAGGGTTTTGGTCTCGAGGTAGTTGATATCCTTCCCATTGAAATAAAGCCGAACAAGCATAACCAAAAGTACCTGAAGACAAAACGTGACCGCATGGGGCATCACCTGCGCAATTTCAATTATGATATTTGATTTACGTGTTTTAATTACGTACTTTTATAAAACTTTAAAAACTTAAAAAGATGGATGGAAAAACAAAAGCTATTGTCGCCCACATTACCCTTATCGGTTGGATTATCGCTTTGGTAATTAACAGCAGCGAAAAAGACGAATTTGCCAGTTATTATATCCGCCAGTTACTTGGGTTGTACCTGTTGGGTTTGGTATTGTCCTTTATCCCTGTTCTTGGTTGGATCGTTTCCATTGTAGTTTTTGTGTTTTGGATAATGAGTTTGATCGGCGCTATTCAGGGAGAAAAGAAAGAAACCCCACTGGTTGGTAAATATTTCCAGGACTGGTTTAAGGGGCTGTAATTAAAAGAAATAATAAAAAAAGACAGGTAAAAAGCCTGTCTTTTTTTATTACAATTACCTTTCGTGTTTATTCCCCATTCCGTCTCTTATCCCTGAATTTTTTTATCATGTGCATTCTGAATTCATTCTCTGTCTTATAAAGTTCCAGAACCTTTCCGGGCGGAAGAATTTCAAGGAACTTTTCATTGTATTCTGTCAGTAAATTAGCTTCTTTTTTCAGGCTGCCGGCAAATTCCCTGGTAAGCTGTTTGATTTTTGCTTCCGACATCGATTCTTCTGCTTCCAAAACTTTTCCCTCCATCTCCCGGCGAAATTTTTGGGCTTTCCACCGTTCTTTTTCCAACTGGTTGTAAACCGGCCAGAATTTTTGAGCTTCGGCTGGTGTCAGTTCCAGTTCCGATGTTAAAAAAGCTATTTTTTCTGTACGGTATTTTTCCCATTTTTCTTCGTGCTTACTCCCGTGAGGTTGAGCCAAAGTTGGGTAAGCAGCAGCAAAAATCAGAGAGAATACGATTATTTTTTTTATGATTTGCATGATTTTTAATTTTCAGTTTGCATATAAATTTCATAGTCTGAAACATTAAGGCTAAGGTAACTTAATAATTCTTCATCGTTAAAGTTGCCTTCTATTGTTTCCTCTTCAGTTCCAGGTTCTTGTAGCAGATTAAAAAAGGAATTCTCATCCATTTTTTCAACAAAGATAAGGTAAGTGTCTTCCTCGTTTATGGTTTCAATTGTATTCGTTTTTGCCAGATAGTTGGGCAGAAATGATTTAAGCGGCCAGTAAACCAGCATAAAAACAAGGGCAAAACTGGCTGCCAGTCCGAGAGCTGGTTTTAAAAACCGGATAATAGAACTTTGGTTCTGTGGAGGAACTTGTTTTTCTGTCTCCAGCCTGTGTTGAAGCCGGGCAGAAAAATCATCGAAGTATTTTTCAGGAACCCCAAAGGGCTGTTCCTTTTTCAGTTTCGATAATTTAGGTGCTATTTTTTTTAGTTCTTCCATTTTACAAATTTTAAATGTTTGACTGTATAACTTCAAAAAAGTTTAATCCCATTTACCAGTCGCTGTTTTTTAAAAATTCCTCTACTTTTTTTGCTGCATGATGATAAGATGCTTTCAATGCTCCTACTGAAGTGTTGAGTATTACTGACATGTCTTCATATTTTATTTCGTCAAAATATTTCATATTAAAAACGATTCGTTGCTTTTCCGGAAGCTGTAAGATTGCATGCTGAAGCTTCATTTGAATTTTATCTCCTTCAAAGTAGGGGTCAGCTGCCAGGTTTTCCATCAGGTAATCGCTTACATCGTTAAGGGGGAGAAGGCTTCTTCGTTTTTTGGAATTCAGAAATGTAATGGATTCATTGGTGGCAATTCGGTAAAGCCAGGTGAAAAGCGAGGATTCTTCGCGAAAATTGTCAATGTTCTTCCAAACTTTAATGAAGGTGTTTTGAAGAATGTCGTCCGTATCTTCGTGATTCATGACTATTTTCCGGATATGCCAGTACAGTCTTTCTTCATACTGTTTTACCAGGCGGTGAAAAGCAAGATCCCTGGTGTTCTCCTGCTTCAATTCCATAATAAGTTCATGATCGCCTGCTTCCATATCCCGATTTTACTATAAGACGCTGGTGAAGCCCGAAGGTTTAATTCTGATATATTGCTAAATCAGATTTTTTTTTCACCGGGCAATAATATGTCCTGTTTTGCATAAATGTAGCTTTTTATTTTTAGCTGAAATAATGTTGTAGCTTGATATCTTTCCTATGATATAAGCAGCAAAACATTTGACAAATGTATGAAATGGAGATTTATATGTTGTTTAAACAAAACGAAAGATCATAAATATTTTATGTGCCAATTCAAATCATAGATTGATTTTAATTCCTGTAAACAGAGCCTTAATTTTTGCAAGGCACAAAGCTTTGAAATGAAACTTGGATAACCTGCTGAAATCAAATGATTTCAGGAGAATTCTTTTTGATTGGCATGGCAAGCTAACGTTTTGTGTATAGTTGATAGTTTTCATAAGAGAGCTTATATCATGTGCAGAAATTTTAAGTATAGCTTGTTTCATTGTAAAAAGGGGAGCAACAATTCAATAAACCATTACCTTTGCACGACAAATTTTTAATTGAAAAGAATGGCTTTAAAATGTGGAATTGTGGGGTTACCCAATGTGGGGAAGTCAACGCTGTTTAACTGTTTGTCGAGTGCGAAAGCCCAATCGGCAAATTTTCCTTTTTGTACCATTGAACCCAATATGGGGGTAATTTCAGTGCCCGACGACCGGTTGATTAAACTGGCGGAAATAGATAAACCCAAACGTATTGTTCCGACTACGGTTGAAATTTTGGATATTGCGGGCCTGGTAAAAGGCGCCAGCAAAGGGGAAGGACTGGGAAACCAGTTTTTGGGTAACATTCGCGAAACGGATGCCATTATTCATGTGCTACGCTGCTTTGATAACGATAATATCACTCACGTGGATGGCTCTATTGATCCGGTGCGGGATAAAGAGGTGATTGACACCGAACTGCAGTTAAAAGATTTGGAAACCATAGAAAACCGCATTGAAAAGCTGGAGAAGCAGGCTCGTCACGGAACGGATCCGAAAACAAAAAAAATGTACGAGTTGGCCCTTCGGTACAAAGAAGTTCTTGAAAAAGGGGAATCAGCAAGGACATTAAAATTGTATGATGAAGAGGCGCGTCTGGCCAAAGATTTTTTTCTGTTGACCAACAAGCCTGTATTATACGCCTGCAACGTAGATGAAGCTTCTGCAAAAACAGGCAATAAATATGTAGAGGAGGTAAAAGAGTCCATTCGGGAGGAGAATGCCGGGCTTTTGGTGATTGCCGCTGCAACAGAAGCAGATATTGCCGAATTGGAAGAATACGAAGAAAAACAGCTTTTCCTGGAAGAGCTGGGACTGGACGAGCCGGGGGTAAATAAACTTATTCATGCTGCCTACAGGCTGCTGGATCTGCAGACTTTTTTTACTACCGGACCGGATGAGAGCCGCGCCTGGACTTTTGTGAAAGGGGCCAAAGCGCCTAAAGCAGCCGGCACTATTCATACCGATTTTGAGAAGGGATTTATCCGCGCTGAGGTAATTAAATATGAAGATTACGTTAGATTAGGCTCGGAACATGCCTGTCGCGATGCGGGTAAAATTTCTGTGGAAGGCAAGGAATACGTGGTACAGGACGGAGACATTATGCACTTCCGCTTTAATGTTTGAGGTCGTTAAAAGTTTAAATAATAGCTGAATTTGGAAGGCCAAAGATTGAAAAAAGAAGGTTCTAAAAGAATATGAGGTGCCCTCTGTAAAAAAGGGTTGACAGTTTTTCTGCCAACCCTTTTTTATAATTTTTTTTGTTGATTACCGTTGCTGCGGAGCATCGGTCATGTCTTTAACAATTCCGTTTTTATCCACTTTAATTTGGATGTCTTTGGCTATTTCAAGTATTATTGTAGTGTCTTTTACTTCTACTATCCGGCCATAGATGCCGCCGGTAGTAACCACTTTATCACCCTTTGAAAGACTTTCGCGAAATTTGCGTACTTCTTTCTGTCGCTTCATTTGCGGGCGAATCATAAAAAAATAGAAAACGACTACAATAAGCAACAGGGGAAGGAAACTCATTAACGGATTGGCATCCTGTCCTTCGGGTTGCATCATCAGCAGATTGTTCATCATTATATCAGTTTTTAGTTATTAATTATCAATTAATTGCTTTCTTTCCGGCAAAAATAACCATTTGTTTTATTTTTTTGGCCATTCCATTCATCTTTTAAGCTTCTCCAATCAGTCCGCGGCCTGACTTGCTTATTTTACCTGATTTTTTCAGGTCTTTTAAGGTTTTGTCCAAAATACCGTTGATAAAGTTACGGCTTTTCTCGGTACTGTAATATTTAGACAATTCAATATATTCGTTTAGTGAAACTTTGGTCGGGATGGACTGGAAATAGAGAAATTCGGTGATAGCGAGTTGCATGATCAGGATGTCCATAAATGCAATCCTGTCCAGATCCCAGTTACGCGAGTGTTCTTTGATAAGTTCGAGCAGTTCGTCATGGTTAATGATAGCTTTTCGGAGCAAGTCTTTGGCAAAGTCGCGGTCGTCCTGATCCTTGAACATCGGCATCAGCTTTTGATCTGAATCAGAGTGCGGATGAAATTTTTTAAGCGTTTTCGAAATCATTGATACAGAAAATTCTATGTCATCGTTCCAGTAAATGCTTAGCTCTTCAAGTACCTCGTGTAAATCTTCCGCTAACAAAATTATATTGTTGAACATTTTATCGATAAACCGCCGATCATCTAAAAACGAATTGTTTTTGTCGGCCATATATTCTTTGTAAAAATCGGATTCGATAAGGAAAAGGTAAAGTTCCTTAATTAATTCGGGATGGTTTGCCCAGCTTAATTTTTGTTGATTCAAATAGGCATTTAATTGCCTGTTTTCGCGCAGTTGCTGAATAACCTGGTTACTTATAAATTTTGTATTTGGATGAAGATCTTCGTGGGTAGGTTGGTGTTTGTTCCTTTTGATTTCTATGCGTTGTTCGGCATAATCGGCTATATCAATTGCAAGAGCCAGGAGGTAATGGTATAAATCATACGATTTTCGGATACAAAAAAACAACTCTTTTTCCGCAATATTCAGCGATTTGTCAGTTGATGTATAATAAGCGTACAACACTTGCAACACCTTGGTACGGATGATCCTTCTACTAATCATTCTTTAATGAACTTCTTATTTTGTGGCGCAAAAATAGTACTTTTTCACAAACCCTGCAGGATTCTTTGTATTTTCACGAAATAAGAAGTTGAACCTTAATTTTCCGGTTCCTAAAGTATCATATTTACCTTGTAAGTAAGAGTCAAGTTCAATCAATTATTTAATCCTACATGTTACCTGTATGGCTTGTACTCCGGGGTGGGTATTTTTCTGAAAGGAGAGAGGAGTGCTGTTGTTGTTTTTTTTGGTCATCGCCACTTTTTACATTTTGTTGACCTTCGGGATTTTCCTTATTTGCTGAGTCCTTCAGCGTAAAATGTACCTGCACTTGTCCGCTGTCCCCTTCTTCCCTTTCTTCTCCGGTTGATTGCGATTGTTCACTGCTGGTTTCTTCCTCTTCCTCCCAGTCAAATTTGTCGCGGCGAATGGTATATTTACGATAATAAATAGCCAGTACCACGCCCGAAACAGCTCCCCACAAATGACCTTCCCATGAAATTTCCGGATCGATGGGAAAAATACCCCAGATCAAGCCACCATAAAGAAAAACTACTACCACCGATAATGTTAGCAACCGCACATCGTTTCGTATGATGCCACTTACAAAATGGAATGCTGCCATGGCATATACCACTCCGCTGGCCCCAATATGCCAGGCCTCACGCCCGGCCAGCCAGACCGAAAGTCCGGATAAAAAATAAAGGAGAAAAAAGATTTGATAGGAGATGCGCCGGTAAAAATAAATGAGCATGAACAACAAAATAAAGAATGGAATAGAGTTGGACATCAGGTGATTAAATCCGGAATGGATAAACGGCGAAAAAATGATTCCGGGCAGCCCTTTTAAATGAAGGGGGTAAACACCGAGTTTCACAAAACTCAAAGATGTGGTTACTTCTACAATTTCTACGATCCAGAAGACAAATATGAAGGCCGCCGGAAATACCAGACTGTGAAGGAAAATACGCTTTTCCATCTCCGGGTCCAGCTTCCGCGGGTTACTTGGATAGTATTTAAATATGCCCATGTTCGTATCTAATGAGCTGCAAAGTAGTAATTTTCAATTTTGTTTTAAAGTTTTGAATGTCGTTTGTTGTATTCACACAATGAATGTTTATATATTGCACAGGTGAAAAATCATTAAAATGAAAGAAATAAGACGTTACTATCTAATTGCTGCCGAGCCGAAAGATATTTATAATGCGCTGACCAACAAAAATATGCTGGAGATTTGGACTGGTGAAGATGCTGAAATGGAGCCAGTGCCCGGAACTGAATTTTCATTATGGGGAGGAAGTATTACGGGAGTGAACATGAGTTTTGAAGAGGACCGGAAACTGGTTCAGCAGTGGTTTTTTGGCGAACAGGAAGAGCCATCTGTTGTAACCATAGTCCTTCACCCGGATAAAAAGGGAACCAGTGTGGAACTGCGTCATACAAATATCCCGGATGACGCCTTCGATAATATTTCGGAAGGCTGGGACGAAGACTATTTTGGTGCTTTGAAGGAGTTGTTCATTTAAAGGACAAAACCGGGGTTTCTATGAATCAAAAGTGACTAAAGGGAAAGATGAATTTTATTTCTTTTGCTGCCTTGAAGTATTGGTCGGGGGTAGGGGAGGTTGTTAAACAATGTGGAAATGCAAGTTGTTTATACATTGAATAATAAAACTTTATGAAGAAATATTTCCGGTTTTCAGCGATACTGTTACTGCTTGGGTTATTGGCGTGCGGACGAACTGCAGAGGAGAATAAAGGCTCATCAGGGAAAGGCGGGAAGGATGGTGTTGGCAGCTTGGAACGGATTAAAAGGGAAGGGAGACTCAGGGCACTTACAACTTACAGCGGCACCAGCTATTTTTTATATCGCGGTCAGCCCATGGGATTTGAGTATGAACTTCTGAAAAGGTTTGCCGATCATCTTGGGGTAGAGTTGGAAATAGTGGTTTCACAGAATATCGACAATTTACTGAACAGGTTGAACGAGGGCGATATTGATTTGGTCGCTCATGGAATAACCATTACTTCCGACCGAAAAGAAAAAGTAAATTTTACAGATTACCTCTACCTTACACACCAGGTACTGGTACAAAAAAAGCCTGATAACTGGCAACGAATGAAATGGAGCGCCGTTGAAAGGGCTTTGGTACACGATGCCATTGAGCTGATTGGCGACACCGTATCGGTACGTAAAAACTCTTCGTACTACAGGCGGCTGAAGAATCTTTCGAGAGAGATTGGTGGCGAAATAGTTATTGATACCCTGCCCGGAAATCTTTCTACCGATGAAATCATAAAAATGGTGGTCGATGGCAAAATTAAATACACAGTGGCCGATGATAATATTGCCAGTATCAATGCTTCGTACTACCACATTTTAGATATTGATGTGCCCATCAGCTTTTCACAGCGGATTGCCTGGGCTGTCAGTCCAAATGCCCCCGGATTGCTGGCTGCTGCAAACGAGTGGCTGGAACAAATGAAGGATGAGGTGGATTATTATGTAATTTATAATAAGTATTTCAGGAACAGACACGATTTCAGAAAGCGGGTGCAGAGCGATTTTTACAGTTTGACCAATAACCGGATTAGCAGGTACGACGAAATTATTAAATCGAATGCGGCGAGTATTGGCTGGGACTGGCGACTGGTTGCTTCATTGATTTATCAGGAATCCCGTTTCGACCCAAAGGCCAGTTCGTGGGCCGGCGCCGGTGGTTTGATGCAGTTGATGCCCTCTATGGCTGAAGAGTTCAGTGTAAAAAACAGGCAGGATCCGGAGCAAAGTATAAAGGGCGGAATGGCTTATTTAACGCGTTTGTGGAATAACTTTGAAATGGTGGAAGATTCGGTTCAGCGGATAAAGTTTACCATGGCTTCTTATAACTGTGGGTATTACCATGTGCTTGATGCCCGGAAACTGGCTGAAATGAACGGCCTGGATAAAAACCGTTGGGATGGTCATGTGGATGAGATGATTCTGGAATTGAGCTACCCTGATAATTACAATAAACCTGGAATTAAATATGGGTATGTCAGGGGAATTGAACCCTATACTTATGTCGAACAAATATTTGAAAGGTATGAACATTACCGGAAATTTATCGAAGTATAAAAGTCTGGCGCCTTTTTTATCATTCATTCCATTTTGATTTCATTATCTGTTTGTGGTTAATTTTTAGTAATTTTGCAACCTGTTCTTTGGCAAATATTGCCTGTTTTACCGGGGCTGACTGGTTTTGACAGCGGGTAGAAGAGGCAGGTAAGCATGCAGGGTTTTGGTTGTTGACCCTTAAAAAATAATGATCAAAACCATAATTGGCGAAAATAATTACGCTCTTGCTGCGTAACCGAATCACAGTAGGTTAATGCTTAATCCCGGTGCTAGGCATTGGGACAGGACATCGCCCGGATGCTAATGCTTTGAAGCGGTCCGAACCGGCGGTGCAAGTAAATCGAAGCTAGCTGAAATAAAGCTCTGGTGTTTTAGCGAAAATAAAAGAGATAAGGTAAACATTGGTGGCCCTGATCCGGTGTTTATTCGAAAATCAAGTCGGGGATAAGCATGTAGAAAGCTTGTTGCTTCCTCGTTTGGACGCGGGTTCGACTCCCGCCAGCTCCACTTTTTATATTTCTTTGGTGCCATGTGAGTCAGGCAAACTTTTGCATTTAACATTGAATACTAATAATTCATTTATTAGATAATGTCATTTCTATCCTTCAATTTCAAAAATACAGAATTGCAACTATTCCTTATTTATGGTTATAGAATACTCCTTAGCATCGGTTTGTGGAACTATTTTATAAAGGTTTTTTGACATCTTTGTAACGCTTGTATGCGCTGCTTCAGGCATTCCATTATCATTCCAAACCAAAAAAGGACCAGCTTCTTTTAGCCTAAGCACGATTTCGTCAGGTGATTTTTTCACAACTTGGCAACTTGCCGGCGATAGGTATTTATCAGGGCGACCAATAACTGCCCAGCCGTCAGATATCGGGATTAGATGAATTATTTTGGTTTCCCATTTTTCTAACTTAGTACTGTAATTTTTATTCATCTCCCAAGCCTTTCCTGTATGAAAATCGTAGGCAACAAGCCCTTCTTCAGGTTGACTCCAAAGCCCTTCGTAGGGCTGAATCATAGTACCACCATATTTATAATCATCAGGTGATAATTTCAACTCCAACTCGCTCTCACTATGAAAATTAGCTAACCAAAACGTAGCTACTTTTCCTTCTAGAGGTGCTACTGCACGGATACCGGTATTTTGGGGATTCTCGAAAAACACTTCCGGAGTTAGCGTTCCTGGAGCCAGGGGACGTAATATTTCCCCATCACTCCAAACAGCTGGCTTAACAATTTCAAAATCAACATCCTTTATGCTTTCAGAAACATAAAGCGGACTCCCTGAAATGGCTCGGATCTCGGTTCCTGATTTACCGGTATGATAATTACTGATAAACAAATCGTGATCCAACCAATGCGTCATACCCAAATAGATTGAGTTTCTCAAATTTTGCACAGCGATGTAACTGTTGTTTTCATCATTTTTATGGTAATCAATGCTCGAACGAATAACAGCACTTTTCTCGTGTTTAAAAACAGTAAGATGATACTGAGAAATACAATTCAATAACCCGTCGAAATTAGACTGCCAAGCCTTTTCTAAAGCTCTATGATTGTAACTTACAGCCTGTATAGCATTGGACTGGCCTTTGTATAACTGAAACATCTGCGTTTGAAAATCGACCTTAATAAAATCGATACCTGATTGGCTCATTTCCTGCGCCCTTCCTTCATAAAAAATATCTGTGCTTTCCTGATCCATTTTAGGAAGCATGAAATTGGGGCTTAACTCAAACAAGTGATTATCTAAGGCCACAATTGTATTGTTTTTAGCAATTCCCCCAAAATAACCAGCCATATGCCACCATTGACCTATCCAACGAACCCCAGAATCGCTTTTTAAGTTTACAAGCGGAGCCAAACCATTGGGAAACTTTGTTTTGTCCGGCTGATAATCTAACAGATGCTTATCCTCTATCGATTCATACCCGTCGTCGATTAACATCCACCGAACAGGAACTTCTGCCGCTTCCATATCTTTCATGATGCTGGTAAGCGTTTCGGTATTTAAGTTTCGCCGCAAATGTTCCCAGGTACAATATCCCAAATAATTAAAATATTCGGGATATTCTTTTTCTGACCTTAAAGCTGTTTTAGAGATTAAGGCTTTTGATGTAAGGGCGGTTTTCCATGCAATAAGGCAAGCTTCATGTGGGGTCTCTCCAAATGCATAAGTAAGTTTAGGCAGTATTCCTGAGAAATTGGAAGTGCCAAAAGTACCTGCATCTAACCGAAACCCTTCATCACCAAGGGTAAAGGTGGAAAAGGCTGTTTCTCCAGCCATGGCCAAAATACCCATATAACTGCTGTCATTTATCTTAAGACAGATCATGGACCCCATATCAATGTTCTTATACGGTTGCTCGGCATTCAAAGAAGTGAGATTGGATCTTAGATGGGCTAAATTCTTAAAATCAACACCTAAGAAACGGTTACCTATAGCATGTTTCTGAACAATAGGTAAATAATAAATGCCGCTTTCAAATTTTGGCAAGATGAGCAAGTCGGAGCTTATAAAACCTAGTGAATCCGGCTTTTGGTTAGTAACTTTGTTTTCTATGATTTTAGCCTCTGAAACGGCAGATAAATCAATATATTGTGCTTGCAACGTTGTAAAAGTTGTTACAAAATACAAGAGAAAATACAATATCTTTCTTAGTTCTGTTGTCATGTAATTATCCTTTCTGTAAGTAATCAGGTTTATTTAATCATCACCTCTTTAAAGCTGACAGTAATGAAAAAACATATGTTGTAATATATATTAACTAATAATCGTCAACATGCACTAAACTATGATAAAACGAGGTTGCAGTTAATCTTTCGTCACCTTGCTTCCCCACCAATCACGATTAGGTTCAAAGTCTTTTGAGAGCATCTCTTTGCGATGCTTTTCCAAATTCGGAAGTAATTCTTTTTTAATATTAGCTTCATATTGTTCTCTCAGTAATGAATTATACTCGGGATCGGGAGTGGCTCTTTTTGCGCCAACACTATTCAACCAATCTAAAAGTTCCTCTTCCATTTGCATTACTATTTCAAGATGAATCTCTGCGACATTGCTTTGTTCTTCAGGATCTTGATTGAGATTATACAATTCATTCCTTTCATCTTCCCAATAGTGAATCAATTTCCAATTACCTTTTCGGATAATGGAGGATGGTTCTCCCCCCTGATTACCATAATGAGGATAATGCCAAAACAATGGGCGGTCCATATAGGTTAAGTCTCCTACAAGGAAGGGTTTAAGACTAATACCATCAACATGTTGGTTAGGTAATAACTCCAATCCTGCCAAATCCAGCAAGGTTGGATAAAAATCAGCTCCTGTTACCGGTATATCAACAAATCCACCACTTAACGGGTAGCCTGGTGCCTTTATAATATAGGGTTCCCGGATACCTCCTTCCCACTGGTATCCTTTTCCTCCTCTAAGCGGACGATTCGATGTTGAATAAGAATCACCTGAAGCTACACCTCCATTGTCGGAGGTAAACACAATAATTGTGTTTTCATCTAAATGTAATTCTTCTAACTTATTAAGCAACATTCCCACGGCATCATCAACACTTTCAACCAAGCCGGCATATACCGGATTATCCTGATTTAATCTTATGGGCAATACTTTTTCCATGGCAAATCCGTTTTCGGCCAGACCACTATTTTCCGCTTTATCTCTATATTTTTGCCATTTTTCAAAAGTTGTCTCTATAGGGCCATGCACTGCATAAAACGAAAGATAAGCTAAGAATGCAGAGTCTTTATTTTCCTCAATGAATTTAGCCGTTTCCTGTGCCAATCGCATAGTTAAATTTTCACCTTCTAACTTGTTTTCAAGGCTAGGATTTCTCCAAGGAGAAAAATAACCACCGATAGGACTTCCTTTATCCCAGCCACCTTTATTGATCTGGAACCCATGATCAAGAGGAAGAGAACCTTCGCCTCCAAGGTGCCATTTCCCGGCAAAAAAAGTTGTATAACCTGCCTTTTTAAAAGCTTCTGCCAATGTTGTGTCCTGCTCTGGCAATGCATGTAAATAATCAGCTGGTAAAAGTTTATCATATCTATTCCTTTTACGCCAGTTTTCTTCTGAAGCAGCTCCAATCCAATCTGTTATTCCATGGCGAGCGGTGAATTTCCCGGTTAGGATGCTCGCTCTTGATGGGCTGCAAACACGACTCGTGGCATAGCCTTGAGTAAAAACAGTACCCTCCTTAGCCAGTTTATCAATATTGGGTGTTTCATAATATGTACTACCTGTAAAGTTCAGATCATGATACCCCATGTCATCCACCAGAATAAAGAGAATATTAAGCCTTTTCGTGGTTTCCTTCTTTTTAGCATCCTGACTACAGGAAAGCAATAAAACCAATAATAGCAATACTAGAATTCTGTTGTATTTCATTTTATAATCTTGTAGTTATAAATAAGTTGACTAAAGCTGAAGGCCCATACGACATTAACATACGATACAGGCCTTCTTACTTATTAAACACTATCCTTATTAAAAAGAGTAACCGGGATTCTGCTCTAACTTATCATCTCTTACCACATTTTGAGGAATTGGGAAATAATAATGTTCAGGTCTAAATTGCCTTATAAATTGCTCAACATTCTTTTTCATAGTAAGTTGATAGGTGTTTGCTTCAACATTCCACACCCAATCGACACCACTTAATTGAGAATTTAAATATTCTTCTGCCAATCTCCACCGGCGTAAATCCCAAAATCTATGATGTTCGAACATCAACTCCACTCTTCTTTCCTGTACAATAGCATCAAATGTAAGTGAGCTATGAGGCACTAATCCCGCACGAGCTCTAATATCGTTCAAGTACTTCAAACCTTCACTAAGATGTTGTTCCAGACCTAATGCGGCTTCAGCATAATTCAAATAAATTTCACCCAATCTAAAAATTGGCACATCACTGGAACCTTCTCCTAAAAGCCATGGAACTCCGTTCAGAAATTTTACCTGACCGAATCCTGTATGACCTGCATTTGGTCCTGTATTCTGGTTCTGACATTTGAGCGGAACTGCATTTGCTTTAGCATAATCCGGGTCAGTAACAGAAAGGTGATAATAGATTGGTTCGCCTATATATTCGGTTTGAGGAACGGCTATGGAGGCGAGTAAACGTGCGTCTTTAGCTCCGAAAAGTTGATCGAGCGAATAGAAATTTCCTTTTTTGAAAGCCTCTCTCCAGGTTATATCTGTACCATAAAGCATATTTCCCGGGGTTCCGTCCATATATTCAAAAGCTTCAAGATTTTCCAGATAGGGTGAAAACATATTCCCCCAATATTCATAAGCAGTTACACGTGGATGAAGCAAAGCCTCCAAATTATTGTAACGCCCGCCAGCTCCGGTAAACTCCATAAGCATGATAATTTCATCATTATCTTCAATAAAAAGTTTTCTAAAATTATCTATCTGATTGTTGTCGTTAACCTGGAGGGAGAACCCACCTAGATCAGTGAGTTTTTGCGATGCATTTAAAGATGACTGATAAAAAGCTTCGGCTTTAGACGGATCTATCCCCACTAAGCCATCTTTAGTATAAGTCAGTTTAGAGTTATTAGCTGCGATACTTCCTGCGTACAACATGGCTCTACTTTTTAAACAAAGCACAGCCCACTCGGTAATGTAGGTTTTATGATTTTGCCTACCTGAAAGTAATTCATAGGCCTTATCTAATTCTGATTCAATAAACCGATAAACCTCCTCCTCTGTGCTTCTGGGAATTTGTAGCGTTTCAATATCTGCGGAAGGGTTTTGAACCGTTGTGACGATCGGAACACCACCATAACGTTTTACCATTTCAAAATAAGAAAAGGCCCTCATAAAATAAGCTTCGCCTAATTTTTGGTTTTTAAAATCTTCAGAAAAAGAAGTAGAGGCATTCAGATTTTCAATTGCTGTATTAACATCACGTATAAAACCATAATCCCAATTTCCTATAGGAATATCAGTATTATCTGCCGCTAGTCTGCCGTCCGTATATGCAACCCGTGCCTTCTGCCTGTTAGTCCCTTCGCTTCCCATATGGCCAGCTCCGTAGTATTTATCGAAAAAGTTTGTTGACGTTGTTTCATCAAGGCCAAAAATAAAATTTGCCCTGCTATAGAGGTTTCCATAATAAGCTTCTATCAAGGTTTCATCGTTCCATACCTGATCACTACTTACAACATCCAGCCTGGTTACATCCAACATGTCCGTACAGGATGCTATCGTGATCGCAATAAAAAATAAAACTATATATACATGTTTCATGATTTCTTTTTCTATAGTGATAAATTAAGTCCTAAAGTAAATACACGTTGTGCCGGGTAACTCATTGGTCCTCCAGATTCAGGATCGTACGGATATACTCCAAGATTATCTATGGTAATTAAATTTGTTCCCGAAAGCGTAAAGCGACAAGAACTAATACCCAACTTTTCTGTCATTGAGCCAGGTAAGGTATATGCAAGAGATAAATTTTTTAACCTTACAAAAGAGGCATTTACAAAATATTTGTCGATAAAGTTATAATTTGTTACACCATTGCTGCGCGCAGGGAAAATAGCATCGTTACCTCTTTCAGGTGTCCACACATTCTCGGCAATGTATTGGAATGGCACACGATCGTCTACATTTCTTGCGTAACCAACCATGTTCATGCCAAAATTGGCAGCCCCTTGCCAAAACATATTCACCTCAAAATATTTCCATTTCAATGATGTATTCCAGCCATACATAATTTCAGGAGCAATTCCTCTTCCAATTACTCTTTGGTCGTTCGAGTTTATAACCTTATCACCATTTAGATCTTTTAATTTTATATCGCCAGGCCTCAGATTTCCGTTTCCTGCACCTCCTCCATAATCAATGGTAGCATTATCAATTTCTTCCTGTGAATTAAAAAAGCCATCAAACACATATCCAAAAGTTCGGTTAACCCATTGGTTTGATCTGCGTTGTATACGCTCCTGATCTTCATTTTCAAAGGTTTCAGACTCTACATAATTGAGGTATTTCTCCCGTGCCCAAGAAAAATTGAACGAGGTATTCAATTTTATTTTATTAAAGCTTTCTCTATAGCTTATTAAGAATTCAACACCTCGGTTGTCTCGCGATTCTAAATTTGATAATGGCACCGTCGCACCTGTTGTAGATGGCAGACTAATGTTGTCTCTGGCAAGTAAATCAAATCTTTTACGATAAAAAACATCAAGCTCTACAGATAGTTTATTGTCCATTAAACCAGATTCAATTCCAACATTGTAGGTGTTGCTTCGCTGCCAGGTGATAAACGGATTAGCAATACCTAAAACTCCAAGACCTGTCAATAGTTGATTGTTAAAAACATAAGTCTCATTTCCTGTAACAATTTTGTACCCTGTAATGTAGTCAAATGAATTGGCGTTATCATTTCCAAGCTGTGCAAAGGAGGTTTTCAATTTAAGTCGGTTAACAAATCCTTCTTCATTATAGAAAGGTTCTCTTGAAATTACCCATCCTACAGATACCCCCGGGAAGAAACCATATCTGGTTTCTTTTGGAAAGTAAGGAGAACCATCATAGCGTCCCGATAATTCTAATAAGTATTTACCATCGTAATTATAGTTAACACGTCCCACGCATCCCAAACGAGCGAATTCAGAAGCACTACCGTTATTCTGTTGTGAAGCGGCCTCCCCGGCAAACAGATAGGGTACGCTACCAGAAATAAGGTTTTTACGACTGGCAAAAAGATTAGTGCCTTTATCTTGTAGTGTTTCTAAGAGTAGTAATCCGCTGTAGTTGTGCTTTTTGTGGCTGCCATTATAACGCAACCCCAGTTGATTGGTTAATCTCTGAAGAGTCACGTCGGTATGCCCAAGATATGTTGATTGCGTGGGCTCTATTGCAGTATAAGTGTTACCATCATAGTAATAGGGTGTAAAGGGTACTCTTAACTCTTTCTCAAAATCAAATGTATTATTGACAGCAAGCTTATCAAAAATCTGTAACCCTTTAACTCCCGGAATGTCATAGGTAAAGTCTAGCGATCCCACAACAACATTTACGGTATTTAATTTATATCCGGATATCGATTTAGTGGTAATGGCAATTGGGTTAAAGTTTCCGATGGTTGCATTGGATACCGGAATAGCACCATTGGGCAGACTGGCAGGAAAGCCAGGTTCTGAAATGGTTAGTTGATTTAAATCATTTGATCCATCGGTACTATAACGATCGTGATACTCCTTTCTCCACGAAAAGTCCATTGATAGTTTCAGGCGATCGGTTACCTTGACATCCATGTTCATAGTGGCATTGAACCTTTCGTAATTGAAATCTTTGGACGACCATATAGTCCCCTGGTTTAAATACCCTACAGATCCAAAATATTTAACCCTTTCGTTTCCTCCTCTGATATTCATATTATGTTGGTGCATTGGCGTGAAGTCCCTGGTAATGACATCAAACCAGTCTGTACCCGGAATACTCCCATCTTGTAATCCTGCATATCTCTCAGGTGTTATCCTGCCTTGAAGATTCGATAATATTTGCTCTTGTTTTCCCGGATCAGCGTACTTAAGTGCATTATATTGTTCTAAAAAATTTGAGTATTTGGGGAATTGGGTATTTTGGGTCATCGAGAAGGTTGAGCTTAAACTCACTATAGGCTTACCTTGGATCCCCCTTTTGGTGGTGACAAGAATTACCCCAGCTGCTGCCTGTATGCCGTAAACGGCCGCTGCCGCATCCTTAAGAACAGTAATACTCTCTATTTCATTTGGGTCTATTTGCGAAAAAGACCGTTGTATACCATCGACAATAATTAGGGGAGATTCGTTTTGAACTCTATTGTCGTCTGTATTGTTTACACCGAATCCCCTGATACTGATAGATGCAACATCGTCACCTGGTCTGCCAGAGGCTTGCCTAACAATGACGCCAGGTGTTCGACCAGCCAAAGTTGAATTAATATTGGATGTTGGTACAGAGGTGATCTCTTCAGATTTTATTGTAGATACTGCCCCAGTTACACTAGCCCTTTTCTGAGTACCATAACCAACTGCAACAACTTCTTCAATCCCAATAGCATCTTCTTCTAAAGCAAGACTGATCAGAGTTTGTGTCCCAATGATAACTTCTTGGGCTTTCATCCCTACAAATGAGAAAATCAAGGCTTGTGCATCATCAGGCACATCTAGAGAATAATTGCCATCAATATCTGTTGTGATTCCAATAATTGTACCTTTTACCACTACTGAAACCCCCGGAAGAGGTTCACCATTTTCATCGGTAACTTTTCCGGTAATTGTTTTCTTTTGGGGTTGTTGCTGTTTGGCCTCTTTTTCAATGTCAGGATTGAGGTGTTTGGTCTCTTTTACTCCTATCATTACCTGTCTGTCTTCAACTTTATAAACATGATTGGTCCCTTTGAACAACAATTCAAGTACTTCAATAATTGTTTTATCCTCAACATTAATGTCAAGTTCCCTTTCGAGGTCTATTCGGTCATCTTTATAAAAGAATACATATTCGCTTTGAGATTCAATCTTCTCGATAATTTCTTTTACTGTTACCTGATTTAATTCAAGCGATAATTTTGTTTGTTGGGCATAAGTATTTGCACTTATCGAAATAATTGAAGTGAAAAAAAGTATGATAAAAATCTTCATAGTTCGTAATACTTTTTTATAGCCCGCATAACGGATTATTGCAACATTAATTTTCATATATTTGAATGTTTAAATTAATTAATTGACCACAGGGTCGTTAATTTTTTTTCGCAGACCGGGTGATGTCTGACTCACATTGCCCGGTTTTTTAGTTAGGTTGTTTATGTCATAGGCATATTAATTTTTAATGATTAATTCGTTTTTGTTGCTCTCTATTTTTAATGATGAGACAAAAGCAATGGTTTCCAGTACTTTCTCAACATCTTCTTTTAAGTCCAGTTTACCCGAAAAAGTATCGTTTTTAAGGTCTTCGTTTCCCAGTGTTATGGTTTTATTGTAATATCTCGATAGTTTTTTTACTATGTTTCCAAGAGGTTCGTTCTGATATATTAAAATTCCTTTGTGCCAACTGGTATAATATTGTGTATCAACCTGTTTTTTTGTAATAGATTTCGAAGCTACATTATATTCAGCAAGTGTTCCCGGAACTATTTTTAACTTCGATTTCTTTGATAAACTTGGGCTTTTATAGATAATCTCAACACTACCACTTTCAAGCACAGTACTGGTTAAGGCATCATCAGTATAAGCGCTTACATTAAAAACTGTCCCCAGCACTTTCACTTCAATCCCAGTAGTTATTACCTTAAAAGGCAGTTTTTTATTGTGGCTTACGTCAAAAAGTGCTTCTCCTTCTAAAAATACTTCACGTATGTTTTTATTAAACTTTGTCGGATAGATAAGCTTCGAACCCGAATTTAACCATACCTCACTGTTGTCGGCTAAAACAACTTTACTTTTTTTCCCATAAGGTACAATAACTGTATTGTATGCAAGCGTACTATTATCAATCTCACGCTCAATTGGCTTTTCATCTATTATCAGCTTTCCTTCCTGGCTTGTGTAATCAATCTCTGATTCGTTGGTCTCTACCTCTATTTCAGTTTTGTCGTGTAGAATTAGTTTGGTGTTACCCTCTATTATAGTTTGTTCGCTGTTTTCTGCAAATTCCACAATTTCGGGCTTTTGATTAAAATGTGGCATAATAATTTTAGCAGCAAGGAACAACAGAATTATAGCTGCAACTGCCCGAAAAAACTTTCTTTTTAATACCACTGTTCTTGGTTTTATTATCATCGAACGGTTTTCTGCCTCCTTAATCTTCTGTCGCAATTTTTCAAGCCCTTTATCATAGTTAAATTGTGCGGTTGATGGTGTGCGTACACTGTCCCATTCCTTTTTTAGCCAGTTAAAAATCTCTTTGTATTCTTTATTTTCTAAGTACCTTGCCAATAACTCCTTGTCGGCAGGAGTTGCTTCATCAGCAAGAACTTTTGTAGCAATTTTGTAAAAAGTATTCTTATCCATTGGTATGTCGTTTCACCTTTATGACAAGATTTTATTACCCGACCGACCATTGAAAAAAGAAAAATATACTATTTAGATAAATTCTAAATAACTGTAGTTATTTTACCCTACTAAAAAATGAGAACAATATGAAGTGAATTTTGGAATAATATCTTGCGATGTGTTTAACCGCTTCAGTCATTTGTTTTTGAACCGTATTTACCGAGATTGAAAGCACCTCAGCTATTTCCTTGTATTTAAGCCCATCAATGCGACTTAGTTTAAAAATTGTACGCCGTTGTGGGGGGAGTTCATTTATAATTTTTTCGATGCGGTTTAGAGTATCGGAGTAATTTAATCTTGCATCGGGTACAAGGTCAGTGACAGTGTCATTTTGATATGCCTCATCAATTTCCCGAAATTCAATTTTTTGGGTTTTTAAAAAATTGAGTGCACGGTTTCGCGTAGCAGCAAAAAGATACGACTTTACATTTGAACGAATGGAAAGGATTTCCCTTTTTAGCCAGATATTCAAGAACACATCAGACACGACTTCCTCTGCATAGTCAATACTTTTAACGAATTGCAAGGCAAAATTGCACAAGTTGGAATAGTACTTTTTATACAATTGTTCAAGTGCCTTTTGATCGCCAGATTTAATAAGGTTTATTATATTTTTGTCTTTATCTTTATCATTAACCATTATAAATAAGCCTATTGATAGCAAATATAAATTTTTAATAGGAAGTGGGCATTAAGAATCTAATAATTCTGTGAGATGGCGTTGTGCAAAAAGCTCACATAAAGGTCAAAGTCATCAAGAAATCGTTTTTATTTAATCCTTCCTTCTTGCCCTCCACTCCAATAAAACCATATCTCTTTGAACTAAAAACCAACTACATTCTTTAAATTTGAAATAAGCTGTAAACCATAAAAATACAATTGACATAAATTACTAATATTCAAACATAATTAAGAATGCATTCGAATCCATATTATTGTTAATACTATCACAAAATCAATATGAACTTATCATATGATTCAATAAAATTTGACACATTTACATGTAATTTAACGTCAGTTCGATGTAAGAAACCTAAGAAATTGCTAGCAAAAAAGCAAAGTTTTGTTTATATTTAAGTGTCTTATATTTAAATATTTAACAAACAAAACCTTGCTCTGATATGGACTCTAAA
>NZ_QWET01000070.1 GCF_003573545.1 Mariniphaga sediminis | reverse complement strand
ATAAAAAGGCCCCTATAAGGGGCCAAAGTTGAGCCGCTGCTGCTCTTCGAGACGTTCTTGATCTTCTTGAAATTTCACGTACTTCTTGATTTTGTCTTCATCAAGTCCGATAGTGTCAACACAGTAGCCTTTTGCCCAAAAGTGATTTCCCCAATATGGCTTTGTCCGTAACTGAGGATAACTTTTGAAAATTTTGATTGCTGTTTTGCCCTTTAATATTCCCATTAATTGGGAAACTGAAAGCTTCGGGGGAACACTAACAATCAGATGAACATGATCCTTCTGAATATTCATTTCGATCATCTCACATGATTTCCATTCCAATAACATCGCAATGTCATCCTGAAGTAATTCCTTGATCAGACCTTCTAGTAAGCGAAATCTATATTTGGGTGTCCATACAATATGGTAAGTGCACCTGTAAATCACATGATTTAATTTCTTAAAATTACTCATGTGACGAAGTTAATAAATTTAAGGCGTAGCCTATTAAACATGACCACCCCCGAAGGAGGTGGTTTTAACGATTATAATAAA
>NZ_QWET01000007.1 GCF_003573545.1 Mariniphaga sediminis | reverse complement strand
TGGATTATAAAAAGCCAGAGAAAGTGTTCTGCTCGGCCGCTTAGATTTCGTTTCCCGCCCAATTGGGCGGGAAACGAAATCTAACTTATCTTTGAAGTAATGTTGTCTAAACAAGGGGAGTATTTAAAATAGGCGGTTCAATCTTGTCAGGAATAGCAAGTATATTCGTTTTATTTGGTGCGATAGAAATTATTACCACCCAATATCTGATTTTAAACGTTCCAACCGCGGCGTTTGAAGTATTTCTGGGCATTTGGTTAATGACAAAAGGACTTAACAGAAAAATAATAGGAAGTTTATGAAAATAAGGAGCTTTGTAGTTGCTATTGTTTTTCCTTTATCTCTACTTGCCCAGACCAAATTGTCTCAAGAACAAATCATTGAAGATTATACCATCTTTAAAAATATCTTAACAACCGGACATCCAAGTTTGTATGAGTACACAACAAAAGAAAATTGGGATAGCATATTTAATCATTTTGAAAAGAAAGAGCTGAAACAGTTAACAAATTCGGATGGTTTGTTCCGATCAATTAGTGCTTTAGCAGAGCATGTTAAAGATGGTCATTTAATTGTTCACTACCCCAAAATGGACTCTATTCCCAAAATGTTTCCCTTGTTATTAAAAATTATTGATGGGAAGCTATATGCAGATACGGATGAATTTAAAATTCCTGCTGGTTCTCAGATTGTAACTATTGATGGGGAAAACTGCGATCAATTAATAAACAGAATGCTAAAATATGCTCCCTCCGATGGATATAACCTTACAAAAAAACACAGGCAAATAGAAACCGAATTTGGAATATTACTTTACTATGAATTGGGAGAAAAAAGTACGTACGAAGTAGTGTATCTAACACCGGATAATCAAAGCAAAACCACCACAATTGAAAGTCAGGATTTTGAGCAAATTGGTAAGCGACATGCGCTACGGAACTCACATTTTGCTGCTTATCACGGTGATAGTGACAGAGCAAAGTATTTTCAAACCTGGGTTAGTGAAAAATGGCCCCGCTATCATTACATTGATTCTATTAACACAGCTGTATTAACCGTTCCTTCATTTGGATTAGACCCCACAGAGTTTAAATCCAGGTTAGTTAATCTGTTCAAAAAAATCAGGA
Source organism: Mariniphaga sediminis (assembly GCF_003573545.1). GTDB lineage: Bacteria > Bacteroidota > Bacteroidia > Bacteroidales > Prolixibacteraceae > Mariniphaga > Mariniphaga sediminis. The sequence goes on along the minus strand of NZ_QWET01000007.1, from coordinate 308,867 downwards.
AGAAAAAAACAGACAATCTGATTCTGGATATCCGCAGCAATAACGGTGGCTATAGGATTAATACAATTCATTTATTCTCATTTCTTACCGAAAAGCCTTTCCGGCAAAGAATTTCTGAAAGTGTTATAACTTCGCATTTACCAGAAGGAAAATATCTTTTAGATACGGTATCCGACTATCGCCAGTTTTTCTCGAATTACTTCGCATCAGCAAAAAAAGAAAATGGACGTTGGATTTTACAGAAGGACCATGCAATAGAAGAAATGAAACCTTTCAGGAAGCCATTTAAAGGAAATGTTTTTGTTTTAATTGGAGGCAGAACATTTTCTGCAGGATCGGCATTTGCCTTAAACGCTAAAAATGATGCTAATATTACACTTATTGGAGAAGAAGCAGGCGGAGGATATTATTTCCATACAGGACAATATCCTGTTTTGTATGAACTCCCCAATTCCAGGATAATATTGAGAATGTCATTTGTTAAAATCAATCACTATGTAACTGATAATACGATTGCAAAAGGAAGGGGCGTTTTACCTGATAATATCGTCCACTTAACTGTTCAGGATTTGATAGAAAGCAAAGACAGCCAGCTGGATTATGTGATAAAGTGCATTCAAAAATTGAAATAAATAATGAATTGTCTACAGTGTGATAATCGTCGGGACAGAAGGTATTCGCTCGATTTTAACCTGCTTTAACAGCCTACAACCATTACAGTATTTAAAACTCTTTATAGGAAATAATATTCGGAGAGCTGACTAAAAAAAGGATGAATATTACAGGCAACTCTCCCCCACTACCACTTACTTTTAAACAAAACCGGACTAACCCTCTTCTAAAATTTTTTTCCTATGATTGATGCCCCATATTTGAAGTTCGTTCACTACTTTCTCCAGTGTTGAAGCATATTCAGTCAAAGAGTATTCTATCCTGACAGGATAATCGTCATATACAGTCCTTTTAATCAGTTTATGCTCTTCCAATGTTTTCAGTTCATTTGACAAAACTTTGGAGGTTATTCGGGGAATACTCCTTTCAATTTCCCTAAAACGACTATTACCTTGCATTAAGGAAATTAAAATCAATATTTTCCATTTTCCGCTAATAACATCTAATGCATCACGAACGGGCAACATCAGCTTCTGACATTCTTCATGATTGTTTTTTTCATCTTCTGTTTTACTCATCCTGCTTACCTTTAGGAAACTGCTTACTTTTTGATAGCAAATGTACTTATCTTTGCAACATCAAACAAAAAATGTTAATATGACAACAAGTAAACACAAAAAACAGAAAGCGTTAAATATATCTTTATGGATAGCGCAAGTGCTTTTAGCTGCCATGTTTCTTTTGTTGGGAGCAATGAAATCAATGCAACCCATTGAGCAGTTAGCAGACTCCCTACATTGGGTCAAAGATGTGTCAGTATCTCTCGTAAGATTTATTGGCGTGAGTGAATTTTTGGGAGGCATCGGGCTTATACTTCCTGCTTTACTGCGCATTAAACCAACACTTGCGCCTGTGGCAGCATTAGGTATTATTGCCATTATGGTATTGGCATCGGGGTTTCATATTTCAAGAGGTGAATTCACAATGTTGCCCATGAATTTTATTTTTGCACTGATTGCTGTTTTTATTGCCTGGGGGAGATTTATAAAAATTCCTATTCAGGCAAAATAATTTGGTTAGAAAATCTTGAAAAATGGAACAATCCTTTTTATAAATACGGAAGGAGCCCACGATAGGGCAATGTTTTAAACGATTACCCAATCGGAATATAACTTTCAGGCTGATTACTCACTGACCAAGGTATACGTTAAGCAATATTCTCTGGAATACTGACTTACCGTATCTTACCTGAAATTATTACCACCTCCCCGAATACAGAAATACGAATCTGCACAATCAATAAAATAAGAAAAATAAAAATTGTAATTTAGTTAGATATATCTAATTATTTTTTATATTTGTCGGAATTAAAACCGGAAAATGCAAAAGAATTTAGAACAAATACTGAATACAATTCTACATTCGAGTGAAATACTTGAAGAAAAAATGAAACAAGACTCAGATCTGAAGGACCTGACTTCAAGACAATTGTACTGCATTGAACTGATTAACAAAATGGAAAATCCATCCCTAACGGAACTAGCTGACGGAATGAGTATTGCAAAAGCATCCATTTCAGTAATGATTGACAGACTTGAAAAGAAAAAACTAATCTATAAAGTCACATCAGATAATGACAGAAGAACTGCACATGTTCATTTAACTGAGATCGGGATGAAGGCTGCTTCTATACATACTGATTTACACAAGCGTATCTCAGAGTTATTGACGAAAGACATGACTGAATCCGAAAAGGAAATCCTGATAGTATTATTAAATAAGTCTGTAAAATCTTTGATTAAAAACAAAATGCAGATAAGTAATTAGACACATATAACTAAATTATATTCCAATAAGAAAGTTTAAGAATATGGAATTAATAGGAAAATCATCAATTAACCCAATGATATTTTACTCTGGCAAAATATCAGGTTATGTTACCTGGATTATCTTTCTTTATTCATTCTGTAATAAACATTTTGTCTATAAAACAGATTACTCATACGATGACATCATTGCATCTTTTACGTTCTTTTTGGGACTCATTTTTATTGTTGTTAGCCTCTATCATTTAGGTAAATCTACCCGGTTGGGATTACCTTTGGAAAAGACAGAATTAAAAACCAAGGGCATATATAAAATCAGTCGAAATCCGATGTACGTTGGTTTTGGTTTATTTACCATGACATCAATTATATACACATGGAATATTTTTATTCTAATCGCTGGTGTATATAGCTTAATTGTGTACCACTTCATTATTAAAAATGAAGAAAAATTCCTGATTAATCGCTTTGGTACTGCGTACGAAAATTACAAAAAAAGTGTAACCCGGTATTTGTAATGAACGAAGCGGGTTCTTACCCTTAACTTTTAAAACCTGATATAAGAAGAGGCTGCCCAAAAAGGACAGCTGGCTTCATAAATTGGCAATTACTTTGTCAGATTTTTCGTAAACAAACTTCGGCCTCAACGCGTTTAAAAGTTTAATATAATTTCAAACGAAAGGCCTCTTACAATTTAAAAGTCACATTTAAAATCTACAGATAGAACGGGATAAAATCTAAACATAAAAACAAATGGCTCCGAAACCTGACACCTGTTGATCTTTAATTGTCTTGGCTAATCAAAAAAATGATAAATGACAAATTATTTTTTCGAGAAAATTTATAGTTATCCGACAATCTCAAAGGAGGAATACAACGAAATTAAGAAGGCACATACAAAGATCAAATTTTCAAAAAATGATATAATTATCAGTTCCGGAAAAACATGCAATGAATACTATTTAGTTGAAGAAGGGATACTTAGGTCGTTTGTAATGAATTACAATGGAGATGAAATTACAACTGACTTTTTTATTGAAGGTGATGTATTGATTGATGTATCTTCCTTGTTTCAGCGAATTCCTGCCATTGAAAATATCCAGGCATTAACCAACAGCATTTTGTGGAAAATCGAATACCCGGCTTTTCAGGAGCTGTTTCACAACATGGAAGGATTCAGAGAATGGGGCCGGGCCTGGATGTCAAGCCAGCTCCTAATTTCAAAGCAACGCTCCATTGGCATGATTACCCTGACTGCAACCGAAAGGTATTTGAATCTGATACATGAAAAACCAGAAATTATACAGCAAGTACCGTTAAAGCATATTGCCACCTATTTGGGCATTACCGACACTTCTTTGAGCAGAATCAGAAAGGAAATACTAAAAGAGACGTAAAACTTATCCTATGGCAAGATTTTTTTGGTTCCGTTTTTTGAGCTTTGCGCATAATAACAATTAAAAATTTAAAAATGGCACAAAAAAATTCAGTGGTATGGTTCGAAATCTATGTGGAAGATATGGAGCGGGCTGTCAATTTTTATGAAAAAGTTTTAGACGTGAAACTGGAAAATATTAACGACCCGTCAGACCCATCTGTCCTGATGAAAGCTTTTCCCGGCCATATGGAAGAGTACGGAGCTGCGGGTGCATTGGTAAAAATGGAAGGCGTTGAGGCAGGAAAAAACAGCACCATTATCTATTTTGGCTGCGAAGACTGTACGGTGGAAGAAAGTCGGGTAGTTGCCAGTGGTGGACAGGTACACCAATCCAAGATGGCTATTGGAGAACATGGTTTTATTTCCCTGGTGGTGGATACTGAAGGAAACACCATTGGTCTACACTCGATGAAATAAAAAAAAATACAACAGTAAAAACAAAAATAATTTCGCGAAAGTGCTTGCAAACAAAAGAATAAAGACAGGAAGAATAAAATGATTATTGTACAAACGAAGTCTTGGCAATATGAAAAATGAAGAGGTTACAAAATTTCTAAATGGAATCAATCATCCTTTAAGAAATGAAATAGAACGTTTGCGCGATTTAATAGTAAGTGCCGAAAGCCAGCTGACAGAAAATATTAAATGGAACGGCCCTAATTATTGTTTCCGCAGCGAAGACCGGATAACGATGCGAATTCAACCGCCAAAACAAATTCAGATCGTTTTTCACCGTGGGGCTAAAAAGCTCGCTCAATCCAATGGCAGGCTTATAAGCGAAACGTCTGGCCTTCTTGTTTGGAAGGAGAACGACCGGGCTGTTGCTACCTTCAAAAATCTAAATGGCATTGAATTACAAGAAACGGAATTCAAAAATACAATCAGTAAATGGATTGCAGCAACAAAGGAATAACCACTCCCCAACGGGAATGTTTTGGCACCTGTACAACTTCCTGTACCCAACATTTGGAAGAAAAACTGTTGTCTTTGATAAAATCAGAAGAACGTAAGGTTGCGACTAAATAATGACCCGGCTATGTAAATTAGTTAAATAAAACAGCTCAGGAATGAAAAGGAAATTAGCTTTATACATTGCGATGAGCCTTGATGGTTACATTGCGAAAAGAGATGACAACATCGACTTCTTATCCATGGTGGAAACGGCTAACGAAGACTATGGGCACGCCGATTTCCTGCAAAGTATTGATACGGTAATTTGGGGGCGAAAAACCTTTGATAAAGTTCTGTCGTTTGGTAACGGGGTACCCTATAAAAACAAAAAGGTTTATGTAATCTCAAGGAGTAGGACGGGCAAAGAAGAACATGCTGAGTATACTGATAATGCTGTTAATCTGGTAAAATCCCTGAAACAACAAGAGGGGCAGAATATTTATTGTGACGGGGGTGCCGAAATCGTTTATGAACTTCTAAGTAACCGTTTAATTGACAGGATAATTGTAAGTGTAATTCCACACTTACTCGGCGATGGAATCAGGTTATTTAAAGACAATAATACAGAGCAGCAGCTTGTATTCAAGCGAAGCATTAATTACCCTTCCGGATTGGTTCAGCTATGGTACGACATTAAAAAGCAGCTATGAGATTTGTTTGTTTCGGATACCTTAATGAAAAGAAGTGGGCTCAGCTCCCGAAAGCTGTTCAGTCTGAATTTTTAAACGACTACTTTACTTATTATTCTTCGTTGAAAAAACGCGGGCATTTTATTCAGGGAGAAGGCTTAAAAGGAGCTGATTCCGGTTGTCGCATTCATCTGGAAGACGGTATTGTTAAAGTTGAAAAATTAATTGACTCCAAAGATCAATTAGGCGGCTATTTTATTTTGGAAGCAACCGACATAGAGGAGGCCAAAACAATAATTGCGAAGCATCCGGGGCTGAAAATAGGAGCATTTGAAATACGCGAAGCAGACGAAGAAATCTCCAGAATGGTTGGGGCTAAATAATTCGTATTATGGCAGCAAAACTCTCACCAAGACTTAAACAAATTATTGAAGCCTTGCCTTTGAAAAAGGAAATGCGCGTTTTGGAAATCGGGTGCGGGCCTGGCGCAATGGCCCGGGAAATTTCGAGACGAATTGACAAGGGACATATTCTTGCCATCGACCGCTCTCCCAAAGCTATTCAACAAGCCATTTCCGGTTCGCAGACAGAAATAAAAACAGGTCGCCTTTCCTTCAGCCAGGTTGCCATCGAAAATTTCACTCTAAAGAACGATGAAGAGCCATTTGACATCGCTATTGCTGTAAGAGTTGGAGCGTTGGATGGACGACATCCCGAACTTGAAAAGCAGGCTTTACTGAAAATCAGCAAAGCACTAACAGCCAACGGAAAGCTTTTCATTGACGGCGGAACACCGTTAAAAGAAATATCCCTTGACGAATACAGATAACATAACCACATCTCGCAACTACCACTATATTAAGTAAAAGAAGCACACTGAAGTTTTCATAAGAAAACAGAAAATTTACATTCAACTAAAAAAAGACAAAAAAGTATTTGTTTTGTAAAATATTAATTTACATTTGCACCAGAGTTTTGTGATAAAAGTCACATAAAAATATTGAAATGAAAAATTATTCTTCTGACATAAAAATGAATTCTGTAGCATGTATGTGTATGTGTTGCAAATTTATTTTGGTGCAGAAGGAATGGTATAGATAACAGCGAATAGTTTTTAAAGAAATAGGCCCTTCTGCAAATTTAGCAGAGGGGCTTTTTTTTTAAGATGATTGAAATGAAACAAATCACGCCCAATGGAAAAAGGAGAAAATTCAAGAATGATTGAGAAAAAACGGCGAAGTATTGTTAAAACAATATCGTGGAGAACGATTGGAACCATTGATACAATCATCATCTCCTGGATTGTGGTGGGCAATGTCAATTTTGCTGTTACCATTGGCGGCGTGGAACTGTTCACCAAAATGGCGCTCTACTTTTTGCACGAAAGAGCCTGGAACAAAAGCAATTTCGGACGTATTGAAGATACACCCATTGAGTATGAAATTTAAAAAGTCACTAAAATGAATAAAAATTTTCTGCCCATAGCGATTGACATTTCCAATCAAAAAATTTTGATTGTTGGAGGAGATCACAGCGCATGGAAAAAGCTGAAAATTCTTCAACGATTTGATGCCAAAGTCGAAATACTGGCAAAAAACATTTGCGAAGAGATAAAACAAAGCGGTGTTACGTATTATGAAAAAACGTATCACAAAAAATATTTAAATGGCTACCTGATGCTTTACTCCTGTACCAACAACGAAGCGCTCGACCGGCAGATTGTTGAAGATTGCCGGCAGGCCGGTGTTCTTGTGAACATTCACGACAAACCGGCTTTGTGTCAATTTGTTTCACCGGCAATATACAGGAACGGGAACATATCAGTTGCAGTCAGTTCCAACGGTGAAGATGTTTATGAATCTATCCGATTAAGAGATAAAATTAAAGCTTATTTACAATGAATTTAAAAACAATTCCATTCGACGAAAGTCAGTTAAGGGATTTAACCAAACAAATTGAAGCATTAACCCCTGAACAAATCCTTTGGTTGAGCGGATACCTTGAAGGCAGGTTTGCCAGGGTAGCGCAAAACGGCTCATCCAACGGGGCTGCTGTAGTGGCACAAAATGGGGTGCCTGCTGAAGCTCCGACAAAACTGACTATTTTGTACGGAACAGATACCGGACGCGCGAAAACCCTCGCGGAAAACCTTCTGGAAAAGGCAACGGCCCTAAACATTTCAGCCAATGTAGTGAGCATGTACGACTACAATCCCAAAAAATTAAAAGAGGAGGAAAACCTGGCTGTAGTTGTAAGTACCCATGGAGAGGGTGAACCGCCTGATATGGCAGAAGATTTTCACACATTTATAACCGGGAAACGCGCCCCGAAACTGGAAAAACTGAAATATTCTGTGCTGGCTTTGGGCGACAAATCGTACCGGCATTTCTGCCAGACAGGCGCCGATATCGACGAAGCTTTTACACGATTGACAGCATCAAGTATTACCCCCATCGTAAAGTGTGATGTGGACTTTGAAGAAAATGCCGCCGCATGGATGGACAATCTTCTTCAAAACCTGAAACCCGCAACATTGAGCACTGCCATCTCACAAACATTGCATTCAAATAACGGACAGCCCAAAACGGAGTATTCCAAAAAAAATCCGTTCATGGCCACCGTACTCGAAAAAGTGAAAATAACCGGCAGGGATTCTGACAAAGAGGTTTACCATATCGAACTCTCCCTTGAAGGCTCGGGGTTAACTTACGAACCGGGAGACGCTGTTGGTATTTTTAATAAAAATCCCAAATCGCTGGTCGAACAAATTATCCGGAAAACCGGCGCTGCTCCGGAAGATCCGGTCTCTGTTAAGGCTGGGGAATTTTCTTTACAGGAAGCCCTGTTGCATTATTTAGAAATTACCCTGCTTTCAGTAGACACCATTCGTAAATACTATGAAAAATCGAAAAACCAGGAACTTGAAAAACTGCTGATTGACGACAACCTGCTGGATGAATACCTTTGGGGAAATGATGTACTTGACCTTCTGGAAGATTTCCCGTATGACTGGAATGCCCGGGATTTAGTGGAAATTCTAAGACCACTCCCACCCCGCCTGTACTCCATTTCATCAAGCCAGGAAACCGTTGATGAAGAGGTACATATTACAGTGTCTGTAGTAAAATATGAAAAAAAGAACAGAACACGGCAGGGTGCCTGCTCCTCTTTCCTGGCCTATGACATTAAAATTGACGACCAGGTTCCAATATATATAGACAAAAATCCGGCATTTAAACTTCCTCCAAACGGGGCAAAAATTATTATGGTAGGAGCAGGAACAGGAATCGCCCCCTACCGGGCTTTTATGCAGGAACGCGAAAGCAAAGGACTTAAAGGGGATTCCTGGCTCTTTTTCGGCGATCGCCATTTTTATTCCGACTTTTTATACCAGGTTGAATGGCAAAAACTGCTAAAAACAAAAGACCTCGAAAAAATGGATGTAGCCTTTTCCAGAGATCAACAGGAAAAAATTTACGTTCAGCATAAACTGAAGGAGAACCAGAAGGAAATTTTCGACTGGATAGAAAACGGCGCCTATCTCTACCTGTGTGGCGACCGGAAAAACATGGCGCAAGACGTGAACAAAGCACTACTGGAAATTATTCAGGAACAGGGAGGCGTTAGTGAAGAACAAGCAGGTAAATACATTAAAAACCTGAAAAGAGAGAAAAGATTTCAGATGGATGTTTATTAATATTAAAAACGAAAAAGGGAAATGAACGATACAATTAACTGGGAAGAACTTTCAGAAGTAGAGAAAATAAAATACGACAGCAGTTTTTTACGCGGAACATTGGCCGAAAGCCTGATAGATCCCATTAGTGGCTCCATTGCCCCCGATGACAGGCAAATTTCCAAATTTCATGGAATTTATCAGCAATCAGATCGCGACATCGACAAGGAAAGGAAACACCAGAAACTGGAACCGGCCTGGTCGTTTTTAATCAGGGTAAGAATGCCCGGTGGGATGGTAACGCCTGAACAATGGCTCAGCATGGATTCATTGTCTGAAAAATACGGCAATGGCTCACTTAAAATGACTACCCGGCAAACATTCCAGTTACACGGGATTTTAAAGAAAGACCTGAAAACAACCATTCAAAAAATCAACGAAAGCCTGCTGGACACCATCTCCGCATGTGGCGATGTGAACAGAAATGTTGTTTGCCATGCCAATCCGGCCGAATCGCCGCTGCACGCAGAGGTCATCGGACTGGCAAAAAAAATAGGAAATCATTTGCTGCCCAAAACCAATGCGTACCACGAAATCTGGCTCGACAAGAAACTTGTTGCCAGCAGCAAAGAAACAGTTGAACCACTTTACGGCGACAGATACCTGCCACGAAAGTTTAAAATAGGAATCGTTATTCCGCCCAACAACGACTGTGATGTTTTTTCGCAGGATCTGGGACTCATCGCCATAGTTGAAAACGACACAATCAAAGGCTATAACGTTATTGTGGGTGGTGGTTTGGGCTCCACATTTGGAATTCCCGAAACGTATCCGCGGGCTGGTAGCGTAATCGGCTTTTGCAAGCCGGAGCAAGTTATTGATGTGGCAGAGAAGGTAGTGGCGGTACAACGCGATTATGGAAACCGGAAAGACCGGAAACAGGCACGTTTAAAATACACCATTGATCACCGCGGGTTGGAATGGTTTGAAAATGAGCTGCAAAAATACCTTGGTTATCCTCTCGAAAAACCCGCACCGTTCAAACTAACTCATATGGGCGACAGCTACGGCTGGAAAAAAGGAACGGATGAAAAATGGCACCTTACCTACTTTGTGGAGGGCGGTCGCGTAAAAAATGAAGGCGACAAAAGAGTAAAAGACGCGCTGAGAGAAGCAGCCGGAATAAGCGACGGCAATTTTATTCTGACCGGCAACCAGAACGTAATTCTCTCCGGTGTTTCTGAAAAAGTTAAAACAAAAATAAATGCCATTCTTAAAAAGCATAATGTTTCGCCTCACTCAATTTCAGGACTAAGAAAAAACTCAATTTCCTGTGTGGCGTTGCCTACCTGTCCGCTGGCATTTGCCGAAGCAGAAAGATATCTACCTTCACTCATAACAAAAATGGAAGGAATCCTTGAGAAATATAATCTGCTGAAAGAAGAAATGGTTATTCGCATGACAGGCTGCCCAAACGGTTGCGGAAGGCCCTCCATGGCAGAAATAGGCCTCATCGGCAAATCTCAGGGACATTACAATCTCTATCTGGGCGGCAGTTTTGAAGGAGACAGGTTGAACACGCTTTACCGCGAGACTATTGCCGAACCGGAAATACTTCAGGAACTGGAACTTCTATTTAAAGATTTTGCCAGTTCAAGAAATAAAGGCGAACGATTTGGAGATTTCGTCATACGAAAAAACTATGTAAAGGAAATCAGGGAAGGAAAAGAATTCAGGCACTGATACTCAAAAAACAATGAATAATCCAATAAAAAATGCGTAAAACAATATCAATATTAGGCTGCGGCTGGCTGGGCGCTGAACTGGGAAAAAAGCTGATGTCAAAAGGGTACATCGTGAAAGGCTCCACCGGAACTGCCGGCAGGTATAATGAGCTTGAATTTAGCGGCATTCAACCTTTCTATATCCGGATTAAGCCCGAATCGGTCGTTATCGACTACTTCAGCTTTTTTAATACCGACGTGCTGGTTATTGCCATTCCGCCGAAACGGGTGGAGAATATTTCGGACATTTTCCCGGGGCAAATGGGGCAAATCATCAAACTTATCCGCCAGTTAAAAATCCCAAAAGTGTTGTTTATTTCCTCCACCTCGGTCTACGAAGCAACAAATAGCGTAGTGCGTGAGGGTGAGGAAGGAAACACGGAAAAGCCAAGCGGACAGGCCATTTTAAAGGCCGAAAAAATGTTACAGGAAGAGGAAGGCCTTCAAACAACCATTGTGCGTTTTGGCGGATTGATTGGGGCCAACCGGAATCCCGCACGTTTTTTAGCCGGAAAACAAAACATACCGGGCAATGTACCGGTAAACCTCATTCATCGCATCGATTGTGTAAACATCATGACTGATATTATTGAAAAGGATATCTGGGGAGAGGTTTTGAATGCAGTCAGCCCGGAGCACCCGACAAAAAAGGAATTTTATACCAAAGCATCGGAAGTGACTGAATTACCGGCTCCGGGATTTGTTGAAACGCCGGTAAAGTACAAAATTGTAAATAGCGACAAACTGATCCAGCGGCTGGGCTATACTTTTAAGTATCCCAGCCCCATGGATTATTTAAAAGAACTGCAGGAATGGGCCTATCGCATTTAATCTCTATCGTTGGTGCCGGGCCGGGTGATCCGGATTTACTAACGGTGAAAGCCCTGAAAAGGCTTAAAAATGCCGACGTGATTTTGTACGATGCGCTGATTGGCGACGAAATACTAAAACTGGCCAACCCCCAAACAGAAAAAAAATATGTCGGGAAGTTAAACAACGACGGTCAGAATCCGGTTGAAAGGCAAAATGCCATACACCAACAGTTTTTATACTGGGCAAGAAAAAATAAAAAAGTGGTACGGCTCAAAACCGGGGATCCCATGGTTTTTGGCCGGGGCGCTGAAGAAATCAGATTTTGTAAAGAAAATAACCTCACATTTGAGGTCATTCCGGGAGTTACTGCAGGCATTGCCGGCTCATCATTATTTTCAGTTCCTTTGACTGAACGGGGCAAAAACAACATGTTACTTTTTTACGCCTGCCGGAAGGTTGATGGCCAATTCCCGGAATTGGAATCGCTGCTTAATATCCTGAAAACCGGCTCTCCGGTGGTGTCCTATATGGGATTGATCCATCTGGAAGAACTGTCGGAAAAACTTGCAGAAAAAGGGTTGCCCCTTTCCACGCCAATTCAGATTCTTTCCAGAATTTCGCAGAAAAACCAAAGAGGATTTTCCACCACAATGGGAGAAATAGATTCGTTTTTTCAAAAGCACCAACCCGAAACCCCTTCCATCGTAATCATAGGAGAAAATGCAGAAGAAATATGACGCATAACAGATTAATAAAAAAATAACGGCGCAGGTCATTTCCAATTCGAAAGTGCATGATTTCGAAGGTGAGATGGAATATTTCCCCGGCTCTTCAACAAAATGGAGACTTTATCGTTACCAAAAACCAGGAGGCCTGTTATTTCTGAGAAATCAAAGTAACAGGTTGTAACGAATTTTTAAAACGATAGAGCAATGAAAAACGATAAAAAAAAGTTAACATTAAATGAGGCGATAAAAAACCGGTGGAGCCCGCGAACTTTTAGCCAGGAGGCAGTTACCAGCGAAATGCTGGAATTACTTTTTGAAGCGGCACGCCAGGCGCCCTCTTCCCGAAACGCTCAACCATGGAATTATTACTATGCCGAAAAAACCGACGGCAACGCTTTTCAACAGCTTGTGGATTGCCTCAGCGAAGGAAACCAGGTTTGGGCAAAGCACGCACAGGTACTGATGGTTTCTGTGATGAAGAAAAAAATTGATGCCAACAACCGCCCCAATGGGAAAGCCCTGCACGACATGGGCGCAGCCAATGTTTCCATAGCTATCCAGGCGGCCGGAATGGGATTACAAGTACACCAAATGGGTGGGTTCGACAAAGAAAAAGCAGCCGGGCTCCTGCAACTCGACACAGAAAATTTCGAGCCGGTTACCGTGTTTGCAATAGGGTTTCCGGTTAATGAAGCTCACTTTTCAGAAGAGGAGAAAAAAAGAAAGGCCCAACATCTTACACGAAAAGAACAAAAAGAATTTGTTTTCAGAATGAGTGATATGCTCCGTTCAAAATAAAACATATTCCTCACTCCTGTCCTGCCCAATCCAACATTTCCACGAACCAGGTTATCCATTTGGATTGTAGGGTCTCTGTGGGATAAACATGATTCTGCTTACAACAAGGCATAAGGCAAATACAACACACCCCAGGTAAATTGATTTAAGATTAAGTTTGATTAAATTGTACTTCCTTATTTTTTTGAGGGTGATATTTTTACTATTTTCACCTAAAACCAAAATTCATCAAAAATGAAAGAAAAAAGTATTGAATTATTAAATGCGGCAGTTGCCGATGAACTTGCAGCAGTTCACCAGTATATGTATTTCCATTTTCATTGCGACGACCAGGGGTATGATTTGCTTGCCAACCTTTTCAAAAGGACTGCCATTCAAGAAATGGTTCACGTTGAAAAACTGGCAGAACGTATTCTTTTCCTGAAAGGTGATGTGGATATGACAGTGGCAGAAGATGTGAAAAAAATCCAGGATGTGCGGAAAATGCTGGAGCTGGCAGTTCAAATGGAGGAATCGAGTGCCGAAGATTACAACAAATGGGCCAATGAATGCTCTCAGAATGCCGATTCGGTTTCCAAAAAGTTATTTGAAGAACTGGTGGAGGACGAAGAACGACACTTCAATCAGTTTGACGACGAAATGGAAAACCTCAAAAAATTTGGAGATAACTACCTGGCGCTTCAATCCATTGAACGCAGCAAGCAAATTGGCGGAGGTGGCGAATAACCCCTTCCGAAAAACAGAATAACTCCAATTGAAAGTGGCCATACTCTCACCCGGTTTGAGGGTATGGCTAATTTTATTTTAAAAATGCGATCTACCGAAACCTCAAACTGTAAAAAATATTTCCATTCAGGAGAAATACAGAGAATTTCGTATTTTTTTTCGATCCGTTCGTTAGATTTGCATCATGCAATTCAAAATCGTTTCAGATTACCGCCCCACCGGGGATCAACCGGAGGCCATCCGCCAACTGGCCGAAGGGTTGGATGCAGGTGAACAATACCAGACCCTGCTGGGCGTTACCGGCTCGGGAAAGACGTTTACCATGGCCAACGTAATTGAAAAAGTTCAGCGGCCCGCGCTAATTCTCAGTCACAACAAAACACTGGCCGCCCAGCTTTACAGTGAAATGAAACAGTTTTTCCCTGAAAATGCAGTGGAATACTTTGTTTCGTATTACGACTATTACCAACCCGAGGCTTACCTGCCAACTACCGATACTTACATCGAAAAGGATCTTTCCATTAACCAGGACATTGAAAAACTGCGGCTCAGCGCTACTTCATCCTTGCTTTCAGGGCGTCGCGACGTGGTGGTAGTATCGTCCGTATCGTGTTTGTATGGCATTGGAAACCCGGAAGACTTTCATGCCAATATAACCGAACTAAAAACAGGCCAGGCCATTGCACGAAACGCCATGCTCCGCCAATTAGTGGATGCACTTTATTCACGTAGTGAGGCGGATTTTCAACGCGGAAATTTCCGGGTAAAAGGTGACACCGTAGATATTTATCCGGCCTATGCCGATACGGCTATCCGTGTTGTTTTTTGGGGTGACGAAATTGAGGAGATCTCCGGTTTTGATCCGCTTACCGGTCAAATACTGGAACAACTGAATGAGGTAGTAATTTATCCGGCCAACATTTTTGTAACCACCAAGTCGCGCATGCAAGCGGCGATTCGGCAAATACAGGACGACCTGGTAGCGCAGATCGACTATTTCAAAAGCATTGGAAAACCGCAGGAAGCCAAACGTATTCAGGAGCGGGTGGAATATGATCTGGAGATGATGCGTGAACTCGGTTACTGTCCGGGCATCGAAAACTACTCGCGTTATTTTGACGGACGCCGCCCGGGATCGAGGCCCTTCTGCCTGTTGGATTATTTCCCTGACGATTTTCTGGCTATTATAGATGAAAGCCACGTAACCATTCCCCAAATCCGCGCCATGTACGGCGGCGACAATTCACGTAAGATAACGCTGGTAGAATATGGATTCCGGCTTCCGGCAGCCATTGACAACCGCCCCCTAAAATTTGAGGAATTCGAAAATATAGTAAATCAGGTGGTTTATGTGAGCGCAACGCCTGCTGATTATGAACTGGCCAAATCCGAAGGGGTAATTGTGGAACAAATCATTCGGCCAACCGGTTTGCTCGACCCCATAATCGATGTAAGGCCCAGCGCCAACCAAATTGACGATTTGATGCACGAGATTCACCTGCGTACAGAAAAGAACGAACGGGTGTTGGTAACCACCCTTACCAAACGAATGGCGGAGGAACTCTCCAAATACCTGCTGAACATGGGGGTAAAAACCCGTTATATCCACTCCGATGTGGACACCATGGAACGGGTGGAAATTATGGAACAATTACGCAAAGGCGAGTTCGACGTACTGGTGGGAATCAATTTATTACGGGAAGGACTTGATTTACCTGAAGTTTCGCTGGTTGCTATTCTCGATGCCGACAAGGAAGGTTTTTTACGATCCGAACGGTCTCTTACCCAAACTGCCGGTCGGGCTGCCCGGAATTTGAACGGAATGGTCATCATGTATGCCGACAAAATCACCGACTCCATGCAGCGGACCATCAACTCTACCAACTACCGTCGTGAAAAGCAATTGAAATACAACGAGGAAAATAACATTGTTCCCACGCAAATCATCAAGCCCACCCGTGAAATTATCGGATACGAGTTTCGGGGAGGCAAAAAACCAGTGGAATACGGCGAATCCGGCCTGCCCGATGTAGCGGCCGACCCGGTAGTTCAATACATGAGCGTCAGCGGACTGGAAAAAACCATCGAAAAACTAAAAAAACAGATGAAAGCAGCGGCAAAGGAACTGGATTTTATAGAAGCTGCACGCCTGCGCGACGAGATGTTTGCACTGGAAAAACTACTGAATGAACGAAAAAGCCAGTCGGTTAAATCAAAATAACATCTGCAACAATACTTTATAAACAGAGACACCCGGCTACTTTTTGCATGGTTCATTTGTGTTGTAGTAAATGCCTGCTTTCTGTTGCACTTTGGAACCCTGTCTTTTTTAGACAAACGTGTTCATTTTTAAAAGTCTCTGAATTAATTTATTCCGGAATAAGAAATTCTGTACCGCATAATAAAACACGCGTCAATCCAGCCTAATGTTGTAAACCCCGTTGTATAGTTCGGCGAATAAAATGTATTTTTGCACCGAAACTAAAGTGAGCCATGCAGAAATCATTCAAGAGAATTGTCCACAATATTAAAGAAGTCATACTCGAACCAAAAACATTTTGGGAAAAACAAAAACAGGAGCAACCCAGTCAGATGAAACTACTGACAGGATATTTTATTCCGCTTTTACTATTGGTAGCTCTGGGGGTATTTGCCAGCGAAATGCTAAGGGGTTCCCGGTTTTATATAACTTTCCCGTTGATGAAAGCCAGCCGGGAAATTGTCTTGTTCCTGTTACAATATGTAATTTCAGCCTTTCTGACCAACGAATTAATAAAGGCTTTTGGCGGGGAGAAGAACATGCACACAGCCCGAAAACTGGTCGTTTACTCTCTTACGCCATACTTACTGGTATCGTTTGTTACAGGTTTATTTCCCTTTCTTTATGTTGCAAATATATTGGGTTTATATGGCTTTTACATCTTTTGGACAGGAGTAAGCGAATTGCTGGTTTTTCCTGAAAAGAAGCAAAGCAGTTATATTCTGGTGACTATTCTGGCAAATTTTTTTGTATTTAGCTTTTTAAGTGTTTTATTGTCGAGGTTATTAACTGCATTTTTGTAATGACACATTTAAAAGGAAATATCAACGTAAAAAACAGGAAAGCTTCATTTGAATTCGAATTGATTGAAAAGCTGGTTGCAGGGATGCAGTTGGTGGGCACAGAAATAAAATCGATTCGTAACGGAAAAGTGAGCCTGAACGAAGCTTACTGCCAGTTTTTTGCCGGAGAACTTTACGCCAAAAATATCCATATTGCTGAATACGAACTCGGAACCTGCAATAACCACTCGGCCAAACGCGACCGGAAATTGTTACTCAGTAAAAAAGAACTGCAAAAACTGGAACGCAAAATAAAAGAATCGGGGTTAACCATTATCCCTACCCGGCTTTTTATTAACGACCGTGGGCTGGCCAAGCTTGAAATTGCCCTGGCGCGCGGAAAAAAGATGTATGATAAACGTGAAACCCTCAAAAGGAAAGATGCCCAGCGCGATATTGAACGTGCCTCCCGTTTTTAAAGAAAATAATTATTTTCTGTGCCCCGGATTTGGGAATGTGCCAATAGCAACAATGAAAATGGTGCAGGAAAGATGATCTCGAATGATTAATCGCCTCTTACGTTTATACCACTTCCATATTCTCGATCGGAATAATTTTGTCGCCTTTGTACTTTAGCAATAAATTGGCCACAGCCAACGTATCCTTTTCACAATAACGAACAATGCGGTCAATATCATTCTCTTCCCAATAAATACCGGCTACCTGACTGCCATCTATATCGTCCTTCGGCGTTGGGATATTAAACAATTCACACAACAGGGACAAAGAGGTGTAATGCTTATAATCCCCAAATTTCCAAAGCTGAAGGGTATCAATCAACTGATCCTTTATTTCCCATGGCTTTGCGCCTGCAATATCCAGGATTTTGGGCAAAACAAGATTGTTCACCAGTGCCCGACGGGCAATGTATGGAAAATCGAACTCCTGCCCGTTATGTGCACAAAGCCTGCGTTTCCCTTTCCGGGAAAAGGCTTCCAGCGCATTAAAAAAGTTCTGGATTAGCTCCTTTTCATCCTCATCGTAAAAAGATTTCACCCGAAAAAACAATTCTCCCTGTTTTTGAAAGACATACCCCACCGAAATACAAATAATGCGACCAAATTCAGCATAAATTCCGGCCCGATCATATAAAACCTCCGCAGGCTCATCAGTATTGATTTGGAATTGCATTTTATGTTCCCACAATTGTTTCCATTTCTCATTCAGGTCATTGTATTCAGGTGCTTGCGGTACTGTTTCAATGTCGGTGAAAAGAACTTCTTCAATATTTAAATAGTGGAGCATCTTTTTAGTTTATTGTTAATATTGACTGAATTTAAAGTTTTTACTTAATTTCCTGCCCGGAAAACATTAATTTCGCGGCCGGAAAACGAAGGTACAAAAATTCATTGCGATATGATAAACCATGTAGTACTTTTTAAACTGAAAGAATTTCCGGAGGAAAAAAAGGCCGGGATTATTGCTGAACTGAAAGAGATGCTCGAAGGTCTTCAACACAAAATATTTGAAGCAAAATACATAGAAGTGGGTGTAAATTACGAACTTAACGCCAAAAGTTACGACATTGCACTAATATCCCACTTCGAATCGGAGAAGGATTTGGATGCGTACCGCGAACACCCGGAGCACCTGAAAGTGGTAAAAAGGATCAATGAAACCACAGCAGAACGTGCCGCAGTAGATTTCTATTTCTGACAGGCATCATTGTAACAATGCTAGCTTATTCGACCCGACAATTAGTAAATTATCTTTTAAAAAATTTATAAATCATGGCCGGTTTGTATCCGTTGAAATTTAATCCCATTTACTTAGAAAAAATCTGGGGCGGAAATCGCATAAAAACTATACTTGGGAAAGATTTCAGTTCGCATCCAAATTGCGGGGAAAGTTGGGAGATATCGGCCGTGGAAGGGCATATTTCAGAAGTTAGTAACGGTTTTCTGAAAGGAAATAATTTAACCGAACTGGTGGAAGTATACATGGGCGACCTGGTAGGCGACAAAGTGTACAAAAAGTATGGCCTTGAGTTCCCTCTTCTTTTTAAATTTATTGATGCGAATGACGACCTTTCCATTCAGGTGCATCCCAATGATGAAATGGCCGCAGAAAGGCATAACGCGTATGGAAAAACTGAAATGTGGTACGTTATTCATGCCGACAAAGGAGGGCTAATTAACGCCGGATTCAACAGGCAAATTACGCGGGAGGAATATTTAGAATACCTGCGTAATGGAAAGCTGACCGAAGTTCTTTGTTACGATGAAGTGGATCCCGGCGATGTATTTTTTATGCCTGCCGGAAGAGTGCATGCTATTTGCAAGGGCGTTTTGCTGGCAGAAATCCAGCAAACCTCTGACATTACCTACCGTATATATGATTACGACCGGAAAGATGCCCAGGGAAATACACGCGAACTGCACACCGATTTAGCGCTCGAAGCCATTGACTTCACATACCTTGAAGATTACAAAACAAAATATAACGTCGAAAAAAATAAATCGTCGGAAATTGTACATTGCGAATATTTTACCACCAACGTACTTCATTTTTCTGAAGAAGTGGAAAAAGATTACCACCTGCTCGATTCATTCATTGTTTACATGAATCTTGAAGGGCGCTTCAGTATTGAATTTGAAAACGGAGAGGAAGTTATTGAAAAAGGAGAAACGGTTTTAGTTCCGGCAAGCCTTGAAACATTCCGGTTAGTTCCTCTTACTCCGGACGTGAAGACCCTGGAGGTTTACATTAAATAGAATTATTCATTTTTCGATTTTATTTTTTTGCGAAATTTACACATGGAAATTATTCCTTTATGGAGATAAAAGATGCCCGTTTTATAATTAGTAATACCGATGTGGATAAATGCCCCCGCCCCGACAGGCCTGAGTATGCCTTTATCGGCCGGTCCAATGTAGGGAAATCATCGCTTATCAATATGCTTACAAACCGGAAATCCCTGGCCAAAATATCAGGGAAACCCGGAAAGACAAGACTTATTAACCATTTTCTCATCAATAAAGAATGGTATCTTGTTGATTTGCCTGGCTACGGATATGCAAAAATAGGCAAGCAGGAACGTAAAAAATGGGAGAAATCTTTCAGAAATTACATCTTAATACGTGAAAACCTGTATTGCCTATTCGTTTTGATTGATTCACGTCATGAACCCCAAACCATCGATCTTGAATTTATGGGATGGCTGGGTCTAAGTCAAATTCCCTTTGCCATTATTTTTACCAAAACTGATAAGCTCATGCCGGACGAACTGGAAGAGAATATAAATCATTACAAGAACAAAATGCTTGAGCAATGGGAAACGATGCCCCCCTGGTTTACTTCTTCAGCGAAAACAGGTGAAGGGAGCGTTGAAATCCTTGAATACATTGAAGAAATTAACGAATCAACGAAGAATAGTGATTAAGAAAAAGCAATTTAATTTATTATTTCACGACAAAAAAAGGGGGAATGCATTAACTTTACCGTATTTCCAAAACGAAAACAAAGACGACATACCAATGGGCAGTAAAAATCATCCTTTAAAAATCTTTACGGGTAGGGCAACCCGGCATCTTACTGAAAAGATTTGCGACAGCCTCGATGTGGATTTAGGCCAATCGTCGTGTCCGGTTTTTGCCGACGGCGAGTTTGAACCGTGCTACGAAGAAACCATCCGTGGTTCCCATGTTTTTATTGTACAGTCAACTCCGCCACCTGCAGAAAACCTGCTGGAGTTACTTTTAATGGTTGACGCCGCAAAGCGGGCAAGCGCATCGCACGTGGTAGCAGTTATCCCGTATTTTGGCTTTGCCCGACAGGATCGTAAAGACAAACCGCGTGTCTCCATCGGGGCCAAACTTATGGCCGATTTACTATCAGCAGCGGGTGTCGACCGTGTAATCACCATGGACTTGCACGCAGACCAAATCCAGGGATTTTTTGATGTGCCGGTGGATCACCTGTACGCTTCGGCACTTTTCATCCCGTACATCAGTAAAATGGGACTGGGAAACATCACCATTGCATCGCCCGACGTGGGAGGCACCAAAAGGGCCAATACTTATGCCCGGATGCTGGAGTCGGATATGGTTATTTGCCATAAAACACGTGCAAAAGCCAACGAAGTGAACAGCATGACTGTGATTGGCGATGTAAAAGGCAAGGACGTAATTATTGTGGACGATATGATCGACACTGCCGGAACCATCACCAAGGCTGCCAATCTCATGAAAAAAGAGGGGGCAAACAGTGTCCGCGCATTTGCCGCCCATGGCGTTCTCTCCGGACCGGCCATTGAACGCATTGAACGTTCGGTACTGGAGGAAGTCTATTTTACTGATTCTATCCAACGTAACCCGGGTAGCAGCAAAATAAAATACCTTACCGTTGCCGACGCTTTGGGAGAAGCCATTCGAAGGGTGTATAAAAATCAGTCAATAAGTTCGTTATATTACCGCTAATTTTTATCTTTGCACCGCTTTTTCCAAAAGCAGGAGCATTTTGGGTGTGCTGAAACCGGTAAGCAACTTATAATCATTTGATTGATTGAAAGCGGCAAAAAATGGTTCTTCGCACTTTTAATTATGCATGCTGTTTGTCCCGATAATTTTCGGGAAGGACTGAGTACCATAATTATTAACGTAAATTAAAAAAAATGAAATCATTGAAGATTGAGGGGCAAAAAAGAGAAGGCCTCGGAAAAAAAGAAGCAAAAAAATTACGCGAACAGGGACAGGTTCCCGGAGTATTGTACGGGAAAGATGAAGTTTTTCACCTGACGGTTCCGTTCAGCGAATTAAGGCAGTTTGTTTACACACCTAATGTTTTTCTGATTGATCTTGAAATTAACGGAGAAACACACAAAGCCATGATCCAGGATGTACAGTGGCATCCGGTAGAGGAACACATTCTCCACATCGACTTCCTGAAGGTAGAGGATGACAAACCGGTAAAAATCGGGATTCCGGTTAAATTGGTTGGGATGGCAAAAGGGATTAAAGCGGGTGGTAAACTGAAAACCAACATGCGCAAACTGCGCGTTAAAGCGCTGGCAGAAAGCTTGCCTGACTTCATCGAAATTGATGTAACCAAACTGGGCATCGGCGATAGCATTAAAGTAGATGAGTTGAAGCGTGAAAACCTGGAGTTTCTCGATAACAAATCGAATCTGATTGTGGGTGTTGTTTCCACAAGAGTAGCAAAATCAGCCGTACCACTCCCGGAAGATGAAGAAGAAGCCGAAGGAGAAGAAGCAGGTTCTGAAGGTGAATCTTCTGAACAGGCTGAATCATAAGAACTATAAAAATGATTTTTTGTGAAGTATTTAGTTGCAGGGCTTGGAAATATTGGCCCGGAGTATAAAAATACACGTCACAACATCGGATTTCAAATATTGGACGCTCTTGCAGGGGCGTCCAATATTGTTTTTAGTGATAAACGCTATGGTTTTGTCGGCGAATACAAATTTAAAGGACGTACCTTTTTGTTATTGAAACCGACAACCTACGTGAATCTTAGTGGTCGGGCCGTAAACTATTGGCTGCAAAAAGAAAAAATACCACTTGAAAACATGCTGGTGCTTGTTGACGATTTGGCCTTGCCTTTCGGTACATTGCGGGTAAAAGCAAAAGGAAGCCACGGAGGGCATAACGGGCTCCGGAATATTTCTGAAGTTCTGGGACGAAATGACTATGCCCGGCTGCGTTTTGGCATTGGCGATCATTTTCATCCCGGATTCCAGGTAGATTATGTACTAAGTGAATGGACAGCAGAAGAAAAAAAACAACTTCCTGAAAAAATAGATACCTGCATTGAAATAATCCAAAATTATGGCACCATTGGTATCGAGCGCACCATGAACTTTTTCAATAAAAGAAAATAACATGGCAGAGTCCGTAAGAATAGACAAGTGGCTGTGGGCTGTCCGGTTGTTTAAAACGCGGAGCCTGGCTACTGAAGCATGTAAAAAAGGCAGGGTTTTTATGGGTGATCTGCCTGTAAAACCTTCTCGCGAAATCCATTCAGGCGACGTGGTTAAAGTACGAAAACAACCAGTCACATACAGTTTTAAAGTACTGGCCGTAGCAGAAAAACGTATGTCGGCAAAACTAACTTCGGATTTTGTGGAAGATATTACTCCCCCCGAAGAACTGGAAATGCTGGAAATGCAAAAACACATGAACTGGAGTTCCCGTGAAAGAGGCGCCGGAAGGCCTACCAAAAAAGAACGTCGCAAACTCGACGATTTTTTTGATTTTTAAGTACATTTGAAAATGTTTAATCGCTGCGGATGGCGGCAAATCACCTCAGATTAGAAAAACGATGCTAATTGCAAAACAAAAACGGAAAGAAAATATTGCCGAGTATATTTTATATCTCTACCAGGTTGAAGATTTGATCCGAGCTTTTCATCTTGACATGGAACTTATTAACAACCAACTTGTAAAAAACTACCAGGTAGATAAAAATACCTCCCTTGAAATTTCCGCCTGGTATAAAAACCTGGTGGTAATGATGGAAAAAGAAGGGAAACAGGAAAAGGGACACCTTCAATTTTTGGCTAACCTGATTGGCGATCTGAACGAATTTCATTTACGTTTAATGTATACCCAGATAAATCCGATGTATGTTTCCGTCTTCCAGGCAGTAGCCGGATTACTCAATGAACTTAAACAGAAAAACCCTTCTGCTGCTAATGACGTGCAGCTTGCCATAGACGGGGTGTATGGTTATCTCCTTCTCAAAATTCAGAAAAAGGAAATTACACCCGAAACCCAGGAAGCTGTGAAACGGTTAAGTCAATGGTTGTCGCAATTATCCAAGCTTTTCAAGGATTACGAAGCAGGTGATTTAGAGATTTAAATCCTCCCATTCAGGAAAAAAGCGCTTCTCTTCCGGCGTTGGGATACGGCAGGCTGTTTTTTTTCCAAACCAACGGTACCGGTTCCTGGCAATCCAACGGTAAATGCGGTTTCGCCATTCTACCGGAATCAACCTAAAAAACGCTGCCCAACGCCACGGAGGGGGAAGTAAACGCGCAATCATCAGCACAGCCTCAGATTCAAAATAGATTTTTTCCCGGTATATTAAAGCGACCGAGTCCATTTCGCCAGCAGCAAAAAACTTTTTTTTCAGCTTCTCCCCTGCTTCAGACTGAAGCGGAACAAACCGGAACTGCTTCTTTTTATCTCTTTTCAGAATAAAATCAACCGTTCCGTTGCACAGATTACAAACTCCGTCGAAAAGTACCAGTGGGTTCTCAGTCATACAGGAATTTTTGCCATCATCCGCCTTTTACAATCTCCTTTATAGCCTCTTCTACCGGTGTAGGAGTAACTTTAAAAACCGTTTCAAATTTTGAACTATCGAACTCGTAATCACGATCGTACTGGTAGAGCATCTCTTTCATTTCGCGTAAAACAGGATTAAAGAAGCCCAGCATCCCCAGCATAAATCCGGATATAATCATGACTTTTCCGGAAGTTTTCAGTTCCTCTGCCACAGTGTCTATCCACTGCTGCATGGTTAGTGCGGAAACCGTTGGAAGATGCCACACCTGGCCAAATGCACTTTCCGTATTTCCAAGCAAGGCAGTCGCCTTCGCTGCGTCCGGAGTATACGTAAAGTTGTGTTTATTCCGGGTAGAACAGAACCAATTGGCCTTTTTTCCGGCTTTCAGTTTTTTTACAATCAGCTCCATGAACAAACTATTTTCTATTCCGGGACCATAAAAGTCTGCAGAACGCGCAATCAAAGCTTCCAGCTTTCCACTGCTGACTTCCTTCATCAACATCCCGGCAATTTGTGCCCGCACCTGGCCTTTTTTCGATACCGGATTAATTTCCGTTTCTTCAATCATCGGGCTCAATTTTCCTGGATGATAGAGGTATATGTTATCAAAAAACACCAACCTGCATTTGTGACGTTTACAAGCCGAAATAACATGCTGCATGATGACAGGCCACTGCTCTTGCCAAACTTTAGCCTGGTAAGGCAACCCTGCTGTGAGGTAGGCTACATCTGCCCCTTTTACCGCTTTTTCAACAAACAATTCATCGGTTAAATCGCCCCGAAAAAGTTCATCGTCTTCATTTATCTTTTGCGGATTCCGCCCAACAAGCCTCACTTCTGAAGTGAAATTCTTCAACTCCCTGGCAAGCTCTTTCCCAATAGCTCCTCCCGCTCCTAAAATTACCTGCATATATTTTTATTTTACAACCATTTTTTCCTCCAGAAATAATACAACATAGCTACAGCAATTATCAGCATCAAACCCAGCATAACAAAATAGCTGTATCTGAAATGCAGTTCGGGGAGGTAATCGAAATTGGTGCCGTAAACTCCGGCAATAAATGTAAGGGGAATAAAAATGGAAGCGAAGATAGTAAGTACCTTCATCACTTCATTGGTACGGTTGGCCACATTTGAATGGTAAATATTGAGGTAATCATTTGCCATATTGTGGTATATTTCCACGGCTTCCAGCGTTTGGGTAGTTAAATCATTCAAATCTTTCAGAAAAGTAAATGTTTTTCGCTGAATAAGTTTCGATTCGGTTTTATTCAAAAAGAGCATCATCTCTTTAAGCGGAAAAACAGCCTTTCGGATAAACCCGACATTGGTTTTGAGCCGGTATATTTTTTCGAGCGTCGATTTCTGCGAATTATGAAGAACCTCCTTTTCCATTGCTTCCATGTAGGTTCCCAAACTTTCGATGCTGTGAATATAACCGTCAACCAATGTATCAATAAGTACGTAGGCCAGGTAATCGGAACCTGCATACCGGATTCGTCCGCGGTTATTCCGGATTCTTTCCCTCACAGGCTCAAAATAGTGGGCCGGTTTTTCCTGAAATGTAATGACTGTATTTTCGCACAACACCATGGAAACCTGATCTCCTGTTACCTGTTCAATCTCTTCACGGTACTCAAGCATTCTCAGAAAAAAGGTAAGGTTCTTTTCATTTTCAGCCACCTTAGGCCGCTGGTCGGTGTTCAAAATGTCCTCCAGTTCCAGCGGGGGAATGGCAAACCGCTCCCCCAGCTTCGCAACCAGTTCAGTGTCCTGAAGTCCATAAACATTCACCCACATAACTGCCCCTTCAGGAATTGCCTCCGGAATTTCATCCACACTTTCAATATGCTTTTCTTCCACATTCTCCCGGCTGTAAACCATCAGGCGGATATCAGGGGATTCCATCTTTTGGTTCCCGATAAATATAAGTGAACCAGGCATCGCACCGTGCGATTTTCTCCTGCTCTTTATAAAACGTGCCATTATTCTATGGTTTTCTGGTCTTTTGAATGAACAAATAAAACGGTTCCCAGTTCATTGTAACCTTCAAACAATTGTTCTTTTTCTTTTTTCACAAGCTCTTCCCGGATTCCGATAAGGGTAAGGCCGGCATTGGCCGAATGTTCATTTATTATGGCTCTGGTTGAAATATCCTGGTTTTGAACAAGCAGGCGAATATTTTTTCCGGAAATGGGCAACCTCCCGGAAATAACCAGTTCATTCATAGCTTTCTTTGTTCTTTCTACCTCATCGGGGTGACAAATATTAAAAATCTGGATTTGCCCCTTTTTCCAGTCGGGGTGACCTGAAATAATAAAACCCAGCAGGATCATAAGATTTGCATTCTCGGTATCCAGGGAATTTATCCAGATATGAATGCCTTTTTTGAATGGAATTTCACGATTGCTGCTGGACAGGATACAAATATCGAAATCACCTGAATTTACCAGTGCAAAGTTGTCAATAATTTCCATCAGGTTCGAAGGATTTTCCTTGTCGAACTCAAAAATGACCATATTGTTTTCCATTCCGGCAATACCGGGAATTTGAATGGCCTGGGCAATAGCCGAAGTATTCGATGGAGAAATAAGCGTATCTATGTACACATGATTTTCAATGTTGTTCACATGCTCAATCAGTTTTTTATGCTCCAGCCTGGCCTGTTCGGCCGTGGTTTTGGAATAGTACCCAACAATATGATGCAAATAGGTCCCGAAGCCGTATTTGTAAGAAATCCAGTTGAGCAGCCGGAATGCCTTATCGCGCTTAAAAGAATCCTTGGAAATACAGATAGCGCTGGGACGCCACTCTTTGTGTTCCTTTTTACTTTGTTTTTTCTGAATCAATACCTGAAGATTACGGTTTAACTGAAACAACGCATTGGCAAATATGGAAGCAAAACCTTTTCGTGATTTATGGTAATGATCCACATAAAGATAAATGGCAGCAATAAGAACAAAAGAGAGTAATGCGTAGACTGTGCTAATTTTAAACATGACCCACACAGCCACCACAAAACCGGCAAGCGAAATATACCAACGCGATTTAAATGAAGGTCGGTAAGAAGGCGATGATCCAAAATGGTTCAGGAACGAAATGAGACAGAGAGAACCGTAAGTCACCATAAAAAACATCGAAATAATGGAAGCCACGGCGTTTACATCTCCCAAAGCCACAAACACAAAAGCAATGACACATGTAACAAGAGAAGCATTAACCGGTTCACCGTCGTTTGTCCGACCCCGTGCCAGCCATGAATTGATTCGTTTTGACGGGAAGGCCCTGTCAAGAGCCAACGCCTGCAATGTACGCGGCGCCACCATAACCGAGCCCAGGGCCGAAGAGATAGTGGATGCGGCCAACCCCAGAGGAATTACGATCGCCCCGCCCACGGCAATACGCGTCATAATCAACTGGTGCTCCAACAGGTCTTCGACCGGCGCCGATAATGCCAGTTTGTACACCACAAAAAAGTAAATAATCATTCCTGAAATGGTAGCAAGGGTGGTACCCAGCGGAATGGAAAACGATGGTTTTTTCAGATCCCCTGAAAGTCCTACTCCTGCTGTCATTCCTGTAAAAGCCGGGAAAATAATAGCAAACACCACAAAAAAGTCCTGGGGGTTGCGAAGCTGGGCATTGGCCAGGTTAAAAGTCGATTCATCCGCATGTCCGGTTGTTCCCAAAAAAAACATAACCAGTGAAGCCAAAAGAATAGCAACCACAAAATAAAGCGCCTTTACGCCAAGGTTAGCCCCCTTTTTTATTATCAAAACAGCCAGTCCGAGCATAACCGGCAAACTGATGACTTGCCGCGGTAGCACAAACCCCATATTTTCAGCAATGTAATTAAAAAGAAATTCAAACGCTTCCGTAAAGGCAATTACATAAAATGCAACGCTGATGGCCTGGGAGAAAAATAGTGCAATACCTATTGTGGCCCCGATATTCAACCCAAACGAACGTGAAATAATAAAATATTCACCGCCGCCTTCTACCCGCTTGTTGGTAGCAATTTCAGAAATTGCCAGCGCTGTGGGAATGGTTACAAAATGCCCCAGCAAAATAATAAGAATAACGCCCCAGAATCCCAGTGTGCCAACGGCAAAACCGAACCGGAGGAAAAGAATAGCGCCGAGGATGGTAGAAATAGCAGTAAAAAAAACAGGAGCCGTACCGAATTTTTTTGAATTTACACTCATTCTGTATTTTAATAATTGAACTTTTGCGAAAGATATAAAAAAGATGGAGCGCTCCTAATAATCTACCTTTGTAGCATATCCTTTTTCAATCAGTTCGTCGTTTAACGTCATATTGCTGTCGGCAAGGGTAATGGTACCAATGTAACGGCCATATTTCCCCGTGTATTTTTCCGTTTCAATGGTTACCTGGTTGTTATTCGCCGCAAGCCTGTTTTCCACAAAGAGTTTAGCGTCCATTCCTCTGCTGTATTCAGCAGAGTCTCTGTCAACGCTAAAAATTTCCGGTGTATCGATCCCTGCCAGCCGGATACGCTGGTTGGTGGTAATCTTAAACCCCAAATCAATAACCAAATCGATGGTGTCGCCATCCACCACCTTTCCCAAAGTTGCTTTATACTGATACATAACATGTAATTTTTAATAACTAAATTTACTACTTTTGATAAGAACTAGGGTTAAAATGTAAAAAATGAACAGAGAAAAATTTAAAGAAAAGGCAAAAAAAGGCATTGACGACCTTTTTGCCAGGATAGAAGAACTGGAATCGAAGAAAGAGGATCTGAAGGAAAAATCGAAGGCAAAATACAGGGAAATTATGGCTGAAATCAAAGAAATTGAAGCTGATTTGGAAGCCAAATTCCGAAGGATGGATGATGCCGGAGACGGCAAATGGGCCGAAGCAAAAGATGCCTTCTCCCAAAGCGCCGAGTCGTTTAAAGAAGCTTTCAAACATCTGGCATCGCTATTTAAAAGCCAACCGTCATCCTCTGAGAATGAAGAAAAAGCAGATAAGGATTAACCTTAATTGCTTTCATTCCGGTAAAATTATTCATCTCCCAACAAAGGATACCTGACGTATTCTCTGGCTGAACCCGTTTCAAAAAACTTCATATTTAAAGGAATTTCAAATAAGTTCTTTTCTGTTAAGGCTTCAATTTCCTGATTGAAACTAATTAGGTTATCGCTTTCATCATAATTGGCAGCAGGCACAGTGAATATTTTCAGATGTGCTTCCTCTTCTTTTTCTTGCGGCAAAACATGTATCCATTTTACCTGGTTGAGGGAGCCGCTGGTTAATGTCCACGGTTTATCGTCATCGTTTATACGAGGACGGGCGCCCCAGCTTCCCTCCCCCACAAACAGAGTTCCGGTTTGGTCATCACGAACAAAACCCATAAAACTGTTTTCAGTAGAATCCGGTCTTAACGGGTAAGTAATTTTATGCATGTGCGAATCACCGTCAACCGACAAATTGACTCCGTACAGATAAAACAGATAGGCCCACTGATCATACTGGTATTGATTTTCGGCCTTGCCGGAAGTGTGAGGAAAAAACGGTTTATGGTAACCTACCACTTTAAATGTATAATCGCGATGTTGTTCCAAATCCTTTT
The DNA here is from genome assembly GCF_003573545.1 of Mariniphaga sediminis. Taxonomy (GTDB): domain Bacteria; phylum Bacteroidota; class Bacteroidia; order Bacteroidales; family Prolixibacteraceae; genus Mariniphaga; species Mariniphaga sediminis. Next base: position 278,937 of record NZ_QWET01000007.1, on the reverse strand, counting down.
TTAGCCACTCCTTTTGCTCTCCCCCTTCATCAATTTGGGAGTTTAGTACGGTCAGGTGGAAAAAATGACCTCCAAACGACAGCGAATAATAAACATTGGTACTGTCATTATTCTGGTATGGAGTATTGAAAATATAAGGCAGGTTTGCCATGTCTCCGTCCTCGTGGTTCCCATGAACCGGCACAATAGGAATCATTCTGCCATCATCGGTGGTGGTCAGTTCCTGCCAGTCGCGCAACCACAGCTTCCACCTTTCCGGGTCTGTTCCGTCTCCTGATGTAAAATCGCCGTTGTAAGCCACAAACAAAGGACGAAGTTTTGATACGATACGGTTTGAGTTCCTGCCTGCCTCAAGTGGTCCTCCGGAGCTTTTAGAGTCGCCACCGGTTATAAAAGTAAACGGCTGCGGGCTGTCTGGCGCTGTTTTAAACCAGTACCTTTCGCTCACTCCCCGTTCATCTTTTATTACGAAATAATAAGGAGTATTGGCTTTTAAGCCCGATAATCCCGCAAAATGCGTATTCATATCATAATTACTGCGAATCAGGGATGCTTGCTGGTCGTGTTCATATTTCCAGTATTTACGACCATGGTCTGTCTCACTGTAAAGAACCACCGGGCTCTTTACCGAGTCATTCTGATCCCAGGCTATGGTCAGCGTACTGGTCGGATCATCATTCCAGACCAGTCGGTATTTGTCCGATGCAGCAAAATTTTCAGGAACTTTTTTACAAGACTGAATCCCTAACACTATCCCTATTGCAATGAGCAAAATTTTCCATTTTTCCATAAATCCATTTATTTATCGGGTTTCCAGATGTCAGTTGCAGAAACCCGGATTACATGTTAAAAAGCTAATTTAAAGAATTCAAATGAATTCTATATCATATTGAAACAAAAATCACAACCCCGGCATCAAAAGGATACTCCAGAAACATTTTTACTTTCACTTTTCCTAATCCCCTTTTAAAACGGAGTATATTACGGCCATTGAATCGTATCGGGAAAAAATATAAATGCCTTAAAAAAATCCATAATTCTTAATTGAATTGATTATATTACAATCTGTATTTTTGTTTGTATTTTAGTCAAAATGAATAACGAAAAAATTCAAAAAAAGCTGGTTGTCCTTGCGGATGCCGCCAAGTACGACGTATCCTGTGCATCGAGCGGAAGCAACCGCCGGAATGAATCCAACGGCATTGGGAGCGGTGTTTCCTGCGGCGTATGCCACAGCTTTACCGACGACGGACGCTGCATCAGCCTGTTCAAAATTTTGATGACCAACCACTGTATTTACGACTGCGCCTATTGTATTAACCGGCGGAGCAACGATCGCCCGCGCGCCACATTCACCGTCGAAGAAATAGTGGAACTTACCGTCGGGTTTTACCGCCGTAATTATATCGAAGGATTGTTTCTCAGCTCGGGTGTTATCAAGAGTCCCGACTACACCATGGAGCGAATGATTCAGGTAGCCCGCAAACTGAGAAAGGAGGAACACTTTTACGGCTATATACACATGAAAACTATCCCCGGCGCCAGCGATGAGTTGGTGCGGCAGGCCGGACTGGTTTCCGACCGCCTGAGCGTTAACATCGAAATCCCCACCGAACCCAACCTTAAAAAACTGGCGCCCGAAAAAAATTTCACGGGAATTATGGCTCCCATGAAACAAATCAGCAATGAAATTCGGGCAAATAAAGAAGAGCGGAAAAAATTCAGAAAAACACCGCTGTTTGTTCCGGCAGGTCAAAGTACGCAACTGATTGTGGGGGCAACGCCGGAAACCGACCGGCAGATTATTTTACTCTCGTCGGGACTGTACCAAAATCAAAACCTGAAACGCGTTTATTATTCGGGTTACATCCCTGTAAATGCTTATGACCAAAGGCTGCCGGCTCTGAACAAACCTCCGCTGGTACGGGAAAACAGATTGTATCAAAGCGATTGGCTCATGCGATTCTACAAATTTAATGCAGAAGAAATCCTTACGGAAGAGCAACCGTTTCTCGACCTTGATGTGGATCCTAAACTGGGCTACGCCCTGCGCAACCTGCATCTTTTCCCCATTGATGTAAACACTGCCGACTATGAAATGATTTTACGTATCCCCGGCGTAGGCGTACAGTCGGCACAACGAATCATCCAGGCGCGAAGGTTTCGCAGGCTTACCTTTTATCACCTTCAGAAAATTGGCATTGTAATGAAACGGGCAAAATATTTTATTAAAACAAATGAACTGCCTGCCGGAATAAAAACCGACCTTCCGCCTGAAAACCTGAAACGAATGCTGCTCTCCGATTCCGCTGCCAGACGCAAAAAAGCGATGGACACCCAGCTCAGGCTTTTTGAAAATTTTCAACCTGCTTTACAAGGGATTCAGGAAAGACACTAAACAAAAAAATGGTTTGACCTTGCGGGAGTCATATATCTTTCGCTCATCTATTTTCAACAAACACGTAAAACCTCCGGGTCTATTAAAAATGGAATTATCTAAATTTTACTGACAACTGCCACCCAACTACCGGTTCCGGGAGCGCTGAGCTCAACAATCTGCCCTCCGTTAAATGTGTGTTCCGATTTCCATTCGCCGGTATTTAACTCCAGCCATTTCAGACTGAATGTTGAAGCATATTCTTTTACATCCAACCCAACCTGTCCTCCGTTTGTAAAATAGAGGACATAATTCTCTCCCGGTTTCGATGTCAAATAGGCTTCATTCTCCTCCCTCATTGAAAGTTTTTCATTCCCCGGGGTCAACTCCCAGAAATTCACGACCGATTCAATCTTCCGGGCAGCTTTTACGGCGGCAACTGACATCTCCGACAACCCCAGTCCATCAGGCGGGCGGTGAAACCGCGCCGACGCAGCCCCACCGATTACATGACGCCACCAGCGTTCCAAGCCATGAATATTTTTGGGAGAGCCGTATGTTTTAACGGTATTTACCGGCCTTGGTTTTGACAAAAGATACGCTCTTACCCACTGAAAATTGTCCCAGTGATCCTGCCCTTCCTGCCAGTTGTTTTGCGACACATCGCAGAAAGCATACCTTTCCGGAAAGTCAAAAGTCCGCTTGTGTATCTCTGATTTCAAATCTATATTTCCCCACATTTCTGTAACATACACCGTTTTTTCTTTTTCCGTTGCTTTTTCCTTTATCAGCCCGGCCCAGTAGATTGCCCACTCTTCTTCAGCAGCCGTTTCATTGTCAATACAATACAAAACATGGTTGAATTCCAGTGAAATGGAAAGCATCTTTTCCACGAACATCTTCTGAAAATTCAGCAATACTTCATTGTTCTGCTGATTGGGAGTGGTAAAGAAAAAAGGCTGCTGGTTGCTGGCCGGATGATTTGGATACTCACCTGTCAATCCTGATTCTGCCGCTGTATAATTCACGTTATTCCCAGGATTATAAGGGTGTGGAAGCCAGTACTTATCCCAGTAATCAAAGCGGTCCCAAACCTCAATCTGAACAATGACGTCCCTTTTTTCCGTTTCTTTCAGAAAAAACTCGAAACGGTCCCAATATGCATTGTTCCATTTACTTAAATCATATTTTCCATCCTCCATTTTGTAAAAAGGATATACTTCGAATCCCCGGTCACAACGGTCGCTCATCGTATTCCGCACATAGTTTGCCCCGGCTTCCACCATCGAATCAAGATGCGGCACCAACCGGTCTGCAGTCCACTGAAACAGGTTATCGTCGCTACTGGCTCCCAGCAACAAAACAGGTTCCCCATTAAACTGCCAGTACCAGGAGTTCTCTTCCCATGGCTGAATGGGAATATCTGCCGGATTCACTTCTTCCTCCTTGTCCTCCTGCTCCTGTTCTTTTTCTTCATCCTGTCCAACCTCTTCTTCAGGAATATATGTATTGTGACAATACATTAAAAAAATTAAAGCCAAAAACGGGATGCGTTTCAAGAGCCTATAGTTTTGTTTTCTCATTTTCTGTTTATTCTTATCAGCCACAAGTAATTATTTACTGAAACCCGTTAACCTGCAAAAAAGTTTCAAAAGAGAAATAAAAAATAAAAGGGACTGCAAAAAAAATGTACCTGTTTTAAAACAGCCAGGACACTCAAATACAAAAAAGAAAGATTAAAACTGTTTTTCCGTCAGGTACCGCCAGAATCTCCGGGGCATGTGTTGCCGTTGCAATCTCAGGTTTTTCCGTTCTTTTATGCTGATATTCTGAAAATACGATTTCCACAATGTCTGGTAAAAGGCATCGCTCTCCTCCAGCACATTCCGGTTAACCTGCCCTGTGTTCCGGTTAATTTCCTGACTGGTCAATACCACCTCTTCCACACTCTTTTTATTATAGAAAGCGCCATAGTTACGCCGCAGGTCGTACATCAGCCATTGCTGATCGGCAAACCGGTTACGAAAATGGGTGATAACCATAGGCAGCACATCGTATCGTGGTTCAATTCCGCAAACGTAAAGCCCGTCTTTTGTCTGCTGAAAGCGTACAAACTGCATCATCCTCATTGCTTCTCTTTTCACCTTGCGGTCGGTTTGTACCAAATACAGCACGTCGGGATCGCCAAAGTCCGTTTCAATATTTACCTCTTCAGCAAAAAGTCGCTGTACAAACCGCAAAATTTTCATTTCTATCCCCTCTTCTTCCGAAAGAAAAGCATGAAACAACAATTGGCTGTTCCTTTTCGTCACTTTTTTCTGAATCCCCTTCCAAACACGATCAGCCTTTTCTGTAACAGAATCTATCTCAACCACCTCGGCAAACAAACTTTCAGGCTGTCTGCCTTTGGCCTGAATAGCATCCGGAAACCGGTTCCGGTTGTATGCCTCAAAAACAGAGGTGAGCAGACCTTCAAAAGTGCTATCGTAATTAAAAATCAGCATAAACGCAGTTTTGATTTCAGCCATTTAAGATACTATTTTTTGCCGGGTGTTTTGAAAAATAAATAAAAGAGCTGCAACTATTATTTATTTCGATATTTTGCTTACATTTGCAACATTATTGCATTTGAAACATTTTTGCATTTATGAATCCAAACGAAGTATTGCATGAACATAACCTAAAACGCACTGGTTGCCGGGAAGGAATCATTTCAGTGATTATGGAATCCGGAAATCCCTTGTCAGAGAATGAAATCAGGGATCGGCTGTCCGGCACGTTCGACCGCACTACATTTTACCGTTCCTTCAAAACATTGCAGGAGAGTAAAATCATTCACAAAATTGTGGTGGACAACCAACTGGTAAAATATGCGCTTGACAATACGATAACGCAAAAACAGGAGCACGCTCACTTTTACTGCGAGGAATGCCAAAGTGTACGTTGCCTGGAATCGATTCCGGTAAAAACACCCCCACTCCCCGATGGATTTAAAGCCACTGAAACCGAAGTAATAATTAAAGGACTGTGTGATAAATGTCAAAAAAATATCCACGCATAAATTGAGACAAAACGTTAAAAATATCGGTCTGTTCCTTTTTTGGGTATTTTCTTTTCCCATTTTCTACCAGCCTGTTCACGTGTTGCAACACACAACAAACAGTTCCTGCTCCCATTGCAGTACATGCTTTTTGGACATTCGCCATGAAAACAATTCAGTTGCTTATACCCTTTCAGGCACAAAGGAAGAGCCGTGTTTAATCTGCCAATTTAAATTTCCTCCCAACAAATTGCCGGATTCATTTATTTCCGGGGATGACATGTTCATTTTTTCAGACAGGATCATCCTTCCCCCTAAAAAAAATGACAGGCCTGCCAACCGGTACCGGCTCATTCCGCGTGCACCTCCCTGTTCCTAACCTCGCCCCTTACCACCTTCACATACTTATAAATAATCCAATCTGAATTATTCACCATGTTTTTAATGTGAATAAAGTTCAGGTTACCCCGGCATTGATAAAGTTGAACTATCAAGAAAGGATTACAGGTCCCGCTGTTATCGGGAGATAGGGATCATTGTAAACAATTCGGGGAAAATGACACAACAAATTAAAACCTTGTTTTATGAGAGTTTTATTGTGGTTGCTAGCTGTGGCCTGGGTTTCGTTCTCAGCATACGGCCAGCAAACATATACACTATCGGGCATGATACAAGATGAAAAACAGCGGCCGTTGCCAGGCACTTCGGTTCTGGTAACACCTGGCAATTTTGGCGTGGTATCGGGAGCAGACGGTGTTTTCCTGTTTGAAAACATCCCCACAGGAACCTATACCATAGCAGTTTCATTTCTTGGTTACCATCGATTTTCAGACACGCTTTTGCTGCGCAACGACCTTCGTTTAAACATCCGGCTCGAACCGGAAATGCAAACGCTCCGTGAGGTAACAGTAACTGACCATTATGAAGAACAGCGCAAAAGAGAGGAATCGCTGAACATTGAAGTGGTAAACGACAAGTTCCTGAAACAAAACCTGGGCGGTAGCCTGATGCAGTCGCTGGAACGGTTGCCGGGAGTAAGCTCCATTGATATCGGCTCAGGACAGTCGAAACCGGCCATACGGGGACTTGGATTCAACCGGGTGGTCGTGGTTGAGAACGGAATCAAACACGAAGCCCAGCAGTGGGGCGCAGACCATGGACTGGAAGTAGACCAGTATGCATTCGATCGTATTGAAGTGATAAAAGGCCCGGCATCTTTGATGTACGGTTCCGATGCCATCGGCGGGGTAATCGACCTGAAACAGATTGAAACACCCCCAAAACACACGCTGGGTGGAAATGTGAACCTGACAGGAAAAACCAACAACGACCTGGCCGGAACCTCCGCATTCATTTTTGGCCGGAAAGAAAAGCTATTCTTTACGTTTCGTGCCACGTTGCTTGATTATGCAGACTACCGTGTGCCCACCGACAGCGTGGATATTTATTCCTATCGTGCAGCGCTTCATAATAACCGGTTGCGGAATACTGCCGGAAAAGAACAGAACTTACACTTTTCCGGAGGGTTCCAAAACAACGGAACTTCCACCCGTTTTTATGTGAGCAATGTGCGTACCAAGGCCGGCTTTTTCGCGAATACCCACGGACTGGAGCCCCGGCAGGTGGATACCGGGTTGCATGACAAATCGGCCCGCGATATTCAATTCCCGTTTCAGGAAGTGAATCACTTCAAAATTATAAACCGTAGTGCCGTTTTGAAAAAAAACAGGCAGTTCCGAATGGAACTGGGCTACCAGCGTAATTTCAGGCAGGAATTGAGCCCGTATACCAATCATGGTTATATGCCCTCCGTTTTCCCTTCAAACATGCCTTTTGCAGCAGAATTGGAGCGACAGTTTGAAAAAAACATTTTCTCCGGAAACCTGAAAAGTACTTTTCAGTTCAGTGAAAAAACAGAAGGAACCGCCGGGATAAATTCGGAGTACCAAAAGAACCGCATTCACGGCAGAGGTTTTATCATTCCTGCTTTCGAACAAATCACCGCAGGAGCCTTTGCCTGGATGAAGTACAAGGTTTCGGAACACAGCCAGTTACAGGCCGGCATCCGCTACGACTTTGGGAACATTCGGACCACACCTTATCATGATTGGTTTGAAAGCCCAGTTGTTACAGGAGAAGATACTGTTTGGAGTTTTCTTCAGCGGGCGCCGGAACTGGATCGAAGTTTTTCCAGCCTGACATGGTCCGCCGGATATAATTACAACGCCGGACATTTTTCATTAAAGGCCAACGCCGGAAAAAGCTTTCGGATGCCCATTGCCAAAGAACTGGCGGCAAACGGTGTAAATTACCATCGGTTTAGTTACGAAAAAGGCGACCCGGAATTGTCGCCGGAAGTTTCATACCAACTGGATGTGGGAATGGAATGGAACACCCGGAAATTTGCTATCGGTATCACACCCTTTTTAAACTACTTCCCCAATTACATTTACCTGAACCCCGGCTTTGAGCACGACCGGCTATACGGCAACGGAAACCAGGTATTCTATTATACCGAAAGCGAAGTGTTCAGATGCGGAGGCGAGTTACATACTCATCTCAATGTAGCCCGGAATTTTAAAACCGGTGTTATCCTGAACTACATCTATTCCGAGCAACTTTCCGGGGATAAAATTGGTTTTACCCTCCCTTTCTCACCGCCGGCCTCTGCGCTTTTCCACCTGAAATATACACCTAAAAACCAGGCATGGCTGCATAATCCATACTTCTCTGTCGACTTTAAAGTGGCAGCAGCCCAAAACAAAATTGTTCCGCCGGAGAAAAAGACACCCGGCTACCAGACACTAAATCTTGGAATGGGTGCCGACATCCCCTGGAAAAAGCAGGCTATTTCACTTTCCCTGCAGGTGCAAAACCTTTTGAATGAAAAGTACTTTAACCACACCAGCTACTACCGGCTCATTAATGTTCCCGAAGCCGGCAGAAATGTGATACTAAATGTACACATTCCCTTTTCAACACATTTAAAATAAACTATAACATACGTTTAACACATAAAAAGTAGAACATGAAAACTAAATTATTTTTACTCGCTTTGACGTTGACCACTGCTTTGTTTTTTACATCGTGTAATGACGAAGATGAAATTCCCCGTCCTGAAATTACCGGCTTCGAGCTGGGGATAGACAATAACAAAACCGGCCACATCGGTCATGATGTGCATGTGGATGCAAAAATTACCGCTCCCGGAAAGATAGAAAAGGTCCGGGTAGTGATCCACCCGGAAGGAGAACATGAAAGTAAAAGCGCCACCTTCTTATCAGAAGAGGAAGAATGGAAAGTGGATTCCATCTATACCGAGTTTTCAGGTTTAAAAAATGCCACTTTTCATAAACACATCGACATTCCCGACTATGCCAAAGAGGGAGATTACCATTTCCATTTTATTGTGACAGACATGGAAGGAAACCAGGCCTCCCTGGACGAAGAACTGGAAATTATGCACGGAGATGGACATTCACATTAATTAAATAAGGGTGACACAGCGTCTTCGTGGCATTTTAGCCAGCCACGAAGACGCTGCACCCAATGTATTTCCACATTAAAATTGTTTAAAATGAAAAAGTTATTCATTCTGTTGGTCATGGTAGTTTTTGTAATTACTGCCTGTAATAATAAAGAAATTGACGACCAAAAACCTGAAATCGACCTGAATATCCCGGCGGCTTTTCCACTGAATTGCGATACCTTGTGGCTGGGTGAGCCATTCACGTTTAAGGCACTGCTGAAAGACAATGCCGAACTGGGATCTTTCAGCATTGACATTCATCACAATTTCGATCATCATTCGCACACTACCGAAGCATCAGCATGTGAACCAGACCCGGAAAAAACGCCGGTGAATCCTTTTGTTTTTATTGGTGATTTTGAAATTCCGGCAGGACAAACGGAATACATGACCGATACGGTGATTGAAATTCCGGAGGGCAATAACCAGGGAGAATTTGACGAAGGAGACTACCACTTTTTCATCAGCCTCACCGATCGTGAAGGCTGGTCGGCACAGAAGGGACTGAGTATTAAAATATTCAAAAGATAAATATCATATTTTCAAGAAAGCAACGGACTCATTTATTTCCTGATTTTGTCAGGTCGCAAAGTAAAAGTCAACCCCTCCGTTGTTTAATATCTTTTTTATTGTAGTCCTTTAACATTTTCCCGAATCCCTTCTCCTTTTTGCGTCGTTCTGCAACAGTGGATTCAAAATGGGATTTTTCCCGTTCCATTTTCAGGTAGTTTACGTAAGAGCTTTTGTCCAATTCGCCCTTTTCCACAGCCTCCCTGACCGAGCAACCAGTCTCACTGGTATGGGTACAATCCTTGAACTTACAATGTTGAGAAAGCCTGACAATTATATCAAAGGTGGTTTCCAGTCCGCCGGCAGTATCGGCAAGTCCCACTTCCCGCATTCCCGGGTTGTCGATAAGAATTCCGCCGCCTTCAAGAATAACCAATTCCCGGTGACTGGTAACGTGTCTTCCTTTATTTGTACTTTGGCTGACAGCACCCGTTTTCATTACTGCTCTCCCGGAAAGATTATTCAGCAAAGTAGATTTTCCAACGCCCGAGGAACCCAGCATACACCAGGTTGTCCCCTTCTCAATCATTTTTTTAAGCCTTTCGTATCCGGCCCGGGTCTCGTTACTAACCGCCACTACAGGAACGTCTTTTACTCTTGATTTCAGGTTGGCTGTTATTTCATCCACCCGCCGTTCATTCACCAGGTCGGTTTTTGTCAGTACAATCACCGGGCTGACTTTCGAAGAATAACAGATGGTCAGGTACCTTTCCAGCCGGTTAATATTAAAATCCCTGTCGACGGCCTGTACCAGCAGCGCATAATCGATATTTGCAGCCATTATCTGTACCTCTCCGGATTGCCCGGCCGCCTGTCTTTTAATCATTGAAAACCGTGGAAATATTTTATGAACAATGGCCAAATCTGAATCATAAACCGCCAGGGCCACCCAATCGCCCACTACCGGAAAATCCTCACGGCTTCCCGCGGAGAATCGCATATTCCCGGTTATCTCCGCTTCAAACTCCCCCTGAATTGTTTTGACAATATATCGTTCCTTATGTTCCGCGACAACCCTGCCCGTTTCGAGATTGCCTGGAACCTCTTCCCTTCTGAACTGTTCAAGGTTGTCAGTATATCCTAAATCTTTCAATTTCATTTCTACATATTATTTGCTGTCATGTATACTGTTTTAAAACAGTGCGGTGCTCCTGCCCTCTTCACAAACAATTTCATATTTCATTCCTGAGGTATTATAAAATGAACAATCTTTTTCACCAGCCCTGACTTTAAAGGCAAATCGGCTTTGGTGTAGGTTGCCCTGTTTTCCTGAATATCCGATCCGGCTTCTTTTAACACGTGGTTCATATTCTCTACTATAAAAAGTGTAGCATCCGGTTTTGATGCAGAAAGCAATTTTGCATGTTCTGTCGGGACCTGCAAATCGGTTGTTCCCTGAATTACGCATACGGGAATCGTTAATTTTTTCAACTCTTTTGCCGGATCATACTTTATCCAGGAAATCATGTAAGGCTGAACACCCGGACGATATAAAACAGCCAGGTTAGGATTCACATTGGAAACGGTCTTGCCGGCTTTCAGGCTGTCCAGTATTCTGTTTGATTCGTCGAGCAATTGTAAGGGCAACTGGTTCTTTAGCTGATCCTGCAAAAGTTTATCGGCTGGTATTCCTACCCCTGCAACAGAAATAAAACCGGCAACTTCAGCCTGCTGTGCCGCTATTATGCTTATCAGGGAACCTTCGCTATGACCTAACAAAAAAATTCCGGAAAATCTTTTATCTGCTTTTAACAAGGATATCCATGCAACCACATCATCGACATAAGTTTCAAATCGCAAATCACTTTCACTGGTCATTGCCATCTGACTTTTCCCAATCCCGCGTTTATCGAACCGCAGGGTTGAAATATTGCTTCCGGCAAAACCTTCAGCCAACATTTTGTAGGCATTGGTTTGGACTCCCAAAGGCGAATTGCAATTTCTGTCAGTCGGCCCCGAGCCGGCAACAATAAGAACAACCGGAGATACTTCCGCAGAAGCAGGCACCGTCAAAGTCCCTGAAATATCACCGGTAGAAGTTTTCAGAATAATTTCAGACTCCGAAAAAACAGAATCATCCGCAACCTGCCCCAATAATCCTGCTGAGAGTAAGTTAAGGGTAAGTACAAACAAAAGGGCTTTCATACATTTAAGTTTTTGGTTTCCACATTATTAGTTAAACATTGCATAACAGATAGAAAAGCCAAGCATAAAAATGGCAAAAACTATTTATCGCACAATGGTTTTAACCGATCTAATTCGTCCGTCAGACTAAATGCCGTATATACTGTTTCCAACACATAAAATACTTCGCGCAACCTTTGATAATGAATAAACTTCTGAATGTATTTCACCAAATACTGGGATAATAACAGTATTGTAAACGGCGCCATAAAAACAGGCAATATCCAACCGAGGTTTTTTAAAAGTTCACGGGATGTTAAAGCATTAGAATAATTAAAGTTGACAAAAGTGAGTAAACATGAGAGCAAAACAATACCTATTCCAAACCAACTTATATTGCGTATTATTTTTGCAATATGCCAGGTGGAAGAGGCTAATCTCACATGTCCTTCATTCCGAATAATGATGGCACATTTATCTGGATGAAAATAACGTAACCTGATTTTAAGAATATTGACGTATGTTTTACTTCTTCTGTCTTTTCGGTCGACTTTGGTATCCCCGCTTCGTTCATCTGCTTCACACCATTGTGTAAAATCCAGTAAATGCATCAGGTTCCTTTTTATTAAATAGGAATTATAGTTTGGATACGGGAACTGACAATCATTTTCTGACTTACATGCCAAATTATCTCTCAGCAACTCCTCAATGTTCAACTGGTGTTTTTTATTGTTTAAAATTTTAAATTGTTTTCTTTTTTTCAGTTTACGAAGTGATAAATTAAGCCAAAAGTGCCTCCCGTTTTCCTTTTTACTCTTAATCCTTTTCAGCCGGGAAACAGCCGGGGTTATAATAGCATCCATATATTCCTTTTCAATCTCAGACTTCAACAACTTAAAGCTCTCTCTGTCCGGAGTTTTAATATCCCTTCTGTAAAAAATATGACCTACAATATAAGATAGTAATGTAAAAATCATGAAGAATACAATCCAGATTGAACTCGGGGTTTGGAGTGTGGCAATAACATACTCCCTGAAAATCTGGAAAACGTTACCCTGCTTCTCCAAAAAGATACAAGACAAATTAAATATGGGCGGGACCGTGGCAATAAACAAGGCAAGCAGGAACAATATGCCCGGGAAAAGACCACCCAAAATGTCAACAAAATATTCATGAAGCGATATTTTGGGATTTATTTTTTTACGCAGGAACTCTTTAATTAGCTCTTCTGATATATTTGCCATATCGTTGATTTTATTGGTTACAAAGGTTTAATATAATTTTCCGGTTGATTTTTTTTCCTGTTTTCAACAAAAGCATAGATTCCAACAAACCATAAAATAAGCCCTCTTATCTGACCTGCTTTCATAAGTCTTCCCGTTTTTAGGTTTCCAGTATAGTCACCAAATGGAAATTAACGGTGCAGGTCATTCTAAAACATCTGCAACTCAACTACCACCCAGTTTATAAAATACTATTTTGCTTAAAGTTAACACTTTCTGTCCTATATTTTTTACTACCAACCATCATATCCTGACAAAATTCCAGATATTTGGCATAAAAAAGTAAATAAGTCTGTAACTGCCGGGAAAATAGTACACATTATTGTCGTTTGGTTGAACATTTGCTATTTAAATTACCTGTCACACCTTTAACACTGACCGCCATTTTCTATCAAAAAATTTAAGGGTACGCTCCAATGGTTTCATGCAACAACTTTCCACCTGGTGCAAACATATACAGTACCAACATTCATAAAATCAAAAGGGCAGCTAGATTACAAGCCGCCCCTTAATTTTTATCACCATTGTCTCTACCTGTTAGTCTTTCGATCTATTTTTTTTTATTCTTATTCTGTTATAATTTGATCTTAAAGTCTTATCGCAAAATTTGAATAGGAAAAAGTGCCGCTCCCGTGCTTTAGTTTTCCGCTTTTATGTAATTCCGTAAAAGCTTTATCCATATCTTCAATAATTGATAACGGGATATCCAAATCGTGATGTGCAGGCAAAATACGTTTTACAGGTAAAGGCAACAATTTTTTTATAGAATTCATATACGCCACGGGGTCTGTCGAGGGGTAATAGGCAAATAACTCTCCGATATAAATTAAATCGCCCGTATATAAATATCCCTTATCTTCTTCAAAAAAGCACATATGTCCGGGAGAATGCCCGGGCGTGTGCAACACCCTGATTGTCCGGTCTCCCAACTCTATTGTATCATTATCCTTCAGCACTCTGGTTGGAACTCCTTCAAACAGGTAATAGTCGTTAACATCAAAGTCTTTGGGAAATTCGCAAGGTTCCTCCACCAAAAAATTACGAACCTGTTCTATTGTTAAGGGGAAACCTCCATTTATCCATTCTGTTTCCTCTTCATGCACATAAAAATCTTTGAAATATTTATGCCCACCAAAATGGTCATAGTGTACGTGTGTTGTAACAACTGTAACGGGTTTATCTGTCAGCTTTTGTACCTGCTCCCAAATATTTTCAACTCCAAGCCCTGTGTCAATTAACAAACTTCTGTCTTTACCATTCAGCAAATAGCAATGGGTTTCTTCCCAATGTTTATACTCGCTAATAACAGTCGTATTTTCATCAATCTCCTCAATAGTAAACCACTTTTCTTTGTCACTTGTCATATATAATTATTTTATTGTGTATGTGTATCCTATCCAATAACGATACTGCCGTTAAATCTGTCCTTAACGGTAGTCAGCCAAAAAATTTTGCCCACTTTTTTTCTTTTTAATACCTCCTTAAAAAGTTCTGCTATCATGTGGTTCAGATGGCCTAAAAGTAATTCAAATCGGGGAATTTTCCCCCAATAAAATTGCTTTTCCTATGTGTCATTTGCGCATAGTTTGTTGTTATCACAAGCTATGTGCATGGCGCCAAACAGGTTAAAATATTTCCTGCCAGCCGAAATCCTTTTTGAAAATTTCCGGAGTCATTTTAAGGGTTCCAAAACGTAAAGGTTGGCCCGGCAAACGATCGTCATCCAATAAAAGTATTTGCCGGAAATAATTCTACCCGGTGGTGATACCCCGGAATCTGCAATCTTCAAGGGACTGAATAATCTGTAACCTTAAAGGAGTAACAGATTTAAAACTTATTTTCCAGATGGACGAAAAAAATATACTACATAACAGCAAACGGCATGGCATGGCACTGTCACCATAAAGAAGTTGAATCAGGGTATGGACCTTGATATCCTGCACCATCCCCACATTGTTTATTCACAATGCCAGTACCTGCTAGTACCTTAACTCCGTTGAAATATTTAATTCTTCGATAATCATTTGTTGCAGTGATCGTAATTCACTGGCGTAGTTGATGTTTTTCTCATCCTCTTGTTTCAATTCGGATAAAACTTCAAATACAAAATTATCCTCTCCTTTTTCGTTCCAGTCTTGTTGCAGCGCATGATTTTTATGGTTGCCAAACCTCAACTCCGTTTTATGCCGGTTCCATTTGGAGTTCATATCAATGCTGTTATCTATCAACACCTTGTTATTGGATGTATTTTTTACCTGAAAAACTCCCATCGGGAACTTCATCTCCCTGTATTCTTCCTTAATCTCTTTTCGTGATTTCATTGTTTTATAAATCCTAATTGTTTGGCTACTGTTTTTCTGTCAAAAACCTGGGTATGCCCGCTAATTAAACTGTTTTTAAAATGATAAACGGTGACCCCTGTTGTTTCTATTTTTTTGTTTGTGGCGGGTAATTCTCCAATCATGCCCCGATTTGTTCCGGTTAAGATCCAGGTAACCGCAACATGGTTCTCTTCTTCAATGGCAGAAGTTATTTTAAAATGAATATCGGGGAAAGAATCAAAAGAAAACTTCAGGCGAACCTTAAATTCCGCATGCGACAATGTTTTTCCTTCCCAGGGATCAGCGGTGTCCAGGAAAACAGTGTACTCATTATGGATGTATTTTTCTACATTATTAAGGCTTTGCTTGTTCCAGACTTCATCCATAAATTCTCGTAAAAAAACTTCTTTATTCATTTTAAACATTCCTTATAAATGGGCACTTTCTATTTTTCCATGCTTCGTTCGGAGTTTCAAAACACTTCACATTCAGGTTTTGTTCTGATTTTATACACACCAACAGATAATTGATGGGCAGCGGGTTCTTTATATCCGGTTCCGGAGTAAAGTAGGTTGAGCGCTAACCTGTCAACCCGTAGCGAAAATTGAATAAGGTACATCCCTTGGTACCATGCGCATCTTCAACCACTATTTATGTAGATTTTTCACCTGCTATTCTTTATAATCAACACTATTCAAAATAAAATCTACTATTGGAGACGGGTCTTCCAGGCAATGAGGATGGTGCCCAACTCCTTTTTTTCGAATAAGTTCTATTGTTCCACCAGCACCTCTAAATTTTTTGGCCAGTAACTTTGTGTTTTCTGCATAAGGCACTACCGTATCGGCATCACCATATACATGTATAACAGGAATTCCTGCTTTTGCAACATGCACACAATTATTAACCGGAATATCATCAAACGTTTTAACCGAAATCGTGTCAAGATTATATGCCTTCAAACAAATCTCCCACGCTTCAGGACTTCCGTCTCCGTTAAACATTCCTCCCGGCCAGCTTTTTATATCGCATACAGGTGCATCAGCATAAATACTGAACACCTTGCCGGTATTTTTTGACGCCCAATTATAAACGATTAGTCCGCCACGACTCATCCCTTCCAATACAACTTTTTGATTAAATCCGTACTCCGAAACACAAAAACGGTAAAATTCATTCCACAGCTCTACCGCTTCATGGTTCCCAAACAAATTAGAAACATCAATAAAGGCAACATGAAATCCTTTTTCCAGCAACGCTTTGTCCACCTGTGGTTCATGCCCCCAAAACCTTGCTCTCCAAATCCAATAGCTATTTGAGTTCGGTTTATGGGGAAATACAATCTTTGCATCATGCCCCTTAAATGAAAATTCCTTTATCTCATATTCGGTAAAAACGGTATCCTTCCGAAATGCAAAAAGCGAGATTAAAACGGTTGTTATCAGAATAAGGGAAGTTGTCTTTTTTCGTTTCATATTTTTCTTTTTTTGATTTTCAGCGAGTGCCAGCTTCCAGTATGAATTGGCTGCCATGCATACCCCCAACGATCAATACACTGCCAAAGCTATCAAATTTAAATTTTGCCGCTATTTCCTTTTAATTCTCTTTTTATCGATATTATCTCTTTTTCAATACTAGGTTTAATTATTTCAACAAAATTTACTCCCTTACTATATTCTGTATTCTGAATTAAATCAGGCCTTTCACTCAGTTTTCTATTAAATAATTCTATCTCTTCACTCAAAAAATCGAGAAAAAAGTTAACGGATTTAAACCGGTTATTAAATTTCTTTTTTCTTTCATTATAGTTTACAACATAATACGAATGCATGGGTGTATTTTCGCTCATATGTAACAGATAGCTAAATTGATGAATTAATGTCGAAATATAATAATCCCCTTTATCTGTTAGCACTACCTCTGTAATATACTTTTGTTTTGGAAACTCCTGGTTCGGGGAACCTATCATATTCCATCCAAGTAATTTTTCAAATATCAAATCAACTCTTTCTGCCGAAAAGTTTAATTTCGTTAATAACTGAATTAATTTTGTTTTATCAATTCGGCTAAAATTTTGAATAATTATTAAGGTATATACCAAGCCAAGTGTATTTATCGGGTCGCCATCAAAGTTTGAGTTGTCAAGATTGAAAAGATTAATAATGGGAGAAGATTCTGTATCGTAACAATCTTTGTGTTTACATATGGTACATGCAATAAAATCCTTTATATCCAGGTACCTCGCATCAAGTATTGGTTTATCATTATAAACATTTTGGATAAATGGAATTAAGTCCAGATTAGGACTATGAAAAAAGGAATAAATCAATTCAATTACTTCCCGAATATTTCCATCAGAAATGCGAATCAGATGGTCATATATTGATTCCTGCTCTTCTCTATACTTGAAAATCTTACTCGTCTCCAGCAAAATTGTTTGGGCCGTTAAAGAATTAATTTTGATTTTTTTATCAGCAGAACTTTGAATAGTTTTCACATTAGAATGTGCTATTTCAATATCCTGGTTTAAAGGGTTCCTATTTTTTTGATTATAATCTCTGACTTTTATTTCTTCAATAGAGTACTCAAATCTTCTTTTAATCAGAATAGAAATTTTTAACGGGGGTAAACTTATCATCGGATACCGGTTCTGAAAATCAGTACCCAGCACATTCTGATTTGGAATATAATCTCTTACACTAAAAATAAATAAAGCGGGAATTCGTTCAATGAGCTTTTTTATATACCCAAAAATAGTTCGAATAATATTTACACTACAAGTATCTCCGTTATCAAAAATGAGGGTGTATTTATTATTTTTTTTGGTTTGAAATAAATGCGTATAAACCAATGCGATATATTCCTCAATGGAGGTATCAATTTTGCTTAACAGGTAGTCAGTACTTACCTCTGCAGGATACCGATCTTTAAAAACTTCTCTAATTAGGTTTATATCAGTAAAATATTCTTTGTAGTGAGAATTCAGATGTTCTTTAATTTTGGATAAAATGTCTTTTCTTATATCATCGAAAGTTGGTTCTATTGGAACGGCAAATGGCTCTAAATCAATATAGCAAGATGAGATATCTTTATTACTGTAAATGAAATGTTTAATAAATGTCGTTTTTCCAGTGCCAATTTTTCCAACCAGGAAATAAATATTTCCTGTTTTATCAATCGATTTATAATTTTCATTAATATACTCCTGAAAGTGCCTCTCTACATCTTCTGCTCTTAAATTGATTAAATTCTTGAATCGTTTTTCAAACGTATTTCCGTTGTCTGTTATTCTTTCCTTTATATAGAGCTTGGCCAACAATTTTAAGTTGGAAGACTTATTCAGGTTTTTATCAAATGCGATATCAAATACATCCGTGTAGGTTTCGAACAATGGATTATGTTTGTTGGGAATCGCATTTATGTTTGGAATAGCTTTACGTTTCATTTATCCTTAGTTTAATTCTTTTTGATCGTACTTTTGATCTATCAATATCTTTATATTTATATTTCAATTTTATGTAATTTCTAACTCGTTCACTCCTGAATTTTATTCTAATTGGAATATCTATTTCTTTTTCTTTTTGAATGGTTATTGATTTATTAACTAAATCTAAGTCGCCTATCGAAAATTCAGTAATTTCTTTTTTATTATTTCTGTAAGTAAAACTTTCTAAAATACAGTCTGAATACAAGGCTTTTATCCTCAAGTCATTAAATTGAACTTCTCCCTTATTAAAGGTTGGTTTTAAATCTCCTACTATTTTAAGTTTTCCAAATTTATTATTCAGGAAGAAAAGAATAATCTGTGTGTTTATTGTTACGATAATGGATATCGCAATACTAAAATATCTAACCTCCGTTGAATCCAGATTGTTAGCAACAAAAAAAGGTAATAGTAAAACAGTTATAATAATCGCATTTAAAATGATTGTTGTTAAAAATCTTTTTCTCATAAATGTCATTTCTTTTATTGTGGCACACAACAATCCCGGCTATACACTGGGCGATGAACGGAATAAAATCCTGTCCGGCATATTGCCATTTTGCTATGTGCTACGCTTTATTATTTTCCTGTTTTTACTGTCACCCAATTTTTATCAAACATATATCTCACAAATTCAGCTTCCCCTTTTTCCTTTATCATCTCAATACCCAACCTTCTGTTTGTCCGCGTTATAAACTGCCCAAACCGAATCATCAATGGATTATATTTTTTGCAATCCTTTACAGATTCATATACATCACAGCCGGCACATGAACTAATGCCTTTTTCAATGCAACAAGGTCTCACTTTACATACTTTATATCCAACGGCACAGCGGGGTGATTCTCCCTTGCAGCCCAAGCACTCTTCTTTTCTATACTTGGGGCAGGCTCCGCAGTAAAACCCACAATAAGAAATGAGATGTAGGTCTGATTTTTTGTCTGCACTTTTCATAATTTAGTCGATTAGCTTAGTTTCGATAAATAGTTGATGTCAGAAAGAACGGATTCGTTCTTATTACTTATCTGTATACCAACATCTTCAGTAAACCTTTCAATTTCCGGCAAGTTCACTTCGGTTGGTCTATTTATTTTGTTTTTGAATACAACTATTTCATTCATACCTTCATTTTCCTGTCATCTCATAAAGGCTGCACACAATTCTCCTATCTGTTCACACTTTCCGCATCTACGAAACAACAGATGTTAGATATATTCATGCTTTGGTACATTTATAAAAATCGATGGTTGCTTTCTGGTTTTCGGGGACTAAATATAAAAAATATTTGTTTTAAGAAGCAAACTAAAAACATCATTTGTTTAAAACCCCGGGGAAGCATGCCTTATGTTAGTTACAACCTGTCACTGCTTTTACACCCCAATTGAATGGTGATGTTCGTTGCGATTTGTAATCGCAACTCCCCGTCACACTAAACCAATTCTTCTGCAAACGCCTCTTCCTTCACACTGGCTTTCACCGGCACAACTTCCGCTGATTTGCGGATAGAGCTAACCACAATTTCAGCAATGTCCATTACCTCAATTCCTCGATGGCGGGCAAAAGTTTTTTTACATAATGGGCAGGCCGTGGCCAGTACATCGGGCAAATACTGCTGGTAATCCTTCACTGCCTGGTTACGCAGGACAGCGCGTTCCTGCTGTGAAATTTTCAGGTTTCCCAGGCTACCTCCGCAACAATGGGCCATCTGTTTTTCATTTTTTACCGGGATAACTTTTCCGGTGGCGCGCAGAACTTCGCGCGGCGGTTCGAACATCCCCATCCCACGCCCCAACTCACAGGGATCGTGATATACAATCCGGGTGGTTGTTTTTCCCGGGAGGATAATTTGTTCCCGGATAAGCCGCGAAATATATTCGGCATGAAACAATACCTCCACATTCCCTAGTTCGTAATCTTCCCTGAAAACCTTGTAACAAATAGGACATGAAACCACCAGTGTTTTTGCCCCGGAGCCCAAAATCTTGCGGGTGTTATTGACAATGAGTTTTGAAGCGGCATCATGCTGTCCGGCAAGCATCAACGGGCGGCCGCAACAGGGAGCCTTTTCCTCGTCCATAAACCAGACATTTTCTCCGGCCATGTGAAAAAGAGTTTTCATTGAAGCGATAATTCCCGGAGTCAGATGCGTCATACAACCCGCAAAATAAATGGTTGAGGCTTTCCGGGCAGGCAGGTCTTCGAGGTAGTTATACGATGAGTTATACTGCAACGTTGATTCAATGCGCTGGGTAATCCGCAAGTCGATGGTATTGATTCCCACCGGACAATCCACTTCGCATTTTCCGCAAAGCAGGCAGTTAAACAGTTGCTCATCAGTGAGATTATTATTACGAATGTTTTTCAGAATGTAAACTGATTGGGCGTGGTTGATTCCCGCAGCAGCCATCTGGCAGTTGTCGAGACAAAGACCGCAGCGTGAGCAGGAAAAAACCTGAATGTCGGTGTAGGTGTTGTTCCGTTTTTTCAGCCTGATTCCGGCATTTCGCACAAAAATGAGCAACACTTCCGTCGGAATATGCATATAACGCGAATTAGGCAATGCGGCAAAAAAGAACCCCAGTGCACAGGAATAAGCGGTCCAGAGAACAAGATTTGTAGATTCAGAACTAAAACTTCCGATAATATGACCAACAGAAGAAGTAAGGAAACTTCCATTTCCGTAAAGTTCGGCCGACATCCCTTCGGCCAGCAGTCTCAAAGGAAAAATCAGCCAAAGGGAAGTGAGTGCCATGCGGTCGCCGGTCTTCAACCGTGTCGTTTTCTTCATTCCAAACAGTTGTTTTTTGAACCGTTTCAGCATGGCCAGCGCAACACCGGAAAGAACTATCAGCAGAAAAAAATCCATCAAAAAAGAGAAAATACCAGAAGCGAAAAATGTCGTCCCTGTTTCGAAATAGCGAAAAAACACTGGCAGGTAGAAGGGTACGAGCAAAGAACGACGGGCAGCCATCACTTCGATGTGTCCGAGCACAATCAGTAAGAACCAGCCAAAAGCCAGGCTCATGTGCATATACCCCAGCACCGGATTTTTCCGGAATATTTTGCGGTGCAGCAGTCCTTCATAAAAAACTTCTTTCAAAGAACGCAGCATCCGCCGTATTTTAAACGACTGCACCAGTCTGAGTTTATCGAGTTTCGACAGCCCGCGGACCCATTTCACAAAACGGTAAATTAAAACCAGGGTCAGGTAAATAAGCCCTACGGTAAACGGTATGATGATAAAATTTTCCATTACACCGGTTGGTTTTCGGTTTTCAGCTCTGAAATACGTTTTTTAATAAGCAGTATGACATTGCGGATGTTAATATCGCGCGGACAAACAAGCGTACACTTTCCGCAAAACATACATTTTTCAATCTCCTGCGACAGTTTTTCTGTTTCGCCACGACGCAACCATAACCCGATTTTCCGCACATTAAAATTGGTTAGGTTCCCGGCGCTGCAGGTAGCTGTGCATCCCCCGCAGGAGATACATGTTACAAATGAGGGTTCATATTCGAGGACATAAAGCAGCAACCGATCGTCAAAATTATCGAAATCGATTTGCCGGGATCCCGGGTTCAAAAAACTAAAATCCTCCATGGTTCTTATCTGTTCTCAAAAAATTCATTACTTCCAAAGCCGCCGAACGGGCATTCTCCAGGGTTTCATTTACTGCCATAGGACAGATGGCAGTCCCGGCCATAAAAATACCTTCCTGCGTACCCACGTTACGGGCTTCGTGCATATTTACCGACCTGAAAAAACCGTTTTCGTCGGGTTTCATTTGGTTATTCCGCATCAGACTGCTGTTCGACAGGGCGGGTTCCATTCCTACCAAAAGGATGACCAGATCCACATTCATTCGCAACGGCCGTCCCTGCAAGGTATCTTCGGCCTTAAGCTGAAGGCTTTTGTCGGGGCGCTCGGCAGCTTCGGACAAACGCCCGCGGATAAACTGAATTTTATGCCGTTTTTGGGCCTCAAGATACAAACTGTCGAATTTTGAACCATAAAGCCGCAGGTCCATGTAAAAACAAAATACTTCGCATTCGGGAAGCATCTTGTTGATTTCAATAGCCTGCTTAATGCCGGTGATACAACACACTTTGGAGCAGTAGATGTTACCGACCTTGGCATCGCGTGACCCAACACAGTGGATGATAGCCACCCGCCGGGGTTCAGTTCCCTGCAAAGTGAGCAGTTTGCCGTGTTTTTTCATCCGTCGTTCAAAATCGACCGAAGTAATGACATTGCTAAACAACCCGTATCCGTACTCTTCTTTAAGGGTAGCATCGAAAACGTGAAATCCTGATGCCACAATAACCGCATCGGCAAAAATCTTCACATCACGCTGGTCGCTGAGTTCAAAACGTCCGTTGTTTCTTTCGATATGACTGATTTCAGTATGGCACACCACATTTACTCCTGCCCGGACAGTTTTTTTATCCAGGTTTTCCACCACAACCCCGGGTGATGAAAAGTCCGGGAAAAGGTGATGCCAGTCGTTCAGTTTTCCACCAGTGGCCTTTTGTTTTTCAACCAGGGTTACTTTCAGTCCCTGCCGGGCCAGAACAGAAGCAGCTTCCATTCCGGCGATTCCCCCGCCAATCACGGCAACATGTTTGTTCTTCATCATCTCAGTTGTGTGGATTAAAACATCCGGTAAAAAGCGGTTCATTAATATATTTCCCGTTTACTCCGGCAAACTTCTGAGCCGGATCATACACAATTCCTATTTTTTGCAGCAGAGGCTCCACATCCACCTGGTGCATTTGCAATCCCAGATCTTTCCAGGGATCGTAACCCAGTACCAGCCCTGCCAGCTCCTCATGCGAAAGCACTGGAATCCCGTTAGTGCCGCCGCCATAAGTTTTTCCTTCAATTTGCGCCAGGGTGTACTGCCAGCGGTCCATAAACATATTGCAACCGGGACAGTTGGTCAATATGGCATCGGGCCGGTACGGCTCCATGCTTACAAACTTCTTACGGGAATTGGAAATAGAATAACTCCGGTTATTTTTTATCAGGTAGTGCCTGAAGCCGAAACCGCAGCAGTGGCGACGCTCAGGATAATCGACCGACTCGCCGCCCCAGGCTTCAATCATGCCGGTAAGCACCCGGGAATACTCTGAGCCACCCACACTCTTTTCTGGAAAAATTTTGGCGTAGTGACATCCAATATGATCCACAATTTTCAGGGGTTCCCCGGTTTCGCGATGGACAAGCCGGTAGCGGGCCTGACGGGCAATTTCTTTCCTGAATTTATAGATAATATCGCAGGAGTGGGAAAGGTTTTCAGGCATTTCAAATTCTCGTCCGGTAGCTTTACGCAGGTTTTCACCGGCTTTGGCCATCTCGTCCGGAAATTGCTTCCAGGTGGCCAACACTTCATTGTAACAACCAAATGACGTAATACACGATACCGCACAGTTTTTATATCCTTTTTCTGCCATTAACGAAAACTGCCGGGCAATAACCGTTTGGAGCGTTTCAAACGGAACAATGTCGGCATGGTAGCCAATTCCCGTACAAGTAGTGTGACGGGGATCGTCATAAATATCTTTCCCCAGATTTTTCTGAAGAATGGAAAGAAATATCTTTTCGGCTGCGGGGTTGAAGTTCTGCCGGATACAACTTCGTAAATAAAAAAAGTGGTCATCCGCAATCTCCTTATTATGCTCGCTCCATCTGGTTTTTGTTTTTGTTTCCATTTTAAATCTCCTGCAATAAATGTTGCGTATACTTTTCCATATCGGCTTCTCCGTTTTCGTTCACAAATCCCAGCTCCAGCGCTTTTATTTTACTGAAATGTTCAATGGTTTCGTAAAATTTCAATCCTCCGCTTTCCTTAAAAATACGGTGTAATTCGCCGAGGTCTGCACCGGATATCTTTCGCATGGCGCCGGGACCGTCTCCATTAAGGTTGGCTCCCACAGAGGCATACACCTCGCCCATGTTTTCGTACACCCACTTCCACACAGGTCCCTGCTCCGGATGGTTTTCCGGCATCAGGATGGTTGGATGAACGCAGTACCCGTAATTCAGGATATTCATTCCGATATTTTTTACAATCAGGTATTGCTGCCGCCCCATTCTGCTCTGTACAAAAGCCCCTGTTTCCTGAGACACCTTCCGCAAAACACTAATGATTAACCCCGGACAATTATTTCGGGGGCAACGGGTTTTGCACGACATACACTGCCCGCAGTACCAAATGGTGTCACTTTCCAGCAGAGTAGCTATTTCCTCTTCGTTACCCGACTGCACAGTAACAGCAATACTCCGCGGATCGTATTCGAAATATTCGGCAGCCGGACAAATAGCCGTGCAAATTCCACAGTTCATGCAGGCTGTCAGGCCTTCTTCAAGCCGCACATCACTTTTTAATAAGCTGTTTAATTTTGAATGCATGATGCTGACTGCATTTTAACTACAAAGGTTCCAAAATGCAGGCTGGCCGAAAACCGTTATTAAACGTATTTTGCATCTACGTATTTATACGTAGGCGCAAAATGCTTTGTCCTGAAAATGTTGGTGATAAAAACTGAACCCGCGGATTTTATTCGATAAGAAACTGTTCGAATGCTTCGCGGTTTTTTGCGGAGAGACGCGCAGGACGCATGGTTTTACGATCGATAAACAGGCCCTTTTGCTTTGCGACGGCACACAATTCTCCTTTTTCATTCAGGAACCGAAAAGCCATAATGGCCGAAGCATTGTTCAATTTTGAAATCCAGGTTTCAACGGTTACTGTGTTATCCAGAAACAATGGCTTTTTGTATGCAATGGTTGTTTCGGTAAGTACGGGAACAATGCCCTCTCCGTGCGCCAGGTTGGTTACCGGAATGCCCATGGCTTCGAGCAGTTTTACACGTCCGTTTTCCAGCCACTGGACATAAACGATGTTGTTAACATGACCCACAAAATCAATATGATAGGTATAAACCTTTTCTTCAAAAGTTAATTTTCGGTTCATTTTTCCGGATTAAAATGTAATTCTGAAAACCTTCTTTTTCTCTGAATAAAAAATTTCCACATGATGCTTTTGGGGTAAATTTCTTTGTGCTCACTCACAGTTATCTGCAGGAGCATTTTTTTACGCTTTTGAATGAGACTTCCCAGGTTCCGGTAAAAAGATGCATGTGCTTTTACCACCGCCCAAAAACTGTAAAAATGGAACCCCAAAATAAACTTGACAGCTGCCACCCCATCCAGTACCATTCGGGCAAAAAAGATACGGCGAAACTGATTCCTGGGCAGGTTTTTAAACAACATAAACAGGTTGTTCCGAAAATTGAGGTAAACTTTTTTGGGGCTATTGTAGGACAACGTACCGCCGCCAAGATGAAAAACCACACTTTCAGGCTGGTAGCCGATTTTATATCCCTGACTTTTGAGGCGCCAGCAAAGATCGATTTCTTCCATGTGGGCCCAAAAATCACTGTCGAATCCTCCTACGTCCCTGAATAGTTTTGCTTTAACGACCATACAGGCGCCACTGGCCCAGAAAAGGGAAGATGGTTGGTTATACTGCCCCAAATCAGGTTCCATGCGGTTCAAAATACGGCCGCGACAAAAGGGGTAGCCAAACTTGTCGATAAAACCACCGGCTGCTCCGGCATATTCAAACTGATGTGGACTTTCGTAACTCAGGATTTTAGGTTGGACGGCTGCCATTTTTTCATCCTCTTCCAGTATTTTGATACAGGGAGCCAGCCAATTGGGGGTTACTTCCACATCGGAGTTGAGCAAAACAAAATAATCCGCCTCCACCTGTTCCAGCGCCCGGTTGTATCCTTCAGCAAAACCGTAATTTTTTTTCAGCTCAATGATTTTAACTTCAGAAAATTTTTCCTTCAGCAAACCAAGCGAGTTGTCTGTGGAACCATTATCGGCAATATAAATGGTTGTATTTGGGCTTGAAGCATTGTGAATGACGGATGGCAGAAAAGTACCAAAAAGCTTTTCTCCGTTCCAATTGAGTATTACAATAGCAATTTTAGCGTTTTCCGGCATAAAAACAGTTTAAGAAGTAAGGAGTTTGGCGATAGTGGCTGCCAGGTTTTCAACCGGAATGGTCTCCAGTATTTTGGCCACTTTTTCTGTCTTTTCCGGGTCGTCGGAACTCAGCAAAGTATCAATCTCCTTCACCTGCCTGCCTGTTAATTCATCATCAAGCAACTCCTTCATTTTTAACTTTTCCTGTTTTCCCCGGGGTAAACCCAGGGTTTCCAACTCTGTAATGATAGCTCCCAGAATTTCTTTCGCCTGAATCCTTACCGGATCCTTATCTTTGGTTGAACCACCCGCATAAGTATCGCGCAGGCTCCAACTCGAATAATCGTAATGTAAATTGTGTATCATTTTCAACTTGGGACTGTCTTTTCCGAAAATACGTTCCAGAAAAATCTCAGTGTGATTTTTCCAGGCTTCCAGATCGAACTTTTTCTCGTCGAGCCGGGCGATCTGAGTTTTTAACAAGGCAATCTCTTTTTCGGCCATGGCTTAAATTTTAGTCATTGAAAAATATACCTGAAAAATACAACTAAAATTTGTATTGACCATTGAATTCAGCTTTCACAAGTTTGGACGAAGACATAAACAAACGCTTAATTTCCCAAATGTTTATGAACAACGGTATAAAATTCACCAAAAAAATTGTTGCTTGCCGCCACAATTTCGCCCCCGAAAAGCCAATTATTTTCCCCGTTAAAATCGGATACTTTTCCGCCAGCCTGCTGCAAAATAAAAACCCCGGCAGCCACATCCCAGGAGTGAAGCGCATGTTCGAAAAAACCATCAAAACGACCAGCTGCCACATAGGACAAATCTACGGCAGCAGACCCAAAACGGCGCAAACCCCGTGTGTGTTCCATTAAATAGCGCATGGCAGCTATGTAATCATCAACCCGGTCGAAAGCATAGTAAGGGAAACCGGTGCCAATCAGCGTGTCCTCTATTTTTGATGTAGGGGAAACCTTGATTTCTTTTCCATTCAAATAAGCCGGGCTGCCTTTCCAGGCGTAAAACATTTCGTTTTGCCCCACTTCGTAAACCACGCCCACTACAAGTTCATCGTCCTCCAGCAGGGCAATACTTACCGAGTGGGGCGCAATGCCGTGAATAAAATTGGTGGTGCCATCCAACGGATCAATAATCCATCTGAACTTTTCATTCGAATGGCTGGCTGTACCTTCTTCGGTAATAAAACCGCTGTCCGGAATCAGTTCCCTCAACGCGGCCACAATCCGGGATTCTGCTGTTTTATCGACATAAGTAACCAGGCTGGAAACACTTTTCAGTTCCACATCCTTTTCCGAAATTTTTTCACGTTCACCCCGGATAAAGTTTCCTGTTTCGCGGGCAATCTCCTGTACCTTACGGCAAATAAGTTGATAATTGATACTATGTGTCATTTTTTTTGAAATTAATGCTAATGGAACCTGTATTTGGGAAGGTCAATCAAAATTAACGGCTACATGTCCGTTGGGCAGAATGGATTGAAGTCTCACGCGTTGCATTTCATTTATCAAATCTTCCCTGAAAGGAGTTTCCACCTTAATATAATTTTCGGTGAATCCGACCATCTCTTCCCCGTTCTTTTTCGACTCGAACAATACTGTTTGGTTCGTATTCAGATGTTTCTCATAAAATGCCCTCAGCTTTTTCTCTGAAAGATTGATGTACATCTGGGTACGGCGTTTACGGTCCTCCACCTCCACTTTCCAGGGGATTTTAAGCGCCTGGGTACCGCTTCTTTCGGAGTATGTAAAAGCATGCAACTGCGAAATTTCCAGCCCGTTAATAAAATCGTAGGACTCCTGAAAAAGCGCTTCCGTTTCACCGTTTGTCCCGGCAATTATATCCACCCCAACAAAAGCGTGGGGAATCAATTCACGAATCCGCTGGATGCGTTTGGCAAACAACCCGGTAGAATATTTACGTTTCATCAGCGACAGCACCTCATCGGAGCCCGATTGCAGCGGGATATGAAAATGCGGCATAATCACTTTTGATTCGGCCACCAGTTTAATAATCTCATCTTTTAAAAGGTTGGGCTCAATGGATCCCAGACGCAAACGGTGCAATCCGTCCACTTTTTCCAGGTTTTTCAGCAAATCCAGAAAATTTTCACTGGTTGTTTTTCCAAAGTCACCAATATTTACGCCCGTCAGAACAACCTCCTTGTAGCCTTTCTCCACTGCTTTGCGAGCCTCTTTCACTGTATTTTCAATGGTATCGTTCCGGCTTCTCCCACGGGCATAAGGAATGGTACAAAACGAGCAGTAATAATCGCAACCATCCTGAATCTTCAGGAAACTGCGGGTGCGATCGCCCCATGAAAATGCTTTATGGTAGCTTTTTATATTGGCCAGCCGGGTAACCTTTATTTCGGTGGACTTGCGTTTTTCGAGATTGCCGAGGTAGGCAGGGATATTAAATTTTTCCTGGGTTCCCAACACCATATCAACTCCTTCAATATGGCCCACCTCTTCCGGTTTCAACTGTGAATAGCAGCCCACCACAATCACCATGGCATTAGGATTTCTCCGCACCGCCTGCCGTACTATATTCCGGCTGGCTTTATCTCCCTGGTTAGTAACAGAACACGTATTGATTACGTAAACATCGGCCTCCTCTTCGAAACCTACCCTTTCAAACCCTACTTCTTTGAAAGTCCCGGCAATAGAGGAAGTTTCAGAAAAATTGAGTTTACATCCCAACGTATAAAAAGCAGCTTTTTTCCCTTCGTAATTCATTTAAAATCTTTTTAACCTGTATTATACAAATTTGTTTTAATAAAGTTTATGCACAGGTTAATTTCGACTCAGACGAACTTGATTCTTTGTAAAAAATGTAACGAATCCCTGTCAGTGGCCAAATCAACTGCAAAAATAGAAAAAAGCTGTTGATGTCAAAAAGCGCTCAAAGCAGGTTACTTGCCAGTTCGGCCAGGTAACTGCGTTCTCCTTTCACAAGATTTATGTGGGCAAAAAGATCCTGGTTTCGCATGCGGTCGGTCATATAGGCCAGGCCATTCGATTTCATATCGAGGTAAGGAGAGTCTATTTGCTGCAGGTCACCGGTAAATACCATTTTGGTCCCTTCGCCGGCCCGGGTAATGATGGTTTTAATTTCATGCGGCGTTAAATTCTGGGCTTCATCAATGATAAAAAACGAATTGGATAAACTGCGTCCCCTTATATACGCCAGCGGGGTAATTACCAGTTTTTCTTCCTTTTGCAACTCTTCAATCTGCAGATATTCCTTACTTCTCGGGTTAAACACATGTTTTATTACCGAAAGGTTATCAAACAACGGCTGCATGTACGGATTAATTTTTTCGGAAGCATCTCCGGGCAGGAAGCCCAAATCGCGGTTACTGAGCGCCACGATGGGACGGGCCAGTAAAATCTGGTCAAACGATTTGTGCATTTCGATGGCGGCAGCCAACGCCAGCAACGTTTTTCCCGTACCTGCTTTCCCGGTAAGCGCCACCAACTGGATTGTGGGATCCATTAATACATTCAGGCTGAATGTTTGCTCGGCATTGCGCGGTTTAATTCCGTAAGCTGACTTTTTTTCTACCCGCTGCATCCGTTTGGAAGCGGCATCAAAACGCCCCAGCACACTCGAATTGTTTCCTTTAAAGATGAAACATTCATTGGGTTCCGGCCTTACTTCCTGTTTTATCTCCTCTACTCCAACCGAACCATTTTCATACATTGTACTGATTAAAGTATCGTCAAAATTATCAAAGGTGGTAATGGTTTTAGACAACACATTTTCATCGGTAACCTGGTCGGTTTTGTAATCCTCTGCCGAGATCCCCAACGATTTGGCCTTCATCCGCAAATTAATGTCTTTGCTGACCAAAATGGTTTTTCTCTTCGGATACGATTGGGTCATGTATTCGGCAATTGCCAGGATACGATGGTCGGGAATATCTTCCCGGAAAGAAGTCTTTAATGATTCTGAAAAAGGTTTTCCCGTTTCAATACGCAATTTCCCTTTTCCTTTCCCCAGCGACTTACCCCCGTTAAATAATTCGTCACCCACAATTTCATCGAGCACCCTTACAAATTCCCGGGCCTGGTAATTAATAAGGTCGTTTCCCCTTTTAAATTTATCCAGTTCCTCCAGTACGGTTATCGGAAGAATAATGTCGTTATCCTGAAACTGATAAATACAGGTATGATCGTGTAAAATAACATTCGTATCAAGAATGAAAATCTTACTTTTGCTTGTTTTACTTAACATCGTTTTTAAATTGAATTTCCGAAATGTAGATAAATTAATGGTATTTATACACGGGTATTTCAATTTTTAATAAACTTGCAGCGGTTAATAAATTTTAATTTTCTTTAGGTGGACTACACAGAAACACTTGACTTTTTGTTCTCCAGGTTACCAATGTATCAGCGAATCGGACCTGCCGCTTACAAAGACAACCTGGACAATACCCTCAGGCTCGACAATTATTACGGAAACCCGCACAGGCATTTTAAGACCATACATGTGGCCGGCACCAACGGAAAAGGTTCAGTCTCCCACATGCTGGCAGCCGTTTTTCAGGCAGCCGGATACAAAACCGGTCTTTATACATCGCCACACCTGAAAGATTTCAGGGAACGGATACGGATAAACGGTGAAATGATTTCGACAGACGAGGTGGTAGAATGGGTAGATACATTCAGAACTAACAATGAATTGTGGAAAATTGAGCCCTCCTTTTTCGAACTCACGGTAGCAATGGCTTTCGATTACTTCGCACGACGTCAGGTGGACATTGCCATTGTGGAAGTTGGATTGGGAGGAAGGCTTGATTCGACCAATATTATTACCCCTGAAGTAAGCATTATTACCAACATCGGGCTGGATCACACAGCCATTCTGGGCGATTCGCCCGAAAAAATTGCCCTGGAAAAGGCCGGCATTATTAAAGCAGGTGTACCAGTTGTAATCGGAACTTCACAGACTGAAACAAAACCAGTTTTTGACGAGGTTGCTGCCCTAAAACTGGCTCCTTTGTTTTATGCCGACCAGGAATATTCGGTCGCTTATGCCCTGACAGATACTGACGGGAACCAGTTACTCTCGGTAGAAAAAAACGGGGAAACACTTTTTTCTCAGGTAAAACTTGATCTAAAAGGAATGTACCAGCAAAAAAATCTTCCGGCCGTGCTGAAAACAGTGGAACTACTCCGGCAGATGGAATGGGAAATTTCGGATGAAAGCTTACTGCTTGGCCTGGCCATTGCAAAAAAAATGACGGGGCTTCAGGGCCGCTGGCATATTTTAGGCTACAACCCGCTTTTAGTATGTGATACCGCCCACAATGCAGAAGGAATGACAGAGGTTGTCAGCCAGTTAAACCAAACTCCCTGCAAAAAACTTCATATCGTTCTGGGGGTGGTAAACGACAA
This sequence comes from Mariniphaga sediminis, assembly GCF_003573545.1. Classification (GTDB taxonomy): domain Bacteria; phylum Bacteroidota; class Bacteroidia; order Bacteroidales; family Prolixibacteraceae; genus Mariniphaga; species Mariniphaga sediminis. The sequence goes on along the minus strand of NZ_QWET01000007.1, from coordinate 246,779 downwards.
GGACACAAAACGTATCCTAAGTTTATTGCCGCCAGATGCTGAATACTATTTTACCCGGGCGGATATTCCGCGCGGCCTGGACGAAAAAGGACTGGCCCTTTTGGCTTCCGAATACGGATTAAACGGAGCAACATTTTCCTCGGTTGAAAAGGCTTTTGCTTCTGCCAGAAGCCGTGCCGACAAAAACGATATCGTCTTTGTGGGGGGCAGTACTTTTGTTGTTGCAGAAATTTTATAAATTATTTTTGCAAAACTGAAAATAGGTTTTATATTTGCAGCGCCTTTCAGGGAAGGGCAAACGTTCTAAAAAGAATAAAGGGAGCATAGCTCAGCTGGTTCAGAGCACCTGCCTTACAAGCAGGGGGTCACTGGTTCGAATCCAGTTGTTCCCACTTAAAAGAAAAAGAGCTGCAAAAAAATGTTTTTTGCAGCTCTTTTTCTTTTAATAACATTCCGGATTGTTTGCTTCTGAAAAACAACTATCTCATTTTCCCAACAGATTCCTTTATTTGTATTTTGGGTTTAAGCAACACCTGACTGGGTTTAAAATCGCCATTGTCTAATTTCGCAAAAAGAAATTTGATGGCTATTTTACTGATGTCACTAACAGGCTGCGCAACACAAGAGAGAGGAGTCGCCAAATAATCGAGGTACGGGTGTTCGTCAAATGTTATCAGCGAGATGTCATCCGGGATACGGATATTTTCTTCTTTTAAGGCTTTCATACACCCCATTGCAATGGTATTACTCAGGGCAAACAGGGCCGTTGGCCGCTTCCCTTGCTGAAGCAGCAATTTCGTTTCAAGGTAACCATTCTGCACGGTAAAATCGTCGCCAACCACACTGTAATCATGTAGCCCCGCATCATTCATTGTTTCTGTAAAACCTTTTACCCTCAACTTGTTTGGAGTAGAAGAACGAACCCCCTGTATACAGGAAATAGCTTTGTGTCCGTTTTCGACTAAGTGCCTGGTAGCCATTTTAGCCCCTTCGTAATTATCAGTTGAAACATAAGGAATATCCAAATCTTCAAAATAACGATCGACACAAACCACAGGCAACCCCTCTTCATATAGTTCCTGAATGTGCTCCCAGTGGTCACTGCAGGGGGCAATAACCAGGCCTTCGATATTCCGTGCCCTTAATTGCTCCAGCTCCATTTTTTCAATCTCCGGGTTTTCGTCGCTGTCGCTAATAATAGTAATGTAGCCAAACCTCCTGATTTCAGCATTTATTTCGCTCGCAATAGATGCAAAGAATGGGTTACTGAGCGATGGAAGAATAAGTGCAATGGTATTGCTTTTTCCGGTACGCAGGTTGGCGGCAAAATGATTGGGAACATAATGCATCTCTTTAGCTGCCTCTTTTACTTTTTGCTGCGATTTTTTACCAATGCGGTATTGTTCGGCCTTTCCACTTAAAACCCTTGAAACAGTTGTTGTGGAAAGTCCAGTCTTTTGTGCGATGTCTGTTATACTTACTTTATGTGTGGCCATAGCAAATGTACAATCGTTTACGCAAATATAGCCATTTATGTTAAAAATTCAACAAAAGGAAAAATATATTACAAAACACTCACCCACAATAGTATTAGCACAAACACAACAAAAAAACAAACAAGTCAGTCTACAATTGCCTGCACAGACATATCAGAATTCTACAATCAGTTTTTAGTAAAAGAATAATGACAAATTGAATTATTGAGATATATGATTAGGCTAGCTGCAGTGACGCGGCGCACACAAAACACTAGAAAACAAACAACTAAAAGACAACACCAAAAGCAATCTCAAAAAAGAACAAAGATTTTTTCACTTTTCTGCGCAAACGTTTGTACAAATAGTTTCTGTTTCCTATGTTTGCAGAATATTAATCAATTCTCTATTACAATGAAACAAGACAATAAACAAAACCAAAAAAAAAATACAAAATAACAAGTTACACCTCATCAGAGAGCCGTTGGTATTTTTTTCATGAGAACTTCTTCTACTGTTAAGCCTTCCTGTTTCGTAAAGCAGGCGGTAACAACTGTTCATTTTTAGAACAAAAATATTGAAGAAGAATTTTTAGAGGTCGAACTATTAAAGGTTATCCAAAATATGACCTTGTTCAATTAATACAATTTAGATAGTATTATCACAAAGTTCATTTCAATTCATTTAGATATGCATCCTTACTATTCAGCCAGACGAATGACGTCACATTTTATTTTTTATTCCTATTTATCAACATTTAATCAATAATAATAATGAAAAGAATTTCTAACTTAATCTTCATCTTCTTTACACTTTTACTTATAACAACAAGCTGCAAAGAGGATGAGGCAACCATTCTGATCGGAGATGCAATTTCTCCTGTTATAAAGTACGTGAGCATGCCATCTCAGAGCAGCACCATTCCTGGCAGGAATGTTTATATTAATGGTATTGGCTTTTCTTCTGAAGATTCCATTTCTTGCCGATCCTTAGAAGAGGAAGCTGATTTTACTGCCCCTGTTATGTCCGCAGACAACTACGGGATTAAAATTTTTGTCCCGGAGATTGCAGGCGGTGAGTACGAAGTGTCAGTTACGCGTAATAATCTGACAACGGTTCTTGGCGAACACCTTTTTGTAGCCTTTGTCTTCACTATTGATAATCTTTCGGTCCCTGCATCTGCCGAATCTGGGGAAGATCTTGTTATAACTGGTGAAGGATTTATGAATGGAGATCAAGTACTTTTTGAGTCAGACTATTATCCACAAGGAATTTCTTATGTTGCAGAAACAGATATGGCAACTGATGGAGTATCTTTTACCGTTCCGGACGGATGCTACGGAATGAATAATATTACTCTTCTACGGGGGAAAAAAACCTGTAATATGGGTACCATTAACATTCCGGTAAATGTAGGCGATCAAATTGGAGGCGGAGTTGTGTTTTATACTTCAGATAACGGAGTTCATGGTTTGATTGCAGCACAAGAGAATGTTGTGAATGAACAAGTATTTGGCCCGAGCATTCAAGTGGATCCATATGCATCTGGTGTATCGGAAGATATTTTTACAGGAAAAAACAATACTGATATTTTGATTGATGGCATTGCATTGTGGCGTGCTGCAGGAAACTCGGCAGAACCCACTGTCGCAGAACTATGTGGCCAATATTCTGTAGAAATTAATGGAATTATATATAATGATTGGTTCCTCGGCTCCCTCAATGAAATGACAGAATTATTCAATTACAGGGCCACTCTTGCAAATGCCTACGAATTTGTACCGGCTCAAAACTACTGGACCTCATCTGTTATTCCCGGCTCTAACTGGGCATGGGCATACCACTATGTAAACTTCTGGGAATCAGAAACACTAATTACAGGTGCAGCTCCATGCGATGTTTGGGCAATTGCAGCAAGACCAATTCGTCAATTTTAACAAAAAACTAGTTCAAAAATAATTATGAAAAGAAATATTCTGGTATTATTAATGTTTTTGGGAAGCTTTTCTATTGCTTTTGCTCAAAACAGAGTCTCAGGAACCGTAGTGGATTCTGAATCAAATCCATTAGTGGGTGTTACTGTTATTATAAAAGGGACCCAAACAGGGGTTACAACTGATGTAAATGGGCAGTATTCAATGAATATTGCTAAAAATGACATCCTGGTATATTCGTTTATTGGAATGATTAAACAGGAGATAACCTACAACGGACAGGGAAAAATCAATGTGAGCATGATTCCTGACAACTATGACCTTGAGGATGTTGTAGTTATTGGATATGGAACCTCAAAAAAGAGTGACCTGACGGGCTCTATAGCATCCGTTAAATCAGATGACCTTAAAAACACTAAAGTAGGACTAGCAGGCAATGCCCTTCAAGGGATGGCAGCGGGTGTTCAGGTTACTCAGCCAAGTGCAAAACCCGGGGCAGACGCATCCATTGTTATACGTGGGAAAGGCTCTGTAAATGCTGGTAATTCCCCTTTAGTAATAGTCGATGGTATTCCGTCTTCACTTGGAGATGTTGCAACCGGAGATATTGAATCAATCGAAATCCTTAAAGATGCATCAGCAGCATCAATTTATGGAAACCGCGGATCAAATGGTGTAATTCTTATCACTACCAAAAAGGGATCAGCTGGTAAAACAAGGGTTTCTTTTAATGTTCAGGGAGGAGCACTCAATATGATGAACAAGATGGATTTAATGAATTCGCAGCAATATTATGATCTTGTGACAACATCAGGACAGAATTATACCTGGACTACTGCTGAATTGTTGCAACTCAGTCGCGGAGAAACAACCGACTGGCAAAATGCGGTAACCCAACCTGGAAGTTTTCAAAATTACAACGCCACCGTTTCGGGGGGCAATGAGAAATCAACCCATTTTCTTGGCCTTGATTATTATGATCAGGAAGGTGTTGTAAAAAATTCGTGGTATAACCGGTTAACCTTACGTTATAATAACGACAGCAAACTGAATGACTGGATAAATATGGGAGTGCGCTTTAACTTCATGGAATCTAAGATTAAGAATATAAACGAAGAATCAGATGAACTTTATGGAACCATGTATAGTGCAATATCTTCTCAGCCTACGGCTCCAATCTACGATACCGATGGAGAATACTTTGACGGGTTTCTGAATACAAAAGCAAACCCTGTTGCAATTGTCAATCTTCTGGACCGCACAACCCAAAGAACGAACATGAACGGCTCCTTTTATATTGAATTTGAGCCTGTTGAAAAATTGAAAATAAAGACAGATAACGCCGGACAGATGGGATTCAATGTTACAAATGAATACGAGGATCCGCGCATGGGACAGCACTATTCTTCTGAAGGAGTTGCAAGTATTTCCAACAGCAAAAATCGTTACTGGCAAACAGAAAACACCATTACCTACGAAAATAGTTTTGATGTACATAAAATCAAGGTAATGGGAGGAGCTTCAGCATCAAAATCGGAATACCAACATTCTTTAGCTCAGGCTAAAGGAATCGATCCCATTACAAAATATTATAATCTTGGCGGAGGAAGTGAATATGGTCCTAACAACTCTTATGCTTCAGCATCTACCCTAACTTCTTTTTATATCCGGGCAAATTATAATTATAAAGAGCGCTATTTACTTACGTTTACCATGCGTGCCGATGGTTCTTCAAAGTTCGCTCCGGGGCACCGTTGGGGATATTTTCCTTCTTTGGCTGCTGCATGGAGAATTACTGAAGAAGACTTCATGAAAAATTTTGATAAAATCGATAATCTAAAATTACGCATAAGCGCGGGAATGCTTGGGAATCAGTCCATCGGGGACTACAGGTACTCGGCACTTGTTTCCAGAGGGGGTGAAAACAACAACTATGTACTTAATGGAAACCTTTATACCGGTGCAACATATACCTCTATTAGCAACCCTAATTTAACCTGGGAAAAATCAAGCCAAGTTGATATCGCCCTTGATTATGGATTCTTTAAAAACCACATTGCCGGTAGTATTGAATATTATTATAAACGATCTACTGATCTTCTATGGTCTGTTATATTGCCTCTCGAATCCGGATACCAATCTTCGCTTACAAACGTAGGCATCCTGGATAATAGTGGTATTGAATTAACGATTAATACAGTCAATGTAAATACATATAATTTCCAATGGACTACTTCTTTCAATTTCACTTATAACCATAACAATGTAGTTGAACTTTATGATGGTAAAACGGATATCAATAAAAGTATTTTCATAGGTCATTCACTGGGTGAGTATTATTTGCTTGAGTCTGATGGAATTTGGCAGATGAATGAATCTTCGGAGGCTGCAATTTATAATGCGCAGCCTGGAGACAGAAAAATAAAGGATTTGACTCCGGATAATCAAATAAATAGTGATGATCGCACATTTTGCGGACAAAGTACTCCAAAGTATTATGGAGGAATGTCAAACACTTTCAAATATAAAGGGCTCGACCTTGTTGTTTTCATCAATTATGCAGGTGGTTACTACATAAACAACTCAATGCTCCGCTTTTTTAATTCTTATAATACCTGGGGAAACTCAAGTGTTGATTATTATAATAACTACTGGAAGGAAGAGCGCCCGAGCAATAAATATCCTGCCCCAAGAATTGGAAGTTCATACTCCAATGGAGACGGAACAAATGCCAACCTCGAAGATGGTACTTTTATCCGGATAAAAAACCTGGAGCTTGGTTACACTCTTCCTCACAGGTGGACTGATAATATAAAAGCCACTAGCATACGTGGCTTTATCTCCGTTCAAAACCTGTATACTTTTACTAAATATTCAGGATATGATGTTGAAGCTTCCCAGCAGTCCAACACCTATCCAGGAGCCAGGGCATTTATTGGTGGTGTTTCAATTAATTTTTAAGCGTTGTCAAAAAAGTAAATAAAACATTATGAAAAAATTATTATATATCATAAGTATAACTTTTCTGCTGGTTTCTTCAATGTCCTGTGAAGATTTCCTGGACGAAACGGCCAAAAGTTCGCTAACTCCAGAAAATTCGTTTACTACTGCAGAAGACTGGGATGCTGCTTTAATTGCTGCTTATGCAAAACTCCAGGAGGTTACTGGTGAAAAACTCCCGATTGTTTTAGGTGAATTTGGGACAGATGAGGTTCAACCTTATGATTTGAGTTGGGCAGCATATGTTGAATTAATGTACTATACTTATACTGCAAATCATCCCTTTTTATATAATCATTACGTATTTTGCTACGAGGGTGTAAAGTGTGCCAATATAATAGTTGACATGCCGGATAATACATCTATTTCCAATGAACAGAAAAATTCGATGATTGCGCAAGCCAGGTTCTTACGCGGAATATTTTATTTTGAACTAGCCAGAATGTATGGGCGGGTACCAATATGGACATCGGCTTCCGTTGATAAAAGTGAAATTGCCAAACCACGGAGTGAATCGGTTGATGAAGTTTATGAACTTATTACAGAGGACTTGCACTATGCTGCCGAAAATCTTCCTGAACAATGGACTGAGAGTAACGACAAAGGTCGTGCTACAAGTTATGCTGCCAATGCATTATTAGGTAGAGTTTATTTGCAATGGGGTAAATCTGCTAAAGCACTTGAAGCACTAAATAAGGTCATTGGGAATTTTCATTTGTATCAAAACTATGCAGATATTTTTGACCCTGAGCATAAAAATGAAGAGTATGAGAATATTTTTGAAGTTCAGTGGAGTCATTCTGGATATTGGGGGCTTGAAGGGAGTATACAATCCTCATACTGGGGACCACGGGGCGGAGGTGGCCCTACAGCCGGAGGTTTTGGTTGGGGAGGTTTTGGACCAACTCAATATCTTTACGATTCGTATGACAATAATGACAGAAGGAAAACGGAATTCTTCTGGACAGAGTATAAAGGAATTGTTCAGTCGCCACCTGCTACAAAAAAATATTACGATGCAAATTATGGCAATCAAATTGAAGATGACGACTTAAATTATATATATATGCGTTATGCCGATGTACTTTTAATGGCTTCCGAAGCATTGAATAACCTGGATGATTCATCTGGTAAAAAATATGACTATTTAAATGAAGTACGTACCCGGGCCGGTTTAGCAAGTATAACAGAAAGTGACGGATTGTCTGTGTCCGAATTTTCGGATGTTTTGTTAGAAGAACGCTTACATGAACTGTGCTGTGAACGGCACCGTCGTTTTGACTTAATCCGCTTCAGAAAGCTTAATGAACAGGTACAGACTGCTTATCCCGGAAATGGGATTAACATTGGGTCGAATCAGAAAACAGTTTATCCCATTCCGCAAATTGCTATTGATGCGAATGATGCAATGAAGGGAGATCAAAACCCGGGATATTAAATTGCCAAATAAAAAATGATACATCTTTTAAAATTAATTGCAGGAAGCTTTGTTTTTGTTGTCGTACTGGCAGCATGCTCAAAGGATGATGATAACCCAATGGCCGATATAACCGATACCGAAGTATTTGATGGAGTTGTCTATGTTTCTCCATATGAATATCCTAAGGCTTTCCGCAACCCTATGAAGGGGTTGCGGGAATACTTTGGCCCGGGTTATGACACCAAGCGCACTGAATATCCCCTACCCTTTGGCTCAATAGTAAAAGAGTATATGCAATGGAATATGATGGAAAACATAGAGTCAGATGGAGTTGAAAAGGTGATTGCATACAGCAACCATCGTTGGGAAGGTGTTGAAGACATTAATATGAAAGTTATTCCCCGCCCCTATATTGTTTGGATGGAAAAATACAATGGCGGATATGCAAAAAATACATACACTGACAATCCCGATGATTTAAATGGTTGGCACTGGCCCTCTGATTTCCCTCCGGTGAAGCGTTCTGAAGATGAAGACACTCCAAGTACGGGGGGATATTTCGATCCTTCATTCTCTGACCGGATAAAAGAACTTGTCAAAAAAATGGGGGAAGCATGGGATAACGACCCTCGGGTGGCTTATATCGAGATGGGAATTATCGGAGAGTGGGGGGAGCACCATGATCCCTGTATATCAAACTACTGGAAACCCATTCACCAGGATTATCATGTGGATAACCGTACATGGATTCCAGGTATTGAAAAAGTATTGGGTGATGCTTTTTCTGAGGCATTTAAGAATAAAAAAGTCATGGTGCGGTATGCATACGATTTTCAGGATTATGAATTTGGTAACTACTGGGATTCTTTTGCTATTGATGAAGAGGAGGAACGTGGTTATAATTCAATCCAAAAATTTTCTCCCAACAGATGGAAGACGCAGCCCATGGGAGGTGAAATAACATGGAATTGGGGGAGCCTTTACAGTGCAGGCTATCGTAGTCTGGAAGATTGTGTTGCCAATGGTTCGACACGTCAACTCATAATAAACCAGATTCGCACTTTGCATACAAATCATCTGGGAGGAGTAACCTGGGCTGATTTCTCCAATAAAGAATTTCTCGATAATATTTCCCAGATACAGAAAATACTGGGATATCGTTTTGTCCTGAAAAAATTCAGTTACCCAACCAAAATAAAATCAGATGTTCCATTCGATATTAATTTTAGCATAGTGAACACTGGTTCTTCTCCGTTCTATTATAATTGGCCTGTCGAAATTTCTCTTCTTGATATAGATACGCAAAAACCAGTGTGGTCAACCATATTGGATGATGTAAATATTACCGAATGGATGCCTGGAGATAATTGGAAAGCCTCTGTAAATTCGTATGATCAAGAAGCTAAAACTTATACAATAACTAAAAATTTAAATATCGAATCCAATATTGAGCCAGGTAAATATATACTTTCAATAGCAATTCTGGACCCTGCCGGGATGCTGCCTTCCATAAGGTTTGCGACAAGAAATTATTTTGAAGGAGGAAGGCATCCTATAGGCTATGTTGGAATTGATATGGATATCGATAATTTCAAAATAGACTCTAAGCTATTTGATGACATAGCCGGCGACAAAACATTGAAATATGTAATTAATAATTAGTCAATGAAAAGAATATTAGTTTTTATTGTATTTCTATTCTTCTTAAACTCAATCGTATTTGCTCAATACAAAATATCGGTTTCCAATAAAAATGTATCTGTTTCATTTGAGGAATACAATCGTGCTTTGCGAAATCCGATGAAGGGATTCAGGGAATATTTCAACCCTGGTGTTGATATAAAACGGAACGAATATCCATACCCTTATGGAACAATGATAAAAGAGTATATGCCATGGGACAGGGTGGAAAACAGCATTACCGATGGAGTTGATAAAATAATTGAATACAGCAATTATCGTTGGGAAGGTGTTGAAGACATTAATATGAAAGTCATTCCAAGAGTATTTATTGTGTGGCTGGAACCTTGGCACGGAGGCCAACCTCAAGACCCATACAACCCGGATGATTTGAATGGAACCCACTGGGCAGATGATATGTTACCTGAATACGATTCTCCCTACAAACAGATTCCAGGTTCAGTAGGTGCAATGGTTGAACCCGGGGATTCCATTAAACCTATAAGAGGAGGTTATTTTGATCCATCTTTCCCGGAAAGAGTTATGAACTTGATTGAAAAAATGGGGAAAGCCTGGGATAATGATCCGCGTGTGGCATATGTTGAAATGGGAATTATTGGAGAATGGGGAGAACATCATGATCCCGACATCTCCACATATTGGCCTCCTCACGATGAGCCCAAGCATGTTGCCAACCGAACATGGATTCCTGGTATTGAAAAAATTTTAGGCGATGCCTTTTCAAAAGCCTTTAAGAACAAAAAAGTGATGGTACGTTATGCTTATGAATTTGAAGATTATGAGTTTGGCATATATTGGGATTCGTGGGCTATAGAGCAGGAAATAGACCGAGGGTACAATGAAATGCTCAAATTGGAAGACCGGTGGAAAACTCAGCCTATAGGCGGAGAAGTTACCTGGAATTGGGGGAATTTACAATCGCAGGGATTCAGGAGTTTCGAAGATTGTGCCAATGATGAGGCAACACGCCAGGTAATTATTGAACAGATTCGAAATCTGCATTGCAATCATTTGGGAGGAATAACATGGGCCAATTTTAACGATCCGGAATTTATTCCGAATGCCGACTTAATTCAAAAATCTCTGGGATATAGATTTGTATTGTCTGAATTTGATTACCCTCGCCAAATTAAAAAAGGTACCCCTTTTAATATTCAATTTAAACTGACAAACAAAGGTTCATCACCATTTTATTATGATTGGCCAGTTGAAATAAGCCTGCTCGATGCGTCTACCCATAAAAAAGTATGGAGTAAAATGCTGGATTCTGTTAAAATATCCCAATGGATGCCTGGAGAAAACTGGAGCATTGAAAAAGAAAAATACCTGATTGAGCCTCCTGTTTATATAATAAATGAGTCTTTGTTAATTGACCAACCGATTACCCCGGGAAAGTATATTATAGCTATTTCAGTTCTCGATCCCGCTGGGATGTTGCCCTCTATCCGGTTCGCCAATACTAATTATTTTAATGGAGGCATTCACCCAATTGGCTACCTTGGATTGGACAGCAAAATTGATAATTTTGAGATTGACACAACAATTTTTGATGATCCAAAACATGATAAAACATTGAAATATAAAATTCCAAACTAAAAATTATGAACAGGTATACGATTTTTATATTGGTTGTTATAATGGCGGCTTGCAACAGCCCGGCCAGAAAAGCCCAACCTTCGAACAACGAAAAGCATGAGAAACAACCGATACAGGTAATATTCGACACTGATTTAGGCAATGATATTGATGACGTCCTTGCACTTCAGATGCTGTTAAATTACCACAAGCAAGGCAAAATAAACTTACTCGGAATAAGTCTCAGCAAAGCAAACCCGTTTGCAATAGAATATGTTGATGGCTATTGTAACTTTAATAACATTCCGGATATTCCTCTTGGATATGTTTATGATGGAGTTAATCCGGAAGATGGCAGTTATCTTCGTCAAACTTTAGAGACAAGTGTTGACGGGCAAAATATTCTGATGCCAAGAAGATCCATAAAAGACAGTATACCAAAAGGATATATTTTAATGCGTGAACTTTTATCTTCCCAAAAGGATAGTTCTGTTATCATTGTTGCCGTCGGCCCCGAAACAAATCTGGAAAGACTACTCCATTCCGAACCAGACCAATTTAGTAATTTGGCTGGTATAGAACTGGTGAAAAAGAAAGTAAAATTTCTGTCGGTAATGGGAGGCTTGTATGGAAATGAGTTTGACTTTCCTGAATGGAATATTGTCCAGGATTTGCCAGCGGCTCAAACTGTTTTTGAAAAGTGGCCTACTAAAATTATTGCCAGCGGATGGGAGGTAGGAAATAAATTACTGTATCCGCATCAGAGTATCCTAAATGATTTTAACAATTCTTCCAGGCATCCTCTCTGTGTATCTTATAAACTTTACGGAGAAATGCCTTATGACAGGCAAACGTGGGATCTTACTTCGGTTCTTTATGCAGTTGAGCCACATAAAAACTATTTCCGTATATCTTCGAACGGTACAATAACCATTGATGATGAAGGACATAGTAAATTTGTTCCAGCGAAAGAAGGGATGCATCGGTACTTAAAGGTGGATGAATCAAATATAGAATATACTCTGAATGCTTTAATCCAAACAGTAACTGGAAAAAGGGAGGAGAATCAATAAATTGTTATGGATAAAATTTTAGTTATAGGAAGCTCTAATGCCGATTTAATTGCAACAATGGAACAATTCCCTGTTGCGGGTGAAACAATTGAAGGTGTGTCGTTTCAGCAAGCCATGGGCGGAAAAGGGGCAAACCAGGCACTGGCTGCTCACAGAGCAGGTGGGGACGTCACTTTTATTACCAGCCTCGGCAATGATGTTAACGGGCAGAATGCTTTTCAGTATTACAAAAACGAAGGGTTGGATGTTTCTTTATCCTTGCTTACCGACAATGAGCCAACCGGGACAGCGATGATTTGGGTGGATAAAAAAGGAGAAAACAGCATTGTAATAATCCCTGGCGCCAATAAAGAGCTTACACCTGAATATATAATTGCTGTCGAAGAAAAAATTGCAAATGCAGATTTTATTGTGTTACAAATGGAAATTCCTTATGAAACGGTAAAAACAATTTGTGAGATTGCCGTAAAAAAAGGGAAGAAGATATTGTTAAACGTTGCTCCGGCCTGCCACTTAGACGATGATATCCTGAAGGCAGTGCATGTTTTGGTTGTAAATGAAACAGAAGCAGAAATTATATCCGGAGAAAAAATGGAAGAGCTGGGAGAGGAAGCCATTGTTAATAAGCTTTTAATAATGGGTGTACAGAATGTAGTTTTAACTCTTGGTAAAGAAGGCAGCATGTTTAAAAATAAAGAAGAACAGTTGAAAATCCCGGCCTTTAAAGTTGATACGATAGATTCAACGGCGGCCGGCGATACCTTTTGCGGCGCCATGGTTGCCGAGCTGAGTAAAGGACACCGTATGAAAGAAGCTCTTGAATTTGCAACTGCCGCCGCAGCTATCTGTGTAACACGGATGGGAGCGCAACCTTCAATACCTTCAGAAAAAGAGGTAAGGAAATTTTTAAATCATCGAAAACAAGAAATCAACTAAAATCAAACGATCATGTATATTGTAAGCAGTTATCCTTTAGCGGTTGTTTTTTGCTTTATTACCATGTTATGCTGGGGCTCATGGGGAAATACCCAAAAACTTGCCGGAAAAACATGGAGATACGAACTATTTTACTGGGACTATGTTACCGGCGTTTTGTTGCTTTCAATCATCTCTGCATTTACCCTTGGCAGTTGGGGCGAAAACGGAAGAGGATTTTTAGCAGATTTGGGGCAGGCTGACTGGAGCAACATTGGCAGTGCTTTTTTCGGAGGTGTTATTTTTAATGCAGCCAATATTCTTTTATCTACGGCAATTGCTATTGCTGGTATGGCTGTCGCTTTTCCCGTGGGAATTGGTTTAGCCCTGGTTCTCGGAGTAGTAATCAACTATCTGGGTTCCCAAAAGGGAGACCCGGTGTTTTTATTTCTCGGAGTTGGAGTGATTACCATCGCTATTATTATTAACGCGCTGGCTTACAAAAGAGCCTCTTCCGTAAATCAGAAAGTAAGTACCAAAGGAATACTTATTTCTGTGCTGGCAGGTGTATTAATGTCGTTTTTTTACCGTTTTGTTGCCCGGTCGATGGATCTGGATAACTTTGTGAATCCCGCTGCCGGAATGATGACTCCTTACACAGCAGTTGTAATCTTTTCCCTCGGTATTTTCCTGAGCAATTTTCTCTTCAATACCATATTAATGAGAAAGCCCATAAGTGGAAACCCCACCCATTACAAAGCATATTTTAAAGGAGGTTTTTCCATACACCTCGTAGGTATTTTAGGTGGAATAATTTGGGGCATTGGGAATTCACTTAACCTGATTGCTGCAGGAAAAGCAGGCGCAGCCATTTCTTATGGTTTAGGCCAGGGAGCGACACTTGTTGCAGCTTTGTGGGGAGTATTTATATGGAAAGAATTTAAAAATTCACCCAAAGGAACCAATGGTATGCTTGTGCTGATGTTTATTCTTTTTGCCATCGGAATTATTTCAATTATCTATGCCGGACAATGAAAATGTTTTCTGAAATATAGACTGAAATTTATTTTTTTGATGGCTTGATTCCTTCATTGTACTTTTATAACCAAATTAGACCGCATCATGAATTTGAAAGTTTTACTATCCCCCATTGTACTGTTAGTCTTCACGTTTATCGAGTGCAAAGACAAAACTATACAAAAGGAATCAACAGTATTTGCAGACGGACAAAAGATTACAATTTCCAAAGCAGTATTGGAAGACAAAATAAAGGGCGGTTGGGCCGGTCAGGTCATAGGGTGTACTTATGGCGGCCCAACCGAGTTCAAGTGGCTGGGAACCATGATTGATGATGACGTACCTATACCGTGGGATGAAAACCAGATAGAATTTTGGTACGATCAATTTCCGGGCCTTTACGACGATGTGTATATGGATCTGACTTTTGTTTCCGTCTTCGAAAAGCATGGGTTGGATGCATCCGATACGTTACATGCCCAAGCCTTTGCGAATGCCCGGTATCCGCTCTGGCACGCCAATCAGGCCGCGCGGTACAATATTCTGAATGGGATTATGCCTCCCGAATCAGGGCACTACTTTAATAACCCGCATGCCGACGATATCGATTTTCAGATTGAATCAGACTTTGCAGGGCTGATGTCTCCGGGCATGATGAATGCCTCTTCTGAAATTTGCGATCGTATCGGCCACATTATGAATTTCGGAGATGGCTGGTATGGCGGTGTGTTTGTTGCGGGAATGTACACACAGGCTTTCATTTCCGATGATGTGGCGTTTGTCGTTAATGAAGCATTGAAAGCAATTCCGCAGGAAAGTCGTTTTTATCAGTTGATTGCCGATGTGGTGCAATGGCACAAAATGTATCCCGGCGACTGGAAACAAAACTGGTTTGAAATTCAAAAAAAGTGGTCGTCTGAAAAAGGTTGTCCCGATGGGGTTTTCAATGCGTTTAACATCGATGCAAGCCTGAATGCAGCTTATATTGTGCTGGGTTTATTGTACGGAGATGGCGATTATGGAAAAACAATTGATATAAGTACGCGGGCCGGACAGGACTCTGACTGTAACCCCTCCAATGCAGCAGGTATTTTGGGAACGATGTTGGGCTACAGCAATATTCCCGAATACTGGAAGCAGGGGCTCGACCGTGTTGAAAAAAGGAATTTCAGCTTTGCAGCGTTTTCGCTGACCGATGCCTATAACTTAAGCTACCGCCATGCATTGGGAATGATAGAAAAACATGGTGGAAAAGTTCAGGGGGATACGGCGGAAATTGTATATCAGAAAGTGAAACCCCTAGAACTGGAGCAATCCTTTAAAAACCTTTATCCACTGGAAAGAATTTCTTACCAGTGGCCAATGGCGGGAAAAAGAATAGATGAACAGGAAAAAGAATATACCATTGAGTTCGAAGGAGCAGGGATTGTTTTGAGCGGAAACGCTGTAAAAACCGACAATACTTTACCCGATTATAAGCTGCAACTAGATGTTTTTGTCAACGGGCAACTGGTCGAAAATGTTTCGTTGCCCACTCAAGCGTTAATCCAGAAAACAAATATTTACTGGAATTATCAATTGGAAGAAGGTAAAAACACAATAAAGATGGTTGCATCCGATGTTCCGGAGGGGTATTTGGTAAATATTCATTCAGCACTAATCTACTCAAAAATCCAGCAATCCTCTCCCCTACACCATCATACGCTGAAACTTTAGTCAATATTGCAAATATTTATAATATTGATCATGTTAAAGATAGCAGGGGAAAACCAGCTATTAATAAAGCTGTCATTAAGAATTACAAAGAAAAAAGAATTCATTTTGTAAAGGACAGAATCAACCTTTCTAAACAGAATAAAAACAAATATATTTGTCGGAGTAGAACAACTTAAAAAAAAGCATTAAATACAAAATTTAACTGTACTACTAAAAAATATCAACTAAAACATAAAACTCTAAAATCAAAAATTAAAACGAATGAAACATCTACTTACAATCTTGATGCTATCCTCAGCCACTTTATTTTCATGCCAGATATCAGAAAAAAAATCAGACGAAAATACTTCTCCTAAAAACACAGCACTCTCGCAGGATATTTTTAATCCGGAAAAAGAAGGTTATTCTTTGTTTTGGGAGGACCAGTTTAACGGGTCGGAACTGGATACCACAAAATGGAAAATAAGAGGAACCGGGCCCCGCCGTATCGGATACAACGATCCTTCCATGGTGTCCGTAGGAAATGGGAACCTGCACCTGATGTATGACATAAAAAAAGACAGTATTATGGGTAGTGCAATCGGTTCTTACGAGACCTTTAACACCACTTACGGGTATTTTGAATGCCGTGCCCGCCTGCAAAAAGGCAGCGGTCCCTGGTCCGCATTCTGGATGCAGTCTCCGCTGATTTCAAAAGGGGAAGATCCGGCAACGTTTGGGGCTGAAATAGATATTTTTGAATATTTCAAGGGTTTGGGTGACGATCACATGACCCATTGTATTCATTGGGCGTACGGGCCAAACCAGCAAAGCTGCGGACAATTGAAAAGCGAGTTGGAAGGACTATCTGAAGGGTTTCATACATTTGCCCTTGAATGGACCCCGGAAAAATATGCTTTCTATATTGACGGGTTAAAGTTTCACGAATTAAGCGACGGCTTGTCACACATCGACCAATACATGATCTTAAGCATGGAAATTCCCCCTACTCTGGAAGGGATTAAAAATGCCTGTGCCCCTGACACATTTATGGTCGATTATGTAAAAGTTTACAAAAAACTATAATTGTTTTCCAAATCAGAAAAAATCAACAGCATCATTTCTGAATGTACCTAAAGAAAAGCACACCATGTGATTTAGGGAGTGAGGATGAAAACAAGTGAACTTTTGGAATTCACCAACGAGCTATCCTCGCGAAAAAGCTTGTATTCTGCCCCGGGAACAGTTCACTGGTAAAGGCTGGTAACCGAAACAACAAAAATTGCAGTGTAAGGAATGTTGCAGGGGATACCTCTGTAATTCCAACAAAGTGTTCAACCCGGTTGACTCACACCTCCACTTCCACTGTCTGCACCGTTTCCACAATTTCCTGTCCTTTCTGAATGGCTTCCAGGTTAAGCGGAATGAGTTTATGATAACGTTCAGGTAATGATTTCTCGAGACCTTTTTCTACATTGTCGAGCTTCAAAATAGGTTTTACCTTCAGAAAACTTCCCAGCACAACCATGTTAAAGACCTTGGGATTTCCCATTTCTATCGCGGCTTTCGTACCTTCAATCCTGTAAATATTAATATCTTTCCGTACAGGTGGTTTTACAATACCATTCGGATCGTAAAGCAAAGTACCGCCCGGTTTCACGGCCTTTTCAAATTTATCCATACTCTGCTGGTTTAAAATGATAGCGGTGTCGAACTCATGCAAAACGGGCGAACTAATACGGTTGTCGCTCACAATAACCGTTACGTTGGCTGTTCCTCCGCGCATTTCAGGCCCGTAGGACGGAAACCAGGTCACCTCTTTGTCTTCCATAATTCCTGAATAGGCAAGTATTTTCCCCATGGACAACACCCCCTGCCCTCCGAAACCGGCAATTATCATCTCTTCAGTCATAATCATTAGTTTTAATTTTTTGAAACGGGTTCCCCTTTTTCACTGTCTTTTAAATCACCCAGGGGATAGTATGGAAACATGTTTTCTTCCATCCATTTATTGGCCTGAACCGGCGTCATTTTCCATCCCGAATTACAGGTGGATATCACTTCTACAAACGACGTCCCTTTTTTATCGAGTACGTTTTGGATACCTTTTTTTAGTGCCCTTTTGCATTTACGCACGGCAGCAGCGGTTTGTGCCGATTGCCTCGTAACATAAGATGTCCCGGGCAACTGTGCCACCAAATCTGTCATCTTCAGCGGATAGCCATTCAGTTCAGAATCTCGCCCGCAGGGAGTGGTGGAAGTTACCATGTTTTCGATGGTGGTGGGTGCCATCTGCCCCCCGGTCATTCCGTAAATCCCGTTGTTTATAAAAATTACCAGCATGTTTTCGCCCCGGTTACAGGCATGAATAATTTCAGCAGCACCGATAGAAGCCAAATCGCCATCTCCCTGGTACGTAAATACAAACTTATCGGGGTTCAGACGAACCACTCCCGTTGCCACTGCCGGCGCTCTTCCATGGGCCGCTTCCTGCCAGTCAATATCAATATAATTATAGGCAAATACAGAACATCCCACCGGAGCAATACCAATTGTTTTTTCCTGAATCCCCATTTCACCAATTGCCTCAGCAATCAATTTATGCACCACTCCATGAGTACATCCCGGGCAATAGTGCATAATGGTATCTATCAACAACTCCGATTTGCCGTAAACCAGATTTTCAGGTTTTATAATGTCTTTGGTTTCCATTATCTTTTCTCCTTCAATAGTTTTTGTTCCAATGCTTCCACTACCTCGCCGGGGGTCGGAATAATACCTCCCATCCGACCGAAAAATGCTACCGGGCGAATTATACCGGCATCGAAAACAGCCTGTTTGACATCTTCTACCATTTGTCCGGCGCTCATTTCAACCGACAAAAATCCTTTTACATCTTTCGCCAGTTCCCCAATGATTGTCTTTGGGAACGGAAACAGGGTAATGGGCCTGAGCAGCCCCACTTTCACTCCTTTTTCGCGGGCAATTTCCACCGCCTTCTGACACACGCGGGCCGAGGTTCCAAAAGCCACAAAAATATATTCTGCATCATCGCATTGAATGGCTTCGTAACGTTGTTCTTCGGCCTCCATTCTGCGGTATTTTTCCTGGAAACGGTTGTTGTTCTCTTCCATTTTCAGGGAATCCAGCTCCAGGGAGGTAACCACATTTCGTTCTCTGGATGAAGGTTTACCAGTGGTGGCCCAACTTCCCGATTTTTCAATCACCTCCTCATCGGACCATCGCTCCTTGTAATCCGATAATTCTACTTTCTCCATCATCTGTCCGATAGCACCGTCGGCAAGAATCATCGATGGGTTGCGGTATTTGAAAGCCAACTCAAACGCCAGGTCTACAAAATCGTTCATCTCCTGCACCGACGAAGGCGCCAGCACAATCATTTTGTAGTCGCCATGTCCTCCCCCCTTTACTGCCTGCGAATAGTCAGCCTGCGAAGGTTGGATTGTTCCAAGACCAGGCCCTCCACGCTGCACATTCACCACCAGGCAGGGCAATTCAGCTCCTGCGATGTAGGAAATTCCTTCTGACATTAAGCTGATGCCGGGACTGGAAGAGGAGGTCATTACTTTTTTGCCGGAACCGGCAGCGCCATAAACCATGTTAATGGCCGCAACCTCACTCTCCGCCTGCAAAACCACCATCCCCGTTTCATTCCAGGGCTGGCGTTCCATCAGGGTCTCCATCACTTCGGACTGAGGTGTAATGGGATAGCCAAAATAACCGTCGCATCCGCACCGGATGGCAGCCTCTGCCAACACCTCGTTTCCTTTCATTAACCTTAATTCGCCCATTCTATTTATTTTTATTTTTCACTCTTAAAGCTGATATCTGCGAGTTATTATTCATCGGTCATTTAATTAAAAACCGATACTGCAACTCTTACCGATCACTACTTACTTCTTCTAAGCCCTTACTTTTGCCCGGTAAACTGTAATGCATGTATCGGGGCAAACAACGGCACAATTGGTACAACCGGTGCAGGATTCAGGATTTTTCATAAAAGAATAATGATATCCCCGGCTGTTTACTTCCCTGTGCAATGCCAGTACATCCTCCGGGCAGGTCTGAACACATAAATCACACCCCTTGCAAACTTCCACATCAACTACAACAGCTCCTTTTACTTTTGCCATATTTTTTAATTTTCTGCTAAAATTAACAACCTTTTATTCCAAAAAACACTATAAAGATCAGGTTATTTCATAAAGTTTTCAAGCAATTACAATTTCTAAAATGATGAAATATTAAAATAATAAATCGTTAGTATTTTTTTGGTACAGATTAAAAATTGAATCTGTTGAGCAAAACTATTTTTTACATCCCGGAAATCATGCAACTAATGTTGCGTTCTTAAATTTTATAAAGAAAACGGGTAAGAATGTTTCTGTGAATACCCAGATAAGAAGCAATATGCTGCCGTTGGAGCTTTTTTCCCAACTCCGGATATTCTTCAAAAAATTTCCGAATTCGTTGCTCGGCATTGAGTGACTGGAAGGAATGAATTCTTTCCATGGCCTGGATGTAACTTTCCTCAGCCAGAATTCGCACGGTACGTTCAAACTTCGGATGGTGATCGAGTAAATACTTAAACTCTTCTTTTTCAATAAAAATAAGTTCCGAATCTTCGTAAGACCGAATCGCTTCACTGGAATTTTTCCCAAGATAAAAGCTACGATGATTACTTACGATGAAGTTGTTCGGAGGGAAGAAAAAGCGAGAAACCCATTCGGTGCCGCTGTCGGCAATATAAGTGGAATAAAGAAGTCCGCTGATAAGAATACCAATTCTTTGCGTTTTTTCACCGTAATCAATAAACGATTCGCCTTTTTTCAAAACAGCGGGCTTATTTTTCAGATCGATCTGCTTCAACAATTCAAGGGTAATATTGTACCGAGAAATGATTTTCTGCTGATCCATCAAAACGCTTTAATTCTTTTGCGAAAAATATTCGTTGAACAATTTTAACCGCTCTTCCATATCTCCGAATTGTTCCCGTTTCACAAATGAAACACAGGCACGAATCCCCTCCTCATCGCTGCCGGTATTGTCGAGCGCAATGGCGCTGACACCGTAATATAACAGATTAGCGACCAATTGGTTTCCGGTCATTCCGGGATACGATATGGTAAAGTAAAATCCGTTGGCAATAGGTTGATCCAGATCTTCTTTATACACGATATCAAACCCGTTTTCGAGAAATAGGCGTTTCATAACTTTTGCCTTTTCACCGTACTCCTTTACACTTTCCACAAAATTGAAACGGCCTTCGTTTGCAGCTTTCAACATGGCCGCCAGCGCCCACTGTGCCGAATGGCTGGCACCTGTTGATAAGGCATAAATCAGCCTCAACGTAATGGTGCTTCCAAAATCGGTCCCTCCAAACCGTTCCTGCAGGTCCGGATAATCACGTTTATAAAGTGAGTCTGAAACAATCATCAGGGCGCAACGCTGACCAGCGTAAGAAAATATTTTGGAGCTGGAAATGAAAAGAATGTAATTTTCAGTGTAGCGCGCCACGGTGGGTTGGAAAGGCGGCTCCCCCGGTTTGGAAAAATCCTGCCGGAAATCCATACCAAAATAAGCCAAATCCTCCATCACAACTACGTCATACTGGTTTGCCAGATCGCCTATTGTTTGCAACTCTTCTTCCGAAAGACAAATCCATGCCGGATTATTCGGATTGGAATATACAATGGAACAGATATCTCCTTTGGAAAGGTACTCTTCAAGTTTTGCTTTCAGCTTCTCTCCCCTGAAGTGGAACACATCGAAGGTTTTGTACTTTTGCCCCAGTACTTGCATCTGCTGCTTTTGCACCGGGAAACCCGGATCGATAAAAAGGGTGGTATCCTTCCCCTTCACTGCATTTCCGACAGCCAAAAACGCGGAGTAGGTTCCCTGCATGGAACCAACTGTGGGAATACAGCTTTTGGGAGAAACTTCAATATCCAAAAAGTTTTTTATGAACCGGGCAGCTTCCTCTTTTAACGGCTTAATTCCATCAACCATAGGATATATTGCTGCCACACCCCGTTGGAGCGCCTCTATTTCGGCATCCACACCAACCTGGGCCGGTGGTAATCCGGGCACCCCCATTTCCATGCGAATATATTTTTGCCCGGTTTCTTCTTCCACAAGATTCACAAGAGCCACAATCTCACGAATTGAAGCTTTTCCCGGATCAGCAATCCGCAGTTCCTTAATTTTTTTATCGATTATTTCTTTACTGAAAGGAGAATTTTCCATGATATATTTTCCGGTTAAAACCCAAAATGGGGCCGAAGTTGTTCCACCCAGTTTTTCACCCGCTCATCCGTCAGTTCCGGTTCAAAATCCTCATCCACCGGCAACCCCATGAACTGGCCGTCTACTAATGCCTCCGACTCCTCAAATTCGTAGCCGTCAACCGGCACCTGACCTACAAGAGACGCTCCGTTCTCCATCAGTTGGCGCCCCAGTAAACCAATATGATCAACAAATGTAGCCGAGTATGTTATATGATCTCCCAACCCAAAAATGGCGAGCGTTTTGCCTTCGTAGCGGGTTTTTCCGATTTCGGGCAGAAAGTTTGCCCAGTCCACATTATTATAGGTGGCATGCCAGGTTTCTTTACCAACCGTTGAAATACCAAATATAATTTTGTCGTATTTTTCCAAATCAGCAACAGTGGCATCTTTCACCGGCACCATAACCACTTTTTCTTCGCCGATGGTTTGTTGAATTTTTACTGCTACCCTGTGAACGGCGCCGTCAGACGGCCCAAAAAAAATTGCGGTTTTGCTCATTTCTTTTCGTTTTATTTTTTATTTACTGGTCGTGCATATAAATTTCGCTTCGCTCATATTCCCCCAAAATAGCGAGGCTTGAAACACTCTTCAACGCCTGGTGCAAAGCCCGGTCATAGTTTTCCAGCTTTTCCCATTCAATATCGACATGAATAGTATATTCATTCGGCTTTCCAATTACCGGAACCGACTGGATCTTTGCCAGGTTAATTTCGTTTTCGGCAAATACATTAAGCACCCGGGCCAGGGAGCCGTAAAAATGCCCCACTTCAAAACAAAGAGATGCTTTATTGGCCTTTTCCGTTGGGTTACCATGTTTGGCAAGAACAAGAAACCGGGTATAATTTTTTTTGTTGGTTTCAATGCCGGTTTCAAGGATATTGAGTTTATATAACTCTGCCGAACGCAAATTGCCAATGGCAGCCGCATGGGGAAGCTGCTCGTCAGACATAAGTTTTGCCGCTGCAGCCGTATCCAATCCCTCGTGCAAATTCGCATTCGGAAAATACTGTTCGAGGTATTCCACACACTGTTGCAAGGCCACCGGATGAGAATAGATATCGGTTATATCAGAAGGTTTAACTCCCTTTACAGCCATCAGATTCATTTGAATATGCAGGTAAATCTCACCAATAATCCGTAAGTGGTAATCTCGAATTAACTGGTAATTTTTCAGCAAACTACCGGCTATGGAGTTCTCGATAGCCATTACGGCATAATCCACTTTATCCGTATCTACCAGTTCACAAACACTGGTAAAAGATTTACATTCGACCACTTCAATTTTCTTATTGAAGTATCTCTGTGCCGCATCTTCATGAAAAGACCCGACGATTCCCTGTACAGCGATCCGCTTCATTTGTTCATTTTAAATAACCCCAAAGATACAAATTCTGGCTTTTAGAACAGGCCATCATTTTTTTCGCGCCCCGAAATTTAATATTATAGACGGTAGTGTCCGTTTTTGCCGAGCAAATCATCTTTATGGTTTTCGAGCTTTTCCACACATTTATCGATGTCGGTGGGCCTGATAACTATTACTGCCGTGTCGTTATCCATTGAAAAAGCATAGAGGTATTCGATAAAAACTCCTTCGGCACTCAGGATTTGCAGCATCCTTGAAAGGGCTCCCGGTCGGTTTGGGCTGTTCACCAGCACCACATCCGTTGTACGTACCGAAAACCGATTTTCTTTCAGCACCTCACACGCTTTTTCCGGATCGGAAACAATCAGCCGTAATACTCCAAAATCAGAAGTATCAGCAACTGTAAATGCTGAAATATTAATATCTGCGTTGCCAAGAATCTGGGCTACTTCGTTCAGCCGGCCCGACTTGTTTTCCAAAAAAACTGAAACTTGTTTTGTCTTCATTTTTTTTAAATTTTTCGATTGTCAATAACCCTTTTTGCCTTACCCGCCGTACGTTCAATGGTTTTGGGCTCTACCAGTTTCACATCAACCGAAATGCCCAGTGTTCCCTGTATATTGGCAGTAATCTTTTTGCGAAGCGCTTCCAGTTCGCGAATTTCGTCGGAGAAAAACTGTTCCTGCACTTCAACCAACAGCTTCAGGATATCAAGTGAGCCCTCGCGTTCTACAATCAACATATAATGTGGCTCGGTTTCGCTCATTTCCAGCAACACACTTTCTATCTGAGACGGGAACACGTTCACCCCTCTGATAATGAGCATATCATCTGAGCGCCCGGTACATTTTTCCATGCGCACAAGCGTTCTTCCACAGTCACATTTATCGTAAATAAGACGCGTTAAATCACGGGTCCGGTAACGAAGTATGGGAATTCCCTCTTTGGTAACAGTTGAAAACACCAACTCACCCAGTTCTCCGGGAGCCACAGGTTCCAATGTTTTCGGGTCGACAATCTCCGGGATAAAATGGTCTTCATTTACATGCATTCCTGCCTGTTGCTCACACTCACAGGAAACACCCGGGCCTACGACTTCACTGAGGCCATAAATATCGATAGCTTTTAACTTTAATTTGGATTCAATCTCCCGTCGCATGTTTTCGCTCCAGGGTTCAGCGCCAAAAATCCCCACCCGCAACTTCAGCGAATCGGGATCGATGCCCATTTCCTGCATCACTTCAGACAGAAACAGCGCATACGAAGGAGTACAGGCAATCACAGAAGTTCCAAAATCCTGCATCAGTTGAATCTGTTTTTTGGTATTTCCACCCGAAATGGGAATAACAGTAGCTCCCAGGTTTTCTGTGCCATAGTGTAACCCCAACCCGCCGGTAAAAAGCCCGTAGCCGTAGGCCACCTGCACAATATCACTTTTATGTACACCCGCCATGCAAAGCGCCCGTGTTACCACTTCTGCCCACATTTGTAAATCGTTGCGGGTGTACCCCACTACGGTAGGTTTTCCGGTAGTGCCCGAACTGGCATGCACCCGAACAATTTCACTCATGGGCACGGCAAACATCCCAAAAGGATAGTTATCGCGTAAATCTGTTTTATTGGTAAAAGGAAGACTGCTCAAATCTTCCACCGACCGGATATCGCCAGGTACCAATCCTTTCTCCTGCATTTTTGCCCGGTAGCTGGGAATGTTGTGGTAAATACGCTGAACTGTCTGAATGAGCCTTTCGCTCTGAACAGCAGCCATCTCATCGCGCGACGCACACTCCATCTTCTCGTTCCAAATCATACTTCTTCTTTGCTATGGTTTTTATTTTGTTTTAATTACAGTGATAGAGGGAAAACTATTCAGTTTCCGTAAACCGTTTTATCATCCAGAATGGGAATCCCGTTTTGCAGAAGCAATTTTTTTGCCTCCAGCACATCGGGAACGTCCAGTACCAAAATCGCCAGATTTGCGATGGAAATAAGACGGGTGTACGCGTTCTCGATGTGGATGCCTGCCCGCGAAATTTTTACCAGCAACTCATCCAACCCGCCTGTTTCATCTTTCATTTCCAGGGCAATTACTTCGCGTAAAGACACGGAGTCCCCTTTGTCTGTCAATACCTGGTAAGCTTTTTCGGGTTGATCGACAAGTAGATTAAGCACGCCCCAGCCATGTAATATATTATTCAGTATTAACGACCGGATATTAATTCCCTCCGCTTTCAGAATATTTGTAATTCCCTCTAAGTGGGTGATTTTATTCTCGAGAAAAACAGAAACTTCAAAAGCCATAATTGTTGATTTTTGGTATTCCCGGCCCTTCCTAAAGATTTTCCGGTAATTTTTCAATTTTCAACAAAAGTAAAAGGAAAATTAAAAATTGTAAGCAACCGAAACCAAATTTCTAAAATTTGTTACGGTTTCAGTGTTTTTGACTTTTCCGTAATCACCCGAATCAATATCCCCGTAAGCCGCACTTGTCCAGCTCATTTCCCATCCAACCATAAAATTCTTAAAGAAGTAAATCAATTGGGGCGAAACTTTGTAAATCTTATCTATATCGGTTGCCATTCCATAAAAAGCCCCTTCGTAATAGGGTGCATCTTTCGTTCCAAGATTTTTCATATAACCGGCATACAATCCTACTTTCCATTTCTTGCCATAGGTAAAATTTATCCAGTTATAAATATGATTCAACGGGGTGTAAGTTTCGGCGCCGGTTTCTTCATCGCGTGAGGCTACTGCATATCCACCCGGAAGGAGACTCTCGCTAACATTTTGCCCCCACATTGTTTTGGCTTTCAGCTCAAACATATCTTTCGAATATTTCAGGTAAGCCAAAGCAGCCCAGGTACTCAATTTTTCATCGGTTTTAAAAGTACCGTTAATTCCGATAGTAGAGGTTCTCGGCAAAATACTCTTCCAGTCGATGGCTGCCCCAACAACCCAGTTTTTATTGTAAAACTGCAATTGTGCATGCAGATTGGGGACAACGGCCTCCCGTTGGTATCTGTAAGTTTTCCCATCGGGTCCGTCATTAACATAGTTATACTGATAAACCGCCCCGGCAATAAAATCGAGATTATCTGAAAGATGATGAGTAAGTCTCAATTGGGGAGACCGGTTAAATACCTGAAAGGGAAGACCGGTATTTTCATTTAAAACCGAAGGATATACTTTTTCAATAAAGGAAGGATGCCACGCCCGTCCAAACAGCAGGGTTGTTTTTGGCCAGGCAATGCTGGTATAAGCATGCCTTAAGCGTACACCGTTAGTGGAAGAAAACCCTGTAAAATCAAACTCCAAATAAGCAGAAATCTTTGCATTTCCTATCTCCAACCCTGAAAAGCGGGTACCAAACCGCGAAAATGTATTTAAAAAATGAGCATTGGCCTGGGCGTAAATATCTTCGCCATTATCATCATAAACCGGCCTGTAAGGATAAAACTCAAGCAAGTGGTCGCAGGCACACACATTCTTACGGGAATCAACGATGAAATCGTTCCGGACAAAACCGGTGAAATCAATCTTAATATTTTTCGATGTAGTTACTCCCTGAGGATAAACAGCAAGAGGAATGCAAAAAAACAAAAAATAAAAAATATGTTTCATAGCAAATTTGATTTTTGGTTATTTTTTTGATTATGAACAGATTATATCTGACGCGCGTAAAGTTAACTGAAAAAGGGTGAGATTTTCTTACTGTAAAATAGCTCCACAACATCATTTGGTTATTTATTTTCATTTTAAATAACGAAATTAGTGACTGGAATTTTCACGTAAGTTGTAACATCCGTTACAGATTTTAGGTAGGAGAAAGATAATATTTGTCTTTTAATTAACCGATGTATAATTTATGCTAAAGAAATTGCTTCCGCCGCCAAAATGGAAATTTCCTGTAGCAATAGCCTCAGGAATCTTTGCCGGGCTTGTAATACTCACCCTCTACATGTCGAAGGCACATTCTTATCTTTCAGACAATCCGGAAACGTGTACCAACTGCCACATCATGGCTCCGCAATATGCTACATGGAACCATAGTTCGCACCGGGAGTGGACCAACTGCAACGATTGCCATGTCCCGCACAATAATTTCCTGAACAAATATTACTTCAAGGCGAAAGATGGTTTGCGTCATGCTACCATTTTCACACTAAGAAAAGAACCCCAGGTTATTTTCATAAAAGAAGAAGGCGCCGAGGCGGTGCACCAAAATTGCATCCGGTGCCATTCCGATGTTCTGGTTGACCCGAAAATGGAAGCTACGGTCAATGAACATCACCATCACCGGACAGACAGAAAGTGTTGGGATTGCCACCGGGAGGTTCCTCACGGGAGAATCAACAGCCTCTCGAGTGTCCCCGATGCACGCGTCCCATTGCCTCAAAACCCCGTCCCCGATTGGTTAAAAACATATTTAGAAACTAAAAACCATAAAAATGAGTAACAAAATAAAAATAACAGAAAAACGTCCCTGGCTTGCATGGCTGCTCTTTTTTGCCACCATTATAGTTGTATTCCTTTTGGGACTACTGGCTTCATCAATTGTAGAACGCAGAATGGAGGCCGTTTATGTGAGTACACCACAGACCGACATTCAGCCATATGAACCGAGAAATGAAGTTTGGGGACAAAATTATCCCCGCCAGTTTCAATCGTATTACGGAACGGCCGACACTTCGTTCCGCAGTAAATACAACGGCAATGCAATGATTGACATGCTGGAAGAAGATCCGCGCCTGGTCGTTCTTTGGGCAGGTTATGGCTTTGCCAAAGAATACAACCAGGGGCGAGGCCATTATTACGCCATTGACGATGTACGGAATGTTTTGCGTACCGGTGGCCCAAAAACCTCTGACGACGGCCCCATGCCTTCAACATGCTGGACTTGTAAAAGTCCGGATGTGCCGCGTATGATGAACCAGGAAGGTGTTGCAGCATTTTACACCGGCACCTGGGCACGTCTGGGCGCTGAGGTTGTTAATCCCATTGGATGTGCCGACTGCCACGACGAGGAAACCATGAACCTTCGGATTTCAAGGCCAGCGCTTATCGAAGCTTTTGACAGGCTGGGCAAGGATGTTTCGAAGGCCAGCTACCAGGAAATGCGCAGCCTGGTTTGCGCTCAATGCCATGTGGAATACTATTTCAACAAAGACGTTGCGGAAGGCGCCCAATACCTTACATTCCCATGGGATAACGGTTTTACCGCCGAGGCAATGGAAGAGTATTATGACAACATGGAATTTAGCGACTGGACTCATGCCATGAGCAAGGCCCCAATGTTAAAGGCACAGCATCCGGGCTATGAGGTGTACATGACAGGCATTCATGCCAAGCGAGGTGTGGCCTGTGCCGATTGCCACATGCCTTATATGAGCGAAGGCGGTCAAAAATTCACCGACCATAAAATGCAGTCGCCACTGAATAATGTAGCCAACTCATGCCAGGTCTGCCACCGTGAAGAAGCAGGCAAACTGGTGCAGGATGTGTATGAACGTCAGGATCGGATTATTGAAAACCGCGACGAACTGGAAAAACTTCTCGTCAGAGCGCACGTAGAAGCGAAAAAAGTTTGGGAATTGGGGGCAACTGAAAGCCAGATGGAGGATATTTTAAAGGGAATTCGTCATGCTCAATGGCGGTGGGATTACGCTGCCGCAAGTCATGGAGGTTCATTCCATTCGCCGGTTGAAATTGGCCGTACCATTGCCAATGGGATTACCATTGCACAGGAAGCGCGGATTAAACTGGCACGCCTGCTGGCGGAGTTTGGCCACAATGAAGAAGTTCCCTATCCTGATATTTCCACAAAAGAAAAAGCGCAAAAGTTTATAGGCCTTGATATGGAAAAACTGAATACGGAAAAACAGGAATTTCTGGAAACGGTTGTTCCGCAATGGGTAAAAGAGGCAGAAAAACGGGAAGCATCCTGGGATGTTTCACTCACCAATTAATTTCATTTAACGTTCTAAAGAAATGAGACGAAATATATTTTTAGCCCTTCTGGCAGGAATGCTTTTATTCCAGCCGGAGGTTCGTGCACAGTTCACATTGTCAGGCGAATTCAGGCCACGTACCGAATTCAGCAGAGGATACAAATCGCTCGCTGATGATGGCCAGGATTTATCAACCATAACAACCCAGCGTACCCGTTTAAATGCGCTCTTCGCAACAGATGGGCTAACAACAAAACTGGTGTTACAAGATGTCCGGTACTGGGGAAGTCAGCCGCAGTTAGTTACCAACGAAGATTATGCTACCTCGGTGCACGAAGCATGGGCCGAAGTTAAACTGGCAAAGAACTTTTCGCTGAAAGCAGGCCGGCAGGAACTGATTTATGACGACCACCGCATTTTTGGAAATGTGGGCTGGGCGCAACAGGCACGATCACATGATGTGGCATTATTCAAAATTGAAAATGAAATTACATTACATTTGGGAATTGCCCATCACGAAAATGCAGACGTTACCACCAATTTCTACAACGGGCCGGACGCTTACAAAGACCTGCAATTTTTATGGTTTAATAAAAAGTGGGAACAAACAGGATTGAGTTTGTTGTTCCTGAATAACGGAGTTCCGTTTTTCGTATCGGAGCAGGAGCAGGAAAACCGGTACAGCCAAACCCTCGGAGGCAGAATTACGCATTCGCTGGAAGATGTATCGTTAGCTGCAAATCTTTATATTCAGACCGGAGAGCACGTTTCGGGAAATGATATCAGGGCCATGAATTTTCTGCTGGAAGCTTCTCTGAAAAATGGGATTACCGCAGGACTGGAGCATCTTTCAGGAAATAGTTACGATAAAAACGACAAGGTTTATGCCTTTAATCCACTTTACGGAACCAACCATAAATTCAATGGGTTTATGGATTATTTCTACGTTGGAAATCATATCAACTCCGTTGGGTTAAATGACATCTACGTAAAATACAATTACAAAAAAGACAAATTCGGATTTAACGGGCACCTGCACTACTTTACCTCGGCAGGCAAAATCTCGGCTGATGCCAAAAGCTATCTGGGCACTGAACTGGATTTGGGCATTTCATACAAGGTTCAGCCTAACGCCATACTAAGCGCGGGGTGGTCTGTTATGTTTGCAGGCGAAAGCATGGAATTACTCAAAGGCGGAGATCATACGGCCGGCCAGCACTGGGGATACATTATGCTTTCGGTTACGCCCACTTTCATTCAGTGATACCGGATACGTTTCCGGTTCGTTTGCGGTAAACTTTGTTAAAAGGCAACAGGTAACTTTTACCTTTGTTTTACCCAACAGGCCAAATCGCAAAAACGCTGGTCATACCAAAGGTTTCAGGATTCAGGCTACCCGGAAAGCGGGTAGCTGCAAAGCAAAAAAACAATCTTAAATAACATATTGTTTTTCTTCTAAATACATGAAAAGAAGCAAGTCATTAAAAATATTCAGGAAGCTGCACAAGTGGCCGGGCATTGTTATCGCTTTTCTGGCCATATTATTTGCCGCGTCAGGAATTGTAATGAACCACCGGCAAACATTTTCTTCTATCGACATACCAAGAAACCTGCTTCCTTCTAACTACAGATATGAAAACTGGAACCTGGCTGCGGTAAGAGGATCGCTCCCTTTGGAAAATAATTCGCTTTTGATTTTTGGGAATATCGGAATTTGGCAGACAAACGAAAATCTGGAAAACTTCAGCGATTTTAACCAGGGCTTTCCCCAAGGAATAGACGGGCGAAAAATTTATTCCGTGGTTCAGCTCAACAGCACTTTGTTTGCCGGAACGCATTTCGGGCTTTACCGCCGGAACAAAGTAGAGACAGACGAGTGGCAAAAGATGAAACTGCCGGTGAAACAGGAACGAATTGCAGATGTAAGCCTGAAAGAAGATACGCTTTTGGTACTCACCCGCCACTATTTGCTTAAAACGGTAGACGGAAAAACATTTGAAACCATCCAACTTCCGGAACCGGTTGGTTACGAACGCAAAACAGGTTTATTCAACACCCTTTGGGAACTGCACAGCGGAGAACTGCTCGGACTTCCCGGAAAGCTGGTCGTCGATTTGCTGGGACTGGTCACCATCCTGCTTTCTGTAACCGGTTTACTTCATTTCTTTTTTCCAAAAGTTATCAAACATCGCAAAAAAAAGAGGAAACAGGTAAAATCATTAGCCGGAACTTTTAAAACCAATTTACGCTGGCACAACGTAGTGGGCTATATTTTTGTGGCTTTTCTCATTATCAACACCCTGGCAGGCATTCACCTCCGCCCTCCCCTGTTAATTCCCATTGCCGGCACCAAAGTGGGAATTATTCCGGGTACACACCTTGACAATCCCAATCCTTGGTTTGACAAGCTTCGCAGGGTACATTGGGATGAAAACCAAAACCGCTACCTTATTTCTACTTCCGAAGGTTTCTTTTTGGCTGAAGAAACCTTCAACAAGCCCTTACAGCCCGCTTTTCCTCAACCTCCGGTGAGTGTAATGGGCCTGAATGTACTTAAACCGGTTGGAGAATTTAAATACCTGACAGGTTCCTTTAACAGTATGTTTCTATGGAATTTACGGACCGGCAGCGTGTCAGATTTTTTTACGGGGAAACCCTATGTTGCCCCACAGGGAATGGGCAGTCCTATTGGCGATAATATGGTAGCTGGCCTGGTGGAAGCCGGGGAAAATGCATGGTGGTTCGATTATAACCAGGGGGCTATTTCCCTGTCCGGAAAACCGTTCCCTGAAATGCCGGAAAAAATCCGCCGACAGTCACCTATGTCTTTGTGGAATACAGCACTGGAAATCCACACGGGCCGTATCTTTGAGCACCTCATCGGGCCCTTCTACATCCTCTATGTTCCGCTGGCCGGACTCTGCCTGATAATGGTACTGGTGAGTGGATTTATGATTTGGTGGAAAGCCCACCGAAAAAAAAGGAAAAAACCGGGAGAAAAACCTCCTTCTCATTCCAATTAAATAAAGAAGGCCCAAACTCCATTTAAGTAAAAAATCTATCTACAGACTTCAATTCGAAAATTGTAGCTGTTGACAACTAATACCAATTAAACATGATCTTGAGCCTTATTCTTCCGTTCTTTTGAGTTTATGCTTCGTTAAAAAATATCGCCGTAGCTATGGCTATGCCTCAATTTTTCGCCTTGCTTAAACCCAAAATAATCAAAACAATTTAAGGCTCACTATCAAATTCAATTGATATAAGCCCGCACAAATAGCTTTGAAGTACTAAAGAATAATTAATTTCGTCGAATTGATTTTTCAGGAAAAGGGAATTGCCATCTGATGTAAAAATCATTTAAAATAAATATCCAAAGGAAAACAATGGAACGAAAAATTGAAGCTTTTAAAGAACTGCTTGAGATAATGGACGAACTACGGGAAAAATGCCCGTGGGACAAAGAACAAACCCTGGAATCGCTGCGCAAACTGACCATTGAAGAAACATACGAATTAGGCGACGCTATTCTCAAAAATGATTTGAACGAAATAAAAAAAGAACTGGGCGACCTGATGTTGCATATTGTTTTCTATTCCAAAATCGGATCTGAATATGGAGCATTTGATATGGGAGATGTACTGGAAGGCATTAACAAAAAGCTGATTTACCGCCACCCCCATGTTTTTGGAGACACCGATGTAGATGGTTCGTCGAAAAAAGTGGAAGAAAACTGGGAAGCACTCAAGCTGAAAGAAAAAGGAGGCAATAAACGGGTGCTGGAAGGTGTGCCTGCTGCCATGCCCGCATTAGTAAAAGCCAACCGCATTCAGGAAAAGGCCAGCGGAGTGGGCTTCGACTGGGAAAAACGCGAACAGGTTTGGGAGAAAGTTAAAGAGGAAATAAATGAACTCAGTCATGAGATAAATAAAGTAGATGAAGATAAAATGGAAGCTGAATTCGGCGACCTTTTTTTTGCCATGGTGAATGCTGCCCGGCTTTATGACATCGATCCTGAGGCGGCCCTTGAGCGCACCAACCTGAAATTTATTCAACGTTTTAATTATCTTGAAAGTCAAACCCTCATGAAAGGAAAAAACCTGCACGAAATGAGTCTGGCTGAGATGGATAAAATCTGGGAGGAAGCGAAAAAAGAAGAGTAATTCGTTTTCAGTTTTGGTTCGTAGTAATTTATTATTCGAGCAATTCGTAATCGTGCATCTCTTTCATAAACGCAACAAAATCGTCCTTTTTTTCTGAGTCCATCCACTTCATAGCGCTGCGGGGATGCTCATTCAGGGCGCCTGTAATCAGGTAAGGAACATGGTACCCCCAATCTATTTTATCCTGCCACGGTTTTACCTGGTTTTGAATAACATCGAGAAGCGGAAGCAATCTGTATTTCGGGTTTTTAAGGAATGCAATCAAAACTTCAATCGGGCAATTGCCTGCCCCGCGTCCCATACCGAGCAAAGTGGCGTCAAGCATGGTAGCCCCGTGTATCAGGGAAGTAACCGTATTAGACATAGCCAGCTGCATGTTGTTGTGCGCATGAATCCCCACTTTTTTTCCGGGCAACGCTTTCAAATATTTTTTAACAAGGTATTCAACGCTTTCGCAATACATACTACCAAAACTATCGACGACATAAACGGTCGGCACCTTCGACTGACTCAAATCGTTTAAAGCCTGATCCAACTCCGGCT
Source organism: Mariniphaga sediminis (assembly GCF_003573545.1). GTDB lineage: Bacteria > Bacteroidota > Bacteroidia > Bacteroidales > Prolixibacteraceae > Mariniphaga > Mariniphaga sediminis. The sequence continues at coordinate 212,649 of NZ_QWET01000007.1, read as the reverse complement.
CGTTTACCTTCGACACTGCCATTAAATTAATGGTTGTTTCATACCCTTTGTCCATACAATGTTCGGCAAGAAAGATGGCTTTATCTATTTGATGTACATAACAGGCTACCCGTATCATATCAATTACGCTTTCACTTTTGGGAGGAATATCTTCCGTATCGATACGTCCGATATCAGCCATAGCAGAAAGTTTCAGATTGGTATTGTTGTCACCCACAATCCTGCGTATATCCCGGTCGTCACAAAATTTCCACGGCCCTACCTCATCTCTCGAAAATGCACGCTCGCTGCTTTTATAGCCAATTTCCATGTAATCGATTCCCGCTTCCACACATCCCTTGTAAACAGCGCGTACAAATTCATCACTAAACTGCCATTTGTTCATAAGTCCACCATCGCGGACCGTACAATCCATCACTTTAATCTCTTTTTTATACATGTTGGTTATTTGTTGTTTTTGATTTCAGGATTTTTAACTCATGCTTAATATTTGATTCGATAAGAAGAGTGTATATTTCTTTAAACACCTCAGCATCAAGCCCGTGATTTTCTGCCCATTCTTTGCGTTGTTCTATTACCTGTTCCTTTCTGTCTCTCGCTTCAATACTCTCCTCATCCTGCTTAAACCGAACTATTTCCTCAATGTATTTATGCCGTTCCGAAAACAATACAATAATTTGCTTATCAATTTTGTCAATTTCATCCCGAATGTCCCCGGCTGAAGAACAATCCTGCGGTTTTTTTAAATCCATGTCTTCGAACATTAAAACTGTTACAATCTTAGGTTTTTGAATGCAAAATAAACAAATATCACTTTAAACATATAACAAACTATAATCAAAATGCACTCTTAATTTAAAAATCGAAACAATCATAGACGAAAATCTTTCTTTTTCGCACAAAACAAGATTCTCGTATAATAATTTTTATAAATCATAAAAAATAGTTCAAGAGAAATAGCCGGAATATGAGTTTATCGAATGAATCATTATCTTTGCACCTCTTAAAAACAGTAATAGAAAACATGATAAAAATTACGCTTCCCGATAGCAGTGTAAAAGAGTTTCCGGATCCGGTTACCAGTTTGGAAATAGCACAGTCCATTTCGCCGCGCCTGGCCAAAGAGGTTTTATCGGCCACAGTAGATGGTGAAACCTGGGATTTAACACGGAAAATTACAAAAGATGCTACGGTTAAACTGAATACCTGGGATGACCGGGAAGGAAAAGAAACATTCTGGCATTCATCTGCACACTTAATGGCCGAAGCCATCGAGTTTTTTTACCCGGGAACCAAATTCGGTATCGGCCCAACGGTAGATACCGGTTTCTATTACGATATTGACCTTCCTGACGGACAGCAGATCGCCGAAAAAGATTTACAAGAGATAGAGAAAAAAATGCTGGAGCTGGCCCGTCAGAAAAATGACATTGTGCGGAAAGAAATTTCCAAGGGCAATGCGATGGAGATGTTCACGCAGAAAAATGACGAGCTGAAACAGGAATTGATTAGTGAGTTGGAAGACGGCACCATTACCCTTTATAACCAGGGCAATTTTACCGACTTATGCCGGGGGCCGCACCTGCCCAATACAGGATACATTAAAGCCATTAAACTAACCTTCATTGCCGGCGCCTACTGGAGAGGAAATGAAAATAACAAAATGCTCACCCGCATTTACGGGGTTACTTTCCCCAAACAAAAAATGCTGGAAGAGTACCTCATAATGTTGGAAGAAGCCAAAAAACGCGACCACCGCAAAATTGGCAAAGAGATGGAGTTATTTACTTTTTCAGAAGCAGTTGGACAGGGGCTGCCTTTATGGCTGCCAAAAGGTGCCCAGCTGAGAATGCAACTGGAAGATTTTCTGAAAAAGGTACAGAAAATGTATGGATACGACCAGGTGATTACACCTCATATTGGCGATGTAAAACTTTACAAAACTTCGGGGCATTACGAAAAATACGGGAAAGATTCGTTTCAGCCAATTACAACACCCGCTGAGGGTGAAGAGTATTTATTGAAGCCGATGAATTGCCCGCATCACTGTGAAATTTACAAAGCAAAACCACACTCATACAAAGACTTACCCCTTCGCATGGCCGAATTCGGGACAGTTTATCGTTACGAGCAAAGTGGCGAACTGCACGGGCTAACCCGTGTGCGTGGTTTTACACAGGACGATGCGCATATCTTCTGCCGGCCCGACCAGTTAAAAGATGAATTTAAAAAGGTAATCGATATTATTTTTATCATTTTCAAAGCGCTGAGTTTTGATGATTATACGGCGCAGATTTCGTTACGCGATCCGGAAAATCCTGCGAAGTACATTGGAAGTGCCGAAAACTGGGACAAGGCTGAAAAGGCCATTATTGAAGCTTGTGAAGAAAAAGGATTGAACACAACCACAGAAAAAGGGGAAGCGGCTTTTTATGGTCCCAAACTCGATTTTATGATTAAAGATGCGCTGGGTCGCAGCTGGCAGCTCGGAACCATTCAGGTCGATTACAACCTGCCGGAACGATTTAATCTGGAATACATCGGCGCCGACGACAATCGCCACCGTCCTGTAATGATTCACCGTGCGCCCTTCGGCTCGATGGAAAGGTTTGTTGCTGTGCTGATTGAACACACCGCCGGAAAATTCCCATTGTGGCTGGCTCCGGAACAGGCCGTTGTTTTGCCAATCAGTGAAAAATACAATGAATATGCCCAAAAAGTTTCAAATATTCTAAATAATTCCGATATTCGCACCGTCGTTGATGATCGTAATGAGAAGATTGGCAGAAAGATACGCGACAACGAGTTAAAAAGGATACCTTATTTATTGATTGTAGGCGAGAAGGAGAAGGATGAAGAAACTGTCTCGGTACGCCGTCAGGGCGAGGGAGACATAGGCCTGCAGCAAATCGGTGAGTTTGCCCGTTTTGTTGCAGATGAAGTGAAAGGTCAATTATCCGGATTGTATAACTAACTAAATAATAGGAGGATTTTACTATAGCTATTAAAAGAAGAGGAGGAGGCCGTCCTTTCATGAGAAGGGATACAGCGCCGCAACACAGGATTAACAGGAATATTACCTCACCTCAGGTACGTTTGGTAGGCGAAAACATCGAAAATCAGGGTGTTTATCCACTAAGAGAGGCGTTAAAAATGGCCGATGAATTGGAATTGGATTTGGTGGAAATTTCGCCTAAAGCAGATCCACCAGTGTGTAAAATAACAGACTACTCCAAGTTTCTTTACCAGCAAAAAAAGAAACAAAAAGAGATGAAAGCCAAAGCGGTGAAAGTAGTGGTTAAAGAAATCCGCTTCGGACCGCAAACCGATGAACACGACTTCGAGTTTAAAATGAGACACGCCGAAAAGTTCCTGAAAGACGGAGCAAAGGTTAAAGCCTACGTGTTTTTTAAAGGAAGATCGATTTTGTTTAAAGAGCAGGGAGAAATTTTGCTGCTCAGGCTGGCTACCGAACTCGAAGAAATAGGCACCGTAGAACAGATGCCTAAGCTGGAAGGGAAACGAATGACAATGATGATTTCACCTAAAAAGAAATAATACAGTTCTTTGATAACATTTTAACAAAGTAGGATTATGCCAAAGATGAAAACGAATTCCGGCGCCAAAAAACGTTTCAGGCTCACCGGAACAGGGAAAATTAAAAGGAAACATGCCTACAAAAGCCACATTTTGACTAAAAAAAGTACAAAAAGAAAACGGAATCTCACTTATTGGACTACCATTGACAAGACCAATGAGAGTAACGTGAAGCTTTTGTTGAACATGAAGTAAAATCCTTTTAATAAAGTAAAAAGAGTTATTAACCAGGTTGCTGTGCTTTAAAGTATTTGCCTGAAAACTGACAGGCGGGACGCCGGTAACCAAAAAAGTAAAAAGTATGCCAAGAAGTGTAAATCATGCAGCATCACGTGCCCGGAGGAAAAAAATTCTGAAAAGGACGAAAGGTTATTTCGGAGCGCGTAAAAATGTTTGGACAGTCGCAAAAAATACCTACGAAAAGGGATTGCAGTATGCATACCGCGACAGGAAAGCCAAAAAAAGATCGTTCCGTGCATTGTGGATCCAGCGTATTAACGCAGCAGCCCGTATTGAAGGGTTGTCGTATTCACAGTTTATGGGACTGTTAAAGAAAAACGATATCGAAATCAACAGGAAAGTACTGGCCGATTTGGCCATGAACCAACCTGAAGCATTTAAAGCTATCGTTGACAAAGTAAAATAACGAATTGTACATTTAGGTGAAATAGAAATAAAGCCCGGGTAATCCCGGGTTTTTTTATGGGGTGATGCGGTTTCTAACCGCATATCCTTTTCTTCTCTGAGGGTACTAAGCTCCCTTAAATTTTGGATATAAAAAAATCAAAACCATGACAAACCATGACGTCTTAACCAGTATTAGAAGAGAGTTACAGGCCGGCGCCGATGAAAAAATTCAGCAATCGGGCAAACGTTTTTTCAAGGAAGAGGTTCGTGCTTACGGTTTCAAAACAGCACTGGTGGGGAAAATGGCAAAACAGAAGTTTAATGGTATCAAAGATTTAGACAAAGCAGCAGTTTTTGCGCTTTGCGAAGAACTTTGGAAATCGGGATACCTCGAAGAATCGTTCATTGCTTGCAACTGGTCCTATTTCCTGCATAAAAACTATGAACCGACCGATTTTCAGGTATTTGAAAACTGGCTTAAAAGTTACGTTACCAACTGGGCTTCGTGCGATACACTATGTAACCATACCATTGGTGAATTTATTGAAATGTACCCGGATTATATTTCCAGTCTGAAAACCTGGACCAAATCAGAAAACCGCTGGGTACGCCGTGGAGCAGCAGTGACCCTCATCATTCCGGCACGAAAAGGAAAATTTCTGAGCGACATCCTTGAAATTGCCAGTGCCCTGCTAACCGATGCAGACGACCTCGTACAGAAAGGCTACGGCTGGATGCTTAAGTCGGCAAGCCAGGCACACCAAAAAGAAATTTTCGACTATGTTGTAAGTAAAAAAGATACCATGCCCCGGACAGCTTTACGGTATGCCATTGAAAAAATGCCGGAAAAACTGAGGAAAGAAGCAATGAAGCGGGGATAGTCTAATTATTATAAGCTATTTATCGATCTGTTCCATTTTCGTATGACATTGACTTTAATGACTTTCTGCAAGAATTCACACATCAAGTGATTACAAAACTCAGGCTCATCAAACCGTTACAATTTTAAGCAGGCTTGCACCACATTTAATTTTACGCTTTCCGTGCAATGGCATAAAAAACCAAATCAGTAATAAATGTTCTCTTGTTTTCCATTCTTTCTTTAGTCAGTCTTGCGTCTAAAGTTTCAAGTTCTAATTCGGAAACATCGTTTATTACATTATGAGATAACATTCTCTCTTTCATATTCTGAGCCAAAAAAGCCCAGTTTGTATGCTGATTTGGTGTACTTACTATAGCTTCTGCCCATAATTTTTCTACTTTCAATCCCGAGTTTGTCAAGATTGTATTTAACTCAATCCCCATATTGAAATTTACATTTTCTTTTTCAAGCGTTTCCCTTATGAGGTCATTTATTCTTTTGTGCTGTGGCATCGATTCCAAACCAATTGGGGTCTGTGAAATGTTGTTTTCTTGCGCTAAAAATATTCCGTTGGGTTTTAAATATTTTATGGCCGCTGCGATTGTGTTTTGGGGGTTGGGCAAATACATTAATACACGTCGAACAATAATTGCGTCAAAATTGGAATGCTCCATTTTGAAATCCTGTGTTATATCACCCACACAAAAATACAGATTCGAGAGTCCCAATTCTTTCGATCTTTCTTTTGCCCGCTCAATAGCCTTTTCATTGCTATCTATACCGACAATAATTCCGTCGGCACCAATGTAATCAGAAAGCAGAAACGACACATTTCCGGCTCCACAACCTAAGTCCAATATTTTCATTCCCGGCTTGATTTCTCCACTTTCAATCAGTTTTCTTGTTGTATCTTCTCCTATATTCGCCATAGTTTCTTTAATTAATTATGTATTTTATGCCATTACGGCTGACCATATTATATTTTCCACTTAAACTATCTCTTTCAAAAGCTACAAGTACTCTTCAAACACAAATAAAATCACTCCTGCGTCTTCCGGATTATTATCCAAAACGGGAAAACAAATCATCCGGTAAATTTTAATATCTACCAATGTTACATATCACCTTACTCCCCTAGCCGCCGGACCTTTTGTAAAGAAAACGGTCTCTCCGACAAGCCTTTCTATTCCGTATTATATTACACCTTAAAATCAGTGCTTTGGTTTTTAACGCGTTAAAACTAAGCATAAAATTTATGTTTTTCAAATAGCAGGAAAAAATTAGCAGCGCGCAATAAATTATGAGTAGCTGGCAACCAGCAGCCGGTTCTGTGTTCCCTTTCGATAAACCATATTTTCTTATCTCTTAACTTTAGCAACCGGGATATTTAGCTTAATGCATCTTTAAAAGCCATTCATATTGTCCGAGAGATAAATGTGCCGTACCCTTTCACGCAGGCACCAAACAAAAAAATATCCTACCTTTGAACCTGCGGAAAAAAATGTAGATTACGAACAGGTAAAAGGAAGGAAAAATGGCTGCAAATCAACCACTGGCAGAACGACTGAGGCCCAAAGTACTGGACGACTACATCGGGCAGGAGCACCTGGTAGGGAAAAATGCCGTTTTGCGTAAAATGATTGAATCGGGCAACCTCTCCTCACTGATTCTTTGGGGACCACCGGGCGTAGGCAAAACCACTTTGGCCAAAATCATTGCCAATACCCTGGAACGCCCGTTCTATACTCTCAGCGCCATCAACTCGGGGGTAAAAGATGTGCGCGAGGTGATTGAAAAAGCAAAAAAACAGCAATTTTTCAATCGTCCCAATCCCATCCTGTTTATCGACGAAATTCACCGGTTCAGCAAGTCGCAGCAAGACTCGCTACTGGGCGCCGTGGAAAACGGAACCATAACCCTCATTGGCGCCACCACCGAAAACCCGTCGTTCGAAGTTATCTCTCCCCTGCTCTCCCGCTGTCAGGTTTATGTTTTGGAGCCTCTTAGCAAAGAAGGACTTTTAAAACTGGTAGACACGGCCATCAAAAAAGACGTAGAGCTTAAAAAGAAAAAAATTGATATACAAGAAGAAAGAGCCTTGTTGCGCTACTCAGGTGGCGATGCCCGCAAGCTGTTGAATGTGCTGGAACTGGTAGTTTTTTCAGAAAGCGGGAATGCCATCGGGATTACCGACGAAAAAGTGACAGCCTGCCTGCAAAAAAACCTTGCGATGTACGACAAGCAGGGCGAAATGCACTATGACATTATCTCAGCCTTTATAAAGAGTGTGCGCGGCAGCGATCCGGATGCGGCAGTTTACTGGCTGGCCCGCATGATAGAAGGCGGTGAAGATGTCAAATTTATTGCCCGGCGGCTACTCATCCTCGCCGCCGAAGACATCGGGCTGGCTAATCCCAACGCATTGCTTCTGGCCCAAAGCACATTCGATGCGGTGCATCAGATTGGCTATCCAGAGTCACGCATTGTACTTTCAGAGTGCACCATTTATCTGGCTACCTCGCCCAAAAGTAACTCGGCTTACATGGCCATCAACGAAGCTTTGGCGCTGGTGCAAAAAACGGGAAACCTGTCTGTTCCCCTGCACATCCGCAACGCACCTACCAAACTCATGAAAGAAATCGGTTACGGAAAAGATTACAAATATGCCCACTCCTACCAAAACAATTTTGTGGAGCAGGATTTTCTTCCCGGAGAAATAAAAAACGAACGGTTTTACCAGCCTGGTAAAAACCAGCAGGAAGGGAAAATCCTCGAACGGTTGCAAATGTGGTGGGGAAAACGATTTGGAGGTTAATATGATTCAACAAACTGAAATAACACTGCCCCGGCTGGGAAGAGGATACCATTTAATAACCTCTTTCATCGAAAAACAATTGCCATCATTGCCGGAAAAAGGATTACTGCATATTCTGGTTAAACATACTTCGGCAGGAATTACGATAAACGAAAATGCGGACCCGTCGGTGCGCACTGATTTCGAATCGTTTATCAACAAAATGATTCCGGAAGACGATCCGGTATATGTACATACTTACGAGGGTAGCGACGATATGCCAGCCCACCTGAAATCGTCGGTTATCGGAGCCGAAGTGACCATTCCGGTCACCAACCACCGCCTTAACCTGGGAACCTGGCAGGGTATCTATTTTTGCGAATTCCGGAATTTTGGAGGAAGCCGCAAACTGGTAATTACAATTTTCAGTTAATTTCTTTGCGTCCCTGATATTTATTGTTTTTTGCGTCCGATAAAAATCCTATTTTGTCACGCAAACAAACCAGAAATTATAATGGAAAGGAAATTACTGTTAGGAGTAGAAGCCATCGGGCAGGCAGCAGTAGATGCAGGAATTTCGGGCGTTTATGCTTACCCCGGAACTCCGTCCACCGAAATAACGGAATATATTCAACATAACAAGACGGCTGGTGAACGAAACATTCACCGCGAATGGTCAGCGAACGAAAAAACAGCCCTTGAAGCAGCATTGGGTATGTCATATGCCGGAAAACGTGCCATGGTATGCATGAAACATGTAGGGCTGAATGTGGCTGCAGATGTATTTATGAACATGGCCATTACAGGTATCAATGGGGGGCTGGTAATTACTGTAGCTGATGATCCTTCCCAGCATTCGTCCCAAAACGAACAAGACTCACGGTTTTACGGCAAGTTTGCCATGGTTCCCGTATTTGAGCCCTCCAACCAGCAGGAAGCATACGACATGACATACGAAGCGTTTGCTTTCTCAGAAAAAACAGGATTGCCGGTAATGATGCGCATTCCTACCCGTTTGGCCCACTCACGGGCTGGTGTAGTGCCTAAACCTGTGCTGGATGAAAACCTGCTCCGGTTACCCGAAAACCTGATGCAATTTATGCTGCTTCCGGCTTACGGCCGGAAATACTACCAAAACCTGCTCGACAAGCAGGGCTGGCTGGAAGAACTTTCAGAAAAATCAGCTTTCAACAATTATTTTGAAGGAAAAGAAAAAAGCCTCGGGATTGTTTGCTGCGGTATTGCTTACAATTACCTCATGGAGAATTACCCGGACGGTAACTGCCCTTACCCGGTGGTAAAAATAACCCATTACCCTGTCCCGAAAGACATGTTACAGCAGCTCGAAAATGAATGTGACGAGTTGCTCGTTGCAGAAGAGGGATACCCATTAGTAGAAGAAATGCTCTCCGACTTCTTTGGAAAAGGCACCAAAGTTTCCGGAAGACTAAACGGCTCCCTGCCACGCCGGGGTGAGCTGAACCCCGACCACCTGGCCAAAGCGCTGGGCAAAGAATTGGAAAAGCCGCTTGAAATGCCTGAAACATTGGTAGGACGACCTCCTTCTCTTTGCGCTGGATGCGGTCACCAGGACACATACGATGCATTAAACGAAGTGATTGCAGACATAGGCAACGGCAGGGTTTTCTCCGATATTGGATGTTACACACTGGGTGCATTGCCACCTTATAACACCATCAATACCTGTGTGGACATGGGCGCTTCCATTACTATGGCAAAAGGGGCTGCTGATGCCGGCCTGTCACCGGTATTTGCCGTAATTGGCGATTCTACGTTTACCCATTCCGGAATTACAGGGTTACTTGATTGTGTGATTGAAAAATCAAACGTCAATATCCTGATTGTGGATAACGAGACCGTGGCCATGACCGGCGGCCAGGATTCATCAGCCAAAGGGCGTATTGAAAAAATCTGCGAGGGAGTGGGAGTCAATCCGGAACACATTCGGCTTTTTGTTCCGCTGAAAAAAAATCACGATGAGATTGTACGGATTATCCGGGAAGAGATAGCTTTTAACGGGGTCTCAGTTATCATCGGACGCAGGGAATGTGTGCAAAGGGTAGCAAAAATGAAAAAGTTGAACAAAGTAAAAAAACAGGCATAAATGAAGACTGATATCATACTGGCAGGCGTAGGCGGACAGGGGATCCTTTCCATTGCCGCTTCTCTGGGGGCTGCAGCACTCAATGAAAACTACTACCTTAAACAAGCGGAAACTCATGGCATGAGCCAACGGGGGGGCGCTGTAGTTTCACACTTGCGCATTGCCGACCATCCCATCTATTCCGACCTGATCCCAACGGGAAGCGCCGATCTTATCCTTTCGGTAGAGCCAATGGAAGCGCTGCGTTATCTTCCCTATCTTTCACCTGAAGGTAGTTTGGTAACGAACACGGCAGAATTCAAAAATATTCCCAACTACCCGGAACTGAACAAAACCTTTGAAGAACTCGCCCATAAAATTAGTATCATCCGAATTGACGCTGATCAGATGGCACGCGATAAGGGCAATCCCAAAGCCTCGAATATGGTGATGCTGGGTGCCGCTTCTCCCTTTATTGCCATCCACGATGACATTATCATAAAAGGAATTGAAACAATATTCAGGGAAAAAGGGGAAAAGATTGTCAACCAGAATGTGGAAGCATTTAAAGCAGGAAGGGCATTTGCCTTGCAGAAATAGATAGCTTTTGCCCGCATTACAAAATCCTGATTCAATGAAACCGGTGGCACTTTCCGGGTTGAATGTTGACTACTGGGCTTGTTCGTAGAGACAAATATCCAATGCAGAATACTCAATATTCAATTTCCAAATACGAAGAACAGCAGCGTCTTAGTGGAGTATTGGATATTGATTATTTAGATTGACTTCAGAAAATACCCGATGAAGAAAAACAAACTATTAATATACTGACATACAAAAAATTTATTTATTGATCATTGGATATTGGTTGTTAATTATTGGAAATTTTATTAGGAAATATCCAATGCAGAATACTCAATTTTAAATATCCTAATAGGAAAAGCATCGGGTTCTCTGTTGAGTGTTTGGCGGGTTCAGAAAATACAAGTCCTTTTCCCTTCTGGTTTATCTCGTTTTGCAAAACGGAATGGAAAGCGTCAAAAGGCAGGCACCTCTTTAAGGAACTTGTAGCTATTGACTTCATAATCAATTTCGCACACAAAGTGTTGCATTCCGTTTGAAACAACTACTCGTTCTACTTTCAAAGCCATATTGTAACGCACCACCTGGTCGAATGTATCCTGTGAAATTTTTACACCGGGAGCCTTAAATTCGGCAATAAGCAACGGCTCTCCGTTGCGTCGGTAAACCAGTAGATCGAATCGAAATTGTTTTCCGTTCAGAATGATCTGTTTCTCCACTGCCATCAGTGACTCCGGGTATTTTTTCTCGTGTACCAGGTACCGGATAAAATGTTGCCGCACCCACTCTTCGGGCGTCAGCAATACATAGCGCTTTCGTACCCCGTCGAAAATATAGCTTTTCCCTTCTTCTTTTTTTATCCTGAACTCGTAAGACGGTAAATTTAACGTTTGCATTCAGCCTTTGCTCCTTTTAACTTTTAAACAAATATTGGCAGGCAAAACGGAAAAACGTACTTTTGTACGGACCTGCTATTTTGAACAAAATAAATCATTCTTCATTAATTTTGGAGTACATGAAGACAAAAAAAGAGATTGTGGAAAACTGGCTTCCGCGTTATACGGGCAAAAAGCTGGAAGATTTCGGGGAGTACATTCTACTCACCAATTTCATGGATTATGTGGAAAAATTTTCTCTGCGTTTTGAGGTGCCCATTATCGGAAGTGATAAAAATATGCCAAATGCCACTGCTGAAGGAATTACCATCATCAACTTTGGAATGGGCAGCCCCAATGCTGCAACGGTAATGGACCTTCTAAGCGCCATAAACCCGCAGGGAGTCCTTTTTTTGGGTAAATGCGGCGGGTTGAAAAAGAAAAATCAGCTGGGCGACCTTATCCTTCCCATTGCCGCTATCCGCAACGAAGGAACGTCAGCAGACTACCTTCCGGTTGAGGTACCGGCTCTCCCGGCATTCAACATTCATCGTGCCGTTTCGCACGTTTTGCGAAACAGTGGCTCCGATTACTGGACCGGGGTAGTTTACACCACCAACCGACGCGTATGGGAGTATGATGAAAAATTCAAAAAGTACCTGACCCAAACCCGCGCAATGGCCATTGACATGGAAACGGCCACACTGTTTACCGTGGGATTTGCCAACAAAATACCCACCGGGGCGCTGTTGTTGGTCTCCGACCAGCCCATGATTTCTGCCGGGGTAAAAACCAGCAAAAGCGATAAACTGGTAACCCTCAAGTATGTGGATATCCATTTACAGGCAGGCATTGATGCATTGCTCGAAATAAAGAATAACGGCCTTTCTGTAAAACACTTAAAGTTTTAACATGGAATTCGATATCATTCTGCAAAACCTGAAAAAACAAGTTTATCACCCTATTTACCTGCTGCAGGGTGAAGAGCCCTATTTTATCGATCAGGTTTCCAACTATATTGAAAAAAATGTGCTGACTGAAGCAGAAAAAGGCTTTAACCTGACCATTTTTTATGGAAAAGACTCGGAGCCGCAAACCATTGCAGAAGCGTCGCTCAGGTACCCGATGATGGCCGACAGGCAGGTAATTATTGTAAAAGAAGCACAAAGTCTCAAAAGAATTGAAGACCTGGTATTTTACGCTGAAAAGCCGATGCCTTCTACTATCCTCGTTTTAAATTATAAATACAAAAATCTGGATGCCCGCACCAAATTGTACAAGGCTATTAAATCGAAAGGAGTTATCCTTTCTACCAAACAAATTTATGAAAGCCAGGTGCCGGCATGGATTGAAAACTACCTGAAACAATACAATTACACCATTATACCGCAGGCCAGTCAGATTTTAACTGCCTCGCTGGGCACCGAACTCAGCAAAATCTCCAACGAACTGAACAAACTGGTGATTGCAGTTAAAGATACCAACCGTATTACGCCCGAGCACATCGAAAAGAACATTGGTCTCAGTAAAGATTTTAACCTGCTGGAATTACAGGATGCTTTGGGGAGCAAGAACGTTTTAAAGGCCAACCAAATCATCAACTATTTCGGCTCCAATCCGCAACAGCACCCAATCCAGAAAACAACAGCTACCCTGTTCAGCTTTTACTCCAAAATTTTTTCTTATCACTTTTTAAAAGACAAATCGGAAAGAGGCGCTATTCAAAAAATGGGAGGACACCCTTTTTACATCAAAAAAATAATGGCCGCTGCCAAAAAATACTCCCCGACCAAACTTTATGAAATAATGGGTATCTTGCGCGAATACGATTTAAAAAGCAAAGGCTTGGGGGTTTCTACACTGGTCGATACCGCCGAACTGCAAAAAGAAATGATATATAAAATTTTACATTGATGATAACCTGGTTAATAATAGGAACAACGGCGGCAGTGTCGTTTCTGGCATTTCAAAATGTGGCGCTGATGGAAAAACTTCAGTTTAACGCTGCGCAGATCGTTCACCGAAAACAGTATTACCGGTTGATTTCTCATGCCTTTGTGCATGTAAGTTGGACACATCTGATTGTAAATATGCTGGTTTTGTTCTTTTTCGGAAGAAATGTTGAAAATTATTTCAGTTACTTCTTCGGCAATAAAGGAGAGTTTTATTTTGTGATACTCTACCTCGGCGGCATGCTGGTTTCCAATGTCTGGAGCCTGATAAAGCACCAGAACGATTACTACTACAACGCAGTGGGTGCATCGGGAGCCGTTTCGGCAGTGCTGTTTACTTTTATTTTTCTCGATCCCTGGGAAAAACTCTATCTATTTGCCATCATTCCTATTCCGGGTATTGTTTTTGGAGTGGGTTACCTCATTTATTCCTATCAGATGAGCAAACGAAAAATGGACAATGTAGCACACGACGCCCACTTTCTTGGGGCGGTTTTCGGATTTGTTTTCCCTATCATACTGAACCCCGAACTGTTTAAACGGTTTATCGAACTTTTGCCAAATTTTTAACAAAAATTTGGGCTGACTTCCTTAACTTTAGCATCTGTATATTAATGCGAAGCAAAAATGCTGTGCTTTCGCGGATAATTACAACCGTTTAAACCTGTGAAAATGAAAAACCAAGCCATGTACCTGACTGATCTGTCAAGCAGGTATCTGTACAAAGCCGGAGGATTTACGGCATTGCTGTTCCTGATTTATTCTTTTGCAACCATTCTGATTTTAGTATTTTTGAAAGGTGGGTATCCGGAAACGGCTCAAGAGTGCTTCAACATGCTGGAAGAGGATAAATTTGCAGCTCTTTTAAGGCTCGACATAATTTCAATTATTGTAATCCCATTTTACTATCTTCTCTTTTTCAGTTTGTATCAGTCGCTCAAAACAGGTTACGAACTGATTGCCCAAATTGCGCTGTTTTGTACACTTGCCGGGGTAACCATTTTCATCTCCGATGTAAATTTAGCTTCTATTGTAATCATAAACGATAAATACCAACAGGCAACAACTCCCGAAATAAAGCAGCAACTGCTTGCCGCGTGTGAAGGAATGCTGGCCAGCGATATGTGGATAAATACCGGGGCAATTATCAGGGGAATTCTAATTGAAACCGGTGCCGTTATTTTTTCAATTCTTATGCTAAAAACAACTATATTCAATAAAACAACCGGCTGGATAGGTTTACTGACGCATGGCTTCGACCTTTCAAGTATTGTTATCGGACTGTTTTATCAGCCAATAAAAGAAGCTTTTATCATGATTGCCGGCCCGTTGTACATGGTATGGTTTGTTCTGATTGGAGTAAGGCTTTTTCGGTTGGGGAAAGAAAACAGTTAAAAGCAAACAATTAGTATGGACTATGGCAAATTATCATTCTCGCATTTAGCGGACCTGAAGTTTTAATACCATATAATAAGCAGGTGAACTACTAAATAAAAGGAGGAATTAGTAATGTATCAAACCAAAACAACCACAACAAAATCAAAAGCACGCAGAATAACCACAATCATACTGGGCTTTGCACTGGCCATGGGAGGAATACACCATGGTTTTTTTGAAATACTGCAAGGCAATACTCCCACAAACGGAATGTTTATAGAATCGATAGGCCCCGATCACCGGATTTGGCTTCACGGCAATGACCCGGCCGTAACGCTGATACCTAACTTTTTGTATACCGGAATGGCCTCCGTAGTTACCGGCATCCTGATAATTTTTTGGACCATCTTTTTTATTGACAAAAAACATGGCCCGTCCATTTTTCTCCTGCTTTTTATACTACTGACGCTAACAGGTGGAGGAATCGGACATATCCCATTTTTTATCCTTGCATGGGCCTATGCAACGAATACCCGATCGGACCTGAACTGGTGGAAAAAAAACTTACCCGAAAAATGGAAAAGAAACCTGGCAAAAGTCTGGCTTCCGGTAACAATTCTTTCAGCTTTGTTTTTTATCACCGGGCTGGAAATCTCCGTTTTCGGATTTGTACCCGGCACATCTGACCCGGAAATAATCCTGACAGTTTGCTGGTCGTTCCTTTTCGGGTCACTTTTACTTATCAATGTCTCCTACATTTCAGGATATGCTTATGATCTTCTGCACAACAAGCAACATATACAATAAACAAATCTGACCAAAAGATTAAAATGGAAAAATCCATTTTCATTCATTTTGACCAAACTGTAAAAACTTCACAAAAAAAAATAGAAGCGAACGCACCGGCGGAGTGGATAAAAATTTGTGAATCAACAACAAAAAAATAATTATACCAGAAATATGAAACAAAAACAAACCGTAACCATCCTCATTACAACCATCGTTCTTTTATCCGGAGTTGCTACTGTTACAGGAATTTTTTCCTCAGGTGGCGTAGGGAACTATACCTATGAAACCATCCGGCAAAAAACCGTAACCATCTACGGAAAAGGAATTTATAAACACATGTCAGCAGATTTGGCCATTCAGGGAATTGCACAGGATATAATTACCTTGTGTATTGGCATCCCGCTTTTACTGATTGCCCTTTGGGGTTTCAGAAAAGGTTCAGTAAAAAGCCGTTTCTTACTGGCCGGTGCAACAGGTTATTTTTTCGTAACCTACCTTTTCTACAGTGCTATGGCGATGTATAACGAACTATTCCTGGTGTATGTCACTCTCCTGGCACTGAGTTTTTTCTCCTTATTCAATCTGCTGACATCTTTTAAACCGGAAACGGTATCCGAATATTTTTCAACCAAAACTCCGGCAAATTTTACAGGAGGCTTTTTGATTTTCAACGCTGTTGCTATTGCCCTGATGTGGCTGGGAAGGGTCGTTCCTCCCCTACTCGACGGAACTATTTATCCGAATGACTTGCAACATTATACTACGCTGATTGTGCAAGGTTTCGATTTGGGATTACTGCTTCCCATCTCATTTATTTCCGGATTGTTACTGAAAAGAAAAAATCCGATGGGATACCTTACTGGTGTTCCCTATGTGATTTTCCTGTCCATTCTGATGACTTCTCTTTCAGCTAAAATAATTGCAATGGGAATTAACGGGGTCAATATTATTCCGGCAGTATTTATTATTCCGGCCATTAACCTCGTAACTATTACCTGTGCGGTTATGATGCTCAGAAGTATAAAATAAAAACTTTCAAGGATTTAAAATCCTTGAAAGTTTTATGCCCCAAAGCTCCATTGCCTATGCGGAGCCTGGAAAAGAATAGAATTTGCTCAAATGGAGGTGTGGATCCAACGTATCACGTTTTAAGAGACTCCGGCACCCGGCTCCTTTTATAACTGCTTAAAAAAATCATTGCCTTTGTTATCGACAATAATAAATGCAGGGAAATTCTCTACTTTAATCTTTCTCACTGCTTCCATTCCCAGCTCTGGAAAATCGATTACTTCCACCGATTTAATACTGTTGCGGGCCAGAATAGCCGCCGGTCCGCCAATTGAGCCAAGATAAAAACCACCATGTTTTTCACAGGCATCGGTTACCTGCTGCGAACGATTCCCTTTTGCCAGCATCACCATCGAACCACCGTGTTGCATAAATTCATCCACATAAGGATCCATCCTTCCGGCAGTGGTAGGGCCAAAACTCCCGCTAGGCATTCCTTTTGGTGTTTTAGCAGGTCCGGCGTAATACACGGGGTGATTTTTAAAATAGTCAGGCATCGGTTTACCATCATCGATCATTTTTTTGATTTGTGCATGGGCAATATCACGTGCAACGATCAAGGTTCCCTTCAGGTTCAGACGGGTTTTCACCGGATATTTTGAAAGTTCCTTCAAAATATCTTCCATCGGCTGGTCAAGATCAATATCTACTGCTGGCTGCAGGTGCGGCGCTTCTTTGGGAAGGAATCGGGCCGGATTTTTCTCCAGCTCTTCAAGGAAAATCCCGTCAGAAGTAATTTTAGCTTTAATATTTCGGTCGGCGCTGCAACTCACCCCCAAACCAACAGGGCACGAAGCGGCATGCCGGGGCAAACGAATTACGCGCACATCATGTACAAAATATTTCCCGCCAAACTGAGCGCCAATACCACTCTTCCGGCAAATTTCCTCTACTTTCTTTTCCCATTCCAAATCACGGAATGCCTGTCCTCCTTCATTGCCTTCAGTAGGCAAATTATCGTAATAACCAGCTGAGGCTTTTTTCACTGCTGCCAGAGTAGCTTCCGCAGAAGTACCGCCAATAACCAGCGCCAGGTGATAAGGCGGACAGGCAGAAGTACCTAAATCATAAATCTTTTCCTGAACAAATTTAGTCAGGTTTTCCTCTGTCAACAACGATTTGGTTTGCTGGTACAAAAAAGTTTTATTACCGGATCCACCGCCTTTGGTAATGAATAGAAACTCATAGCTGTTCCCTTCCTCCGCATAAATATCGATCTGAGCCGGCAGGTTGGTTCCGGTATTTTTTTCCGTAAACATGGAAAACGGGACCACCTGTGAGTACCTCAGATTTTTCTCGTCGTACGTATTATAAATTCCCTGCGACAAGTGTTTGGCATCATTCACGCCGGTAAATACATTTTCCCCTTTTTTCCCTACTACAATGGCAGTCCCGGTATCCTGACAGGTAGGCAATTCACCTTCGGCAGAAACTACCTGGTTCAACAACATCGTGTGAGCCACAAACCGGTCATTATCGGTAGCTTCCGGATCTTGCAGAATATCGGCCAGTTTTTTCAAATGGGTTGCACGCAAATAAAAAGAAACATCTGTAAATGCCTCGCGGGCAAGCAACTCAAGTCCTTCAGGAGCTACCTTCAAAATTGTACGTCCGTCACATTCTGTAACGGAAACATAATCTTTGGTAAGTAACCGGTAAGGAGTATCATCTTTCAAAATAGGAAAGGGCTTTTGGTATTTAAAATCTGTCATTTCTGTTGATTTAAATTTTCTTTACGGCAAAGATAAAACTATTCCCTGTTCCATTTTTGAGGAAATTCAGTTTACTGTCAGGATTAACAGACTTTTCATACATTTGACAAAAGAAATGCAGATTATTATTACTTTTAAAATCTATCAGAAAAAGAAAATATGAAGAGACTGCTGTTTATTTTCCTCGCCATACTATCCGCCACTCTTTCCCTGGTTGGAGCTCAAACTCATTCACTTTCTGTAAAAACATGGATTTCGGAAGAAGTAAAAGAAGACTTTCATTCCACCGGGCGTATTTTTCTTTTTGTGAGCGAAAGTTCCATGGATCAACCCCGAAAAAATACCTGGCCCTCAAAAGGAAATAAAATTTTTGCGGCTACGATAAAAAAATGGGAGGCCGATAAAATTTTCACCTTCGATGCGTCGTCCGAACTCACAAAATCGGTAGAAGTTTCTCTCGGGCAGTTACCGGAAGGAAGATATACAGTACAGGTTTTATGGGATCAAAATCTACACGGAGCCGGCATCGACGATCCGGGAAATTTATACAGTGAGTCGGTACGGATAAATCTTTCTGAAAACTACCAGTTGGATCTTCCGCTGAAATTTAGGACTGAATCAGAAAAACTGGAAGAACATCCTCTTTTGCACGAAGTGGATTTTAAGAGCCGGGTGCTTTCCAAATGGTGGAAAAAAGAGGTGCGTATGAAAGCTGCTGTTTTACTCCCTTCCCGTTTTTTCGAAGAGCCGGACAGGAAATTTCCGGTACGGTACAATATTGCGGGTTACGGAGGACGCTATACCCGGGCCAATCAGTTTGTAAAGTGGGATAAAAACTTTATGGATTGGTGGGAATCAGATGACGCGCTTCAAATTATCAATGTTTTCCTGGATGGCAACGGGCCTTTTGGAGATTGTTACCAACTTGATTCAGACAACAGCGGTCCTTATGGAACAGCCCTGATTGAGGAACTGATTCCCTATATTGAGAACCGTTTCAGGGGAATGGGAACCCCGGAATCACGTTTTCTGGACGGCTGCAGCACCGGCGGATGGGTTTCACTGGCGCTGCAACTGTTTTATCCCGATTTTTTTGGAGGATGCTTTTCTTACAGTCCCGACCCGGTGGACTTTGAAAACTTTCAGTTGATAAATATTTACAACGATGAAAACGCCTATGTAAATGAATATGGTTACCTGCGTCCTATTGTCCGGAAGACGTCTGGAGAGCCAACTGTTTCACAAAAAGATTTTATCCATTTTGAAAATGTATTGGGATGGAACAATGCTTACAATACTTCAGGCGGACAATTCAGTGCATTTACAGCCCTGTTCAGTCCAAAAGGGAAAGGAGGTCTTCCCAAACCGTTGTTTCATCCACAAACCGGGGAAATAGACAACGAGGTAGCTGAACATTGGCGGAAATACGACTTGAAGCAATATGTAGAAAACAACTGGGAAACAATCGGCCCTAAAATTCAGGGTAAAATCTGGATATGGATGGGCGACATGGATAACTTTTACCTGAACCCCGCCTTGCGTGCATTTGATGAAATGTTGCAAAAAATGAAAAATCCGGAATCGGATGTCACCATTATTTTTGAACCAATGCAAGGGCATTGCAATGGCTACAACGAAAGAACTGTGTTAAGCCAGATAAAGGAAAAAACACAAAAAAAGTAGTTGTTCTTTTTACTTGTCCAAATACATTTTCACAATTATTACTGGCTTATTTTATCCGATCCCTCAAATTACTCCTCCAAAAAATACCTCAACTGGTCAAGCATAATCGGAACATCATCTTTATCTACTCCCTGGTCAAGAAGATGAAATAAATCTTCTTCAAAAACTTCCAAAAATTCCGTTTCGGAAAACCCGTCTTTTGAAATAGATTTTTGGTAATAATCAAGCGCTTCTTTCCGGCTGCCAAGGCTCCATTGTACGTGCCCCATATTCATAAAGTCGTGTTTGTTGGGTGCATCCCCAACCAACTTCAGGAAATATTTTTCAGCCTGCTCTTTTTTACCCGTTAAAAAGGAACACCACGCAATGGGGCGCCACACCTTTTTATTTCCGGGAGCCAGGTATTCCACTTTGAAATAACATTTAAGTGCTTCGTCAAACTCATCCAGCTCCAGAAAGCAATGTCCGATATTGAGCAGGTTATTGAGGCTCTCAGGATCCATTTTTTCGGCAGCCTGGTAATATTCCAGTGCTTTGGCCGGCTGCTTCAGGTTTCGGTAGCACAAGGCTATTTTTTTGAGATTCCAAATCTTATTAATATCGTACAAATCAGCCTTTAGATAGCCCTCCAATGCTTTTTCAAAGTCGCCTGTTTTTTGATAACAAAAAGCGGTTTTTTGGTATAGTTCGCCGGTTTTCTTTTGTTCCAGAAGATGTTCAAAAATCTCGGATGCTTCCTGGAAGTGATTTTTGGCAAAATAGTATTCGGCTATATTTTTCAAAACCTTCGGATCTTCTTTCAGTATGTCACCCAAAGCAATTTTATTATAAAAATCAAACCGCCAGTTAAAAATATCCTCGAAATCCCCCCTTCGCGGAAACAGTTTATAAAAGCGGTACAGATCCTGAATGTACTGATTGGAAATAAATTCTGCCATGCGTCCCGGCTGCGTCAGCTCTTCGTCATGCTCCAGTTCCTTCAACTGATCCATTTCAGCTTTAATACCCTGTGTCATAAACTCGCGGTTCTCATTGGGCAGACTTTGAATGCTGAAACAGAAAGAATATTTATCGGAATTACATAGAATTGGAGCCCGGCGAATAGCTTCCATCAGTTGAATGTTTATTTCATCGGTTACATCCAATGCACTGGAAATTTCAGGGTTTTCAGGAAAAAACGGCATAAACCAATTCCCCATTTCAGCATAAAACGGAAACGATTTCAGCATGGCAAAAGATCCCATAAATACATCGGCACCTTCCATTTGCAGTTCCGAAAATTCTTCCATCTTATCCATTAACTCCGGAGAATCTTTAAAAATCTCTTCCCAATCCGGGTTTCGATCTTCGGAAAGACCTTCTTCCATCAAACTGTCAAGGTTAATTTTATCTTTTAAATTCGGGCTTATCTTTATCATTTCCGGAAGAATTTCATCCCGAATCCGCTGTTGCAATTTTTCTGTCTCCTTGCTACGAATGAATTGTACGATAATCCGTTCGAGATTGCGTTTGAATTCCGGATTTTCATTCAATATTTTCAATCTGCCTGTAACCGCAGGATAAAAAGGCATACGCTCATCATATTTATAAAAATTGATGAGTAGTCCGACCAATGCACGCTGGCCTGTTTCAGCCTCTTCCAAATCGTATGCATCGAACAGCAGGGTAAACTTTTTTTTGTCGAAGAATCGTTGAAGACTAAGGGTTAAGGCAGTAACCATAAATGACTTGTAGGCAACAAGCACTACCGGACTCATTAAAAAGGTGCGCAATGCCTCTTCCTCCTCTGATGTCAATTTGTCGCGAAACCATACGTGATAAAATAACCTGCGTACTTTTTGCTGATGATTTTGGGCTGCCTCCAGAGAAGCTACTTCATCCGACGGCGCCTCATCCAGCATGTAAAAGTTTTCGAGTTCGGCCAGATAATTCGAAAAATCAGGGATAAAAGTATCTTTAAAAATCCGCTTTTTTTCATACTCTACCGAAGGAGAAAACCTCATACGCAACGCTTCGTTTACGAGGTCGGTCAGCTCAAAAACCGAAACAATCAATTTTCGGTAAACCTTTTGCCGTTCAGGATCCTGGATACCCTCAACCGTATATTTTAGCATAAAGTGGTAGGTTTCTTCCAGGTTATGATACTCATCGTTGTAAACACCAAGGCCGTTTTCAGAAATGAGTTTTCCAAGCAGGTCAAATGCCGGTTTTAGCCTCCGCGCTGCAAGGTTATTACAAATTTCCGCATATCTGTTTTTAATTTCTTGTTCTGTCATAATTTTCCTTCCTATTCAAAATTAGGTAAAATATGTATGCATCAAAAAACAAACCAACGAAAATATAATGCGGAAATGGCAGTATAAAAAAATACAGGCACAAAAAAAACCGGTCGTTACCGATCGGTTTTTTTTTGAAATATCGAATAAATTCCTATTCTTCTTTCTTTTTGTCTTCTTCAGAAGCCTCATCAGCTGGTTTCTCTTCGGCCTCAGCTTCAGCAGACGCTTCCGATTTTACTTCGGCTTCTGCCTTTTCTTCGGTTTCTTCTACCGGCTGAACATCCTCTACTGCTTTTACTTCTTCCGCTTCTGCAGTAGCTGATTCTTTTTCAGCAACTGGTTTTGCCTGCTTTGCAGCTTCAGCAGCAGGTGCCTCCTCTTTTTTACCACCCCGACGTGAACGACGACGTTTTGGCTTAGCAGCTTCTTCAGTTGAAGTCAGCATAGCTTCATTGTAATCCACCAATTCAATAATGCACATTTCGGCATTATCTCCCAGGCGGTTACCGGTACGCAAAATACGGGTGTACCCTCCGGGACGGTCTGCCACTTTCACAGCCACATCACGGAATAGTTCCGAAACAGCATTTTTATTCTGAAGATGGCTGAAAACAACCCTGCGCGAATGCGTAGTATCGTCTTTAGCTTTGGTAATTAACGGTTCCACATAAGTACGCAACGCCTTCGCCTTAGCCAAAGTAGTGCTAATGCGTTTGCTCTCAATAAGCGAGCTGGCCATATTAGCCAGCATAGCTTTACGATGCGAACTGGTCCGTCCTAAATGATTGAATTTCTTATTGTGTCTCATTGCCTTTACTCCTTGTCCAGTTTATACTTACTAATGTCCATTCCAAAGCTCAACCCCATGTTATCGAGAAGATCATCCAGTTCTGTGAGCGATTTTTTACCAAAATTCCTGAACTTCAGCAAATCGTTCCGGTTGTATGTTACCAAATCGCCCAGTGAATCCACATCGGCTGCCTTGAGACAGTTCAGCGCCCTTACCGAAAGGTCGAGATCGACCAGTTTGGTTTTGAGTAGCTGACGCATGTGCAACACTTCTTCGTCGAATTCTTCATTTGCAAACTTTTCATCCGAATCAATGGTAATTTTCTCATCGGAGAACAACATCAAATGATAAATAAGGATTTTGGCAGCTTCTTTCAAAGCGTCTTTCGGAAGAATGGAGCCATCGGTAGTAATTTCCAGAACCAATTTTTCGTAGTCGGTTTTTTGTTCCACCCTGAAGTTCTCAACCCCATATTTCACCTTTTTAATAGGGGTATAGATTGAATCGATAGGAATTAACCCAAATTCGGTTTCAACAGGCTTGTTTTCCACAGCAGGAACATAGCCACGTCCTTTTCCGATGGTGAGTTCCATTTGAAGCTTTACATCGGGTTCCATACGGCAAACAACAAGGTCTGGATTCAGAACCCTGAAACCGGTCATAAACTTGTTGATGTCGCCGGCGGTAAATTCTTCCTGTCCCGAAATGGTTACCGTCACCTTTTCACTTTCGAAATCTTCCACCTCGTTTTTAAACCGAACCTGCTTAAGATTAAGGATAATGTCTGTTACATCTTCAATAACTCCTTTAATCGTAGAAAATTCATGTTCGACTCCTTCTATTTTCACAGTGGAGATCGCATATCCCTCGAGCGATGATAACAGGATACGACGCAAGGCATTACCAATTGTAATACCGTAACCAGGTTCCAACGGACGAAACTCGAATTTACCGAATTTGTCATCGGACTCTATCATTATCACCTTGTCGGGCTTTTGGAATGCTAATATTGCCATAATAACCTTAAGTAAAATTTATTTTGAATACAACTCTACGATAAGTTGTTCTTTGATGTTTTCAGGTATTTCTTCACGCTCGGGAATGTTCAGGAACTTTCCGGCCATTTGGTCCTGGTCCCATTCCAGCCACTCATAGCGAGTACTCCGGCGTGAATGTAATGAGTCGGTAATTTCTTCCATAGCTTTTGATTTTTCCCTGACACCAACGATGTCTCCGGGTTTAACCAAAAATGAAGGAATGTTTACTACCTTTCCGTTTACAACAATGTGTTTGTGCGAAACAAACTGACGGGCAGCATCCCTTGTTTTGGCAATTCCCAGACGATAAACTACATTGTCGAGCCTCGACTCGAGTAACTGAAGCAGAATTTCGCCGGTAATACCAGGTGCTGAATTCGCTTTTTCAAACAGCTTTCTGAATTGTCTTTCCAGAACGCCATAAGTATATTTAGCCTTTTGCTTTTCTTTAAGCTGAAGCCCGTATTCTGAAACTTTTCTCCTTCGGGCTGACATCCCGTGCATTCCCGGAGGATAATTTTTATGTTCAAAAACTTTATCGGGGCCGAAAATAGGTTCACCGAATTTACGGGCAATTTTAGATTTTGGTCCTCTGTATCTCGCCATTACCTTTTCGTTTTAAAATTAAACACGTCGTCTTTTAGGTGGCCTGCAACCATTGTGTGGCAATGGGGTCACGTCAACAATTTCAGTTACCTGAAGCCCCACAGTGGCAAGCGACCTGATAGCCGATTCACGACCATTACCCGGCCCTTTTACAAACACTTTCACTTTCCTTAATCCAAGGTCATACGCAGTTTTGGCACACTCTTCTGAAGCTACCTGAGCTGCATAAGGTGTGTTCTTTTTGGAACCACGGAAACCTTTTTTCCCAGCCGAAGACCATGAAATGACTTCGCCGTTCATGTTGGTCAGCGTAATAATAATGTTATTGAAAGACGAGTGCACGTGAGCCATACCATTGGCTTCCACCACCACCACTCTCTTTTTACTTGATCCTGTCTTTTTTGCCATAACTCAAATACCTTATTTAGTGGCCATTTTTTTGTTCGCAACAGTCTTACGCTTTCCTTTGCGGGTGCGGGCATTATTCTTGGTACTTTGCCCTCTTACCGGCAAACCAATACGGTGGCGTATGCCACGGTAACAACCAATATCCATAAGCCTCTTAATGTTCATCTGCACTTCCGACCGAAGTTCACCTTCCACTTTAAACTGGTCATTGATTACTTTCCGGATAGCACCAAACTGATCATCTGTCCAGTCTTGCACTTTGATTTCCGGATCAACTTCGGCTTCTTTAAGGATGGTATTTGCCCTGCTGCGGCCAATGCCGTAAATATAGGTGAGGGCAATCTCACCTCTTTTATTATTAGGAATATCAACACCTACAATACGTGCCATATAAAATTAATTTTTCACAAATTCAAATTAACCCTGACGTTGTTTAAACTTCGGGTTCTTTTTATTAATCACATACAAGCGCCCTTTCCGGCGAACGATTTTACATTCTGCACTGCGCTTTTTTACTGAAACTCGCGTTTTCATTTTTTTGTTCTTTAGTTTTTGTACCGAAACGTAATCCTGCCTTTGGTTAAATCATAAGGAGACATTTCTACTTTTACTTTATCTCCCGGCAAAATTTTAATGTAGTGCATTCGCATTTTCCCGGAAATATGAGCCGTAATAACGTGACCGTTTTCCAGTTCAACACGAAACATTGCATTCGACAATGCTTCTATAATTGTTCCGTCTTGTTCAATCGAAGGCTGTTTTGCCATAAAAAATTAACCTCTTTAAAAATTTTATCCTCTTTTATTGTTGTAAAATTCTGTTGTACTTCTTATTAAATTAAAATTGCAAAGATAACAGAAGCTTTTCACATTACATAATTACAACTTCATCTCCTAAAAAAGAAGAACAACAACAGTTTACGTTAAATTCCTCCACCGGCACGGCCCTTAATACGGCCCGATTTAGTCAGACCATCATAATGGCGCATCAACAGGTGGCTTTCAATCTGTTGCAGCGTATCGAGTACAACCCCGACAAGGATAAGCAATGAGGTTCCACCGTAAAAATAGGCGAACGACTGATTGATACCCATAAGCATGGCAAATGCCGGCAGAATAGTAATAATTCCCAGGAAAATTGAACCGGGAAGTGTTATCCGCGACATAATTGTATCAAGAAATTCAACAGTCTTTTTCCCGGGTTTTACTCCGGGTATAAAACCACCGTTCTTCTTCATATCTTCTGCCATTTGTGTAGGATTGACGGTAATAGCCGTATAAAAATAAGTAAAGGCTACTACCAACGTGAACTGCACAAAATTATACCAAAAACCAGTGATGTTAGATAAAGCAGCCGCAACACCACTAAGGTTTTCAGAGTTTGCAACGCCAACAATGGTAATAGGAACCATCATAATTGCCTGGGCAAAAATAATGGGCATTACACCCGCTGCGTTCACTTTTAGTGGAATGTACTGCCGTACACCACCATATTGCTTGTTACCCACAATTCGTTTGGCATATTGCACCGGGATCCTGCGGGTTCCCTGAACCAACATGATAGATGCCATAAACACCAGAAAGAGAATAACAAACTCCACTAGAAACATTACAAGTCCTCCGCCCTGTTGGTTAATCCGGGAGGCAAACTCCTGGACAACCGACTGAGGTAACCGTGCTATAATACCAATCATGATGATGAGCGATATACCGTTACCGATTCCTTTATCGGTAATGCGCTCGCCCAACCACATCACAAACATTGACCCAGCCGTTAAAATGATGACCGACGACACGGTAAACATGGCGCCTTTCAATGCAAAAGCCGACTCAGGCAATTGGTAAAGCAGGTTTTGTAAATATGCCGGCGATTGGAAAACCAGAATAATTACGGTCAGATAACGCGTAATCTGGTTGATTTTCCTTCTTCCCGACTCTCCCTCTTTCTGCAACCTCTGGAAATAGGGCACTGCAATACCAAGCAACTGGATTACAATGGAGGCGGAAATGTACGGCATAATTCCTAAAGCGAAGATAGAAGCCTGAGAGAATGCTCCCCCTGAAAACATGTCGATAAGCCCAAGCAGCCCGTCTGAAGTTTGATTCTTCAGGTTTTCCAACTGAGCAGGATCCACACCCGGGAGAGAAACAAACGATCCTAACCTGTATATTAATATAAAAAACAGGGTAGTACCGATTCGTAACCTCAAATCCTCAATCTTGTAAATATTCTTTAGGGTTTCTATAAATCGTTTCATTATAGTTTAAAGTATTTCAGTTGTTCCTTCCAGTTTTTCGATAGCTTCTTTGGCGCTTTTAGAAAAGGCATGTGCCTTTACATCCAGCTTTTTGTCTAATGACCCACCGCCAAGGATTTTAATCTTATCGTTTTTCGATGCAATCCCGGCGCCAACCAAGGCAGCTATATCAATAGAAGTAAGGTTCTTTTTTTCAGCAAGTTGTTGTAATACATCGAGGTTGATTGCTTTGTATTCAACCCGGTTAAAATTTTTAAAACCCGATTTTGGTACTACCCTTTGCAATGGCATCTGTCCACCCTCGAAACCAACTTTTTTGGAATATCCTGATCTCGATTTCTGACCCTTATGCCCACGTGTGGATGTACCGCCGTGACCTGAGCCTTGTCCTCGTCCGATACGCTTCCTGTTCTTGGTAGAGCCCGATGCAGGTTTTAATTGACTTAAATCCATAATTTCTTCTTTGAAATATTGTTATACTTCTTCAACACTAACTAAATGTCCCACTTTTTGGGCCATACCCATAACTTGTGGGGTGGCTTCATGCTCAACAGTCTGGTTTAGCTTACGTAAACCCAGGGCTTCCAGCGTTGCCTTCTGCCTTTTGGTTGAACCGATGCTACTTTTTACCTGTGTAATTTTTATCTTAGCCATAACTCCGAGTTATCCTTTAAAAACTTTTTCTAATGAAACACCTCTCTGTTCGGCTACTGCACGTGCGTCCCTCAGTTCAAGGAGGGCTTCCATAGTTGCTTTCACCAGGTTATGCGGGTTGGAAGAGCCTTTAGACTTAGCTAAAATATCATGAATTCCAACACTTTCGAGCACAGCGCGCATAGCTCCCCCTGCTTTAACTCCGGTACCGGATGATGCAGGTTTGAGCAATACATGTGCGCCACCATACCTGGCAGCCTGCTCATGTGGAATGGTTCCGTGAATAACCGGAATCTTCACTAAATTCTTCTTAGCTGCCTCAACGCCTTTCGCAATAGCCGTGGTAACTTCACTGGCTTTCCCAAGCCCCCAGCCAACTATACCATCTTCGTTTCCAACAACCACAATAGCTGAGAAACTAAAAGTACGTCCACCTTTTGTTACTTTGGTAACGCGGTTAATGGCTACCAACCTGTCTTTTAAATCGAGGTCGCTAGTTTTAACTTTTTTACTTAATGTCGCCATAATCTTATCTAGAATTTAAGGCCGCCTTCACGGGCCGCATCAGCTAATTGTTTAACTCTCCCATGGTATAAATAACCATTTCTGTCGAATACAACATTTTCAATGCCGGCAGCAAGCGCTTTCTGGGCAACGAGTTTTCCAACCAAAGCTGCTTTTTCCTTTTTGTTACCACCCTGCTCTGTCACCTCTTTTTCAGAAGAAGAAGCTGCTACGAGTGTGGTTGCATTGTCGTCGTCAATTAATTGAGCATATATTTGCTTATTGCTTCGGAATACGCTCAAACGCGGACGTTCGGCTGTACCGGTTACAATTTTACGTACCCGGTGCTTTATCCTATTTCGCCTTTCTAATTTTGTTAATGCCATAATACCTGATTTTTCAAAAATTATTTAGCAGCGGCTTTACCGGCTTTACGCCTAAGCACCTCGCCCACAAACTTAATACCCTTGCCTTTATATGGCTCAGGTTTACGAAATGATCTGATTTTTGCAGCTACCTGTCCGATCAACTGTTTGTCTGAACATTTCAGTGTGATTATAGGATTGCTGCGTTTGTCTGATACTGCTTCAACCTTCACCTCAGTTGGAAGTTGCAGGTAAGTATGGTGCGAATATCCCAGAACCAGGTCGAGGACATTATTAGGCAACAGTTCGGCCCGGTAACCAACACCAACAAGTTCCAACTTAATTTCGAACCCTTTCGACACACCTTCCACCATATTGTTTACCAATGAGCGTGAAAGACCATGCAACGATTTCAGTCGTTTTGTTTCAGCCGGCCGATTAAAGATGATCTGCGTTTCTTTTACTTCAACCTCAATTTCAGGTGTTATCTGTTGTTTTAACTCACCAAGCGGGCCTTTAACGGAAACTAAATTGCTTTCGCTAATAGCAACCTCGACGCCTGATGGTATTTCAATGGGTAATCTACCTATTCTTGACATGACCTGTTTCTTTTTTTAATAGACGTAACATAAAACTTCTCCACCAACATTCTGCTCACGGGCTTCCTTGTCGGTAATCACTCCTTTCGAGGTAGAAATAATAGCAATTCCCAAACCATTGAGTACGCGCGGTATACTTTCTCCGTTACAATACTGACGTAACCCTGGTTTACTGATTCTTTTTAAACCTTTAATGGCAGATACTTTTGTTTCGGGATGGTATTTCAATGCAATTTTTATATTGCCCTGAAAATCTGAATCGTCTTCAAACTTATAATTCAAAATGTACCCTTTATCCATCAGGATTTTGGTCATTTCTTTTTTAATGTTTGAAGCTGGGATATCGACCACCCGGTGTTTAGCAAGGATCGCATTCCGCACCCTTGTCAGATAATCTGCTATTGGATCTGATACTTTACTCATTATTCAAGTCTTTAACAATTACCAACTAGCCTTTTTAACTCCTGGGATAAGACCGTTTGAAGCCATCTCGCGGAAATTAATCCTGCTGATTCCAAACTGGCGCATATAACCTTTTGGCCTTCCGGTAAGTTTGCAACGATTGTGCATACGTACCCTGGAAGAATTTTTCGGCAATTTTTGCAAACCTTCCCAGTCTCCTTCGGCTTTCAGCCTGGCCCTTTTCTCAGCATATTTTTCAACCAGTTTCGCCCTTTTTATTTCCCGGGCTTTCATTGATTCTTTGGCCATAGCTTAATTCTTTTTTACGTTTTTAAATGGTAAACCTAAATGTTTCAGCAGGGCAAAACCTTCTTCGTCCGTTTCTGCCGAAGTAACAAAGGTAATATTCATTCCATTGATTTTGCTAACTTTATCAAGCACAATCTCGGGGAACACTATCTGCTCGGGAACACCCAACGTGTAATTACCGCGTCCATCCATTTTGCTTTCGATTCCGCGAAAGTCGCGGATACGTGGCAATGCTGCCGCAATAAGACGATCTAGGAATTCATACATTTTCTCCCGACGCAGGGTAACGCGCACCCCAATCGGCATTTTCCTTCTCAGTTTGAAATTGGAAATGTCCTTTTTGGAAACGGTTTGAACAGCTTTTTGTCCGGCAATCATTGTCATTTCCTGTGTGGCTACTTCAATGATTTTTTTATCGGCAATAGCTGCTCCCACTCCCTGGTTGAGCACAATTTTTTCCAATTTCGGAACCTGCATCACGGAAGAATAGTTAAACTCCTTTTTCAAAGTAGGTACAACTTCTTCCTGATATTTCTTTTTAAGAGTCGGTACGTAAGCCATTACTTAATCTCCTCCCCTGATTTTTTGGAATAACGAATTAATTTACCTTTACTATCATCCAACCTGCGGCCGATACGGGTACGTTCACCTGTTTTAGGATCGACCAGCATCAGGTTCGAGATATGGATGGGCGCTTCCTGTTCAACAATACCTCCCTGCGGGTTTTTCGCATTGGGTTTTGTATGTTTTTTGATCAGGTTCACACCTTCCACAATTGCCCTGTCAGTTTTTCTGATTACCTCCAGTACACGGCCCTTCTGGCCCCTGTAGTTACCGGTAATCACGATTACTGTGTCACCTTTTTTTATGTGTAACTTTTTCTGCATTTTCGAGCTTTTTTCAATTTACAGTACTTCTGGTGCAAGGGAAATAATCTTCATGTTCTTATCCCTCAGTTCGCGAGCCACAGGGCCAAAAATACGTGTTCCACGCATTTCACCAAGGTTATTGAGCAATACTACGGCATTGTCGTCGAACCGGATATAGGAACCATCGGCACGACGCACTTCTTTACGTGTACGCACAACAATAGCTTTGGAAACAATCCCTTTTTTGACATCGCTGCCCGGTATGGCACTTTTAACCGATACCACTACCGTATCACCCAGGGAGGCATAACGCTTGCGCGTACCTCCAAGTACACGGATACACAACACTTCTTTGGCCCCGCTGTTGTCGGCAACCGAACATCTTGTTTCTTGTTGTATCATGATTACTTCGCTCTTTCAGTTATTTCAACTAATCTCCAACATTTGTTTTTGCTCAGCGGGCGGGTTTCCATAATCCTTACCACATCGCCAATGTTGCAGTCATTTTTCTCGTCGTGGACATAGAATTTTGTTGTTTTGTTCACAAACTTACCATAAATGGGATGCTTTACTTTACGTTTGGCAGCTACCACAATGGTTTTGTTCATTTTATTGCTTACAACAACCCCGACGCGCTCTTTCCTGAGATTTCTTACTTTATTTTCTTCCATCGTTGAATTAATTCTGATTATCACTTAATTCTCTTTGACGAAGAACCGTTTTTAGCCGTGCAACATTCCTCTTGGCATCCTTAATTTTCAAGGGATTATCCAACGGAGATACTGCATGGTTTAAACGGAGGCGAATTAAATTATCCATTTCCACCTGTATTTTCTCGACGATTTCTTTGGTCGTCAATTCTCTAATTTCAGACGTTTTCATATTTATTCACCTTTTTATTCTTCCACAAAATCACGCCTTATCACAAACTTTGTAGTAACCGGTAATTTCTGGGCTGCAAGGCGTAATGCCTCCTTAGCCAGTTTAAATGGCACGCCGTCGGCTTCAATAATAATCCGCCCTGGCGTTACCGGTGCAACAAATGCTTCCGGAGCCCCTTTACCTTTACCCATCCTTACTTCGGCGGGTTTTTTGGTAATGGGTTTATCGGGGAAAATTCGTATCCAAATTTGACCTTGTCGTTGCATATGGCGCGTAACTGCAACCCTTGCCGCCTCAATCTGGCGTCCGGTGATCCACGCTTCCTCCAACGATTTTATTCCAAATGAGCCGAAAGCGAGTTGGTTCCCACGTTGAGAATTACCTTTCATCCGGCCTTTTTGTACTCTTCTAAACTTTACTTTTTTTGGCTGTAACATCCTTTATAACATTCTGAGTGTTAAACCACTATTTTCTTCTTCTTCCACGGTTACCGCCACCTACACCTTTCCCTCCACGGGCCTGTTTTTGGCCCACGTTGGGTGAGAGGTCACGGTTTCCATAAATCATCCCTTTACAAATCCAGACCTTAACACCTACCAGTCCGGTCTTGGTCAACGCTTCTGCCAAGGCATAGTCGATATCGGCTCTCAGGGTATGTAACGGAGTACGACCGTCTTTGTACATTTCTGAACGAGCCATCTCGGCGCCATTCAGCCTTCCTGATACCAATACTTTAATCCCTTCGGCTCCCATTCTCATAGTGGAAGCGATGGCCATTTTCACTGCCCTGCGGTAAGCAACCTTACCCTCGATTTGCCGCGCAATATTGGTAGCAACAATCTTGGCATCGAGTTCCGGGCGTTTAATCTCAAAAATGTTGATCTGAACTTCTTTGCTGGTAATTTTTTTCAGCTCTTCCTTCAACTTGTCAACTTCCTGTCCGCCTTTACCAATAATAATACCTGGGCGAGAAGTATGCACGGTAATGGTGATAAGCTTCAAGGTACGTTCAATCACGATCCTTGATATGCTAGCTTTGGCCAAACGGGCATTCAAATATTCCCGTATTTTGTTGTCTTCGGCCAGCTTGTCGCCGTAATCATCACCACCGAACCAATTCGAGTCCCATCCTTTAATGAACCCCAAACGATTTGAAATTGGATTTACTTTCTGTCCCATGTACTACTGATTAAGATTTTCTTCAACAACACTTTCTTTTCGGTCAACATAAATAGTAACATGGTTCGAACGTTTTCTGATACGGTGAGCACGACCCTGGGGAGCCGGACGTAACCTTTTCAAAATACGACCTGAATCAACCATGATTCTCTTTACGTACAAATCACTTTCCTCTAAACGAACTCCTTCGTTTTTGGCCTGCCAGTTGGCAATGGCCGATAAAAGGAGTTTTTCTACCCTGCGTGAAGCCTCTTTTGAGGAAAACTTGAGGACATCCAACGCTCTATTCACCTCCATGCCGCGGATAGAATCAGCTACAAGCCTCATCTTTCTTGGTGATGTAGGGCAGTTATTTAAAACAGCAAAATATTGTTGTTTTTTCTCTTTTTTTCGTCTTTCTGCTGCTAGTCTTTTTCTGGCACCCATTCTTTTCTCTTTTTAATTTTTACTGACATTATGCCTATTTCCTGTTACCAGCATGCCCCCTGAAGGTACGTGTAGGTGCAAATTCACCCAAACGGTGACCTACCATATTCTCGGTAATATATACCGGGATAAATTTATTACCGTTGTGAACGGCGATGGTATGACCTACAAAGTCAGGAGAAATTACTGAAGCCCTGGCCCATGTTTTCAATACCGATTTTTTTCCACTATCATTCATGGCCAGAATTTTTCTTTCCAGCTTATAATCGATAAAAGGCCCTTTCTTTAACGAACGACTCATACTTCTTTCTCTTTAACTATTTTTTCCTACGTTCTATAATATATTTGCTGGAAGCTTTCTTTTTGGAACGGGTTTTATACCCTTTCGCAAGTAAGCCTTTACGCGAGCGCGGATGTCCGCCAGATGAGCGGCCTTCTCCACCACCCATTGGGTGATCCACCGGGTTCATTGCAACACCACGTACCCGTGGTCTTCTTCCCAACCACCTTGAACGGCCGGCTTTTCCCGAGCGTTCGAGGTTGTGCTCTGTGTTTCCAACTGTTCCGACAGTAGCCCTGCAGGATGTAAGTATCATACGAGATTCGCCTGAAGGTAATTTCAAGACTGCATATTTACCTTCACGAGAGGTCAATTGCGCATAAGCGCCTGCACTACGTGCCATCACACCACCCTGTCCAGGATGGAGTTCAATGTTGTGAACCAATGTTCCAAGAGGAATATCGGATAGGGGAAGCGTATTTCCAATTTCAGGTTCGACCCCGCCACCGCTTTTTACAGTTTGCCCAACTTGCAAACCGTTTGGAGCTACGATATACCTTTTTTCGCCGTCTTCATATTTCAAAAGGGCGATACGGGCAGATCGGTTCGGATCGTACTGAATGGAATCGACAATAGCAACAACACCGTCTTTATCGCGTTTAAAATCGATAATACGGTATTTGCGCTTGTGTCCCCCACCTCTATACCTCATTGTCATGCGGCCCTGGTTGTTTCTTCCTCCAGTTTTCCGCAGGGGTTCCAACAATGATTTTTCAGGTGTAGATGCAGTAATGGTATCAAAGGCTCCAATAATCTTATGCCTTTGACCCGGAGTTACTGGTTTCAATTTTCTTACTGCCATTTCTATGATTAAATATTACTGTAAAAATCTATGCTATCTCCTTCGGCCAATGTAACAATGGCCTTTTTATAAGCAGCTGTTCTCCCGGTTATAACGCCTGATTTAGTATACCGGGATTTTACTTTTCCTCCATACACGATGGTATTTACAGAATCGACCGTAACGTTATAAAGCCCTTCCACCGCTTTTTTTATCTGAGGTTTGGTAGCTTTTTTATCCACGATAAACCCATAACGATTGAACCGCTCAGCCTGCTCATTCATTTTTTCGGTAACCAATGGTTTTACTAAAATATCCATTTTTAAATCGCCTTAAAGTTTAAATGCTTCTTCTATTTTCTTCACAGAACCTTCGAGAAGAACAATAGTTTTTGCGTTCAGAATCTGATAAGTATTTAACTCAGAAGCAATTACAACCGAAACATCCTGTAAATTTCTGGACGACAAATATATATTATTATTTTCGGCTGGTAAAACGAAAAGTGACTTTTTATCAGCAATTTGCAAATTACTTTTAATGTTCACCATTTCTTTTGTTTTCGGAGCTTCCAGGTTAAAATCTTCTAAAACGAAAATATTGTTTTCCCGGGCTTTGTATGTCAGCGCCGATTTCCTTGCCAACTGTTTCACTTTTTTGTTCAGTTTGAAATCGTAGCTTTTGGGACGTGGTCCAAAAATAGTACCACCACCGCGGAATACAGGCGATTTTATGCTGCCGGCACGTGCTGTACCGGTTCCTTTTTGCCTCTTAATTTTACGGGTACTTCCGGCAACTTCGCTGCGCTCTTTCGATTTATGAGTTCCCTGACGCTTGTTTGCCATGTATTGTTTTACATCAAGATAAATGGCATGGTCGTTGGGTTCTACTCCAAAAATCAGGTCGTTTAAAGTTACTTTTCTCCCCGTTTCTTTTCCTTCTCTATTCAGTACACTTAGTTCCATTGTTTCCTAATAATTAAATATGAACCTTTGGCGCCAGGCACTGAACCTTTCACCACTAACAAATTCTTTTCAGGAACCACTTTCATCACCATCAGGTTTTCGATGGTAATGGTTTCATTACCGGTTCTTCCGGCCATGCGCATTCCTTTAAAAACGCGGCTTGGCCAAGAGGATGCACCAATAGAACCTGGTGCTCTTAACCTGTTGTGCTGTCCATGGGTTTGGTCATTTACCCCCCGAAAATTATGACGCTTTACTACGCCCTGAAAGCCTTTCCCTTTTGAAACACCCACTACATCAACGTAGTCCAGCTCATGAAAAATATCAACTGTAACTTCGTCTCCCAGTTTATAATCTTCCTGGTAGGTGCTTTTAAATTCAACTACTTCGCGTTTTGGCGTTGTTCCGGCTTTTTTAAAGTGACCAAATTCAGCTTTGGTCGATCTTTTTTCTTTTTTGTCACCGAAAGCAAGTTGCAACGCATCGTAGCCTTCCTTCTCTTTGGTCTTCACCTGTGTAACCACACAGGGACCGGCTTCAATCACAGTGCATGGGATATTTTTCCCCTCAACACTGAATACGGATGTCATTCCGATTTTTTTTCCAATAATACCAGCCATTTCGACTACTTTTTAATTTATCAAACTTTAATTTCTACTTCAACGCCACTGGGCAATTCCAGCTTCATCAGGGCGTCAATTGTTTTTGCCGTTGAGCTGTAAATGTCGATCAAACGTTTGTAAGATGACAACTGAAACTGTTCCCTTGATTTTTTATTTACAAAGGTAGAACGCAAAACGGTAAACACCCTTTTATGAGTGGGCAGCGGAATAGGACCGCTTACCACTGCACCTGTGGTTTTCACCGTTTTAACGATCTTCTCAGCCGACTTGTCAACCAGGTTGTGATCGTACGATTTCAGCTTAATTCTGATCTTTTGGCTCATTTTGAGAACTCTGTTAAAAATATTTATAATAAATCAACTTTTCCCTGTACACTTTCCAGCACTTTTTCAGCCAGACTACGCGGCACTTCCTGGTAGTGGCTAAACTCCATTGAGGAGGTTGCCCTTCCGGAAGATAAAGTACGTAACACTGTAACATAACCAAATTGTTCCGAAAGCGGAACTTTTGCATGAATCACCCGGGCATTCCCTTTTGACATCATGCCGGAAACATCGCCACGACGACGGTTAAGGTCACCAATAATATCTCCCATATATTCTTCCGGAGTAACAATCTCCAGTTTCATAATGGGTTCGAGCAATTTGGGACCAGCTTTAGAAGCTGCATGCCTGAATGCCTGCCGGGCGCAAATTTCAAACGACAACTGATCGGAATCCACTGCGTGGTATGAACCATCGAGCAAGGTAACTTTTAAACTGTCAACCGGGAATCCGGCAAGCGGACCGTTTGACATAGCTTCATTAAAACCTTTCTGAACAGAAGGAATGTATTCTCGCGGAATGTTTCCTCCTTTTACCTGATCAATAAATTCCAATCCAACTTTTCCTTCTTCTGCCGGTTCAATTTTAACGACAATATCGGCAAATTTACCACGGCCCCCGGTTTGTTTCTTGAATACTTCACGCAAATCAACCGGCTTACTGATAGCCTCTTTGTAGGCCACCTGCGGGGCACCCTGGTTACATTCTACCTTAAATTCTCTTCTCAGGCGATCAACAATAATTTCGAGGTGCAATTCCCCCATTCCCCGTATAACAGTCTGGCCCGAATCATGATCAGTCTGAACCTTAAATGTCGGGTCTTCTTCTGCGAGTTTCGACAATCCGTTAGATAACCGGTCAAGGTCTTTCTGTGATTTTGGTTCAACAGCAATTCCAATAACAGGTTCCGGAAAATCCATACTTTCCAGTTCAATAGGATGCTTTACATCGCAAAGAGTGTCTCCGGTACGGATATCTTTAAATCCTACAGCAGCACAAATGTCTCCGGCTTCAATTACCTCTTTCGGGTTTTGTTTGTTGGAGTGCATCTGATACAGCCGGGAGATACGTTCTTTCTTTCCAGTTCGGCTATTGAGTACCTGCGAACCGGCTTCAATCTTACCGGAATAAACACGCATATAAGCCAATCGGCCAACAAACGGGTCGGTAGCAATTTTAAACGCCAGGGCTGCAAGCGGTTCTTCCACATCAGCGGTACGTTTAACTTCTTTATTAATAACAGGATTCACACCTGTAACATCTCCATTATCAAGCGGGCTCGGCAGAAAAGAACAAACCGCATCGAGCAAACGCTGAACTCCTTTATTTTTGAAGGCCGAACCACACATCAGAGGAATAATAATCCCTTCTATTGTAGCCCTTCTGATTACTTTCAGCATTTCCTCTGTGGTAATCGATTCCGGGTCTTCAAAATAGCGTTCGAGCAATTCATCATCTACTTCGGCAACAGATTCCACCAGTTTTCCACGCCATTCTTCAGCCTGTTCCAACATATCAGCAGGAATCTCTTCGAGACTGTAGTTTGTGCCCATGGTTTCATCTTCGAACCAGCGAATTGCCTTCATCTCAATGAGGTCAATCACACCTTCGAATTTTTCCTCTGCACCGATTGGAATTTGTATCGGAACCGGATTGGCTCCTAGCTTTTCCTTAATTTCATTATAAACATTATAGAAATCAGCCCCCTGACGATCCATTTTATTAATGAACGCTATTCGGGGAACGCCATACTTTTCAGCCTGACGCCAAACTGTTTCCGACTGTGCTTCAACACCTCCCACAGCACAAAATAGTGCAACTGTTCCGTCCAGAATCCGCAGCGAGCGTTCTACTTCTACGGTAAAATCGACGTGTCCGGGAGTATCGATTATATTGATTTTATGTTCCTGATCGTTGTATTTCCAGAAGGTAGTAGTAGCAGCCGAGGTAATCGTAATTCCCCTTTCCTGCTCCTGCTCCATCCAGTCCATTGTAGCAGAGCCATCATGTGTTTCACCCAGCCGATGCGTTAACCCGGTATAGAATAAAATCCGTTCCGTGGTAGTTGTTTTACCCGCATCGATGTGCGCCATGATGCCTATATTTCTTGTATATTTCAGATCTTGTTTAGCCATAACCTTTTTTAAACCATTTTTCTAATCCGTACCATTAAACCATTTTCTACGACTAGACTAAAATCTGAAATGCGCGAATGCACGGTTTGCTTCCGCCATACGATGGGTATCCTCTTTACGCTTGTAAGCGCCTCCTTCATTGTTGAAGGCAGCAACAATTTCAGCAGACAGTTTATCTGCCATGGATTTTCCGGAACGTTTACGGGCAAACAAAATCAGGTTTTTAATACTGATTGAAACTTTCCTGGCTTCCCTGATTTCCATTGGTACCTGAAAAGTAGCACCCCCTACACGGCGACTTTTTACTTCCACAGCCGGGGTTACATTTTCAAGTGCTTTTTTCCAAACTTCAAGCGGAGAAAGCTCCGTTTCCTTCACACGTTTCTCTACGAGTTCCAGTGTATCGTAGAAAATGGAATAAGCCACAGACTTTTTCCCATCTTTCATTAAATCATTGACAAACCGGGTTACCAAAGTATCATTGAACTTAGGGTCCGGCAGAAGAATTCGCTTCTTTGGTTTTGTCTTTCTCATTTCTAAATTTTTAGTGTTATTTAAATCGGTTGCCCTAAGGCGGCCTTCAGTTTATCTCCGGAAGACTTGAGAGATTCGCTTACTCAACCAAACCACTGTAAATAACGAATTTACAATTAATTTTATCTATTATTTCTTCGGTTTCTTTGCACCGTATTTCGAACGTCTTTGCAAACGTCCTTCCACGCCGGCAGTATCAAGGGCACCACGTACCAGGTGATAACGTACACCGGGAAGGTCTTTTACCCTGCCTCCACGCACTAAAACGATGGAGTGTTCCTGTAGGTTGTGTCCTTCACCCGGAATATATGCATTCACTTCTTTCCCGTTGGTAAGCCTTACCCTGGCTACTTTACGCATAGCTGAATTCGGCTTCTTCGGAGTAGTAGTGTAAACACGCACACACACACCGCGACGCTGCGGACACGAGTCAAGAGCCGGAGATTTACTTTTCTCCACCTTGTTTTGTCTTCCTTTTCTAACTAACTGTTGAATCGTTGGCATAAATACCTGTTTTTTTATTTGTTAATATCAATCCAAAAAATGGACTGCAAAAGTATGTTAAATTTCAATAAAAACCATGATTTCCAGAAGTAAAATACAGTTTCCCCCTGAAAAACGGCACGCAAAAGTACTAATTTTGAGCAAAGAACAAACCATTTCAAGCTTTTTTTTCAAAAAATTAAAATTGAGATTGCGTAATTTTATTTCCTTTACACAACTTCACTTATTTCCTATCGTTTTATGATGATAAAACACATAATGCTTATTTTATGGCCAAACGCTTGAAATCGGTTAAAATCAACATCTTTTTGGGATATATAACTCTTGTAATCATTGCATCGGCTACGGTATGGCTGATTTACAATGAAACGCTGGAGCTGTATAAAAACCAGGTGGACATCAGCCCGGTAAATGATAAGATACTTATTACCAATTCAATATTAACCAATTTATATGAAGCGGAAGGGCTGGAAAGGAGTTATTTACAAACCGGAAAAAGGGGTCACCACAAAGCATATAATGTGTTAATGGATTCAATCTCCGTCCAAATCGACTCGCTTGGAAAAATTGCCGGGAGTCCGCTGCAGCAAATGCACGCCGACAGTATTGGAAAATTGCTGGCAAAAAAAAGGCAAAACCTGAAAGAACTGGTTGCCATAAAAAATGCCGGCTCGTCTGAAAAAATGTATGAAAAAGCCATGCTGCGCTTAACCAGTAACGAAGATTCCATAAACCAACTTCTAAGTATTTATAAAACAGTATCTACCCGAAAAGACAGCGTTATTATAAAACAAAAAAAGAAAAAGTTTTTTGAGCGGCTTGTTCATGTATTTTCACCCCATGAAAAACCCGACACAACACTCAAAGTAGTAGTGAATCAATCGATGAAGGTCGATAGTATTTTAAACGCATTCAACCCGGCAGATTCTGTCCGGCAATTTTTATCTTCTGTCATTGAAGACATCAGGGAAGAAAGTGTGGCTTATGAAAAAAAGCTGGTAAAAAAAGAGCAGGATATTGCAGATAACGACAAAACCATTACGCTCCAAATCAGGCAGATGCTCTCGAAGTTCGAAAATGAAGAACTTATTAGTTCAATAAGAAAAGTTGAAATACAACAAGAGCGGATTGCAGACATGACCAACATTATCATTTTGCTCGGCATTATTGCTTTGCTTGTGATTACAGGATTTCTTATACTCATTTTACAGGATATTTCCCGAAGCCAGCACTACCGTCAAAATCTCGAAAAAGAGAAAGCCTACTCGGAAATGCTCCTGAAAAGCAAAGAACAGTTTATGCTAAGCATTACCCACGATCTCAAATCCCCGTTAAGTTCAATCATTGGCTACGCGCAACTCACGGAGAGGGAAAATGCAACAACACAACAGAAAAGCTACCTCGAAAATATCCAACAGTCGGCAGAATATATTCTCAGGCTGATTAACGACCTGATGGATTTTGCCCGGCTTCAGACAGGAAAATTTAAATTTGAAAACATACGATTTAACCTGAACGATCTTACAGATGAGGTCATTTCCGGTTTTTACCCTCTCGCAGCAGAAAAAAAACTCGAACTGGAATGGCAAAATCAACTGCGGCCCGATACTGTTTACACTTCCGATCCCATAAGGATAAAACAGATTTTGGGAAACTTGATTTCCAATGCTATTAAATTTACCGATAGCGGAAAAGTTACCGTGAAAGGAATTGTACAAAAAACAGAAGACCAGACAGATTGGATACAGTTTGATGTGATTGACACCGGAATCGGTATCGTTGCAGAGAATGCCCCGCTTATTTTTGAAGAATTCTCGCAGGTTTCTTCGGAAGAAGGGCGCCAATATGAAGGGACAGGGCTGGGGCTTACCATCACAAAACGCCTTGTTGAATTGATGAACGGATCGATTACCTTCAAAAGTCAACACAGAAAGGGCAGTCATTTTACAGTAATGTTTCCTTTGCAGCCTCTGCCTGCTTATACATCCGGAAAACAACGAATGGCAACAATGCCCCCCATTCCCGATATCAATCAATTTTCGTTTAACGGAGAAAAGGTTTTGCTGGTAGATGACGATTCTGTTTTACTTGACATGACAGCTACCGTACTCCGGGCTGCCCGGCTCCGTGTAAATGCCTTTTCAGAACCACGGGAAGCGCTGAAGGCCATACGAAAAGAATCATTCGATCTGCTCATTACAGACATCAGGATGCCCCGCATGAGCGGATTTGAATTGTTGTACTTTTTCAGAAAAAATTCCAGCGGAAAGGCACGAGCCATTGCTGTATCAGGAGAATTGCCGAGAAAACAGGTATATGAGAATGCAGGATTTTCCACCTTTCTTCAAAAACCCTTTCGTCCCGAAGAACTTTTAAAACAGGTTGCCCTTGTTATGAACAGGGAAAAGGCCGGCCTTCGCCAGATACCAAACAATCATACCAAAACAAACAGTGATTACAACATTGATGCAATAAAAGCTTTTGCTTCTGACGATCCGGAAACTACCCGTGACATTCTCGCTTCCTTTATTGAATCAACTGCTCAAAACATCCAGCTATTCAGGCAACATCTTCACAACAGCGATTTTGAGTCGCTTACCGAACTGGCCCATAAAATGCTTCCAATGTTCAGGCAGCTGGAAGCCAAAAAAGTGATAAGGCCACTGGAAAAACTGGAACGGAATGATTACGGAAAAGAAAGGAAAGAGGAATGGCTCGCAACAGGCGAATTAGCCCTTTCCATGGTTGAAACCATTATGAAAAAAATTGGAAAAGATCATCACATATCTTTACCGGGAACGTTTATATTGTAAAGTTTTAGTTTATTATACAGGGTTTTCCGGTCAATTTTAAGCAGGCGTGCGGCTTCACTTTTATTATAATCAGCTGCCTCCAGGGCCTTCTGAATGGCTTGGGTTTCATCTTCTTTGTTAAACAGGGCAAATTCACCATCAATCGATTTACGCGTATATAATTCTTCAGGAATTTCCTTCCATGTAATCATTTCCCCCCGTGCCAGTAAAGTAGCCCGCTTAACCATGTTTTTCATTTCGCGCAAATTCCCGGGCCAGGGATAATCCAGAAAAACCTGCTCCACATCTTTTTCAAAACCGGCAACCGACTTATCGAGGTACTCATTTGCCTGTTCCAGAAAGAAATTTGCAAATACCATAATGTCAGACTTCCTTTCCCGCAGAGGAGGCACGTTTATCTGAAATTCGTTTAGCCGGTGATATAAATCATTTCTAAAATCCCCTTTATCCTGAGCCTCCTGAAGGTTTTCGTTGGTAGCTGCAATTATCCGTACATCCACCGGCACCTCACGGTTACTTCCTACCGGTTTCACTGACTTCTCCTGCAAAACCCGCAGCAACTGTATTTGGGTATTATAAGATAAGTTCCCCACTTCGTCTAAAAACAGAGTTCCCCCGCTGGCTGCTTCAAAGTAGCCTGTTTTATCGGATATGGCGCCGGTAAACGATCCTTTTACATGACCAAAAAATTCGCTGGCAACCAGTTCCGAAGGAATGGCTCCGCAATCGACTGCCACAAAAGGACGCCGGGCCCGTTTACTTTTTTCATGAATAAACCGCGCTGCATATTCTTTCCCGGTACCACTCTCCCCCACCAGCAAAACCGACATAGGCGTTGGGGCCACCAGTTCAATATACTCTTTCAGCCGCTGCGATGGCCGGCCAATTCCCTCAAGATATGCTGAGGCATTCCAATGCGTTGTCCCTTTTTCCAAAGGTTCGTCATTGACTTGCTCTAGGGCTTCCTGAACAATATTCAAAACCTCATCGCGGTTAAGCGGTTTGGGGATATAATTAAAAGCACCCTTTTTTATTGATTCGATGGCTGTCGAGATATCAGCATATCCCGTCATCATAATAATCTGGGTTTTTGGCTCTTTATTTTTAATAAGCCGGATTAATTCCATCCCGCTGATGTCGGGCATCCGAAGGTCGGTAAAAACGATGTCGAACCTGCGGGATTCAATGATCCGTTTCGCTTCTACAGGCGAAAAGACGCTTGTAACCTGGTAGCCGCTTTTTTCAAGCAGCGTTTTCAGCATCATACAAAATGTAACATCGTCATCTATAATCAGAATACTTGCCATAGAATGAGATTCGCGCCCGTTCAATTTATTCATACCAATAAAAACGACCTTCTGTATTAATTATTGTAACTTTTTAACAGCGACAAACACACGAAAGAACCCCTGCCAAAAAGATATTTCTTGATGACAGAGGTTTCAGGCACTTAAATCTCATTCTTGCAGCAAAGAAGTAATACTAAATGATCAGCTTCTTTTTTGAGAAATGAAATATTGATATTTGTGTGTATTAAATTTTTGACTTTATTATTGCGGCTCTTCA
Organism: Mariniphaga sediminis; assembly: GCF_003573545.1. Classification (GTDB taxonomy): domain Bacteria; phylum Bacteroidota; class Bacteroidia; order Bacteroidales; family Prolixibacteraceae; genus Mariniphaga; species Mariniphaga sediminis. The sequence goes on along the minus strand of NZ_QWET01000007.1, from coordinate 168,480 downwards.
GTGCCTCCCTTATCTGCTCTTTCAACTTTCAAAAACTCACCATTGGCATTAAAAAATACCGCGATGTTTTCATCTCCCTGGGTAAGTTCTACTTTATAAGAACTATCACTTCCCACATACGCTTTTGACAAGGTGTAGTCAGCATACGCATCCTGAATTGCAGCCGTTACGGTTTCAGGAAGTTCTTCCTTTTGAATTTCCTTGAACGTTACTTCTTCCTGCATCACCACCATTGGCTGTTCCGGTGCGGCAGCAATTACAGTTGTTGTTATTCCTAAACCCATCAACAATAATCCGATTGACATTACCATTCTCTTTTTCATAGCTCTAAACATTTTAATTCAACATTTAATAAATTACTCGCTTGACAATGGTATTTGGAATAACCGTGCCAGAAAAGAAAATCAGGAAACAACCATTACTGAAACCAACTGATAAACAAACAGAAGCGACCTTATTCTCACAAAAAAACAAGGCAATACCGCAATCTTTCCGCTCGGGGATTACACATTTCTGTTGTAGAATATTTCCACAAAAAAGAATAAACACAAAAATATCTTATTAGAACTTTTTATCTAAAAAAAAGGATGATTGGTAGAAAATCCATAAATTGAACTTACTTTTTAAAACCCATATACGATGAAAAAACATACCAAAATTTTAACCGGGTTACTGTTGCTGTTCTGTACCCCGGCTATTGCTCAAAATAATGTAATCAAAGCCGGTTTTTCAGATGCATTCCTGGGCCATTTCAATCTCAACTATGAATGGAAGGCAAATCAAAAGCAATCGATTCTTCTAAAGTTAGGATATATGGAACCCACCCTCAGTCCCTTTTTCAATGAAAAGACAATTACCCCTTCGGCTTATACGCTGGAGGAAAGTAAGGGCGGGATTAACACCTCTTTGGAATACCGTTTCTACGTCACCGGAAAGGAACCGCTGCAAGGACTTTATATTGCCCCGTATGCCCGTTATAGTAATCAGAAAATGAAATTTTCCGATGAAATTGATGACAGGGCACACACAGTTGACACGCGGCTAAATTCCGTTGGAATAGGGGCTCAACTGGGGTACCAGTTAATTATCGAAGAAAGATTTACACTGGATCTCTACTTTTTTGGCGCCGGAATCGACCATCACTCTGTAACCCTCAAGTACCAGCTCAGACAACCGGAAGCAGGGTTCGATTATGGGTCCATTACCGAAGATGTGAGCAATGTTTTTAAAGATATTAACTACCTGCATAAAAGGCTGGAACATGAAGTAAACGACGACAACCTGACCACGTGGTTACCTTTCTTTTTCCCAGGTTTCAGGGTTGGAATAAGCCTGGGAATTGCCTTTTAATATCCTTTAAAAGGATTGTGGTTTTCTGCATTTATTGTGTTGCTGAATTTGTAAACCTCAAACAAAAAGTTGGGCCGAAAAGAATGTAAAAACATGCGGAACGTTTTATTTCAGTCTCTTCCGATTAAAAGCAGGGATACCGTTGGTGGTATGAGGTAATGGCGGTCAGACAAGTCTGAGTGGTCCGACCGAAACTGGGGCAGGCACGAGATTCGACTGTGTCTAATCGAGCCAATTCCAGCCATGACTTATACCACGTGTTGTGGTGCGTTTTTCTTTATTCTAATCAGGATTTCTCTTTTATGCTCTTTTTCTTCTTCGATATCATAATCATCTTGTAATCCAAGCCAGAATTTTGCAGTTGTTCCAAAATAAGAGCCTAATCTCAAGGCAGTATCAGCTGTAATTCTTCTTTTCCCTTTAATTATCTGAGAAATCCTTGTCTGTGGAATGTCTGTGTCTTTTGACAATCTATATGCTGTTATCCCAAGAGGATGTAAAAATTCCTCTAATAAAATCTCTCCTGGGTGAATATTTGCTAATCTGTCCATTTTTTATCCTCCAATTTTTAATGATAGTCCATTATCTCAACATCATGTGCATTATTGTCAGTCCAGCGAAACACAATTCTCCATTGGTTATTAATCCTGATACTGCAAAAATCTGAGTCTTGTAATTTCTCAAGTCGATTAGAAGGTGGAATTCTCAAATCAGACCAATTTTGCGAGTTATTAATCATTCTCAATTTCCTCCGTCCAATCTGCTGAATTTCAAAAGGAATCCTTTTAACTCGATCCCCATTCCAAATCTTTTCTGTATCCTTTGAGCCAAACGAAACAATCATGCTGTCGTCTTACATTACTAACGTCAAAGATAATTATTTGTTTCAATTTACAAAACCATTTCCGAAGTCTCTGGGCAAAATGAACCACAACATTATTATATAGAGATTGATTTATTTATCATCTTACTCACACACTCATTCCATCCGGACAATTTTAGGATAAAACACACCAAGTATATCCACCAGGTCCTCCTGGGCCCTCATTACCTCATAAATATCTTTGTATGCGAAAGGTGATTCGTCGATTCCACCTCCCAGGAGTTCCACTCTCTTTGCTGCGAGATGTTTTTTCAACTGGCTTTCGGTAAAAGTCTGTTTGGCCTGGTTGCGCGACATCAAACGACCGGCGCCATGCGAGGCCGACTGCAGGGCATCCTCGTTTCCCCTGCCGGAGACAATAAATGCCGGAGATGCCATAGTACCGGGAATGATCCCGATATTTTCCGTGCCTGCCGGGGTAGCTCCTTTCCGATGGATAATAATTTCTTCCCCCGTATCCAGCTTTTCCTTCCAGGCAAAGTTATGGTGATTTTCGATGATGGCAACTGTTTTTTCGCCCAGCGCCTTTGCCAGCCGCCGGTGAATAATCCGGTGATTGGCATGCGAATAGTCGCCGGCCAGTTGCATGGCAGCCCAATACTCCTGCCCTTCTTCCGAATCGAGATCCAACCAGGCCAACCGGGCGGCTTCACCCGAGAGTTCCAGCTTTTCTCTGGCAATACGTGTGTAATGTTTGCACACCTCCGCTCCAAAATTACGGGAGCCTGAATGGCTCAACACGGCAAAATATTCACCCGGCTCTAAATGGAGCCGTTGTGAAAACTCCGAAATTTTCACTACCCCCACATCCACAAAATGATTTCCATGCCCGGAAGTACCCAGTTGGTTGGCAAACTTTTTATGGAACTTTTTGAGAAATTTAATCTCCTGAAATTCCTTACGCTCCAATATCTCATGCTCACGTTCATCCTTAAACTCTGCCAGCCCAAAGCGGGTTTCATTCATTAAAGCATTTTTAATCCGGTCGCGTTCCCCGTCTATTTTTTGGGGAGAGGAAGAGAATACAGAAAGACACATGCGACAACCGATATCCATTCCCACGCCGTAAGGGATCACCGCATTATAGGCAGCCAGCACACCACCGATGGGCAGACCATATCCAACATGAGCATCAGCCATCAGCGCCCCTTTTACCGAAATGGGAAGTTTCATGGCTGTTTCCATTTGGCGAACCGCTTCCGGATCGATATTTTCTTCGCCATAAATTTTAAAATCCAGGGCGGATTTACTCCCTTTCGGTTTCTTTTTATGTTGAATTTTTCCGGATTTTTGAGTCAGAAATTGCGCCAGTTCGCCCCAAAGGGAATCGTTCAGGTAGCTTTCCGGAGCCAGGTTGATTTTCTCCAGCGTTTCCAAAACTTCCATTTTTTCAGATCGTTTAAAATGCCTTCCAGCCAAATGAATGGCAAGTGAAATAGCGCGGTCGTTAGCATAACCGAGACGCTTTACCTCTTTCCCTCGCAGTTTTATTTTTTTCATACCAAAAAAATCAGCTATTTTTAGCGCATATCAGCTATAAATCATCATGAGAACGAAAATTATCACCCTGTTGTTCCGTTTAATATTTGCATTAATCTTTGTCCCCAAAAAGGAACCACACCAAAAAATATTGTAAACCGAATAAATATATAAATTATGCCCGAAGGACTTTGGCTTATAACTGTTCTTTTTATTTCTGTACTGTTCATAATCCTGGGAACCACCCGACTAAAACTGCACCCTTTTATTGTATTGCTGCTGGCTTCTTATCTGGCCGGGGCGCTGGCCGGGCTGCCTGTGGGAAATATTGCCGTTACTATTTCCCGCGGATTTGGTGATATCATGGCCTATATTGGCATTGTTATCGTTTTGGGAACGATTATCGGTACCATTTTGGAAAAATCCAATGCGGCCATCAAACTGGCAGAACTGGTATTGAAGCTGGTGGGGAAAAGGTTTCCCGGTCTGGCAATGTCCATCATCGGGTACATTGTTTCTATCCCGGTATTTTGCGATTCGGCGTATGTTATTCTTTCATCGTTAAAAAAATCGCTGGTACAAAAAACCGGGAAATCGTCGGTGGCACTTTCCATTTCGCTGGCTACCGGATTATATGCAGCCCACACTTTTATTCCACCCACTCCCGGTCCCATTGCTGCGGCAGGCAACCTTGGCCTTGACGATCAGTTGGGTGTGGTGATTCTTTTTGGCCTGGCCGTGGCATTATTTGCCATGTTTGCCGGTTATTTCTGGGCTTCTTTTGCAGGGAAAAGATACAAAACCAGCGACGACGATGAAAAAGCAATACAAACCCTTCCTGAAAATATACAGCTTCCTTCTGCCACCAAATCGCTAATGCCCATCATTGCCCCGATTCTGCTTATTGCTGTTCGTTCGGTTGCAACTTACCCATCCAGGCCTTTGGGGAGTGGTTTCTTTTTCACCTTTGTAGATTTTGCCGGTCAACCGGTTAATGCCCTGCTCATTGGATTATTGCTGGCATTTTTACTGTTTCCCGCTTTTAACAAGGAAACCCTGACAGGATGGATTGGCGACGGTATCAGTGCAGCGGCTCCCATACTCCTGATAACCGGGGCAGGCGGCGCTTTTGGTTCCATTCTGAAAGAAACACAAATTGGCGAAACCATCGGAAACATGCTGGCAGATTACCAGCTTGGCATTTTTCTGCCATTCATTATTGCAGCAGCATTTAAAACTGCCCAAGGGTCTTCTACTGTTTCGCTGGTTGCCACTTCTGCGCTCATCGCTCCACTGCTTTCCACTATTGGCCTCGACTCGCTCAATGGTAAAGTGCTGGCCGTAATGGCTACGGGAGCCGGCGCCATGACCATCTCCCATGCCAACGACAGCTTTTTTTGGGTGGTTACACAATTTTCAGGAATGGATGTGAAAACAGGTTACAAAACGCATACGATGGCAACGCTTATCCAGGGAACCACAGCCATGGCCTTTATTTTTGTGTTGAGTTTGCTTTTTCCCTGAGATATATTTGGAACTACTTAGCGGGATTTTACTAATATTGTGGCTTCAAAAAAAACAGGTAATATTATCTTGAAGGAGTAAAAATGGAAGACAAAAACCGTATCGGATTCGACAACGAAAAATACCTCAGAGAGCAGACCGCTGCTATTCTTGAACGGGTGGAAAGATTTAATCACAGGCTTTACCTTGAATTTGGAGGTAAAATTCTGTACGACTATCATGCAGCGCGGGTACTTCCGGGTTTTGATCCGAACGTGAAGATGCGGCTTTTGCAATTGTTAAAAGACAAAATAGACGTAATTCTTTGTATCCATGCAGGTGATATAGAGCGAAAAAAAGTACGTGCCGACTTTGGTATTACTTACGACGTTGATTCCCTGAAAACCATTGATGATTTCAGGGAATGGGGAATTGAAATTACGGCAGTGGTGATTACCCGTTACCAGAATCAACTTCCGGCAAAAGCCTTCAAAAACAAACTCGAAATGAGGGGGATAAAAGTCTATTTGCATTATCCCACCAAAGGGTATCCAACCGATGTCGACCTGATTGTAAGCGATGAAGGATACGGTGCAAACGAATACATCAAAACAGAAAAACCGATTGTGGTAGTCACAGGGCCGGGCCCCGGAAGCGGGAAACTGGCCACCTGCCTTTGCAACCTTTATCACGAATACAAAAGCGGCATGCAGGCTGGTTATGCAAAATTCGAAACATTTCCCATCTGGGACCTGCCTGTAGATCATAAGGTTAATGTTGCTTATGAAGCGGCTACTGTCGATTTAAAAGATGAAGTACTGATAGATGAGCATCATTTAAAAGCTTATAATAAAAAGGTGGTGAATTATAACCGCGATATCGAAGCATTTCATCTGCTCAAAAGAATTATTGAAAAAATAACGGGCAGTGCATCTATGTACCAATCCCCGACCGACATGGGTGTAAACCGGGCAAGTGCAGGGATTGTAAATGACCGGATTATTGCGGAAGCGTCGCATCAGGAAATCATCAGGCGGTATTTCAGGTGCGCAGTGGAATATGCCCTGGGGTTAACCGAAAAAGAAACACTCAACCGGATTGATGAAATTATGCAAAAAGCAGGTGCCATACCGGAAGACCGCAATGTGGTTGTGCCTGCCCGGAAAGCAGCTGCCAATGCAGAGGAAACCGGAAAAGGAAACGCAGGAATTTATTGCGGAGCCTCGGTTGAACTGCATGACGGGACAATTATAACCGGCAAAAACTCTCCGCTGATGCATGCCGCTTCGAGCCTCATTCTGAACGCTACCAAGCATTTGGCCGGCCTTCCCGATAGTATGCACCTCTTGCCCCAGAACATCATTGACTCGGTCACTCATTTGAAAAAGAACATACTGCATGGCAAAATGGTTAGCCTGGATTTAGATGAGACGTTGATTGTGCTTGGGATAAGCGCCTTGTCGAATCCGGCAGCACAAATGGCGCTTGAAAACCTGAAATGGCTGCGTGACTGCGAAGTTCACCTTACCCACATTCCAACGCCGGGGGACGAAGCAGGATTACGAAAATTGAAGGTAAACCTGACTTGTGATCCGCAATATTCCAGTAAAAGGCTTTTTGTAAATGGCTGATAGCCAAAAACTCATCGACTCAAACAGAGAATAACACATATTCTTTCTGCGCTCTGATATCTCCCAAAATAAAGCTGCGCAACAGATTATTTGCGCGGAGATTAGGACTGCAAAAAGAATATGTCAACTTTAACACAGAGTGAGACCTAACGTATCGCCTTAATTTCGTTGTACACCGATTCTGCCAACCTACTTTCTTCGGTGGTAAATTCGCTCTGAACCTGTTCCAGTTTTTTCCCTTCGTTAATCAATGCTTTTACTTTTTGCTGAAACCTTTTTATTTCTTCCAGGTGAATTTCAATATCCTCCCGGGTTTTCATTTCGGCATGTCCACTGCAAAACCGGAGAGCATCCAGTGCTTCCAGCATTTTTTCAACAGTTTTTACATGTTCAAAAGAGTTGCCTCCTTTATAAGAATGAATGAGTTGTGGCCTCCCAAAAAACACCTGGTCACCAATAAAGGCCGTTTTTTCTTCCGGGAAATAGACTACAATATCACCTGTTGTATGCCCCACACCAAAATAATAAAGTTCGACTGTTTTACTTCCGAGATGAATTTGCATCTGATTGTCAAAGGTTACCTGCGGAATAAATGGAAATAATTTTGCATCGGCCCATCTGGAAGGAGTCCCGTCGCGGCCGGGATGAAAAAACTCTTTCCGGCAATTTTTATGGGCTACAATAACTACCTCTTCCGGAAAAAACTCATTCCCCTTCACATGGTCGCCATCGCTATGAGTATTTACAAGGTATTTAACAGGTTTATCCGTAAAACTTTTAACTGCCGTAAAAATTCCCTCCACTGATTTTTCATCCATTTTGGCGTCAATAATCAACACTGCATTGTCACCAATATACATACCAGCATTAGCCCCCCGACCGCCAATAAGCTGAAAAAGATTATCCGATATTTTTTCAATGGTAATAGGTGACTCCTCCTGATACTGACCTTTTACCAGAACCCCAAACAGAATTTCTGCTATTATAAAAAGAAGTATTGTTTTCATTTTTTGAAGTATTGATTTGTCAAAAAAGGTACAAAAAATTATATGATATTGAACGATACCATTTTCTTTGTTTGCATTTGAAATATCAATCTGCCCCCCAAATTTTATAGAGTTGAAAATCTCCTGCACAAAATTTCACTGAATAATTTAAACCTGAATGCCAGCCGTGAATGGCTTTTGTAAATGCGTGCTTTTGTGGTATCTCAAGAATTCGTATTTTCGGCGTAGTTTTAAGTTGATTGATATTTGCACAAAAAATATTGGGAGGAAAAATATGTCGAATGACTGGAAAGAAAGACTTGGAGTTGTGTATTCCACCAATCCCGATTTTGAGTTTGAAAAGGAAACCGGAAAGGAAGAGGATACGCTTCCGCCGCAACAACAGAATCTGATTGTAAGTCTCGACCGTAAAAAACGCAAAGGAAAAAGTGTTACGCTGATTACCGGTTTTGTGGGAAAAGAAGAGGAATTGAAAGCTTTGGGCAAGCTACTGAAAACCAAGTGTGGGGTTGGTGGCAGTGTGAAGGACGGAGAAATTTTGGTTCAGGGGGATTTTCGATCAAAAATAATAGCGCTCCTTCAACAGGAAGGGTACAAAGTGAAACAATCCGGGGGATAAAAATCAGAAGAGTAGCTCCGTTAATCACGAAGAGGTAGCTGTTCATTTCTCATTTATTATTTCAGGTACTAGTAGGAACCACCCCATCCGGCCTTTCGAACCTTTGACCGGATGTCCCCTCCTAACAAAGTCAGGAGGGGAAAAGGAACAGCCGGAAACTTTGCTATAATTTTAAACCTAAACAAAAACATGCCCAAAGCAGAAATTTCTCCTCCTGGCAAAAACCTGCCCGGCTGCACAGTCAGACGGGGAGTGGATTCATGCGAGGTACGAGCATGAAAACAAGGTGGTTCATTAAGCTACTCATTTTAATAAACCTTGCAACTGTTTGATAAAAATCGCTTTAAAAAAACAAACGTTTCATATATTTGCCTGTTTACGGTCAGACGGTATGACACAAAAATTCCATTTACTCTACACAACATCTTCAAAATAGAATAGTGAAACCCAATTTGACTCAAAAACTACATATAAAACGCATAAACAAGGTCAAGCATTTTATTGAGCAAAATTTAGAGCAAAAACTTACTCTATCGAAATTAGCCTTCGTTGCAAATTTTTCCACTTTCCATTTTCAACGAATTTTCAAATCGGTTGTGGGCGAAACCCCCAAACAGTATATACAGCGAATCAGACTCGAAGCGGCTGCTCATATGATGGCCGTTGAGCCACATACTTCGATACTTGAAGTGGCTATTAAATACGGCTTTAATTCCCTGGAATCTTTTTCCAGGGCTTTTAAGAACTATTATAAAGTAAGCCCTGATGCGTTTAGGAATAAAAATGGTCAGGAAAAAATTACTATCCTACAATCAGTCATGTCTTTTTCTGACCAAAGCATATTAAAGAAAGAACATTTTACAGCTCCCGAAAACAATGTCAAAGCAAAGCGCTTCGATGTAGAAGTTGTAAAATTACCTCCCAAAAAAGTGATTTTTTTGAATGCATATTTGAAAGATTCAGATGCAATAGCCAATAGTTTTCAAAGAGTCACGAACTGGGCTAATGGACATAATTTAGTAACAAAAAGCACAGAAACCTTTGCCCTGATATTGGATTATCCGATTTTCACACCACTCGACAAGTGTAGGATACAAACCTGCATGACAGTAGACATTAAGCCTCCTCTATCCGGAGAAGTCAATTACCTGGAAGTCCCATCAAGAATATATGCAAGGTTTAGTTATGATGGTGGATTACCTGAAATGATTCAGGCCGTTTCCAATGTAGTAAATAATTGGTTGCCTCAAAGTGGGTATAAAATAAACCATACACCTGCTGTTTTAATACACTCAGGAAATTTTAATCCAATAAAATCAAACGAAACGACTTATCAATTTTACCTTGCTATCATTCCGGAATAAAATTCGCAAGAAATGTTAAGTGAAATGCAAGAATCGTTAAAATAACGATATGCCTTGATTTTAGTTTTGGGGCATACTTTTAAAACATTTGGATATGAACAAAACCGATTTCTTAAAACGCACAATCATTGGCCTTTCGTTTTTTTTAGTGTCTATATTGCTCATTATTGGTTTTGCAGCTCATCCCAAATTACTGTCTTTGGACGTAATGGACAAAGGACAAGATTTTGCCAATGAATTCCGAAATAACCATTTACTCGAAGTGGGGCACATTGGTGTGATGTTCTCAGGATTCTTATTCATCGGAATCATGTCTGGTTTTTACAAAATGCTCCGAGACAAAAGTCCGGTTCTTAGTTTTGGGGTGCTAATTTTTGGGATTTTCGGAAGCTTTATGCTTGGCGTTGACAAAGGTGCTTTGGCCCTGGTACCTTCTGCCTTTAATACCCTTCCCGATGAGCAGTTTGCCGTGCTAACACCAGGCCTTGAAGCTATGATACAATACAAAGGCTATATGTGGCTGGCACAACTATATCTGTTTATTCCTGTAGCCATGATTTTGGCTGGTATCGGTTTTTTAAAAACCAACATTATCCCAACGTGGCAGAGTATTGCACTTATTGCCGGGTCATTATTGTTCTTCAACCCTGATATCGATTTGCTCTCCTTAATCGCTTCGGTAGTGATATCGTTTGCGCTAATACCTATTGGTTTTTCCTTTTTAAGAAACAAACATAACATTAGCTAACTTAAAATATCAATCATTATTTGCGCCATTGAAACTGTGTTTTACACATATAGAAGATTGCACTGAAAATCTCATATTTATTATAACCTGATTTAAAACAGACACTTTTAGCAGATTTTTAAACTACATAAACACCCTCACAACAAAAATCCACTCTTCCTGGCAGGAACTGCCCGGCTGTGCTGTCAGACGGGGAGTGGATTCATTTGAGGTACGAGCATGAAGACAAGGCGGTTTTCTCATTCTTCCAAAATTTAAATATTATTCTAAACAATCACCCTTACCAACACACTGCAAATCAACCAGAATCTATCCAACCTTAAATTTTATTAAAAATAATTTGCTTTTCTGTCACCCTCCCCCATTCAATTTTCCGTCTTTTTGCAAATGGCAACTGATAAACCACATCCGGTTGTTCATAGTTTAGGCTAAAAAGAACGGCTGGAACTTCTGGTCGTTCTTTAGCAAAAGATAAATGATATAATAAATGGAAAAAACAAACCAGGATAAAATATGGGAGCTCTGCGCTTCAAAAGTTCACAATGAAGCTAACGACAAAGAAAAAATGGAATTGGAAGAACTTTTGAAGCATCCCGAAAACCGGAAAATTTATAATGTGGTAAATAACCTCCACGGGAACCTCTCCGAAACAAAACCCTTAGCCCAAAGTTCAGAAAGACATTCGTGGCAAAGAATAACTCTTAACTTTAAAAACAAGAACACTAAACTGTACCTTAACATTACCAAATACGCCGCCATTATTATTCTGGCTATTAGTATTGGCACCCTTCTTCAAATAGATTGGAAGCCTTTTCAAAAAAGGTCAATCGGCTATACCAAAATTTTTGTACCCCTTGGACAAATGTCGGAATTAACCCTCAGTGACGGCACCCATGTGTGGCTCAATTCGGGTACTACACTGCGCTATGCCAATAATTTTGGAGAAAATGACAGGAAAGTAAAACTGGACGGTGAAGCTTTTTTCGAAGTAAAAAAAGATGAAATTCCGTTTAAGGTACAAATAAAAAATAACGAGGTAGAAGTGCTGGGAACAAAGTTTGCCGCCATCGCCTATCCCGACGAAAGGTTCAGCCAGGTAACCCTGGTTGAAGGTTCTGTACAATTAAATGATTTTAAAGGAAGATCATTAAAGCAGCTTAATCCAAGGCAGCAAATAACCTTACCTGATGATCCGACAAAAAAAATTAAAACCGCGGAAGTAAATACCACCTTTTATGAAAGTTGGATAAAAGGAGAAATCAAATTTGACGGTAAATGCCTGGCCGAAGTTGCCCGCAGGATGGAACGATGGTACAACGTGGAAATCCGGTTTACCAGCGATGAGGCAAAGAACATTCGGTTTACTGGAACCGTTCTCAAAAATAAACCTATAGATCAGTCAATGAAAGCGATCTGTATGCTTTTATCTGTTGAAGCGGAATTTGTAAGAAACCTGGATACAAAAGACATAATAATCATTTCAAAAAAATAAATGCCTATGAAGTAAAACTATGATCCTAAACAAGGTGTGAGAGATTCTACACCAATGAACCCCGACTAAGATTCCCTAATGCCAATTAATAATGGAATAAATCATCTAAATCGGGATTAACCTGCAGGGGTTACTGCGAAAAGTATATTTGTTGAAAGCAAATAAAAAAGCGATGGGCATGCCCCACATGCCCACCGTTGTGACTAAAACTAAGTGTAATAATCATTAAAACTGCGTAAAGTTATGGAAAATCATGAAACCCAAGTCGGTTTAAACCGACTTTTGAGAGAATTATTATTAAAAATGAAACTAACGTTAATGCTCATACTTCTCTTCCTGGCGGGGGCTTCGGCTTCAACTTATTCACAAAACACCCGCCTGAACATCTCATTAAAAGATGGGAACATGGTTGAACTCATCAAACAAATTGAAGCAAAAAGCGAATTCTTGTTCTATTACCAAAAAGAAGAGCTTACATTGCTGGATAACCTTACCATGGAAGCCCAAAATGCCACGGTAATGGAAATACTTGACCGGGCAACTAAAGGGACTAACTTCGATTATACTGTCATAGACAGATATATTGTAGTGAGAAAAACCGGGGCTGGATTTGGCAATGACTTTCTGCCTTCAGCAGGGCGAAATATGTCAGCCCAGCAACAATCTGTTTTCGGAACAGTAACGGATGCCACCGACCACCCTTTACCTGGCGTTACGGTTGTCGTTAAAGGAACCACAAAAGGTACAGTGACTGACACCGACGGGAACTATTCTTTATCCAATATTCCGGAGGACGCTACACTTATATTTTCGTTTGTAGGAATGATTTCTCAGGAAATTCAGGTAAATGGGCAATCACAAATTAATGTGAAGATGGAAGCCGATTATATTGGCATTGAAGAGATTGTTGCAGTGGGTTATGGCACCATGAAAAAAAGTGATCTTACCGGTTCCGTAGCCAGTGTCACACCTGAAAAACTGATTGACAGGCCTGTTACAAATATTGGTCAGGCCCTGCAGAATAAAATTTCAGGTGTCCAGGTTATCAAAATGGCTGCTGGGGAACCGGGTTCACGTCCTCAGATTCGTATCAGGGGTACAAACTCCATAAATACAAACAGCGATCCTCTTTTTGTTGTGGATGGAATTGTGGGTGTAAAAAATGCACTGCATAATCTGAACCCAAATGACATAGAAAGTATTGATGTTTTAAAAGATGCCTCTGCAACTGCAATATATGGTACCCGGGGAGCAAATGGGGTAATCATTATTCAAACCAAAAGAGGTGCGGCAGGAGATATTCAGGTTAATTACAGTGGTTCTGTATCATACAGTATAATGACAAGGCACAATTATACCGTAACTGCCGACCAGTTTATGTATCTCTACGAGCAGGCTTTTAACAATACGCCAAAATACGGAACTCTCGATTTATCCAAAGATTTTCGCGGCGGCAGAGGTACAGGACTTTCCTGGTCAGAAATGCCCCATCTGTTCGAAGAAGTGGGTCAGGGACAATACCTGCCCGGGCTTGATTTTATGGGGAACGATGGAAAGTATTACAAGCCGAGATTCTATTCAGATTGGGAAGACTATGCTTTTAACCCGGCCTGGTCACACGACCATTATGTAGATGTAAGTGGTGGTTCAGAAAAAGCAAGACTCTCCCTGTCTCTCGGGCACATCGACCAGGATGGTCTCATGTTGGAATCGTATTATAAACGTACCAATGCATCCACCACCGCAGATGTTCAGATTAACGACTGGCTGGACTTAAGTGCCAATATGGCGTTCTCCAGATCCAAAAAAACAAGGGGTGACGACCAAACCAGAACGGTAGCTGAAACATGGCCTATCTTACCGGTGAAATATCCTGACGATCCGGATACGTACGGCATTTATGCAGGATTGTACAGTACCGGAAGGGACTTCGCCGTAGGGGAAAACTGGAGAAATATTGTGTATGTAATGGATCAAAGAGACGGATATTATATCGACACACAATTTAGGGGCGGAGCTATTCTGAATGCCCAAATTACACCTGACTTAAGTTTTAAAACCGACTTTTCTGTTGATAACAGAAGTGAAGATAGCAGGTGGTTCAACGGAGATTTCCAGGGAACAAGGAAATCCGATGCTAGAGGAAGCAATGCCAGATGGTTCTATTGGCAAAACCAAAACTACTTTAACTACAACAAAACAATAGGGAACCACAACATTATGGGTATGTTAGGGCTTTCGTGGTCGGAAGATATGTATGACTGGGTTGAAGCCAGGGCATACAATTTTACGTCAAACTTTTATTTGCACAATAACCTGAATGCAGGGGCCGATACTCCACAAGCTCATTCTTCAAGTACAAGAAGTGCATTGAACTCCTACTTTGCCCGTTTCAACTACAGCTACCTGGGAAGATATATGTTAACGGTAACTGGGAGATACGACGGTTCTTCCAAATTTGGCGAAAACAACAAGTACGCTTTCTTTCCGTCAATTGGGGGTGCATGGAGGATCTCCGAGGAAGGATTCATGTCTGACTCTGAGGCCATTTCCAATTTAAAATTACGTGCCAGTGCCGGTCAAACAGGGAACCAGGAAATTGGTAGTTATGTAACACAACAGTACATTAATAACGCTACCGTTATGTTTGGCAATGGTAAATATGCAGGTCTTTATCCCGGTTCAACCGGTAACCCTAACCTGAAATGGGAAACCACAACCCAGTATGATTTGGGTCTTGACCTTGGGTTATTTCAAAACAGAATAAACCTTGTGTTGGATTTTTACTACAAGAAAACGACTGACATGCTATTTGAGCTTCCGTTACCCGAGTCAACCACAAGCGGAACCGCCTGGGTAAACTATGGTGCAGTAGAGAACAAAGGTTTTGAAATTGAATTGACCACCCGGAATATTGACAGAAACGATTTTAGCTGGACAACGACCCTCACCCTTACCAACAACAGAAACAAAGTACTTGAACTTGGACCGACAAATGCTGATGTTTATGTTGATACTGGAGCAGGAAATGCCACTTCTGTCTATCGGGTTGGGGAACCAATTGGTTCATTCTTTGGACTAAACCGTATGGGAGTTTGGGGCACCGAGGAAGCCGTAGAGGCTGCCCGCTATGGAAGGCTGCCTGGCGATCTTAAGTTTGAAGATGTTAACCAGGACGGCAAAATTGAGCTTATTACCGATGGTGATATTATTGGTCACGCCTACCCAAAGGGATACGGAGGCCTGATTAATTCATTTAGTTACAAAAACTTTGATGCCAATATCAATATTCAGTTCGTTTACGGTGTAAATAAATCAATCGTTCACGAATCGGCCGAAGACCGTCAGTTTGTTTCCGGCATGGTTAACAGGGTTTTAAATGCCTGGCGGCCCGACCATCAGACGGGAACAATGGTTGCTCAGGTACGTGCAGGAAATGCCGGGGCCCGTTACGACTCCTATACAGATACCCACCAAATGTACGACGGTTCATTTATCAGGGGCCAGTCGGCATCTTTGGGATATACCTTTGTAAATAAATTCGGGCTTAAACGAATGCGGGTTTTCTATGCTATGGAAAATTTCTTCCTGATAACCGGACAAAAACTGGAAGGTTATGATCCTGAAGGCAGCTCACAGGATAAGCAGCGTGCCAATATCCCGAATATTGATAAGTATCAGTATCCTACGCCTACCAATTTCAGCTTAGGGGTTAATGTAAGTTTCTAATCTTAAAATGATAATATTATGAACACCAAAATAAAATATAATAAAACATTAAGGTTCACTACACTTTTAGTGGCAATCTTACTTACATTAAATGGTTGTGAGAATTTTTTGGAAGAGGTACCAACCGGAGAACTTACAACTTCTGCAGATATCACCGGAAAAGAATATGGTGAAGCTTTTGCCATAGGTTCATACAGAATGTTAAGAACCTGGACACACGGAGCAAGGGATTGGGGAAATAACCTGCCCAATACACTTGAGTTCCCTACTGGTGGAGCATATACAATCGAACCACACTCTCAGTTTGACAAATACCAAACAAACCAGGTCACCGGGGATTTACTGGATAATTTCAATAACCAATGGAGTAACTGGTATCATGGTGTACAGGACTGCAACCTTGCCATACAGCAATTACCTACCATCGAACTTACAGATGAGGAGTTTAACCGATTTGATGCAGAAGTTCGAACATTGAGGGCCTTCTTCTATTTCTGTATTGTCAGGTACTGGGGCGATGCCATTATGATAACAGAACCTGTGAGTGA
This sequence comes from Mariniphaga sediminis, assembly GCF_003573545.1. Lineage (GTDB taxonomy): Bacteria > Bacteroidota > Bacteroidia > Bacteroidales > Prolixibacteraceae > Mariniphaga > Mariniphaga sediminis. The sequence continues at coordinate 152,127 of NZ_QWET01000007.1, read as the reverse complement.
TGTATTTGCAGCGGAAATGGAACGGACAAGCCTTAAAACCATTTACGATGAAATAATTATTCCGGATCTTGAAGGTGCCATAAACAGGCTTCCTGCCGGAAAATCGACCGATGGACGTGTTACGCAGGATGTTGCCAGGGCCATTTTGGCAGATGTATACTTAACTGCTGCGGGTTACCCATACCAGGAAGTTGCAACAAACCCAAGCAATAGCTGGTGTACAAGTGGTTCATGGTCGATGCAGGATTATCCGGTTGCTGGCGGCCTCAACTTTTTACAAAAGGCAAAAACACAACTGGATGCCTTGTACGGAAAATATGAGCTGGGCACATACAATGATTTTAACAATCCGGCAATGAACAATAAGGGCGAAGCCATCTTTCAGGTTCAATACTCAACAGAGTCAGATTACAACAATGAAATCATTCAAAAAGCGCTTCCGCTGTTGACAAAAATCTCGAAATCGGATGAAAACGGTTCATTTACTCCCTGGGTGGGTTACACAAGCTCATATGGTGCCAATGACAAACGGGCACAGGAACGCCAGTTTTTCTTTACCTGGGATACAAACATTGACGATGTTTTAGATACTGTGAGGTTTATTCCACATTTATGGAAATACTATGATGCAGCAGCTGTTAAATCCGTAAATGGTTCCGGATTAAACTGGACCCATTATCGCTATGGCGAAATTTTATTAATGCTTACCGAAGTCAACTGGGCGTTAAAGCAATTAGGGCAATCGGTATCTGATGACGATATTGAAAAAGGGATTAACGAAATCCGGGAAAGAGCAGAACTTGCTCCAATATCGGCAGCGAACCTGACACTGAAAGATATTTTGAGTGAAAGGGCGTGGGAGTTGATTTTTGAAAACAAAATGCTATGGGATCAGCGGCGCACCAGGAAATGCCTGGTTTATGGCGACCATGAAATATCGGCTATGGAAAATTTCATTGGGCATAAACCTCAACTATTCAACTTTTCGTTTACTCCCCAGCATTTGCTCTCACCTATACCGGGCGATGAGATGAATAATAATGGCATTATACAGCAAAACTTTGGGTATTTGCCAAACTAATTTGTTGTGACTTTCAAAATTTAAATTTTAAAAAGATGAAGACAAAAATTATCATATCGCTATCGTTAATCGTTGTTACAGCTTTATTGATGAGCTGCACAGAGCAACCATACTTTGACATTCCATACGATGAAAACGGAAACGTAATTATTTCCGAAATCTCAGAAGTTACTGCAGATGAAGTTACTATTGCGGATGATTCTTTCACCATAAATTGTTATTTCCCCAATGCAAAGCCGGGCGACACAATGGTTTCTACGGTGCTGATGCAACAGGTACCTTCCTGGGATCCGGGGGGTGCCGAGCAACTGCTTCCTGTGTCGGGTACTGAAAAAAGTATTACGGTGGGCGAAGACCACAAAACCTCGGTTACCTACTCCAGGCAAGAAGCCAAATTGCTTGAAGTGGGCGATGCTGTAACGATTGTATTTTCCGGAAAAACGGATTCAGGAATTATTGAAATTGTTTTAAAAGAGGCCAACTAAATCTCTTTACACCATTGGCGGAATAAGCTTATGTACTATTCCGCCAATTTTTTTAAAACTATTTACCATGGAAAATATTAACCGAAGGAATTTCATCACAACCACAGCCACAGCAGCAGCCGGTTTCTCAATCGTCCCAAGCAATGTGGTAGCAGGCCTGGGCCATAAAGCGCCCAGCGACAAACTGAACATCGCCGGAGTTGGTATTGGCGGGATGGGTTTTGGGAACCTCAAGCAAATGGAAACGGAGAATATTGTTGCCTTGTGCGATGTTGACTGGGCTCACAGCAAACGATGTTTTGATTATTTCCCAAAAGCAAAAAAATACTGGGACTGGCGAAAAATGTACGATGAAATGGGGAAGTCAATAGATGCCGTGCTGGTGGCTACAGCAGACCATAACCATGCTATTGTTGCAGCCCACGCCATGACCCTGAACAAACATGTTTTTGTTCAGAAACCTTTAACCCATTCGGTATATGAATCAAGGCTTCTGACCAAACTGGCAGAAAAGTACAAAGTAGCCACTTCTATGGGAAACCAGGGTTCTTCGGAAGAAGGGGTTCGCTTAATACAGGAGTGGCTGTGGAATAATGAAATAGGTGAAGTAACCAAAGTGGAAGCTTTTACAGATCGTCCGCTATGGCCCCAGGGACTGGCTGCTCCTAAAACAGGAATGTGGCCGCCGGAAACCATGAACTGGGATTTGTTTATCGGCCCTGCCAAATTTCGTCCATATCACAGAATGTACACCCCCTGGACTTTCAGAGGGTGGTGGGATTTTGGAACCGGTGCCCTTGGCGATATGGCCTGCCATATACTTCACCCCGTATTTATGGGGCTTAAGCTGGGCTATCCTACCAGGGTACAGGGAGTATCCACACTGTTAATGACAGACTCCGCACCTGACAGCGAAACAGTAAAACTTATCTTTCCTGAAAGACCAAAGGAACGCGGCATAAAAATAGACCTTCCCGAAGTAGAAGTAACCTGGATGGATGGCGGAATGCGCCCCATGAAACCATCTGACTGGCCCGAAGGGCGCGATATGAATTACCATGGAGGAGGTGTCCTATTTCATGGCACAAAAGATAAGCTGATATGCGGTTGTTACGGACGGAAACCATGGCTGCTGTCGGGCCGGGTACCCAACGTGGCCCAATCCATTCCGCGTATCGAAATAAGTCATGAACAAGACTGGATTAGAGCCTGTAAAGAAACCCCGGAAAACCGGGTTGAAACAGCTTCTCCATTCTCAGAAGCCGGACCGTTTAACGAAATGGTGGTTATGGGAGTTCTCGCGGTTCGCCTGCAGGATTTGAATAAAGAATTGCATTGGGATGGACTCAATATGCAATTCACGAATATCCGCGACAATGAAGAGTTCAAATTCTGTATTGATGATGGACTGGAAATAATTGACGGACATCCACGATTTAACAAAGTCTGGAGCGAACCTATTAACGCCAGGGCATTTGCGGAAGATTTGATCAAACATACGTATCGCGAAGGGTGGTCTCTTCCTGATATGCCTTCTTAAATAAGTAATTGCCCTTTTCTTATAATGACTGTTTGGGGTTTAAACTTTTTAGTCTAAAAAATCTCAAACAGTCATTAATTTATTACTTTGTAAAACCTAAATAATTAAATTTTGAATCATGAAAAAACTTTTATTGTTATTCTTTACGGTCTCTTTTTTAAACTCCGGTGCCATATATGCTCAGTCTGATTGGGTTTCCCTGTTTAACGGCAAAGATTTAACAGGATGGTTTATCCGGGGCAAAGCAACGTGGGCAGTTCAAAATGGAGTGCTTGTTGGCGAAGGTGGCATGGGCCACATTTACACCTACACCACAGCCTCTGATTTTGAATTCAAAGGAATGTTCCGTATCACCGGTGAAAAAACAAACAGCGGATTTTATTTCAGGGCAGTTCCACCGGAAAATAATCCCGATGGATTTCCCAGGGGATACGAAGCCCAAATCTGTCATAACCAGGACGCTCATACCGGATGGTTGTGGAAACCGGGAACACCTACCGGTAAAGCCGAAAAGCTAATAACAAAAGACGGAGAGTGGTTTTCATACAAAATTAAAGCGGTTGGGAATAATATAACCTTTTGGATTAATGATGAATTGGTTATGAAATATGAAGATGATGAATACCAATCCGGGTATTTTGCCATTCAGGGACACAACCCCGGAATGAAAATCGAGGCAAAAGAACTATATTACAAAAACCTGAAGAAAGATAACAGCCTTTCAAAACAAGAAAAAGAATCAGGATGGAAATTACTGTTTAACGGCAAAAACTTTAATGGATGGAGGCAATACGACGGAACAAAAATGCCTGAGAACTGGGTTATTGAAGATGAAACAATGAAAGTACATTTAGGGAAAGGGAAAAAGCCCGGACAAGGCGCCAACGGAGACATTATATTTGGCGATAAAAAATTCAAGAACTTTGAACTTTCCATCGACTGGAAAGCCGGTGAAATGGCAAATTCAGGAATTTTCTACAATATTCGGGAAACACCGGGCAAAAAAATTTATTATGCCGCCCCTGAGATACAAGTTTTAGATAATGAAAATGCAACAGACAATAAAATAGACTCCCACCTGGCTGGTTCGTTATACGACATGATTGCTGCCGACCCGGGAACTGTTAATCCTGCAGGCTTCTGGAATACGGTAGTTATTAAAGTTCAGGACGGGAAAGTAAGTCATACGATGAACGGAAGAAAAGTTGTTGAGTATACGTTATGGACAAAGGAATGGGATGAGCTTGTTCAAAACAGTAAATTCAAAAACTTTCCGGGTTTTATCGAAGGTGTTTCAAAAGAAGGTTACATTGGACTTCAGGATCATGGATATACCGTCTGGTTTAAAAATTTGAAAATCCGGGAACTTTAAAATGCTCCTTATATTTACATAATCATTGGTTATCGGGAAACGCTAAAGTACTCATATCGGTTTCTCTAAACGGAAAATGGATTTTGCTTAGTAATGCGAATCAAGAGTTGATATTAGCTGATTATCAGAAATTCAACACTTGATTCGTATTGGTACTTATATAATACAAGTTGGAGCAAATAAAAATTTCGGGCGCAAATGAACTTCTGAAATACTATTCAGAGAGGTATTTCCAACTGATTCAGCAATAAACTGGTTGTTTACAGGCATTAAGGAGGTGTTGCCGGAATGGACAGAGCAAGGAGCAAAAACCGGGTTGAAAACTTGACTGATAACGAATTACCTAATATCTTTAATATTTCGTAATTAAACTTGATTATCATGAAGCTATCCTGGGTTACTATCTCATTTTTTGCCAGCATTCTATACTTGTTTTCACTTTGCAATGCTTCAGCCTCGGGTAACTCGCCGTTACCCAACATCGTTATCATTTTTGCAGACGACATGGGGTACGGCGACGTGAGCGCCCTGAATCCGGCAGCGCGAACGCAAACACCGGCCATAGACAAACTGGTCGATGAAGGAATTACTTTTACTGAAGCGCATGCCAGTGCATCGGTTTGTACACCGTCGCGGTACGGACTGCTTACCGGGAGATATGCTTTTCGGTCGGAGCACGCAGCCCATGGCATCGGAGGGTTCACCCCACCGGTAATTGAACCGGAACGGAAAACCCTGGCGACCCTGTTGAAAAATGCGGGTTATACTACTGCCTGTATTGGCAAATGGCATCTGGGACTGGGCTGGCAAACCAACAACGGGAAAAATCCGGGAATGGATTGGGAAACAGGCTGGTCAAACGTGGATTTCAGCAAGGAAGTAACCAGCGGCCCCAATGATTATGGATTTGATTACTCATTCATCCATCCGGCCTCTCTCGACATTCCGCCTTACGTTTTTCTCCGGAACCATAAAGCAGTTGATGCCGATATGATTTTAACCACTGACCACTACCCCGCCCGATTGGAAAATACCGAATATGCCTGGGATAAAAAGCATACCAACGATTTGGCGGTTTACTGGGAAAAAGGCGTTTGGTGGCGGCAGGGCGAAATGTCCCGGTCATTCAGGGTAGAAAACTGTCTTTCTGAAATTACGAAAGAAGGAGTGAGATTTATTGAAAAACAGGTTGACGAAAATCCGGACAAACCCTTTTTTCTTTATCTGCCGCTAACTGCGCCACACACTCCCTGGATGCCGTCGGAGCAGTCAAGGGGAAAATCATCGGTGGGACTTTACGGCGACTTTGTGCTGGATGTTGACCATACCGTGGAACAAATTAAACAGGCGCTCATTCGTAACGGGATAACAAAAAATACAATGCTTATTTTTTCAAGCGACAACGGGGCTTACTGGCCGCAGGAAGAGATTGAGCTCTATGCCCACGACTCCAATCAGGGCCGCAAAGGACAAAAAGGGGATGTGTGGGACGGAGGCCATCGGATTCCATTGATTATCTCATGGCCGGAAAAAATAAAAAAAGCGGCATCCTGCAAGCAACTTGTAAGCCTCACTGATTTTTTTGCCACCTTTTGCCACCTCACCGGGCAAAAACCGGAAGCCAACCAGGCTGAAGACAGTTTCAGTTTTTGGCATGTTTTAAATGGCGAAACAGAAAAAGTGGTTCGTGAATCCATGGTGCACCATTCATCGGACGGGTTCTATGGCATCCGCATGGGAAACTGGAAGTTCATTGACGGCCTTGGATCCGGCGGTTTTTCCTATCCCACCAAACTACCGCCGGTTAAAAAAGGACCTTCCGGCCAGCTTTATAATATGAAGGAAGATGTTGTTGAAAACAATAATATATACTTTCAGCATCCTGAAAAAGTAGCTGAATTGTCTTCGCTCATGAATGAAATAATTGAAAAAGGCCATATACGAGGAAAATAGCCGTGTTTTCAGGAGCTTTCAGCATAGTTATTTTGCTACTTTTATCGTCAGGAAATTTTAAACCAATATCATGAAACGTAGAAACTTTATTGCTGCTTCGGCCGGAATTGCTGCCGGCACTTCAATTCTTTCAAATCCGGTAGGTGCTGCCGTTGCCGGGAACAATAAAAAAAAGGTCGTTTTGGTAGGTACCGGAAGCCGGGGAACAAGCTTCTGGGGAAAACGGATTGTGGACAACTACAGTGATCTGGTCGCTTTTGTCGGGCTGTGCGACATCAATCCCGGGAGACTGGAACTGGCCAAAAAGTACATGGGTGTCGATTGTCCGGTTTATACTGATTTCGACAAAATGATAGCCGAAACAAAGCCCGACCTGGTTATGGTAACCACCATGGACTCCAATCACCATGAGTTTATTATCAGAAGTATGGAACTGGGGGTGGATGTATTGACGGAAAAACCCATTACCACCGATGAAACAAAACTACAGGCCATTCTGGATGCTGAAAAACGGACAGGCAAAAAATGTATTGTCGGTTTTAATATGCGGTATGCCACCCTTCCCACTGCATTAAAAGAATTTCTGGTTAAAAAACCGGTAGGAAAAATTACTTCCGTTGATTTCCACTGGTATCTTAATGTGTACCATGGCGCATCTTACTTCAGAAGGTGGCACGGAGAGCGCGACAAGGGAGGTACCCTTCTGGTCCATAAGGCCACGCACCATTTTGATATACTGAACTGGTTTATCGATTCCGACCCGGTTGAAATTACAGCTTACGGCGCATTGGAACATTACGGAAAAAACAATTCATTCAGAGGGGCAAATTGCCGAAACTGTGCGTACACCGATAAATGCCAGTACTACTGGGATATTACAAAAGACAAACGGTCGATGGAACTCTATGTGGCAAACGAAAAATACGATGGTTACATCCGGGATAATTGCCTGTGGCGGGAGCAAATTGACATTTATGATAAAATGTCTCTTCAAATTAAATATGCAAACGATATCGTTGTCAATTATTCGCTTACAACCTATTCTCCTTACGAAGGCTGGCGCATTGCATTTAACGGGAAAGAAGGGCGCGTGGAGTCGTGGAGCGGAATCCCCTGGCGCAGGCAGGAAAAAATTAACCAGGCAACCCTGCATGCGGCAGAGATGAATCAGGAAGATCAGGGGGAAATCGACCATGATGAAATTTTTGTGATGAATAACTTCGATCGTGAACATCAAATTTTAAAAATCAGAGCCGGACAAGGTGGACACGGCGGAGGCGATTCCCGTTTGCAGGATAAAATTTTCCGTTATCCGGATATGTCCGATCCCTTAAAACATGCGGCTGGCACACGGGATGGCGCTATGTCGTGCCTGATTGGAATTGCTGCACGAAAATCTATCGATGAAAAACGGCCGGTAAGAATCGAGGAGCTGACAGACATTAAGCCGCATCCTACAAGAGGAAATTGCTCGTAAAATCAGCTTCCGGCAAATCCGGTTTTATTCCGAACAAAACGATAAAACCGGACTTCCCCTTTTTATCACAGTGCAGGGAGGGAAGTACATATATACAGTCGTTGTGTGTAATTTTAAAATAGAACGAACATTGAGATAAGATAATTAAATGGAAAATTGGTTCCCCGACATATTTGCCGACGTAAAAAATTTTTCTCCTATAGAAAGAGAATACATTTATGTTAGTGAATTAAATACACATGAATTGCAATCTGGAATAAATTCTACACGAGATTATCAAACTTTACTGATTAACCCTGAACTAATAGAACATATAAAACCCGATGAAATAAATCAAACATCGGATAGCTCAGTGCGTCCAGCATATGACGAGAATTACGAGTATGAAGGAGAATCAACTGTTTTTGTTACAAGAGTAGAAGGACTTGACAAGGTAAAACCTCTTGTTATATCTTGGGAATCTGCGAATAATATCACCTTCCAGATTGACCCATACTTTTTATTGACTTATGGTTTAACCCCAAGATTGACAGAAACAAATATAAATTGGGATGATTTAAGTAAACCGCAGATGGATGTTGTGCAGTCCATTCCCAAATCTGTTTATGATTTTCCAATTTATTCAAAAAGCTATGTCAAAATCCGTAAAGATTATTTACAGGATTATTTGATGCTAAAAAAGAAAACGCTAATCCAAGTTTATTGTGAAACAAGAATATTACCACTGAATACCGAACTCGAAGGGCTACTCGGACAGAATAGATTTTTCGAAAAAACTACAAAATTTAGCCATTTTCGAATCAATAAAATTTCCGAAAATGAGATTTTCACTGAGGTAACGGGTTTTAGGCAAATAAAGCTTGGAAATAATATTCCTTTCAGCAAATGGGACAGAAAAGAAAAAGCTCACTACTGGTCAGGGTATAAGGATAAAATTACCCGATTAAATGCAAAACATTGGGATTATGTTTACGTTTCGGATGAAGTCCTTGGAAAATATGAACAAGACGAGAATTATAGCGTCTGCCCTGAAACTGGTGGCGTGAGCTATAAAAATCAATGGTCTGTCACAAGATGTAATCGAATTGGAAGAAATCACATTGAAATCGAACTTTTTAAATTATATGAAGGAACTCCTAATGAAGTTATATCCTATTGGAATAAATATCAGGTGGATAAATCCAAGATTGATGAAACCAAAGAAAATATAGCAGAAAGGTCAAAAAAACTAGTATTCAGTTATCTTCGTTTTGGCGAACTTCTAGCGACGATTTTAAACGACAATTTTGGATTAAAACTCTCAAGCCAGGATTTAATAAAAATAAATAGAAAAGACCTGAATTATTACGCTTGGTATAATAATGCCAGCATAAAACCAATCACGCACCATCTAGCGCATACATTATCAAAAGATGCATTCCTTGTCCGACAGAAGAAATTACATTTATTTCTTGTAGAAAATCTGGTAGAGAAAGAATTGCGAAATATTCTAAAAAATATTATAAGAGTTGACCTCGATAATTTCAAAAAGTCACCTTCTGAACAGTTTAGAAGCATCAAACTGTTAAATCTCATTCTCAATTATATCAGAATCTCAAATGAAACTGGATTGGACTTAAAAAATGATTCCGGTGAAATAAATTCACGACTTGTGAATGACTATGAAGAAATGGAATTAATGAAACTTTTGGAAGCACTAAATATTTTAAGGCAATTAGACTCACATCAAGAAGGAAGTAATTCAGTCCAAAAACTTATTAAAGCTTTTAAGTCTTTAGGAATAGACTCAAACGAAATAACCGGCAACTATCTGACAGCATGTGAAAAAATATATGATAAACTTTATATAGGACTGAGAAATACAAGCAATTCGTTAAATGAAAAATAAAAAACTACACACAACACAGTACATATTGCAGGGCGGGGTTCGGTGGTACGCCAACTGCGGATTCTCGTTTCGCAGTTCCGTGTCCTACCGGACAGGAACGCTCTCCGAAATCCGCCCCGACAACATGTACCAACCGTTATAGCCAATCCTCCTACTGGTTGTAAAACAGTTGAGTTTTTTTGCTAACGTCTTTTTTTAGCCATTATTTAATGAGAAAAAGCAAAACAACTAAATATCAATAAATCAAAAGATTAACTTTGACGTTAGTCGGAATTTTAAAAGATGAGTATTACAGTTGACAATATCAATTATAAAATAATAATTGCCAGTGACATTGTCCGAGATGGACTCGGCATTGAACTTTGGGATAATGATAGAAATGAAATTGTTGCCGAGATTTTTAGAAATGATAATTTAAAGAAGATTCAAATTTCAACATTCCGAACTGATTTGCCATTGGAAATTCTGGAAAAACTAATTAATGAATTCGACAAAGAAATAGGTAGAAACTTTCAATGTGAATAGCCTAAACATTATGAAAGTAAAAACAACTGAAAAAGAGTTTGAGATAAATATGTTTCAACGATGTATAATAAATAATGAACAAAAAAGAATTCTATAATAATCTGATAAAAGCAGTAAATAAAGTTTACCCTTTCACAAAGGAGATGGTAATTAATAAACTGCCAGAACAATTTAAATTTATTGTTAAAATAAGTTCCAACTTTAGAGATGGATTAGAAGACGGTGAGATTACATTTCCAGAAGTAGAAAAATTGAATCAAACATCAAAACCAATTGAAGCAGAAGAGGTAATTGATTTATTGTGGATGGAATATGCAATCCCTGAATGGATAAATGTTCAGATAGAAAATGCAGATGATAAATTCACATATTTTTCTTTAGAATGCTGTGGAAGATATTCAAAACTCGAAAAACACTGGTATCATAAACAAGAAGGATATTCCCCATTTCATTCGTTAAGTCCTGCTATTCCAAATGATTCGATTAACGAAAATGGGGATATAATTAAAAAGTTTGACCTAAACTGGAATAAGAAGTAAAATTACGAGATAAATGAAATAAAAAACTGGCTATAACAATGTACATATTGCAGGGCGGGGTTTGGTGGTACGCCAACTGCGGATTCTCGTTTCGCAGTTCCGTATCTTTCGGACAGGAACACTCTCCGAAATCAGCAATGACAACTTACAAGTGACCGTTAGCGGCAATCCTCCTACTGGTTGTAAAACAGTTGAGTTTTTTTGCTAACGTCTTTTTTTAGCCATTATTTAATGAGAAAAAGCAAAACAACTAAATATCAATAAATCAAAAGATTAACTTTGACGTTAGTCGAAATGCTGAAAAAACATTTTGCGTCCTTTTAAACTTTTCTACGTCCTAGTATAGGAAAGGAACAAAATTGACAAATTTAATGAACGACATAACCGAAAATATTTGGAATGATTTCCATATAGAATTAAAAAACTTCATACTAAAAAAAGTAAAGGACGAAAATATAGCCAATGACATTTTACAGGATGTATTTCTTAAAATAATAAATAATGCTGACAAAATTGCACAAGCTAAAAGTGTACAGCAATATATTTATGGAATAGCACGTAACACTACAATCGACCACTTTAGAAAATCTGACAAAAAAAATAACATTGAAAACGACTATACGCTTATTTCCGAAGAGGAAACCGAATCTTTAAACGCTACTATCGCAGATTGCTGTATAAAACCTTTCATCAAACAACTTCCAGAAAAATACCAAGTGGCATTGACCAAATCGGAATTTGAAAATATCAGTCAAAAAGATTTGGCGGAACAGCTTAATATTTCCTATTCAGGTGCAAAGTCAAGAGTTCAGAGAGGCAAAGAAAAACTGAAAGAACTCATATTAGCTTGTTGCAATTATCCAAGCGACAGTTATGGAAACTTGAGGGACACAGAAGATAAGAATTGCGCTTGTTCCTAATTTTGCGCCTTTTTTATATTTCTACATCATATACATAAGGGTGATATTGCCTGAATCCCAAAATTTTAACAACAATGAAAAAAATTGTAATCATTGTTTTGGTTGCTTTTGTTACTTCACTTGCAGTGTATGCAGGAATAAATGACCAAAAAGTAACCGAAAAAACAAAAACCGAATGTTGCGATAAAACAAAATGTTGTCCGACCGATTTGGAAACAAAAAGTTGTTGCACTAAAAGTTGCGACTAATTTTCTAAAGCGAGCCGTAGCTCGCTTTTTTTTGCGTCTTTTTTAACCGTTTTGCGTGTTTATATAAACAAATCAAAAGACAATATGGAAATCATGTACATCGTTCCACATCCTGATGACGAATCATTTGGACCAGCTGGAGCAATCGACAAACAGATTAAAGAAGGAAACGAGGTTATTCTTCTGACACTTACAAAAGGAGGAGCTACCAAAGTAAGACACAACCTTGGTTTGTCCATTTCTGAAATGGGAGCAGTAAGAGAAAAAGAAATGCAAAAAGTGCAAAAGACTTTAGGCATTTCAGAAATGACCATTTTAGATTACCAAGATGGTGGACTTGCAAAAGTCAATCCTTTTCATCTTGAAATCGAAATATTAAATTGGTTGCAGCACTACCAACCCAGTGTAGTCATCACCTATCCTGTTCACGGTGGAAGTGGACATCACGACCATATTGCACTGCATCATATCATCAAAAGGCTTTTTTTCGGCAAAAAAGATACATTACAATTTTGGAAACGACTTGCATATTTCACCGTTATAGATACTGGACTTCCTATGTTCTTTGAAGGCGGAATACCAAGAGTTACTTGGACGAAAAAAGAGGATATTATGGTAACCGAAAAATTGGGCAATGCCAATATTCAAAAAATGAAAGAGGCCTTGCTTTGTTACGACACCTACCAAGAAATGGTCAAGACCACTAATGTAATTGACAGAATTGGAGATAAAACTTATTTTGAATTAGAAAATGAAACGCATCCAAAAATGCTTTCATCAATAACCGAATTAATAAACAATTAAATTTCAAAAAGAATGTATACAGAAACAATTAAAGAAGAAATCAGAAAATCCTATGGAAACATTGCGAAAGGCAATATTCAAGTAGGTTGCTGTTCTACAGATTCAGAATGTTGCACCACAGACGAGTTTAGCACTTCAATGGCTGAAAACTATGAAAACATAGAAGGCTATGAAAAAGACTCAGACTTATCATTGGGTTGTGGACTTCCAACGGAAATCGCAAATATTAACGAAGGCGACACAGTTATCGACCTTGGTTCTGGTGCTGGAAATGATGCATTTATTGCTCGTAGGATTGTAGGCGAAACTGGAAAGGTAATTGGGATTGATATGACACCCGAAATGGTTATAAAAGCCTTGCAGAACACTCAAAAATTGGGCTATCAAAATGTAGAATTTGTATTAGGTGAAATCGAAGATATGCAGAATATTACAAGTTCCGTAGCAGATGTGGTAATAAGTAATTGTGTTATGAACCTTGTACCTAACAAGACAAAAGCATTTAACGAAGTTTTCAGAACTTTAAAAACAGGTGGGCATTTTAGTATTTCCGATATTGTTTATATTGGTTCACTTCCAAAAGGAATTTTGGAGGCAGCAGAGTTATATTCAGGTTGCGTGGCAGGAGCAAGTGAAAAAGGCGAATATTTAGGAATTATTAAATCGGCAGGATTTAAGAATATCCAAATTAAAACAGAACGAAAAATAGACTTACCAAACGACTTGTTGTTAAAATACCTAAATCAAGAAGAATTGGATAAATTTAAACAATCAGGTTCAGGAATTTATAGCGTAACAATCTATGCGGACAAATTAGACGAAGGTAGCTGTTGCGAAACGACCGATAGTGGATGTTGTGGAAGCGAAAAAAATACTACATCTGAAAAAGCAAGTTGTTGCGGAACGGAATCAAGCGGAGAAACAGGTTGTTGCTGATTAACAATGTTCACCGAAAGCACAGCAGCTAACAACGTATATAAAAAATGGCTGACAAATACTTAATCCATTCGCTTTTTCATATATTTATGATCCGAATTAAACCGAAAAGTTGCGTGTAAATAAACGCAACTTTTCATATACAAACACGTTGGCGGCAAGTGGAAAACGATAAAGCAACTTGATAGTTTTGATTTTAAAAAGATTTTAGATTATGGCAAAAATTTTGAAATCAGACCAAAGAGAATTTCAAGAAACACCTAATAAAACTGACAATTACAAGATTTTCACAGATGTTTCAAGAATAAATAAGGGAATTAATCCTGAAAACTTAAACTTTGATTTAAGACAATTAAATCCCGACCAATACTCAGCTCCCTACCATTTTCATCGGTATGCAGAAGAGCTTTTTATGATAATTTCTGGTTCTGCAACATTGAGAACTCCCCAAGGATTAGAAATTGTAAATACTGGAGATTTGATCTTCTTCGAGAAAGGGGAAAAGGGTGCTCACCAATTATATAATCACACCAGTGAGGTTTGTATATTCCTGGACGTTAGGACATTTATTGGATACGATGTTGCAGTATACCCTGATTCGAATAAAATTTTAATTGCACCAACAATGGAGATATTTAAAAACGATTCACAAGTAAACTATTTCGATGGTGAAAAAGATATTAAAGAAAAATGGAAAAAGATTAAGAATAAAAAAAATAACACCAGCCGCTAACAAATTGTATATGGCAGGCGGGGTTTTAGCGGTCTGACAGGTCAGACCAATTGCCCACTTTCCTGCGGGTCTGATTGGATTTCTTTTCGAAATCTCGCCCGACCACATACAAGTGACCGTTATGGGCAATCCTCCTACTGGTTGTAAAACAGTTGAGTTTTTTTGCTAACGTCTTTTTTTAGCCATTATTTAATGAGAAAAAGCAAAACAACTAAATGTCAATAAATCAAAAGATTAACTTTGACGTTAGTCGGAAGGTTAAAAAAGGAAGTAACCCAAGCGGACAAACAAAAATTACCATCAAAAAAATCTTAGAATTAACTTTTAGTAGTAAATAATAATATAACAAGACGACAACCTATTATAAAGCTAAAACGAATTCGAATGAAAAAGTTCATTATTATTTTATCCCTAGTTGTACTGAGTGGCAATGTATTTGCGCAAAGTTTAGATAGAAAAGGTTTAATTGGTATTTCATTAGGACCATCGTTTCCCATTGGTGATTTTGCTGATAATTCACCTAGTAATGTCAATGCTGGTTTTGCTGAATGGGGAATCAATTTTAACCCAATAAATTTTGGATACATTTTTGGGCAATACGTTGGAATTTCTGCATCTTGGTTTGGTGCTGCCTATTCTGCCAATATTAATGGAGTTGATGCAATATGGAGCTATGGCGGTTTGATGGGAGGTCCAATGTTATCAATTCCTGTTATTGAAAAACTTGATTTTGATTTGAAGGGAATGATTGGTTTTGTGTCAGCGACATCTGACCTAAGTGAATATGAAAAAAATGAAGGAACCAGAATCTCATTTGATTTGGGTGCGTCATTTCGTTATAATTTTGCAAAAAAATGGTGTTTATTGATTAGTAGTGACTACTTTATTTCAAATCCGAAGTTGGAGGACGGAAATCAGAAAATGACAGCAATATGTTTAAGTTTAGGTATTGCTTACAGATTAAAATAAAACCCAGCCCATAACAATGTACATATTGCAGGGCGGGGTTTAAAAAAACAATATGCGGCGATTAATATCTTTATTTGTCGCATAATCTGCGACGATTAAAATGAATATGCGGAGAATAAGTAGTATATTTATCGCAAATGTTGCGGAGAATAAAAATTTACATATATCAAAAAGAAGGTTGGGCTAACTTTAAATGGGACAATGAAAAACTGCTCTCGTTGTTAGGAAAAGTAAGAAACTTACAAGGAAAGCTTGTGGGTAAAATGGAATCACTGGGTTTTGATCTTAGAAATGAAGCAACACTAGAAACATTGACTCTTGATGTTATAAAATCAAACGAAATTGAGGGAGAAATTTTAGATCGGGAGCAAGTGCGCTCATCGTTGGCTCGTCGTCTGGGAATGGAAATTTCAGGATTAATTCCATCCGACAGAGATGTTGAAGGAGTTGTAGAAATGATGTTGGATGCCACACAAAATTATTCTCTACCACTAACAAAAGAAAGACTTTTTGATTGGCATGCTGCCCTATTCCCAACTGGAAGAAGTGGAATGTATAAAATGATTGTTGGAAACTGGAGAGACGACTCAACAGGCCCAATGCAAGTCGTTTCCGGTGCTTTGGGAAAAGAAAAAGTTCACTATCAGGCTCCGGACGCTTCAACTATTGAGAATGAAATAAACCAATTTTTAGAATGGTTCAACAAAAATGAAGGACAAGACCCTGTTATTAAAGCAGGAATTGCGCATTTGTGGTTTGTCACTATTCACCCTTTTGAAGACGGAAATGGTAGAATAGCCAGAGCAATAACTGATATGCAATTAGCAAAGTCGGACGGAATATCACAACGATTTTATAGCATGTCTGCACAAATAAGCAGAGAAAGGAAGCAGTACTACAATAATCTTGAAAAAACACAAAAAGGAACTGTAGAAATTACAAATTGGCTGGAATGGTTTTTAATGTGCTTATTCAATGCGCTAAATTCTTCAAACCAAGTTCTGGGGAAAGTAATTTACAAACACAAATTCTGGAATTTAAATGCAACGAAACTTCAGAATGACAGGCAAAAATTACTTCTTAATAAATTACTTGATGGATTTGATGGAAAATTGACTTCATCGAAATGGGCAAAAATTACCAAATGCTCAACAGATACTGCTTTGAGAGATATTCAGGACTTAATAAATAAAAATATTTTGAGAAAAACTGAAGGAGGCGGACGAAGTACAAGTTATGAATTGGTAGATATAGAATAGTAAAAATTAAAACCCAGTCTGTAACAAAAACCAGATTTAACTGATATGACGACTAAGAAAAAGTTAAATAATAACAAGAAAAATTCGCCAAAAATCTCTATGAAATCTGCCGGAATAATACTTTCTATTATTGCCATTGCAATGATTATTGGAATTTCATATTTAGGACAAATTGCAGATAAGTCAAGAGAGAATGCACGAGAAACGATAAAAAAATACGGAACAGAAGTTGAATGCAGATTAACTTATAAATATGAGACTGAGAGTAACAGAATCCACCACTATTTTCTGGTTATTGATATCCAATATAATGACAGCATAATAAAACTAGAGAGTCAATCATTTGACTTTGACAGCGAAGACTTTGAAAAAGCAATAATTGGACTGAAATATAAAACACTCGTAACTTTAGAAGGGGAAAACAAATTTAAATACTCCAAAATATTGTTAGATAAACCAATTATAGAATCTTATTCCAATGTTTATGAGGAAAGAGAAGATATTAAAGCAAGGTATAAAGGTGCAGCATACTATATTAAGAAATATGGACGGACAGGAAAAGAATTGGATGAAATCTGGGAAAAATATTATAAATAACTAATGGTAACAAAGAACACATTGCAGGGCGGGGTTCGCTGGTTCGCCAACTGCGGATTCTCGTTTCGTAGTTCCGTGTCCTTCGGACAGGAACGCGCGCCGAAATCCGCAACGACAACTTACAAGTGACCGTCAAACTGTCTAAAAACCTTTTATAAGGAGTAATTATTCGGGTAACTAACTTTGAAAAGAATGAAATATTGAAATCTCGGCGGCTTAATTTTACTTTTTAGACAGACTGCCGTTAGCGTTTATTATTGAAGACAAGACAACGAAAATGATAGCAAAACTGAAATTACTGATTCTCTTTTCTCTTCTTACAATTGGTTTAAGTGCGCAGAATTCCATTAAGAATTATGATGTAATAATAGATAGTCTATATTCTGTATTTAATGAATCGGAAAGACCTGGTTGTGCAATTGCTGTTGTGAAAGAGGGAAAGATTGTTTACCAGAATTGTTTTGGATTATCTGACTTAGAGCATAAGATACCAATTACAAGTTCAACTCTCTTTGGTTTAGCTTCGGTGTCGAAACAATTTACTGGCTATGGTATTTCAAAATTAATCCAAGAAAAAAGGATTAATCCAAGTCTTGAAGTTGCAAATTATATTCAAAATGAGAATAAACTTTGGGAATCTATACAGGTTAGAAATTTAATCCATCATACTAGTGGAATTTGGGATTGGCCGTATATATTTCTTGCATCTGGACAAACTTTCAACAATGTTGCAACACATCAAAATATCTACAAAATAATCAAGAGTCAATCGAATCTGAATTTTCTGACAGGTAATAAATTTCAATATTGCTCATCAAATTATGTTTTGCTAGGACAATTAATAACTAACGTGACTGACACAAGTTATTTTGACTGGATAAACCAAAATGTATTTAAGCCAGCAGGTCTGACTGAAACTGTTTTCCAAAGAAGCAGTGCAGACCTGATAAATAATAGAGCTTACGGATATTTGTATGAAAATTACAGGTATAACCGAACAAGTGATAACATAAGCCCTCAAGGAACAGGCTCTGTCTACTCCAATCTTATCGATATGACTACTTGGACAAAATATTTATTATCCGAATACTCTAGAAAAAATCCATTAATCATTCAAATGCTAGAAACAGATACCCTGAATACTGGAAAAGAAGTGCCTTACGCTTATGGTTTAATGAAAAGAGGAAATGATTGTTACTGGCACGATGGTGTATTTCAGGGTTTTAGAAATCTAACAATATTGTATCCAGAACACAATATTGGTTTGGTTTTACTGAGCAATTCAGGTTCAAGTTATATTATGCGCTCCGCATTTTCTGTTGCTGAAATGTTTGTAAAAGACTCTGTCCCAAGAGAACAAATAAATAAATACAAAAATTTATTCAGAGAAGAATCCGAAAAAAAAGAGGATAATACAAAGTTGGTTTATCAGAAAGGCTTAAATGATTTCAATGGAATATATTTAAATACTGAACTTTTAATAACCTACCGAATCCACGAACAAACAGATTCTTTATTCGCAGAAAATTCAATTGAGAAAATACTTCTTAAACCAATTGAAGGTAAACCTGACGAATTTAATTCTTCAAAACTACTCTTAGGAGACTTCATTTTTGAAAGGAATGGAAGCGGAAAAATTGAAGAACTCTTGATAAAACAAAAGAGAGGAAATATTATTAGATTTATAAAAATTGATGACGAACAAATAAATAACAAGCCGTTATCGGTTATTCTAAATGAAGCAAATGGAACAGAAAATTGCAATAATTGACGGAGATAATTTTTCTGACCTTGAAACATTCTATGACGAGGTGGACAGAGTTCTAACAAAAGATATAAACGTTAAAACGGGTCATAACCTGGACGCTTTTAATGATATTCTATGTGGAGATTTTGGAGTTTTCAGTTACAATGAAACACTAAAACTTATCTGGACAAACTTTACAAAAAGCAGGAAAAATTTGGGCGATGAACTTATTTCGGTATTGACAGGCATAATAAGAAAACATGACCATATTGAATTTCAAATAATAGATTAAAATGGCAAAAATTGGGTATCGACATATTAGAAAAAAAGTCGAAGAATTGGCGAAAAAGATTGATGCACCTGCCAATTTGTTACCGACACATAGATTCTCATCTGG
Organism: Mariniphaga sediminis; assembly: GCF_003573545.1. Taxonomy (GTDB): domain Bacteria; phylum Bacteroidota; class Bacteroidia; order Bacteroidales; family Prolixibacteraceae; genus Mariniphaga; species Mariniphaga sediminis. Next base: position 132,657 of record NZ_QWET01000007.1, on the reverse strand, counting down.
AGACGCGCTACCACTTATTGAAATAGACAAACAAGGGAGACTTCATTATGTGCTAATTGAGAGAGGAGCAGAATTTGAAAGAAGAACAACTGAAAATCTTGATGAACTTTTATACTGGATTTTTTCAGGTATTACCACCTCAATGGCTTTTAAATATGAACTAAAAAATAGAATTGAGGACAAAGATTGCAGAAGAATAGCCTTTGACAAGCAAATAGAACTTCTTTCTGTTCTTAACGAAAATTGGAGTAGAAAAGAGCATGAGGAGCATTTGCAAATTCTAGAAAGTCATCCGTTCGATGACTTAGCTGGACTCAGGGCAACATATTACAGAGAGTTAAAAGAAAAAGGATTGCCAGAAGAAGAAATTGAAAAATTAGCATTTGAAAAGTATCCTGAAAATGGGAAAAACAACTGCTAGCAATGACTTTTTATGCTAATGTAAAATTGAAGGAGTAGAACAGATGAAAATGAGCAAAACATCAAAAAAGCAAACGACTGATAATCTGATGTTTATTTTTACGTTAGTCAGAAGCAAAAAAGAACACAGCATTGTACAATTGACAGACAAAAAAAAATGAAATTTATTGATTTAGAAAATTGGAAACGAAAAGAACACTATGAGTTTTTTCACAGAATGGATTATCCGCAATTCAATATTTGTATGGATATAGATGTCTCCAATTTTATGAAGTTTACCAAACAAAAAGGATTGTCGTTTTATTATTCAATGGTATTTGCTGCCACGACAGTAATAAACCAGATTGAAAACTTTAAATACCGGATACGGGATGATAAAGTCGTGTTACACGATAAGATACATCCTTCTTTTACCGACATGAACAAAAACAAAGAAGATGATTTGTTCAAAATGGTAACAGTAGAGTTAACCGATGATATTTGTGAGTTTGAAAAAACAGCTAATCAAACAAGTAAAAATCAAAAGGATTATTTTGGACTGGACAAACTAATTGGAAGAGATGATTTGATATACATTACCTGTATTCCCTGGATTTCTTTTACCCATATCTCCCATACTATATCATTGAATAAAAACGATTCGGTTCCGAGAATATCATGGGGAAAATATTATAAACAAGGAGAAAAGACATTGTTGCCTTTTTCGGTACAGGCAAATCATTCACTTATAGATGGATTTCACGTTGGAAAATATATTGATAAATTACAAACATTTATTGATGAAATGGAATAAAACCTACACATAGGTTTTGTAAATTGCATTACTGTGTTTGGTGTAGATTGTCTCCTCGGATTCCCGCATGATTGTCTTTCGTCCTGCGGACGGCCAATCACCCGCAATTCGCAGCGACAACTTACAAGTGACCGTTAGCTTTAATTTTGAATTTACTACTATGAAAATTTCTGTTGACAAGAAGATAGATATAATTCTTAGCGAAAAGAATGAACTCAGAAAAGAAATTATACTTTTTGAACAAGGTATGCAAAAATCTATTTTTGTTCTTCTGACAATATTACTTTTTGCACTTGGGATATATTGGGACGAGAATATAATTAAACACGAACAAACAAGAGTCCTTATTTTATTAATTTTATCGCAGCTCGCAGTTGTTTTTGTATTATATGCAATTTCTCAAATGTGCGTGCAAAATATTCATAGCGGTTATATTATCAAACTTGAAGAAAAAATCAACAGTTACTGTAATGAAAACATAAGTCTTTGGGAGAAAGAGATAGTAAATAATTACATTTTCAAACCAAGAAGTATTTTTTATTGGATTATAATATCAATCATGATATTAGTTTCAATGTTTTTCATCATTGTCTTTAATAAAGTATTTGTGGAGTTTAATAATAACTGGCTAAAATTTGGCATTATTGGAGAATTTATAATTGTGACAATTCTTTTCATTTTTTCTTTATCGGAATCAAAACGTGTCTATAAATTTATAACCAGGAAGCAATTGGAGTACCGCACTGACAAACATAAAAAAACTAAAGCTAACAATGTATAAATTTTATGGCGGGTGCAGTGGGACATTCCCGCACTATTTTCCGTTCTGTCCGCCAGAAAGTCGCTCCGGAAATCCGCTATAAAAACTTATGCCAACCCTTGTATTGCATATTGACAAACTGGTACTAATAACTGAAATTTGGTCTAATGACAAAGTTGGCATATAAAAGTCGTAAACTCGACGTTAAACTGACTATTGAGACAATATACTTTTACTCAATAATTTAAAATTCATGAGCAATGAAAAATTTAGAATTACAAAAAAGAGTAAAAGATTTAAGAATTAAGCAAGGACTATCCCAAGAGGAGCTTGCGGACAAGACAGGATTAAGTCTGAGAACTATTCAACGTATTGAAAATGGAGAATCTGTTCCACGAGGCGATACTCTGAAAAGATTAGCTGTAGCATTAAAAGTATCACCAGATGATGTAATTGAATGGAGAGTACAAGAAGATAAGAATATACTAACAATGCTCAATTTATCTCAGTTAGGATTTTTAGCATTTCCATTGCTCGGAACAATAATTCCATTGGCCATTTGGGTTATTAAAAAGGACAAAATTAGAAATGTAGATTCTATTGGCAAATCCATCCTGAACTTTCAGATTACATGGACGATAATACTATTTATTGTCTTCATTTTACCAACCCTAAGTGTGATTTTACGTGTTTCACTGATTCCGTTTGGATTTGGCTCCATACTTTTTATATACGGAGGATTATATTTATATAATATTTTATTGATTATTTTAAATACAATTATTGTCTACAGAAAAGGGAAAGTGAAATATTTTCCATCAATTAAATTTTTAAATTAAAAAAAACGCAACACAACAAATTGTCACCTCCTGCGGGTCGGGTGGGATTTCTGTTGGAAATACCAGCACACAAAAGCAAGAATTTGACTGCCCTTCACAACCACACACATGCTTTTTTGTCAACCCGCCTACATTGTTCAATGGTTAAGTATTTTGAAATGAGATTTAATTTGTTAAAACCAACTTTAAAGTTCAACAGAATGTATTCAGTAACATTTTATCAACTTTAAAGTTGCAAAACACAAAGACACACCGTATCTTTACATCGATTTTAATTTATATATGGCATCCAAACAAGAAGTTGAAAAATACTTAAAGGAACTAAAGGTGAAAATGGAAATTTTCGGCATACTGTTTCTTGATGACCGCGGCAAGAATCAACAAACGCTGCACGATTTAGAAATTTCACCTGCCAAACGTAAAGAAATTATAAGTTCGTTAAAGGCTGAAGATTATTCACAAGGTCCTTTAGACGAAAAAATGCGTGGCATATTGCCTATGTGGGTTTTTGGCAAACAGGTAAAAAAGAAAGAAGTGTACATCAAAGTAAGTATGGGAATTGAAAACAACGGAGCAGTTTGTATTTCTTTTCATATTGCCGAACACCCTATGAATTATCCATTAAAAAAATAAACATCATGAAAAGTCCATTTACAGGTAAAGAAATGAGCATTGTAAAAGAGTGGAGAACCATGAGTTTTCGCAAAGACGAATTCAAGGTGTTATTTCATTCGTACAAATGCGAAGATACAGGCGAGCAGTTTGAAGATGATGCATTTGCCCAATTGAATTACAATCAATTAGTAAATCAATACAGGGTAAAATACAGCATCCCCTTTCCGGAACAAATTATTTCAATTCGAGAAAAATACAATCTTTCGGCAGCAAAGATGTCCGAGATATTGGGTTTTGGCACAAACGGATATCGTCAATACGAAGGAGGCGAAGTGCCAAACCAGTCAAACGCAAAATTAATCCAGTTGGCCGACGACCCACATGAGTTCAAAAAACTGGTTAATTACTGCACAACACTTGACCAGAAATTTATAGAAAAAACACATAAGACAATAGATAATTTATTGGAAGAGCAAAAGAAGAACAAGTTTGAAAAGCAATTGGAGAATTACTTCTTTGGCACATGCCGTCCCAATAATTTAACAGGATTTAAAACACCAGATTTTAGGAAGTTTTCTGAAATGGTTGTGTTTTTTACCGAGAAACTTGAACCATGGAAAACCAAGTTAAATAAGCTGTTATTCTATGCTGATTTTATCATGCATAAACAATCAGGATTTTCAATGAGTGGAGTTCAGTATCGAGCCATTCCAATGGGGCCTGTACCTAATAATTTCAATAGTATTTTTGAATATTTAGCCAACAAAGACGAATTGGATATTTATTATACCAATTTTGCCGATGGTGGTACAGGAGAACAATTTAAAACAAATCCAAACAAGACTTTTGACAAGGAATTGTTTACTGAAAATGAATTGCAAATATTAGAGTCGGTTGCAGAAAGATTTAAAAACACATCAACAAACGAGATTATTGAAATCAGTCATAAAGAAAAAGCCTGGATTGATAATAACGCAGAAAGAAAGTTGATTGACTATAATTATAGTTTTGAATTAAATTGAGACTCCAGCCGCACATCTTCCCATCGCTCTCGGCCAGATTTAGCTGAAAGCACTAATTTTAAGGGCAGTACATTTAATAAACTTTGTAACGGTTTGATAGAAAATCGCGTTGAAATGTCAAATGTTTCATATACCCATCTATTGTGTACCATACTAAAAAAAATGAAACAGATAATTTCATTCATAATCACTTTGGTATTATTGTCCTGCCATAATTCTAATCAGTCCAAAGAGTCGACTGACTCTGAAACTGTTAAAACTGCTCAAGACACAGTTCTGGTGAAAATCGAAAACAAAATTGACAAGTCATATGAAATTGGATTCTATTCAAAATCGTATACCTACTGTTGGATAGTCGGACAAGATACTCTTGATCTTGGCATCGGGCTTACTGAATATGTTAGAGATAGTTCTGTTCAGCTACGAGTATTTAATCAAAAACCAACTCTTTTTGCCTCTACAATTAACAGGATAAATCAGTGCTTACCCCTGATTAAAGAAGACTTTGACATGGATAATCTCCGTTCACTTTATTTTGAACCACCAATTTTTTATAAAGACTTGACAACTGAACTCTCGCTGGACTATATCAATCAGTTTGGACAGCAGAATATTAAGCACGAAGAGCTAAATGAGTTTTTAATGAACTCCTGGCTTGAACAAAAAATCAGCAACTTTCTTGACCAATTTGGAAAGACGACAAGAAGATATGAAATTGAGAAGTTTCATTTGCTCGAAAAACAATATTACAACGAGTATATTCCTGATTCAGTAATAACTGAATATCCAGAATTTTCGATTCATGGAATGGGAATATCAGTGATTACTGAATGAATAAATAATAAAAGCCAGTGCTTAAAAAAGGCTCATAAAGCATAGTTTGCAGCAGGCACAATACAAGCTACGCTTCATAGCCAAACAGTCACAGGCAAGCTTGACAGGTTTTAACCTACGAATTTTTAACATGAATAAAATTAATATCGATTTTGATTTTCGGAAAGATAGTAATTGTGGAGATCCTGATACTGACAGTCAAAAATTGTATAAAGCACATAAACTATTATGGAATAAAACGTTGCCGTGTGGAAAAACTCTTGATTTGGAAATTATACGCAACAACTATGGCAGATTACTTATAAAAAACAACTTAGGCGATAATTTATCTAGCGATAGAATGTGTCCACATTTTGACGGAAAATATAAAGGTAAATTTGATGGTTGGTTGTCTGATTTGGAGAGAGAAGAATTAAAATATAAAGTTCGTACTATTGGAGGTCATATAATTTTTCCTGCTCACAATAAGAATGGTTTTACTATAAATCAAGCAAGGGGTATAAACAGGATAATTTGCGACAGGTTTGATTTGACTTTGGAATGCATTAGACGCTTTTATCAAGAAGAAAAAAGTCCACTTTATGATACACTTATGAGATACAAAGATTTTTTTGATTTATTTGTTGATTTTAGTGGCTATGTTGATTTTTTTATGTTGCAGGATTTTGTTGGTAAAAAAGGGCAAATAAATTTTTCTTTGCCATTTGACAGCTTTAATCGATCACCATTACCTCAAACAGTTGATGAATATAAAAAATATAAAACTCAAACAATAGATTTGGTGAATAGTCGTAACAAAAGAATTTTAGAAAGTTTCTGAGAGAATGAATATAAAAAAGCCAGCCACTAACAAATTATAAATGCATTGCAGGGTCAGCGCAGTGCGTTAGTTTTAATTCATCACATAAGTACTTCTTAAATAGATTAATGTAAATTATCTATTTCACTGGAGCTGATAAAATACTATTGCTAACGTAAATATGAGACGAAAAATGAGATTTACTGATTGATGAAGATGAAAATTAAAAAACTAAATTTGTGTAATAACTGAAATTATTGCAAATGACCGGAATCAAACATAATCCTAAAAATCTTTACAATAGAGTTGCAGAACTTTTAAAACTTATTCAAAACACTGTTGTTCAAACAGTAAACAAAACAATGGTTCAGACCTATTTTGAAATAGCAAGAATGATTGTTGAAGAAGAACAAAAATGTATGTTATGATTAAAACCGGTAAAATCATTCTTGCTCTCTCGTTTCTGGTAATAGCTGCATTGGGGCAGAACTCAATGCACAAAAAACAACATCCCAATGTCATAATTATCATTACGGACGACCAGGGATACGGTGATTTGGGAATTACAGGCAACCCACATGTAAAAACGCCGGTGCTCGACAATTTTGCCCGCGAAAGCATCCGTTTCAACCAGTTTTATGTTTCACCGGTTTGCGCCCCTACCCGCTCCAGCCTGATGACTGGGCGCTATTCGCTGCGAACCGGAATACGCGACACATACAATGGAGGCGCCATGATGGCAACTGAGGAGGTCACCATTGCAGAAATGTTAAAACAAAAAGGCTACACTACCGGAATCTTTGGCAAATGGCACCTGGGCGATAACTACCCTTCCCGACCCGGCGACCAGGGATTCGAAGAATCGCTTATCCATCTTTCCGGCGGCATGGGCCAGCCCGGAGATTTTACCACCTTTTATAAACGCGACAGCAGCTATTTTGATCCCCTACTCTGGCACAATGGGAAACAAAAAGCTTACAGGGGTTATTGTTCCGATATTTTTGCCCGGGAAGCTATCGGGTATATCGAAAAAAACTACCAGAAACCGTTTTTCTGTTACCTGTCTTTTAACGCTCCGCACACGCCGTTGCAGGTTCCGGAAGAATATTACAACAGGTACAAAAACATCGACCCGGAAAGTGGCTTTCAAAATGACAGCCGCCCCTTTCCGGAAATGAATGAAAAAGACAGGGAAGATGCTCGAAAGGTATATGCCATGGTTTCCAATATCGATGACAACGTGGGTAAACTGCTGCAAAAACTCGACGAACTCCGCATTACAGAAAATACTCTCGTTATTTTTATGACCGACAATGGTCCGCAGCAACGACGGTACATTGCCGGCATGAGAGGCCGCAAGGGAAGTGTTTTCAGAGGCGGGGTGCGCGTACCCTTTTATTTCAGGTTACCCGCCCTGTTTAAAGGAAACCGGGACATTGAAGTACCTGCTGCCCACATTGACATATTACCAACACTTTCGGAATTATGCCATGCCGACTTACCGGGAAACCGGATTATCGATGGGAAAAGCCTTCTTCCTGTACTAAACGGAGAATCAATCGAAACTTTTGAAAACAGACCACTGTTTTTTTACTGGACACGACGCTACCCCGAACGATACAACAACATAGCCCTGCAAAAAGGCCCCTTCAAACTGGTGGGGCATACCGGATACAACGCTTCTGTTGAAAGATTCGAACTTTTCAATATCCGGGAAGATGAATATGAACAGCACAATATCCTTGCATCAAACAAAACATTGGCGGTTGAAATGAAAGCAGAACTGGATCGTTTGCTTTTCGAAATAACAAGCGCTCCACATTTACTGGAGCCACCACGGATTATAATAGGAAGCGAACAGGAAAACCCGGTTTACCTCAACCGAAATGATGCTGGCGGCCCCCGGGGAATCTGGACTCAGGAAGAAATATTCGGATTATGGAAGGTGCAAATCAGGGAAGGGCATTACAACATCCGTTTTAAATTCATCCAACCGTTGGAGTCGGCGGGAACAATGTTCCTTGAAACCCGTTCAGCCATCATCCGGGCTGAAAATAAAAATATTCCGACAGATATAATTGAAATGAATGATATCTACTTTCCTAAAATGAAATGCGACCTCGTTCCTTTTTATGCGACGGAAGGGCGACGCATTCTTCCGTTATGGGTAGAACTCGAAAAAGTATTACCGCAGGACATTTCCAACGGCCAATAAAAATCGCCTGAAACTAATTCTTGTGCCAGGATATAAAGGTGTGGTCAGTAATTTATCGCAACATTCTTCGCTGCCAGAGTGCTAAAGCCCCGCAGTAATAGAAAGAAAAATTCTATCTTTGGTACATCCAACCAATAATAAATGATCAAAATGATTAAAAACTATACACTTTTTTTTTATCCGATTTTCCTTCACAAATTGAAAAAAAATAGACAAACCCTTCTTCAAATATTTTTAGTTGCATTAACAGGAACCTTATTTTCCTGTAGCACAAACACAAAAGAATCAGGCATCTCCGTTACCTTTCCCCAGCCTTCCGAGCCCATCCAAATCACGAAAAGCAGCAAAGAACACCTGTTTGCCAGCTATTACGGCATTAACTCATGGAGCGCCGACCAGCAATTTGCCACTGTTTTACAAACCGACATCAAAAACCGGCTTCCGGACGAAAACGATTTGGCCACATTGGGGCTGGTTGACATGAAAACGTACGATTTTATTCCGCTAACCCAAACACGTGCCTGGAATTTTCAACAGGGATGTATGGCACACTGGCTGGGCACTTCGCCCGATTCGCTTATCATTTTTAACGATCTGCGCGAGGGGAAATTTGTTTCTGTCATTATGAACGTACACACCAAAGCCGAAATCAAAATCATCCCCTACCCTGTCAGCGCTGTTTCGTCCAACGGAAAAGAAGCCGTAAGCATTAACTTTGCACGGTTGCGCAAAACCAGATCGGATTATGGTTACGGCGGCAACGGCCAGGATGCCAAAGAAAACACGCAGTTTCCGGAGGATGACGGTCTGTTTCTCGTGAACCTGGAAACCGGAGATGCAAAGTTAATTGTGTCCATAGCGCAGGTAAAAGAGATGGTCCCGGAAATCCCGGAAGAAGGAATCGAATATTTCAACCACACCTTATTCAGCCGCGACGGTAGTAAAATCTTCTGGCTGGCACGGGCCATACCCAACCGGAATACCACCTCGTTTACGGTTAACCGGGACGGCAGTAACCTGCAGCGCTGCTTTCCCGATGGCTGGGAAGGTTCGCATTTCGACTGGCTGAACGGCAATGAACTGATGGTAACTGCGAACTACAATGCCAAACAATATGCGCACGTTTTATTCACCATTGGAAAGCAGGATTACAAACGCCTGGGAAATGGGTTGCTGGACTACGACGGACACGGCACTTTCTCCCCGGACCAAAAATGGATGGTAACAGACACCTACCCCAGTCGCGGGTTGCGGGAACAGAAAATCTACCTGATGGACATGAAAATGGAGGCTGTCCTTCCTTTAGGACGCTTTACTCAACCGGAGGAATTCAACAGCCACTGGCGCTGCGACATTCACTGTCGGTGGAGTCCAAACGGCAATATCATTGGATTCAACTCCACTCACTCCGGCAGCCGGCAGGTTTATATTATTCACCTGGAGTAGCAGAAAATTTTCTTCTTTTTATAGTAAAAATTAAAACCAGTTTGCGATGAAAAACTTTTTCCTGATTTTCCTCTTTCTAACGGGCTCACTTTTCATAAAGGCCCAAAACGCTACAGAAAAGGCCGATGCACTGGTTTCGCCAAAGGTTGTGGAAAAAGAGATGACGGTAGGCGGAAACGAAGCCGATATTTGCGGATTCAACAACCAATCCATTCAGTTGGCTATTGATGCAGTAGCCAAAACAGGCGGCACGGTAAAACTGACGTCAGGAGTATTTGAAATTACCGCACCGGTGCGGATGAGTTCGAATGTAAGACTGATCGGCTCCGGCAGGGAAACAGTTTTGAAACGCGCAAAAGGAGTGCAAACAAAATTTATCGTGGATGCCGATTATGGCGAACTAAAAATCACCGTAGAAAATGCCGACGGATTTGACCCGGGAATGAAAATACAGGTTACCGACCGAGACCAAAGTTCCTGTTGGAATGTATCAACCGCATATATTACCGATATCCGCGATAATATTATCTATATTGACGATTACCTGAAACGCGACTACCGATCAGACAGGGATGGACTGATATCCAATGCCTCTTCGGTTATTGAAATTATAGAAGCCGCAAATGTAACTGTCTCAAACCTCACGGTGGACGGAAACCGGGAGGAAAACTTTTTTGCCGACGGATGCAACAGCGCCGGCATTCTTGTTTTTAAATCGAAAAAAGTGATCGTTGACAAGGTGCATGTCAAAAATTTTAATGGCGAAGGCATCAGTTGGCAAATCACAGAAAATGTAACTATCCGCAACAGCGAAATTTCGGGAAGTGGCAACACCGGCATGCACCCGGGAACGGGCTCACCTTTCACTACCATTGAAAACAATGATGTTCACCACAACGACAACGACGGACTATTTATCTGCTGGCGTGTTTACCAAAGCCGCGTTACAAACAACCGCTTTCACCACAACGGACGGTTTGGCATTTGCACCGGCCACAAAGATACCGATGTGGTTTTCACCGGGAATCATATTTTTGAAAACGGAAGCGACGGTGTGCACCTGAGGGGAGAGAGGGAATCGAATGCACCACACCGCAATACTTTTCTGGAAAATGTCATTGAAAACAACGGAACAAATGGCAGTGGTTACGGTTTCTCCATTAATTCGCCGGCTCGTGATTTGATACTGAAAGACAATATTTTCCAAAGTACAGGAGAGCAAACACAAAAAGCGGCTGTTTACATCCAGGCCAACGGCCTGCCCCCCGAAATGATAAACAATAAAATGGAAGGACACCCGGAAGGGGAAGTGATAAAAGAGTAATTGAAATGAGAACATCCTCCTCCGCGACAAAAAAGCTCCTTCCCTTGTAAAAAGGCAAAATCTGTCGTGGAGTTATTTCCATCCGTTTTTTGTATTTGTAGTAAATTTGATTTTCGCAGGTCATCCCAAAATTAATTGTTTAAAACTAGTGCGTAATTCCCCCGCGCAACTTCCAAACACTCATTCAAAATGTTTTACCTTTGGCCTTAATTTCAAAGTTTATGCACAAATGAAAAGAGATACGCTTGTTTTTGACATTATTCAGAAAGAACGTGAACGGCAATTAAGTGGCATTGAATTGATTGCCTCTGAAAATTTTGTAAGCGATCAGGTGCTGGAAGCCATGGGATCGGTAATGACCAATAAATATGCAGAAGGCTACCCCGGGCACAGGTATTACGGTGGCTGCCAGTTTGTAGATCAAACGGAGCTGCTGGCCATCGAACGTATCAAAAAACTGTATGGCGCAGAATGGGCCAATGTACAGCCACACTCCGGGGCGCAGGCCAATGCGTCGGTGTTGAGCGTTATTTTACAGCCGGGTGATACTTTCCTGGGACTCGACCTCTCGCACGGAGGTCACCTGTCACATGGTTCACCGGTAAACAGTTCCGGAATTTTATATAATCCGATAGCTTATCGGGTAAAAGAAGATACCGGACTGATTGATTACGATGAAATGGAAGCGTTGGCGCTGGAACATAAACCGAAGCTGATTATTGGCGGGGCTTCTGCTTACAGCCGTGAGTGGGACTACCAGCGCATGCGCGAAATTGCGGACAAAGCAGGCGCCTTGTTCATGGTGGATATGGCACATCCCGCAGGACTAATCGCTGCGGATTTACTTGAAAACCCTGTAAAATACGCCCACGTGGTTACTTCTACTACTCACAAAACCTTACGTGGCCCGCGCGGTGGTATTATTTTAATGGGAAAAGACTTTGAAAATCCATGGGGAATAGCTACCCGGAAAGGGGAAATTCGCATGATGTCGTCCTTATTCGATTCTTCTGTATTTCCGGGACAGCAAGGTGGTCCGCTGGAACATGTTATTGCCTCCAAAGCAGTGGCCTTTGGCGAGGCGCTTGATCCTTCCTTCCGGGAATACCAGGCGCAGGTACAAAAAAACGCCCAGGTAATGGCGCAAGCTTTTATGGATTTGGGATATAAAGTGATTTCCGGTGGAACCGACAACCACTCTATGCTTATTGACCTGCGTACCAAGTTTCCTGAAATTACAGGGAAACAGGTAGAAAACACACTGGTAAAAGCCGAAATTACGGTCAACAAAAACATGGTTCCGTTTGATAGCCGCTCTCCTTTCCAAACTTCCGGATTGCGCGTGGGAACCCCGGCCATCACTACCCGCGGTGTAAAAGAAAACCTGATGCCGGTTATCGTGCAGCTGATTGACGATGTAATTTCAAATATCGAAGACGAAAAAACACTGAAGACAGTTGGGGCGAAAGTACACCAAATGATGAAAGATTATCCGCTTTTCGCTTATTAGTCTCATGTTGAAAAGTTGGATGAGCAGATAATTTAACGGGAATTAAACATCGAGTCCATTCTGAAAACAGGAAGTATAAAATTTAATACGATTTTGTACTTTGAAGATTTAAATTCAATAAAACCTTTTCAGAATGGACTCAATACTGCATTAAGACATCGTACTTTAGTCTTAAACCTTAAATAGTAAAGTTCGGATGGAATGGTATCTGATTTTAGCGCTCCTCGGTACCGGACTGGTTGCCGGTTTTATTAACACCACAGCCGGTGGTGGTTCCATGCTTACGCTTCCCCTGCTCATGTTTTTAGGGCTGCCGGCCAATGTTGCCAACGGCACCAACCGCATTGCCATTTTATTTCAAAATATCATCGGGGTTAACACGTTCCGGCAAAAAAAGGTGCTTGATCTGACGTCTGATTTCCGGCTGGTACTTCCGGCTTTAGCAGGTTCTGTCATCGGGGCATTGATCGCCGTTGAAATGAATGTGCTGGTTCTCGAAAAAATAATTGCCATTCTGATGGTAGGAATGCTTCTGCTGGTAGTCCTGAAACCAAACGCATGGGTAGCCGAACGTGCAGAAAATCAACATCCAAAGCCTACTTTACTGCAATACATTCTTTTCTTTTTTATCGGGTTATACGGAGGATTTATCCAGATGGGAGTGGGTTTTTTATTGCTGGCCGGACTGGTTTTGGGATGCGGGCACAACCTGGTAAAAGCCAATGCCATTAAGGTATATATCGTATTAGTTTACACCATTTTTACCATTGGCATTTTTATGTTCTATGGTCAGGTGAACTGGCTTGCCGGTCTCGTTTTGGCAGTGGGTAACATGGCAGGCGCCTGGCTGGGTGTTCATTTTGCCGTGAAAGGCGGTGCAAAATATGTCCGCTATGTTTTAATCCTGGCTCTCGTCATTGTCATTTTGAATTTATTCGGCGTGTTTAGCTGACGAAATGCTTAAATGACAATTACTTGCTAAATGCTCGGGTGAGCTACTGCCGGCTAAAAAAATGTTTCGAATCGCCCCATTCATCATATCCTATTTCACTTCCGGCCAATTCAATACGGGCTTCAAGACAGTTGCGACAAAGCGCTGCATCTTCATCCAGACAGGGTTTGTCTTCGTAAAGAAGGTACTCTTTGCGGTATTCACAAGGCGTTAAATTGGGCATGATTACATTGGCTCCCACAGTCAGCGCTTTTTCGCGACCTGCCGGATCAATAGCCTGCAACGCAGTAGCAGCAGCAATATTGATGTCGGGCATTAAAAGACGCAAAACAGCAATCATGTTGAGCGCCAGGTGAAATCGATCCATTTTGGGTTGCAGCAGATGCCGGAATTGATAAAGCGGCGTGTGCTCATGTTCAATGTATGGCCCCATCCCACACATATCGATATCGATCTTCTTGAAAAACAACAAGTCATTGACTAAATCGTCCGATGTTTGAAACGGCAGGCCAATCATTACCCCCGTGCCCAACTGATATCCGGCTTCCCGTAAAAACTGAAGTGCCTCTACCCTCTTTTCAAAAGAATGTTTGGGTGTATCCGGGTGGATTTTATAATACAGTTCGCGATTCGACGCTTCAATGCGCAACAGGTAGCGGTGAGCACCGCTTTCAAACCAGCGGAGATACGTTTCCTGTGATTGTTCGCCGCAACTCAGCGTAATACCCAATTCATTATTGGAAAGTTGCTTGATCTTCTTCACCAGTTTGTCCACCCTTTGCACAAAAGACTTTGATTCCAGTTCGCCTGACTGAAGCACCACCGATCCAAAACGTTTTTCCCAGGCAAAACGACAAGCCTCAAGGATCTCTTCGTCCGTAGCGTTATAGCGTACTACTTTACCATTGCTCTTCCTGATACCGCAATACAAACAATCTTTCGAACAAACATTGGAAAACTCTACCAGCCCCCTGAAGTAAACTTTTTTTCCTGTCACCGATTCTTTTACCTCACGGGCCTTTGCAAACAATAATTCCCTGTCCCTGCCTTTCGCAGTTAATAATACGCGCAGGTCTTCCGCAGAAAATAATTGTTGATTTACTATTTCGGTAACCGTTTTCACAATGACAAAAATAGCAGTTGGAAATCAATGAGAAACCAATTGACAAAAAATATTCATTAAAACATTTCACAGTGCACAGAAATCAGAAATCGATATAGGAGAAGGTACGATTTGATTTTCCTTTTTGTGTGATAAAATCATTGGATTTCAACCGGGAATGCCCTATTTTTCCATGAAATTTTTATCAACGTTTAAACGGCATGGATATGAAACAGTTACTAAGCCTTATTTTTGTTCTTATACTTGTATGGAGTTGCGGGCAAAAAGCAAAAGAAACATCAACTACACAAATGATAATTACAGAAAAACATTCCGGTGACGCCATTCAGAAAATCAGTGAAAAATTTCCTGAAATCAACCGGCAAAACGTAGAAAAAGGAGTACGCCATGCGGCATCGCTTTGGCGGCAAACCGATGGTACGGCAGAAGATTTTATTTCTTTTTGTGCTGACAATTATATCGGAAATAGTGAGGAGAAACAAATGGTTTTTACCAAAATGTCTGATTATTTCGAATCCCTTTTTGGCCATTTTAATAAAATGCTCCTCGACTTAAGAAAAAACATGGACTTACAAACCGGTCCGCTCCATCCGGTAGATCACATGTTTTCGGCTTACAGCGCCGGCGCTCATTTGAACAATGATTTTTACGACAACAAAATTGCATTCCTGGTAGCCCTGAACTTCCCGTTCTATTCTGCCGAAGAAAAAAATGAACTGGGCAAAAACTGGTCCGACCAGGAATGGGCATACGCCAGAATGGGTGATATTTTCAATTCGCGGGCGCCTTCTGAACTCAATCAAAAAAGTGCCGCCGTTTCAGCAGAAGCAGATGCCTACATTGCTGAATACAACATTTATATGGGAAAATTACTCGACAAAAACGGGAAAACGCTTTTCCCCGAAAATATGGTTTTGCTCAGCCACTGGAACCTGCGTGACGAATTAAAAGCCAATTATGCCCTTTCCGAAAACGGATTTGAAAAACAGGCAATAATCTACCGGGTGATGCAACGGATCATCGACCAGTCTATTCCTGAAAAAGTCATCAATTCAGGAGAGTACAACTGGAAACCGTATGAAAACGAGGTACTTCAAAACGGAAAACCTGTGGAAGCCACTCCGGAGCCTGCAACCAGGTATCAGAAAATCATCAATTATTTCAGGGCATTTAAAGCGTTCGATCCATATCATCCCGTACTCAATACAGCCATAAAAAGATCGTTTTCAGGTTACATGCAAATTCCGCAGAATGAGGTGGAGGCTTTGTTTCATGAGTTTTTAAGCGCTCCCCAGCTCAAACAAACCGGAGAAATCATCAAAAAGCGGCTGGGACGCGATTTGCAGCCCTGGGACATCTGGTACGACGGGTTCAAAGCGCGCAGTTCAATCCCCGAAGAAAAGCTGAATGCCATCACCCGCACACGATATCCTGACGCGATGGCGCTGGAAAACGACCTGGTCAATATTTTGGAAAACCTGGGATTTGAAAATGAAAAGGCCGCATTCCTCGCTTCCCAAATTACCGTCGATGCTGCACGTGGTTCCGGCCATGCCTGGGGCGCATCCATGAAAGAGGAAAAAGCCCGGTTGCGCACCCGTATTCCGGATGAAGGAATGGATTATAAAGGATACAATATTGCGGTTCACGAATTCGGACACAACGTAGAACAAACCATTTCGCTGCACGATGTACCCTATTATACGATGAATGGCGTACCCAACACAGCGTTTACCGAAGCACTCGCATTTGTTTTTCAGGAAAGGGACTTATTCCTGCTGAATATGAAAGATGAAAATCCGGACAAAGAATACCTGAAAACACTGGATATTCTCTGGTCGGTTTACGAAATAATGGGTGTATCAATGGTGGATATGCAAATGTGGAAGTGGATGTACAGCAATCCGGATTGCACGGCGGAGGAACTAAAAAATGCTACGCTTGAAATCAGTAAAAACGTGTGGAACAAATATTTTGCTCCGGTGTTCGGCATCGAAGACCAAACCATTCTGGCTGTTTATTCGCACATGATTAATTCTCCCATGTACCTGCCCAACTATGCATACGGGCACTTAATCCATTTTCAGCTTGAAGAACACTTTAAATCGCACCCGTTTGCTCCGGAGGTAGAACGAATTTTTGCGTTGGGGCAACTCACTCCGGAAGTATGGATGCAAAAAGCCGTTGGGCAACCACTCTCCAACCAGCCTATTCTGGATGCCGCCCAGGAGGCAATTGACCATTTGCTTTAAATGTTTTACATAAAGAATTGAAAATAGAAACCGATAAAATGCTGCACAAAAGCTATTCAACAACATAAAAATGAATGTTATTTAACATTCATCGAAAATCATTTTAGCATTACTTTTATGCGAAATCCTGCGGGAAGGCAAGGCTGACCTTAGGGAAGAATGAGGATACAAAAATACATAAGGATAAAATCCTTACCATTCTGAATTTACTTCCCAAAGATATCGGATATCTCCCGCATAAAGATTTAAATATGAACAATAGCGAGAAACGCCTCGGTTTTGTGGGAATTATTATCGATGATCGTGAAAAATGTTCGGGTGTGGTAAACAACGTACTAAGTGAACATGCCGACCTTATACTGGCGCGAACCGGTTTACCGAATGCAAAAGGAAACACTTCGGTGATTACCCTGGTAATTGATGCCACTACTGACGAGCTGGGAGTTTTAACCGGAAAGCTGGGGCGTATTGCAGGAATTTCAGTAAAATCGGGATTAGCCAAACAAACAGGTAGTCGTAGCTGACTGTTGCCATCATTGTAATTTGTCTCGAGACTTTAGAGTTCTGAGATAAGTAAAGAAACAAAATCCGGTTCCTGAAATGTAAACTTTTATAGAAAGCGTCTAAACGTGAGAGTTCGAAACTTTAAACTAAAAATAGTATGTACAACGTACCAGCCAATTTTATAAACGAACAACAAATATGGGATATTCTGAACACCCATAAAACAGCTGACAGGGTGCAGGTAAGGGAAGTTTTGGCCAAGTCTGCTGAAATGAAAGGCCTGGAAATGGATGAAGTTGCCGTGCTCACCGGCATCAGCGATCCGGAACTGCTGGGCGAACTGTTTCATACAGCAAACCAGGTAAAAGAAACGATTTACGGGAAACGCCTGGTGTTGTTTGCTCCCCTTTATATTTCCAACCTTTGCTCCAACGAGTGCCTGTACTGCGCATTCAGGGCCACCAACAAAGAGATTGTCCGGAATGCCCTTACCCAAAAGCAGATTACCCGTGAAGTTGAAATTCTTATCAACAAAGGGCATAAGCGTATTTTGCTGGTAGCCGGCGAAGCATATCCCCAGCAAGGCTTTCAATATGTGCTTGACTCTGTGCGCACCATTTACAGTGTAAAATCTGACCACGGTGAAATCCGCCGGGTAAACGTAAATGTAGCGCCCCTTACAACTGAAGAATTCAAGATGCTAAAAGCGGAGGGAATTGGTACCTATCAGATTTTCCAGGAAACATACCACCGCGAAACGTATCAAAAAGTGCATTTAGGAGGCAAAAAGCGCGATTACAACTGGCGGGTATGGTCGCTGCACCGGGCGATGGAAGCAGGCATTGACGATGTGGGAATTGGCGTGTTATTCGGATTGTTCGATTACCGCTTCGAGATTTTGGCGATGATGCAGCACATAAGGGAGCTGGAAAATCAATTTGGGGTAGGACCACATACTATCAGCGTACCCCGACTGGAACCTGCCACCGGGAGTGATTTGGCTACCCATCCGCCGTTTCCGGTTTCAGATATTGACTTTCGGAAAATTGTAGCCATTTTGCGTTTGGCCGTACCTTATACCGGAATCATCATGTCGACCCGGGAAACGGCGCAAATGCGCCGGGAAACTTTTGCCCTGGGTGTAAGCCAGATTTCGGCAGGTAGCCGCACCAACCCGGGAGGTTACGAACACGAAGAAAATCAAGACGACCCTTCCGGACAATTCAGTTTGGGAGACCATCGCCCACTCGATGAGGTAATCCGCGACGTGGCCAAGATGGGCTATATCCCCTCGTTTTGTACGGCCTGTTACCGGCTGGGGCGCACGGGTCAGGATTTTATGGATTTGGCCAAACCCGGTGACATCAAGCTGCACTGTGCCCCCAATGCTTTATCGTCGTTCAAAGAATACCTGCAAAACTATGCCTCACCGGAAACAGCAGAAGTGGGAAACCGGCTCATTAAGGAAACCATTGCTGAAATGGATGGACTGGCCAAACAGCGTGCCCAGAAACTGGTAAAAAGAGTGGAAGCTGGACGGGATGATGTGTATTGTTAATTTTCAAAAGGTTGCTTAGTTTTGACTGTATCAAAAAATATAAAGTAACCTGGAGTTTTGTTTTCAGCCAATTAAAAATTTGAAAAAGGGACGAATTTCTTAAATCATGCATTACCGTACTGAAACTGATCTTATCGGCCAAAAGCAAATCCCTGCCCAGGCATTGTGGGGAATACACACTGCCCGGGCAAAGGAAAACTTTCCAATTTCCGGCCAGACCGTTCACCCGGAATTGATAAAGGCATACGGTGAGGTGAAACTGGCTTGCGCCCAAACAAACATCCGGCTTGGTTTCTGGAAAGAAAATTCCTCAAAAGCAGATGCCATTGAAAAAGCATGTTTTGAAATGAGCCAGGGCTTGTTAAATCAGCATATTCTGGTAGATGCACTGCAGGGAGGTGCCGGTACCTCCACCAATATGAATGTGAATGAAGTAATTGCCAACAGGGCGCTGCAAATCCTGGGAGTAAAACCGGGAAACTATAAACTCATTTCACCTTTGGACGATGTCAATCTTCACCAGTCAACGAATGACACCTACCCTACTTCTCTGAAAATTGCTGCCATCCGGTTGCTGCGCACATTGGAACAAAATGTTGTGGAATTACAGGAAGCTTTTCAGCAAAAAGAAAAAGAGTTTGCTCAAATTGTAAAAATCGGGCGCACCCAATTACAAGATGCTGTTCTCACAACACTTGGCCGGGAAATGGGCGCTTATGCAGAGGCCTTTAACCGCGATCGCTGGCGAATTTACAAATGCGAAGAACGGTTACGGGTAGTGAACCTCGGAGGCACGGCAATCGGAACCGGACTTGGCGCACCCAAACAATTTATCTTCCGGGTGGTCGATCGGTTGCGGGAAAACACCAATATTGGACTCGCCCGGAGTGAAAACCTCATCGACGGCACACAAAACACCGATGTTTTTGTGGAAGTTTCCGGAATACTAAAAGCGTGTGGGTCCAACCTCTTCAAAATAAGTAATGATTTGCGTTTGCTGGCAAGCGGCCCCCATGCCGGACTGGGTGAGATCAACCTTCCTGCCAGACAGGCCGGGTCCTCCATCATGCCGGGCAAAGTAAATCCGGTTATTCCGGAAGCCGCAGCCCAAGCCGCTTTGCTTGTAATGGGCAATGATGAGATTATTACCCACGCATGCAGTGCCGGAAACCTGGAATTGAACCAGTTTTTCCCCCTCATTGCCTGTACACTTTTGGAAAACCTCACTATGCTGAATAACTCCATTCGGATATTTAACAAACATTGCATTTCAGGGATAACAGCCAACGAAAATATTTGCCGGAAGCATGTTGAAAACTCTACTGCCACGGTAACCGCACTCATTCCCAAAATTGGTTACGAAAGTGCCTCGCGTGTTGTAAAAACTGCCCGGCATGAAAATATTTCGGTAAAAGAAGCTGCTGCAAAATTAAATCTGGTTTCGGCTAAAGAATTCGAAGATCTGATTGCTCCTGAAGCAGTTTGCAGGTTAGGTCACTAACCATCCCAAAACCAATCTACCCGACCACTGAGAATCAACAAACTACATAATAAAAACATAAAAAGATAAAAAAATATTAATATTTATTTGGCGGAAACACTCTTTGTTATTATAATTGTCTTAATTACAGAGATAACTATTAATAAATTGTATAACTCAAAAATGAAGAAAATGAAGAAGTTATTGTTCGTACTGGCATTGGTTATGGCATATGGATTGTCTGTTTCAACTGCAAGTGTAAAAGTTGAAGACAATAAAAAAGCAAAAGTTACAGTAGTCGCTGAATCTGACGACAACAAAACAGAAAAAGCTTCGGAAGCAAAAGCTGAAGGTTGTTCTGAGGCAAAGGCCGAAGGTTGCTCAGAAGCAAAAGCAAAAGGCTGTTCTGAGGCAAAGGCTGAAGGTTGCTCAGAGGCAAAAGCAAAAGGCTGTTCTGAAGCAAAAGCTGAAGGTTGCTCAGATGCAAAAAAAACAGCGGCAAAATCAAGTGGCTGCTGCGCCAGCAAGGCTAAAACTGCCAGCAACATGTAGTGAAAAAGAACATTACAAAGTATTTCCATAACAAAAAGGTCGTCCACATCAAACGGACGACCTTTTTATTTTCCACTACCCGATGATCCTCATTTCTGCTTTACTTTATTGGTAGTTACTCCCGGAATTTGTACTTTTCCAACCTAATAAACAGAAACATGAGGGCGCCAAAAACTTTTCGCTTGCATATTGGAATTTTTGGACGGAGAAATGTCGGAAAATCAAGCATCCTGAATGCATTGACACAACAAAATGTTTCTATTGTTTCTGAAATTGCCGGCACTACCACCGACCCGGTAGAAAAGCCCATGGAACTCCTCCCGTTGGGTCCCGTGTTATTTATTGACACGGCTGGCATAGACGACATAGGCAATTTGGGCGGTAAGCGGGTAGCCAAAACACTGGCAGTTTTCGACCGAACCGATTTGGGGGTAATTGTTACCAACTTCAGCGATTGGGGAGAATACGAACTGCAATTGATGGAAACATTTAAAGAACGGGAAATTCCTTTTATCATTGTATTTAACAAAGCGGACGTCTTCCCTGAAAACATTGAAATTACTTCCCAATTGGACAGCATAAAAGTGAAACATGTTTCTACCTCGGCAACGGTGGAAATGGGAATTTCAGATTTACGACAGCTGTTATTGAATACGGCTCCTTCCGATTTTATAAATCGCCCCAGTATACTCGCAGATCTGGTTGGTCCCGGGGAAGCAGCTATTCTGGTGGTTCCCATCGATAAGGAAGCCCCCAAAGGCCGGCTGATTTTGCCGCAGGTACAAAGCATCCGCGATTTACTCGACAATGATTCTTTCTGCGTGGTGGTAAAAGAACGCGAGTTGCGCGAAGCTTTGTCGCGTTTCAACAAACCACCCAAACTAATCGTGACTGACTCCCAGGCTTTTCTGAAAGTTACTGCCGACACTCCCCCGGAAATCCCTCTTACCTCATTCTCCATACTTTTTGCAAGGTTCCAGGGCGATCTGTCCGAAATGGTTCGTGGCGCCATGGCCATTGATACTTTAAAAACAGGCGATAAAGTGCTCATTGCCGAAGCCTGCTCCCACCACCCTATCGGTGAAGATATCGGAACCGTTAAAATTCCACGCTGGCTGACACAATATGTAGGAGGAAAACTGGAAATTGACAACATCAGGGGACACGATTTTCCCGAAAACATTTCAGAATACAAACTAATCATTCACTGCGGAGCCTGCATGTGGAACCGCCGCACCATGCTCAGCCGGATTATGAAAGCACGGCAGGCCAAAGTTCCGCTTACCAATTACGGTCTCACAATAGCCTACTCGCTGGGTATTTTTGAACGGGCCTTACAACCATTTCCCGCCGCATTGGAAGTTTTCAAATCAGAGAATTAAACATATTGATTCTCAGGAATGACTCCCTTTCAAAATACATTATGATACATTCTGTTTAAGGATAAAAAAAGAAAATAGATTATAATATATATTATTATTTGATTTTAAGATAAAAATACCTTAAATTGCTTAACTATTTTACAAAAATTATGAAGAAAAATTTTACTACTGTCACGGCATTTTATTGGGCAAATAGTCGTAAATTGAATGTTGCATTTAGATGTGACGCTATATTTTCCACTAAGTTGTTTAATTCCACCGTTCCGGATTTCACTCCATAAATAAACTATTCCGGCTGGCAGTTGCTGTCCGGAAGCGATTTTATAACTCAATTTTATAAACAACCGTTAAAATCAAAAAAACAATGGACAAAGTAACAAATTTGAATGTGGGTGCCATCAACCCGTATGCCCTTACCGAAGCTTTAGTGGGCAGAAAAATCGATTGGACAAAAAAGGAATCCATTGAGATAATGGAAGATGCATTGGAAACAGATTACAATGAACTGTTTGACATGAAGTTTAATTCGCCTATTTATGCCGGATTAAAACTGAACGCCCAAAACATGGCAGAACCTGTAGCTGCTTCTGAGATTACCATCAGAGGTGACAACGATCCGGAAACACCGGATGTATCTGGCTTAACGAACCTGAGCGAACTAAAAAAGGTGGGAATAAAAAGCATCAATACCACCAAAATTCGTTCCGGAGTGCTTACCCGCGGTTTGTTGAACCTGAAACTGGAAGTTCCGGAACTGGATAAAACTATTTCCAAAACACGGTTAAGCAAACCGCTTGCCTCTATCGTAATGAACCAGGGCTCGGCAGGTGACTGGACCCCGGAGAACGGAGTTTGGAAAGATATAGGCGACTTCTTTAAAGATGTAACCGAGTTCTCCGATCCTGTTCAGGGGGCCATTGGCAACTGCTATTTTATTGCGGCGCTGTCGGCCATTGCCTGGGCTGATCCTTACCGGATTGTACACCGGAACCGGGCCACCGGAACCGGAGAAACCAACAGGGTCAATGCCATCCAGTTTTATTCCAAAGGGGGAGGTAAAGATGCCCCGTCGAAGCTGGTGGAAGTTTCTGACAAAACCATTGTTCGTACGTCGAACAACCAACCTATTTATTGCCGCTCCAGCGATGTGGGTGAAATTTATCCGGCTCTGTATGAAAAAGCTTTCGCCAAATGGATTTTGAAAACCAATTCGGACAAACCGGACATTACCAAAACAGCTTTTGGTGACCCGGTAAAAGCCACTGCCCAGTTGAATAATAAAAAGGCTTATTATTACAACACCAGCAGCCGGACCGGAAACGAGCTTTATTCGATTGTCAGAGGTAACTCAATGAGTTACAAAACCATTCATCCGATGACTGCCTGGACTTACGGTTCAAGTAAAGATTACACCGGAACCAGCGTAGTTGGAAACCATGCATACACTGTCTTAGGATGGGCGTACCGAAACAATAAAAAGTATATTGTTCTACGGAATCCCTGGGGTGTTACCGAACCGGCAGGATGGAATACCTACCAGGGAGTTTTGTCATTCTTTGACAAAAGTTTTTGGCGGCCAATAAATACGATAGGCAACGACGGCGTTTTTGCTATCGAAGCCAATTCATTCCAAAACCTATTTGCCGGACTTGGAGTTGCCAAGTAACACAAGCACTTTAAAGGGGGTGTATCCGAAAAACCGAACAGGCTTATTCGGGGCACTCCCTTTTTTTAATGTAGAAACAAAATTCAATCGCAGCAATGGAAGCACTTTTAAAAATCGCATTTAATGAATTAGGAACCGAAGAAATTTCCGGTACCCAACACAACCCGGAAATACTTAAATATGCCAAGGAACCTGGAATTACAGGTATCTCAAGTGATGAAATCCCGTGGTGCAGTACTTTTATAAACTGGGTGGCATGGAAAGCAGGCCTGCAATTTTCCGGCAAGGCCAATGCACGCTCCTGGCTCAATATTGGGACACGGGTTGCCTCGCCAGAGCCCGGCGATGTAGTGGTATTTTGGCGTGAAAGCCAGCAATCGTGGAAAGGACATGTGGGGTTTTTCCTCGGAATATCGCCCGACAGAAAAAGAGTGTACTGCCTCGGAGGAAATCAGGGAAACCGTGTGTCGGTTTCAGCTTACCGGCTTAACACAGTATTGGCTTACCAGCGTCTGGCACCGGCAGAAAAACTGGTTATTCCTGAACCAACATTGCAAACAGGAAGCCGGGGAAAAGCGGTTGTAGCTTTACAGGATGCCTTAAAACTGTTAAACATCGATGTGGGCACGTCCGACGGTGCCTTTGGCCCTAAAACAGAAACCGGCGTAAAGGAACTGCAAACACGTATGCCCAACCTGACCATTGATGGAGTTTATAACGAAACAACCCGTGATTTACTGGAATCTTTATTCCAGGCTTGATTTATAACAAAATAACTATTAAGATTGAATGTTATGGCAAAAAAAATTGCAGACATTGAAGTAGCAGAATTCGAAGATTTATTAAAAGATTTTTATGCCGAACCTCAAAAGCGTAGTAAAATGACGCAGGAGGAACTGAAAGACCTCGCAGAAAGGCTGAACCGCAAAATCAATATTCCGCTTGTAAAGGAAACCGGCGAAGAAAAAATCCTTATTAAAATCATTCTAAAAATTGACAACTTTCTTTACGACAGCCTTCCCAACGAATTCTATGACCTGGTACGCAGCACCGACAAGGGGATTGACGAACGGGAAGCCAAACGACTGGTAAGGCGGCTGACCAAATTGGCCAACGATAAAATTGACATCCCTTTTCTTCCTGAAGCTGTTGAGAAATTTGTTATCCGGTTTGTCATTGGCATGGTGGTAAAAGCCGCACGAAAAAAACTCGATTTTGACAAAGTACGCGCTGCTTCCGATTCTATGTCGGTACCCGATTCAGACGACGAGATCGAAAAGATGGTAGAGGATTAGACACCTCGCTGCAAATAATAAAAATAATTGTTTTCCTGTTTTTCAAATTTGGTTATTTTTGAAGAAAAGGCATGGGTACTTTTGACCTCGCCCGTTTGATAAAATCAATTTGAAAAATAATGGACAGACCGACTTTTAATATTGCCATTCTCGGTTGCGGGAAAGTGGCGCACCTCCATGCAGAAGCTATTCAAAATCTACCACAAGCCAGACTGGCGGCGGTGTGGAGCCGCACAAAAAAAACAGCACAGGATTTTGCCGGGAACTACGACACAAAAGCCTTCGAAGATATTACTCAAATGATTCGTGAAGCCGGAATTGATCTGGCCATTATTTGCACCCCCCACCCTTTCCATCGCGAACCAGCCATTCAAGCGGCACATGCCGGGGCTCACGTCCTGGTAGAAAAACCCCTGGCATCAACGCTGGAAGATAGTGATGCGATTATCACTGCCTGCCAAACCAACGGAGTCCGGTTAGGTGTTATCAGCCAGCGGCGCTGGTATGCTCCCGTAATGCGCGTAAAAAAAGCCATTGATGCCGGTAAAATAGGGAAACCGGTTTTCGGAACGATTAACATGCTGGGCTGGCGCGATAAAAACTATTACGATGCAGATGCCTGGCGGGGAACCTGGAAAATGGAAGGCGGCGGTGTACTCGTAAACCAGGCACCGCATCAACTCGATATTTTTCTGTGGTACATGGGGGAAATCGACGAAGTGTACGGAATATGGAAAAACCTGAATCATCCTTATATTGAAGCGGAAGACACTGCTGTGGCCATTGTAAAGTTCAAAAATGGTGGGATTGGCAATATCATCGTCAGCAATTCGCAAAAACCCGGGATTTACGGGAAAGTGCATGTTCACGGGGAAAATGGCGCCTCCGTAGGTGTGCAAACTGATGGCGGGGCCATGTTTGTGGCCGGTATGTCAACCGTTTTGGAGCCTCCTGTAAATGATTTATGGACCGTTCCGGGTGAAGAGAAAATGCTGGAAAAATGGATGAAAGAAGATTCGGAAATGTTCCATTCCATCAATCCAACCGTTTTTTACATAGAACGTCAGATTGAAGATTTTTTGAAAGCATTGGAAACCGGAAAAAAACCACTCGTCTCCGGCGAAGACGGACGGCGTACTGTTGAGCTGTTTACAGCAATCTACCGCTCTACCCGCGACAACCAGCCCGTAAAATTCCCTCTACAGCCTGAAAACAGCAAAGATATGGATGGCCGGTTAATCGGTTGATAAAAGTACCTGTTCAAAAATAATTAAATTCGAACTCTAATTTCTAATATATGTTTCACTGTACCCATTACCTGAAATGTAATCCCGATCATCAAACGATCTATTCAACAGATCAAAACCTTAAATTTATAAAGTGCAATGATTGCGGTCTTATTTGGCGATCGCCTGATTCAATGGACCTTCAAAAAGAATATGATCAAAGTTATTTCACATCAAAAAACTATACGAAAAACAAAGAACATAAAATAAAAAAATCTGAATGGCTTATTCGGATTGCACAACACCATCATCCCAACATAGAATCTTTATTTGAAGTGGGAAGTTCCATTGGCAATACATTGCAAGCCGCCAAAAACCTGAACATTCACCACTTAGGAATCGACGTGAGTGATTTTGCCGTAAATTATTGCAAAGAAAACGGGCTGAATGCTGAAAAACAAACCATGGAGCAGGTGCTAAATAATGGAAATTGTTTTGACCTCATTTTTATGCAACACGTTCTTGAGCATTTTCCAAACCCGTTTGAAACGTTATCATTGTGCCATCAACTACTCAAAAAAAATGGACTAATCCTAATCCTGGTGCCAAACTCAGATTACAGGAGGGCTCATAAAAAAAGGGGGAAACATCGTTTCTACAGCTTACAAGGAGTTGGGAAAGAACATTTTGTATACTTCAACTACAAATCCATATCGAAGGTACTCGCTCATACTAATTTCGAAGTAATACAACAGAATTATCCTCTTTTTCTAAAGAAACACGATACACCAGAGTTTTTTCTAAACCGGTTTTTCAGAAAAAATTTATCCTTATGGAGAGGCGATCAGGAACTATTTCTTATTGCCAAAAAGGTCTGAGATTTTATAACCCGATATACTTTAAAAACTCTTCACGCACTGCTTTGTCTTTAAACCTGCCGCCGTATTCGGAAGTGACCGTAGTACTGCTTTCATCGCCAACACCACGGCACGAAACGCACATGTGTTTGGCATCGATAAGAACAGCCACATCATCCGTTTTTAACACCTTTTTCAGTTCATTTGCAATTTGTACAGTCAGCCTTTCCTGCACCTGCGGACGACGGGCAAAATAATCCACAATCCGGTTAATTTTACTCAGCCCAATCACCTCGCCACTGGAAATGTAAGCCACATGGGCTTTCCCATAAATTGGAAGAAAATGATGCTCACAAAAAGAGTTTAGATTGATGCTTTTTTCCACCAGCATTTCATTGTATTTGAACTTATTGTCAAATACAGATATCTTCGGTTTGTTGGCAGGATTAAGCCCGTAAAAAATTTCCTGCACAAACATTTTTGCGACCCTGTGGGGCGTTCCCCTGAGACTGTCGTCGGTCAGGTCGAGACCGATTGTTTCCATTATATCGCGAAATTTATCTTCGATAACAGCAATTTTTTCTTCTTCAGATTTTTCAAATGCATCAGGGCGAATGGGTGTTTCAGCAGAAGTTCCAACATGATTATCGCCATGGATTTCAAATCCGTTTACCTCTTCTTTGGTGTGCCCGTTACCATTCAGTTTTGTTTTACCGTTCCCATTGACGCTTCTAAGAATTAAATCATCTTTCATTTCATTCCAATTGTTAATTTCCAACCTATTCCTCTCATTCGATTCATCATCTTCATATTATTCGATAGAATCCAAACGTTTATTCCGACGTAACCTGCCACTCCTACAGCTATCATAATCATTCTTTTCCTGCATGTTTAAACTATTTGACATGGTTCAATTCGAAATTATTTTTTACTATATTTCAGTCGCATTTAAGCTTTTTCATGAATATAAGAAAACAGACAAAAATGTATTTTGTTTAAATTTTACCGAAAAATAAGTAAACAATCTTTTCTTTTATACAACATAAAGAGTTTCATAAAATTCATGTAACTTAGACAAAAAGTAAAAACATGAGCAACGCTTTGCTTGAATATCTAAACAACCGCCTGGGAAAAAAAGATGTTTCTGATACCGGAAACAATATCCCGGGACCTCTGATTACCATATCAAGGGAAGTTGGATGCAGCGGTGTAAAACTGGCGCACAAAATGGCAGCCAGTTTGAATCAGAAGCGTCTGGGGCCCAATTGGAAAGTGTTGAGTAAGGAAGTTTTTTTCCATAGTGCCAAGGAACTTGACATGGAGCCCGAAAAGGTAAGACGGTTTTTCAAATATTCTGACAATTACACTTTCAATGATATATTAAATGCTTTTGGCAACAAGAAATTTAAAAGTGAGCGGAAAGTGATAAAAACGGTGAATGAGGTAATCCACACATTTGCCGAAGAAGGCTTTTGTATTATCGTAGGCCGGGCGGCACATATCATTGCCCGTGACATCAAAAATGCGCTCCATGTCCGTTTAATAGCGCCTTGCGAATACCGGATAAAAACCATCATGCACAACAACCACCTGAACCGGGAGGAAGCGATCGAATTTATTAACCGGGTAGAAAAGGAAAGGAAAGCCTTCCGGAAGGCTATTAGAAAAGAAGCTCCCGAAAATGAAATATTCGACATATGTCTTAACCGGGCTTCATTTCAGGATGAAGAGACGATTTATCTTATCGAACAGGCTGCCGAAAAGAAAAATATTTTTAAAGATTACGGTCGTCATATAGACTTCTATTAAAAAAGCGCCTGCGTTGTTTTGAACTCCTTACTCAATTCGTGACCTGTCCAGTCGATTTCACCAATAAAAGGCTCAAAGCAATTCCTCGTTCCGTACAAAAAATCACTGTCTCTTCCGGGCGTATCGTAACACATCATAGGATGCATGGTTACAATGCTATTGGAAAGGCTGAGGTCTCGGGTAGCTTCAATGGCATGATTTCCCCACAGAAACCAGGTTGCGTTTGTGGCATTGTCCCGGATAAAAACAAGTAACTCAGAAGTGAATTCTTCCCATATTCTCCGGTGACTTCCGGGATTCCCTGGTTCACAGGTAAAGGATGTATTCAACAGCAACACTCCCTGTTTTTCCCAGTGTTGAAACAGTTGATCCGGGGAAAGGACCGGAAATTCATTGTCCAGCTTTTCTTTTAACTGGCTGAATTTTATCACTTGCCCGGAGTAAGCTTTATAAAGAGCACGTAAAATATTTTTCAGTGAAATGTTTTTAAACGGCTGGTTCCACGACCGTAAACTTCCTACTTCAAAGGCACGCCCGGTAGCTGCTCCCGGCTGTGGATACGGATCTTGCCCCAAAATGACAACTTTCGCAAAAGATAGGGGAAACTCAAAAAAACGCAGCACCTTTGCTGCCGGCGGAGTATATCCGCCCCTTTCCACCTCTTTTTCGATTTTTGCTATACGTTCCCGGTTTCCCTCCGAAAGAAATGCATTCCAGTCGCGGTGTACATTTAGTTTTTCTAAAAAGAGCGTATTACCCATAAATTTAACCGGTAATCTTTTCCGGGAAACCTTTTACATTCACCGGTTTTAAATGGTCTGGTTTTATTTCGAACATATCGTTGGGAGTGAGTTTACACTCTTCAATCATTTGAATGCAATACTCCAACTGTCCTAAATCGCGGCCAGTATTGTTTGTTCCAAAAGTGAATTTCACCCCCGCTGCTTTCGCCATTTTAATCATTTCTGCACCCGGAACTTTATACCGTGCATTTATTTCGAGTGCAATATTATTTTCTGCCAATACTTTCACCACGCGTTCCATCCGTTCCTTTGTCCATAACGAACTGTATTCCGGTTTGAGTTCATCAGGCAAAACCGTAGGATTCACATAAATATCTACCGGTTCCTGTGAAAAAATGGCTTCAATCTTTTCCACCAGCTGATCCATAAACTGCTGCTTGTCGTCCACCCACACCTCTTCCGGAATCCAAATCCGGTTACGGCGACCTTTATAATCGGTAAAGGTCATCGCATCGGTAAAAACATAATCGAATTGTGCTACCGCTTCGGGCGAAAAGAGGGTAATCCATTCCCTGCCTTCAGCCTGCATCCCTTTAAATGTGGGGCTTCCTTTCACCGATTTAATGTATTCAAACAGCGATGCATCGTCGGTAACAGGAAAGTGCAACCCACAGTTGGGAGCCACTCCGTAATTAACTCCGAGACGTTGTGAATTATCCACTACCTCTTCTATCGTAAGCCCTCCTTTCAGGTGTACATGGTAATCGACCACCGGAAAACCAGCCCGCATCAACTTAGTAATCAATGCATCCCATTCTTCATCTGCTTCCAGGGGCTTCCGTTCACCTTCAGGCAATGCTTTCACACGAAGGTTGCGGTAAAAGGTGGTACTCCCGGGGTCGTGTGCCTGCAGGGCAAAGGTTCCTTCTCCAAGCTTCAACCCTTCACTTCCATCAGGCCTCCAGGGATTTTCAGGCTCAATGTATTCATTCACCTTTACGTCGTTCACAAAAACCTCGATTTGGTTCTCTACCACTTTTATCCGCATTTTAAACCATTCCCCATCTTCCGCCAACGGATAATAAATATTACGAATATTGTAAACACTTCCTGTTTTGCGTCGTTCCGGATTCTTTTCAGAACCGCGGTACGAATTATTTACCTGGACTTCATAGCCCTGCATTGGCCATCCTTCTTTCTGATAAGTAGTATGGATAAAAATACCCGAATTGGATTTTTCCTGTGTTTTTACCTCAGCTTCAAACTCAAAATTTTTAAACTTCCCTTCGTAAAAAAGATGAGCGCGTGGTCCGGAGCATTTGATAGCACCGTCTTCCACGGTCAGGCTTTCCGGATTTTCGGTTGATTTTTTCCAACCGTTGAGTGTTTCACCGTCAAAAATAGAAATCCATGTATCTGTTGGAGCCTGTGACTTACAGGCTGTCAGAAAAAGGGCAATAACCGCGATGTAAAGCCATGCTGAATTTTTCATTCTCTTTCATATTAGGTTAATGAACCGAACTGTGATGTTCGTTCAGATTGTTGATGCCCAAAACTAATCATTTGATTCTTCAAATTCGAATTTATCCTGCGGATTATTTCCCTTGTAGCTAAAAATTAGCAAGACAACAATAATGAAAGCCAGCCCGAAGTTTGCAATATGGTAGCCCCCAAATTTAGTGAAAGAGAAACTGAAAAGAACCGGCCCCAGTGCGCTGGCAAAAACGATAAGCGCCATAACAAACCCGGAGATCCTTCCCAGGTTTTGACGTCCGTAAAAACGGGGCCAGGTTACCGTCATCAGGACACTATACAAACCATTGCCCATCCCGTGCCCCACAATAAAACCATAGTAGTAAAATCCGCCGTCAAGGTTGGCAAGAGAAAGCACCGCAATCAATTCCCCGACAAGGAAAAAATATAAAAGGTACTTTAAATGAATACGGTCGCTTATCCAACCACCGAGGAATGATATTCCGACCGACATAAATGAAATGGGAATAAAAATGGCCAGCGCTTTGTCCCGGTCCAATCCGGCATCCTCGAAAATAGAAATCAGGTGAAAAGTAAACCCTGTAATGTATAGCGCAAAAAGGGCGAGTGGCAGAGAAAAAAGCCAAAAGGGCAATGTTTTACGCGCTTCACTCAGTGAAAATTGTTTAAACGGTTTGATGGTAACATTGCGTTCTCGGTGCCCGTGTTTTTCTCCATCGGGAATCATTCCCAAATCCTCCGGGTTATCACGAAAGAACAGAAAAGCAAAGAGTATAAAAATAATTCCGATGCCAAAAGCCATAAGAATCCATGCATACCTCCAACTGGTTCCCTGGATCAGCTCATCGAAAGTGAGCGGTGCGATGGAAAAGCCAAGAGAAATCAATACCGATGAAATGCCGTTTACGAAACCACGCCGGGCAATAAACCATTTCATAAGCATGTTACGTGAAACCATGGTTAGCACTCCCTGCCCCGAAAACCGCAGCATGAAGAAAAGGAATATCATGATAACCATGGCAACGCCAACGTAAACCGATGATTCCGTCTCTTTTACAAACAGCCTGATAATTCGGTCGGACTGGCTCAACATTAACAGCACAATAGCCAACATGGAAGAAGCCGCCAAAACTATCCAGCGGGCGCCATATTTGTCGTATTGTTTCCCGGCCCACGTCAGCAAAAACGAACTTCCAATGGTTCCAAACATGTAGGCGCTGCTAATCTGGTTCCGGCTAATATGAATATGCTCGATCAGGTAATCTGTAAATGTAGAAACCCCCATCGTTTGACCCGGAGCGCTTGCCAACACGCCAACTGTTGAAGCAAATAAAATAACCCAGCCGTAAAAAAAGGGTATTTTCTCCGGTTTAAAAGGAAAATTATTCCACCGTTCTTTTAAGGACATAACTGAATTTTTCACAAACATACGGTTTGAACTGCGGATTGTTTTATTAAAGAGAATGAAAACCGCTGGAATGGGAAAGATTAATCTTTAGGAAAGATTCACCACAAAAAACGATTTTATTCAATGATTTGCGTTTCATGAAAACCCTCAATATTTTTCACAATAGAATGTATTATTTTTGGCGCGAAACAATTGCGTTTACCTAAATTTAAAAACGATTGAAAATGAGACTTACCTATTTCCTGACAGCTTTCATTTTTTTATTTTCAGCTTGCACAAAAACCGAAAAAAGCAATTTTATAACCAACCCGGTTGATTGGGTCAACCCGCTGATGGGTACCGATTCGGAATTTAGCCTGAGTAACGGCAACACCTATCCGGCCATTGCACGCCCGTGGGGCATGAACTTTTGGGCCCCGCAAACCAACACAATGGGAAACGGATGGATGTACCAATACGACGCCAATAAATTACGCGGTTTTAAACAAACACACCAGCCCAGTCCCTGGATAAACGATTACGGACAGTTTTCGGTTTTTGCCACCACCGGAAAACCGGTCTTTAATGAAGAAGAAAGGGCAAGTTGGTTTTCGCACAAGGCAGAAACAGTCAGGCCTTATTTATACAAGGTATACCTGGCCGATTACGATGTGGAAACGGCATTCACCGCCACAGAGCGTGCAGCCTTTTTTGAACTTACATTTCCGGAAAACGACAGCTCAAATATTATCATTGATGCATTTGACGGCGGCTCGTACATCAAAATTCTTCCCGAAGAAAATAAGGTGATTGGCTACACCACCAAAAACAGTGGCGGTGTTCCCGGAAATTTTAAAAACTGGTTTGTTGTGCAGTTCGACAAACCCTTCGAAACATTTTATACCACCGACAATGAAACCCTCTTTAAAAATAAAACCGAATTACAGGATCTGCATACCGGCGCGGTTATTCAGTTTAAAACCAAAAGCAAAGAAAAAATTTCGCTCAAAATTGCCTCATCGTTTATCAGTCCCGAACAAGCCGAGCTAAACCTGAAACAGGAAATAGAGGACAAAACATTTGACCAACTGGTTGCAGAAGGGAAAGACCAATGGAACAGCGAACTGGAGAAAATTAAAATTCAAACTTCTAATATCGATAATGCCCGGACTTTTTACAGCACCCTTTACCGCATTCTGCTCTTCCCGCGTAAATTTTACGAAATAAATGCAGCAGGAGAAATAATGCATTACAGTCCGTACAACGGCGAGGTGCTGCCCGGCTATATGTTTACCGATAACGGTTTCTGGGATACTTTCCGTGCCGTTTTCCCCTTTTTCACGCTAATGTATCCTGAACTGAACAGCCAGATTATGCAAGGCCTGGTAAACACCTACAAAGAAAGCGGCTGGTTGCCCGAGTGGGCCAGCCCGGGCCATCGCGATTGTATGATTGGCTCCAACTCGGCCTCACTTATTGCCGATTCTTACCTGAAAGGAATACGCGGATACGACATCGAAACATTGTATGAAGCTATTCTGAAAAATACAGAAGGACATGGCCCCGTACCTTCGGTGGGAAGGTACGGCGCTGAATATTACAATAAGCAGGGGTACATTCCTTATGATGTGGGCATTCGTGAAAACACCGCCCGAACGCTGGAATACGCTTATGCTGATTTTTGTATTGCAGAGCTGGGGAAAGCACTGGACAAGCCAACAGAAGAAATTCAGCTTTTTGAAAAACGCGCACAGAATTACCGGAATGTTTTCGACCCGGAAACCAAACTTATGAGAGGCAAAAATGAAAACGGTGAATTTCAATCCCCCTTCAATCCATACAAATGGGGAGATGCGTTTACAGAAGGAAATAGCTGGCATTATACCTGGAGCGTATTTCACGATGCAGAAGGTTTGGCCCAACTCATGGGCGGGTATAAAAATTTTGCAGCGATGCTTGATTCCATTTTTATTGTTCCTCCGGTTTTCGACGACTCGTACTATGGATTTACCATTCATGAAATCAGGGAAATGCAGATTGCAAATACCGGAAACTACGCCCATGGCAACCAGCCCATTCAGCACATGATTTACCTGTACAATTACGCAGGGCAACCCTGGAAAACCCAAAAATGGATTCGGGAAATACTTACCAAGCTCTACCAACCGGAACCTGACGGTTATTGCGGGGATGAAGACAATGGACAGACTTCGGCATGGTACGTGTTTTCTTCGCTTGGTTTTTACCCGGTTTGCCCCGGGACTCCTGAATATATAATAGGTTCGCCCTTATTCGAAAAAGTACAGATGGAACTTCCCAACGGGAAAACGCTCATTTTGGAAGCGCCGGAAGCCACTGACTCGGAATACATTCAAAAAACGACATGGAATGGTAAAATATGGGGTAAGTCTTACTTTGCCCACAACGAGTTGCTGGGTGGTGGTCACATTCGTTTTGAAATGGGCAACACCCCCAATAAGAAGCTCTGGAATTCAACGGAAAGTTTCCCTTCCTCTGTTTCGCCTAAAACAAATTAATTTCATAAAATAAAAATCATCAATCAATGGCCTTTCTCACGAAACAAAAAACCTTCAGCAAACAGTGGTTTAAAGATTATCTTTTTATCCTTTTTGGTTCTATTCTGCTGGCTTGCGCATTTGTATATTTTATTACACCACATAAAATTTTCCCGGAGGTGTGTACGGGATTGCCATTGTGGTGCATTACCTCACACGTGACATGTTTGCCATTTGGCCCGACGGTATTCCCATCGGGCTTTTCGGGCTAATCGTAAATATCCCGCTTACCATGGCCGGCATCAAAATACTGGGCCCGCGGTTTGGGGTGAAAACAGTAGTGGGCTTTGTGCTTGCCTCATTTTTTATTGATGGTTTGGCCTGGTTGCGCCCTGTGAGCGACGCTCCCCTGGTAAACGACGTATTGCTTTCATGTGTTTTCGGCGGAGTGCTGGCTGGTGCGGGATTAGGGTTCATTTTTAAATCAAGGGCCACTTCCGGAGGTTCCGATATCATTGCCATGATTATTGCCAAATATACCCGCTTGCAACTTGGCAAACTAATGATTTATGTGGATTCAGTTATTGTATTAACGGGACTCATCGCCTTCAAAGACTGGCACGTCCCGCTTTATTCATGGGTGGTTATTTACATTACAGGTCGCTCCATTGACATGATTTTGGAAGGGGCTGACTATAATAAGGCATTGCTGATTATTTCCAAAAAACATGTCGATATTAAAAATAAAATCCTCAATGACCTGGACCGTGGCGGAACTTACCTGAAGGGAGAAGGAATGTTTACCGGAGAAGAAAAACAAATTATTTACACCGTTGTAAGTCGCCGGGAAGTGGCCGTTCTTGAAGAGTACATTAGCAACATCGACCCTGGAGCTTTCATTACGGTGATGGATGCACGTGAAATACTGGGCGAAGGTTTTCAAAGTCTCAGGAAAAAGGTGGAGGACAGATAAAGCCATCTTCATTCATGTCGTTTTTTCGACTTTTCACCGAAAAAATTCGGGTTTACTCCAAAATAGGAATATGCAACCATCCGTTTTTTGTAAATTTGGTACCGTTCGGAAAGCATCGAAATTAGCCATGAGAAAAATATTATTTAGTTTTTTTGCCGTATTGCTTCTGTCTCCCGGTAGTTATGCCCAGTCGGTCGGGTTGGTACTTAGCGGTGGTGGAGCAAAGGGCATAGCCCACATCGAAGTCATTCGCGCACTGGAAGAAAACAATATTCCCATTGATTACATTGCGGGAACTTCCATTGGTGCCATTGTTGGCGGATTGTATGCTGCCGGATATTCACCCGACGAGATGGAGAAACTGTTCCGATCCGACGATTTTTATTTTTGGTCAACCGGGCGGATACAGAAAGAATACCGTTACTATTTTACAAAACCCGAACCCGATCCGGCTTGGATTGAATTAAGGATTGCCCGCAAAGAAGATAAATTCACCCTGTTACCTCCCACTAATATTATTCCTGAAGAGCAAATGGACTTTGCCTTTATGGAGCTGCTGGCTTCCACGAATGCGGCCTGCAAAAATAACTTCGACAGCCTGATGGTTCCCTTCTTTTGTGTTGCTACTAACGTACACAGCAACCAACCGGTAATATTGCGCGAGGGGGATTTAGGCGAAGCCATCCGCGCGTCCATGACTTTTCCCTTATATTTTAAAGCCATTCAAATTGATGGGAACCTGCTTTTCGACGGTGGTATTGTAAATAATTTTCCGCAGGATATTATGGAAGAAATCCATAATCCGGACTTTATTATAGGACATAAGGTTGCAGACGACTCAAAAATTCCCGAAACCGATAATGTGATCGATCAGATCACCAATATGGTAATGCGACCTACCAACTACGACATTCCTTCCGACAAAGGAATTTTAATGGAAACCAAATTTGAAAATGTGGGCCTGCTCGATTTTCAAAAATATGATTTAATTGCAGAGCAAGGCCGTCAAACAATAAATCAATATATCGACAGTATAAAAATGCGGGTCCAGCGGAAAGCAGAGCTGGAAAATGTAGAAAGGAAAAGGGAAGAATTCAGCGCAAAGAAACCTGAACTTTATTTTCAAAATGTACAGGTGGAAGGTGTAGAAGATCCTATGCAGCGGAAATTTATTATCCAGTCGATCAAGCACCATTACAATATCGTATCTCTGAACGAACTCAAAAAGGATTACTTTAAGCTCATTGCCGACGAACACCTGAAATCTATCAGGCCGGTGGCATACTACAATCACGAAACCGGGTACTACGACCTGCACCTGAAAGTGGAACCGGAGAAAAAAATGCGAATCAATATCGGGGGTAACATCTCCACAAAGCCCATCAACCAGGGGTTTGCCAGCTTTGATTACCGCACCTACCAGGGAAGGGCTTACACCCTGAGCTCAAATATCTATTTCGGGCGGTTTTACAGTTCGTTTAAAGCTGGCGGCCGAATCGACTTTCCCACCTCCCTGCCCTTTTACCTTGCCGGTTACTCCACCCTAAACAGATGGGATTTTTTCTCGACCAGCACCGAGCTGTTTTTTGAAGATGTGCGTCCACCTTACATTATTCAGGACGAGTACAACATGCGCCTTGAGGCGGGAGTACCACTGGGGCTCCACTCCAAACTTTTTGCAGGAACTGCTTTTGCCAACTCTACCGACGAATATTACCAGACCGACATTTTCAGGAAACAGGATGTACCGGACCAAACCACCTTCAATGCCTTTGTTGGACAAATAGGACTTGAAAGCAATTCCCTCAATTATAAACAATATGCCACTGAAGGTGCCTTCAGATTGTTCTCCGTAAAATACATTGCAGGGAAAGAAGTGAATAAACCGGGAACTACCTCCTCTGCCACGGTAAAAACCAGCAGGCACCACGACTATTTATTGGCAGAAGCCCAATTAACAAGGTATTTCAATATCGGGAAAAGGTTTACGCTTGGAACCCAGTTGGAAGCCGTTTACAGCAACAAAAAGTTTTTAAAAAATTACCGTTCCTCGTTGCTTTCAGCGCCCGGATATTATCCAACCCCGCACAGCCGTTCACTTTTTATCGAAAATTTTCATTCGAACAATTACCTGGCAGGCGGATTAAAAGCGTTGGTGCATTTTAACCCGTCCCTGCACCTGCGCCTGGAGGGTCACGGTTTTGTGCCGGTGCGGGAAGAACTTCAGAATGAAGATTTAACAGCCTATAAAAAAGACGATTACTTCACAAACTATTACCTGCAGGGAATGGCAGCCCTGGTTTACCACACGGGAATAGGCCCTGTAAGTCTCTCGCTCAACTACTACGAGAAACCCAACACCAACCTTTATCTAACCCTTAATTTTGGGTATATTCTGTTTAATAAGAGAGGGTATTAAAAGACTGTTTCATTTGAACAATCCACGGTAGTTTTTTATCTTTGAAGGGAAATCATTGATTGGTTTTTAACTAAAATTGAAGGCCATGAAAAAGCTAGTAGGAAATATCCAGTTGGAGGCCGTTCAGGGAGATATAGCCAATCAACCCGAAATGACGGCCATCGTAAATGCCGCAAATGCACAGTTAATGACAGGTGGCGGTGTGGCAGGCGCCATTCATCGTACTGCCGGTCCCGGTCTGGCAGAAGAGTGCCGCCCCATGGCGCCCATCCGACCCGGAGAAGCAGTTATTTCCGGGGCACACAATCTTCCCAATCAATATGTCATCCATTGCCTTGGCCCGGTCTACGGTATGGACAAACCAGAGAACCTGATCCTTTCCGATTGTTACCGGAATGTGCTCCTCCTGGCCGAAGAGAAAAAAATCGATTCAGTAGCCTTTCCGGCCATCTCCACAGGCGCTTTTGGCTATCCGCTTGAAGCAGCAACAGACATTGCCCTTCAAACGGTTCTCGAAACCATTCCCGGTCTGGAAAACGTGAAGCACATTCGGTTTGTACTTTTCGGAGACTTCGACTTTGAGGTATACGTGGAACGACTCAGGAGGATTAAAGGTTAAATCCCAATAAATACATTCGGATTTAAGGTCGATGAAATATTTTGTTTGTTGATTGTTGAGCGATTGAAAGTCAATAGATACAGCTATCAACGGTTTTGAAATGTTCCATTATATCTATCTTTTAAAAAATCTCTTCATTACAAAGCATTTGGACACTCCAATCAGCATAGAGGCCCTGAAACTGATTTCCGATCAGTTGCCCCAGAGTTGATGTAGCTGTTGCCGGATCCACTTCATAAACGTAAGGTTTGATAATGGTGCTAATGAACATTCCTGTTCCGATCGCTGCCCCGCAACTTCCATGGGATCCACAAAAAGCTCCCGGTACTTTTCCCGACCACTGGTTGGCGGCCATATCGCCCAAGGAAAGAAACCGGTGCCCCGGACTCCGGGATCGACGGATTCTGATCCACCAGGAGAAAAAGGAAACGATTAAATCGCTGCTCCGTTCGGGATCGGCGAATTCAGATTCGCCGGATTGACAGGACGCGATTTGGAAATCGCATCACCCGGTTCTCCTGAAGTTGACGCGAATCGGAATTCGCATCACCCGCAGGATCGGCGGCAACGAAGGTTACGAAACCTCTCTTTCAAGCGCTAAAAAGTGTAATGAATTGTCTCCTGCAAGTGGAAAAATCCGAACCTCACAATTGTAGGTTGACCCGTTTTTGCGGTAATTTACGATCACTTCCTTAAAAGGTTTTTTTAGCTGAATTTTTTTCCGGATTCCGGATTTTACCGCTTCAGAAGTTTTTTCGCCTTGCAAAAAACCAGGACTTCTGTTTATAGCATGTGATTTAGGGTACCCTGTCATTTCTGAAAA
Source organism: Mariniphaga sediminis (assembly GCF_003573545.1). GTDB lineage: Bacteria > Bacteroidota > Bacteroidia > Bacteroidales > Prolixibacteraceae > Mariniphaga > Mariniphaga sediminis. The sequence continues at coordinate 92,450 of NZ_QWET01000007.1, read as the reverse complement.
ACCATTGTTCACCCATAAAATATTTTTAGTTTCGTCCGTTAACACCAGGGCTTCGTAAGGAAAAGCATTCAGTGTTTTATCCAGATCAATATTCCAGTTGTATCTTCTTGAATATTTATAAAGAACCTGAAGTTCAGTATTTATTTTAGCCTTGTTCAACATTTCCTGATAATAAGGGAAACAGATATCCCAACACAATAGTGGAGGCACAGTCCTGTTCGATGGCTTTAAATACTTCTGAATCTTTTTAAACTCAGATTTTGAAAGACCTGCAAGATACATATCCACCCCCATCATATCGGAGAGATTATTCTTCATTTTATTGTCATTTTAAAATTCAATCCCTTTGCGTGCTTCTATTCCTTTCTGGTAACAGTGTTTAACTTCTTTCATTTCGGTAACGAGGTCGGCAATATCTACCATTTCCGGTGTAAACTTGTATGTCCCCTTTCATCTTGTTGCCCTGCTATTTAAACAGGTGGCTCACATCTTTCATATTACCATCCTGTTGTATTTCAAACAAATGCTGATTGCTGGTTTCACTTTTCAATGCTCCTAATTCTTCTATATAACCACCCAATTTTATATATTGAAAAACGCTGTTATCAAATCCTTCAGGTAACCTGGCACAACCGGAGTACCAGGCCACTTTTATTCCAGCGTAATGAAGGCGTATAAAGTTGGCTAACTCAACAACCCGTTGAGGGTCTCCATCGCCGCCCATAAAACAAAAACAGGTGATGGCTGAGGCGTACTTAGCCATCAATGAAATGATTCGTTCTTCGTTCAGATTTTCGCCAATATCTTTTTGCAAATGCGGGCTGTGGCACCCTTTGCAACGGTTCGGACAATTGGTTATATTAATTGCCAGCGTAACCTCATTTGGTATTTCCTGAAAAACAACGTCGTAGTTATAATATTTAAGCATATTCTTCTACTTTCCGTTCTGCTTTTTCTTTTGCATAATATCTTTGGGCTGCTTCTTTCTGGCGTGCATCAGAGAAACTGCTGATTCTTTTCATATATCCGATGATACGGGTTAGGTAGTCAATATTTTTACTTTTACACCCCGGGCATTCATTTAAATAACGCTTGTCGATGTGTCCACAATCATTACAAATGGTATTTGGAATATTAAAGGTAAAATAATTGCACCCTTCCTGAGCCGCAACCCGGAGCAACTGTCGATATTGCGCAGCGCTTAAATGTTCTTCCAGGTTCATGTGCAATGCCGAACCTCCGGTTAAATGTTCAATGTATTTTTTTCCGTGAATCCTGAATTTATCAATCACATTCAGAGACTCATTTTCTACTATATAGAAATAGCTGTTGTAGCAGTCGCGCGGGACAAAATATCCATCCTCTTTGTCCCATTTGGCATGTTTAACTCCCACGTTTTCCGCCGGAATCATTTCGCAGTTAAACAATACGTCTTTTGATCGATAGTTTTTATTATACTGTTCGATTAACCCCAGGATTTCCTGCGTGAATGCCACATAATCAGGATTATCATTTATTTCGATCCCCAGGAATTCAGCCGCTTCTACCAGGCCGTTTATACCAATGGTAAGATACTGACGGCTCAAATTAATGTATCCTGCATCGAATAACGGAAGCATTCCCTTTTCCTGTAATTCTTTTAAATTCTCATTGTATCCGAGTTGCACTTTATGTACCAGGTCAACAACATCTTCCAAAAAATGAATATAGGGAATCTGTTCCTTTTTTGCCTGTTGAATGCAACGATTCAAGTTAATGGTCAAAACACTTTTAGAGCCGGTGGAAACCCCACCTGCGCCCAGTGTGTAGCTAAATCCGTTATCCTGTATTTCGTTTCGCAAACGGCAGCAGGAACTTAAACTATCTGCATTATCACTTAAATACGTAAAAAACGAATGTCCTTCGGCATACATTTTTGCTGAAAAATCGCCGTATTCTTTGTCTTTTACATCTCCTTCAGCGGCAAGCAAAGCCATGGTTTCCACCGGGAAAGTCAAAACAGTTCTTGTCCTTTCTTTGTTAAACCAAAGCATAAACCGTTTCTGCAACCAGTTTAACGACTCCCATTCAGGTTTACTGCCATCGGGGAATACAAATTCGCCAAACAAGCTTTCAAAATAGTATTTATCGTAGTACGATATATTCCAAAAAACAGCCTGAAAATTACGCGCCCCGGTTGGCTGGTTCAACGAATAGACAATTTGCTCGAAACAATCGGTAATGACTTTATCAATTGAACGTTTTCTTTTTGATAAGTCTACAATTTCATTGCTGCGTTTGTAGTAATCATTTCCGTATTCTTTACCAACAAAATAGTTCATATACATTAAAAATTCAGGCGTAGCACATGCGCCGCTCAACATACTGGAAACGATGAAAACCATGTTAATAAATCCCCCGCAAAACGATTTTAAATTGGTTGGTGCCGTTGAGTTTCCTCCAATTTTAGATGTTCCTTCCAATAGCCACGGATACATGGTTATACTGGCGCAATAGGGAGCAAGACTTGTTTCATCGTTCTTATAAATGAAGTGGTGGTTTAAATAGCTGAGGTATTTGTCCGACAGTTCTTTCCCAAACATATCAGTCAGCCTGTCGGTTAATAAGCGGCGATTTAAACGGATAAAATTTCCCTTGGGAAGTTCGCCGATAAGCGTTGCAATGTTTTTCTTATCTACATTGGCATTGGCATCAAACTTGCTTCCTGAAGCAGCATTCCCGGCCGAACAGTAATCAATTAAAAATTTTATGCGGTCTCTTGTTTCCCGGTCTTCTGAATGTTTCTGGCGATAAAGCATGTATGATTTCGCTGCGGCAAAATAGTTTTCGGCCATTAACGAGCGCTCTACCTGGTTTTGGATATCTTCCACATTCATTTCGTTCCGGATTTTTAGCCGGTGCAAAATATTGGTAAGGTCATCTTCACTTGCAAAACTTCCAACAGAGAGAAATGCTTTTCGAATTGCATTTTTAATTTTATCGATAGAGAAGGAAGCTTTTTTTCCATCTCTTTTAACAATAATCATTTCAGCGCCACTCATAATTTTTCTTTTATTATTTGATTTTGGTTATCTGTTTTATTCGCAACTTGGGCATAACTTCGCCAGCAGTGGATCGGTGGGGCAGCTTTCTCCCTTGCTATTCATCACTTCATCTACTACCTGGTTACCATATTTTTCCCGCGCTTCCAATTCCAGGATTTCTTGTACAGTGCGGGTACCATAAACTTCTTTCCTATTGGCAGCGGATTCGTCCGGCGCTTTTTCCTTTCGTTGGCCAAACCCCTTTCTGCTACCCCGTTTGTTTACCTGCGAAGTATATTTTTCTCCTTTTATCACTTTATCGATAAAACAGTAATAGGTTGATTTCAACTGTTTTTTCCAGGCATACAAATAAATCTTTTCCATTTCAGGTCTCAGTTGTTCGTCAATATAAATTGATTTGGAAACCGCCTGATCCACCGATTCCTGAAAAGCGGCGGCAATATCAATTTGCCTGTTGGGATGAACTTCGTAAGCTGTTTTGAACCAGTCCATATCAATGAGTTCTTTCAAGCCTTCGAGGTTTTGCACCGACCCGTTGTTTCTTTTTATCCGATCGGCCATCTCGTCATTCCAATGTCCTTTCAATTCCAGCGCCCGGATCAACTGTTTGTTGATGACAATGTATTTTCCCGAAAGCGTGTCGCGGGAGTAAAGGTTACTGAAATAACTGTCGACGGAAGAGGTAGTGCCCGCAATGATGGAGATAGTGGCCGTGGGTGCGATGGCCATCAGCACAGCATTTCGTCGGGGCGGATAATCATACCCATTTCCGGCCTTTTTCATTTCATCGTAATGCCGGAAAGCGCCGCGCTCATCAGCCAGTTTTTCAGAAGTTTTGTATGCCTGTTCCTTTAAAAAAGCCCCTAAACTACGGGCTGTTTCCACAGCTTTATCCGAATCGTAAGCAACACCCAATTCGATCAACGCAGCAGCAAATCCCATGATTCCGATGCCAAGCGGGCGCAAATCCATTGTATTTTTCCGGGCAGCTTCTGAGGGATAAAAATTCTTATCCAGAATATTGTCGAGCGCCCGCACCATAATTTGGACGGTTTCGGCAAGCTTCTCCCAATCGAAACCGGTACGCTCACTGTTAATATGCCTTTCGAGGTTGATGGAAGCCAGCGTACAAACGGCTGTCGATTCCGGTGTGTTGGGAATGGAAATTTCAGTGCAAAGGTTCGAACTGTTGATTATGCTGTACTGCGGACATGGATTATGGCGGTTGTGCCTGTCTTTAAAGGTAAGCCAGGGGTGACCGGTTTTGGCCAGCTTAAACAGGTATTTACTGAAAAAATCGCGCCCGCCTATTTTTTTGTAAAGCTTCATTTTTCCTGCTTCGGCCTGTTGAATACGGGCATTGTATTTTTCTGAAAAATCTTCCCCTGTGGCAGTCACCAGTTCCGGGCATTCTCCCGGATCAAACAGGTAAACCGGTTCATCGTTTTCGATGCGTCGCATTATTTCGTCAGGCATCCAGAGCTTGGTGTTGAGCGATGGTGTGCGGAAATAGGCATTCCCGGTGGTTTCGCGTAACTCAAGAAATGCTTCAATGTCGTAATGCCAGGGTTGAATGGAGATCACCTGTGAGCTGCGGCGCCGGCCGCCCTGCTGAATGGAGTTGACCATTGTGTCGAACACTTTCAGAAAAGGAATGACTCCCGACGACCTGGCATTCAGCGAATGGATGTGCGATCCGGTGGCACGTACCCGGCTAACATCGGTGCCCACGCCACCGGCATATTTGGCAAGGAAAGCTGTCTCCGTCAGTTTGTTGGTAATCCCTTCCAGCGAATCATCCACCACATTAACATAGCAGGAGGAATATTGCGAAACGGTAGTACCCGAATTAAACAAAGTAGGCGTTGAGTGCAGATATTCAAGCCGCGACATTTTTTCGTAAACTGCTTTTATCTCCTGCTCGTTGTTCCCGATTCCCATGGCCACCCGCATAAAAAACCACTGCGGTTTTTCAATAACTTCCTGTTCCTGATCTTTCGAGAGGTACCGGTCGCGCAAAGTGGTTAACCCAAAATAATCGAGTAGTTGATCGTTTTTATAATCGATGGCTTCTTCCAGTTCAGAAAGGTTGAACCGGAGGAGGTCTTCTTTCAAAAACCCGGCGCCAACACTGTATTTCAAATAAGCCTGAAAACTCTTAAACCGCCTGTCTACCCGTTTGTTAATCAGTTTCAGCAACTGAAGGGTAGCGAGTGTATCGTACACCGGATGTTTCGGGATAAGGTGCTCTATAGCTTTCAGCACCAGCAAATCAAGTTCCTCGGTGGTAACCTTTTCAGGCACTTTTAAATCGAGCTCTTTTATAATCCGGAAAACCAATTCATAATCATCCTCCACATCCATGCCTTTTATAATTTCGAAAATGGTATTGATGATTTTCTGTGTACGGAAACGTTCCTTTTTTCCGTCTCTTTTTATAACTGTCCGTTGCATTTCACGTTCGCTTTAATAGTTTGTGTATTCTGTTGACGACACTTCAAAAAAGTTAATGAGCTTTTTCACATCTTCTTTTTGAAGAAACCGGAGCGGATTTTCACTGATATTAAATTCTGCTTCGAACCCCAACTCGGTAAGACGCCTGTCGGTAATATACTTCAGGTATTTTTCCAACTCGGGATACGACATCCCCAACAGGCTTCGCTGACCAAATTTCGAGCGAATGTAGTCCAGTTCCAGTTGCAATCCTTTCAGGACAACAGCGCGAATCTCTTCCACAAATTCCTCATCATCTACAATTTCGGGGCTTTCTTCCAGCATAATCAGGATGGCTTCGATACCGTTTTGCAGGTGCAGCGATTCGTCAATCAAAACCAGTTCCACTCCGGAAGCAACATTTTTCATTTTACCCATTTCCTTCAAGGCAAAAAAATGGGCGAAGCTCGAATAAAAGAAGATACCTTCCAGTACGATGTTATTCAGCAAAATAGCGCGTAGTATCTGCTTTTGGCCCTGTAACGTATCAGGGTTAATCTGCCCGTAACTGATTTTGTCGATCTCTTCCACAATCAGCGACTGTTTCTTCCGCAAAAACGGATTAGAAAATGCTACTTCGTACATGGCTTTATGATCCATCCCAAACGACTGCAGCACGCTTTCAAAAAAATCGCTGTGAATGTTTTCCATAAAAAGCTGGGCGCTGAAACTCATTTTGGCATGAGGGTCAGTCAGTAACGGAAAAAAGGCGTTAACCAGCACATTTTGCACCAGCAATTCGGAAGAAGAAAAGTAACCGACTGCCGTGTCAAACAGATCTTTTTCGTCGGGCAAAAGGTGGTGGTAATCCAGCGCGTCCTGCTGGATATTCAGCTCTTCGGGAAACCAGACTGCTTTTTTTTGTTTTTCATACAGTTCCCTGAAAACAGGGTACGAGGGATTCTCGCTAAGTCTAATGTTGTCGCGCACCGAGGTACGTCCGATTAATTTTGCCTTCATACTTCGTTTTTTTAGTTATTCACCAAATTCTCCCGGAAGCAGAAAGGCCCAAAGACGGAATATCGAAAACGTTGTATCTAACAGAAATATTCAATCCCGAACCAGGCTCTAACTCCCGAAAGCCTAATTAAAAAACGATTATGGCAGGTCTTCTGGCTTGTCCTGTTTTTGATTGCCTTCCCATCCGGCGGCTACCGGACAGTGGCTATGAAGTTCAAAAACTTTTAACGGACTTACAGCTGCGGGTACAGCTCCCGATTTACACGGGATTCCCTTTTTTTATCATCAAAAAGATTTATTTTGAGATAAACCTATAACCGTGATGCAATTTTAAGGTTTTTGAATTGATTTTAATGGAAAGAGTTATAAACAGGTTGCAAATTTTTGGTCAATATTCGCCTTATAAAATGGGATTTATTCGATGTTGATAAATCCGAAAATCCACTGTTTTATGTTGCTCATTTTCCTTTCCTCAAACGAAGGTTCCGGCTTAATGTTTATAACTCACCGACAGGTAAAAATTTCTCCCCGGGCGGTTATAGTTCCCCCAGTCAAGATGCTCAGAATAAACCTTATCCAGAATATTTTCGATGCCTGCATTCAAATGAATAACCGACGGGCCTGCTTTTATTTTATACCCCGTCTTAAAATGCAGTAAAAAAAACCCGGGGGTTTCTGTCTCTCCAAAATTTTTGTTTATCCGGTTTTGCGGGGCGGAGTATTCGGTTTCGGCCTGAACATTAAAATTTTTCCCTTCCACATGAACTGAAAACAAATTTTTGAGTGGAGGGATTAAAGGCAACGGGCGGTTTGCAAAGGTCTCTCCCCAATTATATTTCATCACATTAAAAAACTCAAGCCATTGAAACGGTTCCCACAAAAATTGCACGTTGGCTGAAAACAGCCTGGCAAAATCGATATTTTCATATTTTTTGATGCCTGAAGCGTATAAATTCAATGCCTCAAACCCCGGGTCGTTAAGTCCCAGAATATAATTGTTGATATGATTGTACCGGGCTTCTGCCGAAAATTTAAAACGGGCCTGCGAATAATTCAGGTGGACAAAAAAACTGTATGATTGCTCTGGTTTTATATGGGGATTACCCAGATAATCGTACCCGTCGAGGGCGTTGAACAGGTAAAAACCAAATTGCTCCGAGAGTGTGGGAAGTCGCTCGCCCCACCCTACTCCGGCTTTGAGTTGCCAGAACCGCTGAAGGGAATGGGCTACCATCAGATTTCCCGATTTGACTATTTTTTGAAAATTTCGGTCAACCGGGTATCCCAACGAATTAAACTGCTGCCTCCCCTGTTCCGATAAAATTACGGAGGAGCTGTAATCCGCGCGAAAGTCGGCGCTAACCATTGTTTTCGGGCTTAACACGTAATCGTTTTTAATAAAAACACCCGATACCCACCGCCGGTTTTCGGGCCAGGTTTCTGCAAACATAGGCGGCTCTCCGGGATTTGAAAGGTTATTCATAAACATGGTCATTTCGGCTTTCGACCAGTTGGAATAACTTTCCAGTTTAAACGAAAACAGGTTTTTCTCTGACCAGCGGATATCCCCTTCTGCAAAGGCGCCGCTGGTGCGCGTCCATCCGGGCATATCCATTTTCATGTAAACACTATCCAACTTACCCGTCTTTGAGCTTTTCACAAAATATAAGCTATCCCGTTGCGAGTCGTCCATGAGGTGAAAAACCGAATTGCAATACACTTTCGCTTTTAAGTTACTGATATTCAACATTCGCTTACCTGAAGCAAATTCCAAACTGTACATTCGCCCTTTTGCCCTGCTTACATCCATGGGCAAGGCCGGATACCCGATATCGAAAGCATCATCAATCAGCCAGTCGAAAATAAAACGATGCCTGGAAGCCGGACTGTACAGAAACGATTGGAGGAGATTTATTTTTCCATATTGCGTGAATGGCACTGTTTTTCCGTCTCCTCCGGCATAGGGTAAAAAATGTTTGTAAACACCACTTACCCGGTAAGCCCATTGTTCCTGACCATAATTCAAAAGAAGAAACCCGGTTTTTCCGGTGGAAACGGTTTCATACCTGGCACCTGTTTCCAGATTGAAAGCCGATTTCTCGGGCTGTTGCAATTCCATATCAAAAGCCCCCCCGACTGTGCTGCCGCTTTTGTTGCCAGTTGTTCCCTGGTTTAACCGGACACTTTTCAGATTAATTGGCTCAATATAGGAGGTGATGGGATCCATTTTGTCGGTGCAGGCGCCAAACATTTTCATTCCGCCAATGGTCACATTAATCTGCCCGCCGGAAAAACCGTTTAAAACAGGTTCCCGGGCATACGCCCCCCTGCTGATAAGGGAAACACCTCCCAGGCGGGCATTCATTTTATCGATCCCCGAACTGTGAGACGACTGGTAATATTTTACCATGTTTTCATCGTTCAGAATAAAATTCTGCGTCACCGTTATTTCTTCAATCTGAACAGTATCTTTCGGCATGTCGCTGCCGGATTGTTGTGCCCACAAATAATTGCTAAAGGCAATCAGCGGGCACAACAAAAATAATGAAGTCTTCATTGTTATTCCGGTAAAAAAGGAAAGAGAAAGGATGCTCTTTACCCCATTAAAAAGTTACATCAAACGATAAGTCGTTGGCAACCGTTGCCCCGTTTTTGGTAAGCTCCAGGTTTATACGCCACCAACCAGTCATGGTAAAATTAACCTTTCCTTTGTAGTGCCCGTTTCCAACATGCACGGGATTTTCATTATTGGGTGAACCGTGTCCCATGGAAGGCATTTCGGGCTCTATGGTTATTGAAATGTCTTCGTCAGGCGGAAAACTCATCATGTTTTGGCGGTAGTGAACCGTGAACTCAATATCGTTCATTCCTACTTTTGGTTCTGACGGTTCCAGCAGCGATATGAAATAGATTTTCCCGTCAATTTCAGACATGATACTTATTTTACGCGCTTCCTCAAGACTTTTGACCACCGGTATCATAAAATTGACGGTATCTTTTACACCGTCAGCATCTATTGCCACGGCCAGGCTCCAGCTTTCATCGGGATTATCAGGCATAATAAAAACTACGGCGCCTTCAAAATAACCCTCTTCGTTTGGAAACGTCTCCGGATTTTCGACGGGTGCGGCATGTTTCATTGCGACCATATTCATCAGCGGAAAAAATGCGACAGATGCCTGGGATACCGGTTCCAAATCCGATTTTTTTGTAATATCGAGGAACAGGCTATTATACCCTTCAAACAACGTATCTTTTGCTAATAATTCTACACTAAAATAACCGGATTCGGAGTCAGCTTTTGCGATGGATACCATCGTCTCTTCTATATCCTGAATATATTCATCGTCTTTCTCACAGGCTACAAAAACAAGAGCAAGAAAAAGCACGATCAAAAAATTTCTGTTATTCATCTTTCAATTAAAAATCTTAAAACTAAATACATATAAAACATGGTAATTTTCCTCTCTTCTCTCCCATTACATTGTATAAAATAGAAACAGGAACTGTGTATCTTCAGAACAATTAAGCTGCTCCGGAGATACCATAAACACCCTCGTTCCCCATCAGGGAAGCGGTTAAATGGCGTAAAAAGAAAGGTTGAACGGGAGACTGCGTTGAATTTATCCGTTTATTTTATGCTGCGACTATTTCGTTTCAGTGGCATTGAATTTTTCGTAAACAACGGAAATGGTTCGCATAAAATCCGTTTTATCCAAACAAAAAGCACATCGGAATAATTCCAACGAATAAAATCAAAACAATCTCTAAAAGGAATTATACTTTTTGAGGCGGATGAAAAACAGCCTCGTAAAAATTAAAATCGTATCCGGGAATAATGTAACCGAATTCGGCAGGATGTTCGAAAACACAAACCGAAATACTGTACCCCGCAGGTAAATTGTATTCTACGCGTTCTGTTTTCGAAACAGCAGGAGCTTGTTCATCTTGCGGGGTGTCTGTATTGGTTTCCCTGATTCTTTTTTCCAGGTAACACTTTCCCTGGCAACAGGATTTTGGGTTATCCCGTTCAATACATAAATTTTCAATAATATACTCCTTAAAAGCATAATATTCTACAAATGGCAACACGGAGTGCAAAACCAATATGGCCGACAAGACAACTGATATGACCGGATATTTTATTGACACACCTAGGAAACACAACTAAAAAATGATTGTTCAATCAGAAATAACTTAAAATACGCGGGCAAAATAAAATACTTTAAAATCCCTATTTGTTGGGATTGATCCGTTTCAGGAAATACAATATTATTGCCCTCTTAAAACAGAGTCAGATATTCAGAAAAATTGTAAACGAGAACATAAATTGCTGCCTGATGTTAAATAAAGTGATAAAAAACACAATTGCCCATTTGAAAAAGGGGGAAAAAGGGATTATCGGGGAATATTCAACCGATGCCATCCCTGTAAAATTGCAGGAGATGGGGTGTTTGCCCGGGAATGAAGTACAACTCATTCAGCTTTCTCCTTTTAACGATCTCTTGTATTTAAACATCAGCGGTAGTTATTTTGCCATACGCAGGGAGACCGCCGCATTAATAGAAATTGCGAAAGCAGAATGAAACATGGCAGAACTCAATGTGGCGCTTATCGGAAACCCGAATACAGGGAAGACCTCTGTATTTAACCAGCTTACCGGGTTAAACCAGAAAGTAGGGAACTACCCCGGTATTACGGTTGAAAAGAAGGTAGGTACCTGCAAATTGCCGGACGGCTCCAAAGCCCGGATTACTGACTTGCCGGGAACTTACAGCCTTAATGTAACATCTGCCGATGAACAAATTGTGGTGCAACTGTTGCTTGACAGTGAGCCGGAGAGTCGTCCCGACCTGGTGGTTATGGTGGCCGATGTGGAAAATTTAAAGCGAAACCTCTTCCTGTTCACACAGATAAAAGATCTTAAAATTCCGGTCATCCTGGTTGTTAACATGGCCGACATAATGCCGCGAAAAGGGATTTCGCTGGACATCGCCTTATTTGAAAAACAACTGCACACCAAAATTGCACTGGTGAGCGCCCGGAAAGGAACCGGCATTGACGAGTTAAAAAAACTCATTTTACAATTCCGGGAACTGTCAGTCAGTTCCTGTATAAAAGTTACCGATATTGATCCGGTGTACTTTGCAGAACTGCAAAAAGCTTTCCCCGGTGAGGATTTGTATAAACTCTGGCTGACTCACACCCGGGAGTCAGATTTTCTCGATCATAAAAATAGTGAACACCGGTTGCACGATACCAATGGTTTTCCCGAACGAAGCCAGACGGAACGCAAAAAAATGCAGCAAAAGGAAACCATTTTGCGCTATCTGTTTATTAATAAGCTGCTGAAAGAAGGGTACAAAAAGGACCTGGCCGCCGCAACCGACCTCCGCAGCAGGATAGATCGTATTTTAACCCACCGGGTATTGGGTTATGTCATTTTTTTCCTGATTATGCTGCTCGTATTCCAGTCAATTTACAACTGGAGCAGCTATCCCATGGATTTCATTGACGGGTTGTTTGCATCCATGGCCGAATGGGTAAGTAACACCCTTCCTTCCGGCTCTTTCACCGAACTTCTTGCCGAAGGTGTTATTCCGGGCATTGGGGGAATCGTGATTTTTATGCCGCAGATTGCCTTTCTTTTCCTGTTCATTTCCATCCTCGAAGAAAGTGGTTACATGAGCCGGGTAGTTTTTATAATGGATCGTTTTATGCGCCGTTTCGGGCTAAGCGGGAAGAGTGTGGTTCCGCTCATATCGGGCACTGCCTGCGCCATTCCGGCCATCATGGCCACACGGACCATCGAAAACTGGAAAGAGCGCCTGATTACCATTCTTGTAACGCCATTCATAACCTGTTCAGCCCGTTTGCCGGTATATCTTATTATTGTGGCGCTGGTAATTCCCGACCAAAATTTTATGGGGCTCAACCTGCAGGGGCTCACGCTGATGGTGCTGTACCTTCTCGGTCTTATTATGGCCATTTTTTCAGCCTTCATTTTAAACAAAATACTGAAAATAAAAAGCCGTTCATTTTTTGTGGCCGAAATGCCCGGCTACAGAATGCCGATGGTAAAAAACGTGACCTACACGGTGGTGGAGAAAACCAAAGACTTTGTGGTTAATGCAGGGAAAATAATTCTGGCCATTTCCATTGTACTCTGGTTTCTGGCCTCGCACGGGCCTTCCGAACAATTTAAGAATGCAGAAGAAATCGTCATGGCGCAACCCGGAAACACACAACTTAGCGAAGAAGAGCGGAATACAGCTATCGCATCGTACAAGCTACGCCATTCATACATTGGCATCATCGGGCATGTCATTGAACCCGTCATCCGTCCACTGGGTTACGACTGGAAAATTGGGATTGCACTGGTTACTTCATTTGCCGCCCGCGAAGTATTTGTAGGTTCTCTCGCCACCATATACAGTGTGGGAACCGAAGAAAAAGAAACGATAAAAACACGGCTTTCCGGTGAAATAAACGAATGGACAGGAGAAAAAACATTTAACTTTCCAACAGGCATTTCCCTTCTCCTCTTTTACGCCTTTGCCATGCAGTGTATGAGCACACTGGCCGTCGTAAAACGGGAAACGTACAGTTGGAAGTGGCCCCTGATCCAACTTTTTTTCATGACCGGCTTTGCTTATGTTACGGCTTTGCTGGCATACCAGTTTATAAAATAGACACTAAAAAATTGAGTAAGATGTGGGAATTACAAAACATACTGGTTTACCTGATTGTATTGGCAGCGCTGGCTTACCTGGTTAAAAAATTCTTCCTGAAAAAGAAACGAAACTCCCATTCAGGATGTGACACAAATTGCGGTTGCCATTAAGTTATTTAAAAATACAAAGGCTGTCGGGGCTTTGGGTTCCGACTGATGCCCAATGAACGTAGCACAGGAAATCCTGTCAATCAATCGGGAAAGTGGCTGGCGGTTATTGCTTTACGGCCACCACTCTCAATCTCACATAGTCTGCATACCATTGATTGTCCTTAAAGTTTGTGGGTCTCACTTTCTCTTCCACTTCCGATAAAATTTGTTCTGTAATGGAATCATCTAATGTTTCCAGGAAAGATTTGCCAAACATATAAATCCAATTCTTCATTCCATCATTGTCTTTCAGCGGTGTGTCCCTGTCGAAATGAGAAGCCCATTCTACCCTAAATCCCTTTGTTTCCAGCAAGAAAGCATATTCAGAAAGTGAGGGAAAATACCACAATTGCTTTTGGGCAAGATCAACGTATCCGTGTTTTTCCAAGGTACTTCTCAGGGCTGAAACGATGTTTCCAACATTTCCTTTTCCCCCAAACTCGGCAACAAATCTCCCTCCCTTTTTCAAGCTGTTATAAATACAGTCTACGGCTTTTTCTTTTTCCAGCACCCAGTGCAGCGTTGCATTAGAGAAAACCGCATCCATTTTTTTTCCGAAGCTAAAGTTGTCAGCAGAGGCTACCATAAATTCAATGTGAGGATATTTCTCCCGGGCCCTTTTTATCATTTCCTCAGAACTGTCGATCCCCAATACATTGGCGCCAGTTTGACTGATGATTTCAGCTAAATCGCCGGTTCCACACCCCAAATCCAAAATATCTTCTCCCTTTTCAGGCGCCAGTAACTTAATTACATCTTTCCCATAGCCCGAAACAAAATCATGTTTTTGGTCATACAGATTCGTATTCCACTTCATCTCATTAAAATTGTTTATTTCGTTTGTATTCGATGTAACTCCCGATGAAACGAAGTTCGACCTAAGTCAATTTTAATTCTTCTTGCCTGTCTGCCGGTAGGCAGGTTTGTGAATTTAAAGAATTAAAATTCATGTTCGTTTCATATCTATATCTTTTATTGTCTGTTTGAATCAGACCTTTCTGTTGCGCTCTTTCTATTCTTCTGCCAGTTCTTTTTGTACTTTTTTTGGAAGAGCGGCAACAACCAGGTTATAGGAGTTTCTAATCCATTCTTCCAGTAATGTATCTGAAATACTACCGTTTGTTTTTATACTATTCCAATGTTTCTTATTCATATAATAACCGGGAATTACGTCCTCATATTTTTCACGCAACAAAATGGCCTCCTCGGGATTACATTTAAGATTAATCAGCTCATAATCCTCCACATCGGTAGCACAGAACATCTTCCCTTTAACAGAAAACACTAATGTTTTGTTGTCAAAGGGCATTTTTTCTTCTGCCCCTTTCATCGACAAACAATAATCTCTTAATTCTTCAATATTCATCTCCTTCAGATTTTTGAGCAAAACACAGAATGTAACCATTTATGTCCTTCAGGTAAAATTCCTGCATGCCATACCAGGAAGTTTTAAGTTCCGTAACCGAAAGCTCTTTCTCTTTCAAGATTTTGTAGAACTCTTCCATGCCTTCAATTTCCATATAAAATGAAACGCTTGCTCCAATAGATAATCCTTTTGAAAGCACCACATCATTCTTAAAAGAATCCGAACGTTGAAACATGAGTTCCACACCGTCTTTTTGCATCAATGCATAAACATATTGCCGGTCATCTGCCAAGTTCTGATCGACACTGTCCTGACTTTCCGGAACAGCCATAATCAATTTAAATCCAAGATTTTCTGCATAAAAATCAACGGTTTGTTTAATATCCGCTACTTCTAAGTTTGGGGTAAGTTTGCCTGCTTTCATTTTTCTATTTTTTAAAATTATACGACAAAACTACCCTTGCTTTGGCTTTGATAATTGTATAAATCGGTCGTTTTTGTTTTTATACAATTCTTTTGGCGTTGCTCCCGCATATTTTCTTACTTCCCTGATAAAATGGGCCTGATCAAAAAAATCATTTTTAGGGTACAAATCACCGTTTGAAATTTGTTTAAAAGAGGATTTAAAGCGTGTAATTTTTAAAAATTCTTTTAATGAAAAGCCAAACTGGTTGTTGAAATAACGATTGATTTGCCGGCTACTCCAAAATACGCGTTGTGAAAGTTCTTTTACCGAATTTGGTTTATCCTGATAAACAAACTTAAAAAGCTGTAATTTTCTGTTGTCGATTTCTCTGAGGTGTTTTATCGAATTATCCAGCCTGTATGTTATGTCTGAAACAAAGGATTCAAACTCATTACTTTGGTATTTATTGATATTCCAAAAATCAGCAGGCAACGGTTTCGTGGTGTCCAGAATGGATTTTATTTCTTGTTGAAAAAGGTATTCAGTCGCCAGGAGTTTAAACCGGACAGCAAACATTTTAGTCGATTTTGGAATAATTACATTTGTTGGCTTTGTCCACACACCGGTAATTTTCAGGCTTTTAAATATTCCATTTTTAAATTCTGCAATTAAATCAAAATAACCGTCAGGCAAAATAGTATGTTCAATATCCGTTTCAGTATTTTCATATTCCCAAAAACACTGAACAAAATGGGTTAAAAATCCAACCGGTTTAATTTCTCTGTATCTCATTGTAGTGTCGTAAAGTCGGCCTCTATATTCTGGAAACGGCGATTTTCAATCGGAATCAATGCGGTTACAAACCGCATCACCCTCATTATAACCAGCTTTTTAGGCCGGTTGTTTTTGCGTTGATGTTTTTCCATTCCCCTTTTAAAATACTATAATAAATGGTGTCTCGTCTTCGGTTATGAGTCATTAGGGTATGGCTCCTTAAAACTCCCTCTTCAACGGCTCCAATGCGCTTCAGGGCATTTCTCGCCGGCTCATTCAAAACATCGGTTTTAAATTCAACACGCTCACATTCAAGTTCCTCAAAACAATATTTAAGGAGCAGGTATTTGGCCTGGTCATTTATTCCTTTCCCCTGATATTTCCGGCCTAACCATGTCCATCCTATCTCTACCCTTTTGTCGCGTTCCGAAATATTTCCAATGCTTGTGGAGCCTGCAACAGAATTCGTTTTTTTGTCCACAATGGAAAGCGCAAGCCGTTTTTTAAGGGTTAACTCCTTTATTCCCGCCTCAACCCACGCCAGGAGTGCATCCTTTTCAGATAAATCGTTGGTAAAGTATGTCCACAAACCTTTATCCTGCGTTAATGGTATAAACTCATTGTAGTCATCGCGCCTCACAGGTCTCAATAAAACCTGCTGCGACTCAAACATTTTGGTAAAATCTATCATGTCAATAATTAACTAAAAACCTTATGCCCTACCGGGGTCAGTTCTCTCACCGCCTAAACGTTCCTGACAAATTCCCGGTGCCAATTTCAGCCCCGTCCCATTAGGATCAGGGGCTACTCTTCCACTATTTTAAACTTTGCCAATACTCTGTTTTGACTGTTTTCTGAAATAAGTTTCTCTATTTTATCTGTAAAAATTTTATGATATTTCATGGACTTCTTCTCGTCATACTCTTCTCCCAATTCATTTTTAAGATATTTAGGCAATGAAAATAAAGTCCTCGGGAAGTCTTTTATAATAATAGAATCGCCTGTTCTTTCAGCCCGGGCCCAAAAGCCGGAGTTATTTTTTCGATTCTTCAGGTTGATACTCTCCAATTTTTTGGAATCATTCAGTTTATCCGCAACTTCGCATAATTTCTCATTCGAACGGGGAACAATTATCTCAATTGATATTTTATCCAAATCATAGAATTCTGTTTTTTTATCCCCGAATTCTATCTCATTTTCAAATTCATATAAATTGTAAGATAAGTTTTCGAGAAAATTAATATAGTAGCCATTAGCCAGAATGTCAGCGATTTCCTTCTTATAGACTCCAATATTTTTCCTGATTATTAATACAATAAACAGAAGTAATACCACTATACCCAAAATGAGTGCAATCCAAAACTCAAAATCTTTTATTGTTGTGAGAATCGTCAAAAAACCGGGAATTACAGATATTAACAAATCCTGTAAATTGAAAAATTTTAATTTTTTCATATCCTTTTTTCATTTTCTTATTATCAGGCCATAGTATTATCTTACAATTTTACTACAAAATTCAGGAATACAGACTAATGATAACATCTAAATTAAGCAGGCCATTGATAGTCTGCAAAATTATGTTTGGAACTAAACATCACAAACTTATCTTAATATTCGGTTAAGTTAAAGTCAGGAAACTAACTTTCAAATTTTTCGTTGAATCAAAAACTCGCCCGTTTTTTTGTTAATGACTTCTTAACAAAGTGTAAACATATATCACTATTTAGACATGTAATAAATTACAACAGTGCATTGTAAATATCACTTATTGGTTTTATTTTTAGGCAATTAATTTAAAACCGAAAATCAATGTTCAAAAGGGTAAGTTTTCTATTTATTTCACTAATATTCACGGGACTAACGGTGTTTTCGCAAACGCCCACCCGTTGGAGAGGGCCAAATGGCAGCGGTGTTTACGATGAAACTGGCCTGTTAAAAAAATGGCCGGATTCCGGACCGGAAATTATTTGGCATTTCGATGAACTGGGAGAAGGGCATTCCTCACCGGCATTTGCCAACGGTTTGATTTATCTTTCAGGAATGATTGACCAGACAGGTCACATTTTTGTTTTAAATTACGATGGCAATCTGGAATGGAAGGCTCCTTACGGCGAAGAATTTCACGAAAGTTATCCCGGTTCGCGTTCTACACCTGTTGTTGCCGGCGATTTGCTTTACATCTACTCCGGGAACGGAGTGCTGACCTGCATGGATGCACACAACGGAGGAGTAAAATGGCGTAAAGATGTTTTTAAAGATTTAGACGGGAGAAACATCAGGTGGGGAGTTACTGAAACACCGGTTGTGAATGAAGACTTAATTTTTATTACTCCCGGCGGAAAGAAAAACAATGTGGTTGCACTCAACCGGTTTAACGGAAACCTGGTCTGGTCGTCACCAGGCAATGGGGAGCTTTCAGCGTACTGCACCCCGCTTTTGGTGGAACTTCCGGCCCGAAAGCTTTTGGTTACAATGACGGCTGACCACATTATAGGGATTGACATAAAAGACGGCAAAACACTATGGTCGCATCCACAAACCAACAAATGGCAGGTTCATGCCAACACACCCATTTATCACGATGGCGGTCTCTTCTGTTTCAGCGGTTACGGACAAGGAGGCGTTAAACTCGACCTTAATGCGGATGGAAGCAGTGTTACCAAAGCATGGTTTAACGAAAACCTTGACAACCGCATTGGCGGGATGGTACTGGTTGACGGCTATCTTTACGGCTCGGGCGACAACAACCGCCAGTGGCGCTGTGTTGATTGGAAAACCGGCGAAGAAAAATATGAGGCTACGGATATTGGGAAAGGCGTTACCATTTCTGCCGACGGGATGCTATACTGCTACAGCGATCGGGGTGAACTAGCCCTTGTCGGGGCTACTCCCGAAGGCTTTAACCTGGTAAGCAAAACCCGTGTGGAGCTGGGATCTGCGCAGCACTGGTCGCATCCGGTAATTCATAACGGACGGCTTTACCTGCGCCACGGAAATACTATGATTGCTTACCGGATTAAGTAATCAGACGACATTCAATACAAAAATCCGGCTTGTTGTTCAGTTAAACCAACGAAAATAAAACCATGAAAGTTTTTTGGAGGAGTTTGATTCTGCTTCTAATTGTTTCTTCATCTAATGCCCAACCGGCACAATGGCGCGGCCCTGACCGCGACGGACATTTCCCCGGAACCGGCCTTTTAAAATCGTGGCCTGAAGGTGGCCCGGAATTAATAGTGAAAGCTGAAAATATCGGGAAGGGGTGGTCTTCACCTATTCTTGCAGATAATATGATTTACGTATCGGGGATGATTGATACCCTGGATTACCTGACAGCTCTTGACCTGGATGGCAACGTGAAGTGGCAGGTTGCGTACGGTCGGGCCTGGAACCAGTCATTTCCAGACACACGAAGTACGCCAGTTGTTGAAGACGACAGAATTTATGTACAAAGTGGAACCGGCCGTGTGGTCTGCATCAACAGGGAAACAGGGGAAGAAACCTGGGCCGTTGAGGTAGACAAGGATTATCAATGCGAATACCATGTCTGGGGAAATTCTGAAACTCCGCTGGTTATTGACGACAAGGTAATTTGCACCCCCGGA
Organism: Mariniphaga sediminis; assembly: GCF_003573545.1. Taxonomy (GTDB): domain Bacteria; phylum Bacteroidota; class Bacteroidia; order Bacteroidales; family Prolixibacteraceae; genus Mariniphaga; species Mariniphaga sediminis. The sequence goes on along the minus strand of NZ_QWET01000007.1, from coordinate 72,919 downwards.
GGAAAGGAAACAAGCGTTGTGGCTTTAAATAAACTGACAGGGGAATTAATCTGGAAAAGTGAATCAGTGGGCGGTCCCCGTTCCTACATCTCAGCCACCACTTATGAACTTAACGGACAACGGTTTATCCTGACGGCCACTGCCTCTCATCTGATATCGTTGGAGCCGGAATCGGGAAAAGTTGTTTGGACATACCAGTACTGGCAGCCCGAAAAATGGAAATACCAGGATAATGGCCTGATTTTGCCCAACACCCCGATCATAAAAAACAATGAAATTTTTATTACAACGGGATACAATTATCCGGCAGTGATGCTGACAATGGACTCTACCGGAACTTCCGTTACTGAAAAATTTGTCGATCACACACTCGACAACCACATTGGCGGAGTAGTGCTTCACGACGGATACATTTACGGTTCAAACTGGTTCGACAACCGGCGTGGCCGTTGGGTTTGTATGGACTGGGAAACCGGCGAAATAAAATACGTGGCCGATTGGGATACCAAAGGCCCCATTGTAATAGCCGACGGGTTGCTTTACGCCTACAACGAACGTGGAAATGTTGGGTTGATTAAACCCGATCCCAATGGATTTGAAGTCATCAGCGAATTCCGTATTACCGAAGGTGCGGGCCCTCACTGGGCGCATCCGTTTATTGCCGACGGGAAGCTACTGATGCGGCATGGCGAGGTACTTTTCGCCTTCGATATAAAAGAAAAATAAAACAGCTTTTCAAACCTTCCAGGTTTTAACCCCTGGAAAGTTTGGGACAAAAAATCAATGGACAGCAGGCGAATCATAAAAATTCTATCCTATTCCCTGGGGATTATTTCCCTTGGTTTTATTGCATGGTGGCTACAGGCCGATCCTACCCGTGATTTCGAAATAAACGTGGAAGGCGCTGATAACCGCGGCAAGGGCGCCGAAGCGCAGGTTGTGGAAATTGGAGAGTACTTTGAGCAGTTTGCTGAAAGTTATACCGGAATGACTGAAACCTGGCCACGTTTCAGGGGAGAAGATTTTGACAATATTTCCAAATCACCGGTAAAACTTATCGACAAATTTGACAGCAACGGACCAAAAATTTTATGGAAGCAGGAGTTGGGCGAAGGACATTCCGGAGCCGCTATTTACAAAGGACTGGTTTATGTACTCGATTACGATGAAGAAGAACGTGCCGACATATTGCGGTGCTATTCACTGGCTGACGGAAAAGAAATGTGGGTGCGCGGCTACAACCTGAATATTAAGCGTAACCACGGTATGTCGCGCACCATTCCGGCAGTTACCGAAAATCATATCCTGACCATGGGGCCCTTGTGCCACGTGATGTGCCTCAGTCGCGAAACCGGTGACTTTATGTGGGGTCTCGACGTAGCCAGGGAATATGAGTCGGAAGTACCGCTGTGGTACACCGGTCAGTGCCCGCTTGTCGATGACGGGAAAGCCATTATTGCCACTGGCGGCAATGCCCTGATGGTAGCCATCGACATGAAAACCGGCGAGAAATTGTGGGAAACCCCCAATCCGGAAGGCTGGAAGATGTCGCACTCCTCGGTAATGCCTTTTACCTTTTGTGACCGGAAAATGTATGTTTACAGCGCCATTGGCGCTTTGGTGGGTGTGGCTGCCGATGGCAACGATGCTGGCAAAATCCTTTGGCAAACAACGGTATGGAATCACTCGGTAGTAGCGCCTTCACCGGTTTGTATGCCAGATGGCAAAATTTTTATGACTGCCGGTTATGGTGCCGGGGGAATGATGGCCGAACTAACGGAAAACAATGGAAATTTCTCTATCAACGTACTGTCGAAATATGCCCCCCGGGAAGGCCTTGCCTGCGAACAGCAAACACCGCTATACTGGAACGGCCATCTTTTGGGCATTGTGCCCAAAGACGGTGGTCCTAACAGAAACCAGTTGGTTTGTGTTCATCCCGACAATCCGAAGGAAATGGTATGGACCAGTGGAACAGAAAACCGTTTCGGACTGGGGCCCTATTTTATTGCCGATGATAAACTGTTCATTCTGAATGATGATGGAACGCTTTTTATTGCCAGGCCCAGTACCGAAAAGTATATTCAGATTGATCAGGTGAAAGTGATTGAAGACGGGCACGATGCCTGGGCGCCGTTTGCCATTGCAGACGGGTATTTAATTATGCGCGATTCGAAAAGGATGGTTTGTATTGAATTGAAATCATAAACTTCTTGAAACTATGAAAAATTATCAACTCATACTAATTATTCTATTGTTGTTAACAGGAATATTATCCTGCAAAAAAGACGAGACAGAAAAAGTACCGGAATATCCGGTTCAATACGTTTACAGTTATGAAACAGAATCTGTTGTAAAAGTTTTTGCAAAAAACGGGGAAATTACTTCGAATGAAGAAGTAATTAACAGATTTAAATCTTATTTGGCTGAAAAAAAAGAATCATCGGAATATAAAGGAATAACAGTAACTTATATTTCTGCCGATACGATACAATTGCAGATTGATGAAACACCGGAAGAAAAAATAAGAACTGTTCACAGATATAACGGGGTAACCTACTGGGAAAGTCAGGATACAACAAAATTTCCAATCTTAAATTCATCATTTGTTAAAAGCAGTTTGTTTAAATATTCTCCCATTTATTATGTAGAATATAATCTTCCCTGGACAACCGGATTTCGTAAATCAGTCCATTTTAAGCAATGTTATTATGCTGTCGAAAACAATGAAAAGTTAATTATTCCTTTTATTGATTTTGCTGGCTATACTATTGAAAACGGAGCTTTTGTGGGGACCGGGTTTAATAATACATTTGATGAAAACTCAATATTAAATTTTGGTTTGAACGATACAGTTGTTATCAGGGAATACGCTGTAGAATTGGAAAAAATTAATTAAAAAAGATTTAGAAATACTTGTTTTTGCAACATGAATAAATGTTTCAGTCCTGGTTTTTTGATTGTGTTTTTTATTACTAAAAGATAAAAAATGAAGAACAAAGGAATCATCATTTTTCTCCTCATTCTGACGGTTATAATTGTGGTGGTCATTGTGGGCGATTATGTTTCTGATCGTCCCAACCGTAGCAGGCCCAATCCGTTTGCATACGATGTGGAGGCATTTAAATCGGTCAATCCGGACTTGATTCATTACAAAGAATCCAAAAATTTCAGGATTGGTTTTCAAGAACCTGCTGCCCTTGCCATTCAAAATAAAAAAATCTATGTCGCCGGCGACAGAAGCCTGAAAATTATTGACTTATCAGGGGTATTGAGCTCAGAATTTAACCTGCCGGGGAAAGTGCAGGCTATTGAAGTTTGGGACGGAAAAGTTTTTTTGGCAATCGACAACCGTATTCTGATTTATGATGAAGCGGGAAACGTGTTGGATGAGTGGCAACCGCTGAAAGAAAATTCGTTGATAACAGCCATTGCCGCCACTGAAAATAATGTGTTTGTAGCCGATGCCGGCAACAGGCGTGTGATTCGCTTTTCTGCAGAAGGTGAAATGCGGGGAGAATTTGAGGGAAAGGCTGATGAGGATGCGCTTCATGGATTTATTATCCCCAGCCCTTGTTTCGATTTGAATGTAAACGATGAAAACGAACTGTGGGTGGTAAATCCCGGCCTTCATGCTTTTGAGAATTACACCTTTGAAGGGAATCTTCGCTCTCACTGGAAAAAAACAGGAATGACTGTGGACGGGTTTAGCGGATGCTGCAATCCGTCGCATTTTACGTTTCTGAACGACGGGCGCTATGTAACCAGCGAAAAAGGATTGGTAAGAATTAAAATCCATAAACGTTCCGGAGAGTTTGAAGGAGTGGTTGCTGCACCCGAAAAATTTACAGAGGAAGGTCAGGCGCCCGATGTGGCCGCTGACAACCAAAACAATATATATGCACTCGATTTTGATAAAAAAGTAGTGCGGGTATTCAAACCAAAAAACAGCACCGGACTTTAGTCTGATGGTGGTAAAAAATGAGTAAAAAAGTGCATCCGCATGAATGGGTTGAGATACGGATGCGCAGGGCACCAAAAAGTAAAAGATTAAAAATGCAATGAACCGAAAAGAATTTATAAAAACCGGAGGCCGGATTTTAATCCTGGGGGCAATGGCTGCCACCGCAGGATACCTGGTGGTTCATAAAAAGGTAGATACTACCTGTTCGGTTTCACCGGCCTGCCAAAAATGCGGTCAGTTTGCCCGTTGCGAACTGCCACAGGCTGCAGAGACCAAACAGAATGAACAACAACAGGAAAAAACTCCGTAGGAGTTTAATCTTGTTTCCCCATGGGGAAAATGATGTCCGGATTTAATAAGGCGCAAGCTGGCAGATCGTTTGAAAAGCAAACAAACCATGCGCCGCATATGGAGACGATGATTAAGATTTAGAGAATAGAATCAGATGGAAGACAAAAGTAAATCGAAAAACAGACGCGAATTCATACAGAGCGGGGTTCGGTTGTCCTTGGCGCTGGCACTGGGCAGTGTCAGCGGTCTGGCGTTGAGCAAAGTGGTGAAAGATGATTACGTATGGCAAATCGATCCGTTTGAATGTACCCAATGCGGACGCTGTGCCACTGATTGTATCATGTCTCCTTCCGCCGTTAAATGTGTTCACGCCTACGATCTTTGCGGCTACTGCGATTTGTGTGGCGGCTATTTCAAACCCGATGCCAATGCATTAAGTACAGCCGCCGAGAACCAGCTCTGCCCCACTGCCGCAATCGAACGTAAATTCATTGAAGAACCTTATTTTGAATACATTATAAATGAAGACCTTTGTATCGGTTGCGCCAAATGCGTGGAAGGATGTACCTCCTTTGGGAATGGTTCGCTTCACCTGCAAATAATCCATGATATTTGCCTGAACTGCAACGAATGTTCCATTGCCCGTGTTTGCCCGTCGGATGCCATTAAAAGGGTAAAAGCCAGTGAGGCATACCACATAAAAGGAGACTTTTCAAAAAACCCGGAATCCTGACGAACAATGAAAAAACTGAAATACATATTTTTTATTTTTTACTTGCTGACTTTTACGTTGCCTGTTTTGGCGCAGCAGCAACGCTTTCCAAAACCCGAGTTCGAATCAGGCTACGTACAGCCTTCCACCCAAACACCGGAACCACGTGCGTTGTCTCTGGAGTATTTCGATGTACTGGTTTTATTGGTAGTGCTTTCGCTTGCTACATGGTTGGCCATTAAAAAACGTTCGCGCCAAGGTATTTTGTGGCTTTCGGTTTTTACGCTTATCTACTTCGGTTTTTACCGGAACGGCTGCATTTGCTCCATCGGGGCCATTCAGAATGTTGCCCTTTCGTTCGCTGATCCTACTTATGCCATTTCTCTTACGGCACTGCTGTTTTTTATTTTGCCTTTGGCATTTACCCTTTTTTTCGGAAGGACATTTTGTGCCGGGGCCTGCCCGCTGGGGGCAATTCAGGATGTGGTAATTATTAAACCGATTAGCTTACCCAAGTGGCTGAACAAAACCCTGGGCCTGATTCCCTACATTTACCTTTCGCTGGCCGTACTGTTTGCTGCCACCGGAACCGACTTTATCATCTGCCGCTACGATCCGTTTGTGGGTATTTTCCGAATGGATGCCAAATTTCATATGGTGGTGCTGGGGATCAGCTTTTTACTGATGGGCATGTTTGTAGCCCGGCCTTACTGCCGTTTCTTTTGCCCGTACAGTGTTTTGCTGAACTGGATGTCACGCTTTTCGAAATGGCACCTTTCCATCACACCGGCAGCATGCATTCAGTGTAAATTATGTACCAACTCATGTCCATTCGATGCCATAGATTATCCTACCAATGAAAAGGAAGTGCTCAAATCGGGCCTGGGGCCCAAACGATTTTTAGTTTATGCATTGCTTATTCCCCTTTGGATTGCTGCCGGAGTGCTTGTAGGGAAACAATCGCACACCTGGTTATCGAAAGCGAATCCCGATGTTTATCTGGCTGAATTACTGATTTCCAATCCCGAAATAAAAAATGACCCGGACAATATCGACGTACAAACTTTCCTGGCTTCAGGAAAAACCATGGAAACGCTGGTACAGGAAGCTGAAATCCTCCGGGGAAAATTTTATATAGGAAGTATGATTGCCGGCGGCTTTTTAGGTCTGGTTATCGGGATGACTTTACTGAATACGGTTGTTTTCAGAAAACGTCAGGATTATGTTCCCCACAAAGGAAACTGTTTCAGTTGCGGGAGGTGTATGGATTATTGTCCGGTAGAGAAATAAACAGGTTGCAAGGGTTGCAACCGCATATAAAAGAATAAAAAAGGTTTACAGTTGAAATTATAATAAAAATGACCAACAACGATAAATTGAAACTAGCCCAAAATGTTGCCGTTATTTCCGGGATTTTTTGCTCGGTAGTGGCTTTGCTGTTGCTCCTCAACTTTTGGCAGTTTTCCAAAAACGATCCCATCGAAAGTAAAGGACTTGAAACACTCGTTGAGCGCTTGCAGGAAGATCCGAACAACGACGGGCTGAAAACCGAAATCCGCCATTACGATTTACTGGCGCGGAAAGCATACTTCAGCAGTCAGTGGCAGGTAAAAACCGGTGCCTATTTGCTCCTGTTCGGTGTTATTGTGCTTGCTTTTGCATTACGGGTTTATTATTCACAGAAAACCCGGATTGAAGAGCCGGAAAAGGTATTGGAGAATGAAATTGCTGGTCGAATTCTGGCTCAAAAAGGAATCGTTATTGTTGGGGGAATTGTATTTGCCCTGGCCATTGCAGCCTCATTTACAACGGTCAATTACCTCGAAAGATATAACTGGGAAACCACATCAGGCGAAGCATTGAACGAGCCGTCCGACGAAACGGTGGAAGATAAAATTGAAGTAATAGATGTGGGAGAAGTTACAGAACAGCCAGTAGAAACAGCGCCCGAAGCAGAGCAAGAAGCTCTTACACCGGAAAAACCAGTGGTTCAGGAAGTGGCCACCAGGGAAGTTGAAAAACCTGCTCCCGAACCGGAAAAAGCCGCAACCAAAACACCCGTGCCGTCAATGACAATTGATATCGTCAGAAAAAATCATAACTCCTTCCGCGGCCCGTTGGGACAAGGGGTAATTTATCATGAAAATATCCCCACCAACTGGAACGGTACTGACGGAACCCATATTCTTTGGAAGTCTCCCGTGCCAAAACAAGGTTACAACTCGCCCGTAATTTGGGGCGAAAAGGTATTTGTAGCCGGCGCCGACGAACAAAGCCGCGAAGTTTACTGCTTTAACCGGAACGACGGAAAACTGCTGTGGACAGGCAATGCCGGTAATATTCCCGGTTCGCCATCCACATCGCCCCGCGTAACAGATGACACCGGTCTTTCTGCGCCAACAGTTACCACCGACGGACAGCGGGTTTATGCCATTTTTGCCACCGGCGATGTAGTTGCTTTTGACATGAACGGCAACCGGGTTTGGGCGAAAAACCTTGGCGTTCCGGACAATCATTACGGGCATTCTTCTTCACTGATTACCTGGGATAATAAATTATTCGTTCAATACGACACCAATAAAGGCGGCAAGATATTGGCGCTGAATACTTCCACCGGCGAAACAGTTTGGGAAACGGTCCGCGACGCCAAAATCTCCTGGGCCAGTCCGGTCATCGCTCAGGTTGACGGTAAATACCAGGTAATCCTGACTGCCGACCCCATTGTGGCAGGTTACGATGCACAATCCGGAAAAGAACTTTGGTCGGTGGAATGTATGATGGGCGAAGTAGGGCCGTCGGTTGCATTCCATAGCGGAATTGTTTATGCGGCCAACGAATATGCACGCCTGGTTGCCATTGATGTGAATACCCAAAATATTATCTGGGAAAACGACATGTACCTGCCCGAAGCGGCCAGTCCGCTGGCACACGACGGGTTGCTTTTTATCGCAACCAGCTATGGCGTGCTGGTTTGCTACGATGCAAAAACCGGAGACCAGTATTGGGAACACGATGTAGGCACAACGCTCTACTCTTCGCCGGTATTTGCCGATGGGAAACTTTTTATGATGGACAACGACGGGGTAATGCGTATTTATGAATACGCCAAAGAAATGAAACTGATCGCTGAAAATGAACTGGGAGAAACTGCAGGAACAACACCGGCATTTGCCGACGGACGGATTTATATCAGGGGAGAAAATAATTTATATTGTATCGGAAAATAAAATTTTGCGTCTCTGCTACTTTGCAGGAAACCAAATATGACAAACCATTTTCAAAATATCGACCAAATAATCAGGGAAAACGGTTCGCAAAAAAAGAACCTGATTCCTATTTTGCAGGCTATTCAAAAGGAATACAATTATTTGCCGCAGGAGGCCTTGAAATACCTGGCTGAAAAAACGTCCATCACTCCGTCTGAGATTGTGGGGGTAGCCAGTTTTTACAAACAGTTCAGGATGCAGCCCGCCGGAGAGCATCTCGTAAAAATTTGTGTGGGCACGGCATGTCATGTGAAGGGTGCCGGCCTGGTACATGACGCCTTCAGAAGGCACTTTGACCTGCCAAAAGGAACAGATACCGATAAATCAGGTAAATACACCCTGGAAAAAGTAAGTTGCCTGGGGTGCTGTACTTTAGCCCCGGTGGTTCAGGTGGACGATATTACTTATGGCCATGTTGCTCCGGACCAGGTGGACAAGGTGATTGAAGATTTTGAAAGCCGCCATGGTGAAAAAGGAACTCCAAAAGTCAGAAAGGCTGATGGTTCAGCAATAAAAGGAGAAATACGTATTGGACTGGGTTCCTGTTGTGTGGCCAGCGGCAGCGGAGAAATTGAGAAGGAAGTGGAGAGCGTGGTTAACAACAGCGGACTGCGCGTTAAGCTGAAACATGTAGGCTGCGTAGGCATGTGCCATCAGGTTCCGTTGGTGGAAATCGTTCCCAATGAAGGGGAACCTACCCTTTATGCCAAAGTAAAACCGGAAGATGTAAAAAATATTATCGAAACCCATTTTGATCCCCCCAATATTCTTTCCCGGATAAAAAACAAGCTGTTTCATTTTGCCGAAGAAATCCAAACCGACCGGAATTGGGATGGCGTGGAGCGATACGAAATCAGCATGCGCGAAAAGCCGGTGGCATCATTCCTCGGAAACCAGGTACCAATTGCTACCGAATATCGTGGAATTATCAATCCGCTCGATATTGATGAATACCAACGCAGGGGCGGATTTTCGGCGTTAAAAAAAATGTTTGAATCACTTTCGCCGGAGGCAGTAATCGAAGAAGTAAAAAACAGCGGTATTCGCGGACGGGGCGGCGCCGGATTCCCCACTGGCATTAAATGGGAACTGGTAAGAAAAGAAAAAAGCGAAACAAAATACCTCATCTGCAATGGCGACGAAGGCGATCCCGGTGCATTTATGGACCGGATGCTCCTTGAAAGTTATCCCTACCGGGTCATTGAGGGGATGATAATTGCCGCCTACGCTACGGGGATCCACCAGGGCTATTTTTATATTCGGGCTGAATATCCTTTGGCAGTGAAACGCATAAGAAAGGCATTGGAAATTTGTCGTGAAAACAATTTTCTGGGGAAAAATATCATGGGCACCGGTTTCGATTTAGACCTGATCATATATGAGGGAGCCGGCGCATTTGTTTGCGGCGAGGAAACAGCACTGATTTCATCCATTGAAGGAAGCCGTGGTTTTCCCAGAATACGTCCTCCATTTCCGGCACAGAAGGGATTATGGGGAAATCCAACATTGGTAAATAACACGGAAACAATGGCGCAGATTTCCTATATTTTGCGCGAAGGTTTTGAAAAATTTAAAGGGATTGGCACCGATGGCAATTACGGAACAAAAGTTTTTGCCCTGGCGGGGAAGGTAGCACGCGGTGGATTGATTGAGGTGCCTATGGGAGTCAGTATCCGGCAGGTTGTGGAAGAGATTGGCGGCGGCATTGCAAACGGACGTAAATTTAAAGCCGTACAAATTGGTGGCCCCTCCGGGGGATGTATTCCGGCCGAACATGCCGACACCCCCATTAATTACGAGTCGCTTTCCGAAATGGGAGCAATGATGGGATCCGGCGGACTGGTAGTGCTTGATGACACCGACTGTATGGTGGACATGGCCCGCTTTTTTCTGTCGTTCACGCAGGATGAATCGTGTGGGAAATGTACCTTCTGTCGGGTAGGTACCAAACGGATGCTTGACATTCTTGAAAATATTACGAGCGGGAAAGGGAAACCGGGCGACATTGAAGAACTGGAAAAGCTGGCTGAATGGACAAAAAAAGGCAGTTTGTGTGGCCTGGGAAAAACAGCCCCAAACCCGGTAATCAGTACTTTGATGTATTTTCGCGATGAGTACGAGGCCCACATCAATGGTGTTTGCCCCACCGGGAAATGTACCGAACTGATTACCTACTCTGTCAACGACAATTGTATCGGTTGTACATTGTGTGCACAAAAATGCCCGGTTGAGGCCATTCCTTTCACCCCGCACGAAAAGCACAGTATCGATACAGAACAATGTATTAAATGTGATTCCTGCCGTGCGGTTTGCCCGGAGGATGCCATAGATGTGAAATAGTAATTAAAAAATTTATATTTTGTACAGATATAAAAAATTGAATAGAATGAGAAATTTGTTGGTGATTATTGCTTTGTTTTTACCCATTATTGGATTAACGTCTTCTGTCGACAGTTTAAAATATGTAGATGCAGCCACGCTGCCGGTTATTGGAAAAGGATTTGACGATACCCAAACGCGTTACGAACGGTTGCCGGCCAGCCTGGAAAAAATAACCCGCCCCCCGGTTTGGGGATTATCGAAAAACCCGAGTGGCTTAGCCATTCGCTTTCGCACAAACTCTCCATTAATTGCAGCAAAGTGGGAAGTTACAAAGGATGTGTTCATGAACCACTTTACAATGACCGGTATAAAAGGGCTGGACTTGTACTGCCTGAAAAACGGAAAGTGGCAATTTGTTAATTCTGCCCGGCCGAAAGAAAAATCCACCACGGCTGTGATTATCAAAAACATGCCTGGCGAGGAGATGGAATACATGCTCTACTTACCGCTTTACGACGGATTAAAAAGTCTGGAAATTGGAGTAACAATGGATTCGGAGATTAATCCTCCCATGGTTAATTCTCCGCAAACAGGAAGTCCTGTCGTATTTTACGGAACCAGTATCACCCAGGGGGGCTGTGCTTCCAGGGCCGGCATGTCGTATCCCAATATTTTATCGCGGATGCTTGACCGGGAAATTATTAATCTGGGATTCAGTGGAAATGGAAGGCTCGATCTTGAGATTGCCGAAGCAATGGCTTCTATCCCTGCCTCTTGTTTTGTAATTGATTGTTTGCCTAATGTGGATGTAGCGCTAATGAATAAAAATTATTCCCGGTTCCTGGAAATTATCCGGGAAAAGAAACCTGAAACACCAATCATTCTTGTTGAGAATATTTTTTACCCGCACATGCATTTTGATCAGAAAGTATTTGAAGCAATACAGGAAGAAAATGCAACGCTGAAGCGAATCTTTCAGGAAAGGAAAAAAGACGGAGACAAAAATATTTACTACGTAAAGGCAGACAAACTGATTGGAGACGATAATGAAGCAACAGTAGATGGAGTTCATTTAACCGATATGGGTTTTCTGAGAATCGCCGAAAATCTTTATCCGGCCATACGAAAACGAATACGATAAGCTTTTGATTTTGCCTCTAAAACCGAAAGCACCGGGTTTTCGGGAATAGATAAAGGGAACGTTTCCGGCGCCTTTGTAAACAAAAACATGATTACACTAAAAATAAATAACAAGGAAGTTCGGGTGGAAGAAGGCACTTCGGTGATGAAAGCCGCACAGCAGGTGGGTATAGAAGTTCCCAACCTGTGCTGGCATGACGAGCTGGAGCACTTTACATCGTGCATGCTTTGCCTCGTGAAAGATACCAGAAATGGCAAGCTTTTTCCTTCTTGTTCCATTCAGGCTGCTGAGCATATGGATGTGGTTACCGACGATGATGAAGTAGTTGAAGCCCGAAAAACGGCGCTGGAACTGCTGCTCAGCGAACATGTAGGCGACTGTGAAGCGCCCTGCCACATTGCCTGTCCGGCCCACATGAACATTCCGCTAATGAACAGGCTGATTGCCGCCGGAAAGTTTGATGACGCGCTGGAGGTTGTAAAACGTGACATTGCCTTACCGGCCGTTTTAGGACGCATTTGTCCGGCTCCTTGTGAAGGTGCCTGTCACCGCAAAACGGTAGATGAAGCAGTTTCTATCTGCCTGCTCAAACGGTATGTGGGTGATGAAGGGATGGAACCGAAAATCATTCCTGCTCCAAAAACAGACTGGAAAGTAGCTGTAATTGGCGCCGGCCCCGCAGGTTTGTCAGCAGCCTATTATTTGCAGCTAAGAGGAATACAGGTTACACTATTTGACAAAGCCGAAAAAGCTGGCGGCCAAATCCGGACGGAAATCAGTGAAGAAAAGCTGCCACGGGAAGTACTCGATAAAGAGATTGAAACCATCTTAAAAACCGGAGTCGATTTTCACGGGGGAAAAACAATCAATACTGAAATGTTTCGAATCATGCAGAATGAGTTTGATGCTTTTGTGATTGCCACCGGCTCCGTTTCTGAAAATGCAGAAGTATTTGGATTAAACACCACTCCGAAAGGAATTGAAGCTGACAGAAACACCTACCAGACTTCGGCTGAAAATGTATTTGCCATCGGCAATGCCCTGCGAACATCCCGACTAGCAGTGCGTTCGGTGGGTCAGGGAAAGGAAGTGGCATTTTCTGTTTGGCAATATCTGAACAACCAACCCGTAAAAGGCGAACCGCGCATCTTTAACTCACGGTTTGGCAAACTGGTGAACGAAGAGTTTTCGGAATACCTGAAAGAATCGGTTGAAAGAAAAAGAGTGTTTCCTGAAAATATGGGGACGGACGGATTTTCACGCGAAGAAGCCATTGCCGAGGCTCAACGTTGCCTGCATTGTGACTGCCGGGCTATCGATGATTGTAAGCTTCGGATTTACTCCGATCGCTATCAGGTCGATCAGCGCCGCTTTAAAACCAGTGAGCGCCGTAAAATTACAAAGCTGAATACCCACACCTCCCTGATTTACGAGCCACAAAAATGTATTAAATGTGGCATTTGTGTCCGGCTTACGGAAAAATACGGGGAACGATTCGGGTTCACATACATTGGCCGCGGGTTTGATGTGGAAATCGGAGTGCCATTCAATGAAGAGCTGAAACAGGCGCTTACGGAAACTGCCCTGAAAGTAGCCAAAGGCTGTCCGACAGGGGCCATTGAGCTGAAACAAAAATGAAAACACAATAAGTGTTATGGAGAAGCAATTGGTCGAATGACAATACAAACCGGAACCCGGAGGGTTCAACAACAATAGCCGCAGGTACAACCTGCGGAACACATGCAGAGAGAAACAGGAACCCCGGAGGGGTTCAATAATCCGATGAAAATGATTCGATTAAATACATTATTTACCTTTTTATTTTTGCTGCTTGCACACCACACTTTTGCCCAGTCATCCAGCTCCTGGGCAATATTCAGGGGGAATCAGCAGCTCAATGGGATTTCCGGTGCCAAAATCCCGGATCACCCCAAACTTCTATGGACTTTTCAAACGGGCGACAACATCAAATCGGCACCGGTAATTGATCAGGGGAAGGTAGTGATTGGCTCCACCGACGGGTTGATTTATTGCCTCAGCCTGGAAGGAAAACTTCTTTGGAAGTTTGAAACCGGAAATGCAATTGAGGCCCCGGCGCTTATTCACAAAAATACGGTTTATGCGGGTAATCTGGACGGAAGCCTGTTTGCCCTCGATTTAAATTCCGGAGAAAAAAAATGGGAATACAAAACTGACAACCAGATTATCGGTTCAGCAAACTGGTGGGAAGATGGGGGCACCACCTATATTTTTGTGGGAAGTTATGATTACTACCTGCATTGTGTGGATGCTAATACCGGAACGGCGAAGTGGAAATATGAATCGGACAATTTTATTAACGGGGCAGCCGCCTGCCAGAACGGAAAGATATTTTTCGGCGGCTGCGATGGTTTTTTACATGTAGTGGACGTGCAAACCGGAAAAGCCGATAAAAAAATTGATGTGGCTACTTATGTTCCCGGATCGCCGGCAGTAGAAAGCGGAAAAGCGTATCTCGGTGATTACGATGGTCGTTTTTTTGAGGTGGACATCGCAGAGGGAAAAACTACCTGGGTGTGGGAAGATACTGAAACAAACCTGCCTTTTCTGGCCTCCCCGGCTATTTCGGGCGACCGCATTTTCATCGCCAACCACAATAAACTTTTGTACTGTTTTAATAAAAACAACGGGGAGAAGCTTTGGGAATACAATACAGGAAGCCGGGTGGAAGCCTCGCCGGTAGTAACGAAAGACAAAGTGATTGTGCCCAATATGCGTGGCGATTTGGTGCTGGTCGGTTTATTTGACGGAAAAGTTGTGTGGACGTATGAAATAGGCAGCCAGATTATCAGCAACCCGGCCGTTGCAGGCGATCGGATATATGTAGGCGCTTACGATGGTTTGGTGTATTGTTTTGGAAACTGAAACATTAACCGTAAGGCGCAACATTTTTTGCGTCGCGGTGGTTAAAAAAAACAGAAAATGAATATCATCCAGATTATACCGGGTTCAGGAGGTAGTTTCTACTGCGGCAACTGCTTACGCGACAGCAAGTATTTTAATGCCTTGCGCGCCGAAGGACATCAGGTGACCAAAATTCCCATGTACCTCCCGTTGTTTGCCGATGAACATGATATTTCTGATGTTCCGATCTTTTACGGTGCCATCAGCACTTATCTAAAACAGGTTTTCCCTGTTTTTCGGAAAGCCCCAAAATGGTTTGACAATTTACTCAACTCCAAACCCATGATGAAGCTCGCCGCGTCCATGGCAGGCTCCACACGGGCCAGCGGACTGGAAGATATGACCATTTCCATGTTACTGGGAGAGCAAGGCAAACAAAAGGAAGAACTGGAACACATGGTGTCCTGGATTGCCGAACATTGCAAACCCGATATCATTCACCTGTCTAATGCACTGCTGCTGGGACTTGCCAAACGGCTGAAGGAAAAAATCGGTGTTCCGGTAGTCTGTTCATTGCAGGACGAAGATGTGTGGGTGGACGCGGTACATCCCACCTTCCGCGAGAAAATCTGGAACCTGATGCACACACGTTCCGAAGATGTAGATATGCTGGTAGCCGTAAGTGATTTTTTTGCAGAGAAAATGAAAAAAAGCATGAAACTACCGGAAGAAAAGGTGCAAACTATTCATCTCGGAGTGGAAGTGAATGATTACACCTTCATCTCTGCCTCAAAAAAACCACGCAATGTAGGATACATTTCCCGGATGTGTTATGAAAACGGTTTTGACATTGTGGTAGATGCCTTTATCGAACTGAAAAAGCAACCCGGTTTTGAGGATGTCAAACTTATGGCAACAGGAGGCTCAACGGGCGATGACTCAAAATTTATAAAAGAACAGAAACGAAAAATAAAGAAAAACAACCTCAACGATTTTTTTGAAATACTACCGGAATTTGAAGACGAAGCGGTACACGAATTCTTTAAAAACGTAGCGTTGATTTCGGTGCCGGTACGCATAGGCGAAGCATTTGGAATTTACCTGCTGGAGTCGATGGCATCAGGCGTCCCGGTCGTCCAGCCGGCATTGGGGGCTTTCCCTGAAATTGCGGAACTCGCAGGGGGCGGTATAATATATCAGCCAAACACTCCGGAAAAGCTGAGCGAAACCTGGGCTAAACTGCTATCCGATTCTGAAAAGCTGGAGCAACTCAGTCAGGCTGGTTATAGCGGTGTAAAAGAAAAATTCAATATCCAAAATCATGCGGAAGAAATTATAACTTTATACAAAAGTTGTGTTCAATATGGGCAAAGGCAATAAAAAATGAAATATCGATTACGACTAATTGGAATTTTAATATCGTTGAATGTGCCTGGATGCACTGCATATCTGGCAATACCAACGGACAACCATCCAGTTGTAGAGCAAAACAATTTGAGAGAAAGAGCCGTCGTAAAAAATTCCAATTGCGATTATATGGGAGTTATTACTGGAGTGGACCACACAAGGTGTGGTTGTTGCGGGGGCTATAAAATAGAAATTAATGGACAAACATTTTTGACTGATCACATACCAAATTTCGAAGAAATCCTTGGACCAGCAGAAGATAGAGAGTTTCCTATCCCTATATACCTGGATTATGAAAAGGCAGAACAATGTAGTTACAGAAGAATAATAATTACTTGCATTGAAAAAAGAGAATAAATACTGAACATAGTCAACGTATGTAAATAAAACTGACTGAAGAATATGCTGCTACAACTGCAAAACATAGTAAAAGGCTACGGTGAACCAAACACCCACAGCTACCGTCCGGTTTTAAACGGGTTGAACCTGGAGGTAAGCGAAGGCGATAAAATTTCCATTGTCGGCCCCAGCGGTTCGGGAAAGACGACCCTGCTCAACCTGATGGGTGCCATGGATACACCCGGCGAAGGAAAGGTACTGTTTAAGGGGAAAGATATTACCTCCTATTCCAAACAGGAACTGGCCGGTTTCCGGAATCAGCATCTGGGTTTTATTTTTCAGATGCATCACCTGTTGCCTCAGTTAACATTATTTGAAAATGTACTTTTACCACTACTTCCGCAAGGGAAAAGTATTTCCCGGGAACAAAAGGAATGGGCAGAATACCTCATTGAAAAAGTAGGAATTACCGGGCAACGTAACCAAAAGCCATCGCAACTTTCAGGAGGTGAATGCCAGCGTACGGCCGTGGTAAGGGCTCTTGTAAACAAGCCCGAACTTTTGCTGGCCGATGAACCCACCGGGGCGCTGGATGAGGAAAATGCCAACGCCCTCACCGATTTGCTCCTTACGCTAAGCGCAGAAGAAGGTGTTACGCTGATAACCGTTACACACGCCACTGCACTGGCCGATTGTATGGATAAAAAATTTCAACTAAAAAATGGGAAGTTAGTTGATTCCTTAAAAGGTTAAACACTAACAGGCCAGGCAGCTGCAGGACGACAACAGTGTCAAACATAAAAATGAATGACGAAATTTAGCTACATCATAAAATCGTTTTTTCACTACCTGAAAGCCAATTTACTGGTAGCGCTGGGGGTAGCTATAAGTACCACTGTCCTCACCGGATCACTCATCATTGGGGACTCAGTGCGCTACAGTTTGGAGCAGGCTGCCTTTTACCGGTTGGGCGAAACAACCCATTTGGTAACAGTGCGGGAACGCTACTTCCGGCAGGAAATGGCCAGTGAAATGGAAAAGTTGAATCCGGAAATAAAGGCTACTCCGGTTTTACTGCTTGAAGGAGTGGCTGTTTCAGGAGGCGGAGAACGCCGTGCCAACCGGGTGCAGGTGGCAGGAGTTGACAAAAATTTCAGCAAAATTGCAAACGACACACTATTCAGTCATTTAAAAAACAACGAAATAGCCATCAGCCGAAACCTGGCTGAAAGGCTACAGGTGGGACAAGGCGACAATTTGCTGGTACGGGTAAAAAAAGCAAGCCTGATCCCCCTGAATGCACCTTTTGTTTCTGATGATGAAAGCAGCATTTCGTTACGGGCAACTATCAAAAAAATACTGACACGTGAAGAGCTCGGCCGTTTCAGTTTGAAAAATTCGCAGTCAGCCCCCTATAATATTTTCCTTTCCATGGAACGGCTGAATGAAATGATGGATTTCAGCGGGAAAGCAAACAACATCCTTGTTTCTTCCAGCCTGGAAACAAATGAAATACAAAAAATTGTTGACCAATCGCTTATGCCTGCCGACGCGGGTCTCGCTGTAAAAAGAATTGAAGCTACGGGGGAAATGGAAATCTCAACCCACCGTGTTTTTATGGAGCCGAAAGTGGCGCAAACACTGAAACAGCTTCCGGGGGCGAACCCGGTGATTACCTATTTTGTAAATGAAATTGAAAAAACCCAGGAAAATAAATCCACTGCTAATCTCCTTCAATCCCATTCAATCCCCTACTCGTTTGTTTCGTCTCTTTCCGGAAAACAACTGGCAGATAATGAAATAATTCTAAACCAATGGGCTGCCGACGATTTGAAGACAACTCCCGGAGATACCATTCGGCTAAAATATTTTGAAATAGGGCCGCTGCGTAAACTAATAAATAAGAAGGCCAAATTTGTATTAAAGGCGATAGTGCCGATGTCCAGTCAGTGGGCTGACCCCACACGCATGCCTTATTTACCGGGACTTTCAAATGCAGGGCACTGCCGGGAGTGGGAAGCCGGGGTCCCCATAAACATGGATGCTATTCGCGAAAAGGACGAAGCTTACTGGAATCAATGGAAAGGAGCGCCCAAAGCGTACATTTCGCTTACAGAAGCGAGTAAATTATGGAAAAACCGGTTTGGAATTTACACGGCCGTACGTTTCCCTGTGGAACAGTATGATGCATCAAAGTTCCGGGAGGCTTTTTCTCAGGAAATTCACCCAGCTGATTTGGGGATACTGGTGGAGCCGGTTCGCGAGCAAGGGATCCAGGCTGCCCGCAACGGGACCGATTTCAGCGGGTTGTTCCTCGGACTCAGCTTTTTTATCCTGGTTGCTGCCATTGTTTTAACCGCCTTACTTTTTCGGTTAAACTTAGAAACCCGGTCGGCCGAAGTTGGGATACTTGATTCGCTCGGATTTAAGACGAAACAGGTACGTAGTTTCTTTTTGCTGGAAGGACTTGTCATTTCGCTGGCAGGTACGCTGATCGGACTGGCGTTATCGGTTTTTTACACTTCCGCCGTTTTCCGTATTTTGAATACGCTGTGGTTTGAAATTGTAAGGACCAATATACTTCTGATCCGGATTTATCCTGCCACACTGGTTGCTGGGATGGGAATTAGCCTGGTGGTTTCGCTGGGGGCCATTTTTATCTCCTTACGGCGCTATCAAAAACAACAAACGGCTCCATTGCAAAAGCGAACAAAGCGGTTACTCAAAAAACAGGGATACTTTTTACTGAATGGATTGATGTACTTTAGCCTGGGGGGTTCCCTCATTATTTTTCTTTTCCAGATAATGGTTTCCAACGAACTGAATACCGGGTTGTTCTTCTTGTCGGGAGGATTGCTGTTACTGGGATTGTTGCTGGCTTTCCGGAAAGTACTGGCCCGCATCGGTCCTCAAAAGCCGAGGCAGCTTAAGTGGCATAAATTGGTTTGGCTGAACCTGCCCCGCAACACCGGACGGTCACTCACTGTGGTTATTCTTTTTGCGCTGGGAACATTTATTGTGGTTTCCACCGGTTCGAATAAACTCGATTTGTTTGCCAACGCCGAAGATAAATCAAGCGGTACCGGAGGGTTCCTTTATTTTGCCGAAACAACGATGCCTGTTCTTTACAATTTAAATGATGAAGGGAAACGTGCCGAAGAAGGAATATCTGAAAATTTTACAGCAGTACAGTTCCGCAAGGTTGAGGGTGACGATGCCAGCTGCCTCAATCTGAACCGTATAAAACAACCAGCCATCCTGGGTGTAGATCCTGAAACACTAAGCGGCCGGTTTTCATTTGCCACCCGCATCGCCGAATTAGGAGACAGGGAACCATGGAGAGCATTGGATACAAAGTTTGACGACGGCTCTGTTCCGGCTATTGCCGACCAAACTGTTATACAGTGGGGCCTAGGCAAAAATGTAGGAGACGAACTTCTTTACCAGAATGAACAGGGTGATACCCTGCGGTTAAAACTCATTGCAGGAACAACGCCTTCTGTTTTTCAGGGATACATTATTATTTCAAACGAACATTTTCTTCAACACTTTCCGGGTAACAGCGGGTCCCATATTTTTCTGATAGACGGGGAAGCTGAAAAGAGTCCACAAATTGGCGACGAATTACAAACACTTTTCCGCGATTATGGCTGGGAGATGGAACCGACTGCCCGGCGACTGGTAGAATTTTATTCGGTTACAAATACTTACCTGAGTATTTTCCTTGCGCTGGGAGCGCTGGGAATGATTCTTGGCACTGTTGGACTGGCTGTAATACTGGCCCGCACTATCCTGGAGCGCAGGCGCGAACTCGCGATCATGCAGGCCATTGGTTTTAAAACCCGGCAGCTTTTTATTCTGCTGTTCAGCGAATATCTTGTACTCCTGTTATCCGGGGTGTTAATTGGTTGTGTAGCCGCTGTTATAGCAACCTTGCCTGCATTCCTTTCTACACACTCCGATGCTTCGCCCGAAACGGTTGCACTGGTTATTGCCCTTATTCTGGGGAACGGTATTCTCTGGATTGCCGGCCTGAGTTGGTTCTCCCTACGCAAAAAGACACTGGTAAACGAATTGCAGGAAGAATAAATATTAACATAAAAGGGTGTGTTCTTTATTTTGTTTTCACCTATTTTCATTTATTTTTGGATCTTGCTAAATCTAATGAAATCAGATAAACAAATATGGAACGACTTCATCAAGGGTGAAAATTACGCCCTTTCCCATATTTATTTCCGTCATATTCAAATGTTATTTCGTTATGGCAAAAAATTTTCGCAGGACGATGAATTGATTAAGGACACCATTCAGGATCTGTTCTTCGACCTCATTCGCACCCGCAAAAACCTGGGAGAGACAGACAACATCCGTTTTTATCTGATGGCCTCCTTCCGCCGTAAGCTTGCCAAAACCATAAACCAAAAAGTTCCCCTGGAATATACAGACGACAAGGAAATAACGGCAGAGATTGTCTATTCTTTTGAACATGAACTGATAAATAAAGAAGAACTTAACCAGCGCGAACAGGCCGTAAAAAAAGCCCTGGCGGCGCTCAGCCCCAAACAACGTGAAATTCTGTATTACAAATACACCTGCAGTTTTGATTACGAACAGATTTGCGAAATTATGAAGCTACGTTACGATTCCGCCAGAAAGCAGGTCTCCCGTGCGTTGAAAGCGCTGAAAGAAGTACTTGACGATTCAAAACTTTTTTTATTCTTCCTTGGAATTTTTTCTGTCAACAAATAAATTTCATATTGTGTGCCTATTATTTTATAAATTAGCCGAAATTTCAGGATTGGATGGCTGATATACCTGGCATAAACGAAAAAACTCTTGTTGAAAGACTAAAAAACAACGAAGCCGAAGCATTCGACCGTTTGTTTTATAGGTACAGCGACAAACTTTACCGTTTCTCTTTTTCTTTATTAAAAAATGAAGAAGACTCCAGGGAGATTATCCAGGAAGCTTTTTATAAAATCTGGGAAAACCGGAGTAAAATAGATTCGTCTAAATCATTTAAAGCCTTCCTCTTTTCTATCTCGTATCACCTGATAATAGACCAGTTGCGTTTCCGGTTAAAAGATCGCGAATTCCGAAAATCTCTTGAAAAGCACTTTGAGGAACATGCTATTCTCCAGGAAAACAAAATCGATTACAATACTTTAGAGACAGAAATTTCAAAAGCAGTGGCAGAACTTCCCGAGAAACGAAAACAAATCTATCGGTTAAGTCGTGAAAAAGGACTGACTCACAAAGAGATAGCAGAACAATTGGGAATTAAAACCAAAACAGTGGAAAATCAGATTAACCTGGCACTCAAACATATTAAGACCCATTTGGGAGAAGATATTCTGGCGGTTTTACTTTTTTTATCCCTTTTCGGATAATTAAAATAAAAAAATCAATTTTCTTTTGGGGGAAGAATCCCATTTTTTCGTATTACCTCTAAACAGAATAAAAATTCTGATTTTTCATAGGTTAGTTTAGTTCGGTTTGATATAAAATCCCCTTTTAATAAAAGGGGATTTTTGGATAACTTGCAGGCAAAGCGAAAAAAGAGGGATGCAAAAAAGTAACAACATTAAAGAAATTGTAGAAAAGTACGTCAGGGGAGAAAGTAATCGTAAGGAACTGGAGAAAGCGATGGAATTGTTTGCTGATCCTAACCGCAACCTGGGAATCCGTCCTGTGCTTTTCAGATACTGGGAGAAAGAGGAAGAAAGTAAAATAAAAGAACTTCCCCCCCTTTCAAATCCTGAAATGATCCTGGATAAAATACACCACCGCATTCATTTAGGAGCAACAAACAACCCCAGAAGTTCTTCAGGGAAATGGACAGTGAACTTCCTGAAGGTAGCCGCAATCCTGATTTTGGGGCTGGTTATCGGGTTGCTGATACATAACCTTCAAAAGTCGGAGCCAATATATTACACAGCCATCGCCCCCAAGGGGTCTATTTCACAAATGATACTGCCTGACAGTACGATTGTTTTTCTTAATGCAGGCTCGGAATTAAAATACACAGAAACACAAGGCACTTTCCTACTTTCGGGAATACAAAAACAACGCACAGTATTTCTTTCGGGCGAAGCATGGTTTGATGTAACCCGAAATGAAAAGAAACCCTTTGTGGTACACACTCCTTTGTACGATGTAAAAGTACTTGGCACTCAATTTAATGTAAAAGCCTACCCCAAAGATAATGAAGTGACTACAACCCTTGAAAAAGGAAGTGTCCAAATTACTTCCTTTGCCAACGGAACAACAGATAAACCCCAGACACTCCAACCGGGAGAGCAGTTAGCTTACAGACCAAATGAAGGCATTACAGTTCAAACGGTAATCCCTAAAATGTTCACGGCGTGGAAAGATAATAAACTCATCTTCATCAACATGAATCTGAAAGAGTTGTTTGTACTCCTTGAACGCAAGTACGGTGTGGATATAGAAGTGGCTGACAATGTGGTATTAAATTATCATTACGACTCTACCATTACCGATGAATCCATTCTTGAAGTACTTGACCTGATTGCAGAAACCCTGCCCATCAGGTATAAAATTGAAGGACAAACAGTAATCATTCAAAAAAGATAATGGAGGAATTGCCAATGAAGTGAACTAAACTATTAACCAACATAAAACCGGCAGATGCGGTTACACCTGCCGGAATGCGTTTTTATAACGGTGCGATGGCCGTCGCACCATAATTACTAACACTTAATTTCACAAAAGTATGAAAAAATTTGAGATTGTAAATTTCCCAAGTTTTGGGAAAAACCGAAAACTGTTACGAATTATGAAACTAACTCTATTGCTATTAACCACTTGTTTTATACACGTTTCCGCGACAGTTTACTCGCAGTCTACCCGGTTCTCTTTCGATGTAAAAAATAAAAGGGTGGTTGAAGTTTTGCGCGACATCGAAGACCAAAGCGATTTTCGTTTTTTTTACCAGCGAGAGCAGGTAAATGTGGAACGAAAAATAGACTTGCAGGTAACAGACCAAACACTGGAACAAATTCTATCCAGTTTGTTTAAAAAAGAAGGTATTGATTTTATTATGCGCTCCGACCACCTCATCCTTCTAAAACCCGTTGCGTCAAACCCGGACAACATTGGATTCTGGACTGAAAATCAGCAGCAGAAAACCGTTTCAGGAAAAGTAACAGATACATCCGGACAACCTCTGCCAGGCGTTACTGTAGTGTTGAAAGGTACTACCCAGGGAACAGTTACCAACGCCGACGGAGAGTATTCGCTCGCAGGTATTCCTGACAATGCTACACTGGTATTTTCGTTTGTGGGAATGCGAACACAGGAAGTGGTTCTGGGTAGTAAGACGAGAGTCGATGTAAAAATGGAGGAGGAGTCGATTGGAATTGAAGAGGTAGTAGCTGTTGCTTACGGAACGCAAAAAAAAGCAGAATTAACGGGATCTGTAAGTTCAGTAGGGATAGATGATTTGGAGGATATGCCAATGAATCAATTAGGAGAGAAACTGCAAGGGAAACTTCCAGGTGTAAGAATTTATCAGACAGAAGGTATCCCTGGGACAGGTATGACATTTAGGATTCGCGGACAAGCTTCCATTAATGCGGGAAATTCACCTTTAGTGGTAATTGATGGCTTTGCCTCCAGCACAGGGCTTGAAGCTATAAATCCTGATGAAATTGAATCCATTTCAGTTCTAAAAGATGCTTCTGCTACATCTCTCTATGGTTCCCGGGCAGCCAACGGAGTAATTCTTGTTACCACAAAACAGGCTAAAGAAGGAAAGACTCAAATTACTCTAAATGTTTATAGCGGAATCTCAAATGTCCCTCAAAGAGGAAGACCAGATGTAATGAATGCCAGACAATTTGCACAATTCAAAAACGAATGGTATAGCGACCAGGGAATGGAGGTACCAGAAAGATATCAAAATCCCGAACAGTATGGACCTAATGACGGCACGGACTGGTTTGATATTTTATTGAATCCAAATGCCTTAACACAAAACTACAACTTATCTCTTTCAACAGGTACTGCAAAAGTTAAATCGTCTATTAACGCAAGTTACAATAAGCAAGAGGGGGTAATGATAAACGGAATGGCTGAAAGAATCACAGCACGGGCCAATAACATTTTTAACATCTCTGATGATTTAACCTTAGGTTTAAACCTGGCTTCGATATATAGAAACTCCGATAATATCAGTTTTTCTCCTGCATACTGGAGCACCGTTTCATCTGCTTATATAATGGACCCCACATTAGAATATAAAAATGAGGATGGCACCCTACCCGTTGGATTCTCTTCTCCAGGTATGTTCCCTAATCCTAACTGGTATAGGGTTTATACAGAAAGAGAAAATCCGACTCAGCGTTTGAATATTCTGGTAAATGCTTTTGCTGAGTATGAAATTATCGACGGATTAACATACAAGTTAAAAGCTGATGCTGATTTAGGTAATTATAAAAACAGGTATTGGAGCCCATCTACTGCCCAAGGGCAAATGTTCGTAGCGCCACCGAACCCACCTGCAGGTAGTTATAGTTCTTCGAACTCATTGAACTGGCAAATAGAAAACACTTTAAACTATAAAAAGACTTTCAATGAAAAACACAATTTTGATCTTTTAGTAGGCTATACTGCCCAAAAAGTCAGAAGTGAATACAGCTCAATCTCCGGGTCTCAATTCCCTGATGATGAAATTGCATGGGTAACTGCTGCTCCAAGTGGTTCAAGATTAGGTAATGTTTCCATGTCAGAATTTTCTGTTTTATCAGCTTTAGGAAGGTTAAACTATAATTATCAAAGTAAATATTTATTTTCCTTTGCGATAAGACGTGATGGTTCCTCGAGGTTTGGTGATAACAAAAAGTACGGTGTATTTCCATCGGTTTCTGTCGGTTGGGTCGCTTCCGAGGAAAATTTTGTCAAAGAAAATATTGATGCTATTAGTTTCCTGAAAGTTAGAGCGAGTTATGGTGAAGTCGGAAACTACAACATAGGGAACTATTCTCATTTAAGTTCAATTGGAAATGCTAACTACGTATTCAATAATTCAGTTGCAGTGGGAAAAACAAAATCCAATTTGGGCAATTCCTTATTAACTTGGGAAACAACAGTTCAGGGAGATATTGGGTTAGACCTCGGGCTTTTTAATGACCGTATTTTCTTTGTATATGATTATTACTGGAAAACAACCAATGGTTTATTATATGCTGTTGATATTCCACGGGCATCCGGTTTTTCAAATATTCAATCCAATATTGGAGAATTTGACTTCTGGGGGCATGAATTTAGCCTGGAAACAAGAAATTTGGTAGGAGAGCTTAAATGGAATACTCAATTGACATTTGGTCTGGATCGTAATTTAGTTAAAAAATTAGGTACCGAAGACACACCAATTGGAGGTTACCAGGAAAACTCAGATTTTAACCGGACAGAAGTGGGGCATCCAATCGGACAATTTTATGGATATGTATACGAAGGCGTTTTCATGAATGAGGCGGAATTGGCAGAAGGACCCTGGATTACGGTTTATGGAGGCTCTGATGTTGGCTCAGTTAGACTAAAGGATATTAGTGGCCCTGACGGAGTCCCGGATGGGTGGATAGATGCGGCATATGATAAAACGTTTATAGGGGATCCAAATCCTGATTTTATATTTGGGATAACCAATCAGTTTTCCTATAAAAATTTCGATTTAAGTATTCATTTATTAGGAAGAGTAGGAGGAGATGTCTTTAAAGGGGACATGTTGTCAATAGAAAATATAGATGGTGTATTCAATGTTACACCGGATGCCCTGGATCGATGGAGGTCAGTTGAGAATCCGGGAAAGGGTGAGCTTCCCCGAGCCAATTCCAATCCACTCCACCGCTTTAATAATTCACGACACATCTTTGATGGTTCTTATCTCTCCGGAAAAAATATTGTATTGGGCTATACCATCCCTTTAAAATCTGAAAATATTATAAAAAGTGCAAGAGTATATGTCAGTTCACAGAACGCTTTTATATTAACAAATTATCCAGGTTCTAATCCGGAAGCCAGCCAAAATGGATTGAACGGCCTTAGTGAAGGGCGAGATTTTGCACCCTATCCGGTACCGAGAACTTTTACGATAGGAGCAGATATAAACTTTTAAAATAAAAGAATCATGAAAAAGAATATATTATACTATCTAATTTTAGGAATACTTTTATTAAACTCATGTAGTGATGAATTTCTAAAAATATCTCCTGAAACAAATTTAACTGATGCTGCATTTTTCAAAACAGAATCGCATTTCAATTTAGCTTTGGTTGGGGCCTATGAACCACTTCGAGGACTTGTTTATCCTGGATTATATATGGATGAAATGAGGTCAGACAATACGTTCTTCCGTTACTATGCCCCGGATAGAGGACCAGCGAATTGGGTTGAAGATATTATCCAATGGACCGATCAATCTCAAACTACTGCTGTAAATAATCGGTATTATACCAATTATTCGGGAATATCAAGGACCAATGCTATTTTATCACGTATTGAAAATGCTGATATTAGTGATGAGGCAAAAAAAAGCATTTTAGGAGAAACTTTATTTTTAAGAGCATTCTACTACTTTGATTTAGCCACACATTATGGCGGAGTACCGTTATATCTTGAAGAGGTTTTAAATGAAGAAACATCATACCAACCAAGATCCACAACGGAAGAAGTTTATAATCAAATAATAAAAGACTTAGAGGCTGCTATTCCCAATCTTCCTATTGCAACTTCGTTTCCTCAATCCGGAAGGGCTACAAAAGGAGCAGCAAAAATGCTACTGGCCAAGACTTATATGTCTAAACCATCCAGGGAATATTCACTAGCCGAAAGTGAACTAAGAGATATTATTGGTATGAATTATGACCTTTTAGATAACTATGCGGACGTTTTTGATCCTATAAACAAAAACCATAAGGAATCAATTTTTGATATTCAATACAAAGAGGGAGATGACGGGCAACAAAGTAATTTCATTTATTATATGTTTCCAAAAACACCCAATACCGGAATTTTAACAGGTATTAATGTAAACAATACATCACTTGGTGGCTGGAATGTTCCCAATCAGGAATTTATAGATTCTTATGAAGAAGATGACTTAAGATTACCAGCATCAATAAAAATTATTGAGGGGACATTAAATGGAGGAGATCCCTACTTTGATCCGGTTATTTGTCTCGCAATAAAAGATGTTGGAGATTATACTCCTGAACCGGATAAAGTGTATTACCCATTTATTTCGAAATATTTACACGGTCCTTACAGCAGACCTAATAATACAGGTGAGAACTGGCCGGTCTTTCGGTATGCAGATGCATTATTGTTGTTAGCAGAAAATCTAGTACAACAGAATAAAAACGATGAAGCACTTCCATTCTTAAATGAGGTAAGAGACAGAGCTGGGCTTCCCGATCTGGATGAAGCGACATTAGATAATGTTCTCAATGAAAGGCGCCATGAATTAGCTTTCGAAAATCATCGTTGGACAGATCTTATTCGGACGGGGAAAGCGATTGAAGTTATGTCTGCATATGGCCAACGGATGAAAAACTTGTATGATTTTCTACCAGCAAATTCATTTAATGTAACAGAACAAAGATTAGTTTATCCGATACCTTACAGGGAAACACAAATAAACCCAGCGTTAGGACAAAATACTGGATACTAATTGGTAATTAAAAAGCCATTTTATCCGTGTGGATAAAATGGCTTTTTCAAATAATTCTTTTCAAAACAATACATTTCATCTACTATAATAACTAGTATGACTGTCAATACACCTCTAACATTGATTAACCATGATAAAAGAAAAAATTCAGCAATGAAATATACCGGATATATTTCGGCATTTTTTATTTTGAGTTTTATTTGGGGAAGTTGTTCTCCAAAGAATATTCTCCTCGAAACAGATTATTTTAAATATTCAATAGCCGGAGACGGCAAAAACCTGTACTTTACTGACAAGGCAACCGGAGTAGATTACCTTGATACTGAAACAATTTCCAAGTGTGCTTACATTACGGTTGAAGGAATAATACATGAAGTAACAAAAGTATCCCTAAATGAAAATCATCTTACGATGGAATTTGGGGACACAGGAGTAAAAGCAGCGCTTGAGGTGATTCATTTCAAAGACAGAGTGACTTTAAAAGTAGCATCAGTTACAGGGCAAATTGAGTCGCTCACTTTTTTAAATGTCCCCTTAAAATTGGAAGGGCAATCCTATGAGCCTTTTTCTGCCTGTGCGTTATCAATGAATTTATTTACACATGTTCAACAGGTACCTGCTTTACAGACCCATCTTTGGGGCACATGTTATGAACGGTTTGGGATGGAGGAGGCTGAGGTTACACTTGTATGTTTACCACCCGACGAGATACTTGCAGCAATTAGGGATGTGATGTCAAAAGCTAAAGATATTCCACTTTCTACTGCAGGAGGTGCCTGGGCGCAGCAGTCAAAAGAAGGGTATGGCTCCTACATACTGAACTACGGCTCTTTAACAGAAAAAACGGTAGATGAATGGATTGAAATGTGCTCGGATGTCGGATTTAAACAAATTGATAATCACGGGGGGAGAGAAGATTTCTTTAAGTTTGGGAGTTTTGAATTAGACAAAAAGAAATGGCCGGAGGGCTGGGAGCATTTCAAAAGGATTAATGACCGTCTGCACGAAGCCGGTATCTCTTCTATTTTTCATACATATGCTTTTTTTATTGATAAAGATTCTAAATATGTTACACCAATACCAAACAAAAGTCTAGACTATTATAAATCTTTTACATTAGCCGAAGCATTAGAGTTGGGCGATAATGAAGTAGTCGTACAAGAATCAACAAAAGGCATATCTGCAGTAACCGGATTTCATGTTTCGAACAGCCGAACGATTCGTATTGGAGAGGAGTTGATTGAATTTAATAATGTAACGGAGAATCCTCCATACAAATTTACTGGGTGTAAAAGAGGAGCAAACGGGACAAAGACATCCACTCATAAAGTGGACTCAAAAGTATATCATTTGAAAGAACAGTTTGGCAGATTTGTGCCAGGTCCAGAAACGGAGCTTTTTGATAAAATAGCTCATGAAACAGCGGAAATAGTTAACAAATGCAATTTTGATGGAATCTATTTTGATGCGATAGATGCAAGTGATATTCTTGGAGGAGAGGAAAATTTCTGGTACTTCGGCACAAAATTTTTAATAAAAGTTGCTGAACATTTAAATCCGGTTGTTGGCATGGAAATGAGCTCCATGTCACACCACTGGTGGCATTATCGTTCCCGATGGCAAGCGTGGGATACTCCACGTCGGGGTTTTAAACGTTTTGTTGATATTCATTCTGCTGCAATTAAAACAGATGAGTACGAACATGGCTATTGGAGAGGCCATACACCCTTAATTAATAAATTTGCTCCTCTTGAAAATGGCAGT
The DNA here is from genome assembly GCF_003573545.1 of Mariniphaga sediminis. Classification (GTDB taxonomy): domain Bacteria; phylum Bacteroidota; class Bacteroidia; order Bacteroidales; family Prolixibacteraceae; genus Mariniphaga; species Mariniphaga sediminis. The sequence continues at coordinate 43,138 of NZ_QWET01000007.1, read as the reverse complement.
CTTATGCTTCCTTTACAATTGGGATGGTGGTCAAACTTTACCTGGAACCCTCCTAATACAGAACGGACATTTCCTGATGATATCGAATATTTATGTTGTAAAATGATTGGGAATAATGCAGGGTTAGCCCTACTTGGTGGTTTCCAAAAAAATGAAATAGAACGAAACCCTGCATTCAAACAATTGAACGCCATTATCAAGCAATATGAAGAATTGAGATTAAAAAACTATTTTGGGGAAGAAGTCAAAAAGCTTTTGCGGCAGCCGGGGGATGAGTATACACTTTTTCAGGAAGAAAATGGAGATTGGAATTTCACCCCCATTAGTTACGAGAAACATAAAGTTACAGGGCTTGATAATTCGACAACAAACTGGAATATAAATAATCAATTTGATAGCCAGCCTCTTATACTGAGAATTGAAACGTTGATGTCAGCAAAATCCTATGATGATCCGAATAATATTTTGCTAACAGATTTATCAGATATCAGGGAATTTTCTCTTAAAGGTGCTGCCGATGGGATAATGGGTACAATAAATATTTCAACGGAGAAAATGTTGGAAAGTGAAGCGAGTATCGCATTCTCTGCTTCAAGCTCAGGCAAATCTCCCCGGGAAGGTTCCTGGATTTGTTTTGAAAAGAACTTTGAACCCTGGTTAAATCTTGGCAATAATCAGGCATTAGGGGTTTGGATTAAAGGGGACGGGAAGGGAGAACTCCTTAATTTAAGATTGGAGACTCCGGAACAGTTTTCGGCAGGAGTCAGAGGGGATCATTTTATTAAAATCGATTTCACCGGCTGGAAATATTTTGAACTTGTTGAAATTGAATCTTCAAAATTTAGTAATTATATCTGGCCAGGAAAAGAGATATCTCCGGAGTCTGTGGTGAAAGACCTTTTTGTTTATAAATCTTATTTACATTCTGTTCAATTCGACAAAGTAAACAAACTTCAGTTTTGGTATAACAACCTACCAGCAGGGGAAGAAGCCAATATATTAATCGGACCAGTTAAGGCACTACCATTGGCAACTGGGTTTATTGAAAACCCTTCTGTTACGATAGGAAACGAGAAAATAGTTTTTCCGGTGAGGATTGAGTCGGGAATGTACCTGGAGTTCCGATCGGTTGATGACTGTAAGTTATATGGTCCCAACGGAGAATTTCTTAAAAAAGTAAAGCCGGAGGGAACTGTTCCAATCCTAAAAAATGGTAGTAATAAAATTTTATTATCCGGTAATGAACCTGACGTCATGAACTGCAGGTTACAAGTGACTGTGATAAGTAAAGGTTCTCCGCTTAAAATTAACAATTAACACTTTTAGAATTTCTTATGATAATGTTTAATTCTTTTTCGAATAGAGCTCCAACTTTACTATTAACCTTTTGTGTAATAATTTTACATGCTCGTTTCATCATTCAAAAAACTTTTTGTTTTTCAGAAGAACTGTACATTTGAATATTGCTAATGGCAAAAGCTAATCCAGATGAAAAAAGTTTTGCTTTTAATTGATTACTCTACCGAGTTTAGCAGAAGACTTTTAAAAGGTCTGATTGACTATACCAAAGAGAATGGAGAATGGACTTTTTACCGTATGCCCATGTATTATAAAACATTACTGGGAGAAACCGGCATTTATAATTGGGCAAAACAATGGAAAGCAAATGCCATAATAGCACAGTGGGAGCTGGGTAAGTTTGATATATTCAAAGACTTGAAAATTCCTGTTTTCTTGCAGAATTACAAAGAAAAAAACGACTGTTTTTCCTATATAACAGGAGACTATACAGGCACAGGCAGATTAGCTGCACGGTTTTTTATTCAAAGAGGATATAAAAACTTTGCCTTTTGCGGACACAAAGGATTCAGGTGGTCAATTGAAAGAGCTGAGGGATATCAACGTGAAATAGAAAAATCAGGGGGAAATTATTACTATTTTGAATCGGAAGGCATAAATGAAATTCAATGGAGTAAGAGTCATGTAGAACTAAAAAAATGGCTTCATCTCCTGCCAAAACCCATTGCTTTATTTGCCTGTGATGATAATTTTGCCATTCAAATATCAGAAATTTGTAAGATGAACAAAATCTCAATACCACAGGAAATTTCCCTGCTTGGTGTTGATAACGATGAACTAATATGCAATTTATCTGAACCTACCATCTCATCAATAGTTTTGAATATTGAGAAGGGGGGATACGAAATCGGCAGACGAATAGATCAGGTGATTCTAAATAACAAGAATGAATCATTTAATATTTCGATAGACCCTTTATATCTGGAATTAAGAAATTCAACAGAAAAATACTCTATAACAAACAAATATATAAGGGAAGTTATTAATTACATTGAAAATAATTTCAGGAATGATTGTAACACCAAATCATTAACAGACTTAGTCCCACTATCAAGAAGAAGTCTGGAAACAAAATTTAAAGAAGAAATCGGGACATCGGTTTATCAATTTATACTAGATCGCAGAATAGAGTATTTTGCCAATTTGCTGATATCAACAGATAAAGATGTATGTGAAATAGCCATTGAGGCTGGGTTTAATACCTGCAAAAATGCTTCACGATTCTTTAAAAAAGCAAAGGGATGTACTCCTTTGGAATTTCGAAAAAAACAAAACAAATCGAATGAAAAAACAGGTTTATCATAACCTGCTGATTATTAAAAGTTGTTGATTTAAATACATTTTATCGAATATATATATTTGCGCAATATATGTAGAATTCTGCGCAAAATGCGACATAAATATCTGAACTATCCTCTTACTTTGAGTTAATTTAATACAAGGATATTTTGGCGAATTTTCATTTAAATTTTGAGACAATAAATACTTAGAGAATATGAAAAACCTAGTCCTTTTTTTAATGGCTTTTTTTGTAAGTTATCTCTTTTGTAATTGCTCCGGTAAAAAAATAATACTCGAAAGCAATCATTTTAAATATGAGATAGCCAGCAGTGGTAAAAACCTCCACTTTACAGACAAGGAAACCGGTATAGATTATCTTGACACGGAAACAAATTCCGGTTGTGCTTACATTTCGGTCGAAGGATCAGAGTATGAAGTAACAAAAGTATCCTTAAATGGGGACCTCCTTACAATGGAATTTGGAGACACAGGAGTAAAAGCAGAACTTGAGGTGATCCATTCCCCGGATAAGGTAACTTTAAAGGTTACCTCCGTTACCGGGGAAATCGAGTCACTCACTTTTTTGAATGTTCCCCTAAAACTGGAAGGACAACCCTATGAGCCTTTTGCGGCATGTGCCCTTTCCATGAACCTCTTCACTCACGTAAGGCAACTCCCTCCCCTGCAGACCAATTTGTGGGCAAAATGTTACAAGCGGTTTGGACTGGAAGGGGCAGAAGTGACCTTACTGGGCCTGCCGCAACAAAAAATACTTCCTGTTATTCGCGAAGTGATGACGGAAGCAAAAGATATTCCGTTTTCGGACGAAGGGGGTGCGTGGGCCCTGATGAAAAAGGAAGGCTACGGTTCGTACCTGATGAATTTTGGCACCCTGACAGAAGAAACCGTAGATGAGTGGATTGAAACCTGTCAAAGGCTGGGATTTAACCAGATTGACAGTCATGGAGGAGGCAATTTTTTTGAATTCGGCACCTTTGACCTGAACAAGGACAAATGGCCGGAGGGATGGGATTCTTTCAAACGAATTAACGAAAAATTACATAAGGCTGGAATTTCTCATATATTTCATACCTACGCATTTTTTATAGATAAAAAATCAAGGTACGTAACCCCCATCCCCAGCAAAGACTTAGGGTATGTTCGGACATTTACGCTCGCTGAACCCGTTGATGCAACTGCAAATGAAATTGTCGTTAAGGAATCAACCGCCAATATTTCCACTGTAACCGGTTTCCATACAGAAAATAGTGTCACCCTAAAAATTGGAGACGAATTAATTGAATTCAGCGGAGTGACCCAATCTCCTCCTTACAAGTTTACCGGTCTTAAACGGGGGGCGAACGGCACAAAAGTATCATCGCACAGTATGGATGAAACCGCTTTTCACCTGAGCGAAAGATTCGGGAGGTTTGTCCCAGGGCCCGAAACCGACCTATTTGACGAAATGGCCCAAAGACATGCAGAAATTGTGAACCACTGTGGCTTTAACGGAATTTATCTGGATGCCATTGATGGAAGTGCCGTACTTGGAGGAGAAGAAAATTTCTGGTATTACGGAACTAAATTCATTTTTGAAATAGCCAGGCGCCTGGAACGGCCAGTTGGGATGGAAATGAGTTCCATGTCCCATCACTGGTGGCATTACCGCTCCCGCTGGCAGGCATGGGATCGTCCGGTGCGGGGGTACAAACGGTTTATTGATATTCACCTGGCTTCCATAAAAGCCTCAGGTCTTTTTCTCCCGGAAGAAATAGTATCGTATGAATGGGAGCATGGGCGGTGGCCCGGGCACACCCCGTTAATCGACAAATACGCCGGCGTTGAAAAAGGACAGATACTCCTCCCCCTTCACTTAGGATGGTGGGGTAACCAAACCTGGGCTCCTCCCCAGATAGAACCCACCTTTCCGGATGATATTGAATACCTTGGGTGCAAAATGATTGGCAATGATGCCGGTTTTTCACAACTGGGAGGTGTTGATAAAAAAACACTGGATGAGATCCCGCTTTTTAATAAAGCGGCAGAAATCCTTAAACAATATGAAGCATTACGGCACAAGGGTTATTTTGGAGAAGAAGTTAAAAAACTCCTGCGCCAGCCAGGAAAAGAATATACCCTTTTCCGGGAAAAAGATGGCGAATGGAACTTTAAACCGGTCGCATATAAAAAGCATAAAGTAACAGGACTTGAACATCCCAGTGCGCAATGGACTGTGGAAAATCAATTTGAATCCCAGCCGGTGAAACTAAGGATAGAACCTTTGATGTCGGTGAAACCCTATGAAGACCCCTCAAATATTATATTAACTGATTTTTCGACTCCCGGTGATTTTGTCGCCGAATCGGTTGCAGACGGGGTCTCGGGACAGATAAATACATCAGAAGAAAAGGCAGTAACCGGGGAGCCAGGCGGAACGTTTTCTGCCAAAAATACAGGTGATTCTCCCCGGGATGGATCGTATATCAATATGGAAAAAGAATTTACCTCTTTGCTTGATTTAAGCAAGAACCAGGCACTGGGGGTTTGGGTTAAAGGAGACGGTAAAGGAGAAATCCTGAATTTAAGTGTACGAAGCCCCCTGCATATCTCTTACGGTGCCCACGGGGATCATTTCATAAAAATTGATTTTACCGGCTGGAAATATTTCGAGCTGGTCGAAACAGAATCTTCGGCTATCAGCGATTATATCTGGCCCGATGATTCCCATTTTTATGTTTATGATTCTTACAGGCATACTGTTAGTTTTAAAAATGTGGACAAATTTCAACTGTGGTACAATAATATTCCGGAAGGGCAAAATGTTAGCTGCAGCCTGGGGCCAGTTAAGGCGCTGCCGATGGTTTCCGGTTATATTGAGAACCCTTCTGTTACAATCAAAGGAGAAAAGATTGTTTTCCCGGTCAGAATGGAATCGGGCATGTACCTGGAATTCAGATCGGAGAATGATTGTAAACTTTATGGTTCCAAAGGGGAGTTGCTTGCGGAAGTAAAACCGGAAGGTGCTGTTCCAACACTCGCCAACGGCAAAAACGAAATCTCATTCTCAGGAGAAGGTTCAGGCAAAGTCAACACAAGGGTGCAGGTCACCGTCATTAGTGAGGACACTCCTCTTGACGTAAAATAGGTATAAATCAAAAAATATAATCTTATAAAGTTTAAATTATTATGGCATATTTGAATAAAACAGAAAGTGAGTCCAGGATTGCACGGGTTAAAGAAATTCTGGAATCAAAAAACCTGGATATCGCATTGGTGTATTACGATGAATTCAACATTGGGAATGGCTGGTATTTAACCGGTTGGTGCCCTCAGTTTGAAAGCGGGGCAGTTCTTATCCCCCGGTCGGGCAACCCGCTAGTGCTGGGGGGACCAGAGAGCGAACCTTTTGCCAAGCTCGACAGTATGATTACCGAAACCCGGAATTTTCCTGTTTTTATGGTCCCTGATGAAGAGTATCCCAATGCCACTATCATTGATTTCCCCATGCTTTTTGAAGAATTGAATGCTGAATTGGGGAGTGTAAAAAGAGTTGGGTTGGTGGGTGCCGGACGGATGCCTGCCGAAGGATATAAACAAATAGCAGAAGGATTTAAAAACGTTACCCTGGTTGATATAACGGAAGAATATGTCCGGTTAAGGTATGATAAATCACCATGGGAAAGGGAGCAGATTCGGGCAGCCTTCGGACTTGCCGATTATGCTTATGATGCGATAAAAGACAAAATAACCGCCGGTGTTTCGGAAATTGAAGTAGCCGCAGCCGGAGAGTATGCTGTAAGAAGCCGCGGAGCAAGTGGTTTTGGTTTCAGCACCATTATTGGCAGTGGAAAACGATCCAGTGCAGTAGTTCCTACCGCCAGTTCAAAACTTTTGGCACCAGGGGAACTGGTTATGGCCGGTATAGCCCCCAAAGTAAACGGATATGCCGGAGTAGTAGGTGATGTTATTCCGGTAGACGGGAAATATACCAGCCGCCAGCTTGATTGTATCCGCTACCTGAAAGATGCTTTCCGCCTCACAAAAGAACAGTTGCTTCCAGGCAAAACGGGAAAAGAAATCGATGCTCCGGCAAGAGCTTATTTTGAAAAACATAACTTATCAAAATATCTTGTATGCCCGTTTGCCCATACCATAGGACTACATGAGGCAGAATCGCCGTTTTTTGGCCCAAACAGTGAAGATGTACTCAGACCAGGCATGATGGTAAGTATAGATGTTAGCTTTTTTGGTCATCCTGAGTTCAACGGGGTACGCATTGAAACAGGTTATGAAATAACAAAAAACGGTCCGGTAGCACTTAGTGAAAAAATGGATTCCCTGTTTCTGGAAAAAGAATAATGTTATGAACACAAAAAATCAAAATAAAAAGGAATCCATAGAAAACAAGACCTCGTTTGATGTGGTATTTGGTTTTGATATGGAAACCGATATTGGCTCCTATACCCCTTATTATAATGGCGTGCAGCACGGCACGCCATTCATTTTGGAAGTACTGGAGAAACATGGTGTCCAGGCAACCTTTTTCTGGACAGGGCATGCAGCGGAAAACAATCCGAATATTGTTTTGCAGGTAAAAGAGGCAGGCCATGAAACCGGGTGTCACGGGTTATTCCATGAAACGCTTGGCGATGAAATATTTCCATTACCTAACAACATGCCCATTTTACCGGAGGAGGTGGAAGGCCGGATCACCCGGGCGACAAATATTGTAAAAGAAGTAAGCGGAACAAATCCTTTAAGTTTTCGCTGCCCCCGACTGTGGGGTAGTACAAAAGTGGTACATATCTTAGAGAAGCTTGGTTATATCGCCGATGCATCATTCCCTCTGTATTTTTACGGAGAGCCTTTTGTCCCATACCATCCTTCCGGGGAGGATTGGACCCGACAGGGAGAAATGAACATCCTTGAAATTCCGAACTTTTGCGATCTTACCATGGAAAGTCAGGATGAATATAACCGCGACAGGGACCAGTGGCCCCTTTTCAGAACGGAGTCTGCTGAATTCCTGATGGAGAAAGTAGAAAACTTTATTTCATTCGTCCGTTCCCGGGACAAACGCCCCGTACTCTGTTTTTATTTGCATCCGTGGGAATTTTACCCCATGCCACAAGGGGCGATATCATTTGGAGAGTGCAGTGTAAAACCTTTGCCATTTATCACTAAAAATTGCGGTCCCAAAGCTGTAAAGCAATTTGATGAGCTCTGTCGCCTGCTGAAAGAACGTGGAGGCAGGTTTGTTACGGCCAAAGAATTGGCAGAAGAATATAAATAACAGCGTTGCTTTTTACAAACAAAATACGTGAAACGAGCATGGTAATCTATTAACACAAAAGATGATGAGCAAAATGCAAGTTCCATATGAAACCATCGAAAATCAACAATGAAAAGAAAAGCATTTCTAATTGAATCTAAACCGGGATTATCAGAAGAATATAAAAAAAGACACAACCCTATTTGGCCCGAACTTAAACAGGAACTAAAAAAGCATGGGGTCTGCAATTATTCCATTTTTCTGCATGAAAACTCTGAGTCCCTGTTCGGGTATTTTGAGGTGGAAGATGAAGCATTGTTTGAAAAGCTTGGAGAGTCGGAAGTTATGCAACAATGGTGGGGATATATGACCGAAGTGCTGGTATGTGAAAGCGACCAAAGCCTGAAAGCGAAGGAAGAAATGTTGTCTGAAGTTTTTCACCTGGACTGAAAAAAGTAAAAAATGAAAAAATCAGAAGATGTATTAAAAGCCTTTGAGAAGTCCGGAAAACGGACACATCTTACAGGCGATTTAAAAAACGGGGTCATCGCAGCCCTGGATATGGAAGGGCGCCTGTTTACCATCCTCGACGGGGTAGTATTAAACCGCATAAACGAGGAGGCAATAATGGGGCAAAGTACCCGCGAGAGGTACCTTAACCCTGGCGGAGATACGCTTTGGCCTGCCCCGGAAGGAACAACATTGGGATATCAATACGCAACCGGCAGCTGGCGTGTCAGTCCTTCTGTCACGTCGGCCAGGTACCTGGTCGAATCATCGGATAAGAATAATGCCGCCATTGTTGCAGAAACAGAACTCATTAACAACCAGGGGCTGGGAATTCCACTTCTTTTCAAACGGGAAATAAATATTGAACCAGTTTCAGGTGCAATAACGGTTAATGTAGTTGAAAGTATTACCTACATGGGGCGAAAACCCGTATTAAATACGGAATGTTTGCTGGCCCCCTGGACCCTTTGTCAGTTTGATTCCGGAGCGGGGTGTGAAGTCGTATTTCCCGGAACAGTGCAAACAAAAGTCTGGGATCTTTATGAGCAGGGAGGTAATACTGATGTGTTCAGAGAAGAAGAGATGTGCCGGGTTCAAACTGACGGCTCGCAGAAGTATCAGATCGCTTTGGGGCCTGATGTTCCATGGATTGAATACCATGATCCGCAAAATGGGTTGACAGTCAGGCGAACAGCCAGCGCCCTGCCGGAGGGCCAATCCTACATTGATATTCGCGATGCAGCGCCGGATGTCGCTCCCGATAAAAAAGGAGTCCGCTACAGTATATACAGCGATACGGATAATTTTATGGAGATTGAAGCAGTTGGGGGTTGCCCGGAGATTATTCTGCCCGGTACAGAATTAAAAGTCTCAGTGAGCACAAAATTTTTCCGAACATAGTCTAATAGTATACTAAACAGATAACAATGCAACAGCTTTTAGGAATTTTATTTCATTCCATTGGCGGTTTTTCCTCAGCCAGTTTTTATGTACCGTCTTACCTTGTAAAAAAATGGTCGTGGCAGACCTACTGGATTACCATGGGGTTTGTGTCCTGGCTTGCTATGCCTTGGATTGGCGCCAGTTTAACAACTCCCGGCATTTTGGAAGTTCTCGGCCAAAGTCCTTCCTCCAGTTTAATTCAGACCTACTTATTTGGTATTTTATGGGGATTTGGCGGATTGGGAGCCGGTCTCGGCCTGCGTTATATCGGCCTTTCTTTGGGGCAATCAATTTCGCTGGGATTAAGTGCCGTTGTAGGAACAATTGTGCCAGCCATCCTTGACGGGAAAGTCGGGTTGCTTGTGACAACCACATCCGGAGGGATTGTTGTGTTGGGGTTGCTCATAAGTGTAGCAGGGATTGTATTGTGTGGATATGCAGGGGTAATAAAAGACCGGATGTTGACCGACGATCAAAAAAAGGAATCTGTGAAAGAGTTTTCGATTGTTAAAGGCTACAGCATGGCCATTTTGGGAGGAATTATGAGTGGATGTATGGCTATTGCCATCAATGCAGGAAAACCAATTTCGACAGAGGCCATAAAGGCAGGAACCGCAATTGTTTATGCCAATACCCCCATTCTTATCCTGGCGTTGGGAGGTGGCTTTACAACAAACTTTGTTTACAGCCTGATTTATATGGTAAGAAACAAATCATATAAAGACTACGGCATAGGGCCTTCAAAGATTTTGTTGCGTAATTACTTTATGACAATGCTGAGCGGTTTAATGTGGTACGGACAGTTTTTCTTTTACGGGATGGGCGAAACCAAAATGGGGAATTTCTCCTTTGCCAGCTGGTCAATTCATATGTCATCCATCATTATATTCAGTAACCTTTGGGGACTTTGGTTAAAAGAATGGACACTGGTCAACCGGAAAACCCGTATTTATCTGTGGTCGGGTATTATTTTGCTCATCATATCGGTATTCTTAATCGGTATCGGGAACTATTTGGAAGGAATAGTGTAGTGTAAAAAATAGAACCATGAATACAAGAGAACGGTTTATTGAAACAATGAACTTCAATCCTAATGCACATTCTCTTAAATGGGAATTTGGCTACTGGGGAGAAACCATTGAAAATTGGCACAAACAAGGATTGCCAAAGAAAAATCATCCTGTGTTAAGCAAAAAAACTACAACGCCCACTTCTTCTTTGTATATTCCTGCCTGGACATGCCAAGGGGTAGATAAACTACCTAATGGTATAGCAATAATGGCCGGAGGTTTGTATTCTCCCACCCAAGGCTTTCCTTTGGATAAGGATGTCCGCGAATATTTTAATATGGACAATACACAAAAAGTTGTAGATGTTAATCTGCACTTTGCCCCCATGTTCGATGTTGAAGTGTTAGCCGAAGATGATAAAAAATTTGAATATATTGACATTGACGGTGTTCGTAGAGTATTTTTGAAGGAGGAAGCTACGATTCCAACCTCTCTTGAGTGGCCTATAAAAGATAAAAAGAGTTGGGAAAAGCTAAAAGAAGAAAGATTAAACCTGAAAAACATAAAAGAACGTTTTCCTGCAAATTGGAAAACATTGGTGGAAGAATATAGACATCGTGATTATCCCTTAGCGATAGGAGGTTATCCTCAAGGTTTTTTTGGTACACCAGCCCATCTTATCGGTTATGAAAATTTATTTATTTGGTACTGTATTGAACCGAAATTGATCCATGATATCCTGGAAACTTTCACAAATATTTGGCTTGCCGTTTTTGAAGAGGTCATATCTCAGGTTGAAATAGACCACTGGCATATTTGGGAGGATATATCATATGGTAGGGGAAGTATGATCTCGGTCGATATGGTAAAGGAATTTCTATGTCCCTATATAAAAAGGATATCAGATTTTATTAAATCAAAAGGAGTAAAAATTATATTATTAGATACTGATGGTGATTGCAATGATTTAATTCACCCTTTCATGGAAGCAGGAGTAACAGGAATGTATCCTTTTGAAACACATAGTGGAATGGATATAGTTAAAGTTAGAAAGCAATATCCTAAACTTCAGATGTTGGGAGGTATTCCAAAGTCTGAAATTGCAAAAGGGAAAAAACGTATTGATGAAATACTCATTCCCGTAGAACAGGTATTAAAGACGGGGGGATATATTCCATTTGGTGACCATTTTATACCTCCTGATGTCAATTTTGAAAACTTCAGTTATTATCGAAATAAACTAAATAGTCTAATTGATAAATACGGGCATAGAAATATTTAATTACCTAAATTATAATCCATGAAATCGTTAAATCGAAGAAAATTTATAAAAAACACAGCGACTATTTCATCACTTACATTGCTGGCTCCTTCTGTTGCTTTCGGGTCAAAAGCAAATTCAGCAATTAGGTTGGGTATTATTGGCTGTGGAAACAGAGGCACCTCTGTTTTAAGGTCTATGTCAAAGTACACGAATACCTCTATTATTGCAATGGGAGACCTTTTCAGAGATAGACTTGAAGCATCCAAAAAGATACTTGATGAACAAAACAAAACGAAAGGATTTCTTAAAATTGCGCAATCGGCAACCTATACAGGAACAAAATCATATGAGCAAGTACTAGATAATAAAGATGTCGATGCCGTACTTATCTCTACCCCTGCATATGCCCATCCTGAAATTCTGGAAGCTGCTATTGATGCCGGGAAGCATGTGTATTGCGAAAAACCAGCAGCAACAGATGTTGACGGGTGTAAACGGATATTAAAAGTAAGTAAAACCGTTAATGACAAGCTAAGTGTTGTGATGGGCTTTCAGATTCGTTACGCCACTCCTTATGTGGAAATGGCTAAAAGAATACAGCGGGGTGACATCGGTGAAATAATCAGTGTACAACTTTATTATTTTTCTTCTGAAGTTCCGCTAAAGCCAATCGACGGAATGTCATTTGACGAAGCCCGCATTCGCAACCATTTTCATTTCAATGAATTATCAGGGGGAATATTACTGGATCAGGGAATACACATGATAGATGTTTGTAACTGGATACTGCAAAGTAAACCGCTTCATGCCATAGGTTTGGGAGGGCAAAAAGGCTGCCTCGAATTTGGAAATACATGGACAAACTATCAGGTCATTTATAAATATCCGAATGATGTAAATGTAACGGTTCAATCTACTCAGGTTGGCCAGAGCTTTGGCGATGTGTGCGCAAGGTTTGTCGGAACAAAAGGAATTGCCGAAGCCCATTACACCGGTGGTGTTTTTATTAAAGGAGAGAATGAATGGGATTCAGGTATTGTGAAGTCAGGAGATCTCCTTACACCAGAGCAGATTGCTACAGGAAGCTCTCTCTCATCGCTTGATGATGCGGACAAGAATAAAGGAAAATCCTTTATTGAAAGCATAGAAACGGGCAGCTATCTCAACCAACTTCAGTCTGGCAGCGAATCTACATTAAGTGCTGTACTCGGAAGAGAAGCTGCCATTCGTCAGGAATTGGTTACGTGGGATGAAATTTATTTCTCATCAAAAAAAATTGACCCCCAACTAAATTTAAACCAGTTTAACAAGTAGCAAAACCATGAAACCCAACAGAATATTATCTACACTGACATTAATATTTGCTTTCACGCTTCTTGTAAAAGCACAGTACAAGTCAACTCATCAAAATCAAACTATTGAGAACCTAACGAATAATGTTACTTTCGGAGTAATTATTGGCGGCAATAATCCTGAAATAGAATTTAAGGAGATAAAAGAATTGGGGATCTCTCATTGTCAATTAAATGTAGCTGAATATACTCCGGAGTTAGCTCAACGAATACATTCCTCTGCAAAAAAATACAACATATTTCCAACTACTTTGATATGTATGGGACCAGGTAAATATGCATGGAATTTCACAGAAGGCCCATCTACTATTGGACTGATTCCCCGGGAATTCAGACCAGAACGGATTAAACGGCTACATGAAGGCATTGATTTCTGCAAAGAGGCAGGGATTCCTGCTGTTCACGCCCACTTCGGGTTTATTCCGGAAAACCCCGAAGATACCCTTTACATTGAGTTTGTCAAGATAATGAAAGAGCTGGGAGAATATGCGTTGCACAAAGGAATTGATATTTATTTTGAAACAGGACAGGAAACCCCTATTACTTTACTAAGGGCAATAACAGATATAGGAACCGGAAATTTATATGTAAACTGTGACCTGGCTAATCTGGTGATGTATGGGAAGTCCAATTCCCTGGATGGATTAAAAATACTGCAAAAATATGTTAGGGAATTTCATGCAAAAGACGGGCTATATCCAACAAATCCTTATGAGTTGGGAAAAGAGGTCCCAATACCTGAGGGAGAGGTTAATTTTCCTGAAATTGTAAGATACCTCAAAAAAATTCATTTTAAAGGTACCATAACAATTGAATATGAACTTGCAAAGAAAAATTATGACTATATTATACAAACTAAAAATTATCTGGAAGAATTGTTTATGACACAAAACTAAAGGTTGACTATGAAACTTACTTCAAAAGAACGGGTTAATAATGCAATGAATTTGCAAAAGCCCGACAGGGTTCCGTTAATGTGCCAGTTTAGTATTGGTAGTATGTTGCAACAGTTAAAACCTGATCCGGTTGAGTTCTGGTACAATAAAAATGTTTTTGCCGATGGCTTGGTTGAACTATGCAGGCGATTTAAATTTGACGGTATTTTGGTTAGCCTGCATGGCCATTCTGAATATTGGAACAAAGAACTGAAGGAAAGAGAAGTGCTTGATGGAGGGAAGCAAAAGTTGGTGTTTGAAAATAGAACTGAAGTGCATTCATTCGACGATTTACCGTTTGTTACATTTCTGGAGGATAAAAAAGAATTTGATATTGAAGAGTTAGATGTTGAAAATGACATCCCATCTGTAATAGACTACATACCAGTGTCTAACAATCTTTACTTCCAGTTAGACACCAGCAACTTGTTTGAAATATTCGATATTGTTTATCAAAAGGTAGGAGAGGAATATTCTATACATGGAGAAATCACATCTCCATTTGATTATTTTCTTGATTTGTTGGGGCACCAGAACGGTCTGATTTCGTTAATAATGGCACCAGAGAAGTGTAAATTAATTCTTGATAGGTACACTAATGGGATATTGGACATTGCAATAAAAATGTGTAAAAAAAACATTGATGCCATTAAAATCTCTTCGCCATTTGCCGGGATGGGTTTCATTTCATCAGAACAATACCAAGAATTTGTTTTACCCTACGAACAAAAAATAATTAGTGCAATTCGCCAAAAAGGGAAGCATGCCTATATTCACACTTGTGGTTCCATTGGCGATCGGTTAGAGTTAATGCGTCAAAGCAATACCTCTGGATTGGAATGTTTAGATCCCCCTCCAATAGGAAATGTTGATTTATCTGATGCATTTAAACGAATAGGAGACGATCTTTTCATAAAAGGGAATATTGATTCAGTTAACTCATTGCTTTTTGCAGATGACAAAAAAGCCAGCAATGATGTACGTCAAATTATTGAGATTGGAAAAACTAAAGGAAAAGGTTTTATACTTAGTACTGCCTGTTCAATTGCTCCAATGGTATCAAAAGAACGTCTGTTGATGTTATCCCAAATGGTTGAAAAGTATGGACAATACTAGCGAAATACTCAAAAAACTTTTTAATACCAATACATTTTTTTTGTAGATTGGCCCAAAATAATTAAAACGAATGGACAATAAAGATAATCAGGCCACAACCACCCGAAGGAACTTTATCAAAGCAGCCGCAGTTGCTGGTGCCGGTATTATGATTCTACCGCGGTGTACCTTAGGCGGCAAAGGGTTTGTTCCGCCCAGCGATAAGATTAATATTGCCCTTGTTGGGGCAGGCGGTATATCCATGCATCACCTGAATGAGGTCTTTAAATATGACGATGTACAGATAATTAGCATTGCAGACCCTGCCGAATACTGGGATAACAAAAAAAACAACCAGCAGGAAAGCGGCCGGAGGCCAAGGAAAAAACTCATAGAAAGTCATTATGCCCAGAAAACGCCCAACTACAAAATAACAGAATATGAGGATTTCCGGGTAATGCTTGAAAAAGATCCGGCCATTGATGCTGTCATCTGCTGCTCCCCGGACAATACCCATGCGTATATTTCTATTCTTTCGATGCGGGCAGGCAAACATGTGTACTGCCAAAAACCACTGACGCATAATATCTGGGAAGCCCGGAAAGTGCGTGAAGTTGCCCGGGAGACGGGGCTGGCTACCCAGATGGGCAACCAGTTGCATGCCCTGGATACCATCCGGCAAACGGTTGAATACCTTCGTTCCGGTGTTATCGGGACAGTCCACGACGCTTATTCATGGGTAGGGGCCACAAGGTACTGGAAAGGGATTTCAGGTTATCCAACCGAAAAGATGAAAGTTCCCCGGGGGTTTAACTGGGATGTATGGCTTGGCCCCACAAGTTTCCGTCCTTACCATAGCGCATATACCCCCTTTACCTGGCGTGATTTCTGGGATTTTGGGAATGGGGCGCTGGGGGATTTCGGGTGCCATGACATGGATGCAGCAACCTGGGCATTCGGTTTGGATTCGCCCGAGAGTGTGCAGGTATTTCCTGCCGGGAACAGGGGGAGCAGTGAAATGACCCCTTACGGTGAAATAGGGCATTACTATTTTGGGGGGAATGATAAACGTTCCCCGATAAAACTGACCTGGTTCTCAGGCGGTCTGCTGCCGGAGCATCCGGCCGCTTTGCCGCGGGATGTTAAACTAAAGTCCAGGGGTGCCATGTTTATTGGCAATAAGGGGCTTATCCTTACCAATGGAGGAGCCAGTGGCGCCCCGGAGATATTCCCGGAAAGTTTGCGTGAATCTTTTACCCCTCCACCAGAGTCTCTACCCCGTTCCAAAGGGCACCATCGCGAGTGGTTTGATGCCATAAAAGGTGGGGAGATGCCGTTGTCGAACTTTGAATATGCATCCAAACTCACCGAAATAACCCTTTTGGGGGTATTGTCGTTACGGTTGGGCGGAGAGAGAATCCTTTGGGATAAGGAAAATATGAAAGCGATTGGGTTACCCGAGGCAGACCAAATTATACAGGAACCCGTAAGACAAGGTTGGGAAATGGGCTAGTTCCGAAAAAAAACTTACGTAAAAAGAAATCTGGATGATAAATGAAATTGTCCGGATTTCTTTTGATTTTATCCAGGATATTTAGGGCACCCCTAAAAAAGGTTACTCGCACTACTTACTTCAATTATTTTTCTCAGGCCTTCGAAAAAAACCAAATATTTCTATACGCCCCGATTTATCTTTCTTAAGTAACTTCAGTATCCCTTTCTCCACGGCAAAACGGTATGCTTCTGCCTGGTGACTGGTTTCCGAATAATGCAAAAAGACAAAACCTTTTGATGTGCTCCATTTGCAGTATTCCATTCCTTTTAAAAACGGCACAGGTAAATTCGTTTGCTGGGAAAAATTACCACCGGTTCCAAAATCCAACTTCCAAAATTGATTTTCCCTTTTCATCTGGTCTTCTTTCACATGAAAAAGTTCTCCGGCCGGTTCGGAGTAATATTCGCACAATTCCCACCTGCCGGGAATTTGCCGGGATGGACGAAAAAATAATTCAGTATTACCCAGCCATCGAACTATTCGGTAAAAACGGGAATTTCTTTTCATACACTTTGTCGCAACTTCCCTTCGACCATATTTCTCATGAAAAGTTTAATCCAGAATCCGGGGATGGCTCAATACGAAAAAAGGATGGAGCAATCTCCATCCTTTTGAGGTTCCTGGCGGATTCGAACCGCCGTATACGGTTTTGCAGACCGCCGCCTAGCCACTCGGCCAAGGAACCATTTTTATTCGGAGTGCGAATATATAAAAAATGAAATGAATCCCATACAATCCATTCAAACAATTTTACAAGGAAAGGGTCACACTCACCTTTTCTATCTCCCCTCCCATCGGTGGATTCAGCTTCGAAACTTTTATTTTCGCTTTCTGAATGGAGGGAAATTCAGCAGAAAGTGCATGGAGAATACGCCGGGCCACATGTTCCAAAAGACACGATTTAACCTGCATCTCCTTTTTTATGATGTCGTAAACCACTTGGTAATTCAGTGCATCGCTCAAATCATCGGAAACAGATGCTGCCGCACAATCTGTTTCAAGCACTACATCTATCGAGAACTCGTTGCCTACCAACCTTTCAGCTTCAAAATGGCCATGATAAGCATAAAAATGCATCCCCTCTATTTCAATAACTCCCATATTATTTTTTTGGCGAAATTAAAAATAAGTAATAAAACCAAAGAAAATGCCGGGGTCATAATTTTTCTGAGAAACCTTTTTTTAATTTTGTGGACTTTGAAAACCAGAGGATAAATAATAACGTAATGTCAAATAGCACCGAAAGTAAGGAACAGGCCAAAAAATCGAATTTTATTCATTTGCAGATTGAACAGGATTTAAAAGAAGGTAAAAACAACGGGAGAGTACATACTCGTTTCCCCCCGGAGCCTAATGGTTATCTGCACATTGGTCATGCAAAATCGATATGCCTGAATTTTGGGATAGCCGAAAAATTTGGAGGGAAGTGTAACCTGCGATTCGACGATACCAATCCGGCCAAGGAAGAGACAGAATATGTAGAATCCATTCAAAAAGATGTCCGTTGGCTTGGATTCGATTGGGAAGACCGGTTGTTTTATGCCTCCGATTATTTCGATAAACTTCATGGGTTTGCGATCGAACTGATAAAGCAAGGGAAGGCCTATGTGGACGATCAGGACGCAGAAACCATTAGCCAGCAGAAAGGAACCCCCACAAGGCCCGGATTTGAAAGCCAATTCCGCAACCGTACACCGGAGGAAAATCTTAATCTTTTCAACCGGATGACAGCAGGTGAATTTGAGGAAGGTTCTCATGTTTTACGCGCAAAAATCGACATGGCGTCTCCCAATATGCATATGCGCGATCCTATTCTTTACCGGATAATGAAAGCACACCATCATCGCACCGGCGACAAATGGTGTGTGTATCCCATGTATGACTTCGCCCACGGACAAAGTGACTACTGGGAAGGGATTACCCACTCCATTTGTACGCTCGAATTCGAAGTACACCGTCCGCTGTACAACTGGTTTATTGATCAACTGAAAGACTCGGATTACCGTCCGCGCCAAATTGAATTTGCCCGGCTCAACCTTACTTATACTATCATGAGCAAGCGCAAACTGCTTGAACTGGTAAAAGAAAAGTACGTCAACGGATGGGACGACCCACGGATGCCTACCATTTCAGGATTGCGCCGAAGGGGGTACACCCCCGAATCAATCCGCAACTTCTCCGATCGTATAGGTGTCACTAAGGTTGATGGAATGATTGACGTTTCACTGTTGGAATACAGTGTGCGCGAACACCTCAACAAAGTCGCGCAAAGGGTAATGGGTGTTTTAAACCCATTGAAAGTTGTGATTACCAACTACCCGGAAGGTCAGGAAGAAGAACTCGAAGCGATAAACAACCCGGAAGATGAAAGTATGGGAACCCGGAAGGTTCCTTTCTCCCGCGAACTATATATCGAACGCGACGATTTTATGGAAAATCCTCCCCGGAAGTTTTTCCGGTTGGCACCTGGCCGGGAGGTGAGATTGCGTTACGCCTATTTTGTAACCTGTAATGATGTCATCAAAAACGAAAATGGGGAAATTACTGAATTACACTGCACATACGACCCTGCCTCCAAAGGTGGCAACTCCCCCGACGGGCGGAAAGTAAAAGCCACACTCCACTGGGTTTCGGCCACCCATGCAGTAAAAGCCGAAGTAAGACTTTACGACCGGTTGTTTAACGATGAAGATCCGGCAGGTCATAAAGACGTCGATTTTAAAGATTTTTTGAATCCGGATTCGCTTAAAGTCTTACCTGAATGTTTTATTGAGCCTTTTGTAAAAAATGCCCAACCGCTCGATCATTTTCAATTTGAACGACTGGGATATTTTAACTTAGATTACGATTCTACTGTAAATAAACATGTATTTAACCGCACGGTCCCTCTGCGTGATTCCTGGGCTAAAATGCAAAAATCTCAATAGACCTTACAGAAAAAGGCAATCTTCCGTAGGCGACAAGCAGGTATTATCGATATAAATCGTCCCATTTACCGATTTATACCTCATGTTAACCGAATGTTAAGCAGATTGTCTTTTTCTCAAGGCTACATTTGTTTGCTTTATATAGAGAGCTGTGTTATGGACAAAATACAACGGGGGGTTAATTCACGGACAGTTTTGGCATTTCTGTTAATCGGGGTCGGTTTGGCCTGGCTCATCCAAAGGATGGGAGTTTACATTGATTTTCCAGGACTACACTGGCCACATTTCTTTTTTCCTTTTCGACACCTTTTTAACATCTGGGGAAGTTTTCATCTTTCGTGGCAGGTGGTATTTATCGTTGTAGGATTAATACTTCTTGCAGGGAAGCGTTCTTTCGGAGTAGTGCTCATTGTGTTGGGCGGACTATTTCTGGCACCCAAAATACTTCTTTTTCCCCACCTAACCCTTTCTTTTTTGTTACCTGTCCTGCTGATTATATCCGGGGTTGTACTGATTGCAAGATTAAACTGAAAAATTATATAGCAACAAGACAGTTTCTCATTTCAAAATAGAAGAGTATGTTATTAACAAATGAAAAGAAAGATTGAAATGAAAAGTAAAAACATATGTCACAGGAGATCGTCATTCGGGATATTTTTAATCGCGGTGGGGGTTCTTTGGATTTTGGTAAAACTGCATTTAATACCAGATGTGTGGGCAGATGCTCTTATTTCATGGCAAATGCTGCTTATCGGTATTGGTGTTTTTTCGTTTATTGCCGGAAATCGTCTGGCGGGAACGATTCTAATCATTATCGGAAGTTTCTTTCTGGTCGATCATGTTTGGCTAATTCCTCATCAATTAAGGCGAATAGGTT
This sequence comes from Mariniphaga sediminis, assembly GCF_003573545.1. Lineage (GTDB taxonomy): Bacteria > Bacteroidota > Bacteroidia > Bacteroidales > Prolixibacteraceae > Mariniphaga > Mariniphaga sediminis. Next base: position 22,759 of record NZ_QWET01000007.1, on the reverse strand, counting down.
GGCCACTGGTCATCATCGGAGTTGGGATGGCCCTTCTCCTTACCCGCCATCGGAAACGTCCATCACCAACTATTGAATTGGAGAAGCATGGAACGGATTATTTCGATGATTTTGTCGTATTTGGGGGAAAGGAAGTTTTTATCAATTCAAAAAAATTTCTCGGGGGAAAGATAACCACCATCTTTGCCGGCGCTGAATATGATCTGCGCCAGGCCAGTCTTTCGGAAAACGGAGCAGTTATTGACTGCGTTTCTATTTTTGGGGGCAGCGGTTTTAAAGTACCTCCAGACTGGAACATAAAAAATGAAATAACTACTGTATTTGGCGCCTTTACCGACAAACGGGGTATGTCGGCACATGAGATCAGTTATGATCCTTCAAAAACTTTGATTATTAAAGGATTTAGTGCATTTGGCGGAGTCGAAGTTAAATTCAATTAAAAATGGACTTTAAACACCCGTTTATATCTAATCCAAAGCTGGTAATTTATTATATCCTGATTTGGATTGCGATTATAACCGGAGCCGTTTTAATAAAATGGCTGGCCTATGGGTTTGAACCGGGGATTGCTGTGGCCGAAGCACTAGCGTTGCCTTTTATGTTTGCCATAATAGGCTCTTCCATCTGGTATGTTATCAAATTCAGCACCCTTGAAAACAATAGCGCCGTGCGGGTTGTCCTGTCGCATCTTATTGCCGCTACCATTATCGTTTTTATCTGGCTCTACTTTGGCATTGTTATCATAAAACTGCTTCACCCCTACGCCGGACAATGGATTGAAAACAACCTGGCAGGTAATATTTTCAGTGGGTACATGCTTTATCTCACTTATGTAATCTTTTTCTACGCCGTAAATTATTATCAGGGGTTCAAGGAGAAGGTCCGTAACGAAGGTAAATTGAAATCGCTGGTAAAAGAGGCTGAGTTGCATGCCCTAAAATCTCAGATCAACCCCCACTTCCTGTTTAACAGCCTGAACAGCATTTCGTCGCTCACCATGACCAATCCTGACAAAGCCCAGGAAATGGTCATTAACCTCTCAGCACTTATGAGGTATTCGCTTAAACACGACCAAATTGACAAAGTTACGTTCAGTGAGGAACTAAAAAATAACACGCTTTACCTTCAAATTGAAAAGGTGAGATTCGGGAATAAATTGAATGCTGTTTTTGATATTGATGAAAAATGCCTCAATGCCATGATCCCGAATATGATTTTGCAACCACTGTACGAAAATGCTATAAAATATGGTGTTTACGAAGCTACCGAACCCATTGACATTACAACCCGCAGCAAATGCAATGACAATGTACTGGAAATAACAATTACCAACAATTATGATCCTAACTCCATCAGCAAAAAGGGAGAAGGAATAGGCCTCCGGAATATCCGGGACCGTCTTCAAATCATCTATGGAAATCCTATGTTGATGAAAGTGGAGGACAACAAAAAAGAATTTACAGTAACTTTGGCTATTCCACAAAAATAAACTGCTATGTCGGAAAAAATACGCACCATTATTGTCGAAGACGAAGAACTAGCCCGCAATCTGCTAAAATCGTTTCTGAAAGAGGCTGAGAATGTTGAAATTGTTGCAGAATGCGAAAATGGGTTCGAAGGAGTAAAAATGATTAATGAACTTAAACCGGACCTTGTTTTCCTTGATATCCAGATGCCCAAAATTACCGGGTTTGAATTGCTGGAACTGTTGGATCATAAACCGCACATCATCTTTGCCACAGCTTACGATCAGTATGCCCTGAAAGCTTTCGAATACAACGCCGCAGATTATCTGCTAAAACCGTACTCCAAAGACCGGCTAATGGAGGCCATAGACAAAGTGGCCGAGCGCATCCAAACCGAAGGCACCCATTCGGATGTAGCTGAAAAAGTAAGTGACTACCCACGGGAAGAGTTTCTGGATCGGATTGTAGTTAAAGACCGGCACAAAATTCATATTATCCCGGTAGACCAGGTGAGGTACATTGAATCGATGGACGATTATGTGATGATTTACACGCCGGATAGCCGATACATGAAACAAAAAACCATGAAATACCTGGAGAAAGCACTGGATCACAGAAACTTTGTTCGCATCCATCGTTCCTACATTGTAAAGGTGGAAGAGATAAACGAAATTCAGCAATACGAAAAAGAATCATACATTGTTATTCTTCATGACAAAACCAAGCTGAAGGTAAGTAAAACCGGATACAAAAACCTGAAAGATATCCTCAATTTCTAGTCATTTTAAGAGGGGAAAAAGAATAAAATATTATATTTGCAACCGCAAAATAAACGGTGGTTGTAGCTCAGTTGGTTAGAGCGCTGGATTGTGGTTCCAGAGGTCGTGGGTTCAAGCCCCATCTACCACCCAAAAAAAGAGACTGTTAAATACAGTCTCTTTTTGTTTCTTATAATTTTTTATCCACCATCCTTTTGGACTCCCCTTGAGAAGTAGGTAGATTTCATTTTTCAGGCAAAAATTTTTGCTCCCCGAAACAGAAAAGAAAGTGACATTTCTAACACTCCTATTTGATTTCTAAAGGCAGAGCACATTAAAAATGTTAGTGGGATAAGAAAATGAAGGAATTATACGAATCAAAAGTTGACATTAGCTGATTATCAAAAATTCAACCCACTCCGGGGTTGTGTTTTTACCCCGCATTGTCTTCCCCGAGCTTCGCACGGGGCTATTTTTATTTATGTCCTTCGGACATTTCTTTATCCCGAAAGGGATTAAACAATAATAGCCACGGGTAAAACCCATGGTAATGAAGTGGGTATGAAAAGAACCCCGAAGTGGGTTCAACTCTTGATTTGCATTAGTACATCTACTTTCCCTGCCGGGGGTCTTCATCTTTGCCCTGAAGCCAAGACGAAGCAGAAAATTCAAGGCTGCTTTTCAAGGTGAGCCTCCTTGTTTCAGAAAAATGAAACAGCAGGTAAGTCATTCCTGCCAGTACAATACCATAAATGTTTGCATCCAGTCCAAAAGGAAGCTTTGCTCCACTAAGAATAAGAAACAGGGTTACAGTCCCTCCCACAAGCATTGACCAAAGGGCACCACGGGAACTCCTTCTTTTCAGAAAAATACCGGCCAGCACCGGGACAAACAGGCCCGAGACCATAAACGAATAGGAATGGAGCATCAGTTCAAGTACATTGGGAACTTTCCATGCCACCAGCAAAGCTGTAATACCTAAAAAAAGTGTGGTCCCCTGCGAAAGTAGCATCACCTTCCCCGAATGGTGCATGTTGAAAATATCGGTAATAAGGTTACCGGAGGCTGCCATAAGACAACTGTCGGCAGTAGACATAATCGCTGAAAAATAAGCTGAAAGAATAAGCCCTGTCAGTCCAATCGGAAGGATACTCTTTAACAGCAGGGGCAATCCCATTTCAGGATCAAAAACACCATTCTCCCCTACCCCAATAATTCCATTTTCAAAAGCGGCTTTGGCAAACAGGCCGAGAATAACTCCGGTAAATGCCATCACCGGGTATTCAAACAATCCGGCGACAAACCAGGCACGCTGAGCCGTTTTTTTATCGCCGGCAGCATATATACGCTGATAAAGTGTCATTCCAATAAACCAAATGGGAACAATGGTTATAATCCAGTTTACAATCTGCTGCCAGGAAATAGCAGTCAAGCTAAAAAAACTCTGCGGAAGTGTGGCTCTTAGTGTTTCATAGCCTCCGATTCCAATATAACACACAGGGAGCCCCACAAAAACCAATCCTCCCATAAGCAGTATCCATTGAAACGTATCGGTATAGATCACTGCTTTCATTCCACCCACCGAGGTATAAACAACGGCAATAATCCCCATTAGAATGAGCGCATTTTGTATGGAAATATTCGGGAATGTGGCAGAGGCCAGTTTAGCGCCTGCCAGTATTTGGGAACTGGTAAACCCCAGGTAACCAATGGCAGAAATAACTCCGGCAATAATGGCTACCCTGCCATTAAAAAGTTGTTTTAAAAATTGAGGAAAAGAAAGAAAATGATGCTTTGCTGCCATTTTCGACACTTTGGGAATGAGCAACACGGCACTAAGCCAGGCCCCTATAAGTCCGGTAAAAAGAAGCCAGGTCCCTGAAAGTCCCATGATAAAACCGAGCCCGCCCAGGCCAATTGAAAAACCGCCTCCGACATCGGTTGCCACAACCGACAAGCCAATATGAAACGAACTCATTTTTCTGCCCCCGACAAAATAGTCATCAGCTGATTGGTTTTTTCGCATAAAATAAAAACCGATACTCAGCATTCCTGCAAGGTATAGGCCAAAGATTAGGTAGTCGATCCAGTGCATAAATTTATTTTGAATCAGGATCTATTTCATACTGCAACGGCGGATCGGAATGTTTGATAATACCTTTTTCAAGCAGTTTACTAATATGCTCAAGTCCTTTGGTATAAGACAATTTTAGCTCTTTTACTACTTCGCCCAAAAAACTTGGGCCGTTTTCATCCAGAAATTGAATAATCCTCTTCTCCGTTGTGGTGTTCATGTTTTCCTCTCTGCTTTTCATTTTCCCGTTTTTATCCATAAGGCGTCATGTCGTCGTCAACAGGTTTTCCTCCTTCGTAAGCCAAAAAGCGCTTACAGTTGGTCCATCCTTTTGCGCCCCGGTTGCAAAATACATTCCGGATGATAAAAATGGGCTTTTCTACTTTTTTATTTTTACTCTGATATACAGTACATTCCTTTGCGTATCTACAGCGTTTTCCTAAATGCATATTATAAATGTTTATAAAAGATATTCATACTTTCGATACTTCCTCCAATGTTTGTATTGTTTACCAACGTTCCGCTGTAATTATAAGCAGCTTTCATAAAAGTTTTGTTCATTCCCGGTTGCGAAAGACGGGCAATGGTATAAGCTGTTTTAATGCCGGCTGCTTTTACATCACTCTCCATTAACGCCAATAAATGTGAAGCCAGTTGCTTACCCCGGTACTCCGGTAAAACGGCAAAGTCGGTCATTTCAGCATTTTTATTTTCAAAATCGGTTTCAGCGGTTGAAACACCAATGAGCCTGTCGCCATCCCACACCCCATAATAAAGGGCACTCTTACTCTGCATCGTTTTTAAAATATATTCAGGCTTATGTACCGGGAAAGGATAGGTCTCAAATACCTGCTTAAATACTTCTGTAACCGCAACGGCATCTAATTCATTGAGTTTTCTTATTTGATAATCTTCCAACCCGTTTAAATGATTGCTACCGTTAACAGAATCAAACAGTTTAAAAAAGGGTTGCAACTGTCCTTTGGGAGATTGTTCCCGTTTTTTATCCAGAAACCTGGAGGCCAGCACGCAGTCGGTGTTGCCATTATAAAAACGGGGAATATAAGCCTCCATTATATAGCCGGCTGAAATAAAATGAGGTAATGCTTCGGTGTGTATTTTAGTAACGATTTTGGTATAACCCTCTTTTTTTGCCAGGTTATCCAATTCGGGGACAATCATTTGGCTGTCTGCCGGATTCAGTTTCAGCAGATATATTCTATTATTCGATTTTCCGTGTTGTATTGTTGATCTACCAATTTTTTCAATTTTATCCTCCATTATTTTCCCTTCTGTTATACCGTTCATTATTATCAGGAACCAGGGATATAGCTGTATCATAATCTGATAACAGCTTTTCAATACCAATTCCCTTCTGCTCGTCGGGCTCCTCTAATTGCAAATCAAGATTGCACTCTTCACAATTCCGATCGCAAAATTTCGATTCATAACTTTCAGGTTCTGTGTAGGTAGTAATAATCCCTTCGTAATTACGCAATACCACTTTATTGGTTGACCACGAAATAATATAGTTAGGCATTACCGGAATTTTTCCACCCCCCCCGGGTGCATCGATCACGTAGGTTGGAACGGCAAATCCGGAAGTATGCCCAATAAGGCTTTCCATAATTTCAATTCCTTTCCCTACCGGTGTCCTGAAGTGAGCCAGTCCCTCTGAAAGGTCGCACTGGTAAAGATAATAGGGCCTGACACGGTTTTGAACCAGTTTGTGCACTAATTTTCTCATAATACGCGGGCAATCGTTTACATCAGCCAGCAAAACCGACTGGTTTCCAAGCGGGAATCCGGCATCGGCTAGTTTGGCTAATGCCGCTCTCGAAGAAGCTGTGATTTCGCGCGGGTGGTTAAAGTGGGTATTAATCCAAAGTGGCTGGTACTTTTTCAACACCTCTACCAATTCGTCCGTAATCCTGTATGGCAAAACAACCGGCATGCGCGTACCAATTCTAACCACCTCTACATGCGGAATGGCGGTTATTTCCGAAAGAAGCCAGTCGAGATAACTATCTGAAAGCATCAGCGGGTCACCTCCGGAAAGTAATACATCGCGTATCTGCGGTGTATTTTTAATGTACTCAATTCCTTTTCTCAACTGTTCCTTTCCCGGAATAGAATCCACATCGCCCACTTTTCTTTTGCGGGTACAATGCCGGCAATACATGGAGCAAATATTACTCACATGAAAAAGCACCCTGTCAGGGTAACGATGGGTGATTCCTTCCACAGGACTGTCAGTATCCTCCGAAAGCGGGTCTGCCATGTCGGTTTTCAATACTGTTAACTCGTTTATGTTGGCAAAAGCCTGCTTAAAAACCGGGTCATTGTTGTAATTATCTGTATCAATTAATGAAAGATAATATGGTGTAACCGACAAAGGGAACCGTTTAAGTGTTTCCTTCATCAGTTTTTTTTCATTTTCAGGGAAATTGATTCCGGTTAGTAATTCAAACTTTTCAGTTGTTTGAACCGAGTTTTTTAATTGCCACTTCCAATCCTGCCAATTTGAGATATTACTTTCAGGCCTGATTCTTCGGGCAATTTCTTTTTGGGTATCATTAAATATTTCCATAACAATAGTTCGTATGCGAACAAAAGTAATGAATATATTTCAGACAGCCAATGTTTTCCATTACACCGAAGACAGACAAAACACTTTTATCTACCTGACTTAAAACAACTTAAAAACAAAAGACATTCAACAGAAATATATAGTTTAACAAAGAGTTAATCTGATTTGGTTTTCATAGGAATCATTCTTCTAATTTATCGCCTTTTTATCTTTGGGAAAATCGTCCTCCTGCATCAACGGGAACGCTTCCAATTCATCAATGCCAAGAAGGTTTACCAGTAATTCAAGGCTATCCTGAACTTTCTGAACAGTATTGTTATCCAGATTTCCCAATTTTTCTTCCAATTTTTCGTGCAGCAATGAAGGAATAGTATCCATCAACAGGTCGCCTTTTGAGGTGAGGGCAATGGTAACTGTTCGTTTATCACCCGATTTGGGAAGCCTTGCAACCAGCCCCTTGGATTCCAGCCGGTTAATAATTCCGCTTGTAGTACTGGAATTCAGGTTCAGAAATTTTCGGATTTTCCCCTGCCCTGCCTGGAAGTTTTCAGAATCGCGTAAAAAATGCAGACATAGTACCTGTGGAATGCTAACCCCGTATTCTTTTTCTATTTTTTTTGATTCAAGGTTAATCGAACGGACAATTTTCCGGATTTTTATAAGAATCTCTGTGGTATCCATAATAACGAATAAGGTAAAAGTTTATTCAAAATAACATTATTTTCGGCAAACTCCCTTTTAACTGTTCAACAAACTCAAAGTTTTATATAAATTTGAAGTCTTAAATTCATAAACCGAAAAAATCCATAAAATGATGATTAAAAAAATGACTATTAAACATTTATTACTAACAGCAGTAATCGTATCTACTGTGCAGCTATTCACAGGTTGTAATGCTCCCAAAGAAAAATTTATCGGATTACAACTTTACTCCCTAAGGGATGACATGAAAAAAGATGTAAAAACGACGGTTGCCAAAGTGAGCGAAATGGGCTATAAATTTGTGGAAGCCGCCGGGTACAGTGACGGAAAATTCTACGGAATGTCTCCTGCCGAATTTAAGGAATTGTGTGAAACCAATGGCCTGCAGTTTTTAGGATCACATTCCGGACAGGATGTTCCGGATTCGGCCAACTGGGAAAAAACAATGGCCTGGTGGGATGAATGTATTGATGCGCATGCCACAGCAGGAGTAAAATGGATTGTACAGCCTTGGATGGGTAGTACGGGATATGAAAGCCTCGATGGCTTGAAGCGATATTGCGAATACTTCAATGCAGTGGGCGAAAAATGTAATGCAAAAGGCATTCAGTTTGGATACCACAACCACGCCAAAGAATTTACAACGGTTCACGACGGCAAACCGGTTTACGACTGGATGCTGGAACTGACCGATCCGGAAAAGGTAATGTTTCAGATAGACCTTTACTGGATAGTAGAAGGTGGAAAAGATCCGTTGGATTATTTTGAACGTTACCCCGGCAGGTTTGAGCTTTGGCATATAAAAGACAAAGAAGAACTGGGCGCAAGCGGAATGATGGATTTTGAAAGCATGTTTGCCGCCCGCAAACAATCAGGTGCTGAATATGGAATTGTTGAGGTGGAACGTTATAATTTTACCCCCCAGGAAAGTTGCCAAAAAAGCTTTGACTTTCTAAAAAATGCGGAATATGTAGACTTCTATTAGATAGAAATAAATATAACTTAAAAAACTCGTGGTCAGATTAATAAACCACGAGTTTTTTTATGCTATCATAATTGTATTTACTGAAAAAGAGTCGGCAAAAACCAGCTCAAAAAAGGTATCGTACCGTGAGGGCAAAATCGGGAAGATAAACATCGAACCCATTTTTTCCGAAGAAATCCAGATAAGGCTTCACTTCAATGCCCAGTTTAACCGGTGCTTCATAAAAGAGGTACTCCACTCCTACTACTCCATCCACCCCTGCCAGAAACGCAGAACGGGTTTCGGCCCTCCGCTGCTCGTTTACTTCACTTATTTCATCCCAGCTTTCAAAGCCCGCATGCACGCCGGCCCCGTAAAAAAATACGAGCTGATAAGAAAACGAAAAAAGATCGTATTGATAAAACTCTGAAAGAGCATGAAGTTGAAGCCCGCGATTACGGATTGCCAGCAAACCTCTGAAAGAGTGCTGTTCGCCTGTATAATAGCGATATTCCAAACCGGGAGAAGCCCAGCTTGCCCGTATACCTGCCGACTGCTTATAGCCCTGAGCAAACACACTGCCGGCCACAAAAAAGAATACTATTATTACCAAAAACCTCCTCATATCTGCTTCTTTTGAGGATCTAATTTACTCAATTTTTTCAAACCATATTCCCTGAATCAGAAACGTACGGTTTTCAAATTGGGTATATTTTCATTACAAAATATTTCTATGCAGGGGAATTACGAACTGCAAACAATGTTCTATGCTCCGCTAAAATCAACACCCGAAAAAAGGACAGAGGGAGTCAGCCATGACGAATTCTCATTCACATCATTCCCAATTTCGCCAATATTTGACCACAATTCCTTCATATTTCCGGTAATATTCATTTCAGAAACCGGTTGTTTCAACTGTCCCTTCTCAATGAAGAACCCCTCAATTCCATAAGAAAAGTCGCCGGTAGAACCATTACAATTTCCCCCGTTAAACCCGGTAACAAGAATTCCTTTTTCTACCGTTGAAACCAGTCCGTCTAAATCTTTACCGCCCGTTTTGAAAACCAGGTTCGTGTTACTACCGCCGGTAGGTTCCATTTTCAGTTTTTTACCGTAGTAGGTATCGATATAATAATTTCTAACTACGCCGTTTTCAAAAACCAGCCGCTTTTTTGTTGCCAGCCCCTCGCCGTCGAACAGCCTGCTGCCACGTCCGAAAATAATAAACGGATCATCCGTTACAGTCAACTTTTCAGAAAAAACCTTTTCACCAAGCCGGTCTACCAAAAAGGAATTCTTTTGCTGAATTGCCGAGCCGTTTAGGGCTGAAATAAGGGGGCCAAACAAACGGGAAATCATCCTGTTTTCAACAATCATGTCCATCTTTCCCGACTCCACTTTCTCCTGTCCTATTTTTTTCAGGGCCCGCTCCAGCGCTTTTTGTCCGATTCCGGCCTTTTTAAGCTTTTCATAAAAAATAGCATTCTCACTCCAGGAAGCTTCGGGCCGGGCATCACCGCCTTTCACCGAAACCTGGGCATGCAACCCGTAGTAGGAATTGGCCATATCTCCTTCAAACCCGTTACTGGTAACCATTACCCGTTCATTCATCCCGTCGTAGTAACTGGCAGAAACGGAAATAATCCGTTCATCTTTCCCCCGCACTTCTTTTTCAGCCTGAAAAGCAAGGTCGATTTTTCGTTGGGGATCATAGGTATCAAAACCCGTATCAAGTGTTTTCAGGTCCTGTCCGTTGCCCTTGTAATACAGTTCCGGATCAGGCAATGTACGGAACTCGTCTTCTGAAAGGTAGCGCGTACCCGCAATCGCCTCTTCTATAAAACCTGCCAGCTCTTCTTTTTTCAACCGGTTGGTAGAATGAGAAGAGTATTTTTTATCCACAAAAAGCTGGATGGAAAGATTACTCTGGATGGCCTGCTCCAGTTTGTCAATCTTTTCTTCGCGCACTTCTACACTGCTGCTTCGACTGTTCGAAATACTTACACTTACCTGTTGTGCCCCATTTTCAAGCGCATGGCTGATGGCCCATTTCGCCAGATTATATTTTTCCTGTTTTGTCATTTTCAAAAATCTTTAAGGTTGACATGTTTTTAGACCGACCCCCCCACAGTTAACTTTTTCACAAGCACGGTAGGTAAACCACAGGTTACAGGAACCGACTGTCCGTCTTTTCCACAGGTCCAGGTTCCGTTGTCAATCCGATAATCGTTTGCTACCATGGTGATATCAGCCAAAGCCTGCGGGCCATTGCCGATAATGTTAATGTCTTTGATGGGCCGGGTCAGTTTGCCCTTTTCAATCAGATATCCTGATTTTACGAAAAAGGTAAAGTCGCCTGCACCGATTTTCACTTCACCATTACTGAAATTATCCACATACACCCCGTAATCTACGTTGGATACAATATCGTCTTTGGTATGCGGCCCTGTTTCCATATAGGTAGCGCGCATTCGGGGCAATGGTATACTCCTGAATGATTCCCGCCTTCCGTTTCCGGTAGGCTCTACCCCATAATATTTTGCACTGATACGATCGTGAATGTAGCTGTTCAGCACTCCGTCTTTCACCAGGTAGGTTTTCTGCACATCATTCCCTTCGTCATCAATATTAATGGAGCCACGGTTATTCTCAAGTGTTCCGTCGTCAATGATATTGACAAAACTTTCGGCTACTTTTTTCCCCATTTTGTCACTAAAAATGGAAGTCCCTTTACGATTAAAATCGGCTTCAAAGGTGTGTCCGATTGCCTCATGCAATAAAATCCCCGAGCCTCCGGCGCCCATCACTACTGGCATTTCTCCCGCTTTGGGCTTGGTAGCCTCAAACAGCAGGTTGGCCTGGTCCACTGCTTCATGCGCCAGTTCGTCAACCAACCCATCGGAAAGCCATTCAAAACCTCTCCGGAACGATCGGGCCACATAAGCATTTTCGACTCTTTCATCTTTTTGCATGATACATACCGTACCGAAACTGATCATGGGGCGGTAATCGTAAGTCAGCCTGCCTTCTGAATTATAAAACAGCACATACGATGTTTGATCACTCAAAAAAGCATTCACTTTAATTACTTTTTCATCAAGCGCAAATACCTTGTCGTTCATCTTCTGAACAAAGGGCACCTTATCTTCCACAGAAATATCTTCCCACTTTCTGGAAATATTGTAATACCCGGCAGGCACTTTTTCATTCAGCCCCACCGGAGAGAAACCGTTTTTGCTGTTGGCAATGTTGGCGGCCAGTTTTGCCGCATTTACCAGAGCATCCGGAGTAACTGTTTCCGAATAGGCAAACCCGGTCTGATCGCCTTTTAATACCCGAATACCTACTCCAAACCCTATGTTTGAATAGGCTCTGTTCACCTTACCATCTTCCAGGCCCAGGCTGTTGGATTTTTTATGTTCGAAAAAAAGATCGGCATAATCGCCGCCTTTGCTCATAGCCGCTGCAATTACTTTTTGCAGCATTTCGGCCGAAACCTCAAAATGATCTAAATAACTTTTCACGTTTCCTGAAATTTGAACGTTTTGACACGACTGTAAAAACGGGGGCAAAAGCATCCCCCCGGCAACTGCCGTCCCACCTAATTTAATAAAACTACGCCTGTCAGTTCCCATCGCTTTTCAGTTTTTAATTGCGAAATTAATTGATTATATCAAAAATCCGGGTATTGATCGAATTTTAATAATGATTAGACAATACAGATGCATTTTTATTACACCCCCCATTCTATTTTACTCTTAACACCGAAAAAATACTAAATCCGAAAAACAAAACAATTTGACAAGGGTCCTATTTTCGAGGGTCAATCACAGAAAAATATGATATTTTCATAAAAACACATATAAAAAACATAGTATTGTTAAAAAAATATCAACAAATTTCATTTTTTACCCCTATTTTTTATACACTATCTACAAAAATCATCTATTTTTGATTCATAAAAAAAATCTTAATATTTAATGGTATGGCACAATTCAGATTAAGAGCATTAGAAGAAGTCCTCAACAGGGAACCCGTAGATGTTAAACGGGAGGACAACCTGGTTTCGAATTATTACGGCACGTTGGTATTCGATGAGGCAAAAATGAAAAAGTACCTTTCAAAATTAGCATTCAATGCTGTAATGGAAGCGATTGAAAAAGGCACAAGTGTAGACCGGAAAATGGCCGACCAGGTAGCCCAGGGAATGAAATCGTGGGCTATGGACAACGGAGCCACACACTACACACACTGGTTCCAGCCGCTTACCGATTCCACCGCTGAAAAACATGATGCGTTTGTCGAGCATGGAGAAAAAGGCAACGTAATCGAAGCTTTTTCAGGGAAACTACTGGCACAGCAGGAACCCGATGCTTCTTCTTTCCCCAGCGGAGGTATCCGTCAGACTTTTGAAGCCCGCGGCTACACTGCCTGGGATCCTACCTCTCCGGCATTCATCAGTGAAACCACGCTCACTATTCCGACGGTGTTTATTTCTTACACCGGCGAAGCGCTTGACTACAAAACTCCTTTGCTGCGCGCCATTCGTACAGTAGATGAAGCTGCCACAGCAGTCTGTCATTATTTTGATAAGAATGTCGCTTCGGTTCAGTCAAACCTGGGATGGGAACAGGAATATTTCCTTATCGATGAAGCTCTTTACATGGCCCGTCCAGACCTGATGCTGACCGGCCGCACGTTAATGGGACATGCTTCTTCGAAAGATCAGCAATTAGACGACCACTATTTTTCTTCCATCCCAACGCGGGTAAACCGGTTTATGCAGGATATGGAAAATGAAGCTTACAAACTGGGCATACCCATTAAAACACGACACAACGAGGTAGCTCCCAACCAGTTTGAGGTGGCTCCTATTTTTGAAGAGGCAAACCTTGCCAACGATCACAATCAGCTGGTAATGGATATTATGCAAAAGATTGCCCGACGGCATAAATTCCGTGTACTTTTCCACGAAAAACCTTTTGCAGGGATCAACGGATCGGGCAAGCACAATAACTGGTCTCTTTCAACCAACACGGGTGTAAACCTATTTTCCCCGGGGAAAAATCCAAAATCAAACTTGCTATTCCTCACCTTTGTAATCAATACGCTGAAAGCAGTTTATGACCATCAGGATTTATTGCGTGCAGGTATTTATAACGCAGCGAACCAACATCGTCTTGGCGCAAACGAAGCCCCTCCGTCCATCATTTCAGCCTTTCTTGGAACCGAAGTTTCAAAAATGCTCGATTTAATGGAAGAGGCGGTAGTTGATCGCAAGATGACCCCCGACGAAAAAACAGCCCTTAAGTTAAACATTGGCAGGATACCGGAAATTATCCTTGACAATACCGACCGCAACAGAACTTCGCCCTTTGCTTTTACAGGAAACAGGTTTGAATTTCGTGCAGTAGGTTCCTCCGGCAACTGTGCATCGGCACTTATTGTACTGAATACGGTAGTGGCCAACCAGTTGGTTATATTTAAAAAAGAAGTAGATGCGTTAATAGAAAAAGGAACCAAAAAAGACGAGGCCATCTTCCAGGTGCTGAAAGAACTCATTATTGCTTCGAAACCCATTCGTTTTAACGGCGACAACTACAGCGATGACTGGGTAAAAGAAGCCGAGAAACGTGGCCTGAGCAACATTAAAAACGTACCTGAGGCCCTTTCTGCTTACCTGCGCCCTGAAAGCAAATCTCTTTTTGAAAAAATGGGGGTTTTGGACGAGTCGGAACTGCACGGCAGGGTTGAGGTTGAGTATGAAAAGTTTATCATGAAAATCCAGATTGAAGCAAGGGTTTTGGGTGACCTGGCAATCAATCACATTGTTCCTACAGCAATACAATATCAAACTACATTGCTTAAGAATGTAAAAAACATCAAAGAAGTATTTTCTGCCGAAGAATTTGAACAACTTGCCAGTGCAAGGTTAGACCTGATAAGGGAAATCGGCATGCATGTTTCGGCCATCAAAGCAAAAAGAAAAGAGATGATCGAAGCCCGCAAAAAGGCAAATGTAATAGAAGATACTGTTGAAAAAGCGGAAGCTTACGATATCACCGTCAGACCATTTCTCGATGATATTCGTTACCACATCGACAAGCTGGAATTGATTGTAGATAATGAATTATGGCCTCTGCCCAAGTACAGAGAGCTGCTCTTTGTCAGATAATTTACAATACCGATTATGATTAAAAGACTCCCCGTTTATTCCCGGGGAGTTTTTTTTGTATTCCATTTTCCGGTCAATGAATTCAACATCTTCATTTAATATTGTATTTTAGGGGAACTTTTGGAATAGAATGCGTACGATATGAAATTTTTCTTGCTTACAGGGGTTATTTTGTGGTTTGCATGGGGGAATTCCTTTGCACAGGTTACCATCAAAAAAGATGAACAAGGCCTGCTTTTTACAGAGGGGGATGAAAATATTTTGTTCTACCAGAAAGCTCCCAAAAACCACGAAGGGGAATATGAACGGCGTCATTACATTCATCCTCTGTGGGGATTAGACGGAACTATTCTGACAGAAGACTTTCCGGATGACCACCTGCATCACCGGGGAATTTTCTGGGCATGGCACCAGGTGTGGATCGGAGATCAACGGATTGGGGACCCCTGGGCGCTTGAAAGTTTTGAGCAGCACATTGCCGAAGTAGAGTTTTTTGCACAAAGCGACGGCTCGGGAGTTTTAAAAAGCGAAGTGGAATGGCTTTCGGATCTATGGATCAAAAACGGGGAAAAAGAACCTTATCTCAAAGAAAATACAACGATCACGATTTATCCTCAAGCAAAAAACTACAGGAGAATTGATTTTGAAATCAACCTTCTGGCCCTGGAAAAGAACCTTTCTATTGGCGGTTCAGAAGATGAAAAAGGTTATAGCGGTTTTTCTGTGCGGATGATATTACCGGAAGATGTAACATTTTCCGGCAAAAACGGAAAAGTAGAACCCCAAACTTTGGCTGTGACATCACCCGGTTATATTGATGTTTCCGGAAGCCTGGGCAAGGAGGGACAGAAGGCCGGAGTTGTAATCGTCGATCATCCTTCCAATCCCGGCTATCCGCAACCCTGGATTCTCCGGGCAAAAAGCAGTATGCAAAATGCTGCATTCCCCGGGAGCGGAACGGTTCCGGTTTCCACGTCAGTTCCGCTCACATTGAAGTATTCCCTGCTGATCCACTCCGGAAAAATGACAGACCGGCAAATCAGAAAGGCAATGGCACATTAAAACTAACCGCGCCTTATTATATCCCTCCAACTGAAAAAGCAACTGCTTGTTTCATCCCCTTTTTCGGCTCATCTGAAAAATCCGGTGGATTTAGATTTTTAAGCAAAAATTTCAGCTCCCCGAAACAAAAAGTGACATTTCTAACACTCCTATTTGATTTCTTAAGGCAAAGCACATTAAAAATGTTAGTGGGATAAGAAGATTAAAGAATAATACGAATCAAAAGTTGACATTGATCTGATTATCAGAAATTCAACCCACTCCGGGGTGCGTCTCTACCCCGCATTGCCTTCCCCGAGCTTCGCACGGGGCTATTTTTATTTATGTCCTTCGGACATTTCTTTATCCCGAAAGGGATTAAACAATAATAGCCACGGGTAAAACCCATGGTAATGAATTGGGTATAAAAAGAACCCCGAAGTGGGTTCAACTCTTGATTTGTATTAATAGATCTATTTCTCCTGCCGGGGTCTTCATCTTTTCCTTAAAGCCAAGACGAAGCAGAAAATTCGAGGCTGTTTTTCATCTTCATGCAAAAACAGCATTCAACGTAATTCCGGTATTGAAAAGCTGATCATCTATAATCTGTAAAAAAATCGCTGAAAATAATCTTTGCGGCCTTAGGAGTCTAAAAATTATTTCAGAGTAATTTACCCGGTCAGTCCTGCAAATACATTTAAATTTTTAATTTCGGGGTTACATATTCAGAACCCTGAAAACGTTGCAAAATGAATGGACCGAATGGATAAACATAAATGAAATAAAATTTACAATGATGAAAATTAAGTTTTTTTTACTATCCCTGCTTATCGCAGGAATTTGCTCCCAAAGTATTGGTCAGCCTGCCAAAAAACTTGTGCAGGTAATTGTTACGCCCAATAATGCCGACTGGACCTATAAAAAAGGTGACCGGGCCGAATTTCAGATTACCGTATTAAAAAACAATGTACTGCTGGATAACATTGAAGTGAGTTACCGCATCAACCCAGAAAAAGTGGATACGTGGGAAGAAGGAACGGTAACCCTAAAAAAAGGTGTGGCTTCGGTAAAAGCCAAACGGTTCAAAGAAGCGGGTTTTTTGCGTTGCCACGCTTCGGTAGAGGTTGACGGCAAAACATATTCGTCTTACGCTACGGCAGGTTTTTCGCCCGGTGACATTGAGCCAACCACCACTCTCCCATCCGATTTTGAACAGTTCTGGAAAGAAGCCAAAGCCGAACTGGCCAAAGTACCCATAAAACCAGTATTGACACTGATGCCCGAGCGGTGTACGGATAAAGTGGATGTGTACCACGTGAGCATTGACAATATTGAAGGAAAAATTTACGGCATCTTGTGCAAACCCAAAGCCGAAGGCAACTATCCGGCCATCCTGCATGTTCCGGGTGCAGGTATCCGCCCCTATAACGGCGACACCTGGAGCGCCGAAAAGGGAATTATCACTTTCCAGATTGGTATTCATGGTATTCCGGTGAACCTCGATCAGGGCGTTTACAACGATTTGCGGTATGGTGCCCTCAATAAATACTGGGTAACCAACCTGGACGACAAAGACAACTATTATTACAAACGCGTTTATCTTGGCTGTGTGCGGGCAGTGGATTTTATCGAATCGCTCCCTTGCTTTAACGGAGAAGACATTGCCGTTACCGGCGGTAGCCAGGGAGGTGCCCTATCGATTATTACGGCCGGGCTGGACGACCGTATCGATTACCTGGCCTCCCTTTACCCGGCACTTTCCGACTTAACCGGGTATTTGCACGACCGGGCAGGTGGCTGGCCACACATGTTCCGAGACAGCTTTACCAACAAACCCGAAAAAGTGGAAACCTCAAAATATTACGATGTGGTAAATTTTGCCCGCTTTGTTCAGGTACCAGGCTGGTACAGCTGGGGATACAACGACAATGTGTGCCCGCCTACTTCCATGCACGCTGCTTACAACGTAATCCGTGCGCCCAAAGAGTTACACGTTTTTCAGGAAACGCAGCACTGGACTTTCCCCGAGCAGCAGGAGCAAAAAAGCAACTGGCTGTTTGAAAAACTATTGAAATAAAAAAAAGGGCAGCAAATGTAGCAGTCATGCCCTCTTCGGCAGGTGCGGATTTCAGATACAAATCCGCACCTGCTTTTTTTATGTGACTTCCAGAAAACCAGCAGACTCCTTTCTGTTTTCTCTTGCTTTTTTCAAAGGCAATTCCTAATTTAGCTCCCGTAATTTTTTGTATATCAACAAACGACCAAAAACCTATGTTATATTCCGAACAAACCGATTCTCAGAAAAACTTTTTCAGCCAATCCCCTGGCACAGAAAAGGAACAAAATAATCGCTTTAGCAGAATGATATATTTACAAGTAAACTTATACAGACGTTATGGCTTATAATAAACCGATGACAATGAACGATAACAACATTATAAAATTCGATAAAATTCGAAAGAAATTTACAAATAGAAATTTTTTAATAAATACAAATAGTTCTGATTTCATAAATAAATTAAATTCATTTATCGAAGCTAATTACAATTGGTCTCGACAGATTAAGTTTAACGATTTGAATGGTTCAAAAAACATTTCAAATATTTATGTTGATTTAGATTTGTACCTAACTCCTTTAAAATTTCATGTCGATTCCTCTGAGAAAAATAAAAGGAAACCTTTAATCGAATTAATTGAAAAGAGTCGAAGCAACCTAATTATTTTAGGACAACCTGGTGCAGGAAAGACGACTTCAATGAAAAAGGTTCTCCACAATTATTCTTCGGAAAATAAAGGTCATAAATATAATCTACCATTTCTAGTAAAGTTGCGAGAACTCAAAGACTATGATAATTCTATTGTAAGTTTCTTTCTTAAAAAATTGGAATTAGATATTAGCATTAGGACACAATTAGAAACAATAATAGAAGAGAAAATAAATGAAAAAATTATCCAGAAGACCATAAAAAAAGAAAAAATTGAGAATTATAGCTTTAAGGACAACTATCGAACACTGCTTAATATATTTATTGAATTTCTCAATGCTTTCAATGTTCTCTTGATTTTAGATGGTTATGATGAGATTACTGAACATAGAGAAAAGTTAATTGATGAAATTATTGAATTATCTCATTCCTTAAAGTCCTCCAGATTTGTTTTAACTTCTAGGACAAGTGATTTTAATCTTAACATTGACAATTCTGGTATTTTTGAAATATGTTCCCTGAATCCAAGTCAATTGAAAGAATTTGCGGAGAAATGGCTTAGAGACAATAATAAATCAAACGATTTTCTTAAGAAAATTAAAGAATCACCATATTATGATACCGCAATAAGACCTTTAACTTTATCCCACTTATGTGCTATTTATGAAAGAATAGGCACAATACCAGAAAAACCCAGAACTATACATAGAAAAGTCGTTGCATTACTAATTGAAGAATGGGACGAACAGAGGCAGGTTATCAGAAACTCCAAGTACATCAATTTTGAACCTGATAGAAAACTGGATTTCCTCGCAAATATTGCATTTATATTAACATATAAATATCAGGAAAATATTTTCACCAAAGAACAACTTCAAGATATCTATACATCTATCTATGAAAGTTTTGACTTGCCCAAAAATGATATCAAAACTGTAATTCGAGAAATTGAGACACATACTGGCATAATACTTTGTGTGTCACAAAATCAGTATGAATTTGCTCATAAATCAACACAAGAGTATTTGGCGGCAGAGCACTTGGTAAGGTTACCAAATATACCATCGAGTCTAAAGCTTTTACTTAAGCTTCCAAACGAATTAGCTTTAACCGTCGCTTTATCTTCTTCTTCTTCATTGTATTTAAATGCTCTCTTAATTGAAAGAGTTTATCCGATTTGTAAATCATTCTTTAAGGACCCCGAGGGATTAAGAAGACTAAGCTTTAAGAATGCGAAATTTGCCCCAAAATTTGGAGTAAGAAAAGAAGAACTAGAATCATTTCTACATACATTTTGTTATAGAATTCTTATTGAAAAAACAGACTTTCCAAAAGTACCTTTAACTACTGTTTTATTTCTATTTATAAACTCTCTTCTTTGTCATAATCACGCTACATTGAGTGTTATCAATAGAGTCTTAAAAACGTATTGCAACTATGACAAAATAAGGAACTACTATGTCAAAAACGACACCTCTCGGTCGGGGTTTATCTATCTTGAAAAAAAGACAAACATATCATCGGCAAATTATGACCTTCCTGATTTTTTAGTTCTTTCAAAATCACAACTTGAACTAATTAACTATGTATAGCAGCTTGACAGAAATATTCAAAATATTAGGAATTGTAAGTATTGGTAGTTTTAGCATTGTTGGACTATGCGCATTTCTTTTTAAAAAGCTTTTTGATTATTATTTAAAAGAAGAACTAGCACGAACTCAAAGTAATTTACAATTAAAAAATGAGAAACTTAAAATAGAAATTGAATCAACCAAACAAAATAAGATATTGGCATTTAAAACACTCCATGAGGAAAGAGCTTTATTGATTAAGGATTTATATTCTAAACTATACTTATTAAAAGTAGAGTATGAAAAAATAAAACTGCAAGAAACCTCACTTTCCTTCGAACAACTAAATAGTATTGAAAAAGAGTGCATTGAAATACAAAAAGTTGTAGGCTTAAACAGATTATATCTAACCAAGTCTATATCTGAAAATTTAAATGAGTTAATAAAAAAGTTTGAACGCACGAATGAAATTTTGAAAGATTTATTTTCAATTGGAGAAAATACATTTAGTTCTATGTCTGAGGTTTCAAATTATAAACCAGACCAGGAGGAGATTGAAATTCTTCATGAAAAATTGATTAGTTTAATTTCAGATATCATCGAATTACTAGACAAATTGGAAGAATCATTTAAATTACTGTTAAACATTGAATAAAATTACAAGCCATAACAAATTGTAAATTGCATTGCGGGGTTCGTGGTATGTCGTTCGTTGGATTCTCGCAACAACGTTCCGTCCTATCGGACAGGAACGAGCTCCGAAATCCGCAACGACAACTTACAAGTGACCGTTAGGCACAAGATTGAATTAGCATGTTGCTACGAATCAGTAAAAATATGATTGGTCCCTGTATCGCAAAAGGAACAGACCCAGACAACCAAGAATATTTAGTTTTTGGAGGAGATTTATTTCTTGGAGAATCAGTAGAGGTAAAATCTTATCACAAGAATAAAAATTTATTCATAGTAGCTCCTTTGAATTACAGTAATACGAAAATATTTGAAAAACATTTTGATAAAGATGGCTTAATTGATTTCAAAAAATTAAAAGAGGTTAAGCTTAAATCAACACCATTTCATCGAATTTATGAGATTGATGGTTATTGGGTTTTTCCAGACAAAAAAATTAAGAAACACATTGAATATTTATATCAAAACGGACTAGAAAATTATTCAAAAATCAAAATCAGTAAAAGCTATAATTCTGTGACAAGTAGAATCCCTGTCTATTCTGTAAATTACCAAACAATACTTGACCGGATTATAAAAGACGGAGACTCTATAAGTTCATGGTTCATCTGCGAAAGAGAGAAAAACTTTGACAAAGGAGTTTATGCTGATTTATATGTATTGGGAAATTTGAACGAAGCGAATATACAAATCCAACTTTGGCAAATAATCGGACAGGGAGAAGAAATTTTATATGCCCATTTATTGTTGGACAAGGAATCAAAGAATATTAATCATTTTGACTTAGCAACCCACTTTGTTCATCCTTTTGACATACCAAAATTAATCTATGACAAAAAGAGAATTGAATTAATCGCAAAGACAAAATGGTTGAGAATTGATAATGGAATATCAGATAATCAGGCATTTGATTTGATAAAACTATTCTTTCCAATTGATTATTTAGTTGATGAATTTAATGAAAATCCAGTGCCTAACAATTTGTAAATTGCATTGCGGGGTTCGCGGTGTGTCGTTCGCCGGATTCTCGTTTCGCAGTTCCGTCCTATCGGACAGGAACGCTCTCCGAAATCCGCAACGACAACTTACAAGTGACCGTTAGGTGCAAGCTTGAAAAAAAGAATATGGATACTAAGTTGAGATTAAAATATGGTTATCCGTTAGATTGTAATAAATGTGATAATTTAAATGGCAAACCTAAAAATATTTCCAGAATTGACCCTTTTCATAAAAATGGAACTGGACTGAAACTACTATTAATAGGGCAAGACCCAACAATATTTGAAGAACCAGAAAGAGTTAATACGGTATTAATGTTAAAAGAAACAAAGGGGAAGAATGGACAACTCCGAAAATGGTTGGAAAAGGAATTAATTGGAACAGAAAATTTTGACAAAATTGAGATTTATGCAACAAATTCTGTAAAATGTCAATTTGAAAAACCTCCGACTTTAAGTAACGAAGGTCCACTAAAATTTTTAAAACCAAAATTTGAGTTTTGCAAGTTTTACTTAATTAATGAAATTGAGAATTATAAACCCGACATAGTATTGACTTTAGGGGAAACCGCTCATAAACTTTTTTCAAAAGAGATAGAAGTAATGAATGGAAAGTTAATAGGAGAAATGAAAAAAGATTTCTCAGGAAACTTTGTAAAAGCAAAAATAGGAAATGTCGGTTTTTATTATTCCCCTTGTTTACACATTAAGACCTTTAGAGTTGCAGAAACATATGGAAAACAAGTGTTTGACTTTAAAAAAGGATTGAATGAAAAATTAAAGAAACCCGTTACTTAACGATTTGCACAGGCTAAAAAACCAAATACAATCAACCAAATGAAAGAAACTCAATTTTTTGAAAAACAGACAATTTCTTCAAGAATTAAGGCGAGTATTGTTAAATACTCCCCTTGTTTAGACAACATTACTTCAAAGATAAGTTAGATTTCGTTTCCCGCCCAATTGGGCGGGAAACGAAATCTAAGCGGCCGAGCAGAACACTTTCTCTGGCTTTTTATAATCCA
>NZ_QWET01000069.1 GCF_003573545.1 Mariniphaga sediminis | reverse complement strand
TTTTAGAGTCCATATCAGAGCAAGGTTTTGTTTGTTAAATATTTAAATATAAGACACTTAAATATAAACAAAACTTTGCTTTTTTGCTAGCAATTTCTTAGGTTTCTTACATCGAACTGACGTTATTTATTATCGGGAAGCTTTAATCGCTGGAGGACAAACCATGGTTGATGCGTGGATGAAACTACACGAATACCAAAAGAGTCGTAACGGTAATCCTGAAAAGGTTCAACAAAAATTCGAAGAGAAATCTAATTCTCCCCACAAGCTTGAATATGCAAGACTAGAGATAATGAAGTTTGGATGGTGGAATAGCGCAAACAGAAAATTACCACACATAAATACATCAATTTATTATCCAAATGAATTTGAAAGATTATTAATAGATATTGAATGTGATTGTGATGAACCATAAAAATACGGCATACAACAAAGTGCCATATTGCATAGCGGGGTTTGGTGATGTGCAAGCTGCGGCTCTCGCATCATCGTTCCGTCCTCGCGGACAGGAACGCTGCCCCGAAATCCGTCCCAAACATGCACCAACCGTCAGACTGTCTAAAAACCTAACCATATTTTGTTAAAAACTCAGACATATATCAACAGCGACAAATACAGGTATTTAGTACCTTCAGGCATGAAATACATTAAAGGACAAGACAGGACACAAAT
>NZ_QWET01000068.1 GCF_003573545.1 Mariniphaga sediminis | reverse complement strand
CAAACGGCGGTGGCTCCGGTAGTTGGGGTCCTGCATCTGACGGGCATTACCATGTAAAAAATGTAATTATAAAGGACAATGTTATATTCGATTCCAACCGGGGAATTTGTTTTAGCGATCCTGGAGGCTTGCCTTATAGTGTTGAAAATGCAACTATTTCAGGGAACATCCTTTATGACATAGGAAAAAGTCCAACAGGCGACACTGAGTATGGTAATTATTATTATATCTCTAAAAATGTTACATTTGATAAGAACACGATAGTTGGTGTAAATAAGGCTTCACGTTGGTTTGCACACAATAGCTCTGAACTGGACATGTCTGTATCATGCAATGTAATTATCAATTCATATGAAATGACCGGCACCAGGGATGAGACAACGACCGTTGAAAACAATACGTTCTATAATACTACAAGGCAGGATGTCGGTGACGGAACATATTATGCCAGTGATACATCCGCACACATGTCAAATCTTGTATTTACAACAGATACTTATACCAATAGTCCAAGGAATATCACACTGCCCGGTGTTGTTACAACTGCATCAAGCCCTCATGCAAATGGATGTTTTGGATCTTTACCCGGGCAAGCGGCCAATCCCAGCCCTTCCAATGATTCCACCGGTGTTGCGATAAATACGGATTTAAGCTGGACCGCTGACAGCAGTGCGGTTTCCCATGACGTCTATTTTGGGGCGAGCAACCCTCCCGCGTTTGTACGGAACCAAGCTGGTACCAGTTATGCCCCGGGCA
>NZ_QWET01000067.1 GCF_003573545.1 Mariniphaga sediminis | reverse complement strand
ATACCCCTAAATTTAATTTTGAATTTAAAGGTATGAATTCAAATCGTGGACAACCTATTTCGAGCATATCTTACATAATATCAAGTTCTTAAAACAATATTTTATAAAGTTTAGTGGACACTAATGAGAGAATATATTAATTCCAAGGTCGGAAGCATTTGATAGTCTTTCGCAAAGGGAATTACCAAAAGGTATTGTCTTTTGGGATGAAGAAAAACCAATCCAATTATATTCTCAATTGCTGGAAAAATTAAACAATAAACCTGCACTTATTGATTTTTGGGGGACTTGGTGTGGACCATGCAAATACCAATTCAAATATAAAGACTCATTAAAAAAGTTTTTGGACGAGAATAATATTAAGATGGTTTTTGCAGCATATGAATATATACCTGACAGAGAAAAGTGGAAAAAGATAATTACAGCTTACGAATTAACTGGTAGCCATTTAATGATTGATGATAATTTTAAAAATGACCTAAAACAGCATGGAGGAGAGATAACTGGATTTCCAACTTTTATGCTAATTAATGAAAAGGGAGAAATTGTTGAGTCTAAAGCTCATTTCCCAAGCGATGGAGAAAAATTAAAACAACAAATTGAAGATAAACTAATAAATAACTTGCGCTAACAAAAGCTATATGTAATGCGGGGTTCAGCGGGTAATTCAACCGCAGTTCTTCGTAGCAACAACGCCAATTCGTCTTTGACGATTTGGCTATAAAAACTAAAATATGATTAAAGAATCCACCCTCAAAGAAGGTGGACTTATAAAAAGGCCCCTATAAGGGGCCAAAGTTGAGCCGCTGCTGCTCTTCGAGACGTTCTTGATCTTCTTGAAATTTCACGTACTTCTTGATTTTG
>NZ_QWET01000066.1 GCF_003573545.1 Mariniphaga sediminis | reverse complement strand
AAAAAAGACCTTGACAAGTTGGCCTTGGATTCATATCTGGAAGTGGCAGCAGAAAAACTGGGGTACAAGAACGTGGATGAGTTAAAAAAAAATTTAAACATCAAGCCCTGATGAAGGCTGCTGCGATTACGAAACAAACAGGTATAGCAAGCATGTCAAAAGTATGTGCTTGCTTTAACCTTAAACGCGATGCATACTATAAATACCAGCAACGGTGGGAACGTTATAAGTCTGCAGAATCAAAGGTAATACAGCTGGTAAAAGAAGAACGCAAAGTACAGCCCAGGGTTGGGGTACGTAAATTGTATGAAGCCTTACTGCCTTCTTTTAAAGCTGCACATATTAAGGTCGGCAGAGATTCATTATTTGATATTTTAAGGGCAAATGACATGCTGGTAAAAAGGAAAAGGGCTTATGCTAAAACAACCAACTCCTACCACCATTTCCATAAATACAACAACTTGGTAAAAGAGCTGGAAGTTTCAAAGCCTAACCAGGTTTGGGTTTCCGATATTACCTATATCCGAACGGTAAAAGGCTTCTGTTATTTGGCCTTAATTACTGACATGTATTCACGAAAAATTATCGGACATGACCTCAGCGATTCGCTGGAGCTGGCGGGGTGCCTACGGGCCCTTCGAAAGGCCCTGTGGCACTCAAAGCCAGCGGCCGGGCTTATACACCACTCCGACAGAGGTGTGCAGTATTGCAGCCATATGTATGTAAATGAACTAAAAAGAAAAGGAATCGAAATCAGCATGACAGAAGAAAAACATTGCTATGAAAATGCTATTGCTGAAAGGGTTAACGGCATATTGAAAGACGAGTTCTACCTCGACCAATGCTTTTTTTCAACAGCTCATGCAAAACGGGCAACAAAAAGCGCAATTAAAATTTATAATAATAAAAGGCTTCATGTATCTTTAAGGTACAAAACACCAAATATGGTGTTTAATAATGTAG
>NZ_QWET01000065.1 GCF_003573545.1 Mariniphaga sediminis | reverse complement strand
CTTTCATCACATCAGATATTTCGTTTTTCAGTTCTTCTGAAACTGCGGTGTCATAATCTGTGTGATAATTCCCCGGGCAACCTGTCAATTCCATCGCATAAGAGTAAGCCGAAAAGATGTTTCCCTTCAGCAAGGTATTGCGCAACAAAAGAATGTTGTTCAGGTACTTTGAGCAGGCATCTATATTCTTTTTTTCTGCATTCTCATATAACCTCTTTGAATTAACAGGGGTGCAGGTAAACATCCCGTCAAGGTTTTTTCCTATACCCGATTGAATGGCAATATCAAATAAATCCAACCCGCTGTAAAACAGTGAAAAATCATCCGGACGGTAATTATTCCGTTCCAGTTCCTGAATTAAGGCCAGGTTGGCCGTTTTTATCCCTTTGATATTGGGAATGCCGGCAAGGGCTTCCATCACACCAAACGTTATCGGGGACTGGGTTACCGGGGGTAAATCGTAGATATAAACCGGGTATTTCGACGCTTTCGAAAGCAAGTCAAAAAAACGGATTATCTCCGGGGTATTGAGTTTGTAGTAGTAAGGTACTGTGGCCACTACCCCGTCGATTTCCATATTCCCCAGCGATTCAATCCTGTCTGTCACCCTGGATACAGAACAGTCCATGACCCCCACCATAACTGGTAACCTTTGCTGTACCGCTTCAACACAATGCATGGCTACTTTAGGGTATTCGCTGTTTCCAATGCTGGCCATCTTGCCCATCGAGCCCATACAAAGAATCCCTTTGGCCCCGGAGTTAATCATCCCTTCAATCTGTTTCCGGTAGCTCTCTGCCACCAGGTTACCCCCTGCATCGGTAGGTGTACCCAGCGCCGGGTAAAATCCGTCCTCCATTTTTTGATTTATCATTTCTCTGGTTTTTTTATAGTTATCTTATGGTTTTTTTATGGTTATCTTACAACTGGCATTATCGCAATCAATCTCAGAGGTATATGTATACCCCAGACCCTCGGCAATGGGTTTATACAGTGCCGGGCAATGGTCGCAATAAGAATGATAGGGGGTCATATGTTTTAGCTCCAGAAGCATCCCTTTGGAAGGGCACTTGTGCAAATCAATACTGAATTCCCCTTTGTCTTCATCCAGTATCATGGTAAAATCGGCTGCTTCTTCATTCAGCGAATG
>NZ_QWET01000064.1 GCF_003573545.1 Mariniphaga sediminis | reverse complement strand
TTAAATACTCCCCTTGTTTAGACAACATTACTTCAAAGATAAGTTAGATTTCGTTTCCCGCCCAATTGGGCGGGAAACGAAATCTAAGCGGCCGAGCAGAACACTTTCTCTGGCTTTTTATAATCCAAAGACTGATGGCCTCTTTCGGTATTGTAAAAACTCATATACTCTTTTATTTTACCGTACAATTCCAAGCCATCTTCCGATGGTTCCAGATAAATTTTTTCGTATTTGATGTTCCGCCAGAATCGCTCAATAAAGATATTGTCAATAGCACGCCCTTTGCCATCCATGCTAAATTGTACGTTGTCAAGGCTATCAACATATTTGGTAAAAATCGGGCTGGTAAACTGGCTTCCCTGGTCTGTATTTAATATCTCCGGTGCACCATGTTGTTTTACGGCCATTTCAAGGCATTCCTTGCACCATTTGGCTGCCATGGTGTTGGATAATGACCAGCCTACGATAAAACGGCTGTAAAGGTCAATTATGGCTACTAAGTACATGTGCCCGTTGCCAACAGGAACATAAGTGATGTCCATACCCCACGCTTGATTAGGGCGTTCTATTTTTAAACCGCGCAGCAAATATGGATAAATGGTATGGCCTTCGCCTTTATGTGGCTTACTGGTATTGGGACGAGGGCCAATGGCATGTAAATCCATTTTGCGGTAAAGCCTTCTTATCCGTTTATGGTTCACAATGTGGCCATTCTCCCTTAGGTACTGGACCATTCGCGGAACCCCATAAAAAGGCGTTTGGGTGTACTGTTTATCAATTAGCTCCATAAGTTCTTCATTATAAGAACTGTTCTGTTGGGGAATATAGTAGAAGCTGCTTCTACAAACCTCTAAAAGTTCGCATTGCCGATTTATGCTTATCGTATTTGCTTTATCCACTTTGAGAAGTCGTTCAGGTTTGGCTATTTCCCCAATACTTTTTTTAAGAAATCATTCTCTATTTGAAGTTGGCCAACTTTTTTGAAAAGTTCATCCTTTTCTTTTTCATCATCGTTTTTAGATATCCCTTTTTCAAATATTTCAGAGGCATTTGATAAAAACTGGCTCTTCCATGTGGAAATTTGATTGGGATGAATGTCGTACTTTTTACCGATTTCCTGAATCGTTTCACGCTCTTGAAGAGCTTCAAGTACTACTTTTGTTTTAAAGCCTGCGCTGTAAGTTTTTCTCTTTTTCATAACAACAAGTTTATTAAATTTTCAAATTATACTTGTTGTCTAAATTTTGGGGCTAATTATA
>NZ_QWET01000063.1 GCF_003573545.1 Mariniphaga sediminis | reverse complement strand
CATTAGTGTCCACTAAACTTTATAAAATATTGTTTTAAGAACTTGATATTATGTAAGATATGCTCGAAATAGGTTGTCCACGATTTGAATTCATACCTTTAAATTCAAAATTAAATTTAGGGGTATGTACAGTGGAAAATATGTTTTTGCACAACTTATCGAGTTTCTTCCTCAAAAAGCATTTCAACGAATCGTTATGAAGTACCAAGGTGACAAATACATCAAGTCTTTCAGTTGCTGGAACCAGTTGCTGATCATGATGTACGGTCAGTTGTCTGGCTGTGATAGCCTTAGAGAGCTTGTCTGCATAATTACTGCACATGCACCGAAGTCTTACCATCTGGGTTTCGGTAAATCTTTGATAACACGCAGCAATCTGTCGAAAGCGAACGCGAACAGGGATTGCAGGATATTTGAGGAATTTGCCTACAAAATGATATTCATCGCCCAGGGGAAACGAATCACCAAAGAGTTTGAAATTAACGGAAGGTTTTATGCTTTTGATTCTACTACGATTGACCTGTGCCTTAACCTTTTCTGGTGGGCAAGATTTCGCAAGGCCAAAGGTGGTATTAAGGTACATACACTTTATGATGTTATTACTCAAATTCCAACCTTTCTTCATATTACGGAGGCCAAAGTTCATGACATGAATGCGATGGATGAGATTCCTTACGAGCCAAATGCTTACTATATTTTTGATCGTGGCTATTTTGATCTTGCAAGGCTTTTTACAATCAATCTCATCGGTTCCAACTTTATTATAAGGGAAAGAGGTCAGCTTCAATATAGAATAATTGAGGGCGAGGATCTCCTTGAAAGCCCTGATAATATTCTCTACGATCAGACGATACGACTTACAGGACAGCAGACAAGGGGAAAATACCCTGTTTTGCTCCGGCGTGTCGGCTATTACTCTATGAAACACCAAAGGACCTTCACTTACCTCACTAATAATTTTGAAATCAGCGCAAAACACATTGCCCTGCTTTATAAAAGCAGATGGCAAGTGGAACTCTTCTTTAAGTGGATTAAACAACATCTGCGTGTAAAGTCTTTCTGGGGTGTAACCGAAAATGCTGTCAGAATCCAGATTTTCTCGGCAGTTACAGCCTATTGCCTTGTTGCTATTATTGAGCATGACCTCCGGCTTAATCGAAGCACTTTTGATGTGCTTCGCATCCTGAGCATGTCGCTTTTCGACAAAACACCGATCAGGGAACTCTTCAAAAGGGTGGTGCAAATGGATGATATGCCTGAAAATGGTCATGGCCAATTGTGCTTTAATTTTTAGTGGACACTAATG
>NZ_QWET01000062.1 GCF_003573545.1 Mariniphaga sediminis | reverse complement strand
GGATCAATTTAAATTCTTGTGGGGTAAGGTTTAAATTTTCAACTTTGTGGGGTAAAAAAATACAGAGAATTGGAACAGATTGATACCTATGGTGAGCTTTTAAAACTAGTGCTCCCTGACGAGATTTTTGAATATTTTGAGATTGTTAATCTTAGTGTTGACGCCAAATCAATCCACGTTTATCTGGATGAACGGGATATTAAACCCCTCAAGTACAAAAAAGAGAAACTTACTTCCAAAGGGTTTCATTCGGAAGTGGTTATCCAGGACTTTCCTATTCGAAGAAAGGCTGCAATGCTTCATGTGCGTCGGCGTCGCTGGCTGATTGAAGCTACAGGGGAGGTTGTCAGCAGAGAATGGGATTCTGTGGCAGAGGGTACGCGTTATACAAAGGATTTCGCGTCTTTTTTAAAAGGAGTACTTGGACACGTTCCCAATCAGCGCAAATAGCCTGGAGAAACATTACCATATTGATGGGAATCGTTTTGGACAGCAATACAAAGAGCATTTAAGTGACTTTAAGAGTTGGGATCAAAAGGATCATGCCAAAGACTGGATTCTTTTCCCCGACAACATCGGGCCTTTTCTGAGTATTGATGAGACTGCACTTACCAATGGAGAACTTTATACAATCATTACTAATAAAGCAGGAAAAGGCAGAAAAGGGACACTGGTAGCTATGGTTGAAGGAACAGGATCGGATAAAATCATCAAAGTGCTGAATATGATAAAAGAGAAAGCTCGCAAAAAGGTAAAGGAGGTTACCCTGGATATGGCCGGATCAATGAGGAAGATAGTACGCAAATGCTTTCCTGAAGCAACTCGGGTAATCGACCGTTTTCATGTACAAAAACTGGCATTTGATGCTTTACAGGAGATGCGTATAGCACATCGCTGGGACGCCATCACTGAAGAAACCAATGCAATCGAAAATGCTAAACTTGATGGAAAGAAGCATATTCCTGAGCTTCTGCGAAACGGTGATACAAAAAAGCAGCTTCTCGCCAGAAGCAGGTATCTGCTGTTTAAATCAGGCGAAAAATGGACTCCTAAACAAAAACAACGAGCAGCGGTACTATTTGAACTGTATCCTGATATAAAGAAAGCATATTCTCTCTCACATTCATTAAGGATGATATTCTCGCACAACAAAGAAAAAGGCATTGCGCTTACAAAAATGGCAAGGTGGTTCAACGATGTGACAGACTCTGGATTCAAATCCTTCAATACAATATCAGCAACCTTCTATGCTCATTATTCAGAGATATTAAACTATTTTGACAACAGAAGTACAAATGCATCTGCTGAATCTTTTAATGCAAAAATTAAAGCTTTTAGAAGTCAGTTCAGGGGAGTAAGGGACATTACATTTTTCTTGTTTAGATTAACTAAAATTTATGCTTAATTATTTACTCCCCCACAGAAAGTTCACTTGAGCC
>NZ_QWET01000061.1 GCF_003573545.1 Mariniphaga sediminis | reverse complement strand
AAGCGCAATTAAAATTTATAATAATAAAAGGCTTCATGTATCTTTAAGGTACAAAACACCAAATATGGTGTTTAATAATGTAGCTTAATATAATGTTTAACCTGTAGCCGTATTCTAGGACTAGACAAAAAAGTCACTTAAAGATTGGCTATATTTGAGAAAAAACGAAAATGAATTATTCCGAAATTCAAATATTTACTTCCAAAGATGGTAAGACTGAAATTGAGGTTCAGCTTGATAATGAAACAGTCTGGTTAAATCAATATCAACTTGAATCTTTATTTGAAACAAACAGGACTTCGATAAACCGACATATTTCGAATATTTATAAAACTGAGGAACTTGAGGAAAAGTCAACTTGTGCAAAAATTGCACAAGTTCAAAAAGAAGGTGAACGGGAAATAAAACGTAAAATTAAATATTACAATCTTGATGTAATTATTGCAGTTGGATACCGAGTTAATTCAAAAAGAGGAACCGAGTTTAGAATCTGGGCAAACAAAATTTTAAAAGACTTTTTAATAAAAGGATTTTCAATAAATGAAAAACGTTTGTCCAAACAAAATGAGCAATTACGGGAATTAAAGGAATCAGTAAAAATTTTAGGAAATATTGTAAACCAAAAAGAATTATCAAGTGGAGAAAGTATCGGTTTACTTAAAATAATTTCTGATTATGCTTTTGCCTTGGACATTTTAGACCAGTATGATTACCAAACTTTAAAAATCGAAGAAACTTCAGGAAAAGAAAGATATCAACTTACTTACGACGAAGCGATTAAACAAATTCGACTGGTAAAACAGAAATATGGAAATAGTGAATTGTTTGGCCGTGAAAAAGACAATTCCTTTAAAAGTTCGGTTTCAACAATTTACCAAACATTCGACGGAAAAGATTTATATCCAAGCATTGAAGAAAAAGCTGCAAACCTACTTTATCTGGTAACAAAAAATCATTCATTTTCAGATGGAAATAAAAGAATTGCCGCATTCCTTTTTCTTTACTTCCTGGAACGAAACGGAATTCTTTATGACGAAAATGGAGAAAAAAGAATTGCAGACAATGCTTTGGTTGCGTTGACTTTAATGATTGCTGTTAGCAAAACGGAAGAAAAAGACACAATTACAAAAATTATTGTAAACCTGATAAATAAGAAAAATAACGCACGTTAACAAATTGTATATGGCAGGCGGGTGTTTTAGCGGTCTGACAAGTCAGACCTTTTGCCCACTTTTCTGCGGGTCTGACAAGATTTCTGTTGGAAATCCCGCGCGACTACATACAAGTGACCGTTAGCGGTTATATGAGAGCAATCTGCAAATAATAAATAATGATAAACCATTAGTGTCCACTAAAAATTAAAGCACAATTGGCCATGACCATTTTCAGGCATATCATCCATTTGCACCACCCTTTTGAAGAGTTCCCTGATCGGTGTTTTGTCGAAAAGCGACATGCTCAGGATG
>NZ_QWET01000060.1 GCF_003573545.1 Mariniphaga sediminis | reverse complement strand
TTTCATGTTAATATATCTATCTATAAAGTTTAATAATCAATATTTTAATTCAATCAGTTAGGTTATTGAAATTTTCATGTTCATGCTCCAGGCAATACTCTTTTGTCCTTAACTGATTAGGTCACTTTCATCTTCGTAGTCACATATTGTGCATACAGTAACAAACCGACCTTTTATTTTTCAAGCTGCCTCATTGTCGAAATCGACATTTGGCTCCAGTTTTTCTAATTGTTTCTTGTAATATTCTACAAGTTTATCTTTCCTAAAATTGCTTAAGTAGTCTTCTCCAAGTTCGTTATACCCAACCTTGTTTTTAATGATGAAGTAAGCGGCTATCAGGATCTTGTGTCCTACTGCGATAACTGCCCTTTTCTTACCTCTTCGGCCAACAAGGCTTTTGTATTTTGAACTTAAATACGTGTTTTTAGTACGTGCTGCACCCCATGCCATTTGAACAAGAAATGCCCGGAGAAATGCATTGCCATAAGTTATCCTTCCACTTTTGTTTTTACCTGCACTTTCATTATTGCCGGGGCACATTCCTGCCCACGATGCCAGATGTTTGTGCGAAACAAAAGCCTCCATGTCTGTTCCAATCTCAGCAATTATACAAACTGCTCCGTCGCGACCTACACCAGGAATGGTTTCTAACAGGTCCAGAAACTCTTTATGCTTTTCTGTCTTTTGTTGAATCTGCTCATCTATTTGGGCAATTACTCCTTCGGTATTGGCAATGTGCTCTAACATAGTTTTCATCATAAACCGGTAATGGTCGTCAAGCTTACCCCTCAATGCTTCGATAATATCTTCCCTCGGAGCTTTAACCCGGCCATGAACATGGTATAGCAAACGTTCCGGTTTGTAATCGCCTTTTAAAATCTCGGATATGATCTTTTGACCGCTTACACAAAAAACATTGGTTAGTACCGACGATAGCTTTATGTTAGCACTTTCCATAAACTTTATGAACCTGTTCTTTGCCGAAGAAATCTCCCTGGTTAACTGGGTTTTAGTGCGTACCAAATCACGCAAGTCACGGATTTCTTTTTCTGGAATAAAGCTTCCTTTCAACAAACCACTTAACAGTAACTTCGCCAGCCATTTGCTATCCTTTTTATCGGTTTTATGTCCTGGAACATTCCTTACATGACGGGCATTAACCAGAATGATAGTAAAATCATCGCCTAATACATTAAACACGGGTTTCCAATAAACTCCCGTACTCTCCATGGCTAAATGGGTTATCCCATACTTTTTTAACCACTCTTGCAATTTTGTCAAAGAACTCGTAAAAGTTTTAAAACTTTTAGTTTGTGTTTTTATACCTTTGCCTCTGATGGTTACCACAATAATCTCTTTGTGGACATCCATACCGGCTCCGCGTTCAACGACTTGGTCGAACTGAATAAAATCTTTTTTCATAGCCATCTAGCTCTTGTTGATTTGGAAATGCAAAGCTAGGTGGCTTATTATTTATTCATGTCCTTTTGTCGCTTGTCCTTATAAATCTATTTCCTCAGCGGTGTGGCTTTCAT
>NZ_QWET01000006.1 GCF_003573545.1 Mariniphaga sediminis | reverse complement strand
CTTCCTGACAAACTTACTTTCAGGTCTGATAGCTTACTCCTTTCTGCCTAAAAAACCTACCCTTAGAATGGAAGAAGTTATTGACCAGACGCAAAGTTGTACGTTAGCTTAGCTCGAACTGACGTTAACTTACTTTCGCTTTAGAAATACAGTTTGCAGGATTCTAATGAAAAAGAACAAGATTGAACTTTTAATTACAGTGGTTTTATCCGTTTTAGCGTGGGTCTATTTTTATTTGTTTTCTAAAAAGTTAGACGGGATTGAAACCGTTTTAGTTGTCGGGGTAATTTTCTTGATTGTCTTTATAGTGGGGTTTATTGTCAGGAAATTTTTTAAAAATGAAGAAAAATAAATTCTCTCGCGTTGTTGTAGCTATTGTTATATCAATTGTTTTTCAACTTTGGTTTGGATGTAGTTCCAGTTATAAACCCGGCCGGACTTATTTAATCTCTGGCCAGTATGAAGAAGAAAATTTTGGCCTGTACAGTTATATTTTGTTTTCGCAAAAACCGGATAAGGAAGATTCAGCAAGATATGCAGAATTGATATCAGGTTATCTAAATAAAATTCCGGAATTAAATCAATTAACAAATTATTTGAATGACAGTAGTATAAATGTGGTGTATTTTCCTGTACTGGAGGATCCCCTCTCTCAATTGGATAGCCTTGCCTTTAAAGAGCAAATTGATTGGCTGATGTCGAACTATGATTATGCGCGGGCTTCGGCCTATTTAAACAAGTTTGAAGATGACCTTTTTGAAGGACCATATATCGTCTCTTACTATAAACCTCTTTCCATTGTTGACAGTGTTCTTACCGAAAAATATTTGCTACAGGACTTTTCGCAGGTACACCCCAAGGTCATTTCATTGTGGGTGGATGCGTTTATACGACAATCGTCACAAACCGAGTACTGGAATGAAGCGCATTTGAGGACTTTTAGTAACACATTAAGGAATACCATTGCCATTGCTGCGGAAGGACTGCAGGAAGTTGGGAAGTCTTTCAGTTGGTGGGAGGAATCTTTAAAGGGCTGGATTGTGCTGAAGTAAAGAATCCAAGGGAGAAAATGAAAACGTTTTTTTAGCTTACTATTTCCAGCGACACCAGTTTTGCATCAACCCCTTTCACCATATTGAGTTTCCGGGTTATTTCTTCATGTTTGGCAATCTCTTCTCCGGTTAATTCCAGAAAAATCAGTCCACTGTCGGAGCAGTTTTCCAGCACGCCGTCGTGAATTCCGAGGCGGGTTTTGATAAAACATCCCCAGCCTGTTAAGATTTTTTGCACCTTCTCAGCCGTTTCCTGGCGGTGTCTTACCAGAATAAGTAATACATCGCGTTTCATAGTTTCGGTTTTTCCTTCCAATTTACAACAATTATCTGTTTTCCGGAATAAAAACATAACCCTATTTTAACCATCCTTCTGTAATACTTATCCTTTGGCCGATATATCAGTTATCCTGTAATGACCCGGCTTTGTGTACCCCTGTTATTGAATGAAAGAAGGTTTTTCTGCTGTATTTTTTTGATATAAAAGAAAATGTATCCTATATGTGCCTGTTGGTTGGGGAGTGTATAAATGGGAAAAATCTCCGGGTTGCAGCAGAAGAATTTAATCTCCTGTATGATGAAATCATGGAACGGGTTTTGTTGGGGGTATGGAGTGCAGAAATGTGTAATAGTATTCTTTTTAACATCTTTAAAAAAAAGCAAAATAGTCTTTAGGAATTATTACTTTTATTCTCCAAAATATTGTAACAGGAATATACGTTCTGTTACCAATTGGAAAACCAATTACATGAAAAATACAATTATCCATTTGGAAAAAATTACCAAGAATTACAAGGTGGGCACGCAGGTTGTCAGGGCGTTGCGTTCGGTTTCGCTCGAAATTCATAAAGGCGAATACGTGGCCATCATGGGAGCTTCGGGCTCCGGGAAATCGACCCTTATGAACATTATTGGCTGCCTCGACACACCTTCGGGCGGGACTTATGTTTTGAACAAGCGGGATGTAAGCCGTTTGTCAGACAATGATTTGGCAGAAATACGTAATACCGAGATTGGCTTTGTTTTTCAGGTTTTCAACCTTTTGCCTCGCAATACGGCACTCGAAAATGTAATGTTGCCCCTGGTATATGCAGGTATAAGAAAGCATGATCGCAAAGACAGAGCAACGGGCACCCTTGCTGATGTGGGGCTTTCCGACCGGATGCATCATAAGCCTAACGAACTTTCAGGAGGACAGCGGCAACGTGTTGCCATTGCCCGCGCCCTGGTAAATAAACCTTCCATTTTGTTGGCTGATGAACCTACCGGAAACCTTGATTCCGTGATCTCAGAAGATATAATGAAATTGTTTGCCGATATTCATCGCAGTGGAAATACCCTGGTAATGGTAACCCACGAGATGGATATTGCCCGTCATGCACACCGGATTATTAAACTTAAAGACGGCGAAATAGAATCGGATACAGTGAATCCGGAGCCGGTTTATTGATGATAGATGACAAAAGAATTTAAAATTTACACCAAAACCGGTGATAAAGGAATGACCGGACTGGTGGGGGGAAGCCGGGTGAAAAAGTATGATCTGAGACTGGAAGCTTACGGAACGGTTGACGAACTGAATGCAGTTATTGGAGTGGTGCGTTCGTTTCGTATTCCGGAAAATGTGTGTGAAATTCTGGTAGAAATTCAGAATAAGCTTTTTAATATCGGTTCACTTCTGGCATCAGATGAAAAAGGCAAGGCATTCACCGGAAAATTGTCGATTACTGCAAAGCACATTGGTTTTTTGGAAAATGCTATTGACGAGTTGGAACACGAGTTACCGGAGCTGAAGCATTTTATTTTGCCCGGTGGTGATGTGGCAGCAGCCCAATGTCATGTTGCCCGAACGGTTTGTCGCAGGGCCGAAAGACGCATACTGGAGTTTTCAGAACGGGAAGAAGTTCAGCCCGAAATCATAATATTTATGAATCGCTTGTCAGATTTTTTATTTGTACTTGCTCGTAAACTGGCTGTCATTAGCGGGATAGAGGAGAGACC
Organism: Mariniphaga sediminis; assembly: GCF_003573545.1. Classification (GTDB taxonomy): domain Bacteria; phylum Bacteroidota; class Bacteroidia; order Bacteroidales; family Prolixibacteraceae; genus Mariniphaga; species Mariniphaga sediminis. The sequence continues at coordinate 334,998 of NZ_QWET01000006.1, read as the reverse complement.
CTGGAAACAATCTTAAAAAATTACGGGCAAGGTGTTTTTCGTATTATTTTTTATTATATTCGCGGCATTGTAAAAATCGAGTTGAACCGCTTAAATTCATTAAGATGTATTGGACTCTTGAATTAGCTTCGAAGTTGGAAGATGCGCCTTGGCCGGCAAGTAAGGACGAATTAATTGACTATGCTATCCGTTCGGGGGCACCGCTTGAAGTAATAGAAAACTTGCAGGAAATAGAAGACGAAGGGGAAATATATGAAAGTATCGAGGACATTTGGCCCGATTACCCCAGTAAAGATGATTTTTTCTTTAATGAAGATGAATATTGACCGACTTTTGAAAAAATAGTTTTGAAGCAGGTTAAACAACCTGCTTTTTTATTTTATACACTGGCCAGTAATCCACCGTCCACATATAAAATATGCCCGTTTACGTAATCTCCTGCTTCGGATGCGAGAAATACTGCTGCGCCAACCAATTCTTTTGGTTGGCCCCAGCGGCTTGCCGGTGTGCGGCTACGTAACCAGCTGTCAAATTCAGGATTGTTCCTGAGCGGGATGGTGAGTTCGGTTTCAAAATAGCCCGGACCAATGCCGTTTGTCTGGATGTTGTGTTTGCCCCATTCTGCGGCCAGTGCTTTTGTCAGCATTTTAATTCCGCCTTTTGATACGGCGTAGGGTACAATCGAAGGTCTGCCCAGTTCACTTTGCATGGAGCAGATATTAATAATTTTTCCTGCCCTTCGTTTTATCATAAACGATCCTACTGCCTGCGATACTGTCATGGCACCGTCGATGTTGGTTTCCAAAACTTTTTTCCACTCGTTTTCATCGAAGTTTTCAAACGGTCCGCGAATGTTTATGCCTGCGTTGTTAATAAGAATATCAATGGGCCCTTTTTGATTTTCATAGTTATTTACCGATTCCTTTACTGCTGATGAATCAGTTACGTCGAAAATCAAAGTGTCTGTTTCAACCCCGTTTTGACTTAGTTTATCTTTTGCTTTGACCAGTTTCTGTTCGTTTCTGCCATTCAGGATTATTTTTGCTCCGGCTCCGGCCAATCCTTCTGCCAAAGCAAGGCCAATGCCGCTTCCAGAGCCTGTTATCAATGCTGTTTTTCCTTTTAAGCTGAATAAAGAAAGAGTATCCATTTTTAATATTTATAGTTTTTCTACCAGTTCTTTCAAAGGTAATAAATCGAATTCGCCAAAATCTTTCCCCTTCCCAAATTCAGAAATAAATTTACGGTTAAGTAAAAATAACCGGCTGTTAAATTTGTCCTGAGGATAAGTGTTGCTGACAGAGAATTTTTCAAAATTGAATTGGGTAAAGTTAAGTTCACAGGCGGAGAGTTCCCATTCTCCGTCATCGTTGGCGAAAAGAAGTGGTAAACCGTGTGTGCGGCAAATCAGCGGCCGCGATTTATAAATAGTACAAGCGTGGTCTTTTAGGAAAATGCAGCTGTCCTTATTGTTTGGCGCGTTGCTTTGGATTTTTGTTTTATCAAATTTATTGCTTTTTAATTCTTCGAGAATAGCATAGAATTCAATGGGAAGGATGCTAAAATCCATGCAACATAAATCGCATCCTTTTTCGCATTGGAGATGGGGCGCATGCTCTTTTCCCAATCGTTCGGCCGTCACATCCACATCATCTCTCACTGCAAAGTAATCTAAAAAGTGTTTTTTTAATAAGTCCTCCATATTCCTAAAAATAGTTTGAAACAAAGTACGCGAAATTTTGGAAGAAACCGGAACAAAATACTACTTCGATAATATATCGAAACAGAAAGGCAAGATACAGACTTACCAAAAGTGGGAGAAAGTCGCTTTATGTTGGCTTTGATTTTTCAGGAGAATCCGAGACGCAACCTTTTCTTCATCCTGAACGTCTTTCTGTAAAACCAAAATTCAATATAAAATGAAATTAAGGATCGTATTAATTCTGTGGGTTTTGTTTTTTGCTTTTTCCTGTATTGAAAAAGACAACGAAACATACGTTACACCATTAAAAGAAATAAATGCCTGCGGAAATGAAGATCCGTTAAACAGCCTGGAGTGGCTGAATGCAAGGGTTTTGAGTGAGAGTAATCCCCGGGATTCAGAATATGTTAAAAGCGTGTGGATAAAGGAATATAAAGGGAATGACATTATTGTCATCGACTTTGGAGGGGAAGTTTCAGAATGTCTGACGTTTGATTGTTTGGGAAACAGGGTAGTTGTTAACAGTCAATCATTTTTAGAATCACTTTCTGAAAATGAATTGGTATATAAGTCTGCCAACAAAATGTAGTAAAAAACGAGTTATGTTTTTTATTAAAAGGGCCGGAGCTTTTCATTTTGAATTGCTTCCAATTTTCACTCCCCAAATGGTTTTATTATGACTAAATAATATAAAAACCTCTATTCAAAATGATTAATCTGATAATCAAAAATGATTACTTTGTACCCTTTAATGAAAGTTCATTGGCTGAATTGAAAAAGCCGTTATCTGAAGTATTTTGGCTTTAAAAGTACTGGGAAGAGAGGATATTATTGGAAAGTATTGGTTTACACATCTTGTCCTTTGGGTCTGTGAAAGCCATCTGTAACATAAAATTTAAATAAAGATGAACTGGTTAGAACGTACCCAACTGCTTGTCGGACCTGAAAAACTGGAACGGCTGAAAAAGGCAAATGTATTAGTGGTAGGGCTTGGTGGAGTGGGGGCTTATGCTGCTGAAATGATTTGTCGTGCAGGTGTGGGAAAAATGACCCTTGCTGATGGTGACACGGTACAGGAATCGAACCGAAACCGGCAACTCCCTGCATTGGTGAGTACTACCGGACTGGCCAAGACCGACGTTCTTGCCCGGCGGTTTTATGATATTAACCCTGACGTAGAACTGACTGTCGTAAATAACTTTATTCACGACGAAAAGGCTGTGGAGCTTATTGAAAGTCAGTCTTTCGACTACGTAGTGGATGCCATTGACACACTGTCGCCAAAAGCATTTCTTATCAGCCATAGTCTTCAGTGCGGGCTGAGAGTAGTGAGCTCTATGGGGGCAGGTGGTAAGCTTGACCCCTCAAAAGTGCAGGTAGCCGACATTTCAAAATCGTATAACTGTAAACTGGCCCGAATGATTCGGAAGCGGTTGTCGAAACTGGGAATCAAAAAAGGAGTGCAGGTAGTTTTTTCTCCCGAAGAGGTGTCAGAAGAGGCTGTTCGGTTGGAAGAAGGCCAAAACAAAAAGTCGACGGTAGGAACCATTTCTTATATGCCGCCAGTGTTTGGTTGTTTTATGGCCAGTGTTGTTATCCGGAACCTCCTGGAGTCTTGAATGTTTCATGCTGGAATACAATAAAATAATTATAATTATTGCATAAATGTGGTTTCGTTGAAGATAAAAAGGCTCAAAAGTTTGATAATTCCAATTTTAGTTTAACTTTGCGGAGTGAATTAGATGATAATTTGGGATTTTATTTAATTTCAGTTGTCTGACAATGAGCAAAGTGATCTTTATTTTGTTGTAATTTTTTTTAGGTATTCTGCAGCCGGGCACGATTTTCCTTCCTGTTTTATCACCATGATTTTTTTGGTTTCTAATTTTTTTTCAATTCGATATTCATTTAAATCCGGGAACAAAACAACACTTGGGTTTGATTGTACCCTGCGACAGGCGCCTGTTTTATTAATTTAATTTTTAGTTACAAATGAACATTTATGTTGGAAATCTTCCGTATAATGTGGTTGAGGAAGATTTGAGAGAAATTTTCGAAGAGTATGGCGAAGTTGCATCGGTTAAAATTATTTCTGATAAACTAACCGGCCGCAGTAAAGGTTTTGGATTTGTTGAAATGGACGATGAAGAAGAAGCCAAAAAAGCCATAGGCGAACTTAACAATGCTGAACTTAGCGGACGTAACATTAAAGTGAATGAATCACGTCCAAGATCAAATGATTCCCGTGGTGGAGGTAACCGCAGAGGCGGTGGTGGTTTCAACAGGGGAAGTCGTTACTAACCCAATTCTTATGCAAGGAAAAATAAAATGGTACGATGCCGTAAAGGGGTATGGTTTTATCCATACTGAAGACGGTAAAGATGTGTTTGTACACCGTACCGGAATCAAAGATGCACAATTTGGACTGGATAAAGACCAGGAAGTGCAATTTGAAATTAAAGAAAGTGATCGGGGTCCGGTGGCTTTTGATGTGGAAGTTATCTAACGATTATAGCGGACAATATAAAGGGCTTTGTTTTTACAAAGCCCTTTTTTGTTTGTTCTTCTCCGGTTTTTACAGGGTATGTTTCCGATATTTAATCCCCAGCTTTTTGAGGCGATGGTAATCCGTTTGTAACCGTTTCTCAAAATCTGCAAAGTCCTTTTGTTCTTTGGGTGTCCAGCTTACTTCTGACTGCGCTTGCAATCGGGGGAGTAACATATACTCTGCATATTCTGTATTTGATACATATTCCGTCCAAAGGTTGCTTTGTACCCCTATAATGTACTTCGCTTCCTTTCGGGATAGTTCTTCCGGAACGGGCTCAAAACCATAAACTTTATCAAGAGGTAAGAAACCGCCTATCGCTAAAGGTTCACTATTTTTGTCTTCCGACTGGTAATAATCCAGGTACATATGAGTGGTGGGGCTCATCACAACATCATGTTTTTGTTTGGCTGCCTCAATGCCTCCTTTAATTCCGCGCCAGCTCATTACAGTTGCCTGCGGAGCCAGGCCACCTTCCAGGATTTCATCCCAACCGATCAGACGCCGTCCTTTCGAAGTTAAAAAACCATCCATCCTGGTAATAAACCAGCTTTGCAGTTCATGTTCATCTTGCAGTCCCTCTTTCTTGATTCGACGCTGGCAATTTTCGCATACTTCCCAGGCGTCTTTGGGGCATTCGTCTCCGCCAACGTGGATAAATTCGGAAGGAAAGATGTCAAGCACTTCATTCAATACATCCTGTAAGAATGTGAAAGTCTCTTCTTTTCCGGCACAATATACATCTTTGTGGACACCCCAGGTCTTTTTAACTTCGTAAGGGCCACCGGTACAGCCAAGGTTGGGATACGCTGCAAGTGCTGCGCTGGAATGGCCGGGCATCTCAATTTCAGGAACCACTGTAATGTAGCGCTCAGCAGCATACCGGACAATCTCTCTGGCCTGATCCTGTGTGTAGAATCCGCCATACCCAATTCCGTCATATTCATCCGAGCGGAGGGCATGGCCAACAATGGTTTCATCGCGCCAGTGTGAGATTTCAGTAAGCAAAGGATACTTTTTTATTTCCAGTCTCCATCCCTGATCCTCAGTGAGGTGCCAGTGAAAGGTGTTGATTTTGTACATGGCCAGGATGTCGATGTATTTTTTCAAAAAGCTGACCGGGAAAAAATGACGCCCTACATCGAGCATGTTACCACGCCAGGCAAACCTGGGCTCATCTTTTATTTCAATACATGGAATGTTTAATTGGTCATTTGTGGCTTCCAATGGCAAAAGCTGCTTTAGTGATTGCATTCCGTAAAACAGTCCGTTGGGAGTAAATGCTTCAATCTCAATGTTATTCTTTTCTGCCTTTAATCGGTAACCTTCCTTTCCTAGTTTTTTTAGGTTATTTTGCAGCTTAAAAGAAATCGTTTTTGCATTTCTTTTTCCCTCTGCTTTAAACCCGTATATGTTTTCAAGATACTCGTTAAAGAAGCCGGCAATCCGGGTTACTTCTTCATTTGATGTGTCGAATTTCAATGTACATTCCTGGTTCAGGGAAAAATATCCATTGCCGGTTTTTATCTCTTTGGGGAGAGGAATAATGGCTGGAGACTGTGCTGCAATGTTTATTATAAAAAACAGTACTAGCACAGGTAAAATAAGTATTTGTTTCATTTTTAATAGATTTTAAGGTTATACAAATATAAACATTTTCAAAATTTTATAAAGAGGTAAGGAGATCTTGAAAAATTTTAAAATAGGAGAAGCCCGTTGGGACAGGACTTATCCCAGAACACCGGCCCGGTAAATTGTTGCACTTGGGCAAAACAAGAAAAAACAGATACTGACGTTTGGGGTGTTCTATGTTGTCTGACATGTCCCGAAGTTTATTCTTTGAACTTTCTGCTACTACAGGAAGAAATAAATTGATTTAAGCAATGAGTTTACCTGTTTTCGTGAGTTTGTTTTGATTAATATGTTGAAAATATTTACAAGTGTTGAAAATATTTACGCCTGCGTAAAAGCATTGATAATCAACCTAAAAACCAACAATTGTTTTAGAGTGTAAATATATTCAACACTTGTGCTGTTTAAAATTTTAATGGCTTGTGTTTTAATCTGCTGTTGCATAGTGCGTTGTGTGGTGGTTTTAGTTTGGTATTATAGTTGGATTATGTTTTATAAGTTATAAGATAACAGATTACGTTTCATTTTTTAATAACCAAAAATAAAAAGCCATGAAGACATTTCTTTTATCCATAGGTTTACTGCTGTTTTACTCTTTTCTGATAAGTGGTGAAAACGTGCAGTCAGATAGGATTCATGAGAAAGTTATTCCTGTTTGGAGTACTCATGAAACCTTCAGTCTTTCTAATCTGCTGATTGAGAAATACTCCGATTCTCACACGGGGCCAGAGCTTCGGGTTCAAGCTTTAGATTCAGAAAAATTTAAGCATGACTTTGGAGTGGATTCAGATTTGGGATTCACCCTTGAGGGCAACGAATCGATAGAAAACAAAGCATTTTTGAAACTGGTAATTGGCCGGAATGTGATTGTTCCTGTAATGCATTCCCAAAATCCTTTTGTTGGGATTGTGGACAGGCAGGGGGTTTCTTTAGAAAAACTGGCCGAATTACTTCATTCTTCCGACGCAAAGAGCTGGGGAATGTTGCTCGGTAACAATGTATCAACACCTGTTTCCATTTTTGTATCCGATGATCCCTCTGTGCAGTCAGTTTTGTCGGATTTTTCAGGAATGAATGTATCTTCTTTTCATGGGGTACCTGTAGGGAAAGTGGTGGATGCAATCCAAAGAAATCCCGGAGCAATTGGTTATGTGCGTCTTTCCGATGTTTTGGATGCTGAATATCAGGGGCTGGCAGATGGTGTTAAGTTACTCCCTGTTGACAAAAACGGAAATGGTGTTATTGATTTTAGCGAAAAAATATATGATAACTTGAACGATTTCAGGCGTGGAGTCTGGATTGGGAAATATCCCCGGTCGCTGGTACGCAATATTTATGCTGTACTTCCTGCAACGCCAGATAATGAGGCTTTAACCGATTTTGTAAGTTGGGTGTTAACCGATGGGCAGCAGTACCTGGGGCATTCGGGATACACTGAATTGGCTTTTAGTGAAAAATCAGGAAAGTTGGATAAGTTGCTGGTACAACCTGCTGTGACGGAATCTTCAGTGGGAGATAATTCGCTTAGGAGGGGGGCAATTCTTGCTTTTGTTTTGTTAGTCGGACTTGGTTTACTGATTCACCTGGTTTATTTAGTCAAAACAAAAAATAGTAATGCATCTACAGTTATTATCCCTGAAAAGAGCAGGACATTTAATGAAAATTTTCCCGGTACTCCGGAAGGTCTATATTTCGATAAAACCCATACCTGGATTTTTATGGAAAGAGATGGAAAGGTGAGAGTGGGAATAGATGATTTTTTACAACACTTTACCGGAAAATATACCCGTATTAAGATGAAAAAAACGGGAGATTCTGTAAAAAGGAATGAGCCTGTAGTGACGCTCATTCAGGACGGTAAACACCTTGATATCTGCGCCCCTGTTTCAGGAACAGTCAAAGCAATAAACGAAGCGCTAACCGATGAACCGGAGAGGATCAACAATTCTCCTTACAATGAAGGATGGATCTATTTGATTGAACCGCTAAACTGGCTCAGCGAGATACGTTTTTTCAAAATGGGGCAGCATTACAGGAGTTGGTTGAGAAGGGAACTCTTACGATTGAAAGATTTTTTTGCCGTCTCGGTACATGCAAAAGTATATGGCCAGGTTGTGTTCCAGGATGGAGGAGAAATTTGTGAAGCTGTTTTGCAGGAGTTTGGTCCGGAAGTGTGGGAAGATTTTCAGAAACATTTTCTTGATGTGTCAAAACTCTGAATATGTTTTAAAGACTAAACGCAGACCGGGGAAAAGAGGAGTTCTTTTTGTAATTTGCAGCAGCTAAAGTTGAAAAAATATTTCAACTTCAGATAAAAGAAAAGCAAAATGGTACTGTTCCAAAAACCGGATAATAACAGATTTAGATCCTTTGTGTATAAATATTTACGATTTCAGTCGTCCATTTATGCCCGTGTGGTTTACATTATCGCGATTCTTTCGTTTTTTCTTTTTATCGCTTACGGAACTATTTTTAATTCAGTTTACGGGGAATACCTTGATACGGTAATACGACAGAGGGGAAACGATATTGGTTCCATTATTGAAAGCTCGTTGTATTATTCGATGTTAAAGAATGATAATACGGCCCTGCAAAGTACACTGGATATTATCAATACTATTTCCGGAGTGGATCAGGTTAATTTGTATGATTATGAAAATGAACTGGTCTATTCTTCCTTCTTTTCCGATACATTGAGACACAGCGATCCGGATTGTATCAGTTGTCATACTGATTTTGGCGCTATGTTTCCTCAAAAGGAAAAAGCCTACCGGATTATCGACTACAAGAGTGCATGTGAGATGAGCGAGAACAGTGATGGACACAGGCAGTTACTTATCAGGTCGCCAATTCTTAATGAGAGATCTTGTTACACAGCCTCTTGTCATTACCATGGCCCGGAAGAGGAGGTGCTCGGTTCTCTCATCATAAAGGTTCCGCTGGAATCCCTGGATACCGCGGTGTCAAAATCTTCGGCCGAGTTTTTTCTTTTGGCTTCATTAATAACGTTTATACTTGTGTCTATCCTCATATTTTTAACCAACCGAAAAATAAGAAGGCCCCTGAGCGCTATTATTTCTGCAAGCGAGGCTGTTTCAAAAGGGGACCGTAACAGGCGACTGGAGATTAACCCTAATCTGCTTGACGATATGCGGATGGTGTCGCAGGCTTTCAATAATATGCTCGATAACCTTGATGCCGCGAACAAAGAATTGGAAAACTGGTCGCATCAGCTGGAATACAAGGTGCAAAAGAAATCGGAAGAACTTTCAGATATTCAAAATGAGCTGATTCATATTGAACGGATTGCTTCTTTGGGAAAACTGTCGTCTTCGGTTGCACACGAATTGAACAACCCGCTTTCTAGTATTTTGACCTACACCAAACTGGTTTCAAAAAAAATTAGCCGGATGGAACTGGATGCCGGGCTTTCCGCTGCCCTGGAAAAGCATTTGAAAATGATTGAAATGGAAACCAAAAGGTGCGGAGAAATTGTAAAAGGGTTGATGGATTTTTCAAGAAAGGGGCAGGAGGACTTTAAAAATGTACCTCTTCATAAGGTATTGAAACAAACGTATGAACTGGTTGAACACCGGATGAAGATGGCCAATATTCATTTTTATACAGACTTTGATGCCCAAAACGATTTGGTTTTTTGCAATGAAAACCAGATAAAGCAGGTCTGTGTGGCCCTTCTGGTGAATGCTTCGGAAGCTGTTTCGGAAAACGGGGAAATACTTATGAGAACAAGCAATCCCGATAAAGAATATATTAAGCTGGATATTGTCGATAACGGCGTTGGTATTTCACCGGAGGACATTCCTCACATATTTCAGCCTTTTTTTTCGGCCAAACAAAAAGCAAGCGGAATTGGATTGGGACTTGCCATTGTGCATGGTATCGTGCAAAGCCACCAGGGCAGGGTTGATGTGGAGTCAGAGCCGGGCAAAGGAACAACCATTTCGGTGGTTTTACCATTGGTTAAAGATTAATTTTTACAAAATGGGAAATAATAATGTTTCACTTTTGATTGTAGATGACGAAGAATCTGTTAGGGATTCGCTTTACAACTGGTTTATGGAAGATGGTTTCCGGGTACGGTGTGCCGAAAATGCCAAAGAAGCGCTTGAAATGCTGGAGGCCGGGAGTTTCGATATTATTCTGGCAGATATTAAAATGCCGGGGATGGATGGACTGGAAATGCACCGCCGCATTAAAGTGTTGAATCCTGAAGCTATTGTCATTGTTATGACCGCATTCGCCTCGGTTGAAACGGCAGTGCAGGCTTTAAAAGACGGGGCTTACGATTACATTACAAAACCGTTCGACCCCGACGACCTGTCGCATTTGATCCGAAATGCAGCCAAACAGGTGGAGATGAAAGCCGAAAACGAAGCATTGCGGAACCGCATTGTTTCGCTTGAAAACATTGAAGATATTGTGGGGAGGAGCGAGGCCATGATAAAAGTGTTGAAGGAGGTGGAAAGCGTTGCGCAGTCCAACTCATCGGTCATTATTACTGGTGAAAGCGGAACCGGGAAAGAGTTGATTGCCCGTGCGATCCATTCCAATTCGGCACGGAAGTTTTTTCCTTTGGTTACCGTCCATTGTGGCGCTTTATCTGAAGATTTGCTGGAGAGTGAGCTGTTTGGCCATGAAAAGGGAGCATTTACCGGCGCTATGTTCAACCGCAAGGGACGCTTTGAGACAGCAGATGGCGGCACCATTTTTCTGGATGAGATTGCCACAATTTCAGGTAAGATGCAAATTGAACTGCTACGTGTACTGGAATCTAAAATGTTTGTACGGGTGGGTGGCAACAAGGAGATCAAATCAGACTTTCGCGTTATTTGTGCAACCAATCGTGATTTGAAAAAGATGGTGGAAGAAAGAGCCTTCAGAGAAGATTTGTATTACAGGCTAAACGTGGTGAATATAAATATTCCTCCGTTGCGTGAACGAACGGAAGATGTTCCTATGCTGGTAACCCATTTTATAAAAAAATATTGTATTTCCATGAGCCGGGACCTGGTTTCCATCGAGCCTGCCGCCCTGAAGCGTTTAGAACAGTATGATTTTCCGGGAAATGTGCGTGAGTTGGAAAACATGATTGAACGTGCCATTGTGGTGGGTAACGGGAAAGAGGTCAGATTAAAGGATTTACCATTTAGGGCAGACACTCCGGTTAACATTTCCGAAAGCCTGCAGGATGTGGAGAAGAATCACATTCTTCAAATCCTGAACAAATTTGACTGGAATATAAGCCGCTCATCTAAAGCATTGAAAGTGGATCGTGTGACCCTTTACAATAAGATAAAAAAATATGATCTGAAAAAGCAAAAGGGAAAAGGATGATATTTTTTGAATTTTTTACGCATGATTTTTTATATCAACGCGGAATGAATTTTATAAATCCTGTAAATTTTTGTCATTGTTAGGCCAGCATATTTTATTGATTTCATTCGGGCAGTTTGACAAAAACTTTCTTGAACAAACGGCTGCTGTGGTTAAGGCATCTTTTGGCCTGCCGGTAAATATTTCAATAAATTATGAAGAACTGACAAAATATTATGACCCAATGCGCAGGCAATACGATGCTGATAAACTGATAAAATATATTCAGTTCGAATATCGCAGAACTGATGCGAAAGCCATCGGACTTTTTCGTGTCGATCTGTTTATTCCAATTCTTACTTATGTGATAGGTCAGGCTGTTTTTAAAGGAAGTGCAGGAGTTGTATCACTTTTCCGGTTGAAAAACGAACTGTATGGGCTCCCCAAAGATGAACAATTACTTTTTGAACGGTTTTACAAAGAAATCATTCACGAGTTGGGGCATACATTCGGGTTGTCGCATTGCGTAAACCCGGCCTGTGTTATGCACCCCAGTATCTATATTGAAGAAGTGGATCAGAAAGAAGCCCGTTTTTGTATGAAATGCTCCGGGGAGTTGGAGAAGGAGTAATAATTTTCCGGGAAAGGGTAAAAAATACTATTATTGGATTGTTGTCCCAAAATAGTAAGAAGAATCAATATTTTTTAGTGCTCAATCTATTGTTGTTCAGCTTTTTGTGGTGTTTGGTTTGATTTTTGAGCCAATCGGTTTCAATTACAGAAGCTTAAAAATCAATAAGATGGAAACTTTATTATTATTAGCCGTATTGACTATTTGCCTGGCAGGATTAATTACAGGGGTGGTACTGATATACAAGTTGATAAATAAAAACAGTTCTACCCGCTGATAATTTGTTGTATTCATAAAAAAACCGGTAACTTTTATTTTAGGTTACCGGTTTTATAAGTGCCATTTTTACGGGCAGGGTTTGCAAACAACTAATATTAGTTGTTTACCGTTTTTATGCCTGCTTCAAAATATCTGTTGTCAGGTTGTGAATGCTCGTTTCCAGGGCTTCAAAAGGCTTTCCGTTTCCTTGGTTGTCGTCTTCAACAAAAAGGTACTTCATTCCTGCTACCTCTTTGGCAGCAAGGATATTTTTAAAATCGATAACACCAGCACCCACAGGGGCAATATCATTTTTAGTGACATCGTAAAACGGTGCTTCTTTGGTAAACATATCCTTCATGTGGAATAGCTGGAAACGTCCCGGATATTTTTTGAACATTTCTACCGGATCCTGTCCAGCTTTGGAGACCCAGAAAAAGTCGATTTCCATAGTAATCAAATCCGGGTCCATTTCAGGCATAAATATATCGTAGTAAGGAACAATACCGTCAAGGTTGGCAAACTCAAAATTGTGGTTGTGGTAACCAAACTGAATTCCAACGTCTTTCATAATGCGCCCGACTTCGTTCCAGTCGGCAACCATTTTTTTATACGACTCAACGTTGCGGTCTTTTTCTTCTACCCAGGGCTGTACACAATATTGCACACCTAATTCGGCATGGTCATCGGCCATTTTCTTAGCGCTTTCCGTTGTAATTCCTTCGGCCTCCACGCTGGTATGACTGCTGATAATTTCCATGCCCAGGTCATTCACCATTTTTTTGAATTCAGTAGGGGTAAATCCGTAAAATTTTCCATCGGAGTAATTGGCAAGCTCCAGGTTTTTGTACCCCAAATCCGATAATTTTTTCAATGAACCCTGCACGTCTGCAGTCATTGCGTCACGGATGGTGTAAAGTTGTAACCCTACACCGAAACTTTTTCTGTTCACCGAGGCGCCCGGAGAACAGGCGAGTGGCCCCAAAGCCATCATCCCCAAAGTTCCGGCGGCAGAAATTTTAAAAAATTCTCTCCTGTTTTGTAACGTTTTCATAATAGTATAATGTTAATCAATAGAACAGATTATTTTACAGGTAAAAATAATATAAAACTGTTGCTTCTCTGTAGAATAGAGGACTATTTCTGAAAGTTTTTGAAAATGATGAGTAAAATATTTAAACTGATTTTAGTTGATCCTGAATTCTAAGGATGTGGTTTTTATTGTATTTTACGGACGAGGGGAAGTCTGGAGGGAATACTTTGAGTTGATATCTATAAATGAAGAAGGATGGGCTCAACAACCCATCCTTTTCTCATTAAACTAACTAACCTAACTAAACCTAAACTTATGAAAATAAACGTACCGCAAATATAGGGGCTGTTTTGCTCCTGTGCAACTCAAAATTGTTAAATCATGTTAAAGCTAATGGAATGTTAACCCGAAATTTTATTGAGCGACAAAAGTATAATGAATTGTACCCTGTTGAGGATTAGGTGCATTTGGGTCTGAATTAAACACCGTGCGGGATGCAGCTACTTTGGCGTAAATGTAAATTTGTTCGTCGCGAATAGCGGGGTTTTTACGCGGCTCTGCCTGTATCACCTTCCCCTGGCGGTTTACAGAGATGTCTACAATTATTTTACCACCACCCTGCGCAAGATAAACCGGAATAGGTAATCGCAGGTGATGCCGGTTTTTAAGGTAATAGACGATGTTACTTTCTCCTGTGTACACCACATTTTGGATGGAGTCAGGATTCATTCCTTCTGTTGTTTGTACGGGCATTTCAATATCTTCCATATCCACTGCCTCTTTTGAAAGCTGGTTGTTTACATCTGACACCAGTTGCTTTGCTGCTTCTACTTCCCGGAGGTATTCTTCATCGAAAAATTCATCGTTTTGTGCGAGCCTGTTTGAAGCGACGTTGGTGCGGTTGCTGCGCGTTTCCTGTAAGGGAGAAGAGGCTTCATTGGGTGTGGGTTCACTTTCCTGTTGTTCCACTTCATCTTCCGGTAGTTCTTCTTCGGGCAGAAGGTCAGGGAATTCAATAAGTAATTCTTCTTCCTGCACCGTTCCTTTCATTTCAATGCCGGCTATGAGAAAAGCGGAAAAGAGCAAGATATGGAATATCAGGGTTCCCATGACCCCGTATATATTCCGCTTGTATATTTTATAAAGTTTTCCCACAAGACAAAAGTATAAAATTAACTTTTAAACTCTGGATAATAAAAATGAAAGAAAGTACGGATCTATTGGAAAATTTGCCCTCGTTTTTGTTGTTTGCCGGCCAACTTTAACGAAAATTAACAGCGGCCAATTCTGGTTGAAGTGGTGAAAATCACTATTTTTCTGAGCGATTAAGACCCTTCTTTTTTTAGGGGATTTATAATGAGGCATTTTGAAATGGGGAGTAAATTCATATTAATTATTGGGAGAATCTTTTTTGTATTGACTTTGATATTTCCCGGACTTTACGCGTTGTCTCAGTCTAACCAGCCGGACAGTCTCTCCCGTTTAAACAACAATGGCGAGAAATACGAGCAGTTTTATGACAGTCTGGAGTACAAGGCAAAGCAGAAGACACTGACGCGTATTGTATATGATTTTTTGATTTCTCCGCCCCGTCCATACGTTGACAGGGAAGCCCTGTCCCTTGAATATTACAGTGAAATGGAAGGGAAAATTATTTCAGAAATTACCGTTAAACCATTGGATGTTTTTGGTCCGACTTTCACTGATACTACACACAGAGCAAAATCTTTTGTAGAAAAAGCAGCCAATGCCCTGCATTCAAAATCGAATTTGAATACCATCGAAAGGATGCTCCTGTTTGAAGTTGGCGACTTTCTGGATCCTGATCTTTTGTATGAAAATGAACGAATAATAAGGGCATTACCTTACATACAGGATGTGAGGTTTGTTTTGGAACAAGACTCTGTTTATAAAGGTCTTGTGAAGGTGCATGTTATAACCAAAGATCGGTTTTCTATTGGCGTGTCGGGCGCAGTGGATGGAAATAATTCGGCAGCTCTCGAATTTTATAATCAAAATATTTTCGGGGTCGGGCATGAAATCTCCTTCCGGTTTGTGGGGCATCTTAACCGGCAGCCGTATACCGGACTCGAAACATTTTATAAAATCAATAATATAAGAGGAAAGTTTATCGACATTTCGGCGGGGTATATGAATACATACAGAAGGGAGGGGTTCAGTTTTCTTCTCGACAAACCATTTATCACCCCCTCTATAAAATGGGGCTATGGAGCTTCGGCTGTAAGAATGTATCGCACCGACCGTATTTTGGAAGATGCTCCGATCCAAACAGAGGACCCCATGGATCTTTCGTTTTTTAATGTTTGGGGCGGACGAAGTTTTCAAATAAAACCACATGATTACCACAATTCGCAAATGGTTTTATCTGCCGGGATTTATAACCGTACTTATTTCCATCGTCCTGTTCCAATATCTCAGGAAAGCCAGTATTTTTCAAACAACACATTTTACCTGGCCGGAATAACCTTTACCCAGCGTCGTTACATGCAGGATCAACTTGTTTACAGCTATGGCATCACCGAGGATATACCGGAGGGTTTTAAAAATGAAATTGTATATGGCTTCGATGTCAATGAATTTGGAAACAGGCATTATGCTCATTTGTATCTTTCAAACGGAAACTTACTGGTAAACCGCCAGGGATATTTATACTTGTCTGGTGGTGTTGGCGGTTATTTTAAAAATAATGATTATGAGCAGGGGCTGATACAAGGGAGCCTGAATTTTATATCGCGGCAGGTGAACGCAGGACGGAAGCGGTTCCGGTTATTTGGAAAGGCAAACTATATGTTGGGAATCCGACGTTTTGGAATTGAAGAATTGGACCTGACCCGGAAAGAACATATTCGAGGTTTTTCAAGCCGGGATGCTGTCGGAAAACAACGCCTGAGCCTGAGTCTGGAGTATGTGCTATTCCTGCGCCAGCAGTTTTATAAATTCAATATGGCAATGTACGGCTTTGCCGATGTGGGAATCATTGGCTCGAACCGGACATTTATTTTTACGGAGAAGTATTATAGTGGCCTGGGGGTAGGGTTGAGGCTGCACAACGAAAATCTGGTTTTTAAAACATTTCAGTTAAGGCTGGCTTTCTATCCCTTTCCCCCGTCAGACATGAGTTTTACCGGATTTATTATTGAAGAGCAACTCAAAAAGGATTTCTACAGTTTCAGGCCGACACCTCCTCAACCCTTGCGATTCGAATAATTTTCTCAAAGGAAATTCGTGCCTATATTTTAAAGCGAAGAGCGGAGTTTCAGCGTCGTGGGCACTTCAAATGTAACTGGTTTGCCTGTTGCCACAAATTCCGCAGCTTTTTGTCCCATCAGTTCAAAATCGGTGGAAATGACAGTAATGCCATTTTTTACATATTTTTTCATGGGGGTTTCATTGTAGGAAATTACGCCGACTTCGCGGCCGGGCTCAAAACCTTTTTCGGCACATTGATCCAGAAAACGGGCCAGGGTACGGTCGCTTACCAGAAAATACAGCTCCCCCTTTTCAATTCTGAACTTTTCTTCGTCAAAAATTACAGCGTGTTTTATTTTGTGGTCGTTGCAAAATATCCCGAAATATTCGACGGCATCTTTGGGATGGTAGGTGAACGGCGGATAAAAGAAAGTGAATTTTTTATACTGCCGGATTTTATCGAGGTTGGCCCCGAGGCAATCATAAACAGACTGACCAAAATTCTGAAAAACAGCAGAGTGATTCGGGGAGGCATGGATTTTCCAATCAATAACAAGCAACTGGTCTGCTGAAATTTTTCGAATGATTCCCCCAATTTTAGGGTGATCAAAATTCATAATAATGTATTTGCTGTATTTTCCCAAACTCTCCAGGATGATTTTTTCAAAAAGGTGGATGTTGTAATGATGAAAATGTAAATCAACGCTGATATTTTGGGGAAGGTGTTTCAGAAAAGAACCGTATAATACTTCCTTGTAGGCTTTAAACGTATCGAGAAAAAGAAAAACTTTAATGATTTTCCGGGTAACAAAGTATCCCCGGTTGGGAACAGATTCCACCACGTCCCGTTTTTTAAGCTCGGCATAAGCTTTAAAAACAGTGTCGCGCGAAAGGTTGGCTTCTTTCATAATCTGGTTAACCGAAGGCAACATATCTCCCTCTTTTAGCTGATTTTGACTGATGGCATTCACAATGGCATCAACCAACTGCTGAAATTTCAGGGTATTGGAGTTATTGTCAATTTTGAATTTTAACCGGGTCATTGATTTTTGTTGTTAAACAGAACAGTAACCATTCTGTTCTGTTCTCCAAATCTAAAAATTTATATGAACACCTGAAAACAATACAAAGAATATTGATGCGTTAATAGAAGAGGATAAGGTGAAGTTACATTGTCAAAGTGGTTAAGTTTGGTCAGCATTACTTCTTTTTAATTTATGGTAACTTTCTTCCTTATCCTTTTTTCTTTATTAAAATCAACAGGTATTATCAAAAATTAAAATCAATTGTTACCTTTCGATAAAAATCGAAAATTATGATACGCGACCTGGTAATAAAAAACCGTAGCTACCGAAGGTTCGATGCGTCGGTAAAGATTGGGAAGGAGCAAATTGAACAATGGATTGAACTGGCCAGGCTCTCTGCCAGCGGGAGAAATATGCAGCCTTTAAAATATGCCATTTGTACCGATGAAAAAATGAATGGACAGATATTTCCGAACCTGGGCTGGGCAGGATATCTGAAAGACTGGAACGGGCCTGAGGAAAAAGAGCGCCCTGTGGCTTATGTAGCGATACTTCTCGACAAATCGCTGGCCGAGAATTATTATTGCGATGATGGCATTGCCATTCAAAGTATATTACTCGGAGCCGTGGAAGACGGGTTTGGCGGTTGCACCATTGGGTCTGTTAACAAAAGTAAAGTGGCAAAAATTCTGAAACTGCCCGAACACCTCGAAATTCTTTGGCTCATTGCCCTGGGAAAACCTGCAGAAAAGGTGGTACTGGATACAGCAAAAGAAGGAGATATCAAGTATTGGCGTGATGAAAACGAAATTCATCATGTTCCTAAGCGACCATTGGAGGAGATTATTTTCCGCTCAATTTAAATATCAACCTCGTATAAAAAGTGCCTTAATAATTTGTTGTGCCATTTTAGGGTTTTCTTTTAGCCTGCGGGTTGAATAGTTAAACCAGTGTTTTCCAAAGGGCACATATACCCGCATTCGGTGCCCTTTATCGATGATTTGTTGTCGCAGTTCGGGAGTAACACCATAAAGCATCTGGAATTCGTACCTTTCTTTTGGTACCTGGTATTGCTCAATTAAACGGAAAGCATTCTCTACTAAAAACTTATCGTGGGTTGCAATTCCTGTAATCATACCATTTTTAAACAAAAACTCCAGGTCTTCCAGGTAATGTTGCCGGATTTCTTCATAATTTTTGAACGCAACCTTTTCCGGTTCCACGTAAATTCCTTTACACAGTCTGAAATTCAATGGTGTATTTTCCGAATGGAATTCTTTCAGCGCTTCAAGATCAGACAGAGTTCTTCTGAGATATGACTGTACAACTAATCCCACATTTTTGGGAAATTCTTTATGTAATTTTTGAAACAATTCAATCTCTCTATCCACACATTGCGAATCTTCCATATCGATGCGGACAAAACTGTTCTTTTCTACGGCAAACTTTACAATTTCCCGAATGTGGGTGTAGCAAATTTCTTTGTCAAAGAGTAACCCAAACATGGTCGGCTTCAGCGAAAAATTGCCCGTCACCTTTTCTTCGGTAAACCGTTCAATGATTTCAAGATACTGATTTTTATTTGCCTCGGCTTCTTGTTGAGTTTCAATAAACTCACCCAGCAGATCAACGGTAACCTCCATATTTTTTTGATTCAGAAATTTCGATGCGAGTAATCCTTCTTCAATGGTTTCCCCTGCAATGTATCGTTTCGAAAAAACCCAAACCAGTCTTTTGGGCATATGTGGCAAAATATCGGCAATCAGTTTATTCAGCATTTTATTTTTAATGAATGAATTGTTTATGGGATAAAATTACTGCTCCGTTGCAGTTTTTTTCAATGATGTTTATCAGTGGTGGTTTATGATTTTACACAGGTTTTTTTTTCAGTATTTATTATTTATCAGATTAAAAAATGACATATTCCCCTGTTGCTTTTAGCCGAAAAAATTATCTTTGCGCGTTTGAAGAACCAAATTTAAATTTTCAATAATGATGAAAGGATCGTCTTTAATAGTTTCAATTGTAGCTCTTATAGCTGTTGCGGTACTTTATATTTTATATTTTTCCGGAAAGGGTGAAAGTTTGGGTACTGTTGACAAACAGGCTGTCAGGTCTGCAACAGGCTCAATGAAAATTGCTTATGTAAAAGCTGATTCGGTTATTTTAAATTATGAACTGGCGCAAGACCTGCACGATGATTTTTCCAAAAAGCAGGAAGCTTACAACAGCGAGTTCGGAAGTAAACGTCAGTCTTTTGAAAAAGAGGCGGCTGCTTTCCAGGATAAATTGCAACGAGGAGGTTTTCTGACCGAGCAGCGGGCTATCCAGGAGCGTGACCGGTTGGTAGGGAAAGAACAGGAAATTATGAAGCTCGATCAGGAGTTGTCCGGAAAACTGGCAGAATTGCAGACTTCCAATAATAAACAAATATTGGATAGCTTGATGAACTATCTTAAATCCTATAATAAAAACAGACAGTACGATTACATTTTCAACGGCGCAGAGGTGCTGATAGGAGATGAAGCCCATAATATTACGTCGGATGTGCTGAAGGCGCTGAATGAACGCTATTCGGGAAAATCGGCAACAGAATAAATTTGTTTTTACAAAATATTGAATGATAATCCGGGGAAACTTCTTCCCGGATTTTTTTGTTTAAATTCACCTTCTGAATAAAACTGCATGTATGTTTGCAAGTAAGTATCTTCAACGAAATCAGGCTCCTGAACTGATCCGGGAGACTCCGGATTCCGGTCTGGGGATTTCAGTGGTGATTCCCTGTTTTCGCGAACCCAATGTTTTGCAAACGCTCCGCTCGGTTGCCTGTTGTGCGTTGCCTGAAACAAGCGTGGAAGTAATCCTTTTGATCAACCATTCAGAAGCAGCCCCGGAATCCGTTAAAGAACAAAACCGGCAAACAAAATACGAGGTGGATAAATGGATTTCGCAGAATACCAGCGACCAGATAACGTTCTTTGCCGTAGGGCCTGTGGCATTGAGAAAGAAGTGGGCGGGTGCCGGTCTGGCCCGTAAAAGGGGAATGGATGAAGCTGTTCGGCGTTTCAATTTGCTGAATAAACCGGAAGGGCTCATTGTTTCGCTGGATGCCGATACGCTGGTCGAAAAAAACTACCTTACCGAAATTGAGAACTATTTCAAATCATATCCCGGGCATGTTGGCGCCACCATTCATTTTGAACATCAAGCCACCGGACTTGATGCAAAACATTTACAGGGGATTCGACTCTACGAAAAATACATGAATTACTACAAAATGATGCTGGGGTTTACAGGCTATCCAAATCCTATGTTCACAGTCGGATCTGCATTTGCTGTTACTGCCGGAGCTTATGTAAAGCGGGGCGGAATGAACCGCAGGCAGGCAGGTGAAGATTTTTATTTTTTGCAAAACCTTGCACAGATTGGCCGGGTGGGAGAGATTACATCCACGTGCGTGCATCCCTCCGCGCGCTTGTCTGACCGGGTTCCGTTCGGTACCGGCCCCATTCTTCAAAAATGGATGAAAGGGGAGGAAGACCTGACAAAAACGTATGACTTTCAGTCTTTTTCTGATTTGAAGCAGTTTTTTGATAAAAAGGACCAACTTTTCAACATAGAAAAAAGGGAATACCAAAACCTGCTCTCACAACTTTCAAGACCGGTTCAAACATTTCTTACGGAAGGTGATTTCTGGCAGGAAATTAGTGACCTGAATGCAAATTGTTCCACGCTTCAAAGCTTTCAAACCCGTTTTTTTCAAAAATTCAATGCGTTTAAAATTTTAAAGTTTTTGAATTTTACGCATGATGTTTTTTATCAAAAATCGGATCTTCTTGAACAGGTTGCAGAAATGAATAAAACACGGAACTCCTGAAACTGATTCTATAAAAATTACCTGGTCGGTATAATCTTACCGGGCAGCTTTTTTCAATGTTTTTGAAATATACCTCCAGTATTTTTTGTGAAATTTTACATTTTGTCTCCCAATCAGTTCATGATAAGTTTGGGGAGTATCGTCCGGATGAAATTTTTTTTGCTGCTGGTTTTCGTAAAGTGCCGGTACTTCAGGATGGAACTGTACGGCAAACACATGTGGGTAAGTGGTATGCGTAAGTGCTTCCACAATTTTTCCGTCGTTGGAAACTGCGGTTACTTCCAGTCCTTTTCCTATTTTTTCAGCAGCCTGGTGGTGACTGCTGTAAATTAATGGTTTTTTCGTTTTGGCTACTTTCACACTTTCCCCGAAAAAAGGATGTTCCGTAAACCGGATCGGGTGGAAATTGATTGTCATAAGTAACGAATCAGTCGAAATTTTTTGCCAGTAATTTCGGTGCATATTCATCTTGCCGTTTTGCACAGTAGCTTCCGGAGTTTCGGCTCCGTAAATTTCTGCCGGGATGTCCTGGATAAGCGTTCCGCCTGTGGCCACATTCATGGTTTGCATACCGAGGCAAAAACCGCTGACAAAGTAGTCCGGATTTTTATGGAGGAACGGTTCAAAATGATTATTACGATAACTTCCCAACAAGTGAAATAGTAATGTGATTTCGAAATAATGCCTTGCGGGATCGGTAACAACCGACCGGGTGTTTTTTTCGCCATAAACAGCAGGAGGAATGTCGGGTCCCCCAAAAAAGAAAATACCGGTGGAGTTTTCAAAAAGATTTCTCATTTCAGCGGTATACCCGTTTTCCAGGTAGAGCTTTGTGGTATCAAGTTTTCCGCGTATTTCGTGCAAATAAAAACGATTTAGCCCCCGGGTTTCAACGTAACGCCGCGATGCCTCAAAATCATAAGCCTGCTGTTCGTGATAAATCCCTACAAACCGGGTTTTTCGTTTATTCACATTCAGCAAATTGTTGTCGATTAAAAAGGTGACTGTTTCAAGGTTTCTAACCGTCGGATTGGCAAGTAGAATATAAGTTTTCCCTGTATCGAAATTTTCCCTGAAAAAATCCTGTGCTACCAGGTTGGCAGAAAAAATGAATAGGAAAAAAGCAGACAAAAATTGTTTCATTATTAAAAATGATTTAGGTTTTCAAATATAATATTAAACATTGTAAAGGGGAAACCCTATTTAAAATCGAATAAAATCAGATTTTAAGTTTATGTTGCCCGTTAATCTTCTTACATTTGTGACGTATTCAAAAGAAATAAATTGTGAAACAAACCATGCCAGATATATTTCATTCACAGGAGGCTTATTTGAATGAGGGATTATCTAGAATACAGTTAAAAACTTAAAATACATAATATGAAATTCAATTTGAAAACACCTTACGTTGTTGGAGTAGTCGTAATTTTAATTGTGCTTTTGCTTTTTGGCGGGCGTATGTTTTTTATTATTGAGGCCGGTGAACGCGGGATAATTTTCCGTCCGTACACCTCCGGCCTGGATACTGAAAATGTTTATGGGGAGGGATTTCATGTTATCGCTCCCTGGAATGAATTGTATGTTTATAATGTGCGGGAACAGCAGCGTGAAGAAACAATGGATGTACTCGATAAAAACGGTTTATCCATTAATACAGATGTAACAGTCCGGTTTAATCCGATTCACAATGAGATTGGTTTTCTACATCAGCAGTTTGGGAGCAACTATATCAATGTATTGGTTATTCCCGAAGTCAGATCAACTGTGCGCCAGGTAGCCGGCCGTTATACGGCAGAGGAGATATACTCTACCAAGAGGGCAGAAGTAGAGCAAACGATAAAGGATGAAACCCGGAATGTTTTGGGAGAAAATTTTATTGAAATGCGGGCGTTGCTTATCCGGTCGATAAACCTTCCTCAACAGATTAAAGGAGCCATTGAAAATAAACTTCAACAGGAACAGGAAGCCCTGGCTTATGAATTCAGGCTCCAGCGGGAAGAATCGGAAGCGGAACGCCGGCGCATTGAAGCGGAAGGAATTGCCAATTATAACCAGATTATTAATGCCAGCTTAACCGACCGCATTTTGCAACAGCGGGGGATAGAAGCTACCATTGATTTGGCAAAATCGGAAAATTCAAAGGTGGTTGTGATTGGCAGCGGGAAAGATGGTTTGCCGCTGATTCTTGGCAATAATTAAATGAAGATTTTATACATTTCAGGCTGGCAATTTTGCCGGCCTTTTTTTGTACCCAATGAGAAAAATAAAAAATCCTTTTTCCCCTTCAGCTTCAAAAGATGCATACAACTGTTTTGGGTGTTCGCCTGCCAACGACAGGGGGTTACATCTGGAGTTTTGGGCAGATGGTGAAGAGTTGGTGGCCCGGTGGATACCGCAAAAGTCGTATGAAGGCTGGATCGGTGTTTTACACGGCGGAATTCAGGCTACCCTGCTTGACGAAGCAGCTGCCTGGCTTGTTTTTATAAAGCTGAAAACGGCCGGCGTGACAGCAAACCTTACCATTAATTACCCGAAACCTGTGTTTATTTCGAAAGGTGAAATTACCGTAAGAGCAAAGCTCCTTGCTGTGGAAAAACGTATAGCAAAAATAGAATGTACGCTTTTCGACGGCGAAGGTGAAGTTTGCGCTATTGCCGAAGCTTCCTACTTTTGTTTCCCGGAAAAAATTGCACGGGCAAAATACAACTATCCCGGAGTGGAAGCGTTTTTTGCAGACTAATGCAAATACATTCTTATCCAATCCGAAAAGAAGGGAGCAGGTAAAATATGTTACGATGGATTTTTTCTTCTTATAGTGTAGCGATTAAAAGTCCTCATCTTCATCGAGATCTTCGTAATTGGATGCATAATCATCGAGATCTTCATCATCAAACTCGTCATAAATGGAAAGCCTTCTTTTAGAGCTTTTGTCCCTTTTTTCAGGGTGCTTTTTTTGTTTCCGTTCGAAGTTATCTACTTCGGTGTAATTTTTTTTGTTTACTTTCCGTTTCATTTTTAAAGTTCATTCAAAAAAATAAGACAATTAATTTTTAATAGTTTACAAAGCCAAAATAAAAAAAAATACAAATACAAAAGAAACAAACGGCGGCATTTTTAATTTGTTTTTGAAAAGAGCTAAAAAGTTATCAGGCAGATGAGTAAAAGTTTTTTTTCGATTGGGGAAACAAAATGGTGGAAGAAATATTTAATCCTTATTTCTTTTCTGTTATTTGTTTTTGGGGGATTTGCCCAACATCAGAAGAGGATACAAAAGCATTTTGACGAAGCGCGCCAGCTTCTTGCACAACAGGATTATTCTCTGGCTATTGAGCGTTGTGAAAAAATATTGGAACGTAATCCTGAGTTTTTGGATGCCCGCCTGTTGCTGGCTGATATTTTTTATGAAACAAAAGATACGCCCCGTGAGATATTCCAGTTAAAAAAGGCCCTTGAAAAGTCTGAAATGCCCCTGATCATGCGCCGTCTGGGAGATGCATTGTTGTCAAACGGGAATTACGGGGAAGCGTTGGATTATTTTCAGGCATACCTTGATGCTGCTTCTTTGAGTACTGAACGTAAAGCAGAAGTGAACAGGAAAATGGAAAATTGCCGGTTTGCTCTGCATGCCATGGAAAATCCGGTGGAGTTTTATCCCGAGCGTCTTCCCAATACGGTAAACTCAGTTTTTGACGAATACTGGCCAAGCCTGAGTGTTGATCAGCAGCAGTTGGTTATTACGCGTTTGGTGAAACGGGCAGGGCAACCACCACAAGAGGACTTTTTCTTTTCTGTATCCGGACCGGAAGAATGGAGCGAAACACAACCTGTCAGTGAACTAAATACTCCGGAGAATGAAGGCGCCCAAAGTCTTTCTGCCGACGGTAACCTGTTTTTTTTTACAGCCTGTAACCGGCCTGGCGGGGCAGGAAGTTGTGATATTTATTATTCGCTGCGTAACAACGGGCAATGGAGCCCGCCGGTAAATGCAGGCAGCCCGCTGAATACTGCGGGGTGGGAGGCACAGCCATCCATTTCTTCCGATGGCCGGTTTCTGTATTTTACGAGTAACCGTTCCGGGGGAAAGGGAGAAAAAGACCTTTGGCGCGCCGAATGCCTGGGGTTTGGTCCGGACGGGCGGTTGAAGTGGAAGGCGCCGGTTAACCTGGGAGATAGCGTCAATACTTCCGGCAATGAAACTTCACCGTTTATTCATGCCGGAAATATGAATTTTTATTTCGCCTCCGATTTTCACACTGGGATGGGCGGCTTCGATTTGTTTATGTCCTCCATTCAAAATGATTCGGTTTTCTCTGCTCCTCAGAACTTAGGATACCCGGTGAATACATCCAACGATGAACAAGGGTTGCATATCAGCGCCGACGGGATGACCGCCTTTTTTTCCTCGGCCCGCGACAGCCTCAGTGGCCTCGATATTTATTCTTTTCGCCTCGATGAATCCATTCGTCCTTCACCGGCAACGTATGTCAGGACTTTTGTTTTCGATGCCGAAACCAGGGAACCTGTGCAGGCTCAAATAGAATTATTGAACCTTGTGCATCCGGATAAATCACCTCGCATGGAAATGACAGATACTCAAGGTGAATGTTTACTCTGTCTTCCGGTGGGGAAAAATTATTCGTTTTCAGTATCAAAAGAAGGATACCTTTTTTATTCCAATACATTCGATTTAAGGGAACAAAGACAGGTTTACGAACCGTATGAACTGGAGATTGGTCTGACACCGGTTAAAGTAGGAGCCGAAATGAATTTATACAACATTTACTTTGAAACGGATTCATTCAGAATTTTACCGGAGTCGGAGCCTGAACTGCAAAAGCTGGTGGTGTTTCTGAACGAAAATTCCAGGCTGGATGTTGAGATTCAGGGGCATACTGACGATACCGGCGATGCAGGTAAAAACCTGGAACTTTCGGAGAAGCGTGCCCGCTCGGTGGTAGAATTCCTTGTTTTACAGGGTATCCGGAAAGAGCGGTTGCAATGGGCCGGCTACGGCGAAAAACAACCCGTGTCAGATAACAGTACGCCGGAGGGACGCCGCCTGAATCGCAGGACAACCATTAAAATATTGGGAGAATAAGTTTAACCCTGACAGGGTTTGGATACCTGCCCCGTCAGGGTTGAATATTACCTGTTTCTTACTTTCTGTACTTCTTCTATTGTAATTTCACTTGCATCGTTTCCAAAGCTTTGACGAATGTAGGTCAAAACATCTGCAATTTGTTTATCGCTAAGGTGCGAATTGGGGGGCATAATACTATTGTATTCTTCCCCGTTAACAACTATTTTTCCACTTAATCCTTCAAGGGTAATGTGAATAAGCCTCTCCTTGTCTTCCAATACCCAATCAGTCTGGGCAAGCGGCGGGAACATTCCGGGAACACCCGAACCGTCAGCCATGTGACAGGCCAGGCATACCGCATCATATACTTTTTTGCCGGGGTGGTTTGCCATTGTTGCCGATTTGGGGCTGTCAGTTTGTGTTTGATTTGGGGATTGCTGTTGTTCATCTTCATTTTTCTCCTGTCCTCCACAGGCGCTCAGTAAAATTATCAACAGTGTGCTCAGAATTACATTAAACTTCATCTCTCTTTGTATGGTTTTTATGAATAAATAATACGCCAGATTTTTCCTTTGTTGCTGTCCACTACATAAAGCGAGCCATCAGGCCCCTGTGCCAGTCCGCAGGGACGAAACTCGGCATCGCGGGTGCTGTTGATGATGCCTTCTCCGGCAAACCCGTCGGCAAATACTTCCCAGTCGCCCGAAGGGTAAGCGCCTTCAAACGGCACAAATACCACAAAATAACCCGACTGCGGTTCAGGCGCCCGGTTCCATGATCCGTGAAAGGCAATAAACGCTCCGTTCCGATATCTTTCGGGAAACATATTGCCCGTATAAAAAAGCAGGTCGTTTGGAGCAATATGACCGGGAAATGCCATAACAGGATCGGTTTTGTTTTCGCAGCGTTCCTGTATTTCACTGTCGCCGCCATATTCAGGTGCAAGTACCTTTTTCGCCTGAAGTGGGTCGTAGTAGCAATAGGGCCAGCCAAAATCAGATCCTTCCGTAACCAGAAAAAATTCTTCTGCAGGGAGTTCGGCACTCTGTTTGGAATCATATATTTCGGGGAAAAACTGGTGTAACTGGTCGCGGCCATGTTGCACTACATACAACTCATTCACTTCACTGTTCCAGCAATTAGCCACGGCATGCCTTATGCCGGTGGCATAACGTACCCCATCGGTTAACTGTTCCTGGTTCAGGACATCCTCCCTAAATTTCCATATTCCGCCTGCATATTCAAGTATCGGGCAAGGATCCATTCCAGGCGAGCCTTTGGTCCGCATCTGAGCCATGCAGGCATTGGAGGGTGCGCCAACCGTAACATACATATTTCCCTGATCATCGAATTCCATGGGCTTGGCTTCGTGTTGTCTTTCCTGCGGGAAACCTCTTGCAATTAATTCCCACTGGCTGCCAGGTAGTAGGTTCCCTTCCTGCATCGGATAGCGAACAATGGCACTATCAGCGCCAAAGTAAAGGTACCCTTTATGCAGTTTAATGCCGGTTCCGGTGTGTTCTCCGGTATATTCCACCACGTCAGCCTTTCCGTCACCGGTTGTGTCACGCAAACAAACAATCCCTTTGTTTTGGCTGTGATTTCTTAGGGAGACATATATATCGCCGTTATCGTTTACAACGATGTGCCGGCCGTGGCCGATTTCGTCTACCACTATCAATGCCGAAAACCCTTCCGGGAGGGTTAGGCCACCGTTGTCACTGTCAGCAATTATTTCTGAAGGCGCTTTCCCGTTTTGATTGCAGGAAAATACCACAACAGACAATAACAAAACAGAAATCAGTTTCATAATATTTACCATATTCATTTTTTTATCTGAACGCAACAGTATACGAAAAGTTCAGTATGACAATTTAAAGTAACTTCGTGAAGGTTTTCTTAAAAACACTTTTTACTTTTGTCCTTCTATTTAGAAAAAAATGAACGGTTATTTAAGGATAGACCATCAGTCTGAAGTTCCAAAGTACAAGCAAGTGGTAGAGTTGATCGTTTCTGATATTGAATCAGGAATTTTTAAGCAGGGGCAGCGCATTCCGTCTATCAACGAAACCAGCGAAGAATTGCTTCTGTCGCGGGATACTGTGGAGAAAGCTTACGTATTTCTGCGTAAAAAGGGGATTTTATCTTCGGTACGGGGGAAAGGCTATTACGTGGAAGAATGTAATGTGGGAAGACAGATTAAAGTGGCACTTATTTTTAATAAGCTGAGTAATTATAAAAGAAGCATCTATTATTCATTTATCGAAACGTTGGGGAATAAAGCAATCGTGGATGTTTTTATTTATAATTATGATTTGCAGCAATTTAAAAGTATTATTGATAACCACGTTTCCAAGTATGATTACTATGTGATCCTGCCGCATTTTAAAAATGAAAATTCTGATGTAGCGGCTGTAATTCAAACGATTCCCCGGGAAAAAGTGTTGCTGGTTGATCGTAACCTGGAGACATTAAAAGATTATCCTATCGTTTATCAGGAATATGAAAAAGATATACAGTCGGCTCTGGAGGAGGGGATTAAACTGGTTCGGAAATACCGGAAAATTAATCTCATTTTTCCTTCGGACCAATACTACTCGAAATATATCATACGGGGATTCCGGATTTTTTGCCAGGTGAATGAGATGAAGTTTGCTGTTATTGACCAGTTAAGTTCTCATGATGTAAGAAAAGGGGAGGCTTATGTGATTGTTTCAGACGACGATTTGTATCGTTTTATCAAAATTTGCCGACTGGAAAAATGGAAGCTTGGAACCGATGTTGGTGTGGTGGCATATAATGATAATCCGGTGAAGGAAATTCTGGAAGATGGTATCACCACCATTTCAACCAACCATGATGAAATTGGCCGTGTTGCCGCCGAAATGATTCTGACAAAAAACTTCCGGCGCATAAAAAGCCCCTTCCGGTTTATCCGGCGCAACTCTTTATAATATGTATTTTAGGGGTTCCCTTCCCGTGTAAAATCAATGTTTTTGGGTGCGGTCTTCAATTACCACAAGCCGGTATTTATGTCCGCTCATGACAACCCGGTGGGCATCTATGTGAAGATGTTTGGTCACCATTTTATTGTGAATATTAAAATCTCGTATCAAGGACAGTTCCGAAAGGTTGGAGCCCGAGAGTAATTCTCTCATTTGGCATATTTTGCAAAAATTATCGTTTCTTGTGACAATATTTCCACGTTCGGTGCATCCCATGATTTCACAAAACTCATGTTCCAGAATATCTCCCTTGTCACTTTTGGTCAGTTTCTGGAAAGCCTTGTTGAAATATTTTACCTTGAAGTTATTGTCCGTCAAAAAAATGGCCTGAGGGTGATGTTCTATCAGTTGATTGAGCAAATCGTTTGCTTCTTCTATTTTTTGAAAATCGAGTTTCATGTTTTTCTGTTTAAGCGGTTTAGTAATTTTTGGCAAAAACGTTTCATTTGTATACTATACCTAAAATTTGTACAATCGAAAGTAGCAATTAAAATTATATAATCCGCAAAAAAATATTCGGAATTTAAAAATAAACTTGTTGAAAAACATTTTCTGTTTTACCTATTCTACAACATGTATCGTCAGATATTAAGAAATTTGATTGTAACTTAGGATATTTAAAAGCAGAAAGACAATTAATAATCCGACAATATGGAAAAGTTTATTAAAAGTTTTATGAAAAGTATTACATGTTGTGATCTTGAAACCGGGGATTTTCCGGGGCCGGTGGTTACTATTTCCAGGCAGTCGGGGTGCTCTGCGCAGCGAATAGCTATCAAACTGTCTAAAATTTTGACCGGTTACAGTTATATGTCCGACACCAAAACCGATGCAGAATGGAAATGGGTAGACAAAGATATTTTTGAGGAAGTTGTGGAGGGGATGGTTGAAAGTGTAAGAACCGGCGGATATGACGATACAGATGAAGCGGTGAAAATGCTGAAGCAGGTAGCTCGTGCATTCTCAAACGAAACCATTTACGACATTTCCGATACCCGCCTGATTGAAACATTCCGGGGAGTTGTTTGCAGACTGGCATGTAAAGGGCGGACTATTATTGTCGGACGTTCGGCAGGAGTTATTCTGAAGAATGTGCCAAACAAGTTGAATGTAAGGCTGGAAGCCCCTATGGAATGGCGAATAAACCGGATAATGCAACTGAAAGATGTGAGTCAGGCAGAGGCGGTTGAATTTGTTAAAGAAATGGATGATAAAAGGGACTCGTTTATTGAAAAGGTGATTGGAAGAAAAGCCAATAACGATGATTTCGATATTATATTTAATTACGCATCGTTGCAGGATGATGAAATTATAGATGCCATTGTAAGTATTCTCAAAAACAAAAAAATAATTGCCCATTACGAATGATTCTTGAACCAAAACAGGATTTTGGGGTTAAAAGAACTATGCACACAATAAAATCTTGCTTAAAATGATACATCGCAGAACTTTTTTTAAAACGACTGCTGCATTTGCTGCGGGGAGTATGGTACTTCCTGCTGTTTCATGTTCAGGAATATTTGGAAAAACAATCGGGTTACAACTTTATACAGTCCGCGACCAACTAAAAGAGGATTGGGACGGAACACTCAACAGGCTGGCTGAAATTGGATACAACTCCGTTGAAGCTGCCGGTTATAATTTATCTGAGGGCACTTTTTACGGATTGTCGCCCAAAGCGTTTGCCCAAAAGTTGGATGCATTGGGAATGCCCTTGCACAGCAGCCATACGGTATTTGAAAACAGAGATGCCGAAAAGGTTTTCGCAGACGCGGCCGAAGCAGGATGCCAGTATGTTGTTTATCCCTTTTTGCCGGAGGAGTTTCGTAAGAATATAAATGGATATAAGGCCACCGCAGCCAAATTGAACCGCATGGGGGAAATTGCCAATAATTACGGAATTCGGTTTGGTTACCACAACCATGCTTTTGAGTTTGAAAAGATGGATGGACAAACCGGGATGGATATTCTGCTTGAAGAAACCGATTTTGAAATGGTAACGTTTGAACTTGACCTTTACTGGGTAACCCGTGCCGGTTATGACCCGGTGGAATACATAAAGAAATACCCCGGACGCTTTGAACTCTGGCATGTAAAAGATATGGTGAAAACAGAGGATATGTTTTTTGCTCCGGCAGGCTACGGACGAATTGATTTTGAACGTATTTTTGATGAGAAAAATACTGCCGGAATGAAATTGTTTTTTGTTGAACAGGATAGTTTTCGTACATTCGATCCGATGGAAAGCGTTGAGATGAGTTACAATTATCTCAGAAAAGCTTCTTTTATTTAATTTTATAATTCTTTCACCTTACATGGCCACCCTGTTTTTTGGGGTGGCTTTTTTTATTCGTTCCGCTAAAATGAATGAACTCGTTGTGCCTCCTCAAGAGCATTCATTTTTAATGCTACCTCACTTATTTCCTGTCACCAGCAGAATACCAGGGCTCCGAAGTTGCTGAAATAACCACAAACGTTACATTGGCGAAACGACCTTTTTTTATCCATCCCGAAATTGAACCACAACTTTTTTGACTGATTCTAAAAAACCAAAGGCTATTTTAAAATCTCCTGTAAAGTTGTTTCGATGGTGGGATATTGAAAATGAAAGTCTTTCGCTTTCAGGGCATCCGGGATAACAGCGGGACTTTCTGTGAGCATGGTGGCAGCTTTTCCGAAAAGCATTCGCAATGCCAGCGTTGGAACAGGGAGAATAGCTGGCCGGTGAAGCGTTTTGGCAAACGCACGGGTAAATTCTGCGTTGGTAATAAGGTGAGGCGCAGCCAGGTTGTAAATACCATTACTGCCGGGAGATTCCGCAGCCCATGTAAAAGCGCGGGCCACATCTTTTTCGTGTACAAAAGGGAAAGGCTGTTTTCCGCTGCCGATTCTTCCGCCCAGGCCTGATTTCAAAGGCAACAGCATTTTTTTTATGGTCGCCGACTCTTTTCCCAGTACAACGGCAATACGGAAAATGGTGAGCGGGATATTTTCGGGCAGACTATTCCACGCAGCCTCCCAATGGGTAACCACCCGACCTAAGAAGCCGGTGTTAAAATTCTGGCTGATTTCCGTATGTGTGTGCCCGGGCATATAAATACCGACAGCCGAAGCTGAAATCACCTTTTGGGGGCGCTTCCCGGGGGGCAGAATTTTAATGGCCCGTACTAGGTTTTCTGTTGTTAACACCCGGCTGTCATAAATTTCTTTTTTGTTTTTGGCTGTCCATCGCTGTAAAACCGGCGCTCCCGCCAGGTTAATGAGAACGGTAGCATTCTTTATTGTGTCGCCAATCCTTTCTGCAGGCCCGTACAATAATTCACGGTCAATTCCCGAAACTTCGTAACCCTTTTTATGCAGTTCCCCGGAAATAATTTTTCCCAAATAACCCGAAGCCCCTGTTATTTTAATTGTAATGCTCATGTTTCAATACGATAAATGTAAGTTGCAATACCCCAATTTATGAATTTTCTGTTGAATTTAGAGTATTTGAAGGCAGGAGCGGGGAGAGCCTGCCCAAATATATGTATAGCACCTCAGGCTTTGGGGCTGGGCTTGTACGGCAGTTTTGCCATCTTTTTCACCTCCAGCGAGGGAAATCCGAACTCTTCCACCACTTTGCCCAGTATCAGGTAAACACCGTCGCCACGGAACGGATAGTTCTTCAATGATTGTGGAAAATGTACTGTATCAAAAAATTCACCGGTGGAATCGAAGAAGGTACCAAAATGCATTATTTCATTCTTTATTGTACGCACGTATTTAATAGTCACAAGCCGTCCTGCCATCCGCACCTTTTTCCCTACACAATGCATTATTTTTGGCCTGTACTTCCCCTCTGAAACGGGTCTGGAGCATGTCGAAAATATCCATGCTTACCAGAAAGCCCACCAGTTCGATCTCGTCGTAGGCATCTTCAATTTTTTTCGTACGGAAGCTGGGAAAGGGCGAATTCTTTGAATGAAGTATGAAACAGGGCGAACGATGTGGCGTTGTTGCTGTGGTTTACACACGGCAGTTCGATGGTGGCGCCTTTTCGCCGGGCTTCGTTTACTATGTTACGAGAGAAATATAAAAAACGTATTGACTGTTATATTGGGAAAGAGAGTTGGTTTTTAAGATGCAGTTTAACCTATCAATAACAGTTAGTATCAAAACAATATTTGAATCCTGCTACCCAATCTTATTTACTGCTTATTATTTACCCCAACATATTCTGATTCGAATTCAAACTAAGTTGGATTATGGGAGGATCCCTTGATTCGTTCGAGCCAAACTGAATTTCAATGTTAAAAATTATTAAATTTGGCGCTCAGGGATTTAAAATGTAACTTATACCTTAGTTGGAAGACCAACACTTTTCAGGGATATAACTTGCATGGTACCGGTAGTAAAATGAATATTTTGTTTTTATCATTAATTTTTAGGTATGTCTATGTCTGGAAGTACGAAAAATGATTCTTATAAGGATATATGGCAAAAATTCATTGACGGAGATCGGGAAGCACTTTCCGCTTTATATTTCGACTTTTTTGATGTCCTGTTAAATTTCGGCATGAAATATTCATCCGACCGCTACCTTGTTGAAGATTGTATTCAAAATATTTTTGTGGATTTAATTCGAAATAAAGGGAATGGGAAACAGATTAACAATATTAAGTTCTTCCTGTTAAAATCCATAAAAAATCAAATATTGTATCAGCAACGAAAGACTCAGAAGCTGATTCCCGTTGCAGAGTCGGGCACAATAAATTTTAATATCACATACAGTATTGAGCATACTGTTATTTCGAAAGATACGGAAGAAACACGCGACAGGTTTTTGAATATGGTAAAAGAAAACCTTACCAATAAACAAAAAGAAGCTTTGTATTTACGGTTTAACTGTGGGTTTGAATATGCTCAGATATCAGAACTGATGAATATCAGCGTCGAATCTTGCAGAACGTTGCTGTACCGAACAATCAAAAGTTTAAAAGAGAAATTTGGAAATAGTGAATATTCCAATCTTGTTTTTTTTATGCTCATGCGGTCCCGGAATATATCGTTCTCCTGATATTTTTCCGGAATGATATGTTATAAGGATAACACATCGAACGACATTATAGAAAAGTGATGAATGAATACCAAATACCTTTCACACGACATTAATCTGTTGGAAGATTTGGGAATTCTATTGGATTGGTATTTAGCTGTTTGAGACTGTTCTTGTATCATGTGACAGAAAAAAATATGACTTTTTTGTAAAAAAATGTCTATGTATTATAGCTAACTGCTACTTATTGTATGTAGTATGAAAAAAGATTTCAAGAAATATTCACTCGGAGATTTTTTACTCAATATCGATTTTTGCGGTTGGGTAAGGAATGAAAGACCAGATCTGGATGACTACTATCGGATGATGATAAAGGAATTTCCTGATTGTAAGGAGGATTTTGACAAGGCGCGTCAACTCATTCGCTTTTTCGACGATGAAAAAATAAAAACCGAACCAATCCGGAAATTACAAACCTGGGAAAATATTTTGAATGAAAGCAAAAAGAAAAGACGTTTTCATCCAAATTTGTTTTTACGCATTGCGGCATCAATTGTAGTAATATTTCTGGTGGCCTCGGTATGGTATTATTTTTCCGGGAATAATTCAGAATTTATGCTTCCAACAAATGAATTAACCGGTTACACTGAAACCAAGCTTATTTTGGATAATGGGGAAGAAATAAAAATAGACTCCGATCATTCAGAGATTGTTTACGGTAAAAAAGGGGAAGAAATACGGGTAAATGACAGGCTGCTGAAAAACAATGAGAATACAAGAGATGCTGAACCGAACCGATTGATTGTTCCATACGGGAAACAATCGAAAGTTACATTGGCCGATGGAACAACTGTTTGGCTAAATGCAGGAAGCCAGTTATTATATTCTTCCCGTTTTGAGGATGATAAGCGCGAAGTATATTTATCAGGAGAAGCATTTTTTGATGTTACATCCAATCCTTCGCAGCCTTTTCATGTCATCATTTCGGATATGAGGATTAAAGTAACCGGTACACGTTTTAACGTAACTTCCTATCCGGGGGATCAAACTTCCCAAACCATTTTACTTTCAGGGAAAGTGTCGGCTAAAGAGAACAAAACTTTTGCCCGCGAAATTGATCTTAATCCCGGAGAACGCATAACGTACAATAAAGAAGACCGTTTGATCGAGAAAGATAAAGTGAATATCGAATTGTATTCTTCCTGGATAAATGGCTATCTCATGTTTGAAGATGAAACCATTAGCGAAGTTCTGAAAAAACTGGAGCGATTTTATAATCAAAAAATAATTGTAGAAGGAAACGGGAAGAAAACATTGTTTACAGGGAAACTCGATTTAGCAGAAGAGCTGCACCAGGTACTTGAGAATATTTCGTTTTCTATTCCATTTGAAATTCAAAAGCGAGAAAATAATATAGTAATTAAAATAAAAGAGTAATGCCTATGATATAAACTTATGTAACTAAATAAAAAACCGGGATGAGCGGCAAAACAAATCCCGGTTTTTAAGTAATCCTTATTGTTATAAATAAAAATCGAACAAATTTATGAAAAAAATGCTAAAACCATGGGGAGAACTGTATGTTTATCTCTCTAAAGTAATGCAAATTATGCGTTTAATTCTGTTTCTTATCATTTTAAGCACTACAGTTGCTGTTAGTTCCAATTCCTATTCTCAGGTAACTAAATTTTCTTTAGAATTGGAAAACAAAACAATTCGGGAAATAATTTCTGAGATTGAAGAACAAAGTGAATTCATTTTTTTCTATCAGAAACAGCAAATAGATTTAGATAGAAAAGTTTCTGTCCATGTTAAAAATGAGAAAATTGAATCCATTTTGGATAAGTTATTTGCAGGTACCAATAACATCTATTTTATAAATAACAGACAAATAGTTATTGGAGTATCCAAAGAAGAAAAAGTAAGGGTGCCCAGTGTGTCTGTTATAGAGGATGCTGTTCAACAGAAAAAGGAAATTTCCGGAAAGGTGACAGACAGGAATGGTTTGCCTTTGCCAGGTGTGACAATTATAGTCAAAGGAAGCACACAGGGAACCATTACAAATGCTGAAGGAAAATACACTTTATCTGATGTTGCAGAAGGGGATGTTCTTCAGTTTTCCTTTATGGGCATGGAAACGCAGGAAGTTAATGTTTCAGGAAAAACCAATATCAACCTGGTAATGTATGAAAGTACAATTGGTATTGAAGAAGTTATTGCCATAGGTTATGGCACTCAAAAGAAAAGTGACATTACTGGTTCTGTAAGTTCGGTAAAAGGAGATGAACTTACGCAAATGCCCATGCAACGGGTCGACCAGGCTTTGCAGGGACGTGCTTCCGGTGTTTTGGTATTGAATACTGCCGGTGCTCCCGGTGCACAAACAACCATCCGTGTCAGGGGGATGAACTCAATCAATGGAGGGAATAATGCCCTGGTGGTAATTGATGGACTGCAAGGTGGAAACCTTAATTCAATTAATCCCAATGATATTGAATCATTAGAGATTTTGAAAGATGCTTCTGCTACTGCCATTTACGGATCGATGGGGGCAAATGGGGTAATCCTGGTTACAACCAAAAGGGGTAAAAAAGGGAAACCCACCATTAACTACAGTTATAGTTACGGTTCCCAGTCTATTCGATCTAAGCTTGATATAATGGGGGCTGCTGATTATGCTAGGACACGTAATGCATTTAGAGCCACCCAAAACGGGTCGGGAACCCCGGTGCCCATTTTTACGGAACAGCAAATTCAGGAACTGGAAAGAACCGGCGGAACCGATTGGCAGGATGAAATATACCGGATAGCTCCAATCCAAAATCATCAATTGTCGATGGGGGGAGGAACGGAAAATATGCGATATATGGTATCCGGGGGATACCTGGATCAACAAGGGATTTTGCTGAATTCTGAATACGAGCGTTTTACGCTTCGGGCAAACTTTAGCGCTGACATTACTGAAAAGGTGAGCTTTGAATTGAATTGGGGAGGTTCAAAAGAATTTGGAAGTTCTCCTCCTTATGGCGGCGGGACTGCATTAAGTTTTCTGGGGCAGGCGGTAAACATTGCCCCCCGCTGGGATCCTACAACGCCTCCTTACGATGCCAACGGAAATTACAATAGCCACCCGGTTGGATATGGAGCGTACGACACCTGGAATCCGCTGGCTGCAACTGTGGAGCCCGATATCCAGAATCACACCATCAGAAATAATGTCAATACATACATTGAATATGAAATTATTGATGGGTTGAAATTGAAAATTTCGGGAGGAGCAGCTATTTCCAATGTTAATGATAAGAGTTACTACAACAGCAAAACCTGGGAAGGTAAACCCGTTGGAGGGGTTGTGGGATATGGTACTCTCACCGAACAAGTAAATTCGCATTATCAAAATTCGAATATTCTTTCCTACGATAAAACCTTTAATAGTACTCATAAGTTAACGGCAATAGCTGTTGCAGAGCAACAGTACGATAAATATCAGGGTTCCGGTTTAGTGGCCTCAAAGTTTACCGTTGACCAGACCGGAATAAATGATTTAGGCGGAGCAGATGAAATTTCGTCTAAATATTCAAGTGTTTCTGAAAGGGTGATTAACTCCTATTTAGGCAGGGTTAACTATGCTTATGCCGATAAATATATGCTAACAGCGAGCTACCGTGCGGATGGTTCATCTGTGTTTGGAAAAAACAATAAATGGGGGTATTTCCCATCTGCCTCTCTCGCATGGAGGGTGTCTAAAGAACCCTTTGTTCAGAATTTAAACCTGTTTACAAACCTGAAATTTAGAGGAAGCTGGGGGATTACAGGAAACCAGGCAATTAGCCCGTATGAAACAATTGCCAGAATGGAATCCGGTTCCGACTACCCATACAACGGGGGGAGCTCAACAAATTTAGGGTTCAGAATTGCCAGCGCCGCCAATCCAAACCTTAAGTGGGAAAGTACAACGCAGCTTAACGTTGGTTTGGATGCAAGCATTTTCAAAGGACGGTTATCTACTACTGTTGATATATATAAGAAAAAGACAGAAGACTTACTTTTAAATCGCACCTTACCAAGATATACCGGGCTTAGAAGTGTTATCGACAATGTTGGTTCTGTGGAAAACAAAGGGGTCGAATTATCAATCACCGGCGATCCTTTCGTGGGAGCTTTTAGATGGAATACCGGGTTTAATATTTCATGGAACCGGAATAAAGTACTGGATTTAGGTGAAAATGAAACGTTGAGGTTTCGAACAACTTATGGCGGGTATAGTCTTAAAAATGGTTTTATGCAGCTGCGCGTTGGCGAGCCGTTTGGCCAAATGTATGGATACGGAACCGAGGGCACCTGGAAAGAAAGTGAAGCAACTCAGGCTGCAAAATTCGGGCAGCTGCCTGGCGATATTAAATACACGGATACGAATGCAGACGGTAAAATTAATACAGAAGACATAAAAATTATCGGGAACTCTATGCCGAACTTCATTTTTGGATGGACTAATAGCTTGTCATATAAAAACTTCGATATGACTATCCTTATACAAGGCTCGAAAGGAAACGATATATTTAACCAGGGAAGAATACGTCTTGAGAGAGGAAGTGAAGGAACAAGTGCACGGTTACTTGACCGTTGGACTCCTGAAAACCAAAACACGGATGTACCCGCTTTTATTGATGAAAAAACCAGGATGGATGCGGCCCTTGTTAGTACAATTAATCTGGGAAGTGGAGATTCCGAACGTTTGCAGCGGTGGGTTGAAGATGGCTCTTATGTCAGGCTTAAGAATATCGTACTGGCTTATAACATTCCTGCCGGCTTAACACAAAAAATTGGCCTGGGCAGTGCGAAATTATATATAAGCGCTACCAATCTGATTACTCTTACAGATTATTCAGGATACGATCCTGAAGTGAGTGCATACAATAGAAACGATGCCCAGATCGGTGTTGACCTGAGTAATTACCCCACTGCGAAAACATTCACTTTCGGAATTGATGTTTCATTCTAAACTGTTTTATCATGAAAAAAAATATAAATTTCGCACTGCGTTGTGCTTTACTTCTATCCGTCTTTTTTACAGGTTTTTCGTGTAAAAATTTAGATGAACAACCTTTTAGTTTTGTTTCTCCTGAAACTTTCTCAAGTTCGGCTGCACAGGTCGAGGCTTCTTACGCGGCATCCTTAAATCACCTATGGGACTATTGGTCTGGCTATGGTTATGGTTATAACCCTTTCCGCCATGACGACCAGTTTGTTGGAGGAAACTTAAATATTGGCGCCGATAATGGAGATGGGCTTTGGAATGTTCATTACGCATCCATTCAAAGTATCAATGGCGCAATTGCGGCAATCAAAGCAGGACGTGTAAAAGGCGAAGATCAGGAAACGATTGACAGGCTGCTTGCCCAGGGAATGTTTTTACGTGCCCACAATTATTTTATGTTGGTACGGATGTTTGGTGGAGTTCCGTTAATTACGGATGAATCGCCGGACCCGATTTCCAACCCGATGCCAAGGTCTTCAGTTTCTGATGTGTATAGTTTAATCGTGAGTGACTTGACATTTGCCGCATCAAAACTTCCCTTGTCCTGGCCCGACGCACCCGGCAAACCAACCCAGGGAGCTGCAAAAGGTATATTGGCAAAGGTTTACCTAACCATGGCTACATTCCCTTTAAATGAAACCTCGAACTACCAAAAAGCAGAGCAGATGGCCCGGGAAGTTATGGAATCAGGTAAATATTGGTTAGTTACGGATGTCGTTGATGTTTTCAAACCGGAAAACGAATACGGACCGGAAATGATGTGGGGGTACAATTCTACCTCTGATGATAAAACTACCGATCCTCAGATTTGGGCTCCTTCGGTGTATGGTGATGGCGGTTGGGGCGATGCTGCAATAGACACCACTTTCGAAAAAAGCTGGCCGGCACAGGCAAGAAAAGATGCTTATCTTATGACCGAATGGAATGGAACGCATTATTCTGATTTCCCGGAACAAACGCCATTTTGTAAAAAATTCTTCTTTTACATTTCATTGGATGATTTCAACGGATACGCATCAACAGCTAACTGGCCAATAATTCGATATGCCGATGTGCTTTTAATTTATGCCGAAGCGGCCAATATGGCCAACGGCGGGCCTACCCAGCAAGCGGTAGATGCTGTCAATCAAGTGATCGACAGGGCAAACGGGTACGTTGAAAACCCTTTGCATCCCAAAATGACCACCTCTATGTCGCAAACAGAATTTGATGAGGCAGTGATACAGGAAAGAAGCTGGGAACTGGTTTTCGAAAATGGCGACCGCTGGTTTGACATCTGCCGGAAAAGGATACTGGATGAAGTAACAACCCGGCCCGATTACCTGGCCAATTTTAGTGAGGATGATTATTTATTCCCAATCCCTGAAGTTGATTTGGAATTAAACGAGTTACTGGAACAAAATCCGGGGTATAGTGAATAAAAATTTGATGGTTGTAATTTTTAATGACATAATTACTGCTTTGATTTTAGTTTAACAGGATATAGGGTATTTCTGTTTGATATTTTTAAGCGTTGCTGAGGTTTAACATACTCAATTCCATTTTGGGTGGAAACGAGCGACAGAGTTCAGTAATGCAAAGAAAGAATCAAACAGAATGCCCTGTTTGTTCCTTCGGGCTGTACTATATCCCGGTAGCTGATAATGAATGTAACAGCAGTACTTAAACGCCTGATTCAAAATAATAAATAACGAATTTAAACCCATGACCTATTGCATTTGGAATAGAGGAATAAACCTTTTGTGCATGGCGATTTTGCTGGTTGGCTGTCATACTACAAAAAAGGAAGTCGCTGAACAACCCGTGAATTGGGAAAAATTAGGCCCTGGCGGAGGAGGCTCAACATTTATCCCAACTTTTTCATATCATTCCCCTGATAATTTTATGGTACGTTGCGACATGACAGGTTCCTACCTTACTAAAAACGGAGGGGCTTCGTATCAACAAATCAATGTGCCCAATGGAGCAACAGCCTATGCCTTTGACCCAAAGGATGCCAATAAGATTTATATCGGCTCGAATGTTTTAAAATACTCTGCTGATGGGGGAAAAAACTGGGAACAAATCTTCCCTTCAAAGGAAGATGTTATTCGGGAAGAGTACATCGGCGACCATGCAAATTACCAGGTAAAAACAAACGAAAAATCATTATACGGTGCTGAATTTAAAAGGATAAAGACTATTTGTGTAGATCCGGAAATTGCAGGAGCAATCTATTTTAGTATGGGATCGTTTTTTTATTATTCCTCAAATTCAGGCAAATCGTGGCACAAAAAAGATCTTAATCAACAAATTGATTTTATTTATACCAATAAAACCGGGTTAAAGAATGACGTTTATATTTTTACGTCACATTCAATCTGTATTTTCGATAAATCCTCAAATACATTTATAGAAAAGAAACTTCCAAAAGAAATGACACCGGCATTCTCCTTTGCCGCAGGAATCGAACAAAGCAACGGCAAGGAAATATTTTATGCATTGCACCACAATCAAAATAAACCGATACAGGGAGAGTTTGGATATACCGAAGTCTGGTTTTCCAACGATTTTGGAATTCCCTGGAACCGGTTAACAGATTCAATTGTTACCAACGATAAATCCGGGTTAATGCCAAGCTATTCAATGATTTCATGTGCTGAGTTTGATGCCCGGCATGCCTACCTTGTATGCAATCGCTATCAGGAAAAAAAAGAGGACGGAACAATGGCATACTGGTATGGTGTATTGAAAACAAATGATACCGGTAAAACCTGGGAATGGGTCTGGAAAGGTGGGGGAGGCTCCGGGCAATATGGAGTAAAAGACGGCATCGGAATTTCAAACTTAAAAGATGCCTGGGTGGAAAATGCGTTTGGAGGCGAATATATCCGTTTGTTGGATGTGGGGGTTGCACCGTACGACGGGCAAACGGCTATTGTTACTGACTGGTACCGGACAATGAAAACTACCGACGGAGGGCAAAACTGGGCTGAAATATACAGCGAGAAACAACCTGATGGAACGTTCACGAGCAGAGGAATGGATGTAACTACTTCATTTGGTGTTCATTTTGATCCGTTTGATAGCAGTCATATAGCTATTAGTTACACCGATATTGGATACCACCATTCATTTAATGGTGGAAAAAGCTGGAGCCGATCAGTCGAAGGAGTGCCTGTTGAATGGAGTAACACCTGCTATTGGGTTGTATTCGATCCCGATATAAAAGATAAGATATGGTCGGGCTGGTCCGGGATGCACGATTTTCCCCGTGGTAAAATGACACGTAATCCGCATTGGAAAGAGTCAGCAAAAGGAGGTATATGCTTGTCTCTTGATGGTGGAAAGACCTGGAGGCCGGTCAATGAAGGAATGGGGTTTGACTCGCCTGTAACTTCAATGGTACTTGACCAGGGATCGGCGCCCAATAACCGGACAATCTACGCAGCTGTATATAACAAAGGAGTATATAAATCAGTTGATGATGGCAAGTCTTGGGAACTTAAAAACACAGGTATTGATGGCAGCACCTGTGCTTTTGAACTCACCATGGCGCCCGACGGAAGCTTGTTCCTGACGGTAAGTCCTACGCCCAAACATACCGATGGTGTAAAAGGACGGGGATATTATTCCGGGGCAATATACAAGTCAAACAATAAAGCAGAAAGCTGGAAAAAGCTTGATGTTGCCGAAGACCCCATTTTTCCTAATGGAGTTGCCTGTGATCCGCAGAATCCAAAACGGATTTATCTGGGGTGTTGGGCCGATATTCAACTGAGCGACCTGGTTGGAGGAGATATTGCAGAGGAGACCGGAGGGAATGAAGTGATCAATATGCAGGGAGGAGTTTTTGTGTCAGAAGACGGAGGGGAAACCTGGACTTCCCTATTTGATAAAAACCAATATGTGTATGATGTAACAACTGACCCTTATCATCCCGGAAGAATTTATTGCTGCACATTTAATAACGCAGCCTGGCGTAGTGACGATTATGGGAAAAGCTGGGAGAAAATAAAAGATTACGATTTTCATTGGGGGCACAGAATTATAGTTGACCAAAACGAACCGGAGAAAATATATATCACCACCTTCGGTTCAAGCGTTTGGCACGGAATACCGGAAAAAGAATGGTAGGAACTGAAAATATGCTTATGGATTACGCGATAAAACCGGAACCCAAACAGCATCCGGTTGGGAGAACTTGTGTTTTGATTGGGGTATTCATTGTTGCAATGGCCATCATTTATGGTTGTACTTCATCAACAAAGGAAAGTAAGCCTGTGAACTCCAACGGAAGAAATGAGGCATGGGGATTTGTTGGTGCGGGCGGTGGTGGCGCCATGTTTCATCCCACTGTTAGCCCGAAAGATCCGGAATATGCTTTTGTAAGTTGCGACATGACCGGGTCGTTTGTAACATACAATGGAGGGGAATCCTGGCACAGGTTCAACCTTCGTGGGTTCGTAAATTTTTATGTGTTCGACCCGATTGATCCTAATACCGTTTATGCTAACTCCATTGCCTTGTTCAAAAGCACCGACCGCGGAAATACCTGGAGTGTACTATATCCGCCTCCCGGTGAAATTACCGGTGTCGTTTCCAAAGGGGACCATGCCGGGGAAACTGTAGTTACCAGCGACAGTACATATCGGAAGGTTTACGCATTCGCAGTTGATCCGGAAGACTCAAAAAAGCTGTATGCCGTTATCACAGTGGATGAATTATCGGGCTTTTTTATTTCAGACAATGGTGGAGAAAGCTGGTCAAAATCAACTGCACTGGAGGGGGAAGCAAAAAATATTTATATCGATCCGTTTACGCCGAAAGAAAACCGTACGATCTATATCGCCGGAAAGAATTTTATAAAGGTGAGAAAAAACAACACCTGGAAAACGAATAGCGGACCGGATGGTGTTGACATGTTTACAGAATTTGCCGGGGGAGCCGACCGGCTTAAAAAGAGGTTTATCATTTATGCCATTTCAGGAAAAGGATACTTTAATGCGAAGGGGTGTAAATCAGGTATTTTCTATACTGAAAACGGAGGCGAAAGTTGGGAAAACCGGCAGGGTGGTTTGGTCGCATTTCAAGATGGAAAGAATGATTTCCCGGAATGGAGGAGTATCGCAACCAGCGCACAACATCCGGAGGTCGTATATGTCTCCTACGCCAACATGAAAACAGCTAACGATACCAACTGCCTGGGCGTGGCAGTGAGTAAAGATTACGGACTTACCTGGGAACTTTCGTGGAAAGACCAAATAACCGGTAATGGAAATATTCCTTCCGCTAATTTTAGGGGAGGATGGTTGAATGAACGTTTCGGGCCCACATGGGGAGAAAATCCTTTTTCCATTGGCGTATCGGCATCCAATCCGGATGTGGCTTATGCCACTGACTTTGGCCGAACGGTCAAAACAACGAACAGGGGGGAAACATGGGAACAGGTGTACACCCAAAAAAAGCCTGGTGGCGGCTGGATATCACGAGGGCTGGAAGTGAATACCGGTTATGCTGTGGTATTTGATCCTTTTGACACGAACCACATTTTTCTTGCAAATACTGACATTGGCCTGATGGTAAGCAACGAC
Organism: Mariniphaga sediminis; assembly: GCF_003573545.1. Classification (GTDB taxonomy): domain Bacteria; phylum Bacteroidota; class Bacteroidia; order Bacteroidales; family Prolixibacteraceae; genus Mariniphaga; species Mariniphaga sediminis. Next base: position 290,017 of record NZ_QWET01000006.1, on the reverse strand, counting down.
GGAGGGGAAAGCTGGTCAAGTGGTACAAAAAATAACGGCATCCCCCGCAACTGGCAAAACAGCACATACTGGCTGACTTTTGACCCCGATGTACCGGGAAAAGCCTGGGCTGCAATGAGTGGCACGCACGATCTGCCCCGCCCCAAAATGTGGCGAAGGGATGGAATTGCCAGGTTTACAGGAGGGGTGGTGATGACCGTTGATGGAGGAAAAAGCTGGAGCCCGGTTAGCGCCGATATCGGAGAGGCGGCCATTACACATATTCTAATCGACCCAACGAGCAATAAAGAGTCCCGGACATTGTATTCCTGTGCTTTTGGCAAAGGGGTTTATAAATCGACCGACGGAGGTATCAACTGGCAACTGAAAAATAGAGGCTTAAAAAATGAAGAGCCATTCGCCTGGAGGATTGTCCGGAGGGAAGATGGTGTATTGTTTCTTATCCAAAGCAGGCGAAGTGACGATGGTAGCATTGGTACTAAGGGAGACGGGGCAATTTACCGATCCGATGACCATGCCGAATCCTGGAACCCAATACATCTGCCTTCAGGAACAAACGGGCCAACCAGTTTAGTGATTGATCCGGAAGATCCTGCCTGCCTGCTATTGTCTGCGTGGGGTAGGAGTACCGGTGGCCGGTTTAACCCTGATATGGGCGGCGGGATATTTCTTTCAAAAGATGAAGGGGAAACTTGGAAGCCGGTTTTGCAAAAAGACCAACACATTCACGACATAACCTACGACCATCGTACTAAAGTTTATTATGCCTGTGGTTTTAACAGCTCCGCGTACCGCTCAACCGACAGGGGTGAAACCTGGGAACGCATCAACGGATACAATTTCAAATGGGGCAAAAGGGTGGATATGGATCCACGAAATCCGGAGAAGATATTTATCGTAACATTCGGAGGTGGGGTGTGGTATGGACCTGCTTTTGGAGATGAGCAAGCTTTCGGGGATATTATTTCACCGGAATTTGGTTATCGAAAAGAGTAATTTTTTAACAGTGCATTAATCATTTTAAATATTCATACTATGAAAGCAGTACTTTTTTATTTTGGAACCATTTTAATCAGTTTATTTTCATTCATAAATTCCTATTCCCAGATACCAATCGATGCGGGCGATCCTCCCAATAATACTGACCTTCCGGAATTTTTTAAATCCGGGTTATCTGATATTGAAGACGAGTTGAAACTTGTAAAGCATGGGAAAGTAGAAACAATAGCCACATCCCCGGGGGGATTTCCTGTTTATGCTGTTTACTATGGCGAAAAGGACGATTTTAAATCACAGGCAAATTACAATTCAGCTGTTGCTGCCTGGAACCCGGCCTATTATGCAGAAAAAGGCGAGGACACCAAACCGGTTATTTTCATTATCGGTCCGGTTCATGGGCAGGAAGTGGAAGGGATAGTTGGGTTGGTCAACCTGGTTCATATTATGGAAACCGGAAAAGATTACCGTGGCAAAGACTGGAGTTCTTTAAGAAATAAGCTGCAGAAATGCAGGGTGATTATAATTCCGTGTGCCAATCCTGATGGGCGAAAGAGGTGCCCGTACGATAGTTTTTTGGGGTTGCATGAAGATATGGTAACAAAATACGGGCAGGGAACCCGCAAAGACGGCTCCATGTGGGGATGGCCCGGGGCAAAGTCGAATCACCCCATGAAAGGAGATGTGGGCATTCTTGGAGCTTATTTTAATGACGATGGAATCAATATTATGCACGATGAATTTTTCCATCCGATGGCAGAGGAAACAAAAGCAATCCTGGAAATTACGCGTACCGAAGCTCCGGATATGGCTGTTACGCTCCATTCGCACGAAACACCTCCTGCCATTTACAATCCGGCGTATACTGCCAGGTATATGAAAGAGAGGGTTTACGACTTAGAGCAGCGTTTAAATAACAGGTATAAAAAAGAAAATGTATCATTTACACCCGACAACCTGCTTCGGAAACCTAAAATAGAAGATGAAAAATTTCCACCGAGAACAAGCTTCAATTTAGTATGTGCGTTGCACAATATTTCCGGTACCATGGCTTTTGCATACGAATGCAATGACGGGACCATTTCAGATAAGATTCCTGAGCCATTTGTCACTTACGAAGACATTCTGGATATACAATTATTGTTGTATGATGAAATGGTGGATTACATTTTAGAAGAAAGATTGTTGTGGAAAAAGTAGAATCTACCTCATAAAACAGTCAGCCAGGTTAAAATAAAAATTACCACGTTGGAATATGGTTCGTATTCCATGATTTACGGTTAAAAAGTAACGATGTAAATAGTATGAAGAATCCGAAACGATTAGTAGCTCTTGACGTATTTCGGGGATTAACAATCGCCCTTATGATAATTGTAAACAACCCGGGAAGTTGGAAGCATGTATATACCCCTTTGGGACATTCACCATGGCACGGATGTACACCTACGGACCTTGTTTTCCCGTTTTTCCTGTTTATTATGGGCTCGGCGATGTGGTATTCATTTAAAAAATACGGTAGCGTACTAACAAAACAAGTGATTGCAAAAATAGTGAGGCGAATAGTAATTATCTTTTTAATAGGTATTTCCATAAGTATTTACGCTTCTTTTAGCCTGGACTTTAGTCACCTTCGGATTATGGGAGTTATGAACAGGATTGCCCTGGCCTATGGTGTGGCATCATTTATCGTTCTCGGGTTAAGCTACACCAATTTAAGATTAGCCACAGCCATAATTTTGTTGGGGTATTGGGCTATCCTGGCGATTTTCGGCGGTGATGATCCATTTTCACTTGAAGGTAATTTTGTTGGAAAATTTGATGCATTTGTTTTGGGGGCAAATCACTTGCGGAAGTTCAGAGGAGCCATATTCGACCAGACAGGTTTGCTGTCGACTTTGCCTTCTGTAGCTAACGTGTTACTGGGATATATTGCCGGAAGGTGGATTGACTTATCTGAAAACAAGTTGAGCGCGGTTAAAAAACTGATGATTTTTGGTATTGCAGGAATCATCTTGGGAAGAATATGGGATGTGGCCTTTCCGATTAATAAACCCCTTTGGACCAGTTCGTATGTTGTTTATTCTTCCGGTTTGGCAATGCTTCTGCTTGGGATACTGCTGTGGGTAATTGATATCAGGGAATACAAAAACTGGATAGCACCGTTTCGGGTTTTTGGTATGAACCCCCTGTTTTTATATGTTTTTGCCGAATTTCTTTCAAACACATTAAAGCATATAAAAATTCCCCTTCCAGCATCCGCTGAGATAATAAGTTTGAAAGGTTGGATATTTACAAATTGGTTTCAACCCATGGCCGGTGATTATGGCGGTTCGTTGTTGTTCTCGTTGTTATTTTGTTCTGTGTGCTGGGGCATCGGCTGGATTTTGTACCGGAAACGCATATTTATTAAAATTTAGCGGCCGCGTCAATTATTTGTAAAACATTACCCCAACAGAAGGGGATTTTAAGAGCCCCAAAAGCCTGTAAGTCGCGTGATTTGCAGGCTTTTTATTTTGGAAATATACCTCAGCCACACAATTTTACTTAGTTGTGGTTTGAAAATGTAGATACGGGCAAACATTATTTGATCGTTTGCCCATTCTACCTTTTCGGAGCTTAAAAGCGGGTATTTAGTTGATATTTCAGGGGTAAATTCGAAGGAATTGCACCTGGTGAGAATTTGATTCTTTTTTAAGAGACAGCTCCTGTTTTTTCATAATATTTCCCGGTACATTCTTTTATTTTAATTTCAATGACAGAGGTTACGTTTATCATTTTGGCAGGAAGTTTTTTCCCTGATAATGTTGGGGTATATTTATTGACTATCTGATTTAAAATTATTTCTTTTTCTTCTTCAATTAGTTTTGCCAGGCCCATAATAACCACACTTTGGTATGCTGTATTCACATGACAAGGGTCTTCATGCATAATGAGTCCGGACATATGATCAACTTCAAAACAAACATGCGGATTCGATTTTAGATTTTCAACTTTTTGTCCTTTGGGTAATCCATGTATATAAATTTTGTCATTATAAAACGCAAAATGTACCGGAACAACATACGGGAAACCATCTGAATTTAATGTCGCTAGTCTACCTACTTTTTCAGTCCATAATAATTGTTTTATTTCTGTACTGTTTAATTGATGTTTTTTCATTCGTCCTTGCATGGCTGTATATTTTAGTTTATAAATGTGAGGCGAAAGTAGAGAATGATTGGACTATATTTGCAGTTCAGTTTTTATTTAATTAGATAGTCCAGATGTTACGACCTTGGTTGATGCAGTTGAAAATTGACAGAAATGGTACTCAAGCCATTTATATTCAAATAGCAGATAAAATTATTCTGTATATTAAAAATGGAGTTTTGAAGGCAGGCGAAGCACTCCCGGGCACTCGCCAATTATCGATAGAGCTGAAGGTAAACCGTAATACTGTTGTAAAAGCATTTGATATTCTTTTGGCCGAAGGTTGGTTAAGTTCATCTGAACGAAAAGGGACTTTTGTTTCAATGAATTTGCCCATTAAAAAGCCTGTAAAAGCAAAAGGTGAGCAACGGATACAAACGACAGAAATTTTCAGAAATGATTTAATTTTTTTCGATGATGGTTTGCCAGACACAACATGTGCTCCTGTGAATGAACTTTCAAGGGCGCATCGTAGAATATTCAGTAAAAAGGCTAAATGGCAAGTGATGAATCTTGCCAGTGAGTTTGGCGATATTAATTTTAGAGAAGCTATTTCTAAAATGCTCAATTTCAATAGAGGTATGAGTACTACTGCCTATCAAATTTGTATTACAAGGGGTAGCCAAATGGCGTTGTTTTTAACAGCTCATTCCTTTTTGGAAAAAGGTGATATTGTTATGGTTGAGAATCCGGGATTTAGGCCTGCCTGGGACGCTTTCAGGCATGCGGGAGCTAATTTGGTTCCTGTCCCTGTGGATGACAAAGGTATTTGTACAGAATATATAGAGAATATTCTTAAAAAGCATTTGGTAAAAGCCGTATATATAACACCTCATCATCAATATCCAACAACGGTTACACTCAGTTTGGAAAGGAGATTAAAATTAATCGAACTTTCAAATAAATATGGCTTTACAATTATCGAGGATGATTACGACAATGAGTATCATTTTGGGCAGCGCCCCGTTATGCCTGTTTCTGCGCATGACGGTATAAATAATTATGTATATATAGGAACGTTAAGTAAATTAATAGCTCCTGCTATTCGTATTGGATACATTTATAGTACAGTATCATTTGTAAAGAAAGTAGGGGAGTTACGGAAGATTATAGATATTCAAGGCGATAATATTATGGAGCAATCTATATTGGAATTAATCGATTCAGGAGATATTCGCAGACATCGTAAAAGAATGCTTGGTTTTTATAGTGAAAAGAAAGATTATTTTGCCTCTCTTTTGGATACCTATTTAAAAGATAAAATAACGTATAAAAGGCCTGATGGAGGGTTGGCATTTTGGCTAAAACCGAAAATGGAGGTTGATTTGTATCAGGTCAAAAAAATGGCTCATTCTAATTTAGTGGGTTTTTATACTCCTGAACGGTTTAGTTTCAATGAATCAATATCTGGAATCCGTTTAGGATATGCTTCTTTATCAAAAGAAAATTTGGAAAAAGGTCTTCGGGTTTTGAGTAAGTGTTTATAGTGAGGGTGTGTTTTGTCCAAGCAATGCAAGTCTTTTACTTTTGCGTATTATGATATAAAGTATTCCTGCGATTCAGAAGTATACAAAAGCTTTTTAGAAAAAAATAAGTATCGATTGGGATAAAGCCAGACAAATTATATCAGTAGAGTTGAGTTGCTTTTTTAATGTTATGATTTTCCTGATATGACTATAAAATTTTACTTTTGATTTTCAAAAAGGAGGAAGAATTAATTAAATGCCGGAAAAGGTGAATAAAACAGATGAAGGTATTTTATGGAAAACGATGAAGTCTGGCGACCAAAAATCGTTTTCAGAAATCTTCAAATTTTATTATCCGAAATTGTATACCTATGGCATCAAGTTAGTTCCTTTTAACGATTTTGTCCGGGATCAGATACAGGATCTTTTTATCAGTATTTGGCAGAACAGGGAAGGACTTGGTGAGGTGTCTAATGTAAAGGCGTATTTATTCATTTCTTTACGCCGGAGACTTTTTGCTTCAACAAAATCTAAGGTATACGCTGCTCCGTTAGATAGTATTTCTGAAAAAGATAGCAAAGCCTTAATTTTTGAGCCCAATGAATTTATTGATAAAGAGTTTATATCAAATAATGTAAAGGAAAGATTGATAGAGAATTTGAACTCCTTACCTGTCATTCAGCGGGAAATTATTTTTCTGAGGTTTTATAATCGATTGACATATAAAGAGATATCGGATATTGTTGATATGAAGGAGCAATCCGTAAAAAACAGTATGCCTAAAATTTTTCAAAAGCTTTCTGTCGGCATAACGGATGTTCCGAAGGAGGATATGGAAGATATGGATATCATGTTGTTCAACCTTTTTTTGCTCCTTTTAAAAAAATAAATCATTTTTTTGAAGTACTATTTTCTCCTTTTACACTCTATAGAATTAGATAAGGAATTTATTTAATTCGGGTATGTCATACAGAAAAGACTTCGATAAGCTACTTGCTGATGAAAAATTTCAAAATGCGATAATTGATTTTGACTCATTTGACAGAGAAGAGAAGGAAGCATTTATCAAACAGTTTTCCCTTACCAAAGACGAATTTGTTAAAGCAAGGACAATTTTAAATGGATTAAACTTTAAAGGAATAGACTTTTCCGATGAAGAATTGAATTACTTCTGGGAAAAATTAGGAATAGAAGAATCCAAAATTACGCTCAGGCCGAAACCGCAACATAGAAAAATAATAAGGTGGGTGAGTAAAGTTGCTGCAATCCTGTTTATTCCGTTGTTAATTACGTCCATCTGGTTATTTGATAAAACGAATGAATTACAATCATTTAAGAACGATGAAGTTGACCGGTTGACCGGGATCTACAATACCGTTTCTGCTCCTGTCGGAGGTAGGACAAAAGCAGTGCTCCCAGATGGTTCTGAAATTTGGTTAAATTCCGGTAGCTCGATACAGTACCCCATTTTAAACAAACCATCGTGCAGGGAAGTGAAACTAACCGGAGAAGGCTTCTTTAAGGTGGCAAAGGACAAGGATAAACCCATGTTGGTAACCACCTCCGGAATGCAGGTAAAGGTTTATGGCACCACATTTAATATTAATGCATACGAAGATAACCAGGACATAGAAACAGTTCTTATTGAGGGAAGTATATCCATCCAAAAGTTGGATGGGCAGGGAAATCCTAAGGATGTTGAATATGAGATGGCGCCGGGAGAGGCCGGAAAACTGAACAGGCAAAAAAATACCATTGCCATTGCGAAAACGAATAATTTGGAGATTTACACGGGATGGGTTAATGGAAGATATGTTTTCAAAAATGCACAACTCAAAAATATTTTAAAACGACTTGAAAAAATACATAATGTGCAATTTGTTCTGGAAGATGAAACTATAGGAGAATACTATTTTGATGCGACCTTTGAAGACCAGAACATCGATCGTATTATGGAAATATTCAGCGTTTCATTGCCAATTAAATGGAGGTCGGTTCATGCAAAGCAAAATGATGACCAAACGTTTTCAATAAGAAAAATTATCATATCAAAAGACAAAACAAGGAAATTACTATGACTATATAAAACCAAAATGCAGGAAAGATTGCCCTCTTCCCTGCATAAGTTCAATAAAGGTATAAACCTTAATTATTAATTAAGCATTTAAAAATATGAAAAAAGACTTAATGTTCTATGTACGAGTCAAGATTATTTGCTTTGTACAAAAAATTGGATTAAAAATGAAGCTAACATTACTTCTCTCCCTTGTAGGAATTCTGAACCTGGTGGCATCAGAAAGCTATTCTCAATTGGCCAGATTAACCATCTCGTTAAAAGATGCCACTGTGGAGCAGGTACTTACCGAGATAAAGGGAAATAGTGAGTTCGATTTTGTTTATAATCGTGATGCCATTGACCTGACCAGGAAAGTGGATGCGAATTACAGAGAGGAAAAAGTCGATAATATTTTAGATGATTTGTTTAAAAACACAAATGTAAAATATTACATTATTGACAGAGTCATCGTATTGTCCACTGTCTCAGGAATTGTAGTATCTGAAGCGCAACCTGCGAAGGTATCCGGCAAAGTCACCGACTCCGGTGGGCAACCACTGCCCGGGGTAACTGTTGTGGTGAAGGGCACAACACAAGGTACAGTTACCAATGCGGACGGAGAATACGCTCTCACAGATATTCCTGAAAATGGTATTCTGGTGTTTTCGTTTATAGGAATGAAGTCGCAGGAATTAATTGTTGGAAATCATACAACTATTAATGTTAGAATGGAAGAAGAAACGGTCGGGATTGACGAAGTAGTTGTAACAGCACTTGGGTTGAAACGCGACAAGAAAGCCTTGGGCTATTCTGTGGGCGAAGTTAAAGGAAGTGAATTGACTGAAACAAGCCAAGGAAATATATTGAATGCCATGGCAGGAAAAGTTTCGGGAGTAAAGATAAATCAGATGGACGGAACCTCAGGCTCCACTGTTAACATAGTTATACGCGGTGCTACCTCTTTAAATAATGATAATCAACCACTTTTTGTTGTGGATGGTATTCCGGTACAAAATCAACTTAATAACCTTTTTCAGGGAGCCGATTTAGGAAATGCCATTAGTGATTTAAGTCCTGATGATATAGAAAGTGTATCAGTTTTAAAAGGAGCGAGTGCAGCAGCTTTATATGGTTCTCGTGCAGGTAATGGTGTGATTCTTATAACTACCCGCTCTGGAAATAAAGGTAAACAAGGTTTGGGGATTTCTTTTAATACTACCAATACATTTGAAATACCATATAATTTTGTTTCCGTTCAAAATAAATTTGGCTCCGGAAACGACGGTGCACATAGACTACAACAGGAAGAAAATCCGAGTTGGGGGCCTCAGTTAGATGCAGGTGAAAACTGGGTGCAATGGAACAGCAATGGAGAGGAAATACCATTAGTCTCTTATCCTGATAGGTTTAAAGACTTTTTCAATACTGGTTTTACAACAACTAATAATTTGGCTATTGATGGAAATTATCAAAAAGGATATTTTCGTTTGTCTGTTGGGGATTTAAGAAATACTGGTGTAATACCTAATACTGATCTGAACCGATCGTCTATCAACTTAAATCTGGGTTATAAAATAACAAACAGTTTTACTATTACAACTAACTTCAACTGGTCGGAGTCTGGTTCAGGAAATAGACCAAATATTGATGGAGATGACAGAAATGCTGTAGTCCGAAGTTTGTATGAATGGGGAGCAGAGGTTAATATATTGGATTTAAAAGACTACTGGGTTAAAGGACAGGAAGGTATTCAGCAATTGAAATACAAAGGAAAACAAAATAATCCTTGGTTTATAGCACATGAAAATACACAATCTTTCAAGCGAGACCGGTTGACAACAAAAGTTCAATTTGATTGGGAATTAGCGAAGGAGTTAAATTTGATGGCCCGATTTACACGTGATGGGTATACTGAAGGACGGGAATCAAAGAAAGCTTTTAGTACCATGGGACAGGAAACAGGAGGCTACAATGTATCAGATATATATCGGAAAGAAACCAATTTTGAAATCAGCTTAAACTATAAAAAAGATTTGGGTGATTCTTGGAATTTGGATGCATTTATTGCAAGTAATCGAATGTATTCTTATTATAAGGCAATTGAAAATGATGCAGCGCAATTAGTGATCCCTGGACTATATACCATTTCGAATGGTGTTCCAGGGAGTGTTACCTACAATAGTTTCTGGTCAGAAAAAGCTATTTACAGCTTATATGGAATGACTTCTTTGGGGTTTAAAGACATGGTATATTTAGATTTAACTGCCAGAAATGATTGGTCGAGTACTTTACCCATCGATAATCGCTCCTATTTTTATCCCTCGGCATCATTAAGTATGTTGATTTCTGAGATGATAACAATGCCCAAATGGCTTACATTTCTGAAATTACGCGGAGGGATAGCACAGGTCGGGAATGATACTGAACCTTATAGATTATATCAATATTTCTCCACAGGCGAAGACTGGGGGACAGCTAAACAAATATTTATGGGAGGAACTCTCAGAAATAGTAACCTGGTACCAGAAAAGGCTACCTCGATGGAGGTGGGAGCAGATCTTTACTTTTTGAAAAATCGGTTAGGCTTGGAAACAACCTATTATATTGTGCAAAACCGAAATCAGGTATTAAGTATTTCACTCCCGGTTGAATCGGGAGCAACAAGTAAAATGATTAATACAGGACTCATTGAAAGTAAGGGATGGGAAATTGGACTAAAGACTACGCCGGTTATCGCGGGTAAGTTTAGATGGGATATGAATTTGAATTTTACACAAAACAGGACTAAAATAAAAGAGCTTGCCGATGGGTTAACGCATTTTGAATTTGCATCTGTTGACGGAGCAATGCTTAGAACTTACGAAGGAGGTTATATTGGGGATATTTTTGAACAGCCAATGTTGCGCGTAAAAGATGAAAGTTCTCCATATTATGGATACCCACTTCTTACTTCTAATGGCAGGTATCAGAATGACAATGATCCAAACAATATAGTAAAAATTGGGAATGCTAATCCAGACTTCGCCATAGGTATTCAACCTTCATTCAGTTACAAATCATTTTCGTTGTATGCAAATATCGACTGGAGTCAAGGAGGTGAATTCTATTCGCGAACAATGATGTTTTTCAACCATAATGGAGTACTTGATAATACTTTTTCAGGAATTGCCTACGATCCAAACAGGAGTATTGAGGAACAAATTAAAGAAAATCCGGAAGCATTTTTTGGTGAATGGGTAGGAGGAAGGACAACTGAATATGGAGGTTTTCCTTGGCCTTCAGATAATAACCGTCTTCAAGACGCAAGTTTTAATGTTGGAGTACGTGAGATTGTACAAAATGGTGAAAAAATTTATGTGGAAAATTTTGGAGGAGAGGGAACACAGTGGCAAACACCTATGCGAGCAAACCGGTATGCCAACCGTCCATTTCCAAGTCGGAATTTGTATGATGCCACCTATATAAAACTAAGAGAGATTGCGCTAACATACCGGTTCCCGAAATCTGTAAACGAGAAAATACATATTCAAAATTCCTCCGTTTCATTCATCGCAACTAACATGTTTCAATGGAATGCAGCAGGACTTGATATAGATCCTGAAAGAGCGTACAGAGCCAGACGCGGAGTATGGAATCAGGGTGTTGAATATTATAATGTAATGCCGTGGATAGGAACGCTGGGAATTAAGCTTAATGTTGAATTTTAAAATCTACGAATATGAAAATCATAAAAACAAGCTTGTATATATTGACAATAATAATGTTTATACCACTTTTCTCATGTCTTGATCTTACAGAACTTAATCAGGACCCTAATAATCCTGAGGAAGTATCTTCAAACTATATTTTAACCTATGTTTTGACAAATACAGCAAAAACTTACAGCAGCATGGGTGATTGGAACTCAAATGTTGCCGGTGCAATGCAATATATTCAGCAGGGGACCGAATTCCAGTCATATAGAATTAATCATTACAATTGGGATCGAGGATCATGGGCAAATTTCTATAATTTATTACGAAATGTGGAAATAATAAATGAGGATGCGATAAAAGATGAAAATCTGATGTTTGAAGCGATTTCACTTACATTAAGAGCATTTCTTTTCGGAACTGTGACAGATCTTTTTGGAGATTGCCCATACTCTGAAAGTTTAGAGGCTGATAATGAACTGTACTTCCCAAAGTACGATGAGCAAAAGGATATTTATAAAGGAGTTTTGGAAGATCTAAAAAAAGCTGATGAACTGTTTGCCAATCCTGGCATTAATGATTTTTTAATTGCTCCGAATTCTGATGTTTTGTATGGAGGTGACCCTGTAAAGTGGAGAAAATTCAATAATGCCCTTCGATTAAGATATTGTATGAGGCTTTATCATAAAAAAAATGAAATGAGTGATGCTGGGATAAATATTTTATCTGAGTTTAGTGATGCTGCATCCTTCACATTCACCGACAATAGTGACAATGCTGAAATTAAATATTTAGGTACAACATGGACTAATTCATTTTCGGGGGGACCATTAAATGAGTCAAATCCTCCGTTTAGGACCAAACCTTGTGCTACAATAGTAAATAAACTGAAATCGTTGAATGATCCACGTCTCCATCGCTGGATTACGCCGGTACAATACAAGTGGGATTCTGAAGTTACAGAGATGTCAGATAAATCAATTGCGAATTTATTTGGAGAAATGTACGATGTGAAATTTCGCCCCTTATCAGCCCAAAGTAACGTTGATACTTCATTATATGTAGGATTACCGATGGGACTAGCTGCCCAGGATGCTTTGAATTTTAATAAGGGCGATGATACAGGCTCTTACCATTCGGAAATGAGCCCATACATTTCGTTCTTACATGAACGTTTTCGGAAAAATACAGAAGAATACCTCAAGATGAACCTGATATCTTATAGTGAAGTAGAGTTTCTACTTGCCGAGGCATCAATACTTGGAGATTTTTCAATAAGTGGGAGTACTTCAGAACATTACAGAAATGGAGTGGTTGCTTCCCTGAACTATTGGGGAATTTCTGACGGAGTGAATGGATTTAGTTTTGAAGATTATTTTTCCAACGACAAAGTGGATATTGATACAGCTCCAGATAAGCAGGAACGGATAATTGAACAAAAATGGATATCACTCTGGTTTAATGTTGAAGCCTGGTTTGATTGGAGGAGAACAGGCTATCCGGCACTTGAAGCAGGTCCTGTGGCCGAATTTGGACCAGCACTTCCAGTTCGGTTTATGTATCCTGAACCAAATCAAGACGAAAAGTATTTGGTGAACTACGATGTTGCAGTAGGAAAATTGGAATCTACTATTTATGTGCCTGGCGGACAAAGTAAAGATCATCCATATTCAAAAATATGGTTGATTCAAAATACAGGGAAACCTTATTAAAGAAAAGGCAAGATTAATAAACACTTGATAATAAATATTTAGACAAAGCCGGAACTCAGGTCTTTTAAAGTCTGGAAAATTTCGGCTTTGCTTTTACTTAGGCACTCTACTGGGTTTATTTTTTAGGTTTTATATTAATTGAATAAGATTAATTGTACTTATATTTCAAAGAATCTTAGTGAGTTGATAAATAAGTGTTCTAATAATTTTGATTATTCTTTCAGAAGAAAACATTGGCTGATAATAATCCTGCTCATGAATTAATGAAAGCAGGGACTCTTCCTGTTTGTGATTTTAATACCTGCTAAAGTTTTTAATAACAATATTGATATATGAATAAGATGGTGGATGGGATTCCCCGGTTTCTGAGATTTGAATAATATATAATTCATTACAAAAATGGAAAGGATGAACTTTGTGTCTTATGTATTGATCGATAGATTTTTATTTGTGATATTTTTGTTGTTTTGCATTGTCCTCACTATTGATTCTTACGCTGGATTAAACAACAAAACAAATATACTTTTCATTTTAACAGATGATCAAGCTTCATGGGCATTTGGTGCTTCCGGAGATCCAAATGCCAATACCCCCAACATGGATAAATTGGCAAAAAAAGGGGCGATTTTTCGAAATGCTTTTACCACCACACCGGTTTGTAGTCCTTCCAGGGTAAGTATAATGACCAGCCGTTATGCAAGTGAATACGGTATTTTCGATTTTATTGTAAGTCCAACACATAGTTCTCTAACTTATGACCCCACTTATAATGCTGGCTTGGATCCTGAAAGTGTTACTTTCGCTGAAGTTTTACAAAAGGCAGGATACAAAACCGGTTTGGTTGGAAAATGGCATTTGGGAGACTGGACAGCAAATGGTGAAAAAAAATACCATCCTACAAACCATGGATTTGATTATTTTATGGGACTCACCGGTGGTGGAGTGTCCCCGGTTGATCCGGAATTGGAGCTAGAAGGAGAATTAAAAAAACTAAAGGGATTTACAACCGATATTTTAGCTGATTATGCCATAAAATTTATAAAAGAGAATGCAGATGATAATTTTTTATTATGTCTGAATACCCGTGCTCCACATACTAAATGGTTACCCGTATCAGAATCAGACTGGGCTCCTTTCGAAAATATGGACCCCATTCTTCCGAATCCCGGATATCCGGATCTGGATACTGAAAAGACAAAAAGGCGTATGCTGGAATATCTGGCTAGTACCAAGGGGATGGATAGGAATTTAGGCCACGTCATCAATGCTTTGGAAGAACTTGGATTACTTGAAAATACAGTAATAATATTTTTTTCCGATCATGGATACAATATGGGACATAATGGAATTGAGCACAAAGGAAACGGTAAGTGGATAACAAAAACGAAACCCTATCATACCGAAAATATTAAAAGAGGATACCGCCCAAATTTATATGATAACTCACTAAAGGTTCCCGCATTTATTTATTGGGAAGGAGTGGTTAAGCCGGGAACTGTCATCGAAAATACAGTCTCATCACTTGATCTTTATCCTACAATAGTTGAAATAGCTGGAGTTGAGCAACCCTATCATAAGGAGCATATTGTGAGAGGAAGAAGTCTTCTCCCATTAATTAAAGGAGAAAATGTATCCAATTGGGATAATAATTTTTATTCGGAGTACAGCATGATAAACTACGCCACAGCATTTTTAAGAAGTTATCGGAACCAGGATTGGAAACTGGTACGTGATTTTATGGATCCTGGCCGGGATGAGTTATATCACATTGCACTAGACCCTGAGGAGAATATTAATTTAATAAACCATTCAGGCGAGGAGATACAGGAAGTTGTTGATTTTTTGCATCAAAAGATAATTGAGCAAATGAAGTGTATAAACGATCCATTATTAGACGAAGTTCAGGTAAACAGAGAGTATTACAAGCAAACAAAATAACGTATCTTAAATGAATACTAAAAGAATGAAAACACTGATTATAAGTTTTGTTTCTATTGCTTCTTTATTTTTTTGTAGTTGCTATAAAACGCAGGCTAATAATAGGAATTTACCAAATATTATTTTTATCCTCAGCGATGATTTAAATTGGGGTGATACCGGAGCTTATGGACAGCAAAAGATTAAAACACCAAATATTGACCGGATAGCGAATGAAGGGATAAAGTTTACCAACGCTTACGCGGGCAGTTCTGTATGTGCACCGTCCCGGTCGTCGCTGATGGAAGGAAAGCATCAGGGGCATGCCCGTGTGCGGGGAAATATGTACAAAGGGTATCGTGAATCGCTGCAGAATGAGGATTTTACCGTTGCTATGCTGTTACAACAAGCAGGTTATAAAACAGGCCTGTTTGGCAAATGGGGACTTGCCTTGCATAACCAGCCCGGTATACCCAATAATATGGGCTTCGATGAGTTTTTCGGCTACCTTAACCAAAGGCAGGCACACACTTATTATCCGGAGTTTTTATACCATAACCGGGAAAGGGTCTATTACCCGGAAAATAATTTTCACTATAAAAAGGAAAACTATTCACGGGCAAGTTTATACGATGAAAATGGAAAATGTTTGCCGAACGGAATCGTAAATAATCCTTACAAAGTGACCAATTCATTTGACGAATACTGCAAAAGATCGCTTGATTTTGTTCGAGAAAACCATGAGACCCCTTTTTTCCTTTACCTGGCTTATACCATTCCTCATGGTCCATTAATTGTTCCTTATCTGGGAGAATATAAGGACAAAGACTGGCCCATTCAGCACAAAGAGTGGGCAGCCATGATTACACGCATGGACAAGGAAGTAGGTAAACTTTTTAAACTCCTCGAAGAATTAGAATTAGACGATAATACTATTATCTTTTTTGCATCAGACAATGGTAATACTTATGGTCAAGAAAAGCGTTATCTGGATGAGAATGAATCTCCAACCAGAAAAGACTTATTCAATCTTGATGCGCCAACCCGTGGAGAAAAAGGGGGCACTTATGATGGTTCTTTCCGTATTCCTGCCATGGTCCGCTGGCCAGGAAACATTAAACCCGGTCGGGTTAGTGACCATATCTGGGCATTCTGGGATTTTATGCCGACTGTGGCCGAAATTACAGGTGTGAAACTTCCAGTATACACCGATGGAATATCAATTCTCCCAACTCTCAAAGGAGAAGGGGAACAGGTAAAACATGATTATTTATATTGGGAATATAACCAGAACCAGGCAGTAAGAAAAAGTAAATGGTATGCGCACAAGAAAAATGGTAAAAAGGTAGAACTTTATGACCTGATTGCCGATCCCCAGCAAATGAACGATCTGAGCAACAGTTTCCCCTGTATTGTAAAGGAGATGAAAGGAGTGATGAAAAAATCACATAAACCCAGCGATGTGTGGCCAAGTCCCGGAGAAACCGAAGCAGAATTTACCAAACGGCTTCAAGAGAGGAATATTCGTAAACGGCCTGAAAATGTAGCGTTGTTTTAATTATAAAGGCAGACAATCGGATGAGGTATTTTATCGGTTTGAAAATGAATGAAATCAAGATTATGCAACATGTCATTTTATCGGTTATACTGGGGACAACCTTGTTTGTCTCATCGGTTACCGGTTCAGTGAAAGAAAAGCCCAATATAGTTGTTATTATTGCCGATGACTTGGGGTGGTCTGATGTTGGTTACAATGGGGCAGATTTCTATGAAACCCCGAACATCGACAAACTGGCGGCTGACGGAATGGTTTTCAACCGGTTTTACCCTTCTGCCGCCAACTGTGCACCGTCAAGGGCCAGTTTATTGACCGGCATGTATTCACCACGCCACCATGTTTATATTCCGCAAGGGGTGGCTAGAGGCGGCGATGTTTCCCAAATGCGGTTTAAAGTACCCACTCAAAACCAAAATTCTACTTTTAACACGTTTCCGGTAAGTATCAATAATGTTTCACCTGAATTTGAATCGCTGGCCGAGGTATTAAGTAAATCGGGTTATATTTCCGCCAGGTTAGGGAAATGGCATATTGGCGACGACAACCAGGGATTCGATGTGGTTTCTGCTGAGGGAGAAATTGGTAATTTTTCCAATTTCGGTGGCACTGAAGAACGTTATTACGATGATGTGCATGTGGCAGAAAGATTAACTGATGCCGCGCTCAATTTTATTGACGAAAATAAAAACAACCCGTTTTTTCTTTACCTCAGTCATTGGGAAGTGCATACTCCAATTGCAGCACAGCAAGAGCGGGTAGATTATTTTATTGAAAAATTAAAAAGGCGGAGTGGTAAGAATTTTGACCCGGTTTATGCTGCAGAAATTGAGCAGATTGATTTGAGTGTAGGCAGGTTTTTAAAGAAGCTCGAAGAATCCGGACTGGAAGAAAACACCGTTGTTATTTTTACTTCTGATAATGGCGGGCTTTCAAGGATTACCTCCAATTACCCGTTGCGTGCGGGAAAAGGAACGTTTTATGAAGGCGGAATTAGGGTGCCGTTGTGTATCAAATGGCCCGGTTTAGTTCAACCAGATTCTGAAACCGAGATTCCTGTCAACGGCGTTGATTTTATGCCCACCTTTGCTGAAATTGCCTCAGCCGCTCTTCCCAAAAATCAACCGGTTGACGGAAAATCGATTCTCCCTGTGTTAACCGGGAGATCGTTTGACAGGGAACGGCCCCTGTTTTTTCATTTTCCCCTATACCTTGGAGGACGAAAGGATGCGGTGTTACCTTCCTTTACTGGAGCAGAAAACTACTGGAGGGCGGTACCTTCCACAACCATTATTTCCGGCGATTGGAAATTGATTTATTACTATGAATATGAACGTTATGAGTTGTTTAACCTGAAAGACGACATTTCAGAACAAGACGATTTGTCTTCCGTAAAAACCAGAATGGCTCTCAGGTTGCTTAAACAGTTACATTCCTGGGTGAATGAGGTTAATGCACCTATTCCTGTTGTTTTAAATAAATAATAATTAACAGATGGGCAATCATAAGATGAGAGATATAGTGAGATTTTCTCTGTTTGCCGTAGGTTTTACATTTGTTTTTACCGGCGCATGCAAGAAGAATGAAGCAACACAGAATTATCCCAATATCATTTTCATACTGGCTGACGATATGGGATGTGCGCAACTTGGCTGTTATGGAAGTAATTATTACCAGACCCCCAACATTGACAAGCTGGCATCCGAAGGTATGCTTTTCACAAATGCCTATGCCGCTGCAGCCGTATGTTCTCCGACACGCGCCAGCATTATGACCGGAAAATACCCGGCCCGTTTACATTTAACCGATTTTATAGCAGGAAATATTAATGATGATTACCGTTTAAGTCAGCCCGGATGGCAAAAATTTTTACCGTTGGAGGAAGTCACTTTTGCTGAAGTTTTAAAAGAACATGGTTACAGAACAGCACATTTTGGGAAATGGCATTTGAGTCCTGAAAAAACACCGCCGGAAAGTTTACCATTTAACCCCGACAAGCAGGGTTTTGATGAATATTTTGTGACTTATAAACCTTCCGGGGATTTGGCACAACCCTGGCAGGATGCTGATACGGACGCTCACAACGTAGATACCATCACCAATCTGTCGCTCAATTTTATGGAACGTAATACGAAAAAACCATTTTTTCTGTTTGTTTCACACAACACCATTCACGATCCGCTCAAAGAACGTGCTGAAACTATTCGTAAATATGAAAATATGCAGGCATCTTCCAAACCGGAAAATCATCCTGTTTTAGCTGCCATGATAGAACGACTTGACAACAGTTGCGGAGAGATTCTCGAAAAGGTAAAAAAGCTTGGATTGGAAAACAATACTATTGTTATTTTTTTTGCCGACAATGGGGGAAAACACAGGTATGCCACCCAAACTCCTTTCAGGTTAGGCAAGGGCTGGTTATACGAGGGAGGTATCAGGGAACCACTGATTGTGAAATGGAAAGGTGTAGTGACGCCTGACTCCAAATCAGAATCAATGGTGATATCCAATGACTTTTTTCCGACATTTCTTGAAATGGCCGGAATTGAACACACTATAACCGAAAATATTGATGGGAAAAGTATGGTGCCGGTTTTAAAAAAATCGGAAACCGGAATCCACCAAACGGTTTACTGGCATTATCCGCACTATCACCTTGGCTCAGGGATGGCTCCGGCAGGTGCCATAAGAAGTGGAACCTGGAAGCTTATTGAATGGTACGAGAAGAGCTTGTTAGGTGATGAAGAAACATCTTTTGAATTGTATAATTTGGGAACAGACCAAGGAGAAACAGACAATCTTGCTGCCGATTATCCTGAGAAAACAATGGAACTGGCTAACCAATTGAATAAATGGAGGGAAGAGACTGGCGCCCAAATGCCCGATATAAATAAACACCCAAATTGGAAATAAAAATAAACCCTATGAAATTACCTGGAAAAAGTAAAATACAAATTCTGTTTATTTTAATTATTCTATTACCACCAAAACTGATTGCCCAACAAAATACTTTGTATGAACTTGGAGAGATAGTTCGCCTGGAATACAACAATCCCGAACTTGAGGTTGACTTGGGGGTCGGTCTTTGGGCATTGCCAATGCCAATGGATTTTGACGATGATGGGAAAATTGATATTGTTGTTTCGAGTGCTGCCCGCGGCGTATATAATGGACTCTATTTTTTTAAAAATTTAAATGATAATAAAAAACCTGTTTTTGAGCGACCTGTGAGGATAGGAGATGGACCAGTGCATATTCAGGCGTCCTATTCCAACAATGAACCAAGGGTTTTAGGTCCCGGAACTGAATACATTAATTTTAAGGGAAGAATTTTAAAACGAGCTGAAGGAATTTTTAATGCCGGAATAATTCATTCCTTATCAAAAAGAAAACGTACCAGCCAGTGGAAATATGTGGATTACGAAGATGATGGCGATTTAGACATAATAGTGGGAGTAGATGACTGGTCGGATTATGGATGGGATAATGCCTTTAATTTAAAGGGTGAATGGACGAAAGGCAAACTTCATGGGTATGTTATTCTTATTGAAAATGTAAATGGAGAATATAAATTGTCAGGGAAGCTCAAGGCAGGAGGCAAAACTATTGATGTTTATGGCATGTCAACTCCCAACATGGAAGATTTTGACGGAGATGGTGATTTGGATCTGATTTGTGGTGAGTTTATCGACAGGTTAACCTGGTTTGAAAATGTTGGCACGCGGGAAAAACCTGAATTTGCAGAAGGACGGTTTCTTGAAAATGATGATGGCATAATTCATTTCGATCTGCAAATGATATCGCCCGTTGCCTTTGATTGGGATAACGATGGTAACTGGGATTTGGTTGTTGGTAAGGAAGATGGGCGGGTGGCATTATTAAGAAATACCGGAGAAAGAAAAAGAAATATGCCTCAATTTGAGTCCCCGGTGTATTTGAAACAGCAGGCCGGATATGTGAAATTTGGAGTTTTGGCAACACCTTTTAGTGTTGATTGGGATGACGATGGTGATGAAGATCTTATTTGCGGAAATTCAGCAGGATATATAGGATTTATAGAAAATCTTGGTGGTGAAAATCAACTCGAATGGAATAACCCCGTTTACCTTGAAGCCGATGGCGAGTTAATTCGGATAATGGCCGGAGAAAAGGGGTCAATACAAGGACCAGCCGAAAAAAAATGGGGTTATACAACGTTGTCTGTAGCTGACTGGGATGGCGACGGGTTAAAAGATATCATAGTTAATTCCATTTGGGGAAAAATTGAATGGTATAAAAATATTGGAGTAAGGGGGACACCCAAACTTGCAAAAAGGAGGAGCGTGAAAATTGACTGGGAAGGGGGAGAAGTAAAAAAACCATCGTGGAACTGGTGGAATCCGAAATATGAAGAATTAGTAACTCAGTGGCGTACAACACCTTTTGCAATTGATTGGAATGATGATGGACTAATGGATTTGATCATGCTGGATCATGAGGGATATCTGGCATTCTACAAACGTTTTAGAAAAAATGGGAAATTGTATTTAAAACCAGGTAAACGCATATTTATGGATGCTGACAATAATGCGTTACTGCGTTTGTCAGAAAGAGAAGCAGGCAGTAGCGGAAGGCGAAAAATTTGTCTGACTGACTGGGATGGAGACGGGAAAATTGATTTATTGGCCAACAGTAAAAATGTTGAATTTTTTTAAAATATGGGAAGTGAAAATGAGAAGGTGTATTTCAAATGTCAAGGTGACCTTTCTGGTATTTCGCTCGCGGGACACACTACCAGCCCGACCATTGTTGACTGGAATAAAAACGGAAAGCCTGATTTGCTTTTCGGAGCTGAAGACGGACATTTCTATTATTTGGAAAACGAATAAAATTATTGTTATGAGAGTCTGTATTGTTTTTTTGATTTCTGTAGTTGTTTCCTTTTTTTCAGTTTAAAACAGGTTTTTCCGCGGATTATTGCTTTGGCTGAAGTAGGCTGGTCAAGAACCGGTGAAAAAAACTGGATTGAATTCAGGATGAGGCTCGAAGATCATTTCAATCGATTGGATCTCATGGATATTTATTACACCAAAAAAAGAAGAATTTAAAAGTTAAGTTATGGAAGAGAAGAAGAGTGCTAAACTGAACAGGCGTAAGTTTTTAAGCTACTCAGCGCTGGGATTGACAGGACTCACCATTTTACCCGGTTGGGTAATGGCAAATGGAAAACGAATTGCGCCAAGCGACCGGGTAGTATTAGGGTTTATTGGTTTGGGGCGGCAGGGAATTTCCGATTTTAATAGCTTTACCGGTTGTCCGGGAGTGCAGGTAGCTGCATGCTGCGATGTTGATAA
Organism: Mariniphaga sediminis; assembly: GCF_003573545.1. GTDB lineage: Bacteria > Bacteroidota > Bacteroidia > Bacteroidales > Prolixibacteraceae > Mariniphaga > Mariniphaga sediminis. The sequence goes on along the minus strand of NZ_QWET01000006.1, from coordinate 268,101 downwards.
CCTGAAACGTATTCGTTTTAAAAATAAGGTGGAAGCCTGGCAGGCAGGTCAAAACATACCGCAAAGGTGCGATATGTACGAGTTTTATGAAGATCTACTGGAACGGAAGGATATTGATGCCGTATCTATTGCTTCACCTGATCACTGGCATGCGTTAATGACTATTCACTCTTGCGAGGCAAACAAAGATGTTTACGTACAAAAACCGCTGGCATTTACTATCCGAGAGGGACTTGAAATGGTTAAAGCAGTACGTGCCAATAACCGGGTTTTACAGGTTGGAAGCCAGCAGCGTTCAAGTGAAGAGTTTCAGCAGGCGGTTGAACTGGTCAGAAGCGGGGCAATCGGACATATTGAATCCATTTATGTTAAGGTTGGAGATTCGCCAAAGCCACTCGATTTGCCTGAACAGCCGGTTCCTTCAGGTCTAAACTGGAATCTTTGGATGGGACCGTTAAATGATCCGGCAATTCACTACCATCCCGACTTATGTCCTCCAATTTCCATCAATCCGGAAAAAGATGAGCAACTTTGGGGAGCATGGCGATGGTACAGGGAAACTGGAAACGGTTATACCGCCGACTGGGGAGCCCACATGTTCGATATAGCACAGGCTGCCATTGGAATGGATGGTTTAGGTCCATGTGAGTTTATACCTAAAGGTTATAACAATACAGAATACCTGACCATGAAATATCAAAATGGCATAATAATGACCGAACAAAACTGGAGAGACGGGGGAAAAAGAGGGAGCCGCGGAATCGGTTTTAACGGAACCAAAGGATGGGTTAATGTGATGAGAGGTTACATTGAAAGTTCTGACCCGTCGTTGCTGGGAAAAAAAGAAAAAGAGATTGCCGAGGGAGAATATGAGGTGAGTTCTCCACACATGCAAAACTTCATCGATGCGGTCAGATCACGAAAAGACCCAATTGCACCCGTAGAGGTAGGATGCAGTACCAACACCCTCTGTTGTTTGGCAAATATTGCTACAGAACTTCAACGTCCGGTAAAATGGAACCCGGCAACGTTAAGTTTTGGCGATGATAAGGAAGCAAAAGCACACCGGCTTTATGGTTATCAATACAGGAATCCTTATTCACTCTGATAAATAATACCAGTGATGAAAAAAAAATTATTCAAAACAAAAAAACTCCATTCATTTGCCTTGCCAGGTATTATTCTAGTGTTTAGTCTGTGTTTGGGTTTCTTGGTAAATGGCTGTGTTTCAGGGAAAAATAAATCGAATTTTCAAGGAGTACAAATTGGAACGATAACTTATAGCTATCGGAGTATGCCCGACCAGTCATTGCCTGCCATTTTGGATTATGCCGTAAAATCGGGAATTGGGTCGGTTGAACTGATGGGAACGCCACTAGAAGCGTATGCCGGCATACCGGAAGATCGGGAGGAAATAAAAGAATGGCGCAAAACGGTCTCAATGGATAAATTTAAAAATATCCGCAAAATGTTTAACGATAAGGGAGTCAACATTCATATTGTAAAAATGCGGTGCAGACGCTGGACTGACGAAGAAATCGATTATGCGTTTAATGTGTGCAGGGCTCTCGGGGCAATGGGAATTACCATGGAAATTTCAGAGGAAGCAGCAGAACGCCTGGCTCCGTTTGCCGAAAAACATAACCTGTACGTCATTTTCCATAATCACGGTCAACCTGGAACCCCCGGTTTTAATTTCGAAAAATTTCTTGCTTACAGCCCCAAGATGATGTTAAACTTCGATGTGGGGCATTTTTACGGAGCAACAGGAACACATCCCAATGTTATTCTTGAAAAGTTGCACGAAAGGATTGCAAGTATCCACATTAAAGATAAAACTGGTCCGGATGCTGCCGAGCCAGATACAAACCGGCCTTTTGGACAGGGAGATACGCCTGTTACTGAAATTCTGAATCTCATAAAAGAAAAACAATGGCCAATAGTTTGCGATATTGAATTGGAATACCCTGTGTCTGAAGATTCGAATGCTATTACAGAAGTTGCAAAATGTGTTGAGTATTGCCGAAATGTGCTTGAAAATGATACAGAATAAAAGACTTTTAAGAATATTAACAGGAACGTTTTTAGGAGTATTTATTGCAGGTAGTTTGCAAGCCCGGTATATAAATTTTACGGATTGTACAATTTTTTATCCTGCTATGAGTAGTGGAAAGTCCAAGCTGGCTGCGCAAATGCTTCATGACGAAATTGCACTGAAGGCAGGTGTTCATTTACCTATGGGGACAGATCCCGATAATTTTCGTACCCCGACCATTGTAGTTGGATTGGAAAACGAAATTTCATCGTTACGGGAAGATTTTGAATCAGGTTTAAAAAAGCTTCCTACAACAAGCCCGGAAGGGTATAAAATTACAATGCTTCCTGATAATAAGATCATATTGGTTGCAGGTTTTGACAAGCGCGGTGTAATGTACGGTATTGGATACCTGCTTCGAAAAATGGAATTAAAAAATAATGACATCAGGTTACCGGATTCATTGTCTGTTTCGTCATCTCCGAAGATGCCAATTCGAGGCCATCATATTACGTACCATTTTACAGGCGACAGTATGTTTCAGACAAAATCTCTTTTTGAGCAATATCTCAGAGAATTAATCTATTTCGGATTAAACCATGTTTCTGTTAGCAGCCCGGCTGAAGCAAAATTAGCCATGAAATATGGTATGGATATTTCTATATATATGGCGAATGTGGGAGACGATTTTCAGTCAGCTGAAGGAATTAGAAAGGAGCTGGAAAAAAGAGAAACAATATTCAGGAATATGCCAAAACTAAACGAAGTTTTTGTTCCCGGTGGCGATCCGGGTGATTTGGAACCCGATGTTTTATTTAACTGGCTCGAAAAACTGGCTCCAGTCCTGTTGGAATATCATCCTGATGCAAGGATTTGGGTTTCCCCTCAAAATAATAACAAAGGAAAAGCGACTGAGGAATGGTATCGTTCTTTTTTTGAGTATGTTAACAAGGACTATCCCTGGTTTGGAGGCGTGGTATTTGGTCCGTGGACCCGGGTTCCTCTCGATGAAGTAAGAGATATTGTAAGGGAAGATATTCCTGTTCGCCGGTTTCCGGATATCACTCATTTGTTTGGTTGCCAGTATCCTGCTCCTGAATTGGACTGGGTTTTTGCCCATACACTGAGTAGGATGTCAATTCAGCCACGTCCGACAGGGTTTAAGCATATTCATAATTTATATGCTAATCTGGTTGTCGGCGCACGTCCTTATTCAGAAGGAAACAGCGATGATGTGAATAAATTTGTATGGAGTGACCAGGACTGGAACACGGATATACCTGTTGTAGAAACTCTTCGTGACTATGCCCGGCTGTTTATTGGACCTGATTATGCTGAAAGTATTGCTCAGGGTATTCTTGCTCTGGAAGAAAACCTTAAGGGGCCGCTGATTGAAAACGAAAATATTGAAAAAACCCTTTTGCAATGGCAGGAGATGGAACAAATGGCAGAACCTGAAGTTCTGCAAAACCCACGCTTTCAGTCAGGGCTTATCAGGGCTTATTACGATGCGTACCAGAAACAACGTCTGATGTATGAAAATGTGTTGGAATATAGAGCAATGGAAGTTTTACGGGATGCGCAGAATTTGGGCACAATGCAATCTATTGCCCAGGCAACGAAAGTGCTGAATGAAGCTGCTGAATATCCTGTGGAAAATGATTATAAGATGAAAATCAATGAGTTGTATAATTCTCTTTTTGAGGGAGCGAATCCACGATGGATGTCAGAATTTCAAAAATGTGAGTTTGTGGACCGTATTGACGTCTCTCTTAATAACTCGGAGTGGCTTTTAAGTCAGTTTGAGGTGATAAAAAGCGTATCAGGCGAGCTTAAACGGTTGCAAATGGTTAACAAAATTTTAAACCGCACTAATCCTGGCCCCGGAGGCTTTTATGACAATTTGGGTACAGAAGCATCTTTTAACCGGGTACAATCAAAAAAGAAAGCTGAAGAAGATCCCGGAACGCATTTTTATCCACGCAGGAATTACATCAGGGGGTCGGTTCCGATGCCTGTTTCCTGGAAGGTTCAGATGGGTACACTTTACGAGGAACCTTTGGTTTTGGTGTACGAAAACCTTGACCCTGGTTCAGCATATAATATCCGTATAAATTACACGGGTGGAATAGGCAGGGGGCAGTCGAAAATAAAACTTGTGGCCAACAGAAAATACATTGTTCATAACTTTATAAACACTGAAGGGAAACCCATTCAGGAGTTTAACCTTCCCCGGGAAGCTTATTCATCGGGCAAAATGGAATTGTCGTGGACATGTGCAAAAGGAGAGAGGGGAGCACCCGTTGCAGAAGTTTGGATAATTAGAAAATAAATACTGCAATTTACCAACGTAATTAGATGTATGTAAAAGTCTTGATGACGAAACTAATAATCAATGATGAAACACAAAATTTTAGCAACAATTTCTCTGATATTTTTAGGAACATTCTCAATAAATGCCCAAATAATTTTTATTGAAGCCGAAAGCTTTGAAAACAGGGGCGGTTGGGTAATCGACCAGCAAAGTATGGATCAAATGGGTTCACCTTATATGATGGCGCACGGTTTGGGAATTCCGGTTGAAAATGCGACAACGCAGATTAGCATCCCCGAAGAGGGAGAATACCGGGTGTGGGTGCGCACCCGAAACTGGGTTGCCCCGTGGGGTGTTCCGGGAACTCCCGGAAAGTTTCAGTTGCTGTTCGATGAAAAACCTTTAAAAGTATCATTCGGCACAGAGGGATCGGAATGGCACTGGCAGGAAGGTGGTACAATTCAACTAAACAAAGGGCAGGTTGAAATCGAACTGCATGATTTGACCGGATTCAATGGCCGCTGTGATGCTATTTTTTTGACAAAAAATACGGAATTCATTCCTCCCAATGAAAATGATGCGCTGGCAGATTTCCGTGCTGCACATCTGAATCTTCCCGAACAACCACAACTGGCCGGCGAATTCGATTTAGTTGTAGTGGGTGGTGGAATGGCGGGAATCACTTCTGCAATTAGTGCCGCCAGATTGGGATGCAAAGTGGCGTTGATTCAAAATAGGCCGGTGCTTGGCGGCAACAACAGTTCCGAAGTACGTGTAGGACTATCGGGACTCATTTTTCAACAACCCTATCCCAACCTCGGAAAACTGGTTGATGAAATTGGCTCTGTCGGCTACTGGGCCCTTTGGGAAGCCAATCGTGAGCCGGAAATGGAAAGGAGTAAAAAAATTTTGGAGGTGATTGAAAAGAATCCGGAAAAGAAAATTCACAATGCCGGCCCTCAGAGCAACTATGGCGACGATAAAAAACAGAAAATAGTTGAGGCGGAGGAAAACATCGAATTGTTTCTAAATACCCATGTTTTTGAGGCCCAAAAATCAGGAAACAAAATCATCTCTGTTACCGGAAAAAATATTGTTACCGGCAAGGAGATGAAATTTAAGGGACAACTTTTTGCCGATTGCACTGGCGACGGTAATCTTGGATTTTTAGCCGGAGCCGATTTCAGGATGGGAAGGGAAAGCAAAAAAGAAACCGGAGAACCCAGTGCTCCTGAAAATGAGGACGATTTGGTAATGGGTACTTCGGTGCAGTGGTATGCGGAAAATCTGGATAAACCTTCTTCCTTCCCCGAATGCTTCTGGGCTGTTCAGTTTAACGAAGAAACTGTTCAGCACCTTATACGCGGCGACTGGGACTGGGAAACCGGATTCTACTGGGATCAGGTTGAAGATATTGAGTACATAAGAGATTACGGACTTCGTGCTGTTTTTGGGAACTGGTCCTATCTCAAAAACAAAAGCAAAGAGAAGGAAAAATACAATGGCTGTCAATTAAAGTGGGTGGCTTACATCGGTGGAAAACGCGAATCACGCAGGCTTCTTGGCGATGCAATTTTAAAAGAACAAGACCTTTTAAACAAGGTAGAATTCCCCGATGCAAGTTTTACAGCAACCTGGACCATTGACCTCCATTATCCGGTTGCCCTGAAAGGTTTTAATGAAGAGCCGTTTCTGTCAGAAGCAAAACATGTTAAAATAGAACCGTATGCAGTTCCATACCGGTGTTTATATTCCAGAAATATTGATAATTTGTTTATGGCCGGACGAAACATCAGTGTAACACATGTTGCGCTGGGTACAGTGCGTGTTATGCGTACAACCGGCATGATGGGTGAGGTAGTTGGAATGGCTGCATCTTTGGCGCGAAAAAACAACACAACTCCCAGAGGAGTCTATCAAAACCATTTGAATAAATTAAAAGTATTAATGGAAAATGGAATTGGTAAAAATTGGTATGAATAAGTTTTTAAAACAATCCTTTAATGATTTGAAAAAGGACATTTTAATTAATAGTTAGTTCAAAAATTAAGTTTATGAAAAAGTTTTTTTATTACATTTTTATTATATTTTTTGCAATAGGTATAACATTTCCGTGTGCATGCAGTAGCAAGAAGTCATCAGGCGAAATAGAACCTAAGATTATAGTTTCTGAATTTATATATGAGAATGCGCCGTTTCCCCAATGCCATGCCTCAACAATTGTAGAAACAGGAGATGGACTGTTAACTGCATGGTTTGGAGGTACCAAAGAAAAGAACCCGGACGTTTGTATTTACACGTCTGAAAGAAAAGACGAAAAGTGGAGTACTCCTGTACTTGTTGCAGATGGGATAATAAATGATACACTAAGGTATCCTTGCTGGAACCCGGTTCTGTTTAAAAGAGATAACGGAGATATTATTCTTTATTACAAAGTCGGGCCCAGTCCACGTGAATGGTGGGGATTGTACAAAATATCAAAAGACAACGGAAAAACCTGGTCAGATGAAATTCCAATTCCCGATAATCTTTTGGGACCTATAAAAAATAAACCGGAAAGGCTGGCTGATGGCACCATTCTGTATCCTACAAGTTATGAAACAAATGAATATTGGACAATTTATACTGAAACTTCCGACCAGAACCTGAACAACTGGAAAAAGACAGAAATTGACAACAATGGATTCAATGCAATTCAACCTGCCATTCTGTTTCATAAAGACGGGAAAATTCAGATGCTTTGCCGCTCAAAAGAAAAAAGTATTGTTGAAACATGGTCAGATGATAACGGGAAAACGTGGTTGTCGGTTCAGGCCACATCGCTTCCCAATAACAACTCGGGTTTCGATGCTGTAACGCTGAATAGCGGAAAGCACCTGCTAATTTGTAATCCTGTTGAAAAAGGACGAAATAAGCTTTCGCTTTTATTATCTGATGATGGTAAAAAATGGGAAGATATATTGGTCCTTGAAGACCAGCCTGAAGGGGAATTTAGTTATCCTGCAATTATTCAGGGAACTGATGGCACAATTCATATTACTTATACCTATAATAGGAAAACAGTAAAATATGTCCAATTGGTTTTTATATGATTTATAATACGAGTTCTATTAAGAAAGTAAAGATGAAAATGTCGAAATTTTCCTTTTTTGTATTTGTTATTTCTTTTGTTGCTCTTTTTTCACCTTTTCAGCTCATGGCAAAAAAGCAAAAACCCAATATCCTTTTTATTCTGATAGATGATTTAGGATGGCAGGATTTGCAATGCTACGGGAGTAAGTTCTATGAAACACCTAACATCGACAAACTGAGATCAGAAGGAATGATGTTTACAAATGCCTATTCGGCTTGTGCTGTTTGTTCTCCAACGCGTGCGAGTATATTAACCGGTAAGAATCCTGCGCATCTTCAGTTTACAGGGCACATTACCGCTATTGGACGGCATCGTTATCCGGAACACGGGCGGATTATACCTCCAGATGATAAAATGTATGTTGATTTAAATGAAATTATGATTCCTGAAGCATTGAAATCACTTGGCTACAAGTCAATTAGTATTGGAAAATGGCATGTGGGGAAAGAAGAGAAATATTTTCCAACTCTTCAAGGATTCGACATTAATATTGCAGGGTATGAACACGGAAGCCCTCCTACATATTGGGGACCATATAAAAATCCAAACTCAGACTGGAACCCTAAGATTAAGAATATGATGGAAGGAGAACCGGGTGAATATTTGACCGATCGGCTAACCGATGAAGCAATTCATTTTATTAAAAATAATAAAGAACGTCCTTTTTTCATTTATTTATCTCATTATGCCGTACATACACCCTTAGAAGCTCCTGATTCTCTGGTAAGGAAATATGAAAAAAAACTAAAAAAAAATAAATCCCAAAAAAGTGCGGTGTATGCAGCAATGATTGAAAATATGGATACCAACATTGGCCGTCTTCTGTTTGAACTACAAAAAATGAATTTATCGGATAATACGATTATAATATTCTATAGTGATAATGGAGGAGAACAAAGAGCGACATCCAATAAGCCGTTGAGAGAAGGGAAAGGATTCCTTTATGAAGGAGGTATCCGTGTTCCCTTGATTATTAAATGGCCAGGAAAAGTTGGAGCAAATACTACCTGCGATGTTCCGGTTATCAGTGACGATATTTATCCAACCATTATGGAAATAATTGGCAAAGGAGTTAAACCTGCCAAAGATATTGATGGATTAAGTCTTATTCCTGTGCTGAGGCATAGCAAAACTTTGAAAAGGGAACAATTATGCTGGTATTATCCCCATTACAGTCCTCAGGCTAAAATGCCTGGCTATGCAATTCGTAAAGGTGATTTTAAACTTATAGAGCACTATGATCCCGAAAAGATTGAATTATTCAATATAAAATACGATATAAATGAAAGCCAAAACCTGGCTGATAGTCACCCTGAGAAAGTAAATGAATTAAAACGTGCGTTTGACAGTTGGCTAAAAAAAATGGATCCGGTTATGCACTCTTTAAATCCAAACTATACTGAAGGATATAGAGATGAATAACTAATTATATTTCAAATTTTCAATAGGACAATAAATATTAGATATATGGTTTTCAAATATATGTTAAGAACAATATTTTTTCTATTCAGTAGTATGTTTAGCGTTTGCTTGATAAAAGCTTCTGATTATAAAGGTAATAATCCCAATATTATTTTTATAATGGCTGATGATTTAGGTTATGGTGATTTAGGTTGCTACGGGCAGGAAAGAATTAAAACACCAAATATTGATAAACTTGCTTCTGAAGGAATTCGTTTTACCCAGGCTTATGCCGGAGGCCCCGTATGCACTCCCTCAAGAAGTGTACTAATGACCGGGCTTCACAACGGGCATACCCCAGCCCGCGATAATATTCCACATTATTCTACTTACCTTCAGGAAGACGATGTTACCGTTGCCGAAATTCTAAAGCAGGCCGGTTACCGGTGTGGCGGTGTGGGCAAGTGGTCGCTGGGTGACGCCGGTACTGTCGGGGCCGCTACAAATCAGGGGTTTGATATGTGGTTTGGTTATTTAAACCAGGATCATGCACATTATTATTATACAGAATACCTGGACGACAGCTATCGTCCAGAAAATAATTACCGGTGTGAACTTCCTGGAAATACTGAGACTAAACAACATTACAGTCATAACTTAATCACAGATCGGGCGTTACAATTTATCCGAGACTCGCACAGTGAACCGTTTTTTTTGTATGTTGCTTTTACCTTACCTCATTTTTCATCACGATCGGAAGATGAAGACAGATTTACTGTTCCTTCTACAGAACCTTACGGGGATAAAAATTGGGATGAACAATCTAAAAAGTATGCGGCGATGGTTCACATGTTAGACCGGGATGCAGGTCGTATTGTTGATTTGGTTGATGAATTAGGAATGGGAGACAATACCCTGATAATTTTTACAAGTGATAACGGTGGACATAGTGCAATTTGGACAGATTTTAATACAAATGGTCCTTTTCGTGGGTATAAAGGAGACTTGACAGAAGGAGGAATTCGTGTGCCCTTTATCGCTCGGTGGTCCGGAAGAATTCCGGAAGGAAAAACCAGCAATGAAATTATTGCCTTTCAGGATATGATGTCCACTTTTGCTGAATTGGCAGGAGTAACTCCGCCTGAAACAACAGATGGCATTTCGGTAGTAAATAGACTTACCGGGAAAAAGCAGGCGAAAAAACATAAATACCTTTACTGGGACTATGGACATTGCCGGGACAGGTACGATCAGGCAGTTCGCTTTGAAAACTGGAAGGGAATCCGACTTGGACAACATGCAAAAATTCAGCTTTATGATTTAAATAATGATATGGGAGAAACTAATGATTTAGCTGAAAGTTATCCGGAAATTGTTAGTAAAATAGAAAAAATAATGGACGAAGCCCATGTGCCGAGTGAACGTTACTCCGTAGGTGTAAAATATCAGGGCGGGCCAATCTGGAAAAAGAACAACAATGAATAACATTTAATAGAATAACAACACATGCAAAGCAAATTAAAAATGCCTTTAACTGGTATTATCCCTCCACTCGTTACTCCTTTGCTTGATAATGACACGCTTGATGTTGAAGGATTGGAGCGGTTAGTTGAGCACACCATTGCAGGCGGGGTGCACGGAGTTTTTATTTTAGGCACAACTGGAGAATTTGCCAGTTTAAGTTATAAGCTGCGCAGGGAATTAATCAGGAAAACCTGCGGGCTGGTAAATGGGCGTGTCCCGGTTTTGGTTGGTATAACTGATTCTGCATTTGCTGAAAGCGTTAATCTTGCTGCTTTTGCAGCTGATTGTGGCGCTGATGCGGTTGTATTGGCACCACCTTTTTATTTTGCGACCGCTCAGCCTGAGCTGCTGGAATATCTGGAAAAACTTGTTTTGCAATTACCGTTGCCGCTTTTTTTGTATAATATGCCCATTCACACCAAGGTAATAATTTCACCAGAAACTGTTTACACTGCAGCACAAATTCCTGGGATTATTGGCTTGAAGGATAGTTCGTCTAATCTGGTTTATTTAAAACAGGTTCAGCACTTGATGCGCGAAAAAAAGGACTTTGCTTTTTTTGTTGGTCCTGAGGAGTTTATGGCTGAGTTTGTTCTGACGGGAGGACATGGGGGAGTAAATGGTGGTGCAAATCTATATCCAAAACTTTATGTTGACTTGTATAATGCAGCAGTAAAAAAAGATTTTATTGAGATTAATAAACTCCAGCAAAAAGTAATGCAAATTAGCGCTTCAATATATAATGTCGGCCATTACGGTTCAAGTTATTTGAAAGGCCTTAAATGCGCTTTATCTCTATGCGGAATTTGTTCCGATTTTATGGCTGAACCCTTTCACCGGTTTAAGTCTCCGGAGCGAAGAATAATTGAAGAAGCATTGAATGGCATAGAATTTTAATCTAATAATAAGGTCAGATGTATACCCTAACAAGGCTATTAGTACCCATTTTTATTTTTTTTCTGAGTTGTTCCGATTATAAGCCGGAAATCCCTTCATGGATAAATGAATACGTTGCTTCGATTGATTACCAACTGCTGGGAGGTGAGACACCTGATGTGCATTATTCTGTGCTATCGGAACATGTTGTAAAAGTGTCAGTTTCGTTTAATTTGAAAGATTCAATTTATCAGGATGATTGGCAGGTAAATATAATACCTGCTTTTTTGCCGGATTTTCATTGGGCTTCGCATCTCACTCCAACGGATGAACACATTATTGCACAACATGCGTTTCGCGCACCTGCAGTAATAGTTGTTTCCGATGAGAAAAAGTTAACAATTATCCCGGATCTTAACTTATTGCAAGAGATTCCGTCGGTGAACTGGTATATGGATATGGACGCCGCCGACAATAAAATTACTTTGGGAATGAGCAAATCCAAAGTCCGGGAACACGTTCTTTTTGTAAGAGATTCAGGTGCAGTTTTTCCACCAGGTAAAAGAGAATTCGGCTTTTACATATTGGTTTCAGATAAAAAGGAAAGTATTCAGAATCCATTCAGAGATGCGGTTGCATTTCTTTGGGAGAAATGGGGAAATAATGCTTTCCGATCCATGGTATCTGGTTTTGTGGATCTTGAGAGATATGTGGTGCATACCTATAATTGGGCATTTGATGCTTGGAAAGAAAGCGTGTGGCAGGAATTTAATCTAAATGGAAAAGAGGTGGGAGCCCCGGTGTTTATTGTCAATACTACACAAAGTCCCAATTACCCGGATGAGGTAAACGAAAGAGAATTCCGTTCCATTTGGAACCAGGCTTGGTTCAATTCTTTACGGTCGGCATCAGGATTATACAGGTATGCCAAAAGGACGGAAAATAAAAAATTGCTGGAATATGCAAATAAGACTAAGGAACTGGCTTTGGCATTTCCACAGAAGAATGGATTTTTCCCTGGCCTGATTTCCACAGAAATGGAAAAGGTTGAAATCAACGAAAAAAAATACAACCGCTCAAAAGGATGGGGTACTTATTATTTTGGGAATTCCAATCGAAATCCTTATTCACGGAACGCACGTGTTTCACCGTATCATATTCTTGATATGAGTTTTACTGCCAATCAGATGCTTTTGTGGTATTCAGAGCTGGAGCAGGATAAGCGCCTTCTCGACTATGCTGTTCGTTACGCCGATGCCCTGATTGAAATACAGTTTGAAAATGGATTTTTCCCAGGATGGCTCGATCAGGAGACACTCCATCCGATGCAGCATTTAAACGAGTCACCGGAGTCGGCCATGTCAGTTACTTTTCTTCTGAACCTATATAAAATTACACAAAATGAAAAATACCGCCGGTCTGCCTTGAAGGCGATGAATACCATTATTGAGAATATTTTGTACGAAGGACAATGGGAAGACTTCGAAACATATTGGTCCTGTTCTCGATATGGTTCGGAAGATCTGGTCGGGAAGAAAGCTGAACGAAATAATCAGTATAAGCAAAATACACTTTCAATGTTTTGGGCAGCAGAAGCTTTGCTCGAAAGTTTTTACCTCACAGATAATCGGGAGTATTTGAATCAGGGAGAGCGAACTTTGGATGAATTGCTGATGTACCAAGCATCTTGGCAGCCGCCTTATATTTATGTAAGGACTGTGGGAGGGTTTGCTGTGATGAATGCCGATGGCGAATGGAACGATTCGCGACAGAGCCTTTTTTCCGAATTAATTATCCGTTATGGTGAGGAGTTAAAACGGGATGAGTATATAGAAAGAGGTATTGCCGCTTTGTATGCTTCATTCGAAATGATGTACTGCCCTGAAAACAACGACACGAAAAAACAATGGGAAAAAGTATGGCCTTTTTTCAATGAAAAAGACTATGGTTTTATGATGGAAAATTATGGGCATGGAGGAGTTACAAGTCCTGATGGAATAGGGATAGGCGAATTTACAATTTATGACTGGGGAAACGGTGCTGCGTCAGAAGCTTATAATCGAATTGTTGATCATTTTGGGAAAAAATTCTTGCCGTCGGGGATTAATAAAACAGATAAATCTTCCCCTTAATTTTGGTTTCTAGGTAGAAAAATGCCTGCAAAAATCTCTTCGCATGAAATAGTCGACGAGAAAGAAGTCAGAAAAATGGGAAAAAGTAAATATTAAATACCCAAAAATCAATTATCTAAGTAGCTAATAAGCAGGATTTAAGATGTGTGTACATGGAGTATTCCCATCGTTGCAATCATATTTTTATGTTCTGGCTGAACCTTCTTCCAATTTGAATATTTGAAAAGGTAAAGCTGGATTTTTGCAGGAGAATAATAATTTGCAATATTCCCGGAATATTATTCAGGAAACACCTGACCTTGAATCACAGAATACATGGTCATTTTAATCGCATAAAAAGATGTACTTTTGGAGCGAAATATGGTTCCGGGAGTGATTTTGCAGGAACCTTTATTAAAATGGATGGAATACCATCTTCAATTAAAAAAAATGAACAGTATTACTGAATCGAGTTCGCCCTACAACAACCTTGAAAAATTGAGTGTTCGGGAGTTGTTGGATGGAATACACAACGAAGATAAAAAGGTGCTTCCGGCAGTAGAAAAGACAATGCCGGAAATTGAAAAACTGGTTACAGAACTGGTCCCGAGAATAAAAAAGGGTGGGCGTCTTTTTTATGTAGGAGCAGGCACCAGTGGCCGGCTGGGGATATTGGATGCATCTGAAATCCCACCCACTTACGGGGTAGGGTATGATTTGATTATCGGCATTATTGCCGGAGGGGATCAGGCCATTCGTAAGGCGGTAGAATCGGCAGAAGACAATGAAAATCTCTCATGGCAGGAACTGCAAAAGTATAACATCACGGAATGGGATACAGTGGTTGGAATAGCCGCCTCCGGTCGTACCCCTTATGTTATAGGCGCCGTAAAAAATGCACGGGAGCATGGTATTTTAACTGCGTGTATCACCAGCAATCCCGGCTCTGCCCTGGCAAAAAATGTAGACATTCCCATTGAAGTTATTGTAGGGCCGGAATTTGTTACCGGAAGTACGCGCATGAAATCGGGGACGGCACAAAAGATTATTCTGAATATGATTACCACTACGTTGATGATACAAATAGGAAGGGTAAAAGGGAACAGGATGGTAAACATGCAATTAACCAATGAAAAGCTGGTGGAACGAGGCACCCGGATGATTGTGGAGGAGCTGGGTTTCTCAGAAGAAAAAGCCCGTCGGCTTTTGTTAATGCATGGTTCGGTGCAGAAAGTACTTGAAGAATCAGGAAAAGGGTAGCGGATAATTCATTTCAGGGAAAAGGATTCAATACAATTGACCTTCTCCCAATATTGGATGGTGTACTCCCGAAGGACATTTTTTTTATGTGCCTAAGATAATATTGGTTAACAAAGTGTGGAACTTTAGTAAACGGGGTTTACCCTATCCCCAATATATGTTTTTTATATTCCCGTGGAGTAACGCCTTTTAATGTCTTGAACTGCCGGTTAAAATTGGAAAGATTCTCAAAGCCGGCTTCATAAGCTATTTGGGATATATTTAAAGCATCGTCAGCTAAAAGCCGGCAGGCATAGCCAATCCTGATATTTATGAGGTAGCGTTTGAACGGCATCCGGTAGTGCTTTTTAAAAGACTCTAAAAAAGTAGTACTGCCCATGTTCGTCAATTCCAGCAAATCCTGAAGTTTTATATTTTTCTGAAAATTCAGGAGTATATACTGGATAGCCTTGTCCCATCCCTCATTTTCATTTTTTAAATAAGGTTCCAGGAAAGAAGGGCTGGATAATAACTTATAATCATCCACCTCAGCTAAAAGATTAAAAATTGAAAATAGCTTATAAAGGCGGCCTGTAATGTCTGAATGGAGCATTTCAAGTATGCATTCTATGATTTTTTCTTTTAACTCCCCATAAAATAAACATCCCAGGGAAGCATCATTAAGGCATTTTTTTAGTTTCGCATTTTCGGGCAGCGAAAAAAATTTGCCTCCAATAAAATCTTCCTGGAATTGTACCGCAAACCCTTCGCCTGTAAACATACCTTTTTTGTCATAGTAATGTTGGTCACACTTCCATTCATGGGGCAAATAGGGACCCAATAAAACAATGTCGCCACCAACAAAGCGGTCGATATGGTCTCCTATTGTCCTGATGCCTTCCCCTTTCTTTATATAACAAAATTCATATTCCGGGTGGTTATGCCATAATGAAAAAGGATTTTTTTCATGGTAATAAATAAAAGAACTGCTGGGATCCTTAAATAAGCGTATTTCTGATATTTCCATTGTTGATATAAATATCCGGTTTTTACTTCAAAAGTAATAAATGTTCCCTTTGAGTCCGTGTAAAAGTATCATTATTCCGGTTAAATGTACTGTTTGCGTGCTGTCTTTTGAAATAAATTTGTGGTGGCTCGGAGTAAAGTATTTTTGCCTTTCGGGAAAAGATAAGTACCTAACTAATTATTTGCAAAAGGGAAAAAGATTAGCAATTAACGGAGGGAAAAAGGCGGTACAACCAAGCCAGCCGGATTGTTGAACTATAAATAATAATAAATTAAACTATATGAAAATTAAAATCAAACTTACTATTTTATTAGTTGTATTTGTTTCATCAGTCCATGCACAGGATATTTCTATTATTCCCCAACCTGCATATATGCAATTAAACGAGGGAGGATTTGTTTTAGGGCAAGGGTGTACTTTGGAATTTGAAGCACATGACAAGGAGTTGTCATGGATGGCGCAATATTTTAATGAGTATCTGCAAACTTACTATGGTTTTCATATCAAACTCAACAATGGAAGTAGTCCCATTCAGCTGCAGATAGTTAAAAACAAAACACTTGGCAACGAAGGTTACCGGTTGGATGTATCCAATGACAGGATTACCATTTCTGCCAATAACTATGCCGGGGTGTTTTATGGTATTCAGACATTGAAACAGTTACTTCCATTGGGGCAAGATGCCAAAGAGTTAAGAATTCCTGCAGTTACTGTTGAAGACCAGCCGCGTTTTACATGGCGGGGATTACATTTAGATGTAGGCAGGCACTTTTTTCCGGTTTCTTTCATAAAAAAGTATATTGATTATATGGCCCAATATAAACTCAATACCTTCCATTGGCACTTGACAGAAGATCAGGGATGGCGGATCGAAATTAAAAAGTACCCAAAATTGACAGAAATATCCCATTGGCGTGATGAAACCGCGGTATATGATGGCAGAGAGGTAACAGGATATGATGGTATTGGTTACGGGGGATTTTATACCCAGGAACAGGTAAAAGAGATAGTAAGTTATGCAAATGAACGTTACATTACAGTAATCCCTGAAGTTGAAATGCCGGGGCATTCAGTGGCAGCCCTTGCAGCATATCCGGAACTGGGATGTAGGGGGGATTCTTACGAGGTCTCCAAAGAATGGGGTATATTCGAAGATGTTTATTGTGCCGGAAAGGAAACTACATTCAATTTTTTGGAGGACGTTCTTGATGAAGTTTGTACACTTTTTCCTTCCCAATATATCCATATTGGAGGTGATGAATGCCCTAAAAAAAGATGGGAACAATGCCCTCATTGCCAGGAACGGATTAAAAAAGAAGGGCTGGAAGATGAACATCAGCTACAAAGCTATTTTATCAAACGGATGAGTAACTACCTGGCGACAAAAGGGCGCAGCCTGATAGGATGGCATGAAATAATGGAAGGGGGAATTGCGCCGGATGCTACTGTTATGGCATGGCGCGGGGCAGAAGATGCAGTAAAAGCTGCAAAGTCGGAGCATAATGTAGTAATGACACCCTTTTCTCATTTATATTTTATACAATACCAATCTGAAGATAAAGCCAATGAGCCCTTTAACTATTATAAAGGCATATTGCCCTTAGAAAAAGTATATTCTTACGAACCCATACCCGAAGAATTATCTTCTGATGAGTCGAAATTTATTATTGGCGCCCAGGGGTGTGTTTGGACTGAATTCATATCAAATATAAAAGTGGCAGAATTCATGCTGTTCCCGCGGATATGTGCTTTGGCGGAAATGGTCTGGACCCCTAAAGAAAAGAAGGACTACAATAATTTCGAATCACGTATGAATACCGAATACAACAGGTTCTATATGTGGGGTATAAACTATAAAGATTACAGGAAATAATAAAACAGATTGTATCAGGTATACACGTGGATCAATAAATCGAATTGCCGCAGGAAGTAAGGCGGGTGAACGAACCAGGAATGGATAAATGGATAGTCAACGGCAAAGAAATGGATACAAATTACCCGTTATCATTTGAAGCGTCAGGGAGAGGGTAGCAGATAATTCTTTTCATGGGAAGAAGGATCCATTGTTTTCGTCTGAAGGAAATCAACAAAATGTTTTCGATACTTTAAACAGTCAAATACTGTGGCGCTGTGCCATATTCCTTTCTGGCTTATCAAAAGGTTTCTATCATTTTACCGTCTGTTGCATCGAATACATCAGGTGCATTTTATATCATTTTATTGCATATTTTTAAATTATAATGTTGAATGGTATATTTGACGTCTTGAAATATTTCTTTGCAGTTTATTTTAAGCATTAAACCAGGTTTAGAATAAGGTTGTTGATGGTATAATACATCCGGTTCACAGGTGAAGTATTGAATGAAATTAGTCAAAAGCATAAAGTCAAGAGAAGAGCAGACCTTTGAGTTAATATTCAGAAGGTACTATGTAAGGCTGTGCAGTTTTGCAAATAAGTTCATTCATGATACTGCTGAATCAGAAGAAATAGTTCAGGAAGCCTTTCTTAGTATATGGAAGAAAAGGGATCGATTAAATCTGGATGATGATATTCGTCCTTATCTTTTTAAATCAGTACAAAATCTTTGTTATAACTTTTTGGAACATCAAAAAGTGGAAGAAAAGTATTACCAGGTTATTGAAATAGCATATAGAAACCAGAAGGAAGACTTTCATACTTTTGAATCTGTTTTGTATTCCGAACTTCAGGTTAAAGTGGATGAGGCCATTGATTCATTGCCACAGAAATGCAGGGAGATATTTTGTTTGAGTCGTTTTGACGGTTTAAAATATACGGAAATAGCCGAAAAACTTCACATATCTGTAAAAACAGTGGAAACACAAATGAGTCGTGCCCTGGTTACCTTACGAAGAGAGTTGAGTGATTATCTTGTTATTATCATTCTCATCCTTCTGCAAAAATAGAATAGCGTGTTAATCGAGACCCCGGTTAGAAGTACGCTGATTTGTTTTTCCTCCCAAATTCATAAAAAAGATTAATTTTTTGTCAGGGTAAAATCAAACTTACCTGTGTAAGCATATAACAAGAAAGAATAGATGGATAGATTTGATGATCATACAATACTTTACCGTTTCTTTAAAAAGGAGACATCAGAAGGGGAAAACGAGGAAATTATTCATTGGGTTTCTGCTTCTGAGGAAAACCGCGAGGAATTCCGAAAAGTGCATAAGATATTCCTTTCAAGCAACTTTAAACAATTCCAGTCAGAGATTGATATTGATGATGCCTGGGACAAGTTATATCAATCTCTGAAAGAATACAGAAGCCATTCCGGAACTTTAAACGTTTCTTTATTATTAAAAGTGGCAGCCTCTGTTCTTATACTTGTTGCTGTTGGTTTGGGTAGTATCTGGACCTATGAAAACATTTTTAAGGGAAGTACATTTGCGATTGTTCACATTGAAGCCCCGGCGGGCGAAAAGTCAAAGATTCAGCTTGCAGATGGCAGCAGTGTGTGGCTGAATTCAGAAACCGTTTTAACTTACGATGCTACCAATCCCAGAAATGTTCGCGTGGAAGGGGAGGCGTTTTTTGATATACAGAAAGATGCCGGGAACCCATTTTGGGTTGAGACAGCCTCCGGAATGACAGTGAAAGTAACAGGAACCCGGTTTAATCTCAGGAGCTATGCCGGTGATCCCTTTGTGGAAACAACCCTTGAGGAAGGCCGGGTGGAGATATTGGGAGAAAATGCTGTGCGGTTGGCAGAATTAAATCCGGGGCAACAAGCCAGGTATACAATCCGGGGAGGTGAAGTGGAGGTAAAAAAGGTTTCGCCCGAGTTATATTCCTTATGGAAAAACAACGAAATCATTTTTTCTGAAACCTCTTTTTATGATTTAGTTCCGCAAATAGAGCGGTGGTATGGAGTTTCAGTCGAATTAGATGAAGGAATTAACAAGGAAGACCGGTTTACAATGACCATTAAAACGGAAAGCTTGCGTGAATTGCTTGATATGATGAAATTAACATCAGATTTTGATTATGAAATAGTAGGTTCCAGGGTAAAAATATATTCAAAATAAAGAAGGAAAGTGTCCGACCACTTTCCTTCAAAATCACCATGAGATGGTGATATTAATATTTATCAATTAACACTGTAAAAGTATGAAAAAAAAGCGAAGCCTTTATGAGTGCAGGCGAATTCCCTGCACTAAAAAAGTTTTTAGGATTATGAAAATAACAACTTTTCTTTTGTTTGTAATGTTTTTTCAGGTTTCCGCCGGCGTCTTTTCCCAGAACAGAGGACTTATTAACCTGAAAGCTGAGAATGAATCTTTGAAGGAGATACTTAGATTGGTAGAGAATCAGAGTAATTACAGATTTTTATACAATAGTAACAACATTAATGTAGAACAGAAAAAAAATATCAACTGTCAGGCAAAAAGCATTAATGAAGTTTTGGATGTGCTTTTTAATGGTACGGATATTAAGTACCGCTCTTTTGAAAAGACCTATGTTCTTTTTTCGGAAGAAAGGGGAGGGAATCTCCCTTCAGGGGATATACTCACCTCACCTCTCCAGCAACGAACGGTTTCGGGCAAGGTAACTGATTCCGATGGGTTGCCTTTGCCCGGGGTAACGGTTGTGATTAAAGGGACTACTCAGGGAACAGTAACAAATACTGATGGGAGTTACTCGCTTGGTAATGTTCCTGAAAATGCTATTCTTAGTTTTTCATTTGTTGGGATGAAAACCCAGGAAATTCCTGTGGAAAGCCAAACAACAATTGATCTAATCATGGCAAGTATGAGTGTGGGGATTGAAGAGGTTGTTGCCATTGGTTATGGAACTTTAACAAAATCAGATTTAACAGGTTCAATCGGGAGTATAAGCAGCGAAGAACTTACAATTAAAGGTACAACATCTCCAATAGAAGCACTGCAAGGACAGGTTGCAGGTGTCAATATTAATGCAACTTCAGGTCGTACCGGTACTGACTTTGAAATTAAAATCAGGGGCGACAACTCTCTAACCGGCGGTAATCCACTTTATGTTGTGGATGGTATGGTCACAGGGGGTATTCAGTTTCTTAATCCTCAGGATATTGAGCGAATCGATATTTTAAAAGATGCATCATCAACCGCAATATATGGATCACGTGGTTCTAACGGTGTGGTAATTGTCACAACCAAGTTAGCCTCTAATTTAAAAAGTAATAAACCTGTAATTTCTTATAGTGGCTATTATGGCGTAAGGGCTCCCGCCCGCCTCCCGGATCTGATGGATGGCGATGAATATTGGGAATACCGTCAAAATGCTTATTTGGGGGCAGAATATTATTCCGGTGCTGATATTACCTTACCTGAGTACAACCAGGAATGGGTAGATGCAAGGACAAACTTTGCTGCCAGTCCAACATTAAGAAATATTTTGGCGGAGAAAAATTATACTGACTGGCAAAATGTAATGACCAATAACGGTTATCAGCAAAATCATTGGCTTTCTGTTTCAGCGCAAGGTGATAATAATATGTCTTATTTGTTCGGAATTGGCTATCAAACAGAAAAAGGAATACTGGCTAACGAGTGGATGAATCGTTATAACTTTAAGGCAAGTATCAACCATGAAATTTCTGATAAATGGTCAGTAGGGGCAAATGTTAACGTTGCCATAGCAGAGTTAGAATTTGGAGAAGGTGGAAATGAAAACATTTGGGATGCATTCAACCTTCCTCCAACAGTAGCAACTTATATCCCGGAAGGTTTTGATAATGCGGGCGAGCTAAACCTAACACCGGCAACTTTTGACGGAATGCAAATCAATGGTGCATATAACCCGTTAATTACCATAAATAACTTGCGTGATAATACACATAAATTAGATTTATTAGGTAATATTTTTTTACAGTATTCGCCAATTACAGATTTACATCTTAAGTCTACGTTTTCTCCATATATTGAAGTTGAAAAACGGGGCACATTCCAGGGATCGGAAACAACCCAAAGAAAGCTCAAAGATCCTGCCGCTACGCTGCAAGAAGAAGATTTTTTTATGTATACCTGGGATAACCAGTTAGATTATAAAAAGAATTTCAATGATCATGAATTAAGTTTTATGGCTTTATTTAGTGTTAGCGCTTCACGAAGTGAAACTATGTATGTTGCTGTTGAAAATTTGCCATTTGAATCGTTATGGCATAATATTGGTTCTGCCCCCGACATTAAAGAGGTAAGAAGTAGCTTTTCCAAAACCTCATTAATTTCTGGATTAGGGCGTTTAAATTACAGTTATCAAGGCAAATACCTGGTAACAGCATCATTTCGTACAGATGCCTCTTCAAAACTTGCAATGGGGCACAGATGGGCAAATTTTCCATCGGTTGGTGCGGCGTGGAGAGCTTCACAAGAGGAATTCCTGCAAAGTATAAATATGCTTTCAAACCTGAAGGTAAGGGCTACTTTCGGCTATACGGGGAACAATAATATAAGGCCTTATTCGACACAAAGATATGCGACTTTACAGAAATATTATGATTTTGATGGTACCGTTGCCAATGGTTTTTCTCCATCGAATTTTGCGAATGCAAACCTTACCTGGGAAAAAACGCGTGAGTTGAATCTTGGAGTCGATTTTGGCTTTTTCGGGAATAGAATAAATGGTAGTATTGACGTGTATGATAAATTATCAACAGGTCTGTTGTTGAGTCGGAAACTTGCTTTCGAAACAGGCTGGAATTCAGTTACTGCCAATGTAGGTTCAGTTAGCAATAAAGGCATTGAATTTATGTTAAACACAGTAAATATTTCTACAAAAAACCTGACATGGACAACTACATTCAACTTTTCAAAAAATATTAATGCTATTGAGGAACTTTATGGAGGAGATGAGGATGATCTCGGAAACCTGTGGTTTATCGGCAAACCAGTTAATGTTAACTACACCTACGTATTTGACGGGATTTGGCAGGCAGACCAAGTAGAGGAAGCTAAAGTATACGGGCAGCTTGAAGGGCAGGCACGTGCCAAAGACCTGGACAACAATAAGGTTATTGACAGTAAAGACCGTAAAATTATTGGCACTCCCGATCCGAGCTGGTCGGGTAACTTTTCTACTTCTCTCATGTATCGGGGATTCGACCTCAATGTATCCTTATTTACCCAGCAAGGGGTTCAGGTTTTCAGTGAATTTCACAGAACCTATACTAAATTCGATGAACGCTGGCGTAATAAGTTGAACGTGAACTACTATATGGTAGGAAATAATATAACAGAAGCCCGGGTTTCAAATGAATATCCTATGCCTAAAAACAGTGGGATATATTGGGCGGCAGAAGATATGGGTTTTTATAAAGATGCCTCTTTTGTAAAAGTGAAGAATATTGCGTTAGGCTATACATTTAGCCCCGCATTATTAAAAAAGGTTGATATAAAATCACTTCGGCTATACATGAATGTTTTAAATCCTTTTGTTTTTACAGATTTCGATGGTTACGACCCGGAATGGGCTGGCAGAAGCCGCCATGGTGGAGGAATAAGCTCAATTACATATCAATTCGGGGTTAATGTTAAATTCTAATCTTATTTAAAATGAACTCAATAATGAAAAAATTATTCATCATATATTCAGGAGTTGTTTTACTTTTATTAGCTGCATGTGAACCATTCCTGGAAGAGGAAAACTATACTTCTATAGTAGCTGATAATTTATATGCTACTAAAACGGGGTACGAAGGTTTAGTTAATTCATGTTATTCGTCGCTTCGTGATATTTATGGTGAAGAGCCCTGGCTCTTTTGCGCTGGTACAGATATGTATGTTGAAGGGAAAGCATCTCAACCTGCCGGATTAAGTGAATACCAGGCTTTAACTGCAACGGATGGAAGTGTATTATCCTTCTATCAAAATCTTTACAAAAGTATTCAACTTTGTAATACCGCAATCTATTATAATGATAAAACCGAAACTTATGATGCTCTTTCCCAGCGTGTGGCAGAAGCGCAGTTTATCCGGGCTTTAGCATATTTTAAATTAGTGCAGCACTTCGGTGGAGTAAGTATTATTAAACAGATGATAGACGAACCGGTTACCTCATTTGCTCGGAATAGTTCAGAGGAAGTATATGAATTTATAATCGAAGATTTAGAAGATGCACTGGCTGGACTTCCTGTGGAGCCTGAAAATTTTGGACGTCCAACTAAGGGGGCGGCTAACCATTTTTTAGCTAAAGTTTATTTGACCAGGGGATATGAATCTTTCGGAACAGAAAACGATTTTACTACCGCAGCTAATTACGCTGAAGATGCAATCAATGGAAAGGGTTTGAACTTAACGTATCACGAACTTTTTTCCCCTGGGAATGAAAATAATGAAGAAATTCTGTTTTCTGTCCAATACGATAAGGTATCAATGCTGGATCTGTATAGCGATGGGAACAGGCAAAATTATTATTTTGGTGCAAACCTGGGAGCCAATGGAAATGCTGCCGGATATCCTGCTCGTTCTTACAACTTGTGTCCCACAATGTATGTGTACGACCTCTATAATGAATACGATTCCAGATGGGAAGCATCATTCATGAATATCATTTATGAACGTTATTACGATTATTACGACAGGCCCGATGAACTCGACCAATTGGTAGTTACCCAATATTACCCGCAATCCTGGGAAGTTGAGAATGCTGAATTATGGCAAGAAGAGTCTGTTTTAAGAAGCCAGGCAGTTATATACCCCTATTCTCCCAATTGGGTAGCTTCACCTGCAACGCTTCTTAACAGAGAAACCCCATGTGTAAAAAAGTTTGACGATCCTACTTCTTATGCATCAGGTTTTGGTAGTAATTCCAGAGATATTTTCCTTGCCCGTTTGGGGGAGACTTATCTGATTGCCGCTGAAGCATATTTTAAAGCAGGTGATTTAGCCAATGCCGCCCGTACTATAAATGTGGTACGTACTCGTGCAGCAAAATCAGGCAAAGAGGCTGAGATGCAAATTTCCGCAAACGGAATAACTATCAATACTATATTAGACGAACGTGCTCTTGAACTACTCGGCGAATACCATCGGTGGGAAGATTTGAAACGCACGGGTACACTTATCGAACGTACTAAAATGTACAACCGGGATATTAAAGAGTGGTTTGACAATGGTACCAATCCTTTTGAAGGAGTCAAAAGTGAATTGAAATTGTTAAGGCCAATTCCGCAACAAGCTCTTGATTTAAACCAAAATAAAGATTTTGGGCAAAATCCCGGCTACTAGTTCTGGTCCTTTAGAAAGGAGTTAATCCAAGATTTAATAAAATGGTTTCTAAGCATATATTGCTAAGCATAGTTTTATTATGCAGTATTGTTATACCTGGCTGTAACGAGGATGGGTGGGAATACCTTTTTAATGGCAAAAACCTGGAAGGGTGGAAACAATTAGGAGGTGTTGCAAAATTTGAAGTAATAAATGGTGAAATTGTTGGTACAACTGTACTTAACACCCCAAATACATTTTTAACAACAGAGAAACTGTATTCAGATTTTATCCTTGAAGTGGAGTTCATTCTCTCTGTGAGAATGAACTCCGGAATACAGTTCCGTTCTGAAAGTTACCCGGAATATAACAATGGAGTTGTACATGGCTACCAGTGCGAGGTTGATCCATCTGAAAGGTCGTGGAGCGGGGGAATATTCGATGAATCTCGCCGCAGTTGGCTATATCCGGTTGATTTAAATCCCGATGCAAAGTCAGCATTTAAAATTGGGGAATGGAACAAATTTCGTATCGAATGTATTGGGAGTTCAATGCGTACCTGGTTAAACGGGATACCCGTTGCCCATCTGATTGATGATATGACACCAGAGGGATTTATTGCTCTTCAAGTACACTCCATCCGCGATAATAAAGAACATTTGGGAAGGCAGATTAAATGGAGAAATATCCGCATTAAAACCAAGAACCTTGTGCCATCTCCACCCGACAATATTTACATTGTCAATCTAATCCCGAATGATCTCAATCCGTCCGAGGTTTTTCAAGGCTATAAGTTGTTGTTCGATGGTGAAACTACCGATGGCTGGGAAAGTTTTTGTAAGGATAGTATCTACCTGGATAGATGGGTAGCAGAAGATGGAGTTTTATCGTACCATCCCGAATTCGGAAGTAAAAAAAATAATATCGCAACGGTCGAAAACTATAATGCATTTGACCTAAAATTTGATTTTAACCTTAGTGCGCAATCAGAAAGCGGTATTATTTATAGAATGGGCAAAGTGGATCTTTCTAAAGGGCTGGAGTATCAGTTGTTTGATGATCTGAGTTATTCCGACGAACAAATAAGTATAGACAATGGTCATGCATGCGCATCGCTGTTCGGGTTAATTCCTGCTAAATATTACCCTTGGATGAACAAAAAACCAGGGACCTGGAATCAGGGACGTATTATTCTTTCTGCAGACGACAAAGTTCAGCATTGGTTAAACGGAAGGAAAGTGGTAGAATACGACTTAAAAGATGGCATAGTTCAAGATTTAGTCACAGGAGCTAAACCTTCGATAATCAAGGATTTTATGATTGCAAAAGAAAGTCCTGTAATACTGCAGGCGAGCGAGGGGGTTGTAGCCTTTCGTAGCATTAAAATAAGGCGACTCTGAAGATAAGGGTATGTAGTTCAGGAGAATGCAAAATAAAATTAAACAATTAAATAGAATGAAAAACCTATCTATAACAGCCATATTACTGATACCCATCTTTTTTGCGTCAGGTAATCTATTTGCTGATAGTAACGAGAAAGAAGGAAAATTTTTACTTGATTTCAACTGGCGGTTTAAGCTTGAATCTGAAATAGCTGCTGAAAGTCAGGAAACTATTCATTTACTGGAAATGAAGTCATTGGCAAAAGCCGGATTGCATAATGGGATAACCGGACTAAATTTTTCCGATAGTACATGGCGAAATATTGACTTACCCCACGATTGGGCTGTTGAATTAGATTTTGTGAATGATCCGAACCTGGAATCACATGGTTATCATCCTGTTGGACACAAGTATTTGGAAAATTCAATTGGGTGGTATAGGAAGAAGTTTTTTATACCCAAAAATGATGAAGGCAAGAGGCTCAATATAAAATTTGACGGAGTGTTCCGCAATTGTGAAGTTTGGCTAAATGGATTTCTTTTGGGGAATAATACCGGCGGCTATATGGAGTTTTCTTTTGATGTCACCGATATAATTAATTACGGAGGCAACAATGCTTTAACCGTAAGGGTTGATGCATCGAAATATGAAGGTTGGTGGTATGAAGGTGCCGGAATTTACAGGCACGTATGGTTAATTAAAGATGCACAAGCATATATTCCTGAAAACGGGATATATGTGTTCTGCAATGTAATGGATAATTATTCCTGGGTTAATATCCAGACAAATTTGATTTGTAAAGATTCAGATGCAGAAAAATACCAACTGTTCCATAGTATCATAGATGGTGAGGGGAATGTTATTGGGAAAATGAATGAATCCGTTTTACTCAAAAAAGATTCGGAGAGGAAAATCTCAGGTAAAATCAAAATAACAAATCCAACCCTTTGGTCTATCGATAATCCCTACCTCTATAAGCTCATATCGGAAGTTAAATGTGGTGATGAATTACTGGACTACAAAGAAACAACCTTTGGAATAAGAACGGTTCGGTTTGACCCCGAAAAAGGGTTTTTCTTAAATGAAAAACCTCTAAAAATAAAAGGGGCCTGTGTCCATCAGGATCATGCAGGTGTAGGTGTTGCATTGCCTGACCGCCTGCAATATTATAGAATTGAGAGGCTCAAGGAAATGGGGTGTAACGCGTATCGAAGCGCACATCACCCTCCAACCCCCGAATTGTTGGAGGCCTGTGATAAACTGGGGATGCTGGTAATGGACGAAACAAGGCTATTATCAAGCACTAAAGAATATTTAGACCAATTCGAAAGATTAATCTTAAGAGACCGCAACCACCCCTCAGTAATTATCTGGTCATTGGGTAATGAAGAAATGAATATTCATAACGTTGAATCAGGAAAAAGAGTGGCACAAACCTTAAAAACGATTCAACGCAAACTAGATCCATCTCGGTTATGTACCTACGCAGGAAACAACAGAGGAAATTATCACGGGGTTAACGAAGTAGTAGATGTAAGAGGGGTCAATTATTATGGACGGACTTATGATAATGTTAGAACAAATAACATTGATCAATACCACAAAGAAAACCCAACCCAACCAATATTAGGAAGTGAAGAAGCCAGCACTTTATGCACTCGTGGGCAATATACTGTCAACGAGTATAAGGCATTTATGAGTGATTATGACAAAAAGGAGAATACATTCTATCCATGGTGCACGAATGCTGAAGAATGGTGGAAATACTTTATGGAAAGAGAATGGATGGCAGGCGGGTTTATATGGACCGGTTTCGATTACAGGGGGGAGCCGGGCCCTTATATTTGGCCAGCGGTGTCTAGCAATTTTGGAGTAATGGATGTTTGTGGATTCCCTAAAAACAACTACTACTATTATAAATCATGGTGGACTGACGAAGATGTCCTGCATATCTATCCGCACTGGAACTGGCCGGGGAAAACGGGAGATACCATCAATGTTTGGTGCCAAACAAATTGTGAAAGTGTGGAACTTTTTCTAAATGGGAAAAGCCTTGGCGAAAAATCGGTAGAAAAGTACTCACATGTTGAGTGGGATGTGGTTTACGAACCGGGTTTATTGGAAGCAAGAGGAATAAAAAATGGAAAAAAGATTGTAAAAAAAATTGAGACAACAGAAGCAGTTGCCATGCTTACTATTTCTCCGGACAGAAGAACTATTAATGCTGACGGTGAAGATGTAAGTGTCGTAAACATTACTGCCCTTGATATACATGGGCGAGAAGTTCCTGATGCAGATAATTTTATCGTTTTCGAAATTGAGGGGAACGGTAAAATTATAGGAGTTGGCAATGGAAATCCAAGCAGTCATGAGCCAGATAAAATACTGGAAGGGAAATATTTCCGCAGGCTGTTCAATGGCAAATGCCAGGTTATTGTGCAAGCAAACAGGCAGGCAGGTAAAATTAAGCTTACAGCTATTTCTGATGAACTAAAGCCATGCTCGGTCGAAATAGAGGCAAAAAAATCTACCGTGCGACCCTGTGTCAATGATTTTCAAGAAGGGAGTTTTTGATATGAAAGCAATCTACGCAATTTTATTTCTGATAATCCCGGTTTATTGGGGTTGTAAAACCAATAATAAACCAATTAAAGAACGCCTGCAACAAGTGGCAACTGTAAGTGGGTTTAAGATGGATGGCTACTGGGTTTGGGGTGGTTCCGTAATTAAAGTCGATTCTACCTACCATATGTTTGCTTCGAGGTGGCCTAAAAAAAGGGAGTTCCCCTACGATTATTTCGAACATTCAGAAATTGTCAGGGCAACTTCTACCTCATTTACCGGGCCTTATGATTTTAAGGAAGTCGTTATTGGCGAAAGGGATTCATCTTTCTGGGATTCAAATATGGCACACAATCCTACCATTCATAAGATTGGAAACGAATACGTATTGTTTTATATCGGTTCTGATTTCTCAACCATGAGATCCGGTAGCGATAAGTATTTCCTGAGGCGGGTTGGTTATGCAGTATCTGCTTCAATTGAAGGTCCATGGAGAAGGTCGGATCAAGCCATTATCAATTTCGAATCGAACAATCCCGCCATATTGCAGGACAACGACAGCATAACGATGGTTTACCGTGATGCCGACTTAAAAGTATCTTTAGCTAAAGCCAGTAATTATAGTGGACCCTATCAGGTTATTAACGACGATGTTTGGGGTGACGCCAGAATAGAAGATTTCTACCTCTTTAAGAACGGAGGCAAATACCATTTGATTTGTGAAGATAATATTGGAGCCATCACCGGGCATGAACGATGGGGGGCTCATTTATTCTCTGAAGATGGTGTGAACAATTGGCAAATATACAAAGACCTCGTTGTTTACGACCATGATATTCAGTATGATGACGGTTCTGTGTTGCACTGCAACCGGAGAGAACGCCCTCAATTGTTTATCGACGAAGGTTTTATTAAAGGGCTGTTGACGGCTGTCTATGATGGAGAAAATAGTTGGTGCCAGCCCATTGAAATATTCCCTTTCGTTCGAATTAGGAATGATTGAGAGGGAACATATGTAGTCAAATATCATGAATAAAATATACCGAAATATGAATTTAATATTGTTTTTACCACTATTTGTTGCACTAATCATTTGTAGATATCCCATTGATGAAAAGACCATACAAGGGAAAAACGAAGCAAAAAAAGAAATTAATACTACAGATTTGCATTATGTCAACATAGTCCTCGAAAATGTTGAAGGAGATATTGTTGACAGGGCAAAAAATATCATGCAACGTATATTTGAAGAAAGGACGGAACCAATGGGTGGCCATTCGCACGACAAGTATTCCTTTCACAAAAATATTTATTTATGTAAAGACAGCAAGCTCCCCTTTGACGGGTTTAAAATAGAAAAATTATCGGATGATGAGATACGGGTTACCGGAGGAGGGGAACACGGAATCCTGTATGGCTGCGGAAAACTTCTCAGGTTAGCAGAAATAAGCCCCCGTAATATAATTTTTCACGATAGTCCGGAAGTCAGTGCCCCTGTTAAGAAAGACAGGGGCATGTACTTCTGTGTCCACAATTATAACTTTTCACAGGTTGCCCCTGAGGATGTCCTTATTGAATACCTTGAAGATTTAGCCTTATGGGGGATCAACGATTGTGCGGTAATTTATCATAAATTCCAATACACCGGACTTGACCAGCCTGAAGCAAAAGAATATTTAACCCGGCTAAACCTGATATTGCGGACTGCTGAATCTTTGGGCATGAAAACAACTGTGTTTATCATGGCCAATGATGGGTTTATAAATAGCCCATTGGATTTAAGGTATAAAACAGAAATCCCCAGGAATTGGGGGACAGAAATTTGTCCTTCCAACCCGGAAGGTATGGAGTTACTAAAAAGAGAGTTTGAGGAAAGTCTGCTTGCACTAAAGCCACTCGATCAGATGGTTATGTGGCCCTATGATAGCGGTGGGTGCGGTTGTGAAAAATGTTATCCCTGGGGTTCAAACGGATATATGCTTTTATCGAAAGAATTCAGTAAAATTTTTCATCGTGTTTTTCCCAAAGGGAAATTTTATTTGGGAACCTGGTTTTTCGATTACAACTGTGGTAACATAGGTGACTGGGATGCCTTATTGAAAAAATTTGATAACAAGGAGTTGGACTGGATTGATGGGATTCTGGCAGATGGCACATATGTTAACGGATACTTTCCTAAACAGGTGGTCGAAAATAAACACAGGATAGATAAACCCATCATTAGTTTTCTGGATATTAGTATGCCCCAGGGGGGCCCATGGGGAGGGTTTGGTTCTAACCCAATGCCCAAACATATCCAGGAACAATGGAACTTGTCAAAAGATTTGATTATTGGTGGGCTACCCTATACAGAGGGAATCCATGAAGATATTAACAAGGTTTTATGGGCACAGCTTTGTTGGGATCCTGAAAGAAACACAATGGATATTCTCAAGGAATATGTCAGTTATGAATTTTCCAGGGAACATGCCAATGAAATAACGAAAGCTATTGCTGCAATTGAACCCTCGCGCTGGCGGGTAGGTAAAAACAGAGTTTATGACTTCAGTGGTTCGCCAAAGGTTTGGGAAGAACTATCATACTACGACAGGACTTTAAGTTGGTATGCCCGAAATTCTTGGCGTTGGAGGCAAACTTTATTAAGAGCAAAAATTGATGCGGAGATGGCACTTTCAAATGGAGAGCCAACTGCAGAAGTCGGGAGGGCTTACGACGAACTTTTTCGCATAAACTACCTCGACGACCGTGCCTTGAAGTATATACGGCCTTACGATGTTATCCCCGACCCTGAAAAAGGGGGTAAGGCATTAATGGACCTTCAGCGGGGTAGGAGCATAACTGATTTCTGTTCATACAGTCCCAAAGAGCATGTAGATATAATAGACCCTAAATAAGTCGGGATGTACAATTCAGTATCAAATGCCCGAAGTGAGGCAGGAAATGAAACAATTGAAATTATTGAGCAAAAATACAAACAAGAGTAGAGAAATGAATATGAGAATTTTGAAGTTGATAGCCGTAACGCTTTTTGTGCAATTATTGATCGATTTATCCTTATGCACAAATGCATTCGGGCAAGACCCGCTAAGATTTAAAGCAGACATAGAAAAGTTTAAAACTGCTTCTGAAGTCAATTCAACCCATTTAGCCGTGTTTGCCGGAAGTTCAAGTTTTGCGCATTGGACTTTCCTCCAGGAATCATTCCCCGGAAAGAATGTATTAAATTGTGGTTTTGGAGGGTCGCAAACCAGCGACCTGATATATTATGCCAACGAAGCGATAATCAGATATAATCCTGAAACGGTATTTATTTATGAAGGGGATAACGATATCAGCTATGGTAAATCTTCCGAAGAGATTTTAGAAGATACCCGGGAACTTATTTACATTATCCATTCCAATTTACCCAATGCCAAAATTGTTTTTATAGCACCAAAACCCAGCCAAAGAAGGTGGGATAAAGGGTTGAAAGATAAATACCTCGAATACAATTCCTTGCTTAAAAAGGAGGTTCGAAAATACAAATATGTAAAAATGGTTGATGTGTGGAATATAATGCTTGATAAGAGTGGTGTGCCCAATAAATCACTTTTTATGGACGACAATTTACACATGACAAAACCGGGTTATGCCCTTTGGGCAAAAAAGCTAAAGAAATATATGCCTTAGCATAAAAGGAAATTTGAATAAAAGTAAGAATGTTGATAATGCGTTAAATATTAGAAGTTTAAGGAATGAATAATCAATTAAAGTTAATACTTATATTACTTATTAATGTGCTGTGTCTCAATAATATTTCAGCACAAAATAATGGTAGTGCAACATTTAAAGTTGCAGATAATATTATTGAGAGTACTTCATTCAAAATTATTAATAAAAAAACCAGGGAACTTTTTGATAATACGAATGGACTTCCGGTTTCTGCAGAATATGAAATGGATAGTCCTTACCACCGTTGGGAATATATGAATGGGGTTTTAGCCATCGGGATGATTCGACTAAGTGAAGTTTCGGGAAACGAAAAATACAAATCATATGCTTTAAATAATTACCGCTACATTTTTGACAACCTGGAATATTTTAAGAAGCAGCACGAAAATGGAATAAGGAACCCTTCTGTATTTCAATATTTCGAAATGGGATTATTGGATCATTGTGGTGCTATGTCAGCTGGTTTGTGTGATGTTTACGAATTTGACTCCCAAAAAGAATACAAAGAATATTTGAATCGTGCTGCCAATTATATTTCTAGTGATGAGCTTCGTTTTGATGATCGCACATTAGTCAGGAGTTGGCCCCGGAAAATGACCCTTTGGGCAGATGATTTATACATGAGTGTCCCTTTTCTGGCTCGTATGGCGAAAATTACAGGCGACAGTAAATACCTCGATGATGCGATCTTACAAGTTGAAAACTTCAGTAAATACCTCTATAACAAAAATAATGGGTTGTATTTTCATTGCTATTACAGCGACAATGGGCAGAATGGCGTAGCACATTGGGGGCGTTGTAACGGGTGGGTAATGATGGCTCAGGTAGAGTTGCTCAGTGTATTGCCCGAAGACCATCCCAAAAGAAATCATTTGATCCATCTTCTGGAAGACCATATTGTAGGGCTTTCGCGCTGCCAGGATAATAGTGGAATGTGGCACCAACTAATCAATAAGCCCGATTCTTACCTCGAAAGTTCAGCAACCGCAATGATTATATACGGTGTTGCTAAAGCAGTTAGTGAAGGTTGGATAAATCCTTCGTATGCAAGCATTGCAATAAGCGGATGGAAAGGATTGGTTAAAAAGATAACGGAAAAAGGCGAGGTGGAAGATATATGCGTTGGCACGGGGATACAGGATAACCTTCGATTTTATTACGACAGACCAACAAAATTAAACGACAACCATGGTCTTGGCGCGGTAATATTGGCCGGTGCCGAAATAATCAAATTGGATTTGTGGATGGAGCAAATGAAAAGTAAATGAAGATAAAATTATAAGCAATCAAAAATATAAGTATCCATGGAAAAGATAAAAAATAGCACAAGTTGCAATAATGAAACAGAAAATCAACGCCGGAAATTTTTAAAAAATGCGTTGGCAATTGGAGCATTTACTGTAGTTCCATCGCATTATGTTTTTGGCGGATTCGATGCAAAAGGTAACAAACGCCCAACTCCCCCCAGCGATAAAGTAAACCTTGCTTGTTGTGGAATTGGGCATCAGGGGAATTATGATATAAACAAATTGTTCGATACCGGATTGGCCAATGTTGTAGCTCTGTGCGATGTTGATTTGGGAGGACCGCGTACGTTGGAGATAATGGAAAAATTCCCTGATGCGCCTCGTTTTTACGATTTCAGGGAAATGTTCGATAAAAAGGGAAACCAAATTGATGCTGTATCTGTTGCTACTCCCGATTTTTCACATTTTCCCATAACAATATTGGCCATGTCGCTGGGGAAGCATGTTTTTGTAGAAAAACCACTAACACATACTTTTCAGGAAGCAGAACTTTTAATAAAGGCAGAAAAAAAGTACAAAGTCGCCTGCCAGATGGGTAACCAGGGGCATTCGGGGGCAAATTATTTTCAGTTTAAAACCTGGGTTGAAGCCGGAATCATTAAAAATGTTTCAAAGATTACCGTTTTTATGAATGGCAGCAGGCGCTGGCATGGCCTAAAAGTATACGATTATTTGGAAAAGCAACCTATTCCTGAAACATTGGATTGGGATTTATGGAATGCAACAGCCCAATACCACAAATACAATGTTGGTTATGTTGATGGTGACTGGCGTTCGTGGTATGACTTTGGAAACGGTGCATTAGGCGACTGGGGAGCTCATCTTTTTGATACAGCCCATGAATTCCTGGAATTAGGATTGCCAACAGAAGTTATCCCTCAAAACATTGGAGGATACAGCCCCCTGGTTTTTCCGCAGGAATCAACCTTGCTTTTTAAATTCCCTGAACGAGAAAAAATGCCCCCTGTTGAAATGACCTGGTACGATGGAGTTAATAACCTACCTCCATTACCCGATGAGTTTGGAAATCTGGCAGAAGACAAAGATATTCCATCACCCACAGGAGGAAGTATTGGCACCAAAGAGAATCAGCCCGGAAAAATTATTTATGGAGAAGGATTAACATTTAAAGGTGGATCACATAGCTCTACTCTATCAATTATTCCAGAATCGAAAGCCCTTGAAATGAAAAACAGTTTACCCGAAGTACCGGAAAGCCCATCGAATCACTACGAGAATTTCCTCCTTTCGTGCAAAGGGGAAGAAAAATGCCGGTCTTCTTTTGATGTTTCTGGTCCGTTAACACAGGTAATGATGTTGGGTGTAATTGCACAGCGGCTAAATAGTAGTTTGTCATTCGACCCCAAGAAAAAGAAAATAACAAACAATGAAATTGCCAATGCATATCTTATTGGACCACCTCCTCGCAAAGGCTGGGAAGAGTTCTATAAATTATAATGAAAGAGTATAAAGTGATGACGCAAATGAAAAACAAACGAAGATAAATTATAAAGATATTCGAATGCATTACAGGTACATGATACTATTCGTTTTATTGGTTTCAATTGGAGGTCAGATATTCGCTCAAAACAGAACAGATATAAGCCTCTTTTCGAAAAGTGACAGCTCAGTATATCTAAATGAAATTAGGTCTGCAACCGGAGATCTGTTTTACGATTTAGGGCATCATGGCCCTGCCGTCGAAAATGAGTGGTTGGGATTTAGATTTTATTTTGATAAAAAGGCCGCCATTGATGTCTATTCAAAAACAAAACCGGGTTTAGAACTGCGGAAAGCTCGTTGGTATCCTACAGTCAAACAGCAGGCAGAAGGGTGGGGGGCTGACTATTACAAAGTTGGCGCAACAGTTGGCTTGGGGGGTATTCGTCTCTGGGACGGAGAAAAAGTTGTACTGCTTAATCCGGTTTCAAACCGGGTTGCCCGCGTGGAAAAAGAGGGAACAGAGTCTTTCATGGAATTGCTATCTGAAGATGTGCCTTATAAAAACACAACCGTTGATGTGCTGGTTCGGCTTACGGTTTTTTCAGGTATTCGAAAAGCCAGGGTTGAGGCATTTGCCTTAACGGATGATGATGTACAGTTTGTGACTGGTATTAATTACCACAAAAGCCAAAAGGTAGTTAAGGAAGCAAACTACATTGCAACCTGGGGCCTTCATCCCGAAGACATTGTAGCTAATAGAGTAGAACTGGGAGCAGCAATCATTTATAACCCTGATGATTTTGAAAAGAAATTAAGTCAATATGACCAGTATCTGCTTGTATCAAAACCATGCAAGCATTTGGAATACTGGATTACTTCAGCGAATGCAAAGGAGCCGGAACTTAATACCATTGAGAAATTTATTGAAGCTATAAATCATTAAAAAATTAGTAATATGAAATATGTAATAAGTCTCTCATTTTTATTTATTTATTTATTCGTTACCCCGCAGGAGAGTCCAACCCTGTTTTTATGGCCTGATCGGGAGGATACAAGCACAGAATCAGAGCCTTCCATCCTGCCTGACAGGGGCGATGGTGTCATTCGATTAACCAATGTAACAAACCCCTCATTAACTGTCTTTGAAGCTCCTGAAAATAAAAAGAACGGAGTAGCTGTTATCGTTAGTCCGGGTGGGGGCTTCAAGCATCTTTGTATTAACAAAGAAGGATCTGAAATAGCTGAGTGGTTAAATGAACTGGGAGTTACAGCATTTCTGTTGGAATACAGGGTGCCGGACAAACGTGACCTGGCTGCCCGGGATATTCAGCGTGCAATGAGGCTGGTACGCAGTACAGCTAATGAGTGGGGAATTAATCCTGACAAACTGGGCGTTATTGGATTTTCTGCCGGAGGGAATTTAAGTGCACAGGTATCGGGTATCCCCAAAAATTTGTATGAACCAACCGATGCCGCCGATACAATTTCATGCATTCCCAATTTTGCCATGCTGATTTATCCGGGAGGAATGGGAAATGCCAACTCCCGGGCATTGCCTGAAAATGTATCTTTTGGAGCAGGCTCTCCTCCCATGTTTATTTATGCTACAGCTGACGACGGTATCGCCAACTATGGCTCTCTTAATGTAGCTGAAGCGCTGCTTGAATTAAAAATTCCTGTCGAACTCCACATGATTCCTGAAGGAGGCCACGGCTATGGAATGCGCGCCAATTATAGTGCAGCGCGCGTGTGGCCGGAATTAGCAGAAAAATGGCTGTATAAATATATTCTAACTAATCAAAACTAAAATAGAATGAAACAATCTTATACAAAATACTCCATCCTGGTTTTTTGCTCACTCTTCATTTCAATTTCATCGAGCGCACAGAAGATTTTTCCCGGTGCCGTTGGATTTGGAACTGAATTCCGTGGAGCTTACCAGGGAAGCGAAACCCCAACTATTTTAACAGTAGATACCCTTTATGCAGGAATTCTAAAAACAGGAACAAACCGTGGGTCATTTCAATGGGCTGTTTCACAAACTTTTCCCAGAATAATAGTATTTGAAGTAGGAGGAGTAATTGATTATAGTACTACAAATACCAGGTATTTCCATATTGATAATCCGTATATAAACATCTATGGGCAAACAGCTCCCAGCCCCGGAATTACTTTAAAATCAGTTTGTATCTACTTTAGGTCGCATGATTTATTAATGCAGCACATAGCTATTCGTTATGGAGATTATCCAAGGCCAGATGGTACTATCTCGCCTGAAGACTGTTTTACCGGATTAGATGGAAGCTATAATGCAGTGGTAGACCATTGTTCATTTAGCTGGGGGGCAGATGAAGTATTTGGTTCGTACGGGAAAAATTTCACTTTATCAAACTGTTTAACATACGAAGCTTTAAATTATTCATATCACGCCAATGAGAGTGGGGAGAATGAACCTGAGGCGCATGGATTTGGCGCAATAGTAAGTTCTCCCACCAATGTAACTATCTATAATTGTTTGTTGGGGTGGTACACCAGTCGATTTCCTTTGTTTCGGACTGATACTATTGCATATATTAACAACTATGCTACAGGCTATGCACTTTTAGGTGCAGATGTCAGGAGAGCAGCAACAGGCAATAATGCGGCATTTATTGGGAATAGTTTTTATCCGACTCCGGGAATGACCAGTTCAAAATCAGAATATTTCATTTACTGGAGAAATGGCCTGGATATTTCAAGTACGATATACATGCATGATAATAACTGTATTAAGAGCGACGAAGGTCAGAGTCAGAGATACTGCATATTCACTTACATGAGTGAAACAGAACGGAATGCCATTTATACCGACAACCCGGAAGAAAATGTTGTGGATGTGAGTAAGTACAAAATAGTACCTGCCGATGATGTAATTGACAGCATATTAATAAATTCCGGAATGAGGCCATGGGATAGAGACTATTATGACGCATTAGCTCTTGAAAAATTGAAATTTGGTGATCAGGATTATTTGAATAGCCCCAGGGCACAGCCTGCAAAAGCTTATAATTTAAGTCCTCAGGATGGCTTGAAAACCACTGCCGGGAATATGGGCAATGGGTATGACTTTAGTGCGAATAACGTAGTTTTTACGGTAAACGGGACTACAATAAGCCTAACTGCAAATACAACAAGTCAAAGCCAGGTACTGGACGCTATTAATGCACAATTGCCGGAAGGAACCATTGCCATTGACCATCCAAACCGGATGTGTAAACATATAATTATCCAAACTACTACACCTGGTAGTGACAAGGAAATTGTTATTGGAGGAGATGCTTCGGTATTCGGGATTGCCAGTGGCACATATAAAGGGCAAGATGCACCCTATGGTGATTATGAATATCCATCTGCACGTAATAGTTTGGATATACCTGCGAATGCACATTCAGATGATAATTTAAATGGCTATACCAACATTGAAGAATGGGTCTACAGCATCGCAAATCCCGGAGGTATAATATCTTCCACCACTGAGATTGGTAATGGCAATAACAATTCTTTGAATAACATCTCCATTTACCCTAATCCTAATAATGGAAAGTTTTTCTTAAATGTATCGAATTTACAGAACGGTGAATATATCAAAAAGATCACCATTACAAATGTTTCTGGTCAGACGGTATATAGTTCAGAATTTGAAAGATCGGAACAATTCACCACAAAAGAGTTCAACCTTTCTGAATTTTCTCCGGGCCTTTATAATCTGAATGTGTTGTCAGGCACAAATATCAGAGTATCTAAATCAATCATTATTCATTGATACATTTTTATGTGGATATGAAAATTAAGTGGAACAATAAAATATTCAACCTAAAACAATTGCCAATGAAAAGAAAGTAATGAAGTGTAAGAAAATCTTTGTGTTTATACCAAAACTAAATTTTTAAAATCATGAAAAATCTAAACATAAAATTTATTATTCTTTTGATGAGTTTTTTGTCTGTATGGATAACATCTCAAGGGCAAAGAATATTCCCCGGGGCAGTTGGCTATGGTACAGAGACCCGAGGTGCTTACGGCAGCGAAGTAGAACCCATTGTTTTAACTGTGGATACCCTTTATGCAGGAGTTTTGCAAACAGGTACTTATAGTGGCTCCTTTCAATGGGCTGTAACCCAAACCTATCCGAGAATAGTT
This sequence comes from Mariniphaga sediminis, assembly GCF_003573545.1. Taxonomy (GTDB): domain Bacteria; phylum Bacteroidota; class Bacteroidia; order Bacteroidales; family Prolixibacteraceae; genus Mariniphaga; species Mariniphaga sediminis. The sequence continues at coordinate 228,652 of NZ_QWET01000006.1, read as the reverse complement.
GTTTTTGAAGTTGGAGGTGTAATAGATTATAGTAGCGGTGCTGCCCGTTGGTTTGAAATAACAAGCCCCTATATCAATATTTATGGGCAAACTGCACCTGATCCCGGAATTACAATAAAGTCAATGGCCGTTTATTTTAATTCACACGACCTTTTAATGCAAAATATTGCTATCCGATATGGCGATTACCTTAGACCGGATGGTACTGTTGATGTTGAGGATTGTTTTACAGCATTATCAGGAAGTTATAATATTGTACTTGACCATTGTTCTTTTAGCTGGGGATCAGATGAACTATTTGGCGTGTACAGTGGGAATTTTACCATTTCAAATTGTTTATTATATGAAGCTTTACACTATTCTTATCATGCGAATGAAAGTGCACCAAATGAACCGGAAGCTCATGGTTTTGGGGCAATTGTAAGGTCACCAATCAGGGCTTCAATATATAATAACTTATTTGGGTGGTTTACAAACCGGTTCCCTCATATCATTACTGATTCGGTCATATATATCAATAATTATGCTACAGGTTATGCACTTACAGGAGTTGATGTCTCAGCTGCTGCTACAGGCAATAACGGGGCATTTATCGGAAATAATTTTTACCCAACACCTTCAATGACTGATTCCAAATCTGAATATTTCAGTTATTGGAGGATGGGGCTGAATACCTCGAGTACAATTTATATGAACGACAATAATTGTATCAGGAAAGATTCCGGGTTCACTGAACGACAATGTGTTTTCTCTTATATGCCTTCAACAAATGTAGATGCAATCTTTACTGATAATTCTGCGTCCAATGTACTTGATATTAGCGAATATAATATAGTCCCTGCGGATGATGTTATTGATAGCGTTTTAGTGAATTCAGGAAGTAGACCATGGAATAGGGATTACTTTGATTCACTGGCTATTGTGAAATTAAAAGCTGGAGAGCAAGATTATTTGAACAGTCCAAGGGCTCAACCGGCAAAAGCATATAATCTAAGTGTTCTGGATGGATTGTTAACAAGAGATGGCAATATGCTAAATGGTTATGACTTTAGTGCCAACAATGTTAGCTTTACGGTAAATAGTACATCAATAAATTTAACCACCAATACAACAAATCAAAGTCAGGTGTTAAGTGCAATTAATGCACAGTTACCATCGGGTACTGAGGCTATAGATCATCCCAACCCGCTTTGTCATCATATTATTATTCAAACTACTTCAGCTGGGGCTAACCAACAAATTGTTATAGGAGGAGATGCTTCGGTGTTTGGAATAGCCAATGGGACTTATGTTGGTCAGGATGCACCTTATATCGAACTGAATTATACACCCACAAGGCACACATTAGGTATTCCTTCAAACCCACATTGCGATGGCGATAATGATGGATATACAAACATTGAGGAATGGGCCTATGCGCTTATGAATTCGACCTTCGTTGCAGATACAACATGCGCTGACACAACAACTACGGATACAACACTTGTAAAGATTGCATATGTAACTTCAAACCGGGTAATGGATACCACGGCAACCAGTACTGATAATGATACCATAATACGAATGTTAAGGGCGGATGAAAATCTTGATGTAACCGTCTTTGCGGTTGCGGATAACGCAACAGTGGACTTTACAGGTTACGACGTCGCAATTATACAGGAGAGTTTTGGTTCAACTGCCGATATTTTAAAACCTACCGGTTCAGCAGGGCTGGAAAATATCCATATTCCATTTATTTATAATAAGGTTTATGCTTTACGCGACAATAGGGCTGTTGATACAGGAGGAGGTACCAGTGCCGATATCTCAAGCTTGTCCATTACAGTCGACCCTTCATTCCAGTCTAATGAATTGTTTGACAGTATTACTTTCACAAATAATGCATTTGATGTGTTCCATTCAACCGCAAATGATAATGGAGGTGACGGAACCAAATCATTAAATTATACATATGGGTTAAGCCTCTCAGATACAACATCCTTATTGGGCACAGCAACCGGAATTACTGATACAACGCATTCAATATTTATAAATGACCTTGATTCCGGGGCACAAATAGGTTCAGAAGTATTACAGGCAAGGATGATTGCGTTTGGGATGAATTTTGGAGCGATAAGCGCAGACTATGGTACAAATATGACAAGTAATGGTTTAAGGCTTTGGCATAATGCTGTTTACAGCCTGGCTGGTCTTAATGATACTGTTCCGGCTGTACCAGACACTACTAATATCCAGGTCGCGTATATTACTTACAATAAAACCATGGATACAAGTGCAACTGCCGTCACAAATGATACTATAATTGGTCTATTGGAAGCGGATGACAATTTCGATGTAACGGTGTTCGCTGTAGGCAGTGATAGTACAATAAGTTTGTCGGGCTTCGACATTGCTGTTGTGCAGGAAAGTTTTAGCTCTTTAGCCGATATATTGAAGCCTACAGGTTCTGCCGGGCTGGCAAATATAAACATCCCATTTATATACAATAAAGTATATGCTTTACAAAATAATAGAGCCGTTAGCAGTGGGGGAGGTTCAAGCGGAGATGCGTCAGGATTGGCGATAACGGTCAGCCCTGCTCATCAATCGAACGAATTGTTTAATGGGATTAGTTTTACCAATAATGAATTTAGTGTCTTTGATACTACTGCCAGTGATTATGGAGGAGTAGGAACAAAAGCTTTAAATTATACCTATAATCTGACAATTTCAGACACCACTACATTGATCGGCACAGTAAGTGAAATTACAGATACAACAAATTCAATATTTCTAAACGATATACCTGCAGGCACAACGGTAGGTTCAGAGACTTTATCTGCCAGAATGATTGCATTTGGGATGAATTTTGGGGCAATGAGTAAAGATTATGGAACAAACATCACAAGTGCAGGAATTACCTTATGGCGTAACGCCTTCTACAGCCTGGCAGGTTTAACTGTACCGACAACCCCGGTAACTTCATTAAAGTCGGCACAGCTGAATTATGTTGCAGAAAAGGAAGTTGAGGAGGCTATGATTAAAGTTTATCCGAACCCGGTTAATGACAAACTTAATATATCAGCCAATGATAAGATAAGTAAAGTTTTAATGTATGATCTTTTAGGTACAAAAATACTTGAGATAACACCTCAAAGTAATAATTCCCAAATCGATCTTCATGGGATGCCTCCGGGGACTTATATCCTGAAAATAAAGACGGGAAATAGGTTGGAGTTGCATAAAATACTTAAGAGGTAGGTTTCTGTGATATGATGTAAGTGAATGATTGGATCCTGAGAATCATCACGACGATCGGGATTCAATCATAATTAACAACAATGAAGGTCACTGAAGAGAGAATCATAGTTTATATGGCTACAATATTTGGAAAAGAATAAATACTAATATAAAAATGAAAGAACATGAAAGAAGTAATTTTTGACTCGGGCTAGACTCCTGAGATGTATAGACTTTTGTCTTCAAAAGAGATCCGAACTAAATTTATCCGACTAAAGATAGTTTTTCAAACGGATAAAAAGACACCTGAGATACTTAGACTACACTTAGTTGATTCTCAGTAAAACCTCAAAAATTTGATTAAAAGTTTTATAATTCCTAATATCAATTAACGATGAAAATTTCTACATTAAAATTATTCACAGTTTTACTAATGGTATTTGCCATATCTGTCAGTAACGCACAAAAAAAGGTTGCATACATTACTTCTAATCGAGCAATGGATGTAACAGCTTCTAAAACAGATGATGACGCGATAATCCGATTGTTAAAAAAAGATGCAAACTTTGACGTAACAGTCTTTGCAGTAGCAGATGATGCGACTGTTGACCTGAATGGTTTCGATATAGCAGTTATTCAGGAAAGTTTTGGCTCAACTTCTGGTATTTTATCACCCTCAGGATCAGCTGCTCTGTCACAAATTTCTATTCCTTTCCTTTATAATAAAGTTTGGGCAATTAAAGATGGTCGGGCCGTTACCAGTGGCAGCCCAACCGGGGGAGGAGAAATTGTAGGCACAACCATAGAAGTAGACCCGGCAAAGCAGTCTCATGAATTGTTTAATGCCATCACCTTTACAAGTAACAAATTTGATGTATTCAAAGAAACAGCTGATGATACAGGGGCTGACGGCACGAAAGCATTAAACTATGCACGCGATGTTACATTGTCCAATACAAATACTTTATTCGGGACAGCGAGTGAAATTACAGATGCGGCAACAACTATATTTTTGAACGATATCCCGGCCGGAACACAAATTGGATCTGAAACGTTACAGGCAAGAATGATTGCCTTTGGGCAAAATTTTGGTGCGATAAGTAAAAATAATGGCACAAATTTTACCGATAACGGAATCACACTCTGGCGTAATGCGCTGTACAGCTTAGCCAGGCTTCCTGTCCCCACTACACCTGTAGGGGCAGCTCAACCTACAAAAGTTGCATACCTTACTTCTAACCGTACAATGGATGCAACAGCTTCTACAACAGATGACGATGTCATAATTCGTTTATTAAAGGAAGATGTAAACTTTGATGTAACTGTTTTTGCGGTAGCAGATGATGCTACTGTTGATTTAACAGGCTTCGAATTAGTCGTCGTTCAGGAAAGTTTTGGCTCCACTGCTTCTATTTTATCGCCAACAGGTTCAGCAGCATTATCTCAAATTTCAGTTCCTTTCGTTTATAATAAAGTTTACGCATTAAAAGATGGCAGGGCCATTGCCAGTGGCAGCCCAACCGGAGGGGGAGATATTGCTGGTAAGGACATAGAAGTGGATCCGGCAAATCAATCCAATGAATTGTTTAATGGTATTACTTTTACAGATAATAAATTTACGGTATTCAAAGAAACTGCCGATGATAATGGTGCTGGCGGAACAAAAGCATTAAACTATGCCCGGGGTGTTACAATGTCGAATACGAGTACTCTGTTAGGCGAGGCAGCTGAAATTACAGATGCAGCTTCCAGTATATTCGTTAATGATATACCTTCCGGGACGCAAATTGGTTCTGAAACTACACAAGCAAGGATGATTTCCTTTGGGCAGAATTTTGGTGCAATCAGTAAGAATGGCGGAAAGAATTTTACCACGAACGGTCTTACACTTTGGCGAAATGCGCTTTATAGCTTAGCTGGCATTACTGTGCCTGCTACTCCCTATGTAGGAGTATTGGTTGAACCGGATTTGGGACCTGTAAAAATCATTAATATTGATTTTGGCTCCGATCAAAACATGACTACACCCAATTGGAATAACTTTACAGCTAATCATAATAATCCTGACTCTGTAATGCAATTGATTGATTCCGGGGGGAATGAAACCGGGATAGATGCTTATGTATATGATACTTTCAGTTCAGTAAACAGTTCAGGAACTACTACTCCTGACGTTACTCTGGACATGCCAGCAAGCGCAACTTCTGACAGTTATTACGGACATGCAGGGGAATTTAATGGAAAAGAAGTCCCAACAGGAGGTTTCAAGTTTGTAAACCTCGATCCAAATACAGCATATAGTTTTACAATATTTGGTTCCCGGACAGCTACAGATAATCGTGAAGCAAAGTACACTGTTACTGGTCAAAATATGGGGACTGCAAGTCTGAATGCAGCCAGCAATACATCTGAAGTTGCTACGATTGAAAATATCAATCCGGATGGTAATGGCGTAATTACACTTGACGTTTCAAAAGGAGAAAACAATGATAATAGTGTAGGATTTTTTTACATCGGGGCAATTCGTATTGCCTATGATACAACTACTACTGTTATGGAGTTGGATGCTTTGATTAATATTGATTGCGGGGATAGTGCAACACTGGCACAACCCTACTGGAACAACTTTAGTATTACCCACAATACTGATGGCACAACAGTTCAGTTAGTCAATGCCGAAGGGGAAATGACTGGTATAAGTGCTTACGTTTATGATCCATTTAGTGCCGTTAATACGGCAGGTACTACATCGCCGGCAGCAGCAATAGATATGCCTGTTAACGCTACGTCCGACAGTTACTATGGGCATACCGGAGAATTTAATGGGAAAGTTATTCCATCGGGAGGTTTTAGGTTTGAGAACCTTAAACAAGGCTCCAAATATACTTTTGTAATATTTGGTTCAAGAACCGCATCAGATAACCGGGATACAAAATACACCGTAGTTGGTGGAAATACCGGAACAGCTAATCTCAATGTCGCCAGTAATACATCTGAAGTTGCGGTCATCTCTGATATCACTCCTGATGCAGAAGGTAAAATAGTCCTAAATGTTGAAAAAGGTGATGCAAATGATAATAGCACGGGATTCTTTTATATTGGAGCCATACGTATTCTGTCAGACGCGATAACCTCAAATGATGAATTGAAGCTTGATGATGATGAAATCTCGGTGTATCCGGTTCCTTTCGATAATATAATTATGCTGGATAAGGTCCCGTTGTATAGCACCGTTTCAGTTTATACAATAACTGGAAGTAAGATATTGGAAACCAGAAATAATGAGGGTGGAAAAATGTCCCTGAACACCTCAGATCTTAAAGCAGGTATCTATATTCTTAAAATATCAGATAATGATACCAAAATAAAAGCATATAAAATTATTAAGAGGTAAGCTGACCGAAACTGTTTGTGATTTTAAATTAATACTCTTTTGCTTTAGGAGTTTTTCTAGGAGTATGTATGTTGAAAATACCACCCGGAATCTTTGCCGGGTGGTTATTTTTAGAACACCAGTCTAACCAATGTACATAATAATTTGTTAATAAAATCAATTTGTCTGACCCCGACTCTAAAGGGAGTAGATTCCTGCCAGACACTAGGATAGAGTTTTCAGTATACCCTCCAGGATTGGGGTAAAACTGAAAATCAAAGTAATATAGTACCGTGGAATAAAACTTGAACAATTTCTAATAAGCACTTTGATATTCCACTTATCCTGTTTCGAAATAATTGTTTGTCTGGATCTTAAGTGTATAAAAGTTTGAAAATAAGGTTATTCATTATGAAGAAGATAATATTATTAATTATTACTTGTTATTTCCCATTTATCAACTCCCTTAGCGCGCAGGATAAAGCTGTGACAATTGTAGTATTGGGGTCATCGACTGCAGCCGGCTCCGGTCCCTCTGATAGTGACAATACATGGGTTAATCGTTATAGAAGATATATCCAGTCGGTTAATTCACAAAGTTCTGTCATTAATTTAGCGAAAGGAGGTTACAGGACTTACAATATTATGCCGACAGGTTATATTCCCCCTTCTGGTCAAGCCACTCCGGACGATTTGAGAAATATTACAAAAGCTTTAAACTATAACCCGGATGCTATTATTATAAATCTTCCCAGCAATGATGCTTTTTCAGGAATACCTGTTACAGACCAATTAAGAAATTACGATACCATAATGAAACATGCCAATACAGCAAATGTTCCGGTTTGGATAAGTACAACTCAGCCAAGAAGTTTCGATCAAACCCGTATAAAACTACTTACTGATATGAGGGATTCCACCTATACACATTTTGGGGATAAAACCCTTGATTTTTGGACTGAAATTGCTACTGAAAATAACACAATTAATCCTATTTACGATAGTGGGGATAATGTACATTTGAATGATGCTGCCCATGGCATATTATTCCAACGTGTTGTAGATGCTGAAATTTTGGAGTTCCTTTCTGATTCTTATCTCCAGGCAGAGAAGTATATTTCTGCTTCAGGTGTTGACATATTTAATGATTTTTACGGAAATTCAGGCGATGGATTTATCCGTTTTGCAAAAAATACAGGCGCATCAGCTACATATAAACTTATTTCAGAAGTAAATAAAAGTGTTGATTTAACTTTCAGGTATTCCAATAAGGATGGTATAACGGTTGCCAGGTTGTTCGTTAACGGAGATATTATTCCTGAAACTCTTAATTTTATGCCAACCGGATCGGAAGAAATTTGGAACAGAATTAAAGTTACCATAAATCTTTTAGAAGGTGAAAATAGTGTTGAGGTTAGGTGTTCAGATGAAGGAGGCAGTGTTTGCCTTGACTTCATCTCGTGGAAGGATCCCCAGGTGAGCTATCCTAAATCTTCATTAACGGGCAATCTTTCAGGTATTATTAATATTGATTGTGGCTCTAATCAAAACCTGTCGACACCAAACTGGAATAACTTCACCGCTGCAAACAACAATCCGGATTCCAAAATAAAATTAATCGATTCAAAAGGAAATACTACCGGTATTATTGCCTATGTAAATGATATTTTTAGTGCCGTCAACACCTCGGGTACTACTACACCTGATGCATCACTGGAAATTCCCGCAACCGCCAGTTCTGACAGTTACTATGGGCATACAGAAGAATTTAATGGGAAGGTCGTCCCAAAATGTAGTTTTATTTTTGAAAATCTTGATACAGATGTTGAATATGACTTTAAAATATTTGCTTCCAGGGAGGCTACAGATAACAGAGATACAAAGTATACCATAGTTGGTAGTAATTCAGGGACAGCTAATTTAAACGTAGCAAATAGCACTTATAAAATGGCAGTTATAAATAATATTGTGCCGGATGACCACGGGAGGGTTACCCTAAGTGTTGAGAAAGGTGCTAATAATACAAATAGTTATGGATTCTTTTATATTGGCGCAATACGCATCCTTTACGATTCTCCTTTAGTTACAGACAATAATGAATTGGGGTTGGATATAGGCAATATTAATGTTTACCCTGTCCCTTTTTATAATACCCTTTCTGTGGCAAATGTACCTTTACATAGCATTGTTTCTGTTTATTCGTCCACAGGCGATAAAGTATTCGAATTAATTCATAATAAAGGCGGAACAATATTCCTGGATACTTCAGGATATGCTGAAGGGATATATATCCTAAGGATATCAAACGAGGATTTATTATTTAAGTCTTTTAAAGTAATTAAAACGTATCCCCGCTACTAAACAGGCCATTTAGATTCTTTTAGAAGTTATTACTTTAAGGTAAATTGGAGCTATTATGGTTTCATATTATGTTGTAAAATACCCAAGCGAATAGAGAGCGTAACAAAAAAAATATAATTCATACGCAGGGTTGAACCCCCTTTGGGGTTCTTCTCGTATCCGCTTCATTACCACGGGTAAAACCCGTGGTAATTATTGTTTAATCCCTTTCGGGATAATGAAGTGCCTGAAGGGCATAAATAAAAATAGCCCCGTGCGAAGCTCAGGGAAGGCAATACAGGGTAAAGAGGCAATCCCGGAGTGGGTTGAATTTTTGATAGCCAGCTAATATCAACTCTGATTCGCATATTTCAATAAAAAGTTATTATTTTGGATTTTCTAAGGAATTATAAATGGCATAAATCTTATAGCAGTTGATGTTGAAAAACGATGGTATATATGTGTCGGCTTTAAAGCTTGGGAACGAACAGGTGTTTAAAAAAATTATGGAGCACTGGTATAAGAAACTATTCAATTTTGCAAAAGGTTATTTGAATAATGATGAAAATGCCCGGGAGGTGCTTCAGGATGTTTTTCTGCAATTATGGGAACACAGAAACAATTTAGCGGATAATACTTCTTTAAACGCCTATCTGTTCACGTTAACACGTAACCAATGTATTGATTTGATTCGTAGAGAGAAGTTACTCCTTCAGTACCGCACAGATAAAAGTGAGGAATACATGCAACTGTCAGAAAGTTTTGAAGCATTATCCGCCCCGGTACTGGATGATATATTTACCAAAGAGTTTCAAACCGAAATTGACCAAACCATCTGCTCATTGCCTGAACAATGCCAGAAAGTATTTTTGTTAAGCAGAAAAAATGGGCTAAAAAACAGGGAAATAAGTGAAATGCTTCAGCTTTCACCCAAAACGGTTGAGAGTCACATTACAAAAGCCTTAAAAACTATCCGCGGGGCGCTGCAACAAAAATTCCCAGGTTCGTTTAACTTTCTGCTCCTTATTTTAAAAAATATGCCCGTGTTCTCTTTAAAGGAATAGTGTTGGAATTGTCATTCTTTCTCAGTTGGTTACATTATTTTTTTTGTGGCGTATTTTCTTTTTTTGAATATATGTTTTTCAGAAATTTTTAAAAAATTGAGTTTTTGACTCAGGGTATTTTGATTTCCATTCGTTTTAAATGTAAATGGAACAAATGACTGAAAAATTATTGTTCAAATATATTTCAGGCCAGGCAAACAAAAAGGAAATAGAGGTTGTTCGGGAGTGGAGTTCCGTTTCTGAACAACGAAAGGGCGAACTTTTAACGCTGAAAAATATTTGGATTTTGACGGGGCTTGACAATGAGATTGACGAGCAGAAAAAGGAAAACGAGATACGGAGGATAATGGCTCGTATACGTGAATTAACAATCAAAGATCAGAGGACAAAAACCAGGACCCTTTGGCTAAAATATGCAGCCATAGCATTCTTTTTGGTTGGTTTGTCCGGTTCAATCGGTTATTTTATTTCCAGTTCCCGGAATAATATTCTCCCCGACACGGGTTTTACCGAAATAATTACCCCGAACGGAGAGCGCTCAAATGTTGTTTTACCAGATGGTTCTTTAGTGAATCTAAACGCCGGCTCTGTTTTAAAATTTGTACCGTCGTTTTCAGCTGATGAGCGGGAAGTTTCCCTGCAAGGCGAAGCATTTTTTCAGGTTGAGCATGATGCTTCCCGCCCTTTTATTGTGAAAACAGGTAATCTGAAGATTAAAGTGCTTGGAACAAGCTTTAATGTAAGCAACTATTTGGAGGATTCATCGATCACTACCTTTTTGGAAAACGGGAAAATTCAGGTTCAGGTTGAAGATGACTATTTTGTTTTAAAACCCAGCGAAGCGTTGAAATACGATAAAGTTACCGGGAAGTCATCGAAACTGGAAGTTCCCGACAAACATTTTTCTGACTGGACCCGGGGCCAGTTAACCGTAAAGGGTGAAACAATTGAAAAACTGGCAAAAAAACTGGAACGGAGGTTTAATATACAAGTCGTTTTTGGCGACGAGGAAGTGAAAAAACATATGTACACCGGTTCAATAAAGGATAACAATATAGATATTGTACTGGAAGCACTTGAATTTGCATCGTCCCTTAAATATAAGCAGGAGGATGATGTAGTGTTTTTATATTCGAAATAAAAAGACCGGAAAATATTGGCTGTATTTTCCGGTCGCAGAGATAAATTAATGTGCCTAAATTGAGTAAAGTAGTAAAGGCACAATGTTTAACTTGTAATTACAAATCTATGAAAAAAAAACAAAAAAATGGGGAATCTGAATTTTACAGGTTGCTAAGAAAGGGGTTATTAATTATGAAATGCTTTCTCTTATTAATGTTTATAAGTGTATTGAGTAGCACGGCTTCTGTTTATTCACAAAATAAACGGTTTACTTTGAAGGAGAATAGTATTACCGTTAAAGACGTATTCAAGAAAATAGAAGAGCAAAGTAAGTTTCGGTTTTTCTATGAAGAAGGTAAATTAAATGTTCTTGAAAAAAAGAATGTCAACTTTCAGAATAGTACAATTGATGAAGTGTTAAATCATCTTTTCAACAAGTCAGAGGTTGATTACCGAATTCTTGAAAACGATTTTATCGTCCTGAAAGTAAAACCTGAAGTTCAGGATGTTTACAGGCAGGCTCAGCAGAGTAAAAAGGTTTCCGGGAAAGTGACTGACCCCGGTGGGCAGCCACTGCCGGGTGTTACCGTGGTAGTAAAAGGTACTACACAAGGTACGGTTACCAATTCCGAAGGGGATTACTCGCTTTCCAACATTTCCGAAGGCGCTACCCTGGTATTTTCATTTTTGGGAATGAAAGCTCAGGAGGTGGCTGTTGCCGGACAATCCCGAATCGATGTGAGCATGGAGGAAGAAACGATTGGGTTGGAAGAAGTAGTAGCTGTTGGTTATGGAACAGTTAAAAAAATTGACCTGACCGGTTCTGTTGGAAGTATAAGCTCTGAGACTATTGCCCAAAAGGGCTCAGTAAATGCAATGGAAGCCATACAAGGCAGAGTTGCCGGGGTTGATATTGGTGCATCTTCCGGTCGGGCTGGTACTGAATTTTCGATTAATATACGGGGGGTTAATTCACTGGAAGGAGGTAGCCCGATTTATGTGGTTGATGGAATTGTTACCGGCGATATAAATTACCTGAACCCGCAGGATATCGAAAGAATAGATATCTTGAAAGATGCCTCTTCTTCGGCCGTTTATGGTTCGAGAGGTTCTAATGGTGTGGTTATTATAACTACCAAACAGGGAGCCAGTATTAAAAAATCAGGAACTACCATTTCGTATGACGGATATTATGGCGTTAGATCAGTAGCCCGTATGCCCGATTTTATGGGCGGTCTGGAATGGTGGAAATACAGACAAAATGCTTACATCAGTAATGCGATACTAAAAAACACGGATTATGATGAAACTGTTGGAGGTTGGATTTATAGCCCGTTTTTGAGGCAACGGGTTACCGATGAGGAATTTACAGATTGGGCCGATGTGGTAACACAAACCGGAAACCAGCAGAACCATTGGCTTTCTATTGCAGGCAAAAGCGAGAATGGTATTTCGTATGTTATTGCAACAGGATACCAAAATGAAAAAGGGAATATCATTAACGAATCACTGGATAAATATAACCTGAAGGCTAATATTTACCATAAAATATCTGAAAAGTGGGAGACAGGGATGAATCTTAACCTGGCAGTTTCAGAACAGGAGTTGGGAAGTAGTAATTCATATGTTAATGCATTCAGGTTGCCTCCCATTGCATCGCCTTATGATTCTCTTGGAAACTTACTTTACCAGCCAGCTCAATATGATGGGTTTAGAACAACAGGAACAGTAAACCCATTATTGGATATGGAAAATTCAAAAGACAATACCCGGAGGTTTGTGGGGTTGGGGAATGTGTTTTTACAATATTCACCAGTGAAAGGATTGGCGTTAAAATCGACATTTGCACCAAGAATAGACCACAGGAGAAGAGGCAGGTATTATGGGTCTCTTACCGAAGAGAGAAAAAAGGAAGATCCCGCTGCGGAAATAAATCATGATCAATCATTTTCATTTATATGGGACAACCAGGTTACTTATACTAAAGAGATAGATGAACACAAACTTGATCTCCTGGGACTTTACAGCGTGGATTATTTCCGGGAGGAAGCAAGTTATATCAGGGCTGAAAACCTTCCATATAACTCCCTTTTCCATAATGTGGGTACTGCTAAAAGCTACCAGCAAATTAGTAGTGCATTTCTGAAATCGACTTTACTTTCTTTTGTGGGAAGGGTCAATTATTCATTTAGTGATAAATACCTGGTCACTGTTTCTAATCGCTGGGATGGTTCATCCAAACTTGCCGAAGGTTACAAGTGGGCGTCTTTCCCGTCGGCAGCTATTGCCTGGAGGGTTTCCGGGGAAAGCTTCCTGGAAGACAATAATGTGATATCAAACCTGAAAACCAGGATTAGTTATGGTTATACCGGAAATAATAATATTGATCCATATACCACACAGTTGCTTTCGAGTACCCAGACTTTTTATGATTTTGGCGGAGAAATAGCAAAAGGGTATGCTCCCAATGGAATTGTTAACAAATCCCTGACCTGGGAAAGAACAAGAGAATGGAACTTCGGGGTAGATATAGGCTTGTTTCAGGGAAGAATATCCGGTGCAGTTGATTTATATGACAGGCTGTCAAACGAACTGTTGATGACAAGAAAACTTCCTGTTGAAACAGGATGGGGATCATTGATTGACAATGTTGGTTCAGTAAGTAATAAAGGAATTGAACTATTGCTGAGAACAATAAACATAGAAACCCGGGATCTAACCTGGGAGACTACTTTTACTTTTACACGAAACAAAAATGAAATTGTTGAATTGTACGGTGGAACGGAGGATGATATAGGTAACAGCTGGTTTATTGGAGAGCCTGTTAGTGTAAATTATACTTATGTGTTTGATGGTATCTGGCAGGAAGATGAAAGAGCAGAAGCCCTGAAATACGGTCAGTTGCCCGGACAGGCAAAAGTGAAAGACTTAGATGATAATGATGCAATAAATTCTGATGATAAAAGAATTATTGGAAGCAGGTATCCCGATTGGTATGGTAGTTTCAACACAACCCTACGTTACAAGGGGTTCGACGCAAGTGCCTCTTTGTTAACACGTCAGGGGGTACATGTTTATAGCAGTTTTCACCGGAATTTTACTGACTTTACGGACCGGGGAAGAAATAAAATTAGCATGAGCTATTATATTCCTGAGAACACCGTTTATCCGGCCAACTATTCCAATGAATATCCCATGGTAAGGAATGCAGGTCCTTATTGGAAATCTGTAGGATATTATAAAGATGCATCATTTGTAAAAATGAAGAATATAACTTTAGGATATACCATCCCGCAGAGACTTTTAAGCAAATACGACCTCAAATATGCAAGGTTATATGTAAATGTTCTTAACCCCTTTGTTTGGACCGAATACGATGGCTACGACCCGGAATGGGCGAGTGCGTCATTTGGAAGAGGTGGTAACAGCTTTGTAACATATCAGTTCGGAGTGAACTTAAAATTCTAACAATAATAATTTTAGAACAATGAAAAAAATATTATTAATATCAGTAGGGATAGTTACTTTATTCATTACAGGATGCCAGGATTTTCTGGTTGAAGATAATAAATCAAATGTGGTTGCTGATGAGTATTATCTGACGGAGTCCGGCTATGCCACTTTATTTAGTTCCTGTTATTCTACTTTAAGAGATGTGTATGGAGGGGAGCCTTACCTGTTTTGTGCCGGCACAGATATGTATGAAGAAGGTCGTTCGGAACAGCCCGAAGGAATAAGTGAATACAGAAACCTGCTTTCTGAAGATTCTTATGTGAAAAGCTTTTTTAGCGATTGCTATCAGGCAATTCAAATGTGTAATACCGGGTTGTATTATAACGAACTGACAGAAGAAGTATCTGGTCTGGAACAGATGAAAGGGGAGTTGAGATTTTTACGTGCCAACTATTACTTCCTGTTGGTTCAGAGTTTTGGCGGAGTAAGCATTGTAACGGATATGATTAGTGAGCCTGTAACGGCTTTTGATCGCCCTTCGGCTGCTGATGTTTACACTTTTATTATTGATGAGCTAAAAGAATCCCTGGCCCTGGTTCCTGAAACACAGACCCAGTTTGGCAGGGTAACCAAAAGGGCTGTACGTCACCTTCTTTCAAAAGTTTACCTGACAAGAGGGTATCAGTCTTATGCGGAAGCCGATGATTTTTCAAATGCTGCCTCCTATGCAGAAGCAGCAATTAACGGACAAGGGCTTGACCTTTCGTTCGAGGAAGTATTCAGACCCGGAAACGAACAGAATCCGGAAGTAATTTTTTCCATTCAGTACGACAGGGTTTCCATGCTTGATCCAAAACAGGATGGTAACATGCAGTCCGCTTTCTTTGGGCCATATTACGGAGGAGAAGGTGCCTCAGAAAAGTATCCTTACAGAAGTTCACGGTTGGTATCGACCAAATATGTTTTTGACCTTTTTAATGAGAATGACTCCCGGTGGGAAGCGTCTTTTATGACTGTGTACTACGATAAGTATTATGACTATTATGATAAAGATGCCGAAAGCTTGGATGCCCTCTATTACTATGTGCTACCATGGGCATTCGATGATACCACAAGCTGGAGGAATGAAAACATAGAGCATCGTGCAGAAGCCTTGATCTGGCGATATGGTGATATCTGGTGGGCTGGTCCTTTAGGTATTGTTGGTGTTTCTGTTCCCACCGTAAGGAAATTTGATGATCCTTCTTCCGACTTTGGAACAAGCAGCAGTACCAGGGATATTTTTCTTGCCAGGCTTGGCGAAACTTACCTGATTGCAGCTGAGGCATACTTCAAAATGGATGATAATATAAAAGCAGCGGCAAAGATTAATGAAGTGAGAAAAAGAGCTGCTAAACCGGGAAAAGAAAGCCAAATGGAGGTAACCCCCTCCGATGTTGATATTGATTTAATCCTTGATGAACGTGCACGTGAACTGATAGGAGAGTATCATCGTTGGTTTGATTTAGCAAGAACCGGAACCCTTGTTGAACGCACCAAATTGTACAATAGGGAAATCAGAGGCTGGTTCCATAACGGGATCAATCCTTTTGAAGGGATTGATGGAAACCTGAAATTATTAAGACCTATTCCGCAGGAAGCTATTGATTTAAACAGTGGAAATTATCCGCAAAACCCAGGATATGGTAGTTAGTTTAGGTTAGACCAGGCAGGTATTTAAATACCTGCCTGTAATTTACTCCATTCATAGCAGCACCTCTTTCAATTTAATATACAAGTCCTGTTCAAATGTTTTGAATAAATTGTCTTCTGTTTAAGGAATTGGTTCTGAGATGGGTGCTGCTTTGTTCTTGTCAATTTGGTTATTGAGAATTTTTCAATTGGTGTGTGTGAAATAAAAACCATTGAAAAGAAACGATGCAATAATTATTGAGTATAACATTCACACAAAATGAAACAATTTTGCATCCCTTACTCATTCAATCCGATAACATATAAACTTAAAAATGAAACAGATGAAAAGAATATTCCGGGATAAGTGGATATATATTTTCTTGTGGCTAAATATTCATGCCGTCGCTGTGGTCAACGGGCAAAATTCATATTATATTGACGATGTTGCTTCCCATGGCAATGGAACCAAAAGCAATCCGTTCAACTCTTTTTACCAGATTAGGAATTTACTACAGGCCGGAGATACCTTATTTGTGATGCCTGGGGATTATAACATTAGTCAGCCAATCCATTTTTTTAACAGTGGTGAATTGGGAAAACAAATTGTAATCAAAGCGGATGATCCGGGCGACAGGCCTTCTATTACCATTGGAAATCAGAACGACGCTGTGGTTCTCATCCGGGAAGATTATTATGTTTTTGATGGATTAATTCTTAACGGGAATTATTCCTCCATGGGATTAATAAACCTTGAAAGTGGCAATAATAATGTGATAAAAAACTGTATAATCAGACGTGGTACCAACGAGGGGATCTCACTAAAATTTGCAGACAATACATTAATTGAAGGGTGTGAGATTTATTATTTTTTAAGAAGCGATTTTAATAATCCCAAAGATGCCCATGGCATTGAAATTAAAAATTCAACCAATATTACAATACGCAACTGTAATATTCACCACACATCCGGCGATTGTATCCAGGTTGATCCTTCTTTTACCACTCCCTTGTGGGATAATGTTTTAATTGAGGATTGTGTGTTGTGGACAGGCCCGCTTCCTGCAAATGAGGCACAATTTAAAGCAGGGGAATGCCCCGGGGAGAATGCCATTGACACGAAAACAGATCCTTCGCAGGATATAAATGTATACCGTCCTAAAATAACCATCCGGAATGTGGAGGCTTATGGTTATAAAAATGAAGACGGAAAGGTGTTTATAAAAAACAGGGCTGCATTTAATATTAAACACAATGTTGAGGCGATAATTGAAAATTGCGTATTGCATGACAACAAAATTGCATTCCGTCTTCGGGGACCTTATGAATGGTCAGGATATTACTGGGCTGAGGGAGCTATTGTAACAATAACAAACAGTATTGCTTACAATAACGAACAGGCTGTTTGGTTTGAAAGGGATATAAAAAAGGTACACTTGTACAATTGTACTTTTGATAAACGGCCGGATGATAAATATTTTACTCCTGCTTCCGGAGGATATGATCCTGCAGGCTTTGTAATGAAAAATTGTGCATTTGTAAATTCGAAACCAGAAGCAGCATCTGTAACCCATTCAAATGTGGTAGCAACTCCCGATGATTTTAGCGATTATTCCGGCCACGATTATTCTCTTTCTAAAAACAGCAATCTTATAAATGCGGGTTTAAACATTCCCGAAATTTTGCAACATGATATTGCCGGATCGTTGAGGACTGACGGTACATTTGATATTGGGGCATTTGAGTATGCCGGGCCGGTAAGCAGCAGTTCTTTAATTCCTGCATATAAACTGGATGCTTACCCAAATCCTACTTCCGGTTTGGTATATTTTAAGAATGAGAATAATTCCGATAAAGCCGTAAAAAAAATAGAGGTTTTCAATTCAACTGGTGAACAGCTGTTGACTATCTCAGAGGGATTATCTGCAAATAGTTCTGTTGATATATCCTTGCTGCCCACAGGGCTGTATTTTATGAAATTTTCAACAGAGGCTTCCAGTGAAAACGAAATTTTGAAAATAGTAAAACTTCAAAACAGATGAAGAGATTCTATTTTTTACTGTTTTTCTTTTTGGGCGTTACTGTTTATGCCCAGGAGAAAGATACTATATACTTATGGCCTGAAAATAGGGAGGGTATTGAGAAAAAAAATCCAACGTTATTGCCTGACCGGGGAGACAATGCAAACAGGTTAACAGATGTAACAAATCCGGCAATAGTTGCCTTTCATCCTCAAGTTCCGGCTGCGCATGGTATGGGAGTCATTGTATGCCCGGGTGGTTCTTACAGGCATCTGAGTATCGATAAGGAAGGATATGAAGTTGCGGAGTGGTTGAATCGTCTTGGGATAACTGCTTTTGTTTTGCAATACAGTGTTCCTCATAAAAAAGATCAGGCTTTGCTGGATATCCGGCGTGCTATTCGAATAGTAAGAAGCAAAGCTGACCAATGGGGATTGGATACCCAAAAAATTGGGGCAATGGGATTTTCGGCTGGTGGAAATCTGTCCGCGCATACTTTTAGCATCCCTTCTGAAAATACTAGTTCTTTGATTGATTCAGCAGACAGGTTTTCCAGCGTCCCGGATTTTGCTGTATTAATTTATCCGGGAGAGCTGCATACAGACACCGAAAAACTATCGTTTCCTGACCCGGTAGAGACAGAATATCCAAATATTTTTATGTTTTGTACAGCAGATGATGACATATCAAACATTGGATGCCTGACCTTGTCCCGGAAATTATTCGAAACAGGAATTCCCTGCGAATTGCATATAATGCCTCACGGTGGCCATGGATATGGGATGCGGCCGGGGAATGTAGCTGCTGAAACATGGCCTGCTTTGGTTGAAAAGTGGCTCGCTCAGATTAACCGCTGATGTGAGCAGGAAAAGATTTCGCAGAAAGGAAAACCGTTTCCATCTAAGCCAGTAAAAGGGTATATTTAGCTGCAGGATGTCTAATGGCGCAATAGAAGTAGTTGTAGAGTGAGTGAAACATGTAAAGTAAAAATAATAGATAAGTACAATTGGAATGAAAAAAGAAGAAAGAACAAACAGGGGTGTGGTTGTTATGTGTCTGCTGATGGTAGCACAGGTTTTTCTTTATCAACAGGTAAGTGCAGTACCCAATATGGAGCCAACGGCTCTTCCTGTAGATCAGGCTACAGAAAAAACGGAAAAGGAAGAAGGTATCGTTTCCATTCCATTTAAGTTTTTGCCCAGTTTCAGAACAACAAAAGATTCATGCGGCGTTGAGAAACTGATAAAAGAGGAGGGAAATGGCACCCTTGAAGTGCCTGTTAATGAGCTGGCTGTTGTGCTTGTTGATACCTGGAATAATAACGATCCGGAAGAAGGAGAGCCGGCATCGGGATATTTAAAAAACTTACAGGAACTATTGGAAAAATGCAGAAAATCAGGGGTAACAGTTATCCATGCCCCCAACCATCCTGTGGTTGATAAATACCCTCAGTATTATACCCTGAGAGATACTGTTGCAAAGGTTATGGAATCGTATCCCCAATCCAAATCAACTCCAGTCTTTTTAGATTGGCCGGAAAGTAATAATAAGTATTATGATTTAATTCGTAATAATCGAAGCGAAGGATCAGCCCCGGCGTATTTTTTTTCACCGAAAAGCAAGAGGGACATTTCCCGGTTTTTAACTCCATTGGAGGATGAGTTTGTTGTTTCCACTCACAACGAATTCAGATATGTATTGTGGAAACAAGGGATTAAAGTAATATTATACACAGGAGGATCTTTAAACGAATGTATGTTACATCGCGATACGGGAATTAACCTGCTTGCAGGTTCAGATACCCGGAGAACACGTTTTGCCATAGTTGTGGTTGAAGACTGCACGTATATTATGGATAGCCCTGAAACATCATACGATGAGGCAAAACAGGCCATGCTCGATTATTACAAAATGAAGATTGCAGTGGTGGCCCATTCAAAAAAAATGATTTTCAAATAGTCAACACTTCAAATATGTTTCTACCCCAAACAGAGAAGTAAAAAAGATATAGTCTGGTTTAATTTTATGAATTATGAATGTATTAAGAAGAGACTTTTTAAAAGGCCTGGCAACAATCCCTTTTTTAGGGTATTTCGCCTTTGGCTTTAAAAATAATATTACGAAAGGAATAAGTGAGAAAAGTAAAGATTACCAGAAGGTTCTGGGGATAGGAGAACTTGAAGCTCCCAGGCAAAAGTTATCTCCATCGACTGCCCACGATGAAAAACGCATACGGATTGGAGTGGTAGGCAATGGATGGCGGGGAGAACGGTTGCTGAATACACTTGGCTTTGCACATCCGGAGGCACTGGAAGAGAGTAGGGTAGAAGGGCAACTTACCGGCAGACTGAAAAATTATGAAGGGTATGATGACCTTAATGTAGATTTTGTGGGAGTATGTGACACATTTGAAGTGCATGCTAAACGCGGCGGCGAGTTTATTCCATTTAAACAGGAAGGCATAGAAAAGGGAAATAAAAAAGGTAGTCCGATAAAAGTGTTTCCTACCTATCGGGAAATGATTGCCAGCAAGGACATTGATGCCGTAATTATTGCTACGCCCGATCATACCCATGCCTCAATTGCAATCGCTGCGGCAAATGCAGGGAAACATGTTTATCTCGAAAAGCCAATGACTCACACTATTGAAGAAGCCATTGAGCTGAGAGATACCATTAAACAGTCTGACATCGTTTTTCAGCTGGGGCATCAAAACCGCCAGCAGATGAGCTTCAAAATTGCCCGTGAGTTATATGAGAAGGGCGTTTTGGGTACTGTTACAATGGTCCAGACTTTTACAAACCGAAATACAGTTTTCGGGGCCTGGATAAGAGACAAAGCATTTGATCACCATCTCGGAAATAAAAATAATATCAACTGGAAGGAATTTTTGGGTAAAGCGCCCTGGCATGAATTTGAACACAAAAGATATTTCTCCTGGCAACGGTACAGCGACTATGGAACAAGTGTTACAGGCAACGATTTTACGCATAGATATGATTGTGTCAACCAGGTGTTGGGTTTGGGAATTCCTGAAACCGTAGTTGCATTGGGAGGCCAGTATTATTATAAAGGCTATGGGGATATGCCTGATGTTTTAAGCGCAATATTCAGTTACCCGGAGAAAGGACTTACCATGACTTATGACGGGACGCTGAAAAACGAAGTGTACAGAGAATCGCGGATTCTAGGCTCGGAAGCCACCATCGATATTGACGGAGCAATTCTTATGTATAAGGATAAACAATCAGAAAAATTTAAGGACATTAAAATTGACCCCTCCGACCCAATGTACTATTATGCCCCCAGTACCGATATTGATGCTATTTCAACGGCCACATCCCGGGCGTTTATGAAAGGGGGATTTGGCCCGACTTTTATTGATGGGAAAGTTATTGATGGAACCTACCTTCATCTTAGAGAATGGCTTGATGCTATACGCGGACATGGACATCCCAGTTGTGATATTGATCAGGGGTTTGAGGAAGCCGTGACTTTTAATCTTGCTAATTTGGCGTATGTACACAAAAAGCCTGTGAGGTGGGACAAATCAAATGAAAAGGTAATAATTGGAGGGTAGGTTTAAAAACTAGATAAAACTATTTTGATGGGAACAGAAATTGTTAAAAAGATGGGGTATTCTGGCAAGCAGATTTTTGCATTAACCTTTTTGAGAGTCTTGATAGGTTGGCATTTTTTATATGAAGGATTGGTAAAAATTTATACCCCCGGCTGGTCTGCAGGAGCTTATTTGGAAGGGGCAACAGGCCCTTTCTCCGGACTTTTCAAAAACCTGGCGCAACAGGATGTTGTGTTAAGTATTGTCGATCTTTTGAACGCCTGGGGGCTGGCACTAGTGGGTTTCGGACTGTTTGTCGGTTTGTTTTCAAAAGCATGTAAAATATTTGGGATATTGCTTTTGGCTTTATACTACATGGCGTATCCCCCTTTTGCCGGTTTGGATCAGAATGTGGTTGCAGAAGGGAGCTATTGGATTGTCAATAAGAATTTGATTGAAATTGGGGCGCTTGTTGTTCTGTTGGTATTTCCTTCGAGCTATATTACTGGTTTAGATAAGTATTTGTCCGAAGTGAAAAATATGATTTCAGGAAGAAATAAAAAATGAATAGCTGACTGGGGATAAACTGGAAGGGCTTAAAAGATTGAGTCCCGCAGATAGAATTCAAGGGTCTCTACCCCGGAAAAGGGGGACGTAAAAAACAGACGTCTGTAAATCACATAATTTACAGACGTCTGTTTTTTTATGTCAATTCAAGAACGTCCGGGAATAATTGGACTGGGAAAAATCCTATTGATTTTAATCCGAATTCCGGAGATGGGGCTTACTTTAAAATGTTACCTTTTTTATAAATGATTTCATCCTGCTTAAATTTATTATTAACATTGTAAACAATATGAGCCAATGGATAAACTAATCTGGAGCAAAATAAAATCAGGCGATAAACAGGCATTCCGTCTGCTTTTCGATGAACATTATTCATCGCTGTGTCTCTATGCAAATTCATTGGTTAATAATCTGGAATTATCTCAGGATATTGTTAGCGATTGTTTTGTTAGAATCTGGGAGCGGAAAAATGATATCGGGATTGAATCATCCATAAAACACTACCTTTTGTTTTCGGTTCGCAATGCTATTTACAGTTATTTACGCTCCCCGGAAAGCCGGAAAACAGACATAAATACAATTATTGATAAGCTCGAGAATACACCGATTGAGGAATACAATCTTGAAACAGACGAAAGTATTCTCCGGGTTTATAAATTAATTGAAGAATTGCCCGAACAACGGAGAAAGATACTGGAACTGGCTACTTTTAAAGGAAAATCATACAAGGAAATTTCTGAAGTGCTGGGCATATCTGTAAATACTGTGAATACACAAATGACCCGGGCTTATCGCTTCTTGCGGGACAGGTTGACCACAAATGATTTTTTATTGTGGCTTTTTTTTCAAAAAAATTAAAATATTTTGATTTTGCTGTCACTGTATTAATTTGCCATTGCGTCTTTTATATGTAATAGTAAATGTATACATGAATAAAATTGAATCGGATAGCGTTTGGGAACTGGTTGTTAAAAAACTTCATAACAGTCTGAGTAGTGAAGAAGCAGAAGAATTTGAAAGAATAAAAGATACCGAAGAAGCCCAAAAAAAGCTAAGGCAGGCAAGGCAGATTTATTCTAAATCCTCAAACAGTTTTTATATCCGGAAAATTGATAAAGAAAAAAACTGGAAATATATACATAACCAAATCAGCAGTGGCTTCCGTATTAAAAGGCTTTTTATTCACTTCTCACGATACGCTGCTGTATTCCTGGTAGCACTTATTATCGGAATACTCATACACAAAGTATTTATTCCCGAAATACAGGACGTGGCAAATAACCGGATTGAAATGGAGTGGGGGCAAATGGGCAAAATGACTTTATCCGACGGAACAAAGGTCTGGTTAAATGCCGGAACAGTCTTCGAATACCCGGCAACTTTCAATACCCGGAAGAGGTCGGTAAAGCTTACGGGAGAGGCGCAGTTTAATGTCACAGGCAATGAGGAAGTTCCGTTCGAGGTAAAAACAAAATCTGGAATTGTAAAGGTTTACGGAACCATTTTTAACGTGGCTGCATACGAAGATGAACCTACGATGGCGGTTACTTTAATAGAAGGTAAGGTTACTGTGGAAAGCAATGAAGGTAACCTGCTGGCAACCTTGCATCCGTCGGAGCAACTTCTCATGAGCAAGTTTGATGGAAGCTTTAGTATTCAAAAAGTAGATACTGATTTTTATACGAATTGGATTGACGGTAAACTGCTGCTGAATGAAACAAAACTTTCTGATTTAATTAAGATTCTAAAAAGGTGGTACAATCTGGATATTAAGCTCATGGATGAAGAAACAGGAGACATAAAAATATCCGGAACTATCATTAAAAATAAACCGCTGGATCTTTTCCTGAAAATATTGGAACGAATGTATGGAGTGGAATATAAACTGATAATTCATAAAGATAAAAAGGATGAAATACTAATCTATAAAAAATAACTGCCTATGGTTAAGTAATCAGGAATTACATTAAAAAAAACGGTGAAAGTGCCCACCACTTCCACCGTCAATGAGTTTAACAACTATTTAAATTATTAAAAACATTTCAAATTTATGAAAAAAAATGACATGGCTTGTTGCCGGGTATGGCAATGGCGTAAATTATTGCTGATGATGAAATTTGTTTGGGTATTTATTCTCGTAGGGCTTATTTCTGCCAGTGCATCAGAATCCTACTCTCAGGTCACCCGTTTTGACCTGAGCATGAAAAATGCTGCTCTTAAGTCGATACTGACCAAGATTGAAGAAAAAACAGAGTTCTATTTTTTCTATAAAAGTGATGAAATTGAAAGCCTGTCGAATCTTTCAATTAAAGTGAATAATGCATCTATTTCAGAGGTTTTGGATTATCTCTTGAAAAATAAAGGGTTCGAGTATGAAATTTATGACCGCTATATTTTAATTCTGGAAAAAAATGAAGGTCAGATTGCTAACGAATTTGCAAAACAAAATCTCAAAATTACCGGTAAAGTTACTGACACCGGCGGCCAGCCCCTACCCGGTGTAACCGTTGTGGTTAAAGGTACCACGCAGGGAACGGTTACCAATGGTGTTGGGGAATACTCAATAACTAGTATTCCGGAAGATGCTGTGTTGGTGTTCTCTTTTGTGGGGATGCGGACGCAGGAAGTGGAAGTGCTAAACAGGATCACCATTGATGTAACGATGGTTGCTGATGCTATTGGTATTGAGGAAGTTGTTGCAATTGGGTATGGCACACAGAAAAAAACATCCTTAACATCTTCAGTTGCAGCGATAGAAGGCGAAGAGTTAACAAATATTCCGGTAACCGATTTAAGTGCAGGTATTGGAGGACGATTAACTGGTGTTATCACTAAACAAAATTCAGGAGAACCGGGAAGGGATGGTGCCAGAATTAATATTCGGGGAATTTCTACTACCGGTTCAACATCTCCTTTATTAGTAGTCGATGGTGTTCCAAGAAGTTTCCAACAACTGGATCCCAATAATATTAAATCAATAACTGTCTTGAAAGATGCTGCAGCAGTGGCGCCATACGGAGTGGCAGGAGCAAATGGAGTTATTTTAGTTACAACAAAAAGTGGGATGGGGGGTAAGCCAACTTTAACATACCATGGCTATATAGGCTTTCAAAATCCCACAGTGCTACCTGATCAGGTAAACAGTTATGAATATGCTATTTTGAAAAATGAGGGAGCACTAAATATTGGGCAATCCAAACCATATAGTGATGAAGTCCTCCAAAAACTTAAAGATGGTTCTGATCCCGATGCATTTCCTCCTTATAATGATCTTTATGGCGGATTAATTAAGAGTAATTCACCATTAACAAAACATAATATTGAATTCTCTGGTGGTAATGAAAGTATAAATTACTACGCAAGCATTGGATATATGTACCAGGATGGAATGTGGCAAACAAAATATGTTTCAGCTAATGCCAATCAATATAATCTGGCAATGAATATTGATGCTAAGGTAACACATACAACCAATGTCGCATTGAGAGTTAATGGGAGTATCAAAGAAGCTTCGCGCCCTCCTTCAGATTTACCTAGCTGGAGTACCGATAGGATCTTCGAACTGATAAAATATGCGCATATGGGACTTGGTCCTTTATGGTACAGCAATGGAATGGCCGGGGCACATGCATCAGCAGCTCTTTCCAGCAGTGGTTACGATCAAAGAAAGTATTCAACCGTTTTTACACAATTGTCAATTGAGCAGGATGTTCCATTTATACCTGGTCTGAAATTAACCGGGCTTATGGCATACGATCCAAGTTGGGTCAATAATAAAATATGGGAAACACCTGTCCGTTTGGCAACAATTAATACGTCCCAAACACCATATGTTATTACTGAAGGAATTTTTGGCGATAAAAAACCAATACTGGATCAAACATGGAATCAATATGAGCAGTTAACTTATCAGGCAAAATTGGATTATAATAAACAAATTGGAAAACATAAAATTGGACTGCTTGGCGTTATTGAGGCTAAAAAAAACAAGTCAGCCAGTTTGCGTGCCTACCGAAAGAATTATGATGTATTTATTGATGAAATAAATATGGGGAGTTCTTCAAATGATGATATGGCAACTGGCGGCATTTCTGACGAAGCAAAGCAAGTAGGTTTGGTTTATCGGTTGAACTATGATTTTAGCGGGAAATATCTGTTAGAAATCACCGGGCGTTATGATGGACATTATTATTTTGCTCCCGGGAAAAGATTTGGTTTCTTCCCTGCATTCTCTGCAGGATGGCGGATTTCAGAAGAAGAATTCCTTCAAAACTTATCCTGGTTATATAATCTGAAATTAAAGGCTTCTTATGGTGAAGTTGGAGCACTGGCAGGGGTACCATACCAGTACATGTCATTGTATAATATTTACGGACCTGGTTATGTTTTTGGAGGCAGTGGGGTTTCTGTTGCCAGAGAAAACGCAGAACCCAATAAGGATATTACCTGGGAACGGGCTAAAAAAACAAATATAGGGATAGAATTAGCAGTTAATGAAGGTAGGATAAAAATGGAAGCAGATTACTTTTTTGAAAAAAGGTCAAATATGCTTGTCTCTCCTACTATAATAACGCCTTACGAGTATGGCATTGGATTAAGCCAGGTGAATGCCGGAGTCATGCAGAACCAGGGAATTGAATTCTTAGGGGAATTAAATTATGATTTATTTAAAGATTTTAATTTTACTCTATCCGGATCTTTTACCTATGCAAAAAATAAGTTACTGGAAGTATTTGAATCAGATGCTACATATAATAACCCTAACCGAAAAAGGACAGGCAGACCACTGGGTACTCTATTCGGATACGAATCGATAGGGTATTTTCAATCCAATGATTTTGATTCTGAAGGTAACCTGAAACCGGAAATAGCCACACAACCCTGGGGTAAAGTTTATCCGGGAGATATACGTTATAAAGATGCGAATAATGATGGTAAAATTGATGGAACGGATGAAGTTGTGATTGGAAATCCTTCTACCCCTGGAATAATCTACGGCATTTCTCCGGAAATCAAATATAAAAATATTGGACTTGACCTGTTTTTTCAGGGTACAGGAATTGTCGATTTCTATTTCGAAAAAGAAGCTGTTTGGCCATTTCATAACGGGATGTCAGCTTATAAGTCAAATTTTGATTACTGGACTCCTGAAAATACCAATGCACGGAATCCCAGAATTACTCCAAGTCCCGTTGCTAATAATATTCAAAGATCTTCTCACTGGGTATACGATGTTAGTTATTTCAGGCTAAAAAATATTACTCTGTCCTATGCAGTGCCTCCTACTTTTTCTAATCGGATAGGAATATCCAATGCGACTGTATATTTATCAGGAACAAACCTGTTTACCTGGACAAAACTTAAAAATATTGACCCTGAGATAGAATACAACAGGGGGAATACCTATCCGCAACAGAAAGTGGTTTCAATAGGCGTTAATCTAACATTTTAACTTATAAACTAGATTATTATGAAAATTTTATTCCATACATATTATCATTTAACTATATGTTTATTTGTGGTGCTTCTCATGTCATCATGCGACGAATCCCTTGATCTTACTCCAAAATCATCTGTAAGCGATGAAACACTTTGGGTAAATGAGTCAACGGCTGACTTGTTCTTAAATAATGCATATTCGGGTATATCCAGTTATTATACTCAATTCGACGCTGAAGAGAATTGGAGTGACGATGCATTGAATGGGGTTTCAGGGCTATACAGTTGGACAATATACGCTCATGCGGCGTATAATCCTGATAATGTCCAGCATTTCTGGGGAAGTTATTCTTCTGTGAGAAAATGTAATTTATTTATTGAAAAAGTCAATGAAAGGGAATTTGACGAAAACTGGAAGGTTAAACGTTTGGCAGAGGCCAGGTTTTTGAGGGCATATTTCTATATGTGGATGAGTACGGCTCACGGAGGACTCCCTATTATAACCAATGTCCTGAATTATCAGGAACAGGGAGATGAAATATTCAGGCCACGGAATAGCGCAGCAGAAACATTTCAATTCATTATTGATGAATGTGAAGCAATTGTCGGTGATCTTCCGTTGGAATCGTCTGAAGGAAGGGCGACCAAGGGGGCAGCTTTGGCGTTGAAAGGTTATTGCGAATTGTTTTGGGCCAGCCCTTTGTATAATACAAATAATGAATTGAACAGATGGGCATCGGCAGCAGCAACATATAAAAGAATTATGGATCTGGGAATCTATGAGTTATTCCCGGATTACAACACCATGTTTTTCGAAGAAAATAATGGGAATGTTGAAACAATCTTTGCAAAACATCACTTAGGGGGTACAGGATTAGCAAGTAGCCATGAAGGACTGCGTGGAACCAGAATGTCGAATGGCTCTATGACAGGATGGGGATTGTTGAATCCTACTCAGGAAGTTGTTGATGAGTATTTTATGGCAAATGGTTTGCTGATTTATGATCCGGAATCTGGTTATAATCCTCAGAACCCGTATGCAAATCGTGAAAAACGTTTTTATCAATCTATTGTTTTTGATGGAGGAGAATGGAATGGCGATATAATATACACGAGAAAAGGAGTTGGCAGCGGGAATGAAATAGATTTAAGTGCTGTGAACGAAGCAACAGGGACAGGATATTATTTAAAGAAAGGAATGAATCCTAAATATGCTGTTGCCGGAAGAAATAACTTAAGCAGTGCTGATTTTATTATTTTCAGATATGGGGAAGTGTTATTAAGCTACGCTGAAGCTCAGAATGAAGCAGTAGGGCCTGATCTGTCAGTTTATGAGGCCATTAATAGTGTCAGGGAAAGGTCTGAGCTGCCTCCATTGGCAGAAGGCCTGTCTCAGGATGAAATGAGGGCAGCCATCCATCAGGAAAGAAGGGTGGAACTGGCCTTTGAAAATAAACGTTGGCGCGATTTATTACGTCTGAAAATGGCAGAAGAAAAACTTAACGGTACATTCCATGCAATGCTTATTGAAGAGGTAGATGGTGAATTAACTTATACAAGAGTTCCTGCTGCTGAAGGAGAGGTGACTTTTGATCCGTCCAAAAACTACCTCTTGCCAATACCACAATCTGCCATTGACAGAAATCCTAAACTGGAACAAAATCCAGGATATTGACGATTGTAAAAAAATGTCAGTTAAATACAGATTAGTTAATTGATTCTTCAGATCAGTTTTAACACCCCAAGTAGGATAGATATTTATTTATTAGTTGCAATTTCTACTTGGGGTATTATTACAATTAATTTTTCAGATGAGCCTTAATGCTTCCGGTATAATGCTGTTGGCGGTAATTGTAAAAACAAATGTATTATAGAATATGAAAAAAATTTTAGCGTTTTCAATTATATTAAACATCAGTTTTTTAATCCTGTTTAGTTATGAAATATATAAAAAAGGCGGGAGTCCATATTTAAAAAACAAATTTCGATCAGAAAAGCCAGATTTATTATCTGAAAAGCCATACTGGTATTATAAAAAATACCAGCATTGGAAAGAAACAAAATCTCTTTATGACATATTACCCAATGACTCAAATGAAATTGTTTTTGTCGGGAACAGCATAACTTTTGGTTGCGAATGGGCTGAATTATTTTCTAATCCCAAAATTAAGAATAGGGGGATTGGAGGTGATAATACTGAAGGACTCTTAGAACGATTAACAGAAATAACTGAATCTAATCCGGATAAAATATTTCTTAGTATTGGTACAAACGATTTGGCATTAAATATTAGGATATCAGAGATTTGTGCAAATTACGAGAAGATTATTAACAGAATTAACAAATCCACTCCAAAAACAAAAATCTATATTCAGAGTGTCTTGCCAACAAACAACCATCCGGAGCGAAATAATGATTCTATAATAGTCTTAAACAATAATTTGAAAAAAATAGCAGATAAAAAGTCAGCAAAATATATTAATCTATTCGATAGTTTTTTAAATCCAGATGGCAATCTCAACATGGAGCTTTCTTTTGACGGGCTACATTTGAAAGGGCAAGGATATTTAATTTGGAAAAAATTAATAGAAAGCGATGTAAAAGAATGATTAGAAACAGTATACTGTCAATAACTCTGCCTTTACAATGGAATGTTTAAGAAAACAGGAAAATTGTAAAAGACTAAAGCTAAGGATATTATTTATCCATTCATACTTATAACCCATTAAAAATTAATAATATAATTAATAAATGAAAAGAAAAGATTTTATTAAAATATCTGCCCTGGGCTCAGCTTATTTGGCTTCAGGAAGTGTGTTTGCGCAAGGGGAATATACAAGCGGCAGGGAATTAACTGGCGGAATTGATCCTATTGTCCCATTCAATTTTTTTATGAACCGAAAAGAAGAGATGCTATCTCAAATGATAGAGATAAAAAAGAGGTTTGGGTTACGGCGATTTTTATTGACCGATCCCATGGAGCATGTAAGACTTTTCGGCTATCCTGCATCGCAAGTTTACCGGCAAATAGGGGAGAAAGTTTTATATGTAAAGCAGCAACTCTCATCTTATGATATTGAAGTTGGGTGGTGGTGTGCACCTTCTCTTCGATCTGGTTCAGGAGCGCCTTTCCAGTATATTACGGATTTGTCAGGAAAAATATCTTCGATTTCGCTTTGCCCAATCGACCCAAAATATATGGAAGATTTCAGTGAGAATGTAGCAACTGTGGTGAAAATGAGTAATCCTTTTATGGTGCAGTTTGAGGATGATTATGAATTGAGCCACCAGCCTCCTGAAGTTCAATTTGGTTGTTTTTGTCCTTTACATTTGGCTGAGTTTGCTAAAAGGCAAAATAAATATTACTCCAGAGAGGAGTTGTTTGAAATATTTCAACAAGTTACACCGG
This sequence comes from Mariniphaga sediminis, assembly GCF_003573545.1. Lineage (GTDB taxonomy): Bacteria > Bacteroidota > Bacteroidia > Bacteroidales > Prolixibacteraceae > Mariniphaga > Mariniphaga sediminis. The sequence continues at coordinate 197,415 of NZ_QWET01000006.1, read as the reverse complement.
AAAGTATAAAACTACGCCAGGCATGGGCTGAACTATCCCGTGATTCACTCTCAAATCTTGCGAGCCTGATTCGAAAAAAAATAGACGAGATAGCCCCGGAAACACGAATTATGTTGTGCCAATCGGGCATGACTGATTTCGATGGCGATTTTACAGAAGCCGTGACTCAGGCATTTGCCGGAAATACCCGGCCTTCTGTAAGGCTTTATGGTACAAGTTATGGCTCTGATCATGCACAGTCATTACCGGATAATGTTTTTCACGCTTTATACAGCAAACAGCATTTACCGGATAGTTTTGAATGTTTTCACGAATCAGATACATATCCCCACAACCGCTTTTTTATGTCTGCGGCAAAAATGAAAAGTTTAATAACTGCTACAATATCTTATGGGTTTGATGATTTATTGTTTTATCCCACCCAATACCTGGATAACCCAACGGAGGAAGAGGGATATTTGAAAATGTATCATTCTGAAACTAAACGATTAAATGCTTTGAAGAGGGCAGTCAGTAATTGTGACGTAACCGGAGTTGAAGTTGTTCATAAACCTTTCGCCCATATTGTTAACCCGTATGCCGGTTCAGGACGTCCGCATACTGATTCCGGAGCACGGTGGGTTTCTGTTTTGGGTCGTTTGGGTATTCCTTACACGTCAAAAAACGGGAATGTCAGGTTTATATCCGGGAACATGACCGATATGATGGATGATGAAGAAATAGAAAGATTACTTACCGGAAATGTAATGATGGACGGAGAAGCAGCCTATTCGTTATATGAAAAAGGCTGGGGAAAACTTATTGGAGCAGAAAGGGTATCCACAGGTAAAGAAGCCAATTTTTGTTATGAAGGGATACGCGACACATCTGACTTTCTTAATATTGAAGGTGACTTGATGTACAATAATATTCATGCTCCTGCTGGTACTGAAAGTGGTTTATTCTTTGTCTTGAAACCCGCAAAGAACGCTGAGATTATTACCGATTTTTTGGATGGGGAAGAGAAAAAAGTTATGCCTGCCATGTATCGATTTCAGAATAGTCAGGGAGGTAGGATCGCTGTTACTGCACTTAATGCAAATAATAGGTCTTCCGGCATGTTTAACTATAAAAAGAAAGAATTAATGTGCCAAACCATCGAATGGTTGGCTAATGAGTCTTTGCCTGTTTTTGTGAAGGATTTGCCAAATGTATTTTGTATTGTTAATAAATCTCGTTCAGCAAATTATGCAATAGTAACGTTAACTAATCTCTCCTCAGATACCTTCAATTCCTTTTCTTTGAAAGTTGCTCCTGAGTGGGAAGGTAAAAATGTTGAATGTTTAAATGAAGAAGGTACATGGGAAAAAACTAAATACGAAAAGTTGAAAAGTGGTTACAGGATCAATTTGCAATTAGACATAATGAAACCTGCCATTCTGAAAATTTGTGATTAATCAGGATTTTTTCAAAAAAAAAGAAAATAGAACTGTTTCACAAAGAGAGTAAAAAGATATCGAGGGTTTGGCTATTTTATAGCTGGACCCTTTTACAATTATTACTAAGAACTGATTTCAGACAATGCCAATCCAGAATTGGTATTGTTTTTTTAGTGGCTTCCCTTGTTGTAAAATATACCCCTTCTACCTCTAGCTTTTGCCTTAAATCCGCATGTCTCAGAAAAATGTAATCATCGGCAGGAGTTAAATAAACACAGGAAAGAATTTGCAGGAATAAAAAATAAAATAGTTTTGTAGCCCAGTAAATACAGAATAAACATGTACAGCTTTCAGAAATAAAAGTTAAATCTGTTAAGCTGTTTTAGGAAAGGACATTACCAGAAATTTTGAATAAAAAACAACTAAAAACTACTGATATAAATAAATCAAATGATTCTAAATTAAAAAAACCATGAATATAAGTTCGATAGATTTAGTAATAGTAATAAGCTATATTGTAGTCATTATCTTTTATGGCATTTGGAAGTCAAGAAATGTGCATGATAGTGCAGATTTTTTGGTAGCGGGTAGGAGCCTCGGCTTATTTGTTCTTATTTCAACCATAGTTATGACCGAATTTAATACGGCCACCATGGTCGGTTTTTCCAGTTTCGGTTATAAGGCTGGGTTTTATTCACAGTTAATATTACTTGCTTCATTTATCGGTTTTATGGCCTATACTTTCATTGTTGCCAAAAGGTGGAAAAGGATTAATGCAACTTCAATAATTGAGTTGTTTGAAATCAGGTATAATAAAAGCTTTAGATTATTAGCCACCTTTATGATTGTAATTCTGCTTCTGTTTTTTTCTCCCGCGTATCTGAGGGCTGTCGGACTTATTTTTGCTTCCAGTCTGGGAATATCATTAACGACTACTGTCATAATTATATCAATTACTGTGCTTATATTCAGTGTTATTGGGGGACTTACTGCTGTTGCTCATACAAATACCTTATCTTTTATTTTAACACTTGTTGCCTTGCCTCTAATGTGGTATTTTACAAGGGAGCATGCGATTAGTTTAGGAGGAATAGAACAGGTTTTTGAGGAGAAATATCTTAGTATAAATCCGGTTGGCATGTGGAATGATCCTCAATTGCCTTTTAGTTTTATCCTTTCAACTTATTTTTTATTGTTTTTAATTTATATGCAATCTCCCTGGTATGCGCAACTTATGACTGCTGCTAAAAATGAAAAAGTAGCCTATGCAAGTATGGGAATAGGAGCAGTATTGATAGTTTTTGTTTATGCCTTTTCAATTCAGGTAGCAGCATATGTAAAGGTTGGATTTCCTGATTTGACAGATCCTCAATTAGCTTTGGCCATGGCAATAAACAATTGGCTTCCGGTAGGAATTAGTGGACTTTTGCTGGCTGTAATAATTGCAATCGGACAGACTACTATGGGAACAATCTGGAACAATATTGTATCCATTACGTCAAATGATATTTATAAACGCATAATGCATCCCGATGCTACAGAAAAAAAATTATTACGTTTTTCACGCATCATGACATTGTCTATAGCACTATTTACAATAATTGTTTCTATAACAATTGTTGATCAGGTTATTAATACACTTTTTGTCGGAAATATTATTATGGCATCACTATTTTTTCCTGCACTAGGGGGATTTTTATGGTGGAAAACCGGAGAAAAGGCTGTTTGGATTACAACTGTTATTTCAATTGTTTCTGGGTTTGGTTTGTTACTCGTAATCAATCAAACCAGTGGATATGATTTGAACGACTGGATGTTTTTTTATTATGTTATAATTTGCCCGGCAATCATTTTAATTGGAATTATTATCTCATATTTTGAAAAACCCAGCGAGGAATATTTATTAAAAAAGGTTCGTTTTTTTAATAAAGTGGGAGCTCCCTGGTTTGGGAAAAAAGAATATCATAAATATCTTGAGTGCTTAAACTAGAGGGAGTTAGTTCCTTTTTTAACTGTGATAAAGAGGGGTACTGCTTTTAATATTTTAAATATTGTTACCCGTAGACGAAGTATTCGATCTATATTCTGTTGGTGTCAGCATGGTAAATCGTTTAAAAACTGTATCCTGCAACTTCATTACCCATCCTGCGTCACTTTGTGCATTTCCTGCGGCCTTTTTTTTGATCCTGCAGCGTTTTGGGTTGTTCCTGCGGCCTTTTCACCCTTCCTGCTTTTATATTTTGTAATACTGCTGCGCAGGAAAGCATAAAATCCATGCAGGGCAGGGTAAAAATAAGCAGGGCGCCCTACATGCTTGCAGGACGCCCCAACAGGATGCAGGATGTACCTGTTAAGCCACATCATCCTGATTGTTGCTTTGTTTTCGGTGTAGTTTTTTTCAGTACTCACTTGATTAAGGGTTCGGTGTTAAAAATATTCAATGTTCAATCCAAAAGAAACATTTGGGTTGGCAATCGAAACTTTGCGGCTCTCTGTGTCTTCTCTGCGTCCTCTGTGGTTAAAGCAAGGAAAGCCATGAAGACAGGATTAAAATATTGCTTTGCGTTTTGGAAATAGCCAATGCAGAATACCCGACACTCAATTTCCAAATACGTAATGAGTTCCTTTACTGATTATTGAAAATTTGTTTCTCTTCAAGAATATTCAATGTTCAATCCAAAAAAATATTTGGGTTGGCAATAGAACCTTTGCGGCTCTCTGTGTCTTCTCTGCGCCCTCAGTGGTTAAAGCAAGAAGGGTCATGAATAGAGGTGACAAAAACATGTAAACTGATAACTTTATTGAGAATCCAATAAGTTCACTCTAAAAATCATCCGAATAGACCAATTCGTTATTCCTGTTGTACAAACGAACGTAATCTACTGTTCCGCTTCCTTTGAACATGAGCAGAATGCCTTTCAGGTTTCCAAGGGGGGTGTTGTACTGACAATGGTATATTGTTTTATCATTAAAAAGAATTTCTGAGTTCATATCGGCAACCTTTATTTTCAGGGTGCTCCATTGAGTGATTTCCTGGCTGAAAGCGGACAGGTCATCATATTCCCCCATCTTTTTTACATCGCTGAATACAAAATTAGCGTAACGGTAGCATCCTTCTTCTACAAAAGTAATGGTAGCCCTTTTGTTTTCTCCAATTAATTCAAACTGGGAATCGTAGCATGTAAGTCCTCCATCTTCAGATGAATTCCGGAAACGAACCTCAAAGGTCAGCTCATCAGCCGGAATTTCAAATTCTTTGATCAGCATGTGGGTTACACGGTAGGTTGAGGTGGTATCTATTCCACAGGTAAAAGCCTGCCGTGGAGTTATCCGCAGAAATCCATTTTGTTTATTGTCTGTTAGCATATTATCCAGCCAGGGGTTCGGATTAACGTTGTCTGTAATGTATGTCACCCAATCATCTGAAAGAACGTGGGTATAGATGGACTTCAGGGTATCCTCGTCAGCAATGAGGCTTACTTTGTACCAACCGGGTATTTGAAAACAATGGTTGAAGTTGTTTCTTGTTTTATCAAGAGAAAACCGTTGTTTATCAGATAGTATGCTGTACCCAAAATCCAGAAATACTTTATCTGTTTTAAGTTTACTGATATCATAATGATAGGGAATAGTAAAGGGTATGCTTTCCGCTTTTTTTTCAGTATAAAAAGTAAAATTGTATTTCTTGTTGGATTTAATGTGTTGACGGTAGACAGTAACTAAACTCCCAACAAGAATGAAGAGAATCCCTATTGACCCAAAAATCAGGAGTTTTTTTCCGGGTAATTTTTTCTTTTCTTTTGGTGCCGACTCTCTGTTCAGATTATGATGAGCTTTGGAAAAATCTTCCCAGTTTTTATATCCGATAAAAATTGAAAGAGCATTTTTAGTAGCGAGTTGAGGGTTGTATTCTTTTTTATACTGGATTTTTCCAAAAAGTCGTTTGAGCGTATGGGTGCTTATGTTTATTCCTGAAGCATCAAAAATAAGTTGTCTTAATTTTTTATAATCGAAATCTGTCCACTCATTGCTGACTCTCCATTCCAGCTTCTGAGTAACTAATTGCAGGCATATTTTAATTAAGCGGACTTCATCCATGTTTGCAAAAATTTTGCAAAAATTTTGACACTCAAAAATATAAAAATAACCATAGCTTTAGAGAACAATTAAAATCAAATCAAACAGAAAGAAAATATTGTATTATGAGATTGTTTGCATTAGTAGTCCTGTTATTAGCAGGCCATGTGTTGTTTGGCCAAAAGGCGGTTATAAAAGAAAGTAAAGAGTTGTTCCGAACTTACGGCTTTAGCGATCCCAGCCCGGTGGCAAGGGTTAATAAGGTTTACCCGTATTTTCGGTTCGATGGTTTTACCAACACTCCCAAGGAGAAGGAGTGGACTATAGTTACCCTGGAAAACGATTATATCAAAGTATTGGTTGCGCCGGAAGTGGGGGGCAAGGTATTGGGGGCAATCGATAAGTCGACAGGGGAGGAGTTCATATATTACAACAAGGTGATGAAGTTCCGCGACATTGCCATGCGTGGGCCCTGGACCTCCGGGGGAATAGAGTTCAATTTCGGAACTATCGGGCATGCCCCGTCCACCGCTTCCCCGGTAAATTATATTCTCAAAGAAAATGAAGACGGCAGCGTAAGTTGTATCGTGGGAGCTCCGGATTTGACTTCGCGCACGGAATGGAGGGTAGAAATCCGTCTTCACCCCGACAGATCCTACTTTGAAACAAATGCAATCTGGTATAACCCTTACGACCTAAAAACCTCTTTATATAATTGGATGACTGCATCGGTAGATGCTACTGACGACCTTGAGTACCATTTTCCGGGCACCAGGCAAATCGGACATGGAGGAGAAGCATTCTCCTGGCCGGTAAATGAAAATGGAGTAGATATTTCACTGTATAAAAATAATAATTTCGGAGGGGACAAATCTTACCATGTAACGGGAGAGTATGCCGAACATTTTCTCTGTTATTTCAGGAATAAGGATTTTGGGTTAGGTCATTGGGCGGCACACGATGACAAACCGGGCAAAAAGATATGGATGTGGGCCATATCGAGGCAGGGAGCCATCTGGACAGACCTGCTCACAGACCCGGGAAATGTTCAGTACAGCGAAATACAAACAGGCTTATTGTACAACCAGGCTGGCGCTCACAGTACACTAACCCCTTATAAGCATATGTTTTTTGATGAAGGTACCGAGCATAAGTTTTCTGAACTTTGGTTTCCTGTAAAAGAAATTGGGGGAATGGTTAAAGCCGATGAATATGGCTCATTGAATGTGGAACAAAACGGACGTGAGGTAAAAGTGGGGTTCTGTGCCAACCAGGAAATAGTGGATAATCTTATTGTAAAAGTGAATGATAAGGTGGTGGTAGAAAGAAAAATTAACTTAAAACCCACTGAAGTTGTCCTGGAATCATTTGAAATGGATAATATCAATGATATTCAGGTAGAAATCGGGAATTACTTTTCTTATGATACCAAAGAAAGAAAAGAACAAAAATTGTCCAGGCCCGCAGAAATGAGTAAAGACTTTGATTGGAAATCAACAGATGCTGTTTTTACGGCTGGGGTAGAGTTGGAAAGACAAAGGGATTACAATGGGGCAAAAGTGAAGTACGAAGAAGTACTGCAAAAAGATCCGTTTCATTCCGGTGCCTTAACCGGAATGGCAAACCTGCACTACAGAAGTATGCTGTATGAAGAAGCAGAAGCTTTTGCTTACAAAGCCTTGTCGAACAATACATACGATCCCGGGGCCAATTACATTTATGGTCTTGTCAGTAAAAAGCTGGGGAAAAAATATGATGCACTTGAAGCATTTGGACTGGCGGCCCGTTCCATGCAATACCGATCTGTAGCCAAAACACAAATGGCAACCGTATATTTTGCCAGTGGCGACATGAGCAAAAGCCTGAAGTATGTGAATCAGGCACTTGAGTATAACCGCAATAACATTAATGCATTGAAAGTAAAGGCTCTTGTGTATGAGGCAATGGGGCAACAAGAGGATAAAACGGAAATCCTGAATGAGATTTTAACGATTGACCCTTTAAATACCTTTGCCCGCTTCGAAAAAAATTATGCTTTTGAGAAAGTACTCCATTTTGAGATGCCTTTTGAAATTTGTTTGGAGCAGGCAATTGCCTATTACCAGCTGAACCTGGAAGAAAAAGCGGTGCAAATGCTTCAATCAACGAAACCTACACCCATTATCTATTATTGGCTTGCCTATATTTTAAAAGACAGCAAGTATCTTGAAAAAGCAGTTATGGCATCGCCGGAGTTGGTTTATCCGTTCCGTGAAGAGACCGCAGAGGTTTTACAATGGGCCTTAATGCACAATAATAGCTGGAAAACAAAGTACTACCTGGGATTAATTTACTGGTCAAAAGGAAGGGTGGATGAGGCAAAAAAATATTTTGCAGAGTGTGGAGATGAACCGGATTATTTTGCTTTCTATTTAACCCGCGACAAGCTGAATGCCAATGTGCCTGATTATGATGGAGAAGCCGACCTGAAAAGGGCATGGGAGCTTGATAAAAATGAATGGAGAACTTATCAGGAGTTGTCTTATTACTATGAGCAGCAGTCTCGTTTTGATGAAGCATTTGAATGGATCGAAAAAGGGGCATCAAAATTTCCGGATAACTTTGTTTTGTCGTATCAATATGCCGGAAACCTTTTAATTGCAGGGAAATATGCAGATGCTTTGGATCTTCTGAAGAATACGACAATCCTTCCAAGCGAAGGGGCAAGTTCCGGCAGGTATACTTACTGGAAAGCCTGTATCCTGGATGCGGTAGAGAAATTAAAAAAGAACAAAGATGTTTTAGCGCTTATCAATCAGTCAAGAGATTGGCCTGAAAACCTGGGGGCAGGTAAACCATATAATGCTGACGAAAGGATTTCAGACTATCTTGAAAGTATCTATTGGGCGAAAAAGAAGAATACCGCAAAGGCTGAAGAGTTAAAACAAAAGGTTATTCAATATACGAGGAATAATGAACATTTCAATTCGATTATGTATTTGGGGGCTGTATTGTTAAAAGAGTCGGGTAATGAAAAAGAAGGGAGAAAATGGCTTATGAAGTGGGTGGAAAAAGCTCCCCAAAATTTATTTGCACGCTGGAGTTTATCGAAATACAGTGGAGATGAAAAAGAAGCTGAAAAGATATTGTTAAAAATAAAAGAGGAAACGAAAGGATCGCTTTTAGGAACATGGAGTAAGGACCCTGCTTTTCCGTTGGTTTTGGCAGTTCTGGAAATGGAATAAAGCCCAGTCCCATACACTGTGTAAATAAAAAATACCGGAGATTACAATCTCCGGTATTTTTTATTTCTATCGTTTCGAAAAGGTGATTCTTTAATCGAAATCGTACGAAACACCTTTGGGTAACTCCTCCACTTTAAGTTTCATCCATTTCCCCTCAATTTTTATGGCAACAATATGATTGTCGCTGTCATAAAAAATGGTGCCGTCTCCTGAGTTTTTTAATTCTCTGAAATTTACATGTTTAGCGCTTTCTTCTGCATTTTGTTCATCGTCTCCCTCGGGTATTTCTTTTCGGAGATTATTTTTTCCGATATTCCCCAGAGTCAGTGCATTGGAAAGCTTTAAAGAACCATAAAATACCGCCTTGTCACGGCTGAAAAGGAAAGAGTGTTGTTTGACATCCGAACCAATCCGGAACCAGTTGTACGCATCGTCTGAATGGTTATAAACCGTTCCGTAATAATACATTTCAGCAACCGGTTTTCCCATTTCCACATGTTTATTGACCAGCATGGTTATTCTCGACATGTCGTCATTGGCATATCCTTCGAAAACGTGAAATCCCCAACGCTTTTTATTTCTTTCGTTCTCATTTCCCCTGACCTGGATCATGTAAGGAGTACTCAGTATGCCGTTCACGGTTGTGTACATCGGGGTAACTTTAGGGTTAAACCCAAAGTTGTAACCTCTGATTTTCCACTTTTCCCAGGTTGTATCAATATCGGAAAATAGTTCCACCCGGTTGAATGTCGAATTTTCCGATCCCGGAACTAACCGGAAATATTTACTGTCGGCGTCTGTTACAAGTTCATTATTTTGCGCTTCAGTGATAATTGCAAATCCACCAAAAACAACAATTAACATGGTTTTTAATAAAAAAGTCTTCAACATGATATTAAAATTAAATGAATTTTTTGACTCAAAGCCACTTGTCATTCTCTAAACTTTTCAATTGCTTCTTCAATGATAGCTTCTGTCGCTGTTGCTCCGCACCGCGTGCATCCGGCCTTTTGAACGGCAAGTAACCTGTCGAGTGTTCTGACGCCGCCGGCTGCTTTGACTTTGACTTTTGGCCCGATGCTTTTTTTCATCAATTCGAGGTTTGGAATGGTGGCGCCGGTATAGGTATATTTTCCGTCATCGCCTTTAACAAAACCAAACCCTGTGGAAGTTTTGACGTAATCGCCTCCCGCTTTCGTACAAATCTCACACAACCTGACGATATCCGCTTCCCGGGTTACGTAGTCTGTTTCAAAAATTACTTTCACAATTGCGCCGTTTTTATGGCAAGCCTTCGTCACAGCATCGATTTCTTTTTCGATGTAACCCCAGTCGCCCTGCAGCGCTTTTCCGATATTGATGACCATGTCGATTTCAACAGCCCCGTCGCGACATGCCGTCTCCGCCTCAAAAACCTTTACTTCGATTTTCGAATTTCCCGCCGGGAAACCAATCACACATCCTACCAGAACATCCGTTCCTTTCAGCAACTCAGCCGCCTGTTTTACAGCATGAGGTTTTACACAAACCGAAGCCACATCGTATTTTTTTGCCGTTTCGCATTCCCTCTTCAAATCTTCATCGGTGAGTGTGGGATGAAGAATTGAATGGTCAATCATTTTAGCGAGTTCTTTTACTTTTTCGTTCATTACTCAATTAATTATGCGATTATCAATGTATCAAATTCATAAGTCAAAATAAGTTATTTAATATCAAATTTTCACCCATGTACCTTTTTTGTCACTCTTAACATTTTTTTGCAGAACTCAATTTTCCCAGGCCCGCTTCAAACGGAAATCCGGTTGTTAAAAATTTTGGGTGTACTATTCTGACCAAGAGTAATGAACAACAATCCACTAAAAGCAACGGTTAGCAAGCCTTGAAAAAGATTTTACAGCTATTGAAATGTCTGAAAACCATCTCCATCTTTTTTTAAATAAAATTTTGTATTATAAATTTTTCCTGATTTGTCTTTCCAGCAAACAATGTACCAACCTTTAAATCCTCTGAAGGTGGCTGTTCCATCCTCTCTTACCTTAATTACACGTTTGGTTTTCCACTCTTCATTGATTAATTGGTTCAAGGCATAAAAGGATGGTTTCGGTTCCATATTACGGGTGAATAAACCGGATATGGTGGGTTCTCCCGGTGCCCCGCATCCGTCCACCACGTTCCACCAGGTAATTCCCATCATTTTTTCAATGCTGAACCACAGACGGTAAAGGTTTCGTGCTATTACTGCCTGGATTTCACGACCCTGTTTGTCGTCCCCGGGCGAAGTAATGGTAATCTCACTCAGGTGGATTGGTAGCCCGGCTTTACTTAATGTTTCCATTTTGTTCCAAACGATTTCCGGAGTTTCAATGGCTTTCCCATTGGCAATATCCAGGCATTGCTGCGGGTTAAACAGGTGCATCTGCGATCCCATTATATCGATTTTGCAACCCCGGTCACGTAAATCAATCACCTGGTTTGTATAGTCCGCATCATTTTTATAATCATTGATATTCATCCGCACATTGGAGGGGAAAACACGATTGGCCGTTTTAAATGACTCAAACGTATAATCTCCCGGCATCAAACCATAATGGCTTTTGCAAATTTTATCTCCGGGAATCATTCGTCCCAACCCAAAATCGGTGGCACTTTCATTGACTACATCCCAGCTGTGAAGCCTGTCTCCGTAATAGTTTGCCAACTCTACAATGCGTTTATTCATCAGGCGATTCATTTCTTGTGAGTAGGTTGGGATTAATTCTTCTATTTGCGAAGGAGTGAGTTTATATAATTCTTCTCTGCTTAAACTGTTGATTTTTTCCTTCTCTTCTTCGGGGCAAAATTCCCCGAACAGCCATTCAGGGTGTTGCCATTTTCTTGTGCCCCAGGTAATGGTATGGCCATGTAGTCTAATGCCTTTCTTCTCGCAAAATTCAACAACCGGGTCAGTAGCTGGTCTGCGCCAGTGCGGCTCTTTGTTGGGGTCCTTTATTTGGTTCCAGTATTCTTCCGTATCCCAGTATTCTCCCTTGAAGCGGGGACGATTGGGTTGCATTTCAAATGGCTTCCAGTAAAAAGCGATAGTTGCCGAGTTGAAAAGCGTACCAAAAAGCTCCTTATACTTTTGGTTACGTTCAACAGTTCCTAACTGGTTAAAATTAAAGATATGGGCTCCAAAAATAAAATCATGTGAAATTTGTTCCACTTTTACTTCAGCTCCGGGAGGCAGGTTTTCAAAGTCCAGCACAGCATCTGCTTTTCTGAACTGTTCTATGTTATGATCAATTTTAGCCTGAACCTCCGGGTTCCACAGATCCCAGTAAGCTTTGCTCATAATGTTGTCTGTCTCGCTACTGGTACCTATCCTGTAGCTGCTGGTCTCAATTGTCTCCTGGGCTCCTGAATAACTAAAAAAGAGCGCAATAAATGAAGAAAGTAGTAACCGTTTCATATTTCAAAATTCAATATTCTCACTGTTATTCAATTACAAATATACAATTCAGAAATTATTCATTCAGAGAAAGTCCGTCTCCGTCTTCCTTTAAATAAAATTCATCCTTTTGCGAATTTCCATGTTGATCTTTCCAATGGACAAGGTATTTTCCTTTAAATCCACGGAATGTCAAAATGCCATCATCATTAGTTTTCAGCGCGATACTTGTTTTCCATTCCTGGTTAATAAGTTTGTCAAGTACATCGTACACTGGTTTCCGGTTTAATGCAGTATCGTATATTCCCGAAATAGATGGTTCTCCGGGTGCTGCACCTCCGTCAACTACATTCCACCACGTAATTCCCATTACATTAGGATGGCTGAACCACAGCCGGTACAGGTTTTTTGCTATTTCTGCCTGAATGGCTTTTCCTTCCTCTGTATGGTCCGGTGCACTAATTGTAACCTCGCTTACATGAAGCGGTCTGCCGGCACCTGACATATAATCCAGTCTCTCATAAATTTTCTCCGGGGTTAAAATATCTGCACCTTCAGCAATCCTGCTTGTTTCCTTCGGATTGAAAATGTGCATTTGCATCCCAATATCATCTATTCTTATTCCCCGGTCAAGTAAATTGCGCACGATTTCCAAATACCTGCGATAAAGGGTCATGTCCCAGTGCATATCTGAATCGTTGATATTCATTTTTACTGAATCCGGAAAATATTTCATCGCCCACAAGAAGCTTTTGTACGCATAATCATCCGGCATTATTCCCCTGTTTGCCTGATCTGTCGGCTCATTGACCACATCCCATCGTTGAATTTTTCCTTTATACCGTTCTGCCAGTTCACGGATATGCTCTTCAAAATGTTTTTCCATTGTTTTACGGTCTTCCGGCATCCATTCCGGATGGCCCCAACGACGCATACCGTAAATAATAGCATGACCGTTCATATTGATTCCTTTTGACTCGCAGAAATCAACAACCGGATCGGTTGGCGGACGGCGATATTCATAGGAACTACCGGCTTTGTATCTCGGTTTGCCTTGTTCCGGTTCGAGTGTTTTCCAGTAAAACGGAACCGTAGCTGCATTGAACAAATTACCAAAAGTATCCTCGTATCGTTTATTTTTTTCAGGCGTTCCGCAGTCTCCGTAAAGGAATATGTTACCGCCAAACAGGAAATGATGGCTTATTTGCTCTACTTTTACTTCTGTACCAATCGGGAGCCCTTTCAGTTTTAGGATTGCTTTTGCTTTTCGGTTTAATTCAATATCCTCATCAATTTTACGCTGAACCTGGCTATTCCAAAATTCTAAATAACCTTTGGACATTATATTATTGAAGCTCTTCTGCTGTGCCGGTAAATTATTGAAAAGGAGGAGGATGATAAATAATAGTAAATGCTTCTTTTTCATGATACAACTTTTTTAAAATAGTCAAAATTTTAGGCCTGGTCATTCATTCAATTCCCTTTTTGCAATCCAAATCCCATAGCTCCGAATATCGAATTTACCCTGAGGGGTGCCGGTTGCATCACTGGAGAGTAAAACGCTGAATGGCTGTTCTTCTGAATTTTGAAGTCCCAGCACCTGGACATGCCGGGGTTGATCGGACAAGTTAATAACTACCAGAATCTGTTGACCACCTGAAATCCGAAGATAAGACACCACTGATTGGGGTTGATCATTGTCAAGCCATACCATTTTGCCGTATGTGAAAGCTTTTTCAGTTTTATATATTTCACATAACTTCTGTGTAAAGTGGAAGCGCTCCTGTCCTGTTTGAGTTTCAGCATTTGCCCAATAAATGGGAGCACGTCCAAAAATACTATGCCGGGCAGTATCGGCAATTTCCTGTCCGTTGTAAATAAAAGGAATGCCGTCGAGTGTAAAAATATGCGCCAGAGCAGCCTGGCAGCCGGCAAATCCCCAGCGTGTTTCTCTCCGGTTGTGGTAATCGTCGTTTGAAATGTCATGGTTATCAAAATAATGTATAAAACGAGCCCCGGAAGGAACTATTTCCGTAATTTCATTCCATTTGCTTCGTAAAGCTTTCGCCGGTAATTCCCCCTTATAAACAGCATCTAACGTTCTGTAATATTGAAAACTGTAATTTACATCAAAAGCTTTCAGCTGGTCTTCTGGTCTGGAGGTCTCATCACATTCGGCAAGTATTCCAATATCCGGCCTGAGTTTCTCCAGTCTTTCACGTGCCGTCTCCCAGAAATCCAAAGGGACCCGGCAGGCAACATCACAACGAAATCCGTCTACATCGAAATCCTTAACCCAGTACTCCATGTTCTTATAAAGGTACTCTCTCAAGTTCTGGTTTTTATAGTTCAATTCCGGCCAATTCCACTCCCCGGTTACAGAATTACCCTTTTCATCGCGTTTAATGAAATCAGGGTTTTCTTTTAAAAACACAGCATTTGCTCCGCAATGATAATAAACCATATCAAGCATTACCCGTAAACCAAGCCTGTGCGATTCCCTGACAAATTCTTTCAGGTCTTCATCTGTCCCATACTCAGCATCAACATGATAATAATCCATCATGCGGTAAGGATTTCGCGGGTTGTTCATTTTTGATGCTTTCTGCCGGGGGCTCCAGGTTAATGTGTCCGTATCATCATCTGCTTCAAACACCGGGCACAAATAAACGATTGTGGCACCTAAATCAGCTACATGTGAAAGTTTTTCAGTGGCAGCCTTTAGGGTACCTTCGGGAGTGAAGGCACGTGGCTGTACCTGGTAGATAATACCATTTGTAATCCAGTCAGGAGCCGTTCTGGCTTTCATCTCTTCCGAACCAGGCTGTTGCCGGCAGGAAGAAATCTGCAAGCATACGAAAAACAAAAAAAGAGGAAATATAATTCTGTTCATGTCAGTAGTTATTAGTTGTTATTTCTTTAGCATAAATTATATTCAATTGATTTTCATCATATTTTAATCAAAAAGTTTCCCCCATGCTTTAAACAGGTAACCAGAAGAAAGAGCAAAAAGAATAAACAGGGCTATCGCGTACATGAAGTTTCCGTATAAAAAGTGCCCTATTGAGAACAGAAGACTGAAAATGGCGATGCTACCCAGGCTCATACATAGTAATCCTAATGGTAAATCCCGGTTTGTTTTGTGTCCACTTTCTTCCTCAGGTATTTGAGAAACAACCTTATCCCATCCGGGTCCTCCTGGCTTTACCTTTTTATAAAACCGGATGAGGGTTTCATTGTCGGAAGGTTTTGTACAAAATGTTACCACCAGCCAGACAATGGTATTTAAGATTACAATGGCAACAAACTTAATGGCATCCCAGAATGCAAGATTCATTTCAATATCAAATAAACGGATGGTATTTTCATCTATTTTTATCAGATACGATTGCTCAATTATTATCACAACTACTGAAAATACAGCAGCCCCAATCATCGCCGATATCTCCGACCAGGCATTGATTCTCCACCAAAACCATCTGAGCAAATAAATTAACCCGGTGCCTGCTCCAATCATTAGCATGTATTGGAAAACCTGCAGCGCATTTTCAAGATATAAAGCGAGAATAATGGACAGGACGATTAAAGAGATTGTCCATATTCTGCCAACCAGTACCTTTTTTCTTTCAGATGCGTTCGTATCTATAAACCGTGCATAAAAATCATTTACCAGATAAGACGCTCCCCAGTTAATCTGAGTAGAAACGGTTGACATGTAAGCAGCCACTAATGATGCCAGTACCAGACCTAAAATTCCGGAAGGAAGGTATTCACGTAACAAGGCCGGATAGGCAATATCGTTTTGAATATACTTTGCCGGAACATCATGGAAATGATCAATCATGGATTGGATATCGGGAAACAGAATCAGCGAAGCCAAACCGACAAATATCCAGGGCCAGGGCCTGATAGCATAATGCAGCAGGTTAAAAAACAGGGTAGCCCCAACCGCATGTTTTTCCGATTTTGCAGAAAGGATTCTTTGGCTAATATAGCCTCCTCCTCCCGGTTCGGAGCCTGCATACCAGGATGCCCACCACTGGATTGTTAGTGGGATGATAAAAATGGTAATCATCATCGCCGGATCAGAGAAATCGGGCAATAAATTCATTTTTCCCTGAATGGCTTCGTGTGTGAAGAAATTTGACATCCCTCCAATCTCCGGCGAGTTTATAATATAAAAAGGAGGCAGAAATGCGCCAAGCATTGCAAAAATAAAAAGGAAGAAGTCGGTCCACAGAATAGATTTTAATCCTCCGATTGTACTGTACAAAAGGATAATTGCCGATATCACAACCAACACGATTACTGCATTAACATTCAGCATTATTGCTGCAAATTTTAAAAATGCAAGCGAAGCTGTAGCCAGAACTAAAATATTGAAAAAGAAACCCAGATAAACTGCCCTGAACCCCCTTAAAAAGGCCGCTGTTTTTCCACTATACCGGATTTCGTAAAATTCAAGATCGGTCATGATCTTCGAACGGTTCCACAGTTTGGCATACACAAAAACAGTAAGCATACCTGACAACAGGAAACACCACCATAGCCAGTTTTGAGCCACTCCGCCGGAACGAACCATGTCGGTGATAAGATTGGGAGTACTAATAGAGAAAGTAGTTGCCACCATGGAAACGCCTAGAATCCACCAGGGCATGTTTCGGCCTGAAAGAAAGTAGCTGGACGAGTCTTTTCCCCCTTTTCTGCTGGCAATTAGCCCGATTACGGTTAAGCAGAACAGAAAAATAATAATAATGATCCAGTCAATGTTTTTTATTATCATAATACCGGATTTTTACAAATATACAGGTTGACCGGTATATATACTTTCATAACATGCATTCATCGCTTCAATGGTTGTTTTATGCCATTTTAAATTTATTTTTGGAAAACTTTGATTTCTGATACAATGGATAAATTCATCCATTAATCCAATCCATTCGTCAAAATAAGTATAATGGACGGTATACCTGTTGTGAGGTGCGCCGTTATGATAAACGTTTGGGCCGAAACAGTCGGCGAGCATCACCCCGTTTTCTCCGCTGATAGTAAGATTGACCTCCATACGTTTGGGAAACACCTCCCAGCCCGGAGCGGGGACTTCCAGCCGTTCTTCCATCCGTGACCAGGACGGGTCAAACAAAAAGCTCACCCCGTTTTTCATTTTTCCGTTTACCAGGAGAATGTCTTCTACTTCCAGTTCTTTCCGGATATTGGGCCCTGCTTCGGCAAAAATGTATTCAAAATCACTGTTGGTAAGCCAGCGAATCATATCGAAAACATGGGGATGGTCGCAAAGTGCCCCGCCCCTGAAACGGTTATCTCCAGGAGACAAGGGAAGCCGTTTTCCGTAACTCTGTTCAGGCACTCCCTGCCAGGGAAAAGCCCATACCGGGGAAAGCGTGATATTGGTGGCATTGAACCCGGATATTTTTCCCAGTTTGTTTTGTGAAAAAAGATTTTGTATCCTGTTTACCACCGGGTTATAATGCAGCTCGAGTTCTACCTGGCACACAATTCCTGAGGCTTCCACAAGTTCGACCATTTCATCGTACTCCTTCATATTGAAAGAAGGTATTTTCATTGATAGAATATGTATTCCCCGGTCTGCACACATCCTGAATTGTTCAATGTGCCTGCTGTTTGCCGAGGCCATCACTACAGCCTCTATATCAGGGTGTTTTTCAAACATCTCCTCGTCGCTCATGTAGCAGGGAACCTGGTAATTATTTTTTAGAAAGTTATCCCTTACTTTTTCTGATTCGGCAGAAACGGCAATCCATTCGAGGCCGGGGTTTTCCTTCAGGGTTTGGAAATATTTTCGGGTATGTCCGTGGGTGAGTGATAATATTGCGATTTTAACTGGTTTCATCTTATCCATTTTATATGACCTCCATTTTCTGTTTACCGGAATTTGACATGAGAGCAGTATCTACCAACCGCGACAACCGGGCATGCCGGGTTTTCAGGTCTTCCGACTGTCCCGGTTCTTTCTGTACTTCAAATGCGGCCCGGACCCACTCAGCCTGAAATTCATCCAGTCCGAACAGTTCGTTGTCAACATCCTTGTAAACGGATTCACCTTCACGGGTAAAGGTATAAACCGAACTTTGGGGAACCTGCGTATCAACCACCATATCGCTCGCCACACCACGCCGGGCTATAATTTCGTGCCTCTCAAGCAGACGCCTGCCCACAGGGGCCTGTACCCCAACTTCCATACTTCCAATAACCCCACTTGCAAGTTTTACGATGATATTCCCGGTCGAATTATCGCTAAAAACAGCATGAAGCGAAACAATGTTACTGCCGCTAATAAATTCGCAAAGATCAAACTCCCGGTACATTAATGCCTCCAGGCTCCACTCTTCGTTACTTCCGAAACTGCTAAAACGCAGCATGCTGACATCTTCAACCACCTGTTCCGAAACAAGTTTCTGCAACTCCGTAAACCGGCGGTTCGACCGCCATGTTAGCAAGGGAACATCATGCTCGTTCAGCTTTTTCCCTAAAAAATGCCACCCCGGCAACAGGTTCAACCGGGGATGGCCTTTTACTTCATATTTTTGCATTAATTGTTTTAATGCGCTTTCTATATTACTATCTGTCATTATTTTATCTGTTTACTACAAGCACTTTACGCGGGGCATGTATTTCTGTACGTATTTGGCATTGATTTTATCTCCGCCCGGGGTGTTGGCGCTGGACCAAACCGGCGGTGTAATCCCTTTTTCCACACATTTTTTTATGGTCCCGATTTCCAGCCAGTGTGCAATGTAAAAATCAACGATGTTGGATACCGGGGCAAACGGTGTATCCAGTCCGTCAATTTTCAGCAGCGCATCACCGGTAGGGTTATAGTCGTCAATGCAAACGTCGGCGATATCGAATAAATTCATTTTGTTGGGGTGCCGGATAAAATGATCTTCCGGCATTTCATTCTGCCAGTACGAAGAACTAACAGCAATAATCGTTGCCCCTTTTTCTTTGGCTTCAAGCGCTGCATCAATGGTGGCCGGGTTAATCCCGATATTGTGGAAAATAATAAATACTTCTCCTTTTTGAATGGGGTAGTACTTTACGATGGCGCTTCCGTAATTTACGGTACGTTCCAGTTCCAGGTATTTTAGTGCCTGGTTGAACACAGAAAGGCCTGTTTCCATGATGGGATTGATATTGGCCAGGCCACCGGCGCGGAAAAACATTTCGCCCATTACCAGTGTGGTGTGCCCGCCGCCCCCGTATACGTGAATCAGCTCATCGCGCTCAATAGCCCCAACCATCAGGTCGGTGGCTTTGTCCATATTTTCTGATTGGTTTTCTTTTACCTTTTTCAGCAGCTCCACTGCTTTTTCCAAAAATCCCAAGTCTGAAGCTTCCATAATATTATCCTTAAGTTATTTGATTTTGTATTTGTCATCTAACACCTCGCCATAGGCTTCCCCGAGCATATCCCATAATTCCAGGGCACGCGGGGCGGCAAGTACGGTACCGTGGCCTCCCCGGTATGTCCAGGCAAACAGGCTCTCAACGCCCATGTCGCTGTAAAGGCGGGTGATATCCTTTATCTCTTCCAGGTTTTCCGGTTCGTTGTAATAGCCCATTAACCACCGCTGCGAACCTTTGCCGTATTTTTTTGCAATGTCAACGGTACGTTGCGTAATGGACTTAAAATAACTGCGAGGCAGGTTATAATTCAGGATGGTGGTGCTGAACACATCAAAGGCATCTGTTTTGCCTACTTTGTCCCAGTCGTCGTAGCCCCTGTTTTCTTTTACATAGTAGGTATTAATTGTGGCATGTACGCAGCAGACAATGCGACTTTCCGGGCGAATCCTTTTTATCTTTTCAGAAGCGTGTGCCAAAATTTCAAGCGCATTGTTTTCCCTGAAGGCAATAACTTCTTTGGTCATTACCCGGGGCATTTCGTAGCCATACAGTGCCCTGAACTGTTCCTGGCATACAGGGCAGCGGCACGACCAGTCATCGCCGGCACCTCCAGTAATGGAAGCATAACTTTTGGGAAGGGCGTAATGGGGTTCGTCCCAGAAAAAGCCGTCGGCCTCTACTTCGGTTGCCAGTTTCTCACAGAGACCATAAAAATAGTCCCTGAATGCTTTTGTATTAAAACAGGCAGCCGGAAGAGGTTCGTTGGTAAAGGCCGAAACCTGCCTGTTCCCCGGGTTATTGGTCAGGAAAACACTGGGGGGCTCCCCGCCAAACCATTTGCCGATGCCCCAGGTATCCAGGTATACTTTTAACCCTAAGTCCTTTGCGACTTTGGTAATTTTAACAATGTTTGGGAACCAAAAGTCAATATCAAACTCGGAAAGTGCCAGGATAACCGCATTGCAGTTGTGGCTTATCATCTCTTTAAAATCTTTCTCTGCATGTTCCGGGTAATTTAGTCCGTAGTAACTTACCCCTGTCTCTTTTACACTCATTATTTAGTTTCTTTTTCAAGGTTTTATTTATTTTCTTGAAGTTTGAAGAAGGAAGTCAGTTTCCCTTTTCAAATTCTTTTTTTGCCTCACCGACTAATTCAATTCCTTTCAAAATGCGCTCACGGTATTCCTCTATGGTTGGTTTCCAGAATGTCTGTAAAAATCCGAGCAGATGTTTTGCTCCCAGTTTTTGCTCTCCAAATTTTACCGTGTTCATGATATTCTTTTCATTTTCTGCATGATAACTTCCGGTAGGAATCTGGTCGTATCCGTGAGCGTCAAGGTCAAGATAGGCCTGTACATATACTTTAGTTCGTTCATTAAGTTGATTCAGATTTAAATTTTCTCCGTAATACCAGTTGCTTTGAACTACCGACTTGGGCATTTTTTTGAAAAACTCATCCGGATTATTCCACAGCATGTAATCGGGCCAAATCCAGGCTCTTCCTCCCTGTTTCTCCACTTCATCAACCAGAAAATAAAAATCTTTCCACCATACATCTTTTTGCCGTATAACAATGTGATTTTGATAGGTCTGATGAGAATAGGATTCCTCATCCATTCCCAAATGGAAAAAACGAGGTTTATCAAACAGGGTGCATACTTCTGAGATTAAGTCAGAACAAACCTGGTAATATTTTTCGGTAGATACCATTTTGGAATATTCGCCCATCCATGTATCGTGCCCGGCTGAAAAATTCATTTTGGGTATTGGTTCCAGTCCCAGTTTTCGCATTTTAGCGAGTTCGGTTTTTAGCCGGCTGGTGGACCAGGCATTATTTACTGCTATCTCAGGATGACTGTCATATCTGACTGCATCGCCCAGATCGATTACAATCATATTTACCCCCTCATCTGCCATCTTTTGCACAGCGTCATTCCATAATGGTTCGCTTAACTCAAGATCCGGACGGAATCCTCTGAACGGCCGGTGAGGTGAAATGTATTCTTCCCACATGTTGAAACTCAGATGGAGCAGGCATCCCCAAACTTTTTCAGCTTTTGCCGGGGACTGGTTCAAATTGTTCATCGCAAATGGAAACGATGTTACCACCGGAGGGAGGAAACTTGCCGCCCCGGCTGCTGATACCTGTTTAATAAAATTACGTCTGTCGGTCATGATTAATGCTTTAATTATTTATACTGTTCATTCTTCAATAACTAAAAATTTTGCACCCTTAGCTTCCATTTTTACAGGAATTTCATCAATGTTATTCCATGATTTCCCGATAATTGCATCGGTTACGTTAACCTTCTCTTTGAGAGATAGATTATAATGAATCGCCTCTTTAGGAAATATACCGATAAAGCGATTGTCAGCATAAACAGTGCAATTTAATGGAGCATACATATAGCATCCGGCATCAACTGCCATCTCGCGTAGCTTGCTTGCTTTTAGATTAGGATAAGCACATAATATTGTTTTGCCCCCTTCGTTGTTAATTTTCAAAGAAGTCATTATGCTCCCATCAGGATATTTATCAAGTACACTCTGCTCAGAATCAGAAACAATTTGAATTAATGGAAAATCATTTAAAATATTATATCCATTGGAAATATCAACTTTTGTACCCGAATATGGTTCAATTGAAAATCCAGTTACTTCTTTTACATTTGTTACAGAAAAGTCAGGGTTTCGTATTCCGGCGGCATAATTCCATATTATGGTTGCTGTTTTAGGAATTCTGTTGCGTATTCGTTCCCATTGCCCTTTTTCAAAATGAAAAGCATTGGCAAAAACAATAAGTTTATATTGTGATAGTGTAATATCATTTAAATCGCAAAGTCGATATATATCAACAGGTGCCCCAACTAATTTTAGTTCAGATTCCATTTCATTTATGATACCACCCCTGGAGCCGTTGACAAAACCATAGCTACTGTTCATTCGGTAAAAACTATGATCATCTATAACATATAATATTTCACTAATGTTATTCCATTTTCTATCACGGACAGATTTGCTTAATTTCACAAGCTTTGATATCTCATCCATAATTAAACTATCGTCAAACCATCCTGACCCTAAATCCATCCACCACCAGTTTTGATTACGGTAAGAAAGATTCTTCGCCACTTCACGCCATAAAACTGACCTGGTTTCCTCCATATTATTTGCCCTGGATATATCCCCGGGGTTACTCAAATGCGTACGATTATCAAGCTCGTCAATAAATATTTTTTTCATTGAGAAAGAAAGACTGGGGCCCTGCTCCCCTCCGGCCCACCCAGGAGCACTCCTATAATATGCTTTAGGAAGGGTTAGAAAATCAACCCAGGAGGAATTTAACAGTTGATCAATAGCTAGCTGTCCTGAATATGCAGCATTTTGCACAAATAAATATCCATAAAAGGAACCTACCGGTTTTCCTCCTGTTTCTTCTTTGACAATTTTCCCAAAATATTCTATTGCATCTGCAGTTGTTTGTGACAAAAAAACATTATAATCGATTTTCCTCTGATCTTCCTCTCTCGCCAGAAAAAAATCTCTTAAACAGTTTTTGTTTTTCAGTGAATCAAAAAGGAATGGTACTTCAAAATTATTTTCATCAAGAATTGAATCAGACCAGGCTTCTTGTAACGATTCCAGTGTTCCATATTTTTTTAAACACCAGTTATAAAATGCTTTGCGGTGATTGATTCCAAAATCACCTTTAGCTACATCACTCATTGACCACGTTCCCCAACGAACTGTTTCGCCACAAGCCCCAAATGCAATATGATAACCAATAATTTGATCAGCATAGGGACTAGCGTCTAAATGTTTTATTAATCGTTTTAAAGCCTTCCCTGCATCTTCCTTCCATTTTGCAGAGGAAAAACTTTGTAATCCTACTAATCCTTCATTAACCGGAACCCCTCCAGACCAGCCTGCCGTATCCCAATATTTTTCCAATTTTTCAGCCAACGTTAATATATCATTCTTATCGCGAGGTCCGTAAAAATTCACAAATAAGTCTTCTGGGTTTTCCAGTGCCCATTCAGTTGGTACATCTAACTTGATTCTTGGTAAATAATAGCGATCAGGATGCCCTTTAAGTAGTATGTTGAGGGTACTGTCAACAGCAGTATAATTATATTTATTCACACCTGTCCACCCATTATGAATAATACTGGTAAAAATTTTAACACCTGCTTTTTCAAATGCACTATTTTCTCTTATCGCGGTACTAAAGTCATTATCGTAAAAAAGAGGATTACCCGATGAATCAAGCCTGGTGGGATTTTGAGTAAACCCAATTCTGGACCAAAACATAGGCTCCGAGGATATCATACTTAAATGACTGGGGGGAGAATTAGTTTTTATTTTTTTATTTGATTGTGTACAATCAGAGGTCACAAGTTGTAGCCCGATTATACACACAGCAAAAAAGATATATTTAATGATTTTTAGCATATTATATCTCTTTTAGTAATCCTGTTATCAATCCTTCCAAATAATTCAATGTGTCTGCAAAACTTTTTGCATTGTGGTGGGACCTGGTTGGCGCCATCTTCAACAGTGGTGTTGCATAGAATTGGTCTTCGATAATTTTTTTCTGCTCTGCAAATACCTCCGGATACTTCCATTCTGATCGTTCTCCTGATTTGATCCGTTTGAATACCCAGTTCCAGTATGCATCCAGTTCCGCAAGATACACATACTCAGCCAGCTCATAATGATGGCTGCGGCAATAGTTGTTTTCTGCATTTCCTTTTAATGCCTGCTCTGTATGAGGATTCAGCATGGGTGAGATTCCC
Organism: Mariniphaga sediminis; assembly: GCF_003573545.1. GTDB lineage: Bacteria > Bacteroidota > Bacteroidia > Bacteroidales > Prolixibacteraceae > Mariniphaga > Mariniphaga sediminis. The sequence goes on along the minus strand of NZ_QWET01000006.1, from coordinate 173,084 downwards.
TCCAGTTGATTTGCTTCTCTGAGTTGCTGCAGGCTTGCATACATTGAAAAATCGTCGGACATTGCTAAAATATTATTTAATGACGACAATAATTTCCTGCTTAATTCTGAAAGTCTGCGGATGTCTTTCGAACCAGCCTCCTGCACCCTCCACGCTTCCATTTGAATTGCTCCTTTTGCCAAAGAAGCATATAGTGCATTACTTGCTATTGTCCTGGACATATCAATTGCATCCCGCAACCAGAAAGGGTTTTCGTAATTTTCATCTGCAATGGTTGTTAACCCATTAAGAACCGAAACAGACTGTTTCAGTCCGGCATGTAAATGTTGCAAATCAGCCTCCAGTTTTTTGAGGCGGTCAGGCGTCAGGTTAATCAATTCTGTGCTGCTTAACAAACGAAACTGCGGTTCCCGTACTGTTCCTCCTGTTTTTCCCCAGTTATTACTCTGCGACAGGGCAAGAAAAGATTTCCATAATCCGATCATCTCTTGTTGTATTTCAGACGGGTAACGTGAAGTGCAGTACCGTTTGGTTGCCTCTTCCGTTTCCGGTCTGTCAGGCTGCCAGCTATTGTCTGCAAGATATTCAAGCAGATAGGTGTCGCTGTGGGAAATTTCAGACCATACAACTAATCCGACACACATACTATCTTTTTGGGCCTCTTTTAACCGGGGAGCGATAATGTCCTCATAATTTCCATGAATGTCGCTGTTGTTGGCAAAAGAGTGTATAATTCCAAATATCCAGGGAAAATTATTTTTTAAGCCCCAGTCGCTGTATGATACTTTACTTATATTATCTGCTACATAATCCAGAACAATTGTTCGTTGAGGATCAAATTCCTCCAGTAACATTTGCACATCTTTATCCTTCCACCTGTCTAAAAAGTCCCAGCTTGCAATAAGTAGAGGGGCATCGGGATAATGTTCCCTCACGGTTTGCTGTGTTTTTCTGTACACAAAAAGTTTATTCTGAAGGTTCTCCCGTTCATTCCCTATTTTTCTTTCCGCCAACCCGATTGTGTGAAACATTCGTGGTGAACCTCCTCCAAATTCGCTGATGTGTGTTTGGCTTAATTTCCAGTAAGTATCCCATGCCATTGGCGATTCAATATCAAAAACGGCATGCATCGGGAACATATAATTTGTTTTTCCGGTTTCCATTAGCGGAAAATCCGGCTTGTTTTTAAAGAAAGAGGATGGTGTTGGAGAGTACCAGTGAGTAATTGTTCCCACATCTTCCGGATGAATCAGCCCCCGTTCTCTTGCGTATTGCAGGACCTGTCTGCGAAGTTCTCCGCGGTATCTTAAAGGCCAGAATGAAGTGCGGTCGTTGTAGCTTCTTTGTTTTGAATCAGGATCCTGTACATCAACGGGAGGGTAGGGAACATCTTCGGGGAATGCCCGCTGAAAAAGGTCGTCAGTTCCTGTGCGCAACATAAACAGGTTGAATCGTTTTTTCATCAACCAGTCAATTTCCTTTTTCCAGTCTTCCAGGTCCCAGTGTTCAGCCTGAAAACGATGCAGCCCGCGGTGTGCAAAGTAGCGAAGCCCCCGGTATTCAAAATGTGGTTTTTCCAGTACATCTATTCCCGATAATTGTATTTGTTGCCGGGCTGGAATAATGTCCCCGTCCCAAAAGTATTCAGCCCCTGCCTGTTTGCGAAAGAAATCGTAAACGGCATAAATGGTAGAACGGCCACTACCGCCTGCCAGGATGAGATAGTTGTTTCCGTTTTTAGAAAGAGAAAGTATCCGGTAATTATCTCCGCCATATTGGATATTCAGGCTTTCGAGTGTTCCTTCGCGAATTAGTTCATGAACCACCGGGTTGACTGCATCTGACCCAATGAGGATAACTTCTCCTTCGGGAAGTTCGCGTTGGTCGGGTTTCATATAATAAACCGCCGGCTTCTCGCCTGTAACCTTCTCCCACATATCGGCAAAGGTTTGTCCTGCTATTTCATAGGCTTTTTCACCTGTAGTGGGAACAAGAATCGTTATTCCTGATGAGTTCGTAGTACCATAGGTATCGGGGGAAACGATACCTATGAATAATACCAATAAAGGGAATAACCTTATTGTTAATTTATATCTCTTCAAGAAGTTCATTGACCAGTTCTTCTAGATGATTTAAAATTTTTGTAAGGTTTTCTGCTGTACGGGACTCTGCCGGTGCCATTTCCGATAGCGGAGTTGCGTAAAATTTGTCTTCGATCAATTTTTCTTGTTCTTTAAATTCTGCCGGGCGTTCCCACTCTGACGCAGTATCTGATTTGATACGCTTAAGAAACCAATCCCAGTAAAATTCCAGTTCCGGTCGGTAAACATATTCTACCAGTTCATAGTGGTGACTACGACAGTAATTGTTTTCCGCATTTCCTTTTAATGCCTGCTCCGAATGCGGGTTCAATATTGGAGGGATTCCGTTGAGTTGCTCCGCTTTTTCCAGTCGTTGTAAACTTGCGTACATCGAAAAATCATCGGACATGGCCAATATATTACTAAGAGATGCCATTAATTGCTGGTTGAGTTTAGAAATCCTCTTGATCTCTTTTTCGCTGCTTTTCATATTTTCCGATGCTGTTACCTGCATGGTCCCTTGAGCCAGCGAGGCAAATATTGCCCTGCTGGCAATAGTTCTTGCCATATCCAGTACATCGCGTCTCCACAATGTATTATCATAATTCTCTGCTGTCAGAAGAGACAATTTTTTCAGAACTTCAGGTGCATTTGTTAACCCGGTCATTACCCGTTTTAAATCTTCATTCAGATTTTCTATGTTTTCTGGAGTATGGTTAATAAAACCATCGCTGGATAAAATCCGGAATTGAGGCTCCCAAAATAAAATGGTACTGCCAGGCAGCCCCCAATGGAGTGTCTGGGAAACATTTAAAAATTCATCCCAGATTTGTTCCATTTCTTTTTCTGTTTCCTCACGATACCGTTTTTCGCAAAAATGTTTCGTTGCTGGTTCAATTTCTGTTTTATCCGGTTGCCAGCTATTGTCGGCAAAATATTCTAAAAGGTAGGTATCACTGTGCGAGATTTCCGGCCAGGTAATAAACCCGATACACTTTGGGTCGGCTGCAGCTTCTTTAAGTCTTGGGGTAAGAATGCTATAGTCTTCATGGATGTCGCTGTTTTTTGCAAGTGAATGAAATATTCCGAAAAACCAGGGGAATTTATTATGTACATCCCAGTCGCGATACGTTACTTTATCATCTTTGTCAGAAGTGTAATCGAGCAAGATGGTGCGGGTCGGATCAAATTCACTCATTAACTGTTGTACGCCTTCGTCGGTCCATTTCCATCCTATAAAATCCCAACTACCAATTAGTAATGGCTGGTCCGGGTAATGTTCCCTGAGTTTTTGCTGTGTTTTTCTGTACACATACAATTTACTCTGCAGATTCTCTCTGTCGCTTTTTCCAAAAACCCGTTCTGCCATTCCAATTGTATGAAACATGCGTGGGGAGTTGGCTCCAAATTCCCTGATATGTGTTTCCGTTAATTTCCAGTATGCGTCCCATGTTTCCTGAGCTTCAATATCCCAAATGGCATGGGTTGGAAGCGAATAGCCGGAACGCTGATTTGTAATAACCGGAAAATCCGGATTGTTTTTATAAAATGAACTTGGCGTGTGAGAATACCAGTGAGTGATAGTTCCAATATCTTCAGGGTGAAGCAAGCCTCTGTCTCTTGCGTATTGCAACACCTGTTTGCGGAGCTCCCCGCGGTATTTTAAAGGCCAGAATGAAGTGCGGTCGTTGTAACTTCGTTGCTCTGCATCAGGATCCTGTGCATCAACGGGAGGGTAGGGAACATCTTCGGGGAATGCCCGCTGAAAGAGGTCGTCAATTCCTGTGCGCATCATAAAAAGGTTGAATCGTTTTTTCATCAACCAGTCAATTTCCTTTTTCCAGTCTTCCAGGTCCCAGTGTTCAGCCTGAAAACGATGCAGCCCGCGGTGTGCAAAGTAGCGAATCCCCCGGTATTCAAAATGTGGTTTTTCCAGTACATCAATTCCCGATAATTGTATTTGTTGCCGGGCCGGAATAATGTCCCCGTCCCAAAAGTATTCAGCCCCTGCCTGTTTGCGAAAGAAATCGTAAACAGCATAAATGGTAGAACGGCCACTGCCGCCTGCCAGGATGAGGTAGTTGTTTCTGTTTTTAGACAGGGAAAGTATCCGGTAATTATCTCCGCCATATTGAATATTCAGGCCTTCGAGTGTTCCTTCACGAATTAGTTCATGAACCACCGGGTTGACTGCATCTGACCCAATGAGGATAACTTCACCTTCGGGAAGTTCGCGTTGGTCGGGTTTCATATAATAAACCGCCGGCTTTTCGCCTGTAACCTTCTCCCACATATCGGCAAAGGTTTGTCCTGCTATTTCATAGGCTTTTTCACCTGTAGGAGGAATACAAATTTTAAGGGAAGAAGATTGATTTTCTGTGTAGGGATTGCCGGATGCAATATGCATCGTAAGACTAAAGAAAAGCGCACTTAGAAAAACTATTTTCATTGTTGTATTCTGTTGATATTTATATTTTTATAAAATGTTTGGACAGTTAAATTATTCCCGGCCCGGTAAAGGGCCGGGAATAATGAATTATAATTCAGTTGAAAGGAACAGTAATTTTTTAGTATCCCGGATTTTGATCACTGTCATCAATTGCATCATTCAGATCTATCTCCGTAGAAGGTATAGGCCATAAGAAATGCTTGTCTGCAACAGTTTTACCGTGTACTTCCAAAATTATATTTTTGGCGTAGTCTTTCCCTAAGCGTAACAGGTCTAACCAACGTTTTCCTCCTTCATAATAGGTCTCATACCCTCTTTCCATTACGATTACATCTATGAAATTTTGAAGGCTGGAGAAATCAGCCAGTTCAAAATCGACCTCTGAAGGTTGGTCGGGATTTTTCCCGTAGGCTCTGCGATGAACCATATTTAATTTTTCTACGGCATCGGCTGTTGGTCCGTTGTTAACCCTGCTTGCAGCTTCTGCATACATTAAAAGAACATCAGCATACCGATAAAAAGGATAATCATTTGCACCTGAACCAATGTGATCCGTGTCCATGAACTTGTTGTTTAACATCGTATTTGGTCCTAGTCCAAATTCCCAAGAATAATAAAGTCCTTTCCGAAGGTCTTTAGGATCCCAATTGTCCCAGCGGGAAGATAATTTTACCGTATCCATATAGCAGGCAAACAATCCGCTACCATTATAATACGGATCCGAAGGATGATGCATAAATGATATAAAACTCCAACCTGATTCCTTATTATTCTTTATATAGAATATTTCTTCCGATGTACTGATAAGCGTAGGCCCAAATAATTTTTGCCAATCGTCCACTGTTTCTACATTAACCAATGCAAATTTGTTTGATTGTATTACCTCTTCTGCTTTGGTTTTTGCTTCTCCGTAATTTTCCATTATAAAATAAACATGGGCTAAAACAGACTTTGCTGACCATTTGGTTGGGCGCCCGGCAACACTGGGAGCATCCGGAAGATTTTGCTCTGCATATTCCAAATCATCGATGATTAGATCATATACTTGCTCTTTACTGCTTAAAGGAACTTCGGTGTCCTTTATGTTTTCTTCTGTACGTAAAGGCAATTTCCCGAAATATGGTATCATTACTGAGTATGTAAACGCTCGCATAAACCTGGCTTCAGCTGTATACTTCGCAATAACCGCTGCATCTGCCACTGTCGCATTGGGTGCGTTTGCAATGACCAGGTTTGCGTTTCTGATAGCAAGGTAAAACTGAGTCCACATTGAGCCAATTCGGGTAACATTCGTATTGTCGAGTCCCTGATATTCATTCAGAACAGCATAGCTTCCGCGGCCAAGTTGAAAATCACTGTAAATTTCTGTTTGCCATGGATACAATGCTCCGAAACAATTGTAAGACCTCAGAGGAGAAAAAATGGCATTGACGGCCGTTTCAAGATCTCCTGCCGAATTATAGAAAAGTTCAGATACTATTGCTTTTGGTTCTTCTTTCAATACATCTTCACAAGATGTAAATGCGACGATAATTCCTATTAATAATATTATTTTTTTCATAATTTAATCGTTTAGAAGTTTTAAAAATCAGCACGTATTCCAAAATTAACAGATTTATTAACCGGATAGGTATGGTAATCTATTCCCTGGTTGATAGAGCTGGACCCACCAAGTGAGTTCACTTCCGGATCCCACCTCGAATACTTTGTTAATGTGATTAGATTTTTCCCTCCAACATAAACCTGCACATTTTTTATACCTGTAATACCTAACTTGGAGAATGGGATATTGTATCCAAGTTGTATATTCCTGAATCGTAAATAAGAACCATCTTCAATAAATCGGTCTGAAACTCTTATTTGGTTAGTACGGCTGGGAATCGGGTATTTGGCATCCGGATTATCCGGCGACCAGTGATTATGCAGAACATCCTTCGGCATGTTCCCTCCAAATCCAACGTCCAGCGTATTATTAAGACCTGCTAAGTTAAATATGTCATTTCCCTGGCTCCCCTGAATAAAAACAGTTAAATCAAAATTTTTGTAGGAAAGCAAAGAGTTTAAACCATAAATAAAATCAGGATTGGGATCTCCAATGATGGTTTTATCTCTAACGTTAACATCGCCTTCGCCAGTCAGGTCTTTATAGTTGCCGAGCCTTCCCGTTTCGTTATATCCATCTTCCAGGTATCCGTAGAAAACGGAAAAAGGTTCTCCTTCCCGAAGAATGTTAAAATGATCATCTATAAGTGTTACATTAATGTATGATCCTAAAATATCCTGTCCTTTATACAGTTTTTCTACTTTACTTCTGTTGAATGAGATATTGGCATCAACCGTCCATTCAACAGGTCCGGATAATATATCGGCATTTATTTCGAACTCCAACCCCCGGTTGCTTATAACTCCTACGTTATCTATTGTTGAAGTGAATCCGCCTGATGGTGGCAGTGGAACGCTGTTGAGCAAATCCCGGGTTCTTTTTATGTAGTAGTCTGCCGCAATCCTTAAACGATTATCCAGAATTCCAAAGTCAACCCCAAAGTTTGTCTGTTCCGTTGTTTCCCATTTTAGATCGCCCGGAAGATTTGTTCCAGGTGCAAAATAGGTATGGTACTCACCGCCAAAAACAGTTTTTCCGGAGTATAAATTATTCAGTGTGGCATAGGCCCCAATTGCCTGGCTGCCTGTTTCTCCATATCCGGCGCGTATTTTTAAATCTGAAATAAAATCAACATCGCTCATAAAACCTTCGTTGGAAACACGCCATGCCAATGAACCGGATGGGAAAAATCCCCATTTGTTACCCTCACTGTATTTGGAGGATCCGTCGGCCCTGAAGTTTATCGTGGCAAGGTATTTATCATCGTAGTTGTAATTAAAACGTCCCAGTCCGGAAAGAATAACCGAAAGGGAGTATCCTGAATCCGGAATTCCGGGTACGCTGGCAGAACTGAGATCATATGACTCTTGCACGTCGCTTAAGAAATCTGTTCCACTCCCGTACAAAGATGTGGAACGAAAATCCTGGTAGGTAAAACCGGTAAGTGCAGAAATGCGGTGTTTTCCTATCGTTTTTGTATAGGATATTGTATTTTCATTCAGTAAGCTTGTAAACTGAGTTGTACTTACACTGGCATAGGCACTTGTCCCGATGTAATCATTTGTGCGGTAATAATCACTTCTGTCATCACTGTTTTCAATCCCTCCCATAATTTTAAGAGTTAAGTCCGGAATTGGGCTGTATTCAAAAGCCGCATTTGCCAGTACTTTGTTGGACCTTACAATGGAATTTGTTTCATAAATCATTAAAGCCGGATTAACAATTTCCGGTGACCAGTGGTACAATGTTTTCAGGTTTCTCCAGGAGCCGTCTTCATTCCAGGGAGTGACGGTTGGAAATGGATACAATGCACCTGATATCAGAGAAGTTCCTCGACCGCCACCACTGCTACTTTGGTTTTCTCTTTTAATTTTGGCCAGAGTAATATTACCGGAAATACGAATTTTCTCATTAATATTATGACCAATGTTGCTGCGAAAAGAATAACGATCGTAACCGCTGTTTTCTATAATTCCTTCTTCATTGTATAAAGAGCCAGATACAGAAAACTGTGTTTTGTCGTTTCCTCCGCTCACTGTAGCACTGTGATTTTGCAGTAGTGCATTATCCTTAAAAACAAAATCCTGCCAGTCAAATCCCTCATCAAAGGAATTAACTTCTTCTTGACTGAAAGCCTGGCCCCAGCCATCATTCGCAGCAACAAGATTATAAAATTGTGCATACTCTTTGGCATTCATCATATCCAGTTTTTTACGAATGGATTGAAAGGCAAAATTTGTCTCTACGCTAACAGAGGTGCGTCCTGCTTTTCCACTTTTGGTGGTAATCAAAACAACGCCGTTTGCACCCCGGGATCCATAAATTGCTGTTGCCGAAGCATCCTTTAAAATCTCAATGGATTCAACATCGAGGTTATTTAATATCGTTGGATTACTTCCGGATATTGGAAATCCGTCAACAACATATAATGGTTCGTTACTTCCCTTAATGGAGTTTGTTCCTCTAATTCTTACGCTGATACTTCCACCGGGTTCTCCGGTGTTTTGTGTAACCTGAACACCTGCAGCCCTTCCTTCCAAAGCTTGTACAACATTAGTAGTAGGGAATGCGCTAATATCTTCGCTCTGAACGGAAACGACCGAGCCGGTCAAATCACTTTTTTTCATGGTTCCGTAACCAACAGCGACAACCTCTTCCAAGCCTATTGTCTCCTCTTCCATGCGGATATCGATATTTGTTTTATTTCCAACGGCCACTTCCTGTGTGTACATTCCTACAAAGGAAAAGACCAGGGTTGCATTACCCGGGACATTGGTCAAGGTATAGTTGCCATCTTCATTGGTAACTGTACCGTGTGCGGTACCTTTGACCACCACAGTAACTCCCGGAAGAGGGCTATCTTCTTTCGAAAATACCTTGCCTTGAATAGTAATAAGCTCTTGAGCTGAAACAATCCAGCATGACAGAAAAACGAATAGCTGGAATACTGAGATTTTTCTTAGCCATTTTTTCATAAGTAATTGTTTTTATTGATTTGTCATTACAAAATAAAGACATTATGATGAAAATTACAATAGTAATGTAAAACTTTTTTTATAGTAATTTTATAATATAAAATACATAGTTTGTGATAATTGCCCTTTTTGGGTTTATTTTGTTGTTGGTGAGTTACTTGTGCTGTTCTGGGAGTTTTATATTAAATTCATCTATTTTGGAAAATAATTGATTATTCTGAATTTTTTTCAAAAAAGTGTTGTTTTTTTACAATGCTGAATATAGATTTGCAAAACAATTACAATGTAAAATGATTTCCATGAAGCATTCAATTTCGACAAAAGCCTTTCCGTATAAATGGGAATTAATCCTTTTGCTTTGGTTTGCATTCTTTTTTCATCAGGCCGACCGACAAATTTTTAATGTTGTGCTACCTGCTATACGCGATGATCTGAACCTTACCGATTCGGATATGGGGCTGATTTCCGCCATTGTAACACTGGCATATGGAATTTTAGTACCTGTCGGCGGATTTATCGGCGACAGGGTCAATAAAAAGTATTTAATAATTATCAGCCTTTTTATGTGGACTTCTGCTACCTTGTTTACAGGAATGTCCACCCTGTTAATCCACCTCATTATTTTAAGGGGTGTTTTTACCGGCGGGTGTGAAGCATTTTACGCACCTCCTGCCAACGCACTTATTGGAGAATATCATGATAAAACACGCTCCACGGCGATGTCCATTCATCAGACTGCCTTGTATGCCGGTATTGTGATAAGTGGTTATGGTGCAGGCTGGATTGCTGATCAGTATGGATGGAGGCTTGCATTTTACCTGTTTGGTGGTTTGGGAATAATATTGGCAATTATTCTATTTTTCAGGTTAAAGGATTCCAAACCTCTCAAAAACAATATAAAAGAGGATAAAACAGAACCAATCCGGCTCACAGAAGGATTTCGGATTTTTATTAAAAATCCAACTGCTTTGCTGCTTTCACTGGCATTTGCCGGGATGGTTTTTGTCAATGTAGGGTTTATGACCTGGATGCCGACCTATTTGCACGAAGATTTTGGATTCTCTTTGGCCCGTTCCGGTTTCGACTCTACTTTTTATCATTACCTTGCTGCATTTTTCGGGGTGTTAATTGGTGCGCGGATTGCAGATCGTTATGCATCGAAAGTGACCGGAATGAGGGGGATAGTACAGGCGTTTGGTTTGTTGCTGGGGGCTCCGTTTATTTTCCTGATGGGGGTTAGTAGCACGCCTTTTGTCGTTTATGTGAGCCTCGCTTTGTTTGGGATTTTCAGAGGAATTTATGATTCAAATATATTTGCTGCATTATATGATGTGATAGCGCCTAAATACAGGTCAACTGCCACAGGCTTAATGTTGATGTTTGCTTTTGTCACAGGAGCCGCAGCACCCTATATTTTAGGTATTATTAAACCTGCTTTGGGATTAGCCTGGGGACTTTCAGCTTTGTCGGTAGTTTATATCCTCTCGGCTCTTTGTATTTTTATTGCAGTAAGATTTTTTTATAAAAATGATTTAATAAAAAATTGATATGATTCAAGTAGTAAACAGATCTCTGGATATTTTGGAGCTAATTTCAACAGATCGTTCCAGACCCTATACCCTGAACGAAATTGCAGGACAGTTGAATCTGAATAAAGCTACCTGTGCAAATATTATAAAAACCCTTGTAAATAGGGGATATTTGGAGCAGGAGGGAAGAATGACAGGATACCGTCTCGGTTCCATGGCTTATCTTTTGACAGGGAATTACCATTATAAGAATGAATTGCTTGTTGCGGCAATGGAACCGATGAACCTGCTTTCCGAAGAGTTGAATGAAAGTTGTATTTTATCCATATTAAAAGAGAATATGAGACTTATTCTCCATGAAGTTAAATGCACCCATGAATTACAGGTTGTTAATATAAAAGAAAAGGAAATCTATAGGACATCAACCGGGAGGATGATACTTGCCTGTTTGGATAAAAAGGAACAAAAGACGCTCATTCAAAAATATGGTTTGCCTTCCTCCGACATTTGGCCCGATATTGAGGATGAAGATGACCTGGCAATTGAACTACACAAAATCAAAAAAAAGCAAATGGCGGAACAGGTTTCAAAAGCACATATTGTGGGAGTTGCTGTCCCTATATATAAAGGGAAGAAAGTTATAGCAAGCCTGGGGCTCTATTTGCCGGAAACACGTTATACCTCGCCAATGCAAAAGAAGATATTAAGTAGCCTGAGAAAAACGGGGGATATTATAAATGAAAAATTAAACAATCGAAAAGAAATCTACGGAGATGAAAATAATTGATCTAAAATCGCGTACAGTTGCTATCCCACTAAATGCAAAGCTAAGACATAATACAGGAGTCCATCCCGGATATTTCCTTCGTACTGTTATTGAGATTATTACGGACGAGGGAGTTGTAGGGCTTGGCGAAGTTGGAGGAGGTGACCAGCGGGCTGCTTTTGAAAAGCTGAAACCGCGTATTATCGGGCTGGACCCTTTTCATCTCGAAATAATCAAGCAAAAGGTACTTCGCAGCATTTATTACCTTTCGAATGCCCGTCTCTATGCGGCCATTGAAATAGCCTGCCTTGATATTCAGGGAAAAGTTTTGAACCGTCCGTTAAGCGATCTTCTTGGCGGTCAGATACGAAACACAATCCCATTCATTGCCTATCTTTTCTGGCGGTACGATCGTCCTGGCGGAGGACATGATAAAAAGGCAGAAGATATGGCTGATTTTTGTGCGCAACTTCATGATGAATTAGGGGTGAACTCCATGAAGCTGAAAGCGGGGGTGATGGAGCCGAGGGAAGAAGTCAGAGTACTTGAGCTATGCCGGAAAAACCTGGGTGAAAACTTTGGACTTCGAATCGACCCAAATGGTGTCTGGTCAGTAACCACAGCAGTTAAAATGGGAAGAATCATGGAAGATTTGAATCCGGAATACTTTGAAGACCCTGCATGGGGGTTGGAAGGCAATGCCGCCGTCCGAAAACAAATCCGGATTCCTGTTGCAACAAATATGTATCCGAATAGATTTGACGATTTGGGGCCTGCCATCCGCATGGGGGCCGTGGATATTGTGCTGACCGATCTTCATTACTGGGAAGGCCCCAAAGGGGTGAAAGATTTAGTGGCTATTTGTCGAACCTTCAACCTGGGGGTTGCCATGCACAGCGGGGCAGAGTTTGGAATTGAACTGGCGGCTATGCTTCATACCGCATCAACTATTCCGACCATGACATTTGCCGGAGATGCCCATTATCATTACCTGACGGACGATATTATCAAAGGCGGACTAATGAAATACGAAGATGGCTGTATTAAAGTGCCAGAAGGGCCGGGTCTTGGCGTTGAACTGGATGAAGAGAAAATGGAAAAATACCAGCGCTATTTTGAAGAGAAGGGGGATTATTATGCCCGGTTTCACCAGGATGAATACCGTCCGGACTGGTTCCCGGTTGTGGGTAGCATCTGATTGATTATGGATTATAAATGTATCATATCAGAACTTAAATTTCCGGAGGGACCGGTTTTCGATCCCGACGGTAATCTTTGGTTTGTCGAAATTCAAAGAGGAACCCTCTCCTGTTGGGATGGAAAAGAGCTTATGAGGTACGATGTAGCCGGAACACCCAACGGAGCCATGATTGACAGGGAAGGAAATATATGGTTTTGTGATAGCGGGCGCGGGGAAATCAGGACTTTTAATCCCCGAAATCAAAAATTTGAAACTATTTGTAACCAGACAACAGACGGGAAAAGGTTAAAACGACCCAATGACCTGATTTTTGACAGGGATGGCAATTTGTTATTTTCAGATCATGCCGACGGACGTGAGGAACCAGTGGCGACTCTATGTGTTTTGCCCCAAAATAAAAAGAAAGCAAAAATAATTTCAACAGGTAAATACTTTACCAACGGACTTGCTTTTATGGCAGATGGAAAAACACTGATTTTTGCCGAAACTTACAGACAGCAACTCTGGATTGCCGAATGGGATGCCGGGAATCGGGAACTGAAAAACGAACATTTTTTTGCAAAGGCAGGAAACGGACCGTGGGGACCGGATGGAATGGCTTTAGATGAGGAGGAAAATCTTTATGTGGCTGTTTTTAATGAAAGCAAAATAAATATTTACAACAAAAAAGGAGAATTGTCGGGGCATCTGGATTGTCCGGGGAGCAGGCCTACCAGTTGTGCTTTCGACCCGTCAGGCAAACTGGGACTTGTTGTAACGGAAGCTGAAAACGGACAAGTTATTTCTTATCCTGCCTTTAACAGGGGATTACCAATTTATTACAGATGATATGGAAATAAAAAAATTATTTAACCTGAAAGGAAAAACCGCTTTGGTAACCGGGGGTAGCCAGGGCATTGGAAAAGCTATCTCTCTTGCTTTGGCAGAATATGGTGCCAATTTGGTCATCAACTACCGTTCGAATAAAGACCTCGCGGAACAAACAAAAAAAGAAATTATTGACAAAGGGGCAAAGTGTTGGCTGGTGGAATGTGATTTGTCTCAGGTCGATTCCGCAAAGATAATATCCCGGTTTCTTGATAAGAATGGACTTTCTCCCGATATTTTGGTGTTAAATGCCTCTGTTCAGTATCGCAAAGCATGGGATGAGGTAACATCGGAAGAATTTGAAGCCCAGATTAATATTAATTTCCGTGCCGCACTGTTTTTAATTCAGGAACTATTTCCAAATATGAAAAAAAATAAATGGGGGCGTATTGTTACACTCGGCAGTGTGCAGCAGTCCCGTCCCCATCCGGAGATGATTGTGTATGCTGCTTCAAAAATGGCGCAATTGAGCATGGTCAAAAACCTGGCAGCACAGATTGGAAAATACGGAGTGACCATTAATAACCTGGCTCCGGGTGTATTCCCCACCATTCGAAATGAAGAAGTGTTACAGAATGAAAAGTATAAAGCTATAGTGGAGGGAAAAATACCACTTGGCTTTATTGGCGATCCGGTGGATTGTGCGGCAACTACTTTGTTGCTTTGTTCCGACGCCGGAAGATACATTACCGGTCAGGACATTTTTGTAGATGGAGGAATGGGATTAAATTTTTGAGCGAAGGAAGACATATAATTGAGGAAACTTCAATATAAATATTATGAGTATCGATAAGTATAAAAAGGAAATAGGGATGATGAATTTGGAAAAACTGATTGAGACCAGGGAAGCCATTTCAAATAAAAAGTTTCCAATCCCGGATAAAGAATTGCTTCACAGATTTGAGCAACTTTATACCGGTGCGGTAAATGATGTACTACGCGAGTTTTGTTTTTTGGATCAGGCACTGCCGGGACGAATCAAACCTCTGAGGGAATACCAGACTTTTGCAGGAATTGCTTTTACCGTAAAAAGTTCTCCGAATGTGCAAATTAAGGGTGAAATGGAATATCGCTCCCAAATGCTGGATGAAATGCATGAAGATGCTTTTGTTATCTGGGATACAAGTCGTGATGACAAGGCTACTTTGTGGGGTGGGGTAATGACGGCAACGGCAAAAAGTAAAAAAGTGAAGGCCGCTTGTATTGATGGTGGAATACGTGATACACATCAAATTTTGGAAGCCGATTTCCCGGTTTTTTATGAATACCGGATTTCCAACGGGAGTTTAGCCCGTTGTCAGATTACACATTACCAGATTCCGGTTAAGATAGGGGATGTAACTGTGAGACCGGGTGACGTGGTACTTGGAGATATTGACGGTGTGCTTGTTGTGCCAAGAGATATTGCTTACGATGTTCTTATTCGGGCGGAAGAAATTAAAGAAAATGAAAAGATGATTTATGAATGGGTTAAGGGAGGTCATTCCATTGATGAAATCGTTAAAAAAGGAGGGTACTTTTAGTTTTTGAATGACCGCCTGTAGGATATTTACAGGCGGTCGTTATTCAAAATAAACGAAAGGAATTAGCTTTTCGGATTCCATCATTTTCTAGTTTAATTGTATAAAACTTCCGTCCTCCGATTCTTTGCCTTTCCTAATCCAACGCATCAGCGTAATACTTTTAAATTCAGGGAAAAGATAGGTAGCTGTCCAATCTTTGTCCATGCTGTTAATTTCCAGCTGATACAAATGTTTCTTTGTTTGGATTTGGTAAAACAATTTACCTTCGCAAGCGTGCGACAGTCTTGCGGTTGTCCCGCGAACAATTTCTTTTAAATTTTCCATGTTCTTCTTTTTTTGCCGGAATCCTGACGCATGGTTTCCGACAGGTTTTACTTTAATTCATATTCTGGCAATGCGCCTTACCAGTGTTTTGTTTTTAGAACGCCGGGCCGGGTAACAAAAAACCCGGACTTTTCAGCCCGGGTTGCACGATTTTATATCTTAAAATTTCACCTAAGCCAATAGAATCCCTTCTCGTCCTGTTCTGAACGTTTAAATTTTAAAATGGTATTCTGGTGAAAATTCATATCTGTCATAATTTTTGTGCAAAAATAAGATTTAGGGGAAAATATAAATCATGAATTTTCATAAATAATTGAAATATTTGTAGTTTCGGTTTGTTAAAAAAGAAAAATGGAATACTTGGCTCATATACTGGAATCTTCTGAAGTAACATGGGAAACATCGCTGGTACGTTTTCTCATCAGTTTCCTTTTGGGGACACTCATTGGGGTGGAACGTGAAAAGCATAATCAGCCGGCGGGATTACGTACCCACATTCTTATAAGTATTGGCGCTACTATGGTGATGCTCATTTCTATTTACATTCCGCAAACGTTTCCGCAGTTTCAGAATGGCGATCCCGGGCGTATTGCAGCCCAGGTAGTTTCGGGTATTGGTTTTCTGGGGGCAGGAGCAATCCTGAAGTTTGGCGCTAATGTTAAGGGGCTGACTACGGCAGCTTCCATATGGGCTATGGCGGCTATCGGACTCGCAGTGGGAGCCGGGATGTACTCCATTAGCCTGATTGGTGTTGCCGTGGTATTGTTTGCACTAACAGCCATGGATCTTTTTGAAAAGCGGGTTTTTAAAGAACGAACTCTCCGTAAAATTGAACTGACTGTCAAAAAGAAATATTCTAACCTTGAGTTAACGAAAACAGTATTCAAAAAATTTGACGTGAAGATTACCTCAACCGGTTTCGATCGAAACATTAACGAGGCAACCGATAAGGTTACCTTTCTTGTTGGCGTGACCCGTCATTTGGATGTACACAAGTTGGTAGACTCGCTGGAAGAATTACCCGGAACTGTTTCTGTTACAGTAGAAATTATTCCGTAGCGATAAGTTTATTTTTTTGTCTTTTCAAGCAGCCCTTTGCAGGCATCCTCCAATAAATCGAGCACCAGTTCAAAACCATCTTCTCCTCCGTAGTATGGGTCGGGCACTTCAGTATAACTCCATTCTTTGCTGAAGTCTGTCATTTTTTTGATCTTCTTTAAATCATCTTCGCTACGGGCCATATTTTTTAGCGAGAGCGCATTCTCATCATCCATCCCGATGATCAAGTCAAACCGATCAAAATCCATTTCCGGATTGAACTTTCGTGAGATGCTGGTAAGGTCGTACCCTCTTTTTACAGCATGTTTCTGCATCCGGCGGTCAGCAGGTTCTCCTACGTGCCATCCCCCGGTCCCGGCCGAGTCGATTTCATACTGGTCACTGAGACCTTCCTTATTTACCATTCCCGTAAAAACTGCTTCTGCACTGGGTGAGCGGCATATATTTCCCAAACAAACAAATAGAATTCTTTTTTTATTCATACATTCCAAATTTCATACGACTTTAAAGCCTGCTGCAATAACATCTCGTAACCATTTTTTACAGCGGCTCCCTGCGCTTTCCCTTTTTCCATAAACTTTGTTAACTCCGGATTGTATACCAGATCGAACATCAAATGTTTTCCGGTAATATATTCATAAGGAATGGGAGGAAAAGTTTCCACTTTAGGGTAGGTGCCCAGTGGGGTCGCGTTAATAATAAGCAGTCTTTCGGCCATCATTTTTTCATCAATTTCTTCGTAGCGGATTTCATTTTCCTGTAGTTCTTCAATTGATGCCGAAATAAATTCAATTCCCCGTTTTTTCAGTACATATTTTATGGCCTTTGAAGCACCTCCGGTTCCCAGAATCAACGCTTTTTTATGGTAATCTTTCAGCAGCGAAGCCAGGGAAGTTTCAAACCCCCAGGTGTCGGTATTAAATCCTTTCAGGTAAGTTTTTTCACCTTCCCGGGTAATTTTTACAGTATTTACCGCCCCCACTTCCTGAGCTGCTCCGTCCAGTTCATCCAAAAAAGGTATTACCTGTTCCTTGTATGGAATCGTTACATTCAGGCCAATCAATGCCGGATTATTAGCAATGACTTCAGGGAATCGGGAAATTTCAACTATTTCAAAATTTTCATAGGAAGCTGCCACATTATCTTTTTCAAACTTTTCGGTAAAAAAACGTTTTGAAAAAGAGTGGGTCAGCGGGTAACCAATCAGTCCGTACTTCTTCATTTTTTCTGTTTTGTTAATCCTTCGACCACAAAAATAATGGCAAATCCTGCCACGGCCAAAAGAATAGTTCCTAAAAGCCATGATTCGCTACCTGTAAGTTGTTCATAGGTTCCGGGAAGGATATTTTTTTCGGCCAGCGGCCGTACTTCGCCATGGCGGTCAACAAATGTTTCAGTCACCTGTTTCCAGGGCCAGACCTTATTGAGCGATCCAACCATAAACCCGGCCAGCACAGCAATGGTAAGGTCATGAAATTTTCTTAAAAGCCATGACAGCAGGTTGGAAAATGCAATAATTCCAATGGCAGCGCCCGCCATAAAAACCAGTATGACGGGAATATTCAAATCGCCTACTGAGGAAAGGATAAATTTGTACATCCCCAGAAGTACCAGGATAAAACTTCCTGAAATACCGGGCAAAATCATGGCACAAATGGCAATGGAGCCGGAAACAAAAATGAACCATAGAGTGGTGTTTGCTTCAGCAGGCGAAATGACAGTTATAAAATAGGCTGTTACAATTCCGGCAATTCCGGCAATAACAGTTCCTGTGTTCCATTTTTTTATAGAGCGAGCTACATAAATGGCAGAAGCCACAATCAGACCGAAAAAGAATGCCCAAACCAGAATAGGGTAGTGGTGAAGCAGGTACTCCAGCCCTTTGGCCAGTGAAAAGATGCTGATACCGATTCCCAGTAAAACGCTTACAAGAAATTTCCCGTTAACTGCCTTCCAGAAACTGGCAAATCTTCCGGAGAAAAAAAGCTTCAGAGCATTCAAATTCACCGACTTGATAGAATTGATTAACTCTTCATAAATGCCGGTGATGAAAGCAATTGTTCCTCCTGACACTCCGGGAACCACATCGGCTGCTCCCATTCCCATGCCTTTTAGTACCAGTAAAAGATAGTTTTTTGTGTTTCTATTCATGTTAGTATTGTTGAATTATAATAGTTGCTTATTGAATATTGGCTATTTCTTATACTCTTGGGAAATACCCAATGTGAAATACTCAATATCCAATATCCAAATTGTTTTGTACTTGGTGTTATAATTGAGTATTGATTGTTGTGTATTGGATATTGCTTATTTCTTATTCTTTCAGGAAATATCCAATGTAAAATGCTCAATGTCCAATATCCAAATCGGTTTGTGCTTCGTGTTATAATTGAGTATTGATTGTTGTGTATTGTATATTGGCTATTTCTTATACTCTTGGGAAATATCCAATGTAAAATACTCAATGTCCAATATCCAAATTGTTTTGTACGTCTTGTTATAATTGAGTATTGATTATTGTGTATTGGATATTGTTTATTTCTTATTCTTTCAGGAAATATCCAATGCAAAATACTCAATGTCCAATATCCAAATCGATTTGTGCCTCGTGTTATTATTGAGTATTGATTGTTGTGTATTGTATATTGGTTATTTCTTATCCTTTCAGGAAATACCCAATTCAGACTATTCAATATCCAATTTCCAATTGTATTTCTACTAATTGGGTTCACAATATTACTTATTGAATATTGGCTGTTTCTCATTTTGTCATATTAGATTTTGCCGTTTTAATACTTTGGGCAAAAATAGCATTTAGCTCTTCATTTTCTGAAAGAACGGGCAACAGGATGTAGTCTTCCAGTAAAGGTTTTTTTATAATAATTTTTAGACATACTCTTGTTTCCCTGAGTTCTTTCAAAATAACTTGCATTTTATGTATAAAATCTTTTTGTGATTCAGCTGATTGTGCTTCCCCGTAATTTAAGGCAGGAGAGGTACTGCTTCTAATCAATTGTCCTGCAATGTGATTTGCAAGTTTTGTGTTTGGTAGTTGCTCAATGATTTCATCAATTTTGAGCACGAAATCAATTAATCTTTCTTCTAAATCGTATTTTCTTTTCATTGTTTTAGTTTTAAGATTAGATTTTTACAATTTGGGGATTCATTATGGTACATTGGCTATTTCTTACCTTTTGGGGTAATGTCCAATTTAGAATACTTAATGTCCAATATTCAAATTTAATTGAGTATTGATTATTGTTTATTGGATATTGGCTATTTTTTATCTCTTTAGGAAATACCCAATGTAAAATATTCAATATCTCATATCCAAATTGTTTTGTACTTCGTGTTACAATTGAGTATTTATTATTGAATATTGGATATTGATTATTTCTTATTCTTTTAGGAAATATCCAATGTAAAATACTCAATGTCCAATATCCAAATTTAGTTGAGTATTCATTATTGCGTATTGGATATTGTTTATTCCAATCACTTTCAAGAAGAAGTTTATATTGTTCCCCTGGCTGCACTCCAAATTATCGTTTTAAAAAAGAACGCCAAAATAACAAAAAGAAAGGATAAATTGTTATAAAATTTGATGGGGTAAACTTTAGAGAATGAAGCATAGATGGCTTTTACATGTGGTTTTGTTATTCATTATGAGTAGTATGTACGCGCAAAAAAATGAAGTAATCGTTTTGCAATTGGATGAAAACGGTTTTTTTCCAAATAATCCGGAATTACCGGTTTTACTCTACCGGAATGTATTTCATTATTCTGGTCCTGATCCCGCTTCGGAAATTGAAAAGGTTTTTAGGGAGAATAATTGGGGTGGTTCCTGGAGGAATGGTATTTATAATTTTCAACATTACCATTCCACGGCTCATGAGGCATTGGGGGTTTACGCGGGTTGGGCAGAAGTTCAGCTTGGAGGTCCGGGGAACGAGCCGGTGACAATTGAAAAGGGAGACCTGGTAGTTTTACCGGCGGGCACAGCGCACAGATTAATTAATTCAGGGGGTGGCTTTTCCGTGGTTGGTGCGTACCCCGCCGGGCAGAATTGGGACATGATGTACGGAAAAGAACCTGAGTTTGAAAAAGCGAAACAAAATATTGCCCTTGTTTCTCTCCCTGAAAATGACCCGGCTTTTGGAGCAACCGGAAAAATGTTTGAAATCTGGAAATAACCCTTACTCCCTGTGTGTATAGAACCGTTCCAGGATGGACCCGTCGTTGGCTTCCTTCGAAAGCGATTCGATGGTGTTTTTCGGAACGTCGTTTACGTCGAGCACAATCAGACCATCGAGGCAGTTGTTGAATTTGGGATCCACATTGAACGCGATAATTTTTGCGTTCAGTTTTATGTACTTTTTCAGTAGCACGGGAAGCCCGGAGTTGAGTTCGTCCAAATCACCAATAGCCTTGTCGAGCCGATTGATATCGCGTTCCATATTTTCCATAAGGATGTTGATGTCGGGTTTGTCGCTCTTAAATTTGTAGCTGTTGCGTGGTTTTACAAACTGTGCCATCTTCCAGTTCAGGTGATTTTGCATGATGAACCGGATGATGAGGTCTTTTGAGATTTTGGAATAGTTGTTACTGATACTTACCGGTCCAATAAGGTAGCGGTACTCGGGATTTTTCAGGAGGAAATATAGAATTCCCTTCCACAGCAGAAACAACGGCATGGGTTTTCGCTGGTATTCTTTTATTACAAATGAGCGCCCCAATTCAAGACTTTCTTTTAGAATGGGTTTAAAATCGTCGCTGATACGAAAGAGTGACTGCAGGTAAAAACCGCGCTTTCCATACTGTTCCAGAATATCTTTTCCTTTCCCGATACGGTAAGCGCCTACAATGCGCTCCTCTTCCTCGTCCCAAATAAACATCTGGTGGTAATACAAGTCAAACTCATCAATGTCAATATTCCTGTTGGTTCCTTCGCCCACGTCGCGGAAAGTAATTTCACGCAGCCGGCCAATTTCGGTCAGAATATTCGGAATTTCTTCAGAAGGAGTACAAAATGCGGTATAGTTTTTTAGATTGAATAGAGTATAATCTGTTTTAATTTGCTGGATTTCCTCCAGGATTTTTTCTTTGGGTACCGGGTCGATAATCGTTTCGGGTTTGTGTTGTGGTTTCAGGTTGTAATTGAAAAAGCGTTTAACTTCAATACTTGATTCCATGCTGTAGGTTTTCGCCCTCAGGAACCGTCCAAATTGGTAAACATCACCAAATTTGTCCTGGTCTTCCACTTTTATGGGAGTGCCCATGCGCAGTTTGACGGTTTTATGCCTTTTGCTCAGCAGTTCGGAAGGCAGCCTGACGTGCCGCAGCGAAGGGTGGATTTTGGCAAACAGATGGAATAGCCGGCTGTTTGTTCCCTGGAAATGGGCCGGAAGGACCGGAACCCTGGCTTTCTTCACAAATTTAACCATGGAGAACTGCCAGACCTGATCCTTAATACTGTCGAAGGTTCCGTAGGTGCTCAGATCTCCGGCTGGAAAGAGGCAAAGTACTCCGCCCTTTTTCAGGTGATCGATGGCTTCTGTGGTTCCTTTGTTATGGCTTCCCGGCATGGCCGCATCAGAATCACCAAATGGGTTGTCGCTGATAAAGTAACCGGAAACCGGATCAACCTTTTGAAGCAAAAAGTTGCCGATTACCTTTACATCAGGACGCACCTGCGACAAATACTTAATGAGAAGCAACCCGTCAAATCCGCCAAAAGGGTGATTGGCAACCACAATCAGAGGGCCTTCCCGGGGGATTCTTTTTAATTCATTTTCATCGAATTCAATTTTGAACTCAAGAATACGAATGATTTCATTGATGAAATCAATGCCCTCTTTCGATGCAATTTGTTCATAGATTTTGTTTAGTTTGTTGAACCGGAGAATGTACATCAGAAATTTGGCGAAATAATCACCTCCAAGGAGAGAAAAGGCAGGAGGAGCCTTGAAAATGTCCTTTAGTTTAAGTATTTCCATTGATCTTTTTTTGAGCTTTCCACGGAAAACCTGTAAAAATCCGAAAAGCAAAAATAGTATGTTTTTTTATCAAAACCGGAAATAATTTACTATTCTTGGCGGGAAATTATGGTAAAGAGCTTAGAAAATTACAACCAATGGTTGCCCACTACGCAGAAAGAGATTAAAATGCAGGGGTGGGACCAGCCCGATGTTATTCTTTTTACGGGCGATGCATACATTGATCATCCTTCTTTTGGAGCGGCCATTATTGGAAGGATTTTAGAAGCAGAGGGACTAAAGGTCGCCATTGTGCCGCAACCAAACTGGCAGGACGATTTGCGTGACTTTAAAAAACTGGGGAGCCCCCGTTTATTTTTTGCCGTAACCGGAGGAAATATGGATTCGATGGTGAACCACTATACCGCCAATAAGCGGCGTCGATCCAATGATGCCTACACTCCTGGTGGCAGAACGGGACAGCGACCCGATTATGCTTCCATTGTTTATTCCAATATTCTGAAAAAACTTTTCCCTGAAGTGTCGCTGATCATTGGTGGCATAGAAGCTTCCCTACGCCGTTTGACTCATTACGATTATTGGTCGGACAAACTTATGCCCTCTATCCTGGTGGAGTCTGGTGCTGACCTGCTTTTTTACGGGATGGGTGAAAAGGCCATCGTAGAATTTGCCCGGCTTGTGCAGCGGGGTGTGCCGGTAGAAAATCTGACCACAATTCCGCAAACTGTTTTTTGCGTGGAGGAGGATGCCCGGTATGCAACCAAAAAAGAGTGGGACGAACTGGAACTTGCCTCTCATGAAGATTGCCTGGCAGATAAGAAAAAATTTGCCCGGAATTTTATGCACATTGAAGAGGAATCGAATAAGATGGAGGCTAAAAAGCTTGTGCAGCGGGTTGGAAACAGGAAAGTAGTAACGAATCCGCCATGGCCTGTCTTTTCGGAACAGGAGATAGACCGTGTGTATGATCTTCCTTACACCCGGTTACCCCACCCGCGGTACAAAGGCAAAGGGAGTATCCCTGCTTATGAAATGATCCGCCATTCTGTGAATATTCATCGCGGTTGTTTTGGTGGGTGTACATTTTGTACCATTTCCGCCCACCAGGGAAAATTTATTGCCAGCCGTTCTGAAAAATCCATATTGAAAGAGGTGGAAAAAGTAACCCAAATGCCCGATTTTAAAGGGTATATTTCCGACCTCGGCGGTCCTTCCGCCAACATGTATAAAATGAAGGGAATCTATGAAGATATTTGCCGAAAATGCAAACGTCCTTCATGTATATTTCCGACCGTTTGTAAAAATCTGGACACGAGCCATAAACCCATGCTCGATTTATATGAAAAGGTCAGACAAAACCCGAATATAAAAAAAGCATTTGTCGGAAGTGGAATCCGTTATGATCTGATTTTGGAGAAAACCGGAAATGAAGAAACTGATAAAACGAACCGGGAATATTTACGTGAGGTGATTGAACACCATGTTTCAGGCCGGCTAAAGGTGGCTCCGGAACATACCTCCGACGAAGTGCTGAAGTTTATGCGGAAACCTTCGTTTAAGCTTTTTGAAGAACTGAATGAAGAATTTAAAAAAATAAACAGGGAGAAAAATCTGGATCAGCAACTTGTTCCGTATTTTATTTCAAGTCATCCGGGGAGCAAGTCTGAAGATATGGCCAACCTGGCTATTCAAACGAAAAATCTGGATTTCAGGCTGGAGCAGGTTCAGGATTTTACTCCTACACCCATGACGCTGGCAACGGTTATTTACTATTCCGGTTATCATCCTTACACGATGGAGAAAGTTTATACTGCCCGCAGCCAAAATGAAAAACGCGAACAGCGAAAGTTTTTTTTCTGGTATAAGCGTGAATACCGAAAGGCCATCATCCGGGATTTAAAATCGCAGGGTAGGCAGGATATGATAAAAAAAATATTTCGCTGATTCGGGGGAATGCATCTCATGTCAGATAATTTCTTCGCTAACTCCAGCCAGATTCTTTTTTACACGAAAAGCAGGTTTTCGGTTTAATCTCATTATTTTTATCGTTCAAAAAAACAGATTGAAATGAAGAAATTGGTACCAGTCTTATTTATTTTATTCATTTTTTCATCGTGTGCCGAACTCGTGCAGATAGCACAGCAAACCCTCGATGAAGAAAGGCCCCTGACTCAATCGGAGATTGCGGGTGGGCTAAAAGAGGCGCTCATAGTAGGAACCGGTAAATCCGTTGATATTCTGGGTATCACCGATGGATATTATAAAGATGAAATGGTGAAAATTTTGTTGCCGCCGGAAGCTGAGATTATCACTAAAAATATTGGGAAGGTGCCCGGAGGCGAAAAGTTGCTCGAAGATGTTTTACTTCGGATTAACCGTGCTGCTGAAAATGCTGCATCGGAAGCCAAGCCTATTTTTGTAAACAGCATTAGAAGTATGACCATTAGCGATGCAGTGGGTATTTTAAAGGGCGAAAACAATGAGGCTACGCAGTACCTGCACCGCACTGCCTATAACAATTTATTCGATCTCTACAGACCAAAGATTCAGGCTTCGCTTGATAAAAAGCTGGTAGGAAATGTGTCAACATCACAAAGTTGGAATACACTCGTTGGAAAGTGGAACGAACTGGCCGGTTCTGTGTTGGGACAGGTGGCCGGATTAAAACCGGTTGATGTCAGCCTTGACGAGTACCTGACAGGAAAAGCCCTCGATGGTTTGTTTCTGAAAATTGAAGCGGAAGAACAGAAGATTCGGGAAAACCCGGCAGCCAGGGTCACTGGTTTACTTAAACGGGTTTTTGGTTCGGTTGATGTGTGAAATCTGCCGCAGCCAAAGAGAAAAGACCCGAACAGCCGGTAAATTTGCAGGATTCAAATCAGGTTCTGTAAATGATTTACTTTTAGAGTTTGGGCTTTAGTTCGTTTAAGGTGGCTCTGTAAACCAAAGTGGTATAAGGCGGAACGTTGGCCGTTCCCCTGGAGCCGTAAGCTAAGTCAGACGGAACATATATTTCAATTTCCCCTCCTTCGTTTACATGTCCGATACCATCTATCAGCCCGATAACTTCATGGACTTCTTTTTTTAGCATGTAGTTAAAATTCCAGATTTTTCCCGGATATATATCTCTGGAATCTTCAAATTTGGCTCCATTGGGTAAAAAACCAATGTATGATACTGAACATGAATCTCCGGCCTTTGGAAAAGGCCCTTCCCCCTCTTTTCTTATGATGTAGAAAACAGATAAATCAGTGGTGTCAATATCCTCCCCATCGTTTTCCAGCATTCTGATAAGCGAATCCAGTTCAGCCATTTCGATCTCTCTGGTACGAGGTGTTTTTTCTTCTTCTGAACAGGAAACAGCGCCTCCCAAAAGTAAAACTCCCAAAATGAGGAGTGGAATATTTATCAAAAGTTTTTGCATTGTTCGATACTTTTTAGGCCCGAAAGTTACAATTTTCAGTGAATATGACAATCATTCCCTGACAAAGGAGTTGAGTACTTTACCCAGGCAGGTAAAACTTTAGGCTATTTTTATTGTTTTGAAGAGTAGAACGAGTTTTCAAAATACATTCACCAAAATGGAACAACATACCAATGCTTTAGCGTATTCCACTTCGCCTTATCTTTTGCAACATGCCCACAATCCGGTAAACTGGTATCCGTGGGATGAAAGTCTGATAAAAAAAGCGCAGGAGGAGAATAAATTACTTCTGGTAAGTATCGGTTACTCTGCCTGTCACTGGTGTCACGTTATGGAACACGAGAGTTTTGAAGACGAGCAGGTTGCCAGGGTGATGAATGAACATTTTGTTTGTATCAAGGTGGACAGGGAAGAACGTCCGGATGTGGATCAATATTACATGACCGCTGTTCATCTGATGGGCCGGCAGGGAGGCTGGCCGCTCAATGTAATTGCTTTGCCTGATGGCCGGCCTGTTTGGGGCGGGACCTATTTCCCGAAAGAGACGTGGATAAACAATATTCTGGCAGTGTACCGATTTTGGAATGAAAACCGGGAGAAGACCCTGGAATACGCCCAAAACCTTCAGGAGGGGATTGGACAGGTTTCGTTTCCGGGAGTAGTAGAAAATGAAATACCTGTTGATAGTAAATTGATAAACATGGGAGTGGATAGCTGGAAAGAACATTTTGATTCTGAAAACGGGGGAAGGGAAGGGTACCCTAAATTTCCCATGCCTGTGAATCTCGATTTTTTGTTGTACTACGGATTCATAACAAAAGATAAGAAGGTGCTTGACTTTATAAATCTTACCCTTGTAAAAATGGCCCGTGGCGGGATTTATGATCAGGCAGGTGGGGGCTTTGCCCGCTATTCGGTAGACGACAAGTGGAAGGTGCCTCATTTTGAAAAGATGTTGTACGATAATGGTCAGCTGCTCAGCGTTTACTCCAGAGGTTACCAGTTGTTTAAAGAGGAAGAGTATAAATCAGTGGTTTATGAAACGGTCCGTTTTATCGAACAGGATTTGATGGATGAAACAGGAGCGTTTTATTCATCGCTTGATGCTGACAGTGAAGGAGAAGAAGGGAAATTTTACGTTTGGAAATTATCTGAATTAAAAGATCTTTTGAACGAAGATTTTGATTTGTTTGCACGCTATTTTAACATCAACTCAAAAGGATTTTGGGAACAGGGAAATTATATTTTGTTACGCGATAATTCCGATTCAGACTTTGCCCGGGAACATGGGTTAACCCTTGCGGAATTAAAAGAAAAAGTAGGATACTGGAAAAAGCTTTTGCTCAAGGCCCGCAGTAAAAGGGTTCGACCGGGACTTGACGACAAAACGCTTGCCTCCTGGAATGCGTTGGTCATTCAGGGGTTAGCCGATGCATACAAAGCTTTTGGCGATGAGAAGTTTAAAACTCTTGCGTGGAAAAATGCCCGTTTTTTGGTAGAGAATATGATGGATCCGGATGGCGCACTGTTTCATTCCTGGAAACAGGGACGAAAATCGGTTGACGGATTCCTGGAAGATTATGCGCTGGTTATCCGGGCGTTTATCTCTCTGTTTGAAATTTCGGGGCAACAGGATTGGTTACATACTGCAGAACAATTGGTTGAGGATTCCTTTAATAGATTTTATGACAAGGAATCAGGTCTGTTTTGGTTCTCATCAAAAGAGAAAGAATCAGTTACAACCAATTTTTTTCAACTGGAGGACAATGTCATCCCGGCGGCCAACTCAGTTATGGCCAATAACCTTCACAAATTGTATCTTATGTTGGGCAAATCCGAATATCTTTCGGTAGTACAAAAAATGCTTCAACATATTACGCCACAATTTTCTAAATATCCCCAGGCTTTTGCCAATTGGGGAAAGCTGATGTTAAAACTTACAACGTCTTATTTTGAGATTGCCATATGCGGTGAGGATGCGGAAAAAAGATTTTTGGAAATGCAAACTGATTTTCACCCCAATGTGCTTTGGGCATTTTCTCACGGAAAAAGTAAAGTGCCGTTGTTGGAGGGACGGTATGTCAAGAATAAAACACTGATTTATGTTTGCCGGGATGGGAGTTGTCAATTGCCCGAAGAAGTGGTGGATTTGGCCATAAATCAACTCGTGGGTTAACTTTTACGGTAACAAAAAAGCAGGGTAGCTACCCTGCTTTTTTGTTCAGGAAATATATTGTTTACATATCTACTTCTACTTTTGCAAATTCTGTTTTGGAATATTTGCCACCCTCCAGTTTTTTTCTTACTTCTTTAAAGGCGTTTACAGTATAATTGACATCCTCAACCGAATGCATCGAAGTGGGAATAAGTCGCAGAATGAGTTCCCCTTTTGGAATAACCGGGTAAACTACAATAGAGCAGAATACTCCATAATTCTCCCTCAGGTCATATACCATATTCGTGGCTTCTGCCGGTCCGCCCTGCATATAAACCGGGGTTACCGGTGAATTGGTTTTGCCCAGGTTGAACCCGGCTTCTTTTAATCCAGACTGCAGTGCATTGACAACTGTCCATAGTTTTTCCCGTAATTCAGGCATAGAACGAAGCATTTCGAGCCTTTTCAGGGCGCCAATTACCATGGGCATCGGCAATGATTTGGCAAATGTTTGTGAGCGCATGTTGTAGCGAAGGTAATAACACACATCGGTTTCGCCGGCAACAAAACCTCCAATGCCGGCCATGGCTTTTGCAAATGTTCCGAAGTGCAGGTCAACCTGATCCGAAACACCAAAAAACTCGGGTGCACCGGCGCCTGTTTTTCCCATAACTCCAAAACCGTGGGCATCGTCAACCAGTAACCTGAACTGGAATTCTTCTTTTAATTTTACAATTTCATCCAGTTTTCCGAGGTCTCCCGACATTCCGAATACTCCTTCCGTAATAACAAGAATTCCGCCTCCCTGTTTTTGAGCCAGTTTGGTCGCCCGCTCCAATTGTTTCCGCAGGTTTTCCATATTGTTGTGAGGATACACAAACCGTTTGCCCATGTGCAGGCGCACCCCGTCGAGAATGCAGGCATGTGCTTCAGAATCATACACGATTACATCATTCCGTCCGCAAACTGCATCAATAATGGATACCATACCCTGGTAACCATAATTGAGAAGGAATGCATCCGGTTTACCAACAAAAGATGCCAGTTCCCTTTCCAACTCCTCATGTTTCGAAGTTTGCCCCGACATCATCCGGGCCCCCATCGGATAAGCCAATCCATATTGGGCGGCAGCCTCGGCATCCACCTTTCTTACTTCGGGATGGTTGCCCAGTCCCAGATAGTTGTTTAAACTCCAGGTTAGCACTTCTTTGCCCCTGAACTTCATGCGCGCGTTGATCTCACCTTCCAGTTTTGGGAATGCAAAGTAGCCATGTATTTTACTCATGTGCTGACCAATATCCCCCTGGTTGGCCCTGAATTTTTGAAATATATCCACGACTCGAAAGTTTAAAGATTTTATGAGTGCAAATGTAAACTTTTTTAAAACTTTGACAAATGTGTTAAATTCATCTAATTGGATTTACATGTATCTAAAAAAAGGTTATTTTTGCGCCATGTTTATGAAAACGAGAATTTTTACTATAAGTTTTATCGTAGTGCTGATGGTTTCAGCTTGCGGTGATTACAATAAAATCCTGAAAAGTACCGACTATGAGTTTAAGTACAAAAAGGCGGTCGAGTATTATGAAGAGGGTGAGTTTGTTAGAGCCGGAACTCTTTTTCAGGAGTTGGTGAATATATATCGGGGAACCAGTAAGGCGGACCAGATATATTACTTTTACGCTAAAAGTACGATGGGGCAAAAGGATTATATGATGGCGACCCATTATTTTAGATCATTGCTGAAAGAGTTTCCCGGAAGTGAGTATGCGGAAGAAGCTCAGTTTATGGTGGGGTATTGTAATTACCTGCTGTCGCCAAAACCCCGTCTCGACCAGTCGGTTACAAAAGAAGCGATAGAGTCACTTCAACTGTATATTAACCTTTATCCATACAGCGACAGGGTGGATGAAGCCAACCGCCTTATTGACGAACTTCGGGATAAATTGGTGTACAAGTCTTATTTAAACGCCAGGCTTTATTATGATTTTGATAATTATAAGGCAGCCGTTGTGGCTCTTGAAAATGGCCTGAGGGATTACCCCGACAGCAAGTACCGCGAAGAGTTGATGTATATGTTACTCAAATCGAAGTACCTTTTGGCTGTCAACAGTGTACAGGA
The DNA here is from genome assembly GCF_003573545.1 of Mariniphaga sediminis. Classification (GTDB taxonomy): domain Bacteria; phylum Bacteroidota; class Bacteroidia; order Bacteroidales; family Prolixibacteraceae; genus Mariniphaga; species Mariniphaga sediminis. The sequence goes on along the minus strand of NZ_QWET01000006.1, from coordinate 143,010 downwards.
GAAAAAAACAGAACGGCTCTCAAGCGCATTGGACGAGTATTTTTCTTTTGTGGATGAGTTCCCTGAAAGTAAGCACCGGAAGGAAGTGGACAGGTTTTACGAAACGGTCGCTGATTTATTGAATTACAACGAACAACAACAAGAAACAAATATTTACTAGAAAATGGATTATAAAAAAACAAAAGCAGCCCCGACTACGGTCCCACGTGATCTTGAAGTTTTGTCGGATGAAACCGGTAACATTTATGAAACCGTGATGATTCTGGCTAAAAGGGCAAACCAGATTTCTTCCGAATTGAAAGAAGAGTTGAACCAGAAGTTGCAGGAGTTTGCATCTTATACCGATAATCTGGAAGAAATTTTTGAAAACCGGGAACAAATTGAGATTTCCAAATTTTACGAACGTCTCCCGAAACCAACGCTCATTTCTTTCCAGGAATTGGAAGAAGGACAGATTTACCACCGGAATCCGGCACGCGAGAGTAAACAGAATTAGCATTTTCAGAACCCATGAGGCTTCAGGGGAAAAAAATAATATTGGGAATTACCGGAAGCATTGCTGCCTATAAGGCAGCTTTTCTTTTACGGTTGCTGGTAAAAGAAGGCGCCGAGGTGCAGGTGGTTATTACACCGGCCGGGAAGGAATTTATCACACCGGTAACCCTTTCTGCTTTGTCGGGGAGGCCGGTTATCAGTGAATTTTTTGGTTCTTCTGATGGCTCCTGGCACAGTCATGTTGATTTAGGGCTTTGGGCAGATGCCATGCTGGTTACCCCGGCCACTGCCTCTTCTCTTGGGAAAATGGCTAACGGCATTGCTGATAATATTCTGATTACCACTTACCTTTCGGCAAAATGTCCGGTTTTTATCGCCCCCGCGATGGATTTAGACATGTTCACACATCCTTCTACCCAAAAAAATATTTCTGTTTTAAAAGAATACGGGAATATTTTACTTGATCCTGCTGTAGGGGAGCTTGCCAGTGGTCTGGAAGGAAAAGGGAGAATGGAAGAGCCTGAAAATATTCTCGAAAAATTGGTTGAATTCTTCAGCCAAAAAAAAAACTGCTGAATAAAAAAATTCTTGTTACCGCCGGTCCTACCTTTGAGAAATTAGACCCGGTACGTTTCCTCGGGAATTATTCTTCCGGGAAAATGGGGTATGCCATTGCTGAAGAATTGGCCAGGCAGGGAGCAAAGGTTGTTCTTGTCTCGGGGCCTGTGGCTGTCTCTACCCGCAAAGAAGGAATTGAAGTTCTTCCGGTTGAATCGGCCGCAGAAATGTATCAGGCCTGCGTGACACATTTTCCCCATTGCGACGGAGCAGTTATGGCTGCTGCGGTAGCCGATTTTACCCCGGCCAATCCTGATTCCCAAAAAACAAAACGCGGCAAAAAAAATCTGACCATTGAACTGCAACCAACCAAAGATATTGCAGCCGCTTTGGGGCAAATGAAGAAGGCACGTCAATTGCTGGTGGGATTTGCCCTCGAAACCACAGATGAACTTGCCAATGCCCAAAAGAAGCTGGAAAAGAAAAACCTCGATTTTATCGTACTGAACTCGCTCAACGATAAAGGCGCCGGGTTTGGTGGTGATACCAACAAAATTACCCTCCTTGGAAAAAACAACAGACGGAAAGCATTTGAGCTAAAGTCGAAAAAGGAAGTAGCGGCAGATATTGTCGAAATGATGATTTCGTTTTTCTCCAAAAATACAACAGATCTTTTTTACGATTAGCCGGAAGGTTTGTATCTGATTGACAGACAGGGGTGTCTTTTCTGACAACCTGAATCATTTTTTTTTACTTTTTGTGTTGAACTTTTTTTCAAGTACTGTTAAACTTTTTTTATTGGTGCGCGTCAAAGGCGTATTAATTTTAAAAAAGCTGCGATGAAAAAAATTGGAACAATGTTGATGTCTTTGATGCTGATTGCCATGGTTGGTTTGGCCCAGCCCGGACAGCGGAGCATGAACCCCGAGGAAATGGCAAAGCGCCAGACAGCGCAAATTAAAGAGGCTGTTGGCCTTGATGAAAAACAGGAAAAACAGGTGTATGAATTAAATCTCGAAACAGGGAAAAAGATGCGGGCCTTGCGTGAAGAAATGCAAGGCGGGGCTCCTGACGGAATGCGTGAAAAAATGCGCGAAATCAGGGAAGGGCAGGATGAAAAGATGAAGGAAATTCTTTCCGAAGACCAGTGGAAAAAATATGAAAAATTTCAGGAAGAAAGAAGGGCGCGTTGGAGAGACCGGCGTCCCGGGGGAAGAAGGTAGTTTTCAATATTAATTATTTTGGTGTTTTAGAGAGGGCTTGTTGTTAAAAATGAGCCCTCTTGTTTTTAGTCTGAAAAGTTTTGTTTCAGATGAACCATTTTAATGGCTGTTACGGCAGCTTCATCACCTTTGTTCCCATGCTTTCCTCCCGCACGATCTTTGGCCTGCTGCTCGTCGTTGGTTGTCAGAACACCAAAAATAAAAGGCTTGTTGTATTTCAGGTTTAAATCAATGGTTCCCTGGGTTACTCCGTCGCAAATATAGTCGAAGTGGCGGGTTTCACCCTGAATTACGCAACCAAGTAAAATAATGGCATCTACATTTTCCATCTCGGCAAAATACTGCGCCCCCAAAGGTAACTCAAAAGTTCCGGGCACATATTTAACCCGTATGTTTTCATCGGTTGCCCCGTGTTTTTTTAGCGTGTTTACCGCTCCGTTGGCAAGCGCCGAGGTTATTTCAAAGTTCCATTCGGCTACCACAATTCCAAAACGCATATTTTCGGCAGAAGGTACAGATTCAATATCGTATTGTGAGAGGTCTTTTGTTGCCATTTTTTATTAAAGAAAAGCCCCTCGCAGGGAGGGGCAGATATTTTAAAAAAGTTATTTATCCCAGTTTTATTTCAACCCTTGCAATATAACGGTCAGCATTTTGTCCTTCCGTTGTATCCGGATATTTGCTTTTAATTTCTTTGTAAAGGGCAAGGGCATCTTCCAACTCATCCATCGATTCCAGCAGTTTGGCTGCCTTCATCATATAAACCGGACTTGTTAATTCATTATCGCTTATCGAGTAAGCTTTTTTATAATGATTTAAAGCGCCGTCCGTGTCGCCCAGTTCGAGCTTTGCATCTCCTTTGGCTCCTTCAGCAATAGGCTTCAGTAAAATGTCTTTTGTTTTGAAGTCGCCCAGGTAATCCAGTGCATCTTCATATTGTCCGAGGTACAGATACGAGATTCCGGTGTAATATTTTGCCAGGTTGGCAGACTTCGTCATCCCGTAATCATCGATTATATCCAGAAACCCAAGGTAGTTACCGTCGCCATTAATGGCAAGATTGAAAGAGTCTCGTTCAAAATAGTTCTCAGCCATAAACATTTGCGATTGCGCTTCTTTATTACGGGGTTGCATATAAAATTTGCTAAACCCCAGATAAGCAACTGTAATTAAAACAATGGCACCCACTATATAAGTGATTGTTTTTTGGTTATTTTCAATAAAATGTTCCGTTTTTGTTAGTGCGCTCTCCAGTTCCTGCAGATTATCGGCTTGTTGAGCATTCTTCTTTGCCATGTCGTTCGTTTTCAAAATTGTGCCGCAAAAATAGCTTTTTTTTATAAACTGAATCGAAAATAGAACTATAATTTTGAACTTTAATCCTTAGGAGAATGTATATTTTCAAATTTACCGGCAGTTATTCGCTGCCCGGCGTTTTTTGGTTAGTTTTGTATTTTGAACAGGAGGTTTGTGTATGTATGTTGAAGAAATTTCCATTGTGAATTTTAAAAACCTGAAAGATATTCAGGTATCCTTCTCTCCGCGGCTCAATTGTTTGATAGGAAATAATGGCGCGGGGAAAACCAATTTACTCGATGCCGTTTATTATCTTTCTTTTTGCAAGAGCTTTTTCAATTCGGTTGACCAACTGAATATTAATCACGATGAAAATTTTTTTATACTCAATGGAAATTACCGACGGCTCGATTCTTCTGAAGTTATTTCCTGCGGATTACAAAAAGGCCAGAAAAAGCAGTTTAAACGCAATTCAAAAGTGTATAAAAAGCTGATGGAACATATTGGCTTGCTGCCATTGGTTATGATAACCCCGTCGGACACAAACCTGATTCTTGGCGGTAGCGACGAACGCCGTAAGTTTATGGATGGCGTGATTTCACAATACAATCAAAATTACCTGGACGATTTGCTGAAATACAACCGGGCCTTACAGCAACGCAACAACCTGCTGAAACATTTTTCGGTCGAAAGGTATTTTGATGCCGAGTTGCTTTCCATCTGGGACAGCCAGCTTGCAGACTACGGAACCCGTATCCATTCCGAACGCCAGGTTTTTGTAGAAAAACTGGTGCCTGTTTTTCAGGAATATTATTCCTTTATTTCACAGGGAAATGAGCAGGTAGGACTAATTCACCAATCGGATTTGTATGAAAACAGCCTGGAAAATCTGTTGAAAGAAGCGTTGCCGGCTGACAGGGCAGCGCAATATACCACCGTTGGGATTCATAAAGATGAATTGGTTTTCAAAATTGGGGAATACCCGATAAAAAAACTGGGGTCGCAGGGACAGAAAAAGACCTTCCTGGTAGCGCTGAAGCTGGCTCAATACGAATTTATCCGGGAAATAGCAGGAATGACCCCCATTTTGTTGCTCGACGATATTTTCGATAAGCTTGACCGGCACAGGGTGGAGCAAATTGTAAAGGTTGTTTCGGGTGACGATTTTGGGCAAATTTTTATTACGGATACAAACCGGGAACATCTCGATGCAATCATAAAAAAAATGAATGCTGATTTTCGGATTTTTAAGGTGAACTCAGGAATTGTAGAAACGCTGGTATGAGAAAAAGTAATACACAATCATTGGGCGATGTGCTGCGCGAGTATATCCGTGAAATGCACATGGAAAAGAAGTTGAAGGAAGTGGATGTGGTTCAGTCGTGGGAAACATTGCTGGGAAAAACCATCGCCAGTTACACCCGTAACATATACTTGTCCAAAGGAATTTTATACGTAGAAATCAGTTCCTCAGTGGTAAAAAATGAACTGATTATGATGCGGGAAGAAATCCGGTCCCGTCTCAACGAACTGGCAGGAGACGAGATGATAGAAAAGATTGTTTTTAAATGACATAAAAAAACCCTGATCCTTTCGAACCAGGGCTTTTGGTTATAGTAAAATGGATTAGAAAATGGTCTTGGTTTATTCTTCGTCCTGCTCAGCTTCATAAGCTTTTAACAGCTCATCCTGAACTTCTGCAGGTACTTTTTCATATCCGTCAAATGCAATGTTGAAAACGCCCCGGCCTCCGGTAATGGAGCTCAGCGAGGTTGCATATCTGTACATCTCTTTCTGTGGAACTTTGGCGCTGATTTTTTCCATGCCTCTTTCCGAGCCCATGCCCATAATCATAGCGCGTCGTCCTTGCAGGTCGCTCATTGTGTCTCCCATCCGGTCAGAAGGAACCCAAACTTCGAGGTTACAAATCGGCTCCAGAATTTTTGGTCCGGCAATTTTAAATGCTTTGCTGAAAGCATTCCGCCCGGCAAGTTTAAACGAAATTTCATTGGAATCTACCGGGTGCATTTTTCCGTCGTATACATACACGCGAATGTCACGGGCGTAAGAACCGGTCAGCGGTCCTTCTTCCATTTTTTCCATGATTCCTTTCAATATGGCAGGCAGGAAACGTGCGTCAATGGAACCACCGACGATGCAGTTGGTAAAAATGAGTTTACCACCCCAGGGAAGTTTGTGTTCCTGTACATCGCGGACGGACATTTTATATTCTTTATCGGCAATTTTAAAGGCTGTTTTCGGTTCTGAGCCTTCCGAATAAGGTTCGATAATCATGTGCACCTCGCCAAACTGTCCGGCGCCACCCGATTGCTTTTTATGACGGTAGTCAGACTGGGCTGGTTTGGTGATTGTTTCCCGGTACGGAATTTTAGGCTGAATGTAATTTACATCGATTTTGTGAACGTTGTCAAAATACCATTTTAACACATTCATGTGATATTCACCTTGTCCGTGTACCAGCAATTGCTTAAGCTCCTTGGAATATTCAATAACAAATGTGGGATCCTCAAACTTGATCCGGTTTAGTATTTCGCCCATTTTTTCATCGTCCGACTCATTTTCGGCCTTCATGGCAACGGTATGTTTCGATGCCGGGAATTTGATGGGTTCATATTTTGTGTCGGCTTCTTTAGTGGCAAGTGTTTGGTTAAATTTGGTTTCTTTTAGTTTAACCGTACATCCGAGATCTCCGGCAACCAGTTCTTCCACTTTTTCGCGGTTTTTACCTGCCGAGGCAAATACCTGCGAAAGCCTTTCTTTGTTTCCTGATTTGGTATTGATAAGGTCGAGCCCTTCTTTTATTTTGCCCGACATTACTTTGAAATAGGTAATTTCTCCCACATGAGATTCTACAGCTGTTTTGAATACAAACAGACTTGGGCTGTCTGATTCATCCATTTTCAGCTCTTTCCCATCAACCACAGGCCTCATGGGACGTTCTTTTGGATTAGGTGCGTTGTTTGCGATAAATTCCATCAGCCTTTCCACACCCATATCTTTTTTGGCGCAGGTACAGAACACCGGGAGCAGATCGCGCTGCAGCATACCCAGTTTCATCCCTTTACGCATTTCTTCTTCTGAAAGTGAACCTTTGTCGAAATAGAGCTCCATCAGTGCTTCTTCATTTTCGGCTGCCATTTCTACCAGTTCATTGTGCAGTTCTTCTGCTTTGTCTTTTTCCGAATCCGGAATATCCAGTATTTCAGGTTTTCCTCCATTGGGCCCGTATTTGTACATTTTCATTTTCAGCACATCAACGATGGCAGAAAAGTCAGGGCCGGCATCTACCGGGTATTGAACCACGGTTACTTTGTTTCCAAAACTTGCCTTGCACTGTTCCAGGGCAGCGTCAAAATTGGAATTGTCATGATCAAGTTGGTTAAAAACAAACATGAACGGAAGTTCTGCCGTTTCAGTATGGCGCACAGCTGCCACAGTTCCTGACTCCACACCGTTTGTGGCATTCACTGCTACCAGGCATAAATCGGTTACATTTAACGATGATACCACGCCTCCGCACAAATCGTCCATACCGGGAGTATCAAGTATATTTATCTTTACTCCTTTGCATTCAGTATATAATAACGTAGATAGTACGGAGTTGCCATATTCCTGTTCAATAGGGGTATAGTCCGAAACCGTATTTTTTGAGGTTACTTCCCCCCTGCGGTTAATCACTCCACCCTCAAACAGCATGGCTTCTGCAAGGGTGGTTTTTCCACTGCCGGCATTACCTGTTAGTGCAATGTTCCTGATTTGTTCAGTTTTGTAAACTTTCATGTTATTTTTGTTTTTTGATTCATTTTTGGCCCTCTTAACAATTTCCTGGAAAAAAGGTCACCAAAATTAATAATTATTTATTAACGATCAAGTTTATTGTTATTTTTGGCCCCGAATAGATAGACATGCTGAGAAAAATCATTATATTTTTTTGGTTTACTAATTTTCTGTCCCCGTTGGTTGCTCAACCAAAGTATGTACTAAGCGGTAACGTTAGCGATGAGCAAACTGGTGAGAGTCTGATTGGAGCCACCGTGCTGGTCGAAAGTTTGCGAGGTACCGGCGCCGTTTCCAACAATTATGGCTTTTATTCATTGTCGCTGCCGGAAGGGGAGTACACCATTCTTTTTCAGTTTGTAGGATACAAAACGAAGGTAATCCCGATAAAACTTGATGCACACCGGAAGCTGGATATCGAATTGGAAGGAGCTAGTTTTGAGTTGAGCCATGTGGAAGTAAAGAGCCAGCGTGCCGACAGGAATATAACCTCTGTAAATATGGGGAATATACAGATGATACCCGAGCAGATCGAAAGTATTCCGGTGATTTTTGGAGAACCCGATGTGCTGAAAACCATACAGCTGACGCCGGGAGTAAAGCCGGCCGGCGAAGGTAATTCCGGATTTCATGTGCGGGGTGGGGGAATTGACCAAAATCTCATTTTACTTGACGAAGCGCCGGTGTACAGTACATCCCACTTGTTGGGATTTTTTTCGGTCTTCAATTCCGATGCATTGAAAAATGCCAATCTTCTGAAAGGGTCAGTTCCTGCGGAATTTGGCGGCAGGGCTTCATCGGTACTCGATATCCAGATGAAAGAAGGAAACCTGAAAGAATACGGTGTTTCCGGAAACCTGGGGCTGATTTCCTCGAACCTGACGGTAGAAGGGCCGCTGGCAAAGGATAAAAGTTCATTTATGCTTAGTGGCCGGCGTACTTATGCAGACCTGTTCCTGAACTTTTCAAAAGATGACGATATCCGGGATACCTATCTTTATTTTTATGATTTGAACCTGAAGACCAATTACAAACTGAATAAACGCAATCGTATATACCTTTCGGGTTACCTGGGGCGCGACGATTTTGGATACAAAAATGAATTTGGTTTTGACTGGGGAAGCTTGACCGGCACATTGCGTTGGAACCACATTTTCAGCGAACGGTTATTCTCAAATACTTCTCTCATTTTTAGTAACTATTCTTATAATATTTCGGTTAGGCGGGATTTTGATGTGGCCATTCGATCTGAAATAAAGGATTTAAACCTGAAACAGGATTTTTCGTTTTATGCCAACGCTTCCAATACCCTGAAGTTTGGAGCAAATGTGGTGAGTCATACTATTTTGCCCGGAGAGGCTACCGTAAACGAGGGGGCGGTTTTTATTCCTCCTGAAAATATCTCGCGGCGTAATGCGCTGGAATGGGCTGCATATATTTCTAATTCACAAAAGCTGTCTCATAAATTACGATTGTATTACGGTGTCAGGCTGGCGCTGTTTTCCAATATCGGGCCGGGCGAGTTTTACACCTTTGATGAGAACGGGGAACTGGTTGAAACCATTGAAGTGGAAAACCGTGAGTTTTTCAAAACACAGGGAGGATTGGAACCACGCATTTCTGCCAATTTTCTCATCAACGATCAAAGTTCGTTGAAAGCCTCCTACAACCGGATGCACCAGTTCTTACACCTGCTTACCAATACTACCACCACTACACCTACCGATTTGTGGCTGCCAAGCAGCAACAACGTAAAGCCGCAGATTTCCGATCAGGTTTCACTGGGGTATTTCCGGAATTTCAGTAATAACACGTTCGAATCGTCGCTGGAAGTTTATTATAAAGATTTTAAAAACCAGATTGATTATAAAAACGGCGCCGACCTGATTTTTAACTCCACCGTGGAATCGGAACTGGTGTTTGGAAGGGGATGGGCATATGGCGCCGAACTGATGGTAAGACGGAATGTGGGCAGGTTGCACGGGTGGCTCAGTTACACCTGGTCAAAAACCATGCGGCAGTTTGATGAAATCAGCAACGGAAAACCGTTTCCTGCGCGCCACGACAGAACACATGATGTGTCGTTGGTTACAATGTATGACATCACGCCAAAACTGAAACTTTCGGCCACATGGGTATTTTATACCGGAAATGCAGTAACTTTTCCCAGCGGGAAATATGAAATTGACGGGAAAACCATTGGCTACTATACCGAGCGGAACGGTTACCGGATGCCCGATTACCACAGGCTTGATTTGGGATTGGTGTGGTTACGTAAAAAAACAGATAAATTTGAATCAAGCTGGTGTTTCTCAGTGTACAACGCGTACGCCCGTGAAAATGCCTATTTTATTGATTTCAGGACTAAGGAGGATAATCCGGGTGAAACGGAAGCAGTACAGGTTTCTCTGTTTAAGGCCATCCCGTCTGTAAGCTACCGGTTTAAGTTTTAGCAGAAGTTGCCGTTTGCAGTAGTAAAATTGGTCAGGGATGAAAGAGATGATTTTTTTGAAAGCATGATTAGAATAAAATACATATTGTTCCTAATGGTTCCTTTTCTGCTTCTTTACAGTTGTGAGAAGGTAATTGATGTGGACCTGAACGAAGCAGATCCGGCGGTGGTTATTGAGGGGAATTTGTCGTACCTCGAAGGAGAATTGGAAGTTAACATTTCGAAGACGGGAAGTTATTTTGGTACCCAGCCGTCTGAAAAGGTGGAGAATGCGGAAGTGTTTCTGGAGACCGCGACCGGGTTGCGTATAAATATTGAAGAGAAGGGGCAGGGAGTATACAAACGGAAAAGATTGCAGGTGTTCCCGGGAGAAACATACCGGTTGACAGCAACGGTGGGAGAGACTCAATACACAGCAGTTTCAACTCTTTATGAAAGAGTGCAGATTGATTCACTGGGATACAAATATTACGGCAAAAACCGTTTTTTTGATGGCGGTTACCACATTCTGCTCTATTTTTCAGACCCGCCGGATCAAAAGAATTATTTCCGGGTAAGAATCTTTAAAAACGAAAAGTTACTGAACGAAACCTCTGATATCGTTGTTTTCGACGACAGCGGGCTGGAAGGAAAAGGTATCCAGGTTCGCCTGCAGGGACAGACGTTTAAGGCCGGAGACACTGCCAGAGTGGAGATGCTTGCCATCGACGAAAATGCCTGGGAGTACTTTACCACCTTCCGGGAGATGGCCAATATCAACCCGGGATCTCCGGCACCCGCAAACCCGGTGTCCAATTTCTCCAACGGGGCATTGGGGTATTTTTCGGCCTGGTCTCACGATACGAAGTCGATTGTTATTGAGCCGTAAAGTTGGCTGCAATCCTCCGGAGGCTTTCTCCCCAGCAATGTACAACAGGTTCCGTTTTAGGTTTCTGCAATTTATGTTCGAACGGAATGTGATGAGTCTTAGCTATTCTCTTGTGTAAGTACCCGGAAGTTCTCCACTGTTTTGCCTTTCAGGTGCGACTGCCATCGCTCCAGTAAGGGTTGTTCCAGTCTGAATTCCCGGTATTCATCGGGGTTCATTACAGGAATTCCTTTTACTATTGGGTAAAGGCGTTTGCATTCGTTACAGGTAAAAAATCCTTCGATAATATTCTCTTCTGTATCTTTCGTGATTACGGTCAGGTTTAAATCTGCTTTGTCAAAAGGACAACATAGTTTGTTTGCTGTTATTTGTCTCATGTCGTTTTCGTTTTTAATTGTTTCGAATATGTTTTTATTGCCTGGGAAGGACTATCAGCTCCCATCACACCGGATATTACCGCCACGCCTTCAAAATCCAGTTCGTTAAGTTTATTTATATTTTCAGGCTTTATCCCTCCGGCCAGAAAGACAGGCATGGATGTTATTCTTCTTGTTTCCCTGATGGTGTCAAAGTTTACCAGTTCGCAGCTTGTGTCGGTTGCTGACGGAAAAATGGAACAAAAGGAGATGTAGTCGATGTTATTTTCGGTTGCCCAGCGAACAGCCGACAGGTCGTTGTTACAGGTCAGGCCTGCAATAAATGGCCGGTTCACAGATTGTTTTATTTTGTTATAATGTTCCGGGATTTGGTCGAAATGAACGCCGTCCAGCGGAGTACTTTTCAGGTATTCCCATCTGTTGTTAATCAGTACCGGCACATTCTTTTTGTGTCCCAGAGCGCTGATTTGTTCCATCAGTTTTGCCTTGTTCTGGTGTGGTAAAAAATGATCCCAGATTTGCAACGCGGCTATTTCTTCCTGCAGGGCATCTTCCAGCTTTTTTACCAGAACGGCCTCGTCCATTGCCGGATCAATAACCAGGTAAACACCCGCTTTTATGGTTCTTCTGTTTTTTATTATTTCCATCCTTCTTTTAATGCTTTAAAAAATGCTGCCCAATACGGGTCTTCTTCTTTGTACTCCAGATCTTTTTTCTTTTTGTTTTCTACCAGTTTAATGCCGGATTCCTTTTCTTTTATTTCGCCTACCTCGCAGCAGGGGATGTTTATTGCGGTCAAACGTTCAATCACTTTTGCCGCCGAGCCCTTTTTGCAGGTAATAATCATAGAGCCGGCACCGATACTATAGCGGGGATCTATGCCGAACAACCCACAAATTTTTTGCTGAACCTGCTCTACAGGGATTTTATGGTTGTACACCACTGCACCGTTACCCGAAGCACTGACCAGTTCGTAAATAGCGCCCAGCACCCCGCCTTCTGTTACATCATGCATGGCAGTTACATCATCGTACCGCGGAATGTGTCCCACTGCCACCAGTCCATCTAGTAACGATGTTGTTTTATAAAAAAGGTCACATGCTTTCTGGTGATTTTCCACTCCCAGCTTATTTTTGATTGTTTGGGGAAAACTCAGGGCAAGAATGGAAGCCGAGGAAAGAGCGCACTCTTTGGTAACCAGAATGGTGTCTCCGGGGCGTGCGTTGCGGGAAACAAGCAACTGGTTTTCGGGGGCAATGGCGAAAAAAGTTCCGCCCCCCGCAATGGTGGAATTTTGTCCTTCAATAAAACCGGTATGGCCTCCGGTCACAGCAACGCCAATATCGGCACAAAAAGTATGAATATAATCCCAGTAAATTTTAAAGTCATTTTTGGAAAACCCGGCAGGAAGGTTCAGCACAAACTGGGCATACTGCGGGGCAAAACCTGTTGTAGCCATGTCGTTTGCCAGAAGTTGAACCGACAGCCAGGCCGACTCTTCCAACCCCAGCGAAGGAATAAGCGACAGCGGGTCGCTGGTGGCAGCCAGTGCCATTTTGCCCGGTAAATTCACAATGGAAACATCCACGCCAAATTGGGGCCCCACTGTTACTTCTTTTCTTTTGTGCCCGCTTTTGGCACATATCAACTGCTCTATCAGGTTCCGGTCTGTTTTTCCCAGCATTTTATCCATTTCAAACATCGTTAAATCGTACATATAGCCCGAAAAAATCGCCGTATGGCAAACTCCATTGCTGCACTGGAAACCACTTTGGCAGTCCGGTACACGACCACTCCACCGAATATTCCCTTCCTTCCAACGCCTGGTGAATTATTTTTATCAGCATTTGAGGAGTGTAAAATGTAGCGGTAATATAAAACGGGTTTTTCCCGAACAGTTGTTGTACCCGCCTTCTGACTACCTTGGTTGAATGGCGGTTCATCATTCCCATTGCAATACCGTACCGCGCTACACGGGCTGCTTCCCTGATGACTTTTACCGGATCTTTGTAATACTCGAAGGTGGTAATAAATGCCAGTGAATCGAAGGTGTGATCCTTGAAGGGCATGTAATGCGAATCCGCCATAACCAGGTCTCCGTCAAATAAATGAATGGCCTGCGATAACATTAGCGGGGAAATATCACCGCCTGTGGCTTCAATACCGATTTCTTTCCACCACCTTGTAAAGCGGGTGGTTCCGCAGCCAAACTCAAGCAGGGTTTTTACCCGGGTGTCTTTGGATACCAGTTGTTCCATCACCTTTTTTTGCCACACTTCGGCCCGTTTGTAGCGTCCTTCGTACCACTGTTCATACGTATCGGTGTGTTCGCGGTTGAAAAACCATTCCGGCCTGTTTTGCCAGTTTTGCTGGTTTTGAGGAATTAATTCAAAAGACTTTTTTCTAATTTCCATTTTTACGTTGTTTATAAACTAAAACTCCATTCGCCTGGATAAACCAAAGGAATGGAGCAAAATGGAATATTGTATACCGCATCCCTACGTTGGCATTATCCAAATCAGGTAACGGGTGTAATCTCAGCCTTACTTTTGAGTGGGCACCCCGTGCTATCAGAAAGGCAAAGGTAGAATTTTAATTCATAAAACCTGACAGGTTTGAATGACCAGCTGCAGCCGGTACCTCTTCCTTCGGTTTTATCTTCACCAAAAAATGGAAGTGATTTTTCATCAGCGCCCATGCATACGTTTCTGCTACGGGGGAAATGTTTTTATCGTACAGGTGCAAAAAGTATTCGTAGTTTTCGTTTTCAGCAAAAATGTTGCAACTGTTAATTCCCCGGTTGTAGATCATGGTAGAAATGTTCGTGTGTTAATGGTTCAAACTTTTGCATTTTGTTGGGTTTTCCTGACAGGTTTAAAAAAAAACTGTCAGGTTTGGGTTAAATTTATAAATAAATGTTCAAACCCATTATGTGTTTCTATACATAAATCATTTTGCGTGTCATGCCTCCGTCAATAGTAAAATTTTGCCCGGTAATAAAACTGTTTCCCGGGTTTAACAGGAACAATACCATATGGGCAATGTCTTCTGCTTTGCCAACCCTCCCGGCGGGATGTTGCAGGTGGTCGGCTTCTGAGATTTCAATTTGCCGGGCTTTTGCTTTTTTCTTTACAGCCGAAACATCAATCCATCCGGGACTGATGCAGTTAACACGTACTTCCGGCCCCAGGCTCATGGCCAGGGCGTGTGTGAGTGCAAAAACACCGCCTTTGCTGGCGGAGTAGGCTTCGGTGTTTGGTTCCGATTGAAAAGCGCGTGTGGAGCACAGGTTAATGATGCTGCCGTTTGATTTTTGGAGAAAAGGCGCTGCATATTTGGCACACAGGAAACCGCCGGTCAGGTTGACGCCAATTACCCTGTTCCACTCTTCCAAAGTAAGTTCGGCCAGTGGTTTGTTGGCGGCAACGGCCGCGTTGTTAACCAGCCCGTCTATTCGGCCAACCCTTTCTGCCGACTGCCGGATTGCCGCCTTCACCTCCTGCTCATCAGAAACATCGCAGGGATAAAAAGAAATAGTATCTGCCGGCACTTCTTGCTGAAACTCTTTAATGGCTTGCCGGTCGTTTTCAAAAACCGAAACATGAAATCCTTTTTTCTGTAAATGCAGTGAAACAATCTTCCCGATTCCCTGGGCACCGCCGGTTACGATGATATTTTTTCTCATTTTCTAAATATGATTTTCATTTTCTTTTCTGAAACGATCCGTTCTCCGTCTTTCACTTCCGGTAGCCAATCCGGGCCGTTTCTGATGATCTCTTTTGCCTGGTTGAAAAGCAGTGAGTCGGATTTGTTCCGGTTCAGCATCTTTGTGATTTCCCCGTACTCATTTATTGTTAACAACAGTTTAACAACCTCCCTTTCTTTCGGATAATCTGCGGGTAACACGGCTTGCTTTTCCAGGTAGCTATTCAGCGAGTCCATTCCGGCTTCCGGCCGGGCCTTGGTATCTTCGTATATTTTTACCGTGCTGACACTGCTCGTTAACTCTCTTTTCGCCTGCGTGCCGTGGCCGGTTATAACAATTTCATCGAGAGCAATCTGTTCCGGCTGCAGGGCAATAACCTGGAAGCTGTCTGTTGCCGTTTGAACTTCTGCCGTTTCCATGCCCACAAAACTGGCTACTACAGGGTTACTGCTATCGCCAACTGTATTCAGTTCAAACTTTCCCTCTGCATTGGAAACAATGGCATTTTGCGTCCCTTTTTGCCATATTGTAGCTCCGGGCAATGGGGTGCTGTCGTCTGCCGAAACAATTTTTCCACGCATGATTTGCATGTGGCGGGGAATGGATGGCTCCGAAGACAGGAGTGAATAGGCGGGTTGTTGGGTGAAACTATTTTCTGAACGTGAAATACTTTCTGCTGCTTCTTCGTGGTTTTCCATCTGAGTTTGTCCTTCGGTTA
This sequence comes from Mariniphaga sediminis, assembly GCF_003573545.1. Lineage (GTDB taxonomy): Bacteria > Bacteroidota > Bacteroidia > Bacteroidales > Prolixibacteraceae > Mariniphaga > Mariniphaga sediminis. The sequence continues at coordinate 127,519 of NZ_QWET01000006.1, read as the reverse complement.
TACCTTTTACGGATGAAGAAGGTGCTTCTGCAGCAGCCATCTTTTTTGTGCCGGAATCAGATTTCAGCTGTTTTTGTGCCGGCATTTCAACTGCATTGAGGTCATACTGTTCCGTTGCATTGGTCTCTTTCTGTAACATTTCTGTGTCTTCAGCGTCGGCTGGTTGTGCTGTTTTATCGTTTGTCTCCTGCTCATCCGGCTTCTGCTGTGTAGTGGTTTGGGCTACTTCCGGAATAACCGGTTTTTCATTCAGGGTATACCAAATAACTCCTGCACTGAGAATGAGCAGCAATGAAGCCGCCGCCGCCCAGTAACTATACTTATTTCTGCGTTTTTTAGAAGTGATTTTATGTTTTAGTTCCTGTAAATCTTTTTGCATATCTGTAACAGGAATGTGGCTGAATCCTTCCAGCGCTTCTGCCTCGAACGGATTTTTTTGCAGTTCCCTTTCAAACCGGTTACGCTCGGCATCGCTCATCCGGTCTTCCATATACCTTCTGAAATCTTCCGCGCTGATATGTTCTTTTTTCGTTTTCATTTTTTCTCTTCCATACAAATTTTCAGGTTTCGCTTGGCATTTTGAATGTGGCTTTTAACCTTCTTCTCTTCCATTTCCAGCACACCGGAAATTTCCCGGTAGCTCTTGTTTTTTAAGTAGAAAAGATCGATACATTTACGTTGCTCCGCTTTCAATCTTTCTATACATTTTTCCAACGCCTGTTCGGGCATTTCATCCGGAGTTCTGTCAACAGGATGCAATTCTGCCTCATTTTCCATAAATAAACCCCATTCTTCTTCTGTTGAAACCCGCACTGTTTCACCCGGCTTTTTTTTACGTAAATCCATCAGACAATGATTCTTTGTAACCACGTAAAGCCAGCTTTTAAAGTTTTTTACCTCGTGCCTGTGAATTTCCAGATGGATTTTTTCATAAATCTGAATAACTGCATCTTTTGACTTTTCGGGCTCTTTAAAGTATTTCAGGCACACACCATATACCAGGTGCATGTAGCGCGCATACAACTCTCCCAGTACTTCCGGCTCCCGGGTTTCCAGGTAGAGGCCCAGCAGTTCACTGTCGGGTTTCTCCTTTTTCTTTCGATAAAACGGAATGAGTTGCATGGTTTTTAAAATTCAGCCTAAATGTATGGCTTTTTTAAGAAATTCTGTTTCCCGGGGATCAGCGAATTCCGATTTGCCCGTTGTCGTAGTCAGCGAATAGGAATTCGCTGATCCCCCCCCCAAAAAAATTCTTTTAAAATTTTATGGAATCCGGTTTTTCCCTGCATCCTGACAATGAAAACAATTTAAAAAAGATTTATTATGAAAAAGATTATGTCGATTTTGATAATTGGGCTGACAGCCTTTGGAATACTTTCTGCAAGGGAAATCAGCGGTTTTGTTTCAGATGAAGCCGGTCAGCCGTTGCCGGGCGTTTCTGTAATTATTGAAAACAGTAACCGGGGCACTTTAACAGATATTCATGGTTTTTACCGGCTGGAAGTTTTGCCTTCCGATAAAATGCTTGTTTTTTCGTTTGTGGGCATGGAGTCCGAGAAGATATCAATCGGGAAGGAAGATATAATAAATGTTATGCTGAAGGTGGCAAATGTTGCCATGGAGGAAATAATGGTTGTAGGACATGGTTCCCGCGCAAAAATGCAGTTAACAAGCAGTGTATCATCTTTTTCTGCTTCGGAAGATATAAGGTATATGCCTGCACCCGACTGGAACACTGAAAATTATGCCACCATCCGGGAAAACGGGTTCAGAAATGCAAAAGCAAATCCGTTGTCCACTTTTTCCATCGATGTGGACAATGCTTCTTATTCCAACGTCAGGCGGTTTATCAACCAGGGCCTGCTGCCACCGGGGGATGCGGTACGGGTGGAGGAGATGATCAACTATTTCGGGTATGATTATCCGGAGCCGACCGGGGAGCACCCGTTTAGCGTTACAACTGAACTGGCCGGGTGCCCGTGGAACCCAAATCATTATTTGATGCACGTCGGATTGAAAGGAAAAAGTTTTGACAATACGGAACTACCGCCCTCGAATCTGGTATTTCTTATCGATGTTTCAGGTTCCATGAGTTCTCCCAATAAATTGCCTCTGCTGAAACGGGCTTTCAAAATGCTGGTAAATGAGCTTCGTCCGGAGGACAGGGTTTCCATTGTTGTTTATGCCGGAGCAGCCGGAAAAGTGCTGGAGGCCACTCCGGGCAGTGAAAAGAAAACGATTCTGGACGCACTGGATCGCCTGAATGCAGGCGGCTCTACTGCGGGCGGCGAAGGGTTGAGGCTGGCGTATAAATTGGCCGGCGAAAATTTTATGGAAGAAGGCAATAACCGGATTATTCTGGCTACCGACGGTGATTTTAATGTGGGCGTTTCAAGTACTTCCGAAATGGAGCGGCTGGTGGAAAAAGAACGTGAAAACGGCGTGTCTATTACGGTGCTGGGTTTTGGAATGGGCAATATAAAAGACGATAAAATGGAAACCATTGCCAACAAAGGCAACGGCAATTATGCTTATATTGACAACATTCAGGAAGCCCGTAAAGTATTTATCAGTGAGTTTGGCGGAACGCTTTTTACCATTGCCAAAGATGTTAAATTTCAGTTGGAGTTTAATCCGCAGCAGGTAAAAGCATACCGTTTGGTGGGATATGAAAACCGGTTGCTGAATGACGAAGATTTTAATGACGATACCAAAGATGCAGGAGAAATGGGAGCAGGGCACACGGTAACGGCGTTGTATGAAATTATTCCGGCAGGGTCGGATGAAACCGCACCATCTGTTGATTTACTGAGGTATCAGCGTTCGCAACCGCTTGTCGGCTCTCCCTCTGATGAACTGCTGACTATAAAACTTCGGTACAAAAAGCCGGACGGGCATAAAAGCAGGTTACTGGAAAAGCATGTTGTAAATAATTTGAAGAAAAAAACGTCTGATGATTTCCGGTTTTCTGCGGCGGTGGCTTCCTTTGGAATGTTACTGCGCAATTCATCATTTATGGGAAACACCACCATTGCTTCTGTCCTGGATTTGGCCCGGAATGCAAAAGGAGCCGATGAGGAAGGTTACCGTGCCGGGTTTATTCAACTGGTGAAAACTGTGGATGATTTGCACCTTCTGGCAGAAGAATAAGGAATTTTCGGAATGATTTCACCCCCGGGTGGGTTCGAATCCCGTCCGGGGTACTGGGAATAGGGTACTTAGATTTTTACCATAAACCGGGAAACCACCAACATTACCAGGGAAACAATGGCTCCTCCTGCAAATGCGATTTCTGTGCCGCCCAAGGTATAAAAAAGCCCGATGAATAGGGGCCCGAATGTTTGGCCCAATCGCAATACCATGCTGTTAATTGACATAAAACCTGCCCGTTCGCTTAATGGTGCAAACCCCACTAGAAGGGTTTGTATGCCGGGAATGAGCATCCCGTGGGCCAGTCCAAATGTAATGAGCGGTATTATAAGATGCCACCATTCACTGGTTACTGACAAAATAAGCATGGAAACGAGGTAGAGCATGAAGCTTATGTTGAGTTGGGCTTTTGGTGTAACCCGGCTGTTTATGCGTTTTAGTTGAGAGGAAGTAATGGCAGTGACCAATGAAAAGCCTGACATAAACAGTCCAATCTGCAAGGCAGTGGCGCCAAATCGCTCTTCCATCAGTTGAGGAAAATAGGAGAGGTAAGCGCCATACAAAACCACAAAAAGCAATACATTAATAATAAAAAGGCCCCACACTGTTTTTTTATTGATATTTTTCCAGGTGCGGCGCAGGTAATCTTTTAACTTTTGCGGTTTACCGGGTTCCGGATTTTTCAGGTAGAAAATAGCCAGTAAAGCCGTGGGGATTGCCAGAAACGGCAGCAGGAATGGGTATTGCCATCCTGCCATGGCCAAAGCTCCTCCAATGAACGGGTAGGCAGCGGTTCCTACACTCAGGATGCTGGCGTTAAATCCCATCACTTCGGTGCGTTTTTCTCCCGAAAAAAGATCGCCAATCAGCGTCACGTTTAGCGAACCCAACGATGCCGCCCCAATCCCCTGGAAGAAACGGAGAATCAACAGTATTTCCCAGTCTTTAGTAAAAAAACACCCTGTGCCGGCAAGCCCGAAAAGGAGTAACGAAGGCAGCAGAATGGTTTTCCTTCCCCAATGATCGGCCAGGATACCCACTACCGGTGCCAGGAAAATACCGGGGAAAGTAAACACAATTATCAGTTTGGTGACCTGGGGAGGCGAAATATTAAAATGGCGAATGATGGAAGGAAAAGCGGGTGTAATGCTGGCAACACCCATTACAGCCATTAATGTGATGAGAAAGATAATGGTCAGGTTTCTTTTTTCCATATAACAGCTTTACATACAAAAGTAGGGTTTTAATCGGGAGATTATTCCGGATTTTTGGCCGGTTTCCCATTTTTTCTTTTCCACAACGTTTGCTTTCACTATTTTCGTCGTTTAAACAGTAATTGTTCCAAAAATGCAAAAAGTGCTTCTCCTTTTTATATTGCTGGCTTCAACCACCGTTGGGGCGCAACAATTGCAAATGACCCTGGAAGATGCCATTCTTGGCCGTTATACATATTTGAACCCCGAAACACCGGAAGGTCTTTCCTGGAAAAATGACCGGTTTTTTACTTTTATTGAAAACGATACCCTTTGGGGCGAAGATGCCCGGAACGGAGAACGGTTTACAGTTATCAGCCTGAATAAACTCAATTCTGCACTGGGACTGGATGATAATAATACAATCAGTCATTTGGCCGGGTACTCCTGGGCAAACGATAAGTGGCTGCTTTTACAGCATAATGATCGTTATTTTGTTTTCGACCCAGAAGAAGAGAAACCTGAGGTTGAAATAAAGCTTCCGGCTGAAGCGGAGAATGCTGTGTTCAACCTGCCGGGAAAATTTGTCGCTTTTACTGTTGACGATAATTTATTCGTTACTTTCTCCAACAGGAAAACCATTCAGATTACCAACGATGGCGGCAATGGTGTTGTAAACGGCAAAACGGTGCATCGCAGTGAATTTGGGATCACAAACGGTATTTTTAATTCTCCGGAAGGAAACTATATTGCTTTTTACCGGAAGGATGAGACAATGGTGACAGATTACCCGCTGGTCGATTTTATGGGGCGCGTGGCTGAACATACCCCGGTAAAATATCCCATGGCAGGAATGAATAGTCATCATGTAACAGTGGGAGTTTACAACATCAATTCCGGTGAAACCGTTTTTCTGGATACTGGAGGCGACCCTGAGCATTTTCTGACTAACCTTGCATGGTCTCCCGATGAAAAGCATGTTTACCTGTTCGAACTAAACCGCGGGCAGGATCAGATGCAACTCAATTGTTATGACGTGCAGTCCGGCAAAAAGAAGAAAACACTTTTTAAGGAAACAGATAAAAAATATGTAGAGCCGCAATATCCCATCCGGTTTTCGAAAGTGAATGAAAATGAATTTTATTACCTGAGCCGTAAAGACGGATGGTTTCATGTGTATAAATACAATACAAATGGTAAACTTCTTCAACAGATAACAAAAGGGGAGTGGGAGGTTACCGGTATATTGGGACTGGATGAAAAGGAGAAGTATCTTTTTGTGGAAGCGACAAAAGAAAGTCCGCTGGAAAGGCACCTGTACCGGGTGGAGACAGCCTCCGGAAACATGGAAAAGCTTTCGGAAGAAGAAGGGATTCACAGCGGGATGCTTAGCCCGGGTGGAAGTTTTATAATCGATGCATTCAACGGACCGGAGATTCCTTCGATAACCGGTTTGATTTCTGCAAAAGGAAAAAAAATACGTACCCTGCACCAGGCATCTGATCCGTTAAAAGATTTTGTGCTGGGAGAAAATAAACTGGTATCTGTTCCGTCGGCCAACGGAAAGACAGAATTGACCGGACGATTGATTTTACCTGTTGGATTCGACCCTTCGAAAAAATACCCGGTGATTGTGTATGTGTATGGTGGGCCGCATTCACAACTGGTAGATAAAAGCTGGCACAACAGCGCCCGTTGGTGGCAGTATTATATGGCCGCCCAGGGGTACATTGCATTCACCATGGATAACCGTGGAACCAATAACAGGGGACGGGACTTTGAAACGGCTGTGCACCGGCAACTGGGTGTTTTGGAAACCAAAGACCAGATGAAGGGCATAGAATACCTGAAATCACTGCCTTTTGTGGATACAGAAAGGATTGGCGTACATGGCTGGAGCTACGGCGGGTTTATGACGCTGAACCTGATGTTGCGCCACCCGGAAGTTTTTAAGGTGGGAGTAGCCGGCGGCCCGGTGGTTGACTGGAGCATGTACGAAGTGATGTATGGCGAACGTTATATGGACAGACCGCAGGAAAACGTAACAGGATATGAAGAGACAAATATGATAAATCATGTGGCAAACCTGGATGGAAAACTGATGCTCATCCACGGAGCACAGGACGATGTGGTGGTAATGCAGCACAGCATGAAGTTTCTGCGGGAATGTATAAAACAGGGCAAACAGGTCGATTTTTTCGTTTATCCAATCCACCCTCACAATGTGAGAGGAAAAGACCGGTTGCACCTGATGGAAAAAGTAAGCCGCTATTTTTTTGAAAATTTGTGATTCTTGATAAAGCCCTTCAAAATAGTATCCTTTATGCTGGGAGTTTTCCTGCTGCTGGCAGCTGCCATGTGGATGACTCCTTCCGGAGGGATTAAAACAGGTGAGTTTATTTTTCATATGCCTTCTTTTAAAGAGATGTTTCTGGATGAAGGCCCTGGATATGTTGATGTCTCACAAATTTTAGAGGAACAGTTCAGCATCGATTCTCTCCTGTTTCAGGAAGATGGCTCCGGTGATGAGTCCGTTCTGAAAGCTGACTACGATTCCCTTGCTGCGAAAATCCACCTGATAGATATGGGCGATACTGCCCGCCTGAAGTTGTATCGTTTTTTCGATCGGTTTGAATCGGATAAACTGGTGCGCATCATGCATTACGGTGACAGCCAGATTGAAGGGGACCGCATAACGGCGTTCGTCAGGGATAAACTCCAGAAGCGGTTTGGCGGGTCCGGTATCGGGCTCAGGCCGGCCCTCCAGCCTTACGACTTTATTTTAAGCGCAGCCCAAAATAACAGCCGAAACTGGAAACGTTTTCCGCTTTACGGGAAAATCGATTCGCTCGTGGAACACAACAAATATGGTATGATGGCTGCTTTCTCACGGTTTGCGCCGCTGGTGAGCGATACCATTCCGGTGATGGATACCATTTATTATGAAGCGGACCTGAGCATTGAGAAAACGGCCGTCTCGTTTAAACGGGCCCGTACGTATGAGCATTTCCGGCTTTACTATGGGAACGCTAAAAGTCCTGTAAAGATGGAGCTGATGGCCGGCGATTCTGTTATACTGGCCGATACCTTGAAAGCACACGTTGATTTTGCCGTAGCGGAAGCAGACTTACCCGACACAACAGGCCGGGTATCGCTGCGTTTTAGTGGGTATGACAGTCCGGATATTTATGGAATGGAACTGGCTTCGCAACGGGGCGTGATTGTTGATAATATTGCACTGCGTGGTAGCTCCGGGCTTTTTTTTACGCGCAATGATTTTGAGCACAGCCTTAAAATTTATCAGGAGCTGAATCCCGGTCTGTTCATCCTTCAGTTTGGAGGGAATGTAGTGCCTTACATCACCCGCCAGGAGGATATTGAAAGATACGGTCGCTGGTTCAGCGCGCAAATCAGGCGATTGAAGCAAACCTGTCCGGAGGCAGCCATCATTGTTATCGGCCCGGGTGATATGTCGACGAAGGAAAAAGACCGGTATGTAACTTATGAGCATCTGCCTTATGTGGTGGAGGTTTTAAAGGAGGCGGCTCTCTCATCTGATTGTGCCTTCTGGGATATGTACGAAGCAATGGGAGGTTATAACAGCATGCCTTCGTGGGTGAATGCAGAGCCTGAACTGGCGCGTCCCGATTATGTGCATTTTTCAATGCGCGGTGCCAGGCTTATTGCCAATATGTTTTATAATGCGCTGATTTTTGAATACAGCACCCATTTGCAGGAAAAATCAGAAAAAGAATAATATGGAGATTTTTCAGCAAATAGAATGGAGTGATTTTTTTCGGAACATTTTTCAATATAATGCCGCAGCGCCTTTGATCTTTACCCGTTTCTTTTTCTGGGGGTTTTTTGCCGTTGTGCTGGTTGGGTATTCGCTGGTTTACAATAACCGGAACCGCAGTTTGCGAGCAGGATACCTGTTTGCCGTAAGCCTCTTTTTTTATTACAAATCCAGCGGCTTCTTCTTTTTTATCCTTCTTTTCAGTACCCTTACCGATTTTTTTATCGGGAAGTGGATTTATTCTTCCCAAAAAGAGGTGGTGCGGAAAATACTGGTGACGCTGAGTGTTGTCATCAACCTTTCCCTGCTGGCTTATTTCAAGTACGCCTACTTTTTTACAGAAAGCCTGAATGCACTGCTGGGAACAGATATGCACGTGGTTAATTACCTGGCCATATGGATGAACGAGGCTACCGGCACCCATTTCAATGTAAACCAGATTTTATTGCCGGTGGGTATCTCGTTTTTTACGTTTCAAACCATCAGTTATTCTGTTGATGTTTTCCGGGGGGAGACCAAGCCGGTAAATAACCTCATTGATTTTGGCTTTTATGTGTCATTTTTCCCGCAACTGGTTGCCGGCCCTATTGTGCGGGCTTCAGGGTTTGTGAAACAGATTTACGAAGATTATCACATTACAAAACAGGAGTTTGGCTGGGCAATTTATATCATTTTGAAAGGATTGGTAAAGAAGATTTTTATTGGCGACTATATTGCAGTTAACTTTGTCGATCGTGTTTTTGCAGAACCGCTTTCCCATTCAGGTTTTGAGAACCTTATGGCGCTTTTTGGGTATTCCCTTCAGGTGTATGTCGATTTTTCAGGTTACACCGATATTGCCATTGGTGTGGCATTGCTCATGGGGTTTCGGTTGCCGCAAAATTTTAATTCGCCCTATAAAGCGAAAAATGTGGGTGAATTCTGGAAACGCTGGCACATGTCGCTTTCATCCTGGTTGAAGGATTATCTTTACATTCCTATCGGCGGTAATCGCAGCGGGTCTGTTTTTAGTTACATCAGCCTGGGAATTATACTGGCTATTGTGGTGCTGCTTGCCGGCAAGCTTATTCTTATTCCCATTTTTGCCGGTGCTGTTTTAATGTTTGCTTTGCTGTCTTATATTTTCCCGGGGGTAAAACGCAGTATAAATACAAACATTAACCTTATGCTTACCATGTTACTGGGCGGTTTGTGGCACGGCGCTTCGTGGCAGTTTATTATTTGGGGCGGACTGAACGGAGTGGGGCTGGTAGTGTATAAATTCTGGCGAAAAATCAGTCCGTGGGAAATGAAAACAAACTGGCTGGCAACTTTTTGGAAAATTGCCCTTACGTTTTGTTTTATTACAGCTACGCGTATCTTTTTCCGGTCGGAATCGATGCAGGTAGTTAATGGCATGATGCACCAGATTGCGAATAACATGGATTGGCACATTATTCCTGAAGTTGTTGTGGCTTACAAAGGAGTGTTTTTAATGATGCTCTTTGGCTTTTTTACCCATTGGGTGAGCCAGAAATGGAAAGACCGCCTGAAGGATGCTTTTGTGGCTGCTCCGTTTTGGGCAAAAGTGGTGATTTCAGCTATTGTAGTAATTATTGTTTACCAGTCTGTTTCTGCAGATATGCAGCCGTTTATTTATTTCCAGTTCTAAATTTTTTTACCACAATTTGATTTGTGATAAAGTCCTCGGAATTATGGTATCACTTTAATACCGTTGCAATAAAAATTCCCAGGTATGTACCGAATGCAAATCCCAGTATTCCGATGGTGAGCCCTGAAATAATTACATTTTTATTTTTTAAAGCGCCCGCTACAGCAGGAACAAACGGCGGGGAGTAGGTGAGTGCCGTAATGGCAATAATAGTGGTGTCTGTGTCTACCTTAAAGATGCGGGCCAGTCCCACATGGATTATCATCGATCCGAAAACCACCCAAAGCACATACAAAAATAGTTCGAGAAATTCCAGTTGGAACATATTTCGCAAATTGGCCAGGGATGAAATAGCCAGACAGAAGACAATGATAAAATACATTCCCAGGGGAAAACTTATTTTCAGCCGGTTTACCGGTTTTATTAACGATGCAGCAAGCCCCAGCGTGGTAATAGTAAGAATAACAACAATTACCTGGGCTGATTTGGGGACGATAAAGGATAAGCCTCCGCCAATGGCAAAAATGATGACGGAAACAAGGAGTGACTTTCCTATTCCGGGCAGGTTTTTCCGTTGAAACAACCCGTCAAAGTTATCCATGTCGTTGCTTTCTTCTGTATCTTCCATGCGCAGCACATTTTCTGCTTTTCTGATAACTCCGAATTTGGGAAGGAATGTATTAAAAAGCCGTTGTGCGAAGGTCATAAGGAAAAGTAATGCCACTGAGCCAATAATCAGATCGTAGGTGTGCGTCAGAATAAATGTATTCGGACTGACATCAAGTGCGGTTCCAATGGCCGCCAGATTGGGAGTCCCGCCGGTATAAACCCCGATGAGCATTCCAGTAACTTTGGCTGATTCCGTAATATTATGGGCAAAGAGATAATAGCCGATAAAAACGGAAATGAGCAACGAAATCATGGCCAGTACCAGCGATAAAATGGCACTTCGGGCATTCTTAAGCCATTTTCCTAAATCGAGTGAAAAGAGAAGAAGCGGCAGTGCAATGAGAATGGTATAATTCATCACAATTTCCTGAAGTTGGGCAACCTGGTTATATATTATATCGCTTTCAACAAAGTGGGATGAAAGTATGTATTCATTCATTTCATCCTCCGGCAGAAAGTTTCTGGTAGCACCAATAAGCCTTGCAAGCTCCTCACTGGCTTCCGGCATAATTCCAATGTTTCCCAATATAAGACCGGCAGCATAAGCCAAAACAACGGCACCTATCCTGTTGAGTGTGTTCGAGATTTTACATAGGTAAATAAGAAGGACCGGAGTAAACAGGTAGAATATAATCAAGGTAACTGTAATCCACATAAATTTGGTTTTTGCTGAAAAAAAGCAAACCTAAGAAAAATTATTTATTTGTAAAATTCTGCATTTACCAAACTCCCAACAAGGATCAAGGCTTGGTAGGAACCGAAAAAGGTTGTTATCCGTCAACGCCGGGAGTTTCGTTTTTTATGCCGAAAGAAAGATTTATTCCAACCGCTGCCGACAACCGGTAAGCATTTTTATAGTTGATGGATTGAATGACATTATCGGTAATAAAAAACAGATCTGTTCCGGGGAGGAACCTCAGTCTGAATCCCAACCCGATATTATCAAATTTGTATCCTGCGGTATAGCTAACGGAGGTAGAGAGTATTTTTCCGATTTCTCCGTTCAGGGAAAGGGTTGCCGAGGCATTGGAGCCTCCTTTGTAAAAAGTGTTATGGAATAAGAAAGCGTAATTCCATTTTTCGGAAAATTGCCTTTTGGCCCCCAGGTATATTTGGGGTGGGATCCCGATTTTAATTTTTTCATTTTCCCTTATTGTAATTTCATCATTGCTGTTCCCGTTTAAAATATAGCCGTTTGTTTTCCAGTGCGATGCCCCAATATTCAGGACACTCGCAGAGAACATCCATTCATTTAATTTATAGGTGGCGCCAATATCCAAAGAAAGGCTTTTGTTTCTAAACAGGTCAGAGAATCGTGTGTTTTCAGGCCAGTTGTCGGGCAGAAGTCCCTCTTCCAGGTTAAGGATATTTCCTTCAACAGCATCCGGATTTATTTCTCCGTACAATCCCAGTATTACCTCCCCGGTAAAAGATTGATCATAGTCATAATCGTCATTTCCCATTTCTTGACGATTTACCGAGTAGCTAATATTTTTGGTCTGAATTCCCATCAGGTTAAAGTTTATATGCGGGGTAATTCCGAGAGTAAGGTTATCATCGATAATATGCGAATAAGTGAAACCCAGCGATAAATAGTTGTTTGTAAGCAGATCAATATCATCAACAACTATGGGAAAATCGTCGGGTGCAATATCATCAAAATCGGTTAGCAGGTAGACAATATCTGACGCGACCTCCATTTTTGATGAACTGTTTATTGAAGCATTGAACAAAAAGTATCCCTTTTCTTTTCGTTTGAAGCCAAAAGAAAGAATATTGCCCCGGGTTTCAGAAAAGAAACGGTTATAGTTTCCAATGGACCGGACGACTGCATCGGGATTGTATCCTTCGTTTCCAACCGACTCAATAAAGTTATCAAGCCAGTTGTAATGAAACCCGGAATTGTAGGCCTGTGCAGAATATCCGCCAAGACCGGGAAGACCAATGAAAAACCTGGCATTTGGAACAATAGCCGGGTTATAGTTACTACTTTGAGGTAGCCGGTCCATAAAATACAGGGTGTTTTGTGCATGTGTCAGGAATGGGATAAGTACTGAAATTACAATGATAGTCCGCTTCATACTATTCTGTGAATTAGGACCTAAAGGAACAAAATTTCAGAATGAGTACCATAGGTTATTTTACTTTTTTAAAACATAATTTCAATAAAATTTATAAAAGGGTAAGCTGGTCAGGAGGTATGGAAGCAATAAAAACCGAATGTTGAATAATAATGTATCACATTTAGTTAATACAATTCTTATAGAAAAATATTTCCAGGGCGGGCATTCATGCGGTACAGTTCTCCAACAAATTTGAGAATATAGAAAGGATGTGCGCCATTTCATGCGTAAAACAATCCTAAAAAGAAAAGGTACAATCCCAGGACTGTACCTTTTATGGCAATTATATGTATGGAATTCTTTAGAATTTGAACCCCAACGTAAACATCACATTATTTTTAACTGTCTCGAAAGTTGCCATTTCCGGTACCGGGTAGAAATCGGTTGGGGGAGTCGGATAAAGCAAGTCAAATGTTTTATTTTGTACATGCCTGTAAGCTACATCGAAAAAGAATCCGCCAGTCCGGTAGCCGAGTCCGGCAGAAATTACATTCATTTTGGAATCGGCATTGGGCTGAGACTCGTCAAACGCTTCCGAATTAAAGGGAGACGGATAATTTTCAAAGCCGGCACGCAGGCTGATATTGCTGGTTGCCAGAAGTTCCGCTCCAATCCGGAGGTTGCCCACTGCTTTATACACTTCAGCTATGTCATTGTTTTCATCCACAAAACTGTGCCCATCACTGCCGCGTCGCAAACTGGCCGAACCGTAATCGGTAAATTCATAATCAATACTGATTAATCCTTTTTTTGCAACAATGTAAGCTGCGCTTATGGTGGCACGTAACGGCGTTTCCAAATCGTAATCATACTCGGAGTATGGAGAGAAAGCTTCATGGCTTCCCATTTCGCTTTCGTCATTGGCTGCTTTGGAGTACATCGCTGTTTCAAATACGTCGTGCAGGTTATAAAAAGTGGGGGTATGCAACGAGGCGCCTAACCTTAATTCGTTGGTGGGTTTATAAATAATACCTAATTTACCGTTGTAGCCTGTTCCGCTGGTACGCAGGTAAGAGTCAAATTGCATTTCATCCCACAAATCGATATTGTTTTGGGCGTCCCATTCTAATAACTGAGAAGATTCTTTGTAGTAAACATCAACGATACCTACCGATACCCCGATATAAAGCTTGTGGTTAAAGTTAAGTCCCGCAGCCAGAGAATATTCGTTTATATAACCTTGTTGTGAGATACTTTTTCGCTGACTTTGCCCGTAAGCACCTTCCAAATCATGAAAATATACACCTTCATTATCTTGGTCTTCCCATAAAAGGTAAGTTTCCCAGGCAAGATCTTCATAAAATTCACCCCAGTTATTAATTGTTGCATTATCTGCAAGGTAATCAAGGAATGAACTATTCATATTGTCGGAACCTGCAAGTACCGTTCTGTTAAAATCCTTCAGCCTGTTAAAACCGATTCCCACATTGATATTGACCAAACCTGTTTCTCCCTGATTATCGTTTGAAAGGGCGGCCACATAACTCAGGTTATTAAACATGAAATTGTATTTACTGTCGGTCATCAGGTTGCCACGATAAGTGGATTCTACCTGCGTTTTTCCAAAGGTGGGGGTGAAGACCAGTTCAGATGAGCGGTAAAGACCAAGGCCTGCAGGGTTGATACTCACCGATGTGAAATCTCCTCCCAGGGCGCCAAATGCATTTCCCATAGCTCCGGCCCTTGCTGTTCCCTGAACCTGAAAATCGGAATAGCGTAACGCATCAACCAACCCTTGCGCCTGAGTAAAAAAAGGTACTAGAATAGCTAAACTCAATAATGTTATGAATTTTTTCATGGCTTAAACTGTTTTTCGTTAATAATCACTTTTAATGGCGGTCATCCATTTTTTATCTTCTTCTCCCTGACGATGACGAAGAAGACCTTGAACTTCCGGAGCTGCTGGAACTGCTCGGACTGCTGTAGCTCCTCGATGATGAACCGCTGCTGCGGTAACTTCCGCTGCTGCTACTACTGCTTCTCGACGGGGCGCTCCTGTACGTACTGCCCGATTTTGTGGAGCTTGAAGAAGGCGCCCTGTATGTTCTTGTAGAACTACTGTTACTTGAACTCCTGTTGTATGTTGAAGTGGAGCGGTAAGTGCTGTTGTAGCTCGATGTCGAGCGGGGAGCAGAATAGCGGGAATTTGAACTTTGTTTAACCACCCGTGGGGTTGTGGTTGTTCTTGAAGACGGCCTGGTATAAGTTCGTGTAGAAGTACTACTGGGCCGGGTATAGGCTTGACTGCCTGACCTGGTGCTGCTCGTACCGCTTTTTACTGCCGGATTGCTGGCATCTCTGCCTGATGATGTCCTTCTGCGTTCGGTAAGAACACTGTTTGCTGCACTTCTGGTTCCCGATGCGGAATTACTTCTGCGCGCTGCATGGGTGTTTTCCGTGGAGCGGGTTCTCTCCCCTGTGCGGGCGCTTTTCGTTGTTGTGGCCGATGACCTGACTCCTGATGTACTTCTGAGTCCTCTGCCATTACCATAAACGGAAGTAGCCGTTGAACGTCTGCGACCATAACGGTAGTTGTCCGAGTCTACATAGATGCCACCATGTCCGTACCAGGAATGATAAGGATGGCCCCATCCATAATAGGAATAAGGACCGTACCAGGAACTGTAAAAAGGTGAAAAGCTCCAGTTCCATCCCCAGCTGCTGTAAGGATAATACCAGTTATATCCCCAATTCCATGCATAGGACCAGGACGGGGAATACCATGAAGAGTAGTAAGGATCATAATAATAAGGATCGTAATACCAGCTGTCCCAGTAAAATGGATCGTAAAAATGTGGACGATGGAATCGACGGATACGGTAAGCATAGTCGATGGCATCGCCGTCATAATAATTGTTTATTACATATTTTACTTCATCATCATTGTAATAAACAGTAGTATCTGTTCCATACATATCGAGCTGATCCATATTATATGTAAGCGCATCGGCATCACTTTCGGTTCCTTCAAAAATGTAATTGTTCATCGTTTGTGAACCTTCTTCATTCTCCTCAATATTGCTGATAATCATGCGGTGACCCGATTTTTCTGCAACTTCAGCTTGCTCTGCCTCATTTTCTTCCACAACAATGGGTGGAGGAACATCGCCCGGGTTAAAATAAATGTCATCTGTGTATGTTCGTGTGACATAACCCCCCGAGGTACATGCACCTGCAAAAAGTGCAACCATCATTAAAATTGTCAATCTTGATTTCATAACTCGTCCTCCCGGTTTATTTAATGTCAATAATATTTACTTTCTTTGTGAACTCTGAATAATCATGTACAAAAAAGCAAATTTTATACCAATTTAGAAAAAATGGCGAAAGAATTAACTCCGCGTAGTGAAAATTATTCTCAATGGTACCAGGATTTGGTCATTAAAGCTGATCTGGCAGAGAACTCTGCGGTTAGGGGATGTATGGTAATTAAACCTTACGGTTATGCAATATGGGAGAGAATGCAGGCCGAACTTGACAGGATGTTTAAAGAAACCGGGCATGTAAATGCTTACTTTCCGTTGTTTATACCGAAGTCGTTTTTTAGTAAAGAGGCCGACCACGTGGAAGGCTTTGCCAAAGAGTGTGCCGTGGTAACCCATTACCGTCTGAAAAATGATGAAGAGAAGGGCGGGGTAGTGGTTGACCCCGATGCGAAGTTGGAAGAGGAATTGATTGTACGCCCTACTTCCGAAACAATTATATGGAATACATATCGTAACTGGATTCAGTCGCACCGCGATTTGCCATTGCTCATTAATCAGTGGGCCAATGTAGTACGTTGGGAGATGCGGACGCGTTTGTTTTTGCGTACTGCTGAATTTCTTTGGCAGGAAGGTCACACAGCACATGCCACCAAAGAAGAAGCCATAGAGGAAACCGTTAAAATGATAAATGTTTACGCCGATTTTGCCGAAAATTTTATGGCGCTTCCGGTTATTAAGGGACACAAAACCGAAAATGAACGGTTTGCAGGAGCTCTTGATACGTACACCATTGAAGCACTAATGCAGGACGGAAAGGCATTGCAATCGGGAACCTCTCACTTTCTGGGACAGAATTTTGCAAAAGCTTTTGATGTGAAGTTTACCAATAAAGAGGGGCGCGAAGAATATGTATGGGCTACTTCATGGGGGGTTTCCACCCGTTTGATGGGGGCGTTGATTATGGCCCATTCTGACGACAACGGGTTAGTATTGCCTCCAAAACTGGCGCCTATCCAGGTGGTTATTGTTCCTATCTATAAAAAAGCGGAACAGTTGGAAACCATTTCCCGCAAGGTGAATGAAATTGTTGATGAACTGAAAGCAAAAGGTATTTCGGTGAAGTTTGACGACAGCGACAATAAAAAGCCCGGATGGAAATTTGCCGAATACGAACTCAAAGGGGTACCTGTAAGATTGGCGGTTGGACCGCGCGACCTGGAAAATGGTACGGTGGAGGTAGCCCGCCGTGATACCCTGGAGAAAAATGTGGTGTCCATGGAGGGAATTGCTGATTATATCCAAAATCTTTTGAATGAGATTCAACTAAGTATATATAATAAAGCGTTTGAATTCCGTGCCCAAAAAACAACAAAAGTTGATACCTGGGATGAATTTAAAGAAGTCCTTCAAAATAAAGGGGGCTTTGTTTCGGCACATTGGGACGGGACGCCGGAAACAGAAGATTTGATTAAGAGTAAAACCAAGGCGACTGTCCGTTGTATTCCGCTTCAAAATGAGCAGGAAGAAGGAGTTTGTGTTTATTCCGGAAAACCATCGAAACAGCGGGTCCTTTTCGCCGTCGCATATTGATTGAAAGATTTTTTTATAGAAAGGCAGCTCTTCCGGGCTGCTTTTTTTTTATTTTTAGTTCAAAATTCTAGATCATGACTGAAAAGGAAATTAGGGCTTCGCTACTGGAGGCTTATGTTATTAAATCCACTGTCAAGCAGCAGGTTTATAAAAATACCCTGCAAACATTCAAGATTCTGAAGAAAGTGCTGAAGTCACTGGAAAAAGATTACCTTACAACACTAAAGGATCAGATTGACGTTTCTGTTTTTCCTGCATTCAGGGAACGGGGCCCTTTTGAAGTGGAATTTGAAATTGGCGGTGATCTACTCATTTTCAGTATGCACTCCAATGTTTTTGAGTTCGATAACAAACATCCGGTGTTAAAATCTCCTTACATTCAGGACGATCCGCTGCGTTCTTACTGTGGCATGATCAATATCTATAACTTCCTGGCAGATTCTTTTAGGTACAACCGGGAAAAGGATTTGGGATATCTGGTGGCGCGTATTTTTGTGAATAAAGACAACCACTTTTTTGTGGAAGGGAAACGTCAGACAGAAGAGAATGTGAAAAGTTTTGCCATCGATACCATTTCGCCGGGGATATTGCGGCAGATTGTGGAAACGGCAATTCGTTACTGTATCGAATTCGATTTGCTGGTTCCCCCTTACGACCATGTGAAACTGGCTACCGTTGAACAAATGCGGGAGAAAATCAGCCATTCCAAAATGACAACGGGAAAAAGACTGGGATTTGTATTTAACTCAGACGACGTGTAGGTGTTACTCAATTAGCGGGTGGCGTGGTTTCTAACCACGCATTGATGAGTGTAAGCATCCTTCTGCCGAAGTTCAGAGATAACGCTTATTTCTTATACTTTTCTCCCATTTCGTACCGAAGAATATCTACTTCATGGAGAATGACCAATCCTCCTTTTTTGCTTTGATCCATCAATTCGTTAACACGTCCGGCAAAATCCTGCAACTTCTCAATGGTATCTACAATCTCCACTGCAACGGGCAAATCTCCGGACAAAGCAAAAATTTTCATGGTATGTACCGAATGACTGGCCCCAAACGACATGATGCCTTTAAATACCGTGGCACCGGCCATTCCTTCCTTGCGGGCTTCGAAAACAATTTCCTCGAATAACGGGCGGCCA
This sequence comes from Mariniphaga sediminis, assembly GCF_003573545.1. GTDB lineage: Bacteria > Bacteroidota > Bacteroidia > Bacteroidales > Prolixibacteraceae > Mariniphaga > Mariniphaga sediminis. The sequence continues at coordinate 108,997 of NZ_QWET01000006.1, read as the reverse complement.
TGTACTTTATCCGATTCGCCCACGTAGATTTTCAGAATACCGGCCCTGTTTTCTGTTTTCATGGTTTTACATTTTAAAATATCACACGAATAAGAATAATTCCCAGGTAAACAGCCAGAATCCCAAAAAATAAACTTGCTCCTACGTTCAGGAGCAAAGAACCAAGGGCTTGTTCCTTTATCATGGTAAAGTTGTTGTAGGCAAACGACGAAAATGTAGTAAACCCTCCGCAAATACCCACTGCCAGGAAAATCCGCCATTCTGCATTCATTAAATTCCCTTTTTCGGCAAGGGCAAAAACCATCCCGATAATAAAACTGCCAACCACATTGGCAATCAGGGTCCCCCAGGGGAAAGTACTTGCCAATCCCTTCTCTACATAATAATGCAGGAGATAACGCATTACACTTCCGATGAATCCTCCGGCACCTACCAACATTACAGTTCGTAACATATCTTTTCTGTTAATCTGATATTCTGTTATTTTTGAATTCTAAAAATAGAAAAAATGAAGGTACGGTTTTTCATTGTTTTTTCATTTCTTTTTCTGAATGGCCATTTATTTGCGCAATCGTCATTTGAAAAGCAAGTGAAGGCATTTCTTGATCGGCCTGAGTACAGGCAGGCTTCTGTTGGAATTTCCGTAACCGATTTGGCAACCGGAGACCCGGTTTTTGAGCGGAATGATAAAAAGTTATTTATACCAGCTTCGGTTTTGAAACTGGTAACCTCGGCAGCAGCGCTGGAGATTTTAGGCCCGGATTACCGTTTCCAAACCCGGATTGGTTACACCGGAACCATAAAAAACGGAATTTTAAAAGGGGATATAGTGGTTATTGGCGGAGGCGATCCGGCCCTTGGTTCCGAATATTTTCAAAATGATTATTTCCATCCCCATTTTATGGAAACGTGGGCTCAGCGCATAAAAGCTGCCGGTATTAAGCGGGTTGAGGGAAACCTGGTTTTAGACGGCTCCCTTTATGATACGGAGAAAATTCCCCCTACCTGGATATGGGAAGATATGGGAAATTATTATGGTGCCGGTACCAGTGCCCTTGCGGTGTACGATAATCTTTTTCGTATCGTTTTCCGGTCGCCTGCGGAAGCGGGACAGCCTACAGAAATTATTTCGGTGAATCCGAAGGTGGAAGGAATGGAATGGAAAAACGAAGTGCTGTCATCTGTTGAAAACCGCGATTTGGCCTATGTTTTTGGAAGCCCGCATAATGGTCAGCGGATTGTCAGGGGCACCATTCCCCGAAACCGCAAGTCATTCAGCATTAAAGCTTCCAATCCTTTCCCTGAAAAATTACTAGCCGACGATTTTTTACATCATTTAGCCCGCGAAGGTGTTTTTATCACCGGGAAGATCAGAAGCGAAACAGTTGAAAAATCAGCTTTTTTACAAATTTATATGACAGAGTCTCCCACACTTTCTGAAATAGTAAAAGTTCTGAACCGGGAAAGTGTAAATTTATTTGCCGAACAACTGGTGAAGCAGGTCGCAGCAGAAAAAACCGGTACAGGCAACAGGGAAACAGGATTGAAAATAATAACTGAATTCTGGAAAAACAGGGGGCTGGATACCCGGCAGCTTTTAATGGAAGACGGCAGTGGGTTGTCTCATTTTAACGTTGTTTCACCGGCATTTCTTTCATCGGTTTTGCGCTATATGGAAAACAACAGTAAAAACCGTGACTCTTTTTTTAAGTCGTTACCTACGGCAGGGCAGGGGACACTTTATCATTTCAGTCAACAGCATTTTCCGGAACAGGCATTGCGGATTAAAAGCGGTTCCATGACGCGGATTCGATGTTATTCCGGATATGTACGAACCTCCGGTGGAAAACACTTGTCCATTACAATTATGGTAAATCATTTTACCGGATCATCTGTACAATTGATTTCTGAAATAGAGAAATTACTTATCGGGCTTCAAAAAATGTAGATTTATTTTAAGTTGTTGATATGAAGCTACTTGTAATTTTTTTTTGGTTTTTTTTTCCTAACTGTTGACTTTTATTATTTCTTGCCGTAACTTGCATTCCGAAACCATTAAGTCGTATAAAACCGAAAAAGTTTTCTGCGCACAAAACCATTAAGTTGAAAAATAAGAATCAGAGAAAATCGTTGTGAGCCGTAAAACAAGACTTAAAAAAGACAAAAAGGTCTTAAAATTTTAAGTTTAAAGGGTGAACTGGATAGATGATGAATTCTGAAAATAAAACGTGTTGCGTATGATTTACGAAACGTTACAAATTTTGAAAGAACAGCTTGAAAATTACTTTTCGGAGATCGGGCTGGGAAAAATAGTCGTTTTGGAGAATATCTCTCTTTGGGAGTCGGGGAGTGAAGATGCTTCGAGGTTGGACGGAAAAGTAGTTATGTCTCTTTTGAAACTGGAAGAAGAGACCACACTGAAAAATACACCCCACTTTAGAATACAAAACGATAAAACCGAATATAAAAATCCGCCGGTACATTTAAATGTGTACCTTTTGATCAGTGCGAACTGCGAGACCTATGATAAATCGCTGCGTAGTATCTCGAAGGTGATCGAATTTTTCCAGGGAAGAAAGGTTTTCACTTCCGCCAATACGGTATATGATCGTACAAATGTGTCGTTCGACGTACTTGATAATTTCAAATTTATTCTCGAATTATATACGCCCTCATTCGAAGAACTGAACAATGTTTGGGGAACATTTGGTGGCAGACAATTGCCTTCTGCCATTTACCGAATTCAGCTTATTCAGATTGAACAGGGCAAAAAACTGGCTTCATCCGGAGTTATTACACACATTGGTGGAGATTTAAATGATTTGAAACAATGAGCTATTCCATTCTATACCGGGAACTTTTTCGCACGAAAATACTTCACCGTTTTTTTCTTGATAAAGGTACAGACGATTTTAGTTCGATGAATGAGGAAGAACAATTGAACCGATTGGAAGATTATGATTTTGAAACATTCCTCAGCCTTCATCCTACGCAAGCTACCCGGCAAAAGTTGAACGGGTATAACCTTGTTTTTAAAACAATCAGTTCGGGTTTTACTGTGTGGTCCAAGGTAGATGAAAACAATGATGCCTTGCCATTCATTTCACTGCCCGACGATCTGGACTTTACCTTTTTAGTTCAAATAAAAGATTCCAGGTTCTACAATTATACCGATTTAAAACTGGAGGATGCCGGTAAAATGTATTATCTGTCGAACAGGCGTTTGGCAACGGAACCGAACAGTTTTCCATTGATTGATAAAGCAGGAGGTAATTTTCATGTTGATGAAGACTTTATCCTTTCCGAAGATGGTGAAAATGCTGAACTGGAGCAGTTACAACCCAGTGAAAAAATGAATCTTCTTGGGTTGGTTCGCATTTTTATGAAAGGAGACAACAGTTCGCTTCATGTAACAAATGCACAAAATGAAATACAGGACCCAGCCCAAACCTTCGAAGTGGTTTTTAAAAACCGTAACACCATCTGGCGGTATCTTTTTGATGCCAACCAGCAGGTTACAGGTGGCGACGATGTGAAGAAGGAAAACGGGAATTCAAAAGTTTTAATTACAAAAACCGAACACCCGCTTACAAAGAACGGGTTCATTTCCATTGAACTGGACGGGATTGAATTGCCTAATCCCGGTGTTTCCCTGATTAAGCCGGATGTTTCGGACGATACAATCTATTCTGAAATATACATGTAACATTTAAATTCAATGAATTATGGCAACAGCTTACAAAACACCAGGCGTTTACGTAGAGGAAATTTCCAAATTTCCGCCTTCGGTAGCGCAAGTTGAAACTGCCATCCCGGCCTTTGTGGGCTATACGGAGATGGCGCTGATTGAAGGCGTCGATTATCACGACGAGGGAATCATTAAGCCGATAAAAATCGGTTCGCTGCCCGAATATGAATTTTTCTTCGGCGGGGCGCCTAAACCCACTACCGTTGAAATTGAGCTTAATACCGACAATTCGGTAAAAAGAGCAAAAGTAAACGGGGTAAACCTGCTTTACGATTCGGTCAGAATGTTTTATGCCAACGGCGGCGGCGATTGTTATATCGTATCGGTGGGGAGTTACAATTCCCTTTCTTCCGACGTTGACAAACAGGAACTGCTGGATGGTCTGGCTTCGCTTGAAAAAGAAGATTTGCCCACGCTGCTCGTGATACCTGAATCAGTACATTTAAGTGCTGCCGAGGCAGGTGAAGTACACGCAGCAATGCTTGCACAATGCAATAAATTACAGGATCGTTTCGCTGTACTCGACATGGTGGACGGAGAAAAAGAAATTACTCCTACAACTGACCCCGTTGCCGATTTCAGAGACAATGTGGGGATGAATTATTTGAAGTACGGCGCAGCCTATTATCCGTGGATAAGGACAACCCTGCCTTTCAAAATTGATTACGATTCGATTGTGGGAGGAACATACACAAAAGGAGGTGCTGCCGTTCCAGATATTACAGCGCTGTTTAACAGTGATATTGTAACGGCCATTGACAATATTGATACCGATATTGCCGCTGAGTCCTCTTTGACTGCCCCTTCTGCAGGAACCATTAACAACAGGGGATTGCTGGAAACCTACGCCAATGATTTGTATGGGTATGCAAAAGATTTTTTCGACCTGACTTTTACCGATAACGACACCAACGACCAAAATTCGGCGGCAAGCATTCATGCCAAATTTGTGGTAGCCAATTCCAATTTTCACGGATTACTGAAAACATTGTTTGACTACAACCATTTCAGTCAGGCGGCGAACAGCGATGCACCGTCTCCTGCCTGGGATAACGCGCTGATTTCAGACGACTTTACAGCAGACTTTAACCCGTTGACTTTTGCTGCGCCGGCAACGGACGCAAACGACATATTTACAGCTACTTCAACTGCAGCGAATGCAGCGCCTTATTTTACAGCGCTTGGCGGAAAGCTGATAAAACTGGTATCTGATTTTTATACTGAACTGGAAGCTTCCAGGGCAAACCGTACGGAAACTCTGCAGGAAGTGGATGGGGTTTATAAGGGAATTGTGAATGCCATTAGTAACCAGGGAGTGGTTCTGCCAGCCAGTGGTGCGGCAGTCGGAATTTATGCCATGGTGGACAATGAACGGGGTGTTTGGAAAGCTCCTGCGAATGTAAGTATTACGGCGGTCAAAGGGCCCACAGTAAATGTAACGCATGAAGATCAGGAAAGCCTGAATGTGGATACCGTAGCCGGAAAATCTGTCAATGCAATTCGCGCTTTCACCGGAAAAGGCACTCTCATTTGGGGGGCTCGAACCCTTGCCGGAAACGATAATGAATGGCGCTACGTTTCTGTTCGCCGCTTTTTCAATATGGTGGAAGAGTCGGTTAAAAAAGCCTCTTCTCAGTTTGTTTTTGAACCGAACGATGCCAATACATGGGTAAAAGTGAGGGCGATGATCGAAAACTTCCTGACGCTACAGTGGAGAGCAGGCGCTTTGGCAGGTGCCAAGCAGGAACATGCATTTTATGTGCGGGTTGGACTGGGACAAACCATGACTGCCCAGGATATCCTGAATGGCTACATGAATGTGGAAATCGGTATGGCAGTCGTTCGTCCGGCTGAATTTATCATATTGAAATTCTCTCACAAAATGCAGGAATCCTAATTAGTTGAATGTTAAAAATTTAAATCCATAAATTATGGCAACAACATATCCATTGGTTAAGTTCCATTTCCAGGTGGAATGGGGCGGAACAAAAATTGGTTTTACTGAAGTTTCCGGACTGGATGTAGAAACCGAAGTAGTAGAATACCGCGACGGCGCGAGCCCGGAATATTCCAAAGTGAAAATGCCCGGTATGCAAAAATTCAGCAACATTACGCTCAAAAGGGGCACTTTTGCCACCGACAATGAATATTACAACTGGTGGAACACCGTGCAGTTGAATACCATCGAGCGCAGGGATATTACCATCAGCCTGCTCAATGAAGAGCATGAACCGGTGGTGACCTGGAAGGTGAAAAATGCCTGGCCGACAAAAGTACAGTCAACCGATCTGAAGGCAGACGGCAACGAAGTAGCCATTGAGTCGATGGAACTGGTTCATGAAGGGCTAACCATTCAAAACGAATAAAATATGGCCAATTATTATCCTCCTTTAGGTTTTCATTTTAAGGTTGAAATAGCCAATATAAAAGGTGAATTCGAGTTTCAATCTGTTTCCGGTCTGACGGTCGACCTGGATACCGAGGAAATTGCCGAAGGGGGTGAAAACAGGTTTAAGCACAAGCTGCCGGTGAGGACAAAATATCCGAACCTGGTACTGAAGCGCGGGTTGCTCGTAGATTCTGAGTTGATAAAGTGGTGCCGCGACGCGGTGGAGAATTTTGATATTCGCCCTGCCGACCTGACCATCAGTTTGCTTAACGAAGAACACGAGCCCCTGGTAACCTGGAATGTAGTACATGCATACCCGGTAAAATGGAATATGGCCGATTTTAACGCCGAAGAGAGCAAAATCGCCATAGAAACCATAGAGTTGGCTTACAACTATTTCAATGTGAAGTAAAATGCCTATCGAGATAAAAGAACTGCACATTAAAATTAATGTGGAAGATAAACCTCCTGCCGGGAATCCCGGAAAAACAAAGCAGCAGGAAAAGGAGCAAATTATTGCGGCCTGTGTGGAACAGGTAATGGAAATCCTTTCAAAAAAAGAGGAAAGATAATATGAGCGGAGAACTGATAAAATTACGAATTAAAGCGTATAAGGACGAACAGTTCACGGAAGAAGTAGGCGATGGCGAATTTAAAACGTTACTGAATCCTGAACAATACAAGTTCAACTACAAGATTGAGCAAAATGAAGATCAGGCATCCGGTACCAGTGCCACTTCGCCACGCTTTAACAAAGCGCTTCCGGAAGACCTTGAGCTGGAGTTTGTTTTTGACCGGACCGGTGTAATTGTCGATTATGGCAAGCCCGGAACGGCTGACGATAAAACATTCAGCGACGAAGGCAACGGGATTATCGACGATATCGAGCAGTTCAAGAAGGTGATTTTCGATTACAACGGGGATGAGCACAAACCAAATTACCTGATCATTTCGTGGGGAACACTGTTATTTAAGGGAACCCTTTCGGAAATGGACGTTACGTTTAAACTGTTCAAACCCGACGGAACCCCTTTGCGGGCTGTGGCAAGAGCTAAATTTAAAGGTTTTGTGGAAGATGATCTTCGCGTGGCGAAGGAGAACAACAGCTCACCCGATTTGACCCACATCAGGGAGGTGAAAGAGGGCGACACGCTGCCGCTCATGGCTTTCCGCATTTACGGTGATTCGAAATATTACCTCGAAGTGGCAAAGGCCAATCAGATTACCAATTTCAGAAAGTTGTCCGTGGGACAGAAAATTTTCTTTCCTCCCATTGAAAAAGTGTCCTGATTATGGCGGTACAGAGAGTTATAAATACAGCACAATCAGCCGATTTGGTTACCTTCAAAATTCTGGTCGCAGGAGAAGAACTTTCCGGTTCGGTGCAGGCTTTGAGTATCAGTGTGGAAAAAGAGATCAACCGGATACCCACTGCCAAAATTGTTTTGCGTGACGGAGATCCGGCGTCGCAGGACTTCACCGTCAGTAATCAGGATTTATTTGTTCCGGGGAATGAAATTGAAGTAAAGGCAGGTTATCATTCTGATGAGGAAACCATTTTTAAAGGTATTGTGATCAGGCATAACCTGAAAATTCGTTCAAACCAGTCGTTTTTGATTGTGGAATGTAAAGACAAGGCTGTTAAGCTTACTGTTGGCCGGAAAAGCAAATACTTCTACGAAAACACCGACAGCGAAATAATGGAAGAAATTATTGACGCTTATGGGCTGGAGAAGGACATTGAAGCCACTGATGTTCCGCATAAAGAACTGGTGCAGTACAATGTATCCGACTGGGATTTTTGTATTGCCCGCGCTCAGGCCAACGGAAAAATCTGCGTGGTGGACGACGGAAAAATTACCGTTCAAAAACCTGATACAGACCAGGAGGCAGTGGAGACTGTGTCTTACGGTGCCACGTTGCTGGATTTCGACGCTGAAATTGATGCCCGGAACCAGTTTTCCAAAGTAACTTCCTATGGATGGAATGCTTCCGGGCAGGAACTCCTGGAAGCCGAAGCAGATGATCCGGGAGTCTCCCTTAATGGCAATCTTTCGCCGGCAGATTTATCGGAAGTTATCGGCTCAGAAAACCTGGAGTTAAAAAACGGCGGTGGCGACAGTTCTGCCTTACAGGAGTGGGCCAATGCCAAAAACCTGTTTAACCAACTGGCAAAAATTAGGGGCCGGGTAAAATTCCAGGGAATTCCTGCCGTAAAGCCAAACACGACATTGACCTTGGAGGGAGTGGGCGACCGCTTTAATGGAAAGGTGTTCATTTCTGCTGTTCGCCATCAGATTGCAGAGGGAAACTGGACGGTGGATGCACAGTTTGGGATCAACCCAAAGTGGTTTACAGAAACGACCGATATCAATGATCTTCCTGCTGCCGGACTGATGGCTGCAGTGAATGGCCTGCAAATAGGCATTGTTACCCAGCTTGAATCGGACCCCGACGGGGAGGACCGGATTTTGGTGAGGCTGCCTGTTGTCGACAATGAGGAACAGGGAATCTGGGCCCGGGTAGCTACGCTGGATGCCGGCGAAAACCGGGGATCGTTCTTCCGGCCCGAAATCGAAGATGAGGTAATTGTAGGGTTTATTAACGGGAATCCGAATGACGCTGTCGTTCTGGGCATGATGAACAGTAGTGCCAAACCAGCGCCCCTGGTGGCTTCTGACGATAATCACGAAAAAGGTTTTGTGACCCGTAGCGAAATGAAGTTCATTTTTAATGACGATGAGGTGAGCGTAACTGTGGAAACGCCAAACGGAAATAAAATGATAATCAGTGATGCCGATGGTGGAATAAAACTGGAAGATGAAAACGGAAACTTCATTGAGATGAATTCTGAAGGAATAACCATTGAAAGTGCCTCTGCTTTAAATGTAAAATCATCTACCGATACAACGCATGAAAGCGGTACAAACATGGATTTAAAAGCCGGAGCACAGCTAAAGGCTGAAGGTTCGGCAGGAGTGGAACTTTCCAGTAGCGCCACGGCTACCATAAAGGGTTCACTGGTTCAAATAAATTAGAATGGGAAAACCGGCAGCAAGAATATCAGATATGCACGTTTGCCCGATGGTAACGGGAACCGTACCCCATGTGGGAGGCCCGATTTTACCACCGGGAGATCCAACCGTATTAATTGGCGGATTGCCTGCCGCACGGGTAGGAGACATGGCTACCTGTACCGGCCCTCCTGACAGTATCGTTATGGGATCGGCAACCGTCCTGATTGGCGGAATGCCTGCCGCACGAATGGGAGATGTAACGGCACACGGCGGAACAATTATGGCCGGTGCTCCAACAGTTTTAATCGGAGGTTAACAAGAAATTATGAAAAATCAATCGTTTCTGGGAAGGGGATGGAGTTTTCCCCCGGAGTTTAACAGGGAAGCAAAAGCGGTTAAAATGCTCGAAGACGAGGCTGACATCAAAAGCAGCCTGCAAATCCTGCTGTCAACACGGCTGGGAGAACGGGTGATGGTTCCCGGTTATGGCTGTAACCTCGACGAGCTGTTGTTCAATCCGCTGAACCTGACATTAAAAACGTATGTAATCGATTTAATCAGAACTGCCATTCTCTATTACGAGCCGCGCATCGATGTCAATAAAATCAATATTGATCCGACGGACGAACTGAACGGTGTATTACTCATCAACATCGATTACACCATTAGGGCAACCAACTCTAGAATGAACATGGTTTACCCTTTTTATAAAGAAGAGGGGAACGAATTATAACCTGAGAAAAATATGGCTAATTGCGGCAAGGAAATAGCATTGACACGTGAAGGAACCGATCAGGAGCAGCGGTATATTAAGGCGCTTAGCCCCGGTTCGGTAAAACTGAATAATTTCAGCCTGAAAGAATGGATGCAGTTTGCATACCGTTTTGCAGCGCATGTAAATTATTTCGGCATCAATGATGATACATCACCTGCAGGGAACTGGGAGGAGTTCTTTAAAAAGGATGAAGAAATTGAAGCGTTCCTCGAAAGTGTGGGCAAGGGAAGTGAAATTTCTCCCCACCTGGCGCTGTTTGTAGCATTTGTGCAGATGCTCGAACTCACCAAAAACCGGTTCAATAAACTTACCTGGAGGCACCTTGATTTCTATTATAAAAATATTCTGAAAATTGAAAAGCTTCCGCCAACGCCCGATAAAGTACACGTGATTTTTGAGCTGGCTAAAAGCAGTGTGGAAGTAAAAACAGAGGACGGTACCGATCTTGACGGGGGCAAAGATGCCAATGGGCAAAAAAGAATTTATGAAACTCAGGGTGAGTTTGTTGCCAATAAAATGAAGGTTGCCCGGTTAAGAAATGTATATAATGACCATGATAACAGTAAAATAAAAGCTGCCGAAAATGCGGCTTCCTTTGACGGTCTGGGAGGCGATTTTCCCGACGACGATATTAAATGGTGGCCTTTTGGCCATTACAATGCCCCGGATTATCCCGAACTTCCCGATGCACATCTTGGATTTGCCCTGGCTTCTGAGGTTTTGCAAATGAAGGAAGGGGAGCGAAATGTAAGGTTGACCATTGAATTTAATAATGCACCTGCTTCGTTTCCGGTTTCTATGTTAACGGAAAATATTGAAATCTACTGTAGCGGGGAAAAAGAGTGGCTGGGACCATTTAAGGTTCAGGCGCAGGTTACAGAAGAGGACGGAGGAGCCATTTATTCTTCAGGCCTGAATGTGGCCACCAAAAAACTGACACTCGCCTTTCAGATTCCGAAAGATGAAAAACCGGTTGTTGCTTACAATTCGGAAATACACGGAGAAAATTTTGAAGCCGGCTTACCGGTGTGCCGGGTGTTAATCCAAACAGAAAATGAAGACGGGCACACACTTTACCGCCGGTTGGTAGAAAAAGAAATAAAAACAATAACTGTCGATATTGATGTCAGAAGGATTGAAAGCCTTGAACTGGAAAGCGATATCGGTACGCTGAATGCAGCCAAACCATTTTACCCGTTCGGGACACAGCCGGTGAAACGTTCTAATTTTTATATGGGCTACTCCGAACTCTTCAAAAAAGAGTGGGAAACTTTCAATATCGAAATCGGCTGGAAAAACACCCCGGAAAAGCTGGGAAGTTACGATGCCTTTGTCGACCTGTATTTTGCTTACCGGACCGATTATCTTTTTCAGGCCAGCTCATCGGGCTATCTCGACGGGATTTTCCTTCCGGAAGCACTGGCTCGGCAAATAATGGCGAAGAAAAAAGACGACCTCACTTCTCAATTGAAAGAGGCTTTGAAAATAGTGGATAACAACCCCGACAACTTGATTGTAACCGACAACAACTATTTTAAGGCATTGATCGAAATAAGGAATAAAGAGGAATGGGTAACGCTTCCGGGAAAACTCACGCTCTTTAATGAAGATGGAGATGGTTTTTCTACCGGCTTTTCCATTACGAATGCGGGGTATGAGACGGGAAAAAACGGGCCGGCACGCCTGTCGCTCGACCAGTCATTTTTGCATGAACTCTTTCCGCGGATTTATGCCCTTGCCCTGGCCAGTGAAGATCCGAATGCATTGATCCCCAATGAACCTTATACGCCTTTAGTCGAAACCATCCGCCTGAATTATACTGCCACTGCCAGTTCCGATTTTACTTCAACAGAAGAGGCTTTTCAGGAGAATGCATTGAAGGTGTTTCACGAACATCCTTTTGGCCAGTCGGAGGAACATCCGTTCCTGAAAAATCAGCTTTCATTTTTGAGTGCGGCAGATAAAAAAATCTATGCAGTACCCACATACTGTAAAGGAGGGGAATTGTATATCGGACTGGAAAATGTATTGCCGCAGCAGCAGGTTTCATTGCTGGTTCAGGTGTTGGAAGGAAGTGAAAACCCGGAAGCTGATTCGTTTGTGGGAAAACAGAAGGTGGAATGGTCGGTGCTGTACAGCAACGAATGGAAGCCATTGAACTCCGATTACATGGTGTCCAACGAAACCGATAATTTTCTGAAATCAGGTATTGTCCGGTTTTCAATTCCCAAAGGGGCAAACACCGACAATACACGCCTTCCTTCGGAGTTGGTGTGGGTGAAAGCGAAAATTCATAAGAATTACGATGCGGTTTGTAAAGCCATTGCCATTTACGCTCAGGCAGTATTGGCTGGTTTTACCAATAATGGAAACGAATTGTCGCACCTCGAAGAAGGCCTGGAGGCAGAAACCATCTCCAAGCTGGTGCAGCGGATTTCTACGGTAAAAGGAGTAGCGCAGCCTTTCAGTTCGTTTGGCGGGGTGCCGCTTGAGTCGGATGCAAAATATTACCGGCGCGTAAGTGAACGCCTGAGGCATAAAAACCGCACAATAACCCTCTGGGATTACGAGCATATTATTTTACAGCAGTTTTCGGGGATACACAAGGTGAAATGCCTGAATCACACTTCCGAAACATCTTTCCTGGCGCCGGGAGATGTGTTGGTGATTGTCATTCCCGACATTATAAACAAAAATGTGTTCGACATTTGCCAGCCACGGGTAAGCAAGGCATTGCTGAATGAGGTGCAGGACTACATCAACAAACTCAATTCTTTTCATGTAAATGCAGTGGTGCGGAATCCTGACTACGAAGAGGTGACCGTGAACCTGAAGGTGAAGTTTTATGATGGTTTTGATGAAAGTTTTTATAAAAAACAACTGAATGAAGATATTACGCGCCTGTTGTCGCCATGGGCATTCGAAAGGAGCGCCGAGATCCGTTTTGGCGTCACCCTTCACCGGAGCACCGTAATAAACTACATTGAAAAGCTCGGATATGTCGATTATGTGGCCGATGTAAAACTGCAAAAGGGAGGAGAAACCAATACGAAAAGTGTATCTCCTGAAAGTCCGAAAGCAATTCTGGTTTCGGCTAAACAGCATCAGATTAGCACGGATATTAAAAGTTGCACAACAAAAATTGAAACCGAAGAAACATGCCAGAGCTGAAAAAATATAGCACGATAAAGAAAAACGTTGCCACGGGTGACGATCTCGACTATGGTTTCCTGCGCAGGAAAGGATTGGAATATATAGAACAGTTGGCAAGCGACATCTGGACCGATTACAATGCGCACGATCCGGGAATTACCATACTTGAAATGCTAAGCTATGCGCTGACCGACCTTGGTGCGCGCATTGAGTTGCCGATGGAAAATCTCCTGGCGCCTGAAGACAAAACCGCATCGGATATCGAAGAGCAGTTTTTCAGGGCATCGCAGATTTTACCAACAAAAGCTGTGAGCGAGGCCGATTACCGGAAACTGTTTATCGACATTGAAGGCGTTAAAAATTGTTGGCTGAAAACCTATAAAAAAACGGTTTGGGTCGATTGTAAAAACAGCAAACTGTCATACAATGCCAAAGATTTTGATACCGTTCATAAAGATTATAAAAAGCATTTCGACCTGAAAGGGCTTTATACTGTTATTGTTGATTTTGACGATCTGGATAAAGAGGAATTTCCGACGGAAGAGTTGCAGGAAGCGGAAAAGGACCGGATAAAAGATGAAATAAGGACCCGTTTTCATGCCAACCGTAATTTGTGCGAAGACCTGATCGATATTCAGGATGTGAAAACGCACCCCATTTCCGTTTGCGCCAGCATTGAACTGGACCCGGAATCTGATGAGGAACTGGTGCATGCCAAAGTAATTCATACCATCGACAACTATTTTTCTCCTTCATTAAAGTTTTGGTCATTGAAACAAATGCTGGAGAAAGGCTATCCCTCTGATGAGATTTTTGAGGGGCCTTTACTGGAAAACGGGTTCATCGATCCGGCAGAGCTGGAGGCCGCCAGTTTGCGTACCGAGGTGCGTTTGTCGGATTTGATGCAGTTGATTATGGCCATTGAAGGGGTAAAAATTATTAAAGATATTTCGATCAATGACTGTAAAAATCCGGAGGATACATCGGATGAATGGATCATTTGTGTGCAGCCGGGTAAAAAGCCGGTACGTTGCATTGACAGCGCTTACAGCTATTTTAAAAGCGTATTGCCGGTAAATGTCAACAAAAAAAGAGTGGAGTTTTACCTCGATGAAATTAAGAAAGCGGAAAAGGAAGCCCAGGAATTGGCAAAGGTAGGAATGGAAATTGAAGTTCCGGAAGGGGTGTATCTGGGTACCAGCGAAACAACCACCATCCAAAACGATTTTCCCGATACATACGGCATTGGCCGGAATGGCCTGCCGTCGCGCGTAAAAACTGCCCGAAAATCACAGGCCAAACAGTTGAAAGGATACCTGCTGTTTTTCGACCAGGTGCTGGCTTCCTATTTTGCCCATCTCGGAAAAGTAAAAGACCTGCTTTCAGTCGATAATAAATGGAAAAAAACATACTTTACACAGGCTGTTCAGGATATAAAGGACTTTGACCAACTGGTATCGGATTATCCTGCCGGCAATCCGGAAGAGTTGACTGAGAAGTTAATCGGTGACCTGGACAATAACGTGGAGCGCAAAAATAAACTGCTTGACCATCTGATGTCCCGGTTTGCTGAGAAGTTCACAGACTATGCTTTTCTGATGAAACAGCTTTACGGGAATTATGCCGACAACGCTATTCTTCAGTCGAAACAAAGCTTTATAAAAGATTACGATGTAACCAGCCGGGAGCGCGGCAGTGCTTTCAATTATTACCGGCAGCCCGGAGAAATGCTTTGGGACACACAGAATGTGGCAGGAGTGCAGAAACGTATTGCCCGGCTTGTAGGGATAAAAGATTATTCCCGGAGAGACTTGTCGGGGTCGTTTATCGAAATTTACGATTTGGTTGATTCTGACGGGGAAACGGTTTTCCGCTGGCGGGTTCACGATCAGGAAGGTGATATCATTCTTTCGGCTACCGAAAATTATACCACTCCCCAGGAGGCTCAGAATGAATTGTACAGGGCCGTGGTGAAAATTGTGGAAACTTCGCCCAAAACAATTGAGGAAGCCTTTGAAAGTGAGGTTCCCGACGAAGCAGTGGTGGGTAACTTTGAAATACAAATTTCCGATACCGGGAAGTACTCTTTTAATGTGCTTAACAGGGAGGCCGATCCCGACGGCACAGACTGGGTGATTGCCCGTCAGTACACTTACCGGGAAACTCAGGAGGAGATGAAAGAGGCTCTTCTTGAAATAATTACATTTATGACAGGAGTATTTAGCGAAGAAGGTATGTTTTTGGTGGAACATATTCTTCTTCGCCCTGACGTAACTTCTGAATTAGTGCCGTTGGATCGTTTTATCCCTATCTGCGACGATGATTGCGACGGCTGCCACCCAATCGATCCTTATTCTTTTAGGGTTACCGTGGTTTTACCCGGTTGGACCTATCGGTTTGCCAATACAGATTTTCGCAATTTTTTGGAAGAACTCATTCGGAAAGAGTTGCCTGCACATGTGTTGGCGCGGATTTGCTGGGTTGGTTACCGGAAAGGACAGGTTCCCGATGAAGAGAATGATATGCTCCGGTTTGAAACGGCTTACAAAAAATTCTTGCTGGCAAAAACCAATCTGGGGCAGGAACACGATGCAGATACATTAAAAGAATTTATAAAAATATTAAACGAATTGAACTCGGTTTATCCTACGGGAAAACTGATCGATTGCGATGATGAAGATGAAAAACTGGAGGGCAGGATTATCCTTGGCCGCACCAACATTGGAAACATTTAATAAATAAGCTATGGCAGAGAAATTAACTGAAATTACCACGCAGTACCATACGTTTGTCGATAACCAGGTATTGACAAAGGATCAACTGAACGGGTTTATCAATTATTTTGAAGACCAACACCGGTTGTCGCGGGTTTTCCTGAATGGAGTGGGAGTTGTTTGTGGTTTTAAGCTGAAGTATAATAATTCGGCGAAAACAGTAACCATTTCCCAGGGAGTGGGTGTTACAACAGATGGAGACCTGATCCTGCTCCGTAAAAATGTTCCGCTTTCAACAGATAAATCCATTGATTTAAAAGAAATAAAATTTACCCATTTCCGAAAATTCGAGGATAACTTTGCCAACTATGCCTTTTTCAGAAGGACAGAGGATGGGGGCGAAACCGAGACTCTGATGGATTTGTGGGAAATTCTGCCTGGACAAACCGAAGAAGAAGATCCGTTGGGGGAACTACCTGACCTGGAAAATAAGGTGGTGCTGCTTTATCTTGAGGGGTACGCAAAAGAAGGGGATTTATGTACCACCGTTGATTGCGACAACCAGGGAGTGGAGCAGGTGGCCCGGCTTAGGGTATTGCTGGTTTCCAAAGAAGATGCCACCTACATCGCCGAAAACGATTCCCTGTTCTCCAAATACGATATGGCCGATAAATATTTCGATCTGCCCGATGTGGCCGTACCGCGGGTCATTTTAAATCCAAACAATTCATCGGATTATGAAAGCCTTAAACTGGCTTTTCATAAAGCGATAAATAACAAAACGCTCTTAAGTAACCTCTCCTCCGGAATCACAAAAATTGCAGAGGATTTTAACTCCATACTGCAAATAAAACTGCCTAAAAATACCCTGCCTGCAACGTTGGGTAAACTGAAAGAGATTGCAGGTTTTGGCAGTTTTAGTTTACCGTTTAATGTACAGTATCGTTACGATTGTTTTAAAGATGTAGTGGACACCTATATGGAAATTAAGGCGCTCCTGCTTTCACTGAAAGAAGAGTGTTGTCCCGACATTCATGCCTTTCCGAAACATTTACTGCTTGGTAGTCTCGACGAAATCGACAGTCCTGTAAAACACTTCCGGCACCGGTTTTACAAGTCGCCTGCGCTGGCTTGCGGCGGCGGAAAAATAGAACAGTGCAGAAAACTTTTTCTTCGACTGGTGGAAATAATCAAAGAGTTTGGTGAAAAAGAGGGAAAAATAAAGATTACCCCTTCCAGAAGAATGGTGGCGCTGGGCGATCGGGCCATCCCGTTTTATTACGATGTTAACCTTAAATTGCTGGAATACTGGAATTATTTTAAAACGGAAAAGAATGCCCAGAATACCAATCTGAGCTACCACCGGGAAAACCTGGCAAACTGGCCTCACATTCAGAACCCGCTCAATTACAACATCGACGGCTTCGATTTTTACCGGATTGAAGGTCACCAGGGAAAAGATTACAGAACAGCGCTCGAGGAAATTAATGGTCAGAAGGAACAGTACGGGCTGGCATTCGACGTAAAAGCCTTGTCGGTAAATCTGAACGTGGAAGACCTGAATATTGAAGATTATGATTGTGAATTTGAGGATTTACAGGTAATGTTGCGTGCCTGGACTGCCGAACAGGAGTGTATCCTTGGGGAAGTGTCAAAGTTCTTTTCAGGGTTCAGTCTTGTAAATCCTGGTACAAATGTTAAAGATCCGGTACTGACCCATCGGGTGGCGGCCAAGGCTTTTACAACACGCGATACTTCGTTTACTTCCCGTTTAACTACCAACTTCGAAGGAGTTACGGGTGATAAAGTATTTGCTGCCCGCGAAAGTGTATCAAAGGATATTGCGGGCGGTCAGACACTGGCATTTAACAGTACCATAATTCCCGATAACCTGACCACAGAAAAAGATGCCCTCGGCAGTGTGCTGGTAACGGCATTTGAGGAAACAAAAGGCGGTTCGGTCAACGATGTGATAGCCAAATCCAAAGCGTTGGTGGAAGAGCAGATTTCTGACGAGGTATGGGCTGAGCAACCTGAAATGAAAGCCTTTGTAATTGACCAATCCATTGAACTGCTGGCATGGTCTAATGAGCTGGTGGTGAAAATGCCCGGAAAATTACAGGACTTTACGGTTAACACGGTCGACAGGTATAAACTGACGTTAAAAGAGCTTTGCTCCCGGGTTAAACTTTTGAAAAACCGTTACCAGAACATCGAACTGACCCAGAGCCTGAAATTGTTTATGGATCTGTTGATCAACCAGCTTTCGTTTGTTTGCTGTTCCGGTAAAAAACTGGAGATACTGTTTGAAGAAATAAATAAACGCAAAGAAAGTATTCTGCTTCGTCTTCAACTGGCGAAGTTCATCGAAAAACATCCTGGTGCGGAGCACAAAGCTGGCGTGCAGCCAGGGGGAACGTTTGTATTGGTTTACCTGAACAAAACGAGGGCAACCAAAGCCAGGCGCGAGGCCATTATTTCCAGGGCAGCGGCTGCCGAATTTTTGAAGATTTCCGAAGTGCCCAACAATACAGTGGTAGCCGACTTTTCATTGCCTTACTTGTGTTGTTCCGATTGCGCACCGGTGAACTTTATTGTTCCCCGGCGTCCGGCAACGCTGAGGCTTGAGAAAGAGACGTGGTGTATCGGATCGGACACAGGATCTATTCTGTATGAAGTTTCGCCGGAAGACGGCACCGTAGTGGCTGATCCTGAAACAGCAGGTCTGACTATTGAAAATGGTAAAATTACCATCGACCCGGCTGTTTTTCCGGAAGAAATGTTAGGAAAACCTATTGGCTTTACAGTGAACCAGCAGGTTACCGATGCGGAACTGACGGTTTTCAAAACGCCGCAGGTTGATTTTGAAGCCCCTGAGAGAGTACCGCTTAACCAGGAAATTACTTTTAGTCCGTTCGGCGATATTGAGGGAGCCTCCTTCTTATGGGATTTCGGTGACGGCAGTCCCACTTCCGCAAAGCAAAATCCAACCCATGCATACGACGAGTTGCCGGGAACGGAAAAGAATATTGTTGTGGTGAAATTAACAGTTACCGGATCCAATGGATCATGTTCCGGGACGGCAGAACATGAAATAGAACTTTTCGAGGAGGTCATTGAGGTTGACCTAGACGGAAGAGATTTTTGTGAAAGCGATAAAACCGGACATCCGTTTACAATTAGTCCCCAAGGTGCAGATGTATTGATAGAAGGCGCAGGAGTTGAGTCAACATCAGCTGGTGGCTTTGTGTTTGTGCCGGCAAATGCCGGTGTTGGCGGGCATGAATTTACCGTGAACGGGGAGCCATCCGGCATCATTGCCACCGTGCATGCTAGACCGGTTGCTGCTTTCGAACCGAGACAGGAAGGCAACCAGTTAATTCTTACCAACAATTCAACAGGTGCTATTTCTTTTGTCTGGAGTGTTAATGAAGAAAAGTTTGAGCGAAGTGATACTTCACCTGTGGTAATCGAATTGACTCCAAACAGTCCGACAACGTGGAGCCTGGTACTTGCAGCAAATAGTGAGTTCTGCGGTACGGTCACTACCGATGTGATAACGTTTGAAACGAAAGTGGAACCACCGGTTGATACTTGTCTGGACAGAGCAAAATCCGGGATGGAGGCAGACCTTAAAATTCTGGGGGAATTGAATCTTCCCGGCTCCAATTTTGTTGTGCCAATCTGGATGTCGACAAGCGAATTGTACGGTGGCACGGAAGAGTTTAGCAACGGAGTACTCAACGATGTGGATAACTTCCTGAATGGCAACAATAATGGAAAATTGCCATCTCTTTTCCTCGAATTACTGATTCAGACATCGCAAATGGTTGCTGAATTATCGGGTACCCCTGAAAACGAAGAATTCCAAAATCTGGTACGGATCTTCGCTTTGCAGCTCCGGTTGTTCTACAATGTCATTGGTTGTCAGAATAATGATGTACTCGATGCATCAAAAGATATTCTGGGAAGAATGTTTGAACAGATAATTTCCATTTTGCGGAACCTAAAAGAACGTGAAGTGAAACTTCCTGATTCGTTGCGCGAGTTTATGAATGCATGGGCAGAAAGAGTGGCCGGAAAAGGAATACTGGAAGAGCATGTAAAAATAATCTTAGAAGAAAATTTAGTATAATTTGAGTGAGCCAACCCATATCATTGAAAAGATGGTTGTGGAAATTAATACCGACAGCCAGGAATCGGCGTATGCCATTAAAAATGATATTGGAGAATTTTTGGAAAAAGAACTTTTCCCGCGGCTCGAAAAAATTTTGGATCAGTTTGATTATACCGGAGGGGTGGTGCGTTTTAATTCGTTAAACTTGGAAATTGCGCCCCTCCGGTTTAGCAATGTAAAAGACATTGAACCTGAAATTACCCGCAAACTGGCTGAGAAACTGGAATCTTCGGTAGGTCTTGTTAATGGTAAGAAGGTTGAAACCTTTGAAGGAGAAAAGGTCGAAAGTATTTCGACAACGGGAAACAGGGAAAATACATTTTTATTTTTTCTTGAAAACGGGTATCTGCCCTGGTTTGGAAAGGAGGAGTACATTGCGGAACTAACAGATCTTCAGAACTGGCAAAAAAGTTTGACAGAGAGCAATTTTTCTGACCGCCTGAGGGCAGTGTTGCAAAAGAAAACGGAGGCTATCAGTCGGTTTGTTCTTCAGTTCGAACCGGAAGTTGCGGAGCATTTTCTCCTTCAAATTTTTCCCGAATTCCGGGACGTGAAGAAATGGATGTTGACTAATACTGAAAAGCAAACTTCGCAATTTCGTCGCCGGTTCCTGCAATTTTTATTGCTGGTTTCAACAGGGCACCACGAAAAACACGTGTTGCAAACGGCCAGCGATCTGTTGCAGATGGTTTACAATGCCGAAAGTTCTGCATCCGAAAAAAGAAAGGAAAGGGCTGTTTCGGAAGTAAAAGAAATATTGGGTAAAGTAGTTGATTTACTGATGAAAGTAGAACCCGTAAGGAAGGACGAGCTGGAAAAGATTCGTCGTTTGAGCCACTTCCCGAAATTTGGAAAACCAAAGCCGGCTGATTTAAAATCAGATACGAACGAGGCTTTTGTGCCGAAAGAGAGTACGAATGGAAAGGGGAATTTGAAAGATATTTCGGCATTGGAAAAGGATAGGGGAAATTCTGCTTTTTTGGAAGAAGAAGGAGAAATAGCCGTATCCAATGCAGGTTTGATTTTACTACATCCTTTTTTGAAACCCTTTTTCAGAACAATTGAAATAACGAATAAAAAAGGAATTATAACCGAAGCCAGGCGTCATCTGGCTGTTCAAATGGTGCACTATCTGGCCACCGGGGAGGAAGATTTTTTTGAAGGCAACCTGGTTTTTGGTAAGTTTTTGTGTGGAATTCCGTTGGAGACACCTGTTCCACGAGAGAGCCTGCTTACACAACATGAAAAAAATGAAGCCAACCTTCTTTTAGATGAAGTAATCAAACATTGGGCTGCCCTGAAAAACACCTCCCCGGACGGCTTGCGCCAGATGTTTCTGCAGCGCAACGGAAAATTATTCAAAAAGGAAAAGAATTACAAACTGGTTGTGGAAAGAAAAGCACAGGATATCCTGTTGGAGAAACTGGCATGGAATATTTCGCTGGTAAAAATACCGTGGCTGAAAGAGTTGTTATACGTTGATTGGTAATGTTATGAAAACAAAAACATCTAGAAAAACACGAAGGAGAATGAAAAAGACTTCTCCTTTTTTTAGAGCACGGGGGAGTTCCGGATTTTTTGGTTTGCAAACAAAACTGTCGGTAGGAAAACCGGGCGATAAATATGAAACGGAAGCCGATGCAGTGGCCGATAAAGTGGTGAGCCGTACTGAATCTGGTACAGACGGTTTTTTCAGTGCCCCGGGATCATCTCTTTTTCAGGGACAAAACGGAGTTGTTCAGGAAAAACCACTTGCCGAAGGTATAACTCCGCTGGTTCAGAAACAGGAGGAGGAAGAAGAACTGCAGACCAAACAATGGGGAAATATCCAGATGCAGGCAGAGGAGGAAGAGGAACCGGTGCAGGCGCAGGAAGAGGAAGAAGCAATACAATCTCAGGAAGAGGAGGAAGAGGAACCGGTGCAGGCGCAGGAAGAGGAAGAAGCAATACAATCTCAGGAAGAGGAGGAAGAAATGGCTCAAATGCAGCCCGAGGCTGAAGAGGAAGAACCTCAGGCACAAGCAGAAGAGAAACCGGAAGATAGGGCTTTTGTTGCCGGGCAGGTGGCAGAAGAGGAAGAAGAACCGGTGCAAGCCAAACTCAATGGTCAGACTCCCGTTAATCCACAGACAGAAAGTCAGTTGAGAAATGGCGCCGGAAGTGGAAATAAAATGGACACAAATACCCGGCATGAGATGGAGAAAGGTTTTGGCGCCGATTTCGGGAATGTAAATATTCATACCGGCACGCAGGCGGAACAGATGAGCAGGGAACTGGGTGCTCAGGCTTTTACCCACGGAAACGATATTTATTTTAATAAAGGAAAATACAACCCGCAGTCGCAGGAAGGGAAACATCTTCTGGCACATGAATTAACGCATACTATTCAGCAAAAAGGAATGATTCCGGCCAAATTGCAAATGACAATTGGCGACGGCCACGATCTGACAGCGGCTCGTTTCTCCGGCAATGCCGACCTGGAAGCGGTTTACGATGATGAAGGAAATATAAGTTCGGGAGATTCCGGCCCGGCTGTTTCACTGATGCAGCAGGCATTGGTTGATGCCGGTTTCCCGCTGCCGCAGTTTGGTGTGGACGGTATTTTCGGCAACGAAACCCGCCGGGCATTAATGGATTTCCAGCGATCATCTTCTTTGTCGGCCGACGGCGTTTTGGGACCGAATACCATGTCGGCCCTGAATGCTTTATATACCGGCGGGGCTCCGGCGCTTCCGCCCCCGGTACCTGTACTTCCGCCCCCCACAGCGCCGCCGGTTGTTACGTCGGAAACCATAAAAAGCGCCCCGGACGGAACGCCGGATACCCGTACAACAGTGGGGGTAGGAGAGCGTGTCCGGTTTACAGCTAACACCTCGGGCACCTGGTCTGTCTCTGATGGCCACATCATCGGGCTGAATACCGGTTCCAATATTGTGTGGGAAGCGCCGGCTGTGGCAACCGCACCTACCATTACGGTCACTACACCAGGCGGTACGCGTGTTATGCCGATGACCGTAATTGCACCCAATGCGTTGGCCATGACAGTGAACAGGAATGATGCTATTCCGGCCGGAACGGCGGGGGCCTGTATGATTACAGATGTGGTAGTGAATCCATTGAATGTGAATTTTGGCCGGACCCAGTGGTTGGAGGTTCCGGGCCCGGCAACTAATGTTTCGGGGTACTTTAACCAGTTTGCCGCAGCAACCATTTTCCACAATCCAAACCCCGACTACCTGCCGTTTAACGACAACAATTCCGGGCTACGGGATCATGCTTCATGGCATGCGGTTCCGGCCCCTTTCTCTTTCGGAACATTCGAATGGGTTGTTCCCAACCGGTATAAAATAGACGGGGAATCCGATGCCCAGGGCCGGATATTTACCAACACGGTTCAGGCCTTTTTTATGTTCCCGGGTGGAACAATGATGATTACCAAAGCCGGCGCTTCTGTTATCAGGTTCATCAACAATGTGGTTTTTTAATGAGTAATGAAAGTCTAAATATTAAATTACTGGTGAGCTCGGATACTCTGAAGTTGAGCGAGGTTGCTGATTTTATGATTGGCCTGAATGTGACAAATGAAAGCGACAGTCCGGTTTATTTCAATATATCGGAAACAGAATTGTATGTAAATGATAAAAAGAATATTGCGTGGGATTTGGCTGTGCAAAATGGAACGATTATTAATCTGAAAGTACAGCCCGGGAAAAGTAAAACGGTTCAGTGGCCGCTGGGTGACGCCTTGTTTGAACAAACAGGAAATATCAGGGTGGAACTCCGGTGGAAGGAAACAGTTCAAAGGAAGGAAATAACGGTTTCGAAGTAAATGATGTACCATTTTTAGTGTAATAGATAGCTTTGATGCATGCGGAAAGAAATACAAAAACGAATTCACATTCTTCCTCTGTTCAGGGAGGTGGATGGAATACGCATTTTTTTCAGCCAAAGCTGAATGTGGGAAAACCCAACGATAAATTTGAGGTGGAGGCCGATAAAGTGGCCGATCAGGTGTTGGAGAGAACCCAAAACCAGGATACTTTTCTGAATGCCCCTTCGCCTTCTCCTTTTTTTGCTTCTGCCCCGTCTTCAGCAATTCAAAATTCCATGGCAGAGGATTCTCCGGAGCAGGAGGAAATCAGCGAAAAACCTTTGGAGGAATCGGTATCTCCGGTTCTTCAGGCTGGGGCTGATGATGAAAATACAGGGGAGTTGATACAGGAAAAATGCACTGACTGTGAAGAGGAGCCGCTTGTGCAGTCTCTGGAGGAAGAAGAAACGGCTGCTCCGGAAATTGAGCAAACCGGAGCTTCGGACATGATTAGCAGGTACCCGGATTCGGACTGTGAAGACGGCGAATCCATCAGCAGGGCACAAACCGTAGTTTGGTTCCAGCACGACTCGGCCGATTTCAGAAACGACAGCGAGATTAACTCTTCGATACATTTTATGCTGCTTTTGCATGAGATTCAAAGCTATTTGGGAATGACGGGCCCCGATGGTGTTATCTTTATTCATGGGTACGCCAGCGAAGAAGGAGGTTCCACGCACAACATGGCTTTGTCGGTGCAACGGGCCTTGAGGGTCAAAAGCCTGCTGGCGGCATTCGGAATACCTGGATCGCAAATGATACCGATTGGGCATGGGGAAAGCCTGGAATATGAAACCTTAGAATACAACCGGCGGGTAGAGGTAACCTTTTTCCCGACGGTAACCTGCATGGAATTTGATCCGCTGCCGATATCCGGTTCAGTAACCGTGATGGACTGTTCCGACGGGCGCGATATTAACAGCGATGCAGACCATGATTTGGACAAGCTGGAACACCGGCCGGATGATCGAAGTCCGGATATCTGGGTATACGATAATCTTTTGGGAGAGGACCTGGCCTATTCCGATTATTATATCGGCTTTTTTACCGGGACCTTTGGTGTGGATACTTCTGACGACAACCGGCTCTTTAATAATTTCATCACCGGAAGTGGCGGACAAATTCATTTTGGCACCGGAAGTGATATGGCCGGAGAGATTGGCGGAACAGATGCATTTACTGAATTTGCCGGTGAATTTGAAACCTCGGTAAGAGCCTATTTTAATGAACATCATTCGCTGCACGGATTCGAATGCCAGGCAGAGTTGATCCGTACACGGCCCGATTATGTCGGCGGCACAGACAGTATGTTCTCCTGGGCGGTGATGGGCGGATACCAGCGGCTGGAAGCCCATATAGACCTGTCATCCGGGGATATTGACATCACTTACCGCATTTTCGACCATTATGGCGCTGGGGTAAGTGACGCCTGGAGTTATCTGCCGGGTTTGTCTGCCATGTATTACCTGCAACATTATGTTACCGGTTCTGAATACTCGTATGTTCCGTTTATCTGGTCGGTGCAGATTAACAGGGAAAGTGAATTATAAACCAATGGAAGTGAAAGAGAATGTTTAAGGCTGCAACAAAAAATAGCAAAGGAAATAAATCGAATAACACCTCCCTTTTTCAAAATAGCGAAAAGGGAAAAGGAACTTTTTTTCAGCCGAAGCTAAATGTGGGAACACCCGGCGATAAGTATGAGGTGGAAGCCGACAAAGTGGCCGATCAGGTGGTGGATAGTTCCCCGGTGTCTGAGCAGCCTTTTTTTGCACCTTCTGTTCCCCCTCCGGCAAATTCGGGCCAACCGTCTCTTGTTCAAAATAAACCGGTTGATAAAAGTATTACCCCCTTGTTGCAACGGCAGGAAGAGCCGGAAGAAATGATGCAGATGCAGCCTGTTGAAGAGGAA
Source organism: Mariniphaga sediminis (assembly GCF_003573545.1). GTDB lineage: Bacteria > Bacteroidota > Bacteroidia > Bacteroidales > Prolixibacteraceae > Mariniphaga > Mariniphaga sediminis. Next base: position 83,241 of record NZ_QWET01000006.1, on the reverse strand, counting down.
GAAGTCGTTCAGCAGCAGGCGGCGGAAGAAGAAGAATCTTTGCAGATGCAACCGGAAAAAGAGGAGGAACCGTTGCAAATGCAATCTGCCGGGGAGGAAGAGGAAATGGTTCAAAGCCAGGCCAATGAAGAGGAAGAGACAGTGCGGCAACAACCCGGGGAAGAGAGTGAATCGCTGCAGGCCTTGAATACAGAAGGTGAAACATTGCAACGCCAATCGGAAAACGGGCAACCGGTTTTGCCAAAACGGGCAGATAATGTGATTCAAAAACAGGAAAAGGAGGAAGAAGAGCCCCGGGAGGTACAGCTCTCGGAGGAGGAGGAAATGCAGCCGGTGATGGCAGAGAAAGAAGGGCAGGTTCAGGCAAAATCCGATAGTACGCCTGTGGTTCCCGCCGGTTTTGAATCCGGTTTAAACGGAAGTAAAGGGAGTGGCTCTCCGTTGCCTTCCGGTGTAAAAAGTCAGATGGAATCGGGGTTTGGAACCGATTTTAGCAATGTGCGTATTCATACAGATTCCGGTGCCGCTCAAATGAGCCGGCAAATCGGGGCACAGGCTTTTACCCACGGCAGCGATATTTATTTTAACGAAGGAAAATTTAATCCAGCCTCCGAATCGGGCCAGCACCTTATTGCCCATGAGCTGACACATACAGTGCAGCAGGGCGCCTCGGTACAGCCTAAATTAGTTCAGCGGCAGGAGGGGGAAGAAGAAGCCGAAGTTCCGGAAACGGGCGATAATTATGATTTTACAGCGAATCCACCCAAAATATTTATTGATGAACTCCCAATCCCTTCCTTCAAAAAAAGCTTTATGTCTGGAAGCGGAAACTTCCGGGCGCGGGAATACAGCGGAGGCGGTAGGGAAGGAGAGAACGATCCGGAACAGTCGGGAGTATGGGATTCCAATGTGAGCCACGAAGGTGCCCGGCAAAAGTTGCTGGACGGCGGATTACAAAACGACCGGCTTTACCGTATTTCGGGTTCTGTTACCTCGCAGGGTAAGAAAAAGGATTTTGAACGGAACGGAGATGCCAATTTAATTGCCCAGAACCTGAAAGTACCTTTCTGGCTGGAAAATTCCGGGGAGAAAGAATATTTTCAGATTGACCACAAAGAAGAACTTCAACTGAAAGGCTGGCCCAGAGTCAGAACTGCGGGGCAGATTGACAACCTGTTTTTGCTCTCTGCCGAAGCAAACCAAACTTCAGGAAATACCATAAAAACAAATGTTGACGGCGCTATTCAGGATAAAATACGGTCGGATGAGCAGTTGAAAAATGCACTGGCAGCAAGAGGGTTAAACGTCAGAAGGATCAATGCAACGCTGGCCAACCAGGTAAAGTCGCGGTTTGATATTCATTACAGAAGTTTCACCGACGCTTCCAATCCGCCCGGCATTAACACCTGGATTAAGTCGGACATTGAGAGCGGAAACCATATCGATGCCCTGATGAACAGGGAAAAAGGCAGGGGAAAAATCAACTTTTATGATTTTCAGGATCCCGAGCCCAGCCCTTCGCTGCCTTTTGATCCGCATCCTTCCAGCCTCGATCTGGCAAACCAAATAGGTTCGTCTTCCAGCTATGTATTGTATTGGGGAGATAACCTGGGGTCCCGGACCAAAATAAGCTGGGAAGATCCAAATGCTATTACAAAAGAACTGTCCACCAATATGTTCAGGCCAAGGCTTACCATGCACGGGAAGTTTTTTAATGCCGAACTCATGGAATTTAATCCCCAGGTGGAAGAGGGACAAAGGGGATACCTGAGGGGGCAGCCGTTTAAATTTAAATCGGTGGAAGGGCAAAAAAGGATTTTCAGGTTGCCTGAATATTTTAACTGGCCCATATATAAAATGCCGGGTACCACGTATGCCGGGTTTTTGAGGTCTGCGGACTTGAAAAACTTCTTAAATACGAGCAATGCTGAGTTTGAAATGCTGAGTCCCTTCACAATCGACCACCTTCAGATAACGGAAGCGGGTTTGGTTGGCCGGGGTACCTTGCTTCCATCCGTTCCTTTTATTTCAAAAGCGAATGTTGAAATTGTTATTACAGAAGATGATGTTCGCCTTCAGAAAGTATTTTCAAGCGGTGATTTGGATATGCCTCCGCCATTTTCCGTTTCGGATGTTACCCTGAGCCTGGGATATGGAATCCAACGGGGATTTTTTATTGAAGGGCAGGTCGATTTTGGAATTGATAATGTTGGCGAAGGTCACATTGGAGCCGGGGCTTCTTCTTCCGGAGGTTTTGAACTGGAAGGCGCTTTCAACTTCGATTCAGAATTGTTTGATCCGGCGGAAATCAACGTGGAATACAAGGAAAACATCTGGACTATTGGCGGTACCATCGGCATCCCCGACGGAAAAGTGAGGGGAGTGAAAAGTGCCACCATTACGGCAAGTTACAGCGAGAATACTTTTACGGCATCGGGCGAGGCAGAACTCGACATTCCGGGTATCCAGCGGGGAAATATGGAAGTTGTTTATGGCGAGGAAGGTTTTTCCATCAGCGGCGATTTTGATTTAAAGGACGACATTCCCGGCATCCGGGGAGGGAATGTTTCGGCCACTATTGCAAAACAAAACGGTGAAGAGGGCTACAATGTGAGTGTATCCGGCACGGCAGAGCCCGATATTCCGGGAATTGACAGTTCTTTATCGGTTTCCTACGATAACGGCGCACTGACCATCGAAGGCTCGGCGGCCTACAGCAGGGGTATGTTGTCGGGAACTGTAAACATTGGCGCCACAAACCGGCCCATTGGCGATGACGGCGAACCTGCAGGCGACCCGGACGATACCATGCGGGTTTACGGCGGCGGCAGCCTGACATTGACACTGACACCCTGGTTGGAGGCCACGGCAGGCGTTCAGTTTTTACCGAACGGTGAAATTGAGGTGACTGGCCGGATTGGCCTGCCCGACACGGTGGATGTATTTGACCGGAAATCCATCGACCGCAACCTGTTTAGGGTGCCTGCCATTGAAATCCCCATTTTTGCCATACCGCTTGGTCCGCGAAGTATCGGGCTGGTAGCCCGAATTACTGGCGGACTTGATTTTTCCGCAGGTTTCGGGCCCGGTCAGCTCCGCGATTTGTACGGGGAAGTAACGTACAATCCCGACAGGGAAGAGGAAACAACTATTTCGGGACATGGTGAATTTGCCATTCCTGCTGATGCCGGCCTGACGCTGAGGGGTGATTTGGGTCTTGGCGTCAGTGTGGGGATTGCCAGCCTGACCGGCGGCATCGAAATTGCCGGAACTCTCGGACTGGAAGGAGAGGCGGCCGCAGAAGTAGATGTGAACTGGAGCCCGCAAACCGGCCTGGCACTGGATGCCACGGGAAGGGTTACGGTCAATCCGAAATTTACCTTCGACATCAATGCATTCGCCCGCGCAAGCCTCGACCTGTGGGTGACCTCCATTTCTGAAACCTGGCGCTACAACCTGGCTTCGTTCTCCTGGGGGCCTGATATTCAGTTCGGAATTGTGTTTCCCGTTCACTACCGGGAAGGAGAACCGTTCGATATGTCATTCGACGATATAGAAGTTATCTATCCCGACCTCGATGTGGTGGACATGGCAAAAGGACTGGCACGGGATATTAAGGACGATATTTTTGATTAAATGTATGCAACAATGGAAAAACAGGTAGAACAACTGAATAATGAAGGCGTTAAATTATTTTTGAACGGAAATTTCAGCGAAGCCAAAAATAAATACCGGCAGGCGCTGGAGATTTCTCCAACATACCCGACAACACTTAACAACCTGGGAATGGTACTTCTTCAGGAAAAAAAGTACCGCGAGGCGGAAAAATGTTTTAAAGAAGCTCTTGGGGTAACAGAAAACCCCACTTACTTTCTAAACCTTGGTCATGTCTATGCAAACCTGAACCAACCAGAAAAGGCAGAGGAAAATTACCTGAAAAGTGTGGAACTGAACCCGGATTCACTTCTGGCATGGAAGAGCCTGGGAGGGTTGTACCAGTTTCATAAAAAATATTTTAAGTCGGTAAAAATCTGGCAGAATATTGTTGAAAATTTCAGTCGTGAGTCTTACTACAAAATTCAACTGGCAAAGGACCTGATTGCCCTCAGGGAATTTCGGCAGGCGTTGGCGGTGCTTTCTGAAGCCGCCGGACACGATGAGTTCCAGGAGATGGTGTGGTACTACACCGCACTGATCCATTTCACCCAGAACAATTTCGGGCTGGCTGACTCGGCTGTCAAAAAAGCGCTGGCTGTTAAACCCGAAGATGAATCTTGCAGAATACTGGCCGCTGCAATTTGCCTGGCGCTTTCGCAACTGGACAAGGCCGTAATGCATTGGGATTATTTGTTGAAATTGAACATAAATAATCATAAAGTAAGGGTTGATAAGGCCGTGGCTTTACTGGCCAACGGATACCGATCGAAAGCGCTGGCCGAATTGGATTATGTTATATCAAAGGAGGATGAAAATGTGAAGGCATTGTTTTATAAAGCCTTAACTTTGATGGAAATGAAGGAAAACCTTCCGGAAGCAAAAAAAATTTTAAACGTGCTGAAAACCGGCAACCACCCTTTTAGGGATAAAGCAGCCGGATTATTTGAAAAAATGAGTGAATAAAACTTTAAAAGCGTGTGAAATGACAGAATTATTTGATGGATTGCTACTGTACGAGATAACTCTCCTGATGCTTGGTGTGCTCCTGTTCCTGATTTTAAGTATTGGCTTGCTGTTTTATATTATAAAGAAAGAACAGATTAAAAAGCTATTTTTCTTTTTCATTTTTCCGATTATCATGATCGGTTACCCGAGTATTAAGGAAGTATCCATTTCGAAAGACCGGTTTACTTTAACGAAATACCAGGAAGAATACATGGAAAATCCGGAAGATTCTTTGGCAAAAAAGAAAGTGGAAGAATTTACAGCCAAACTGGAAGACAGGGCCTCATCTCCCGAGGATATTGTGCAAATCAGCAAATCGTATTTATTGTTGGGAGAAAACAAAAAAGCATCCTCTTTGGCTGATAAAGCCCTGGATAAGGACGGAACCACAGGAACGGCCAACGAGGAAGCGCGTGATATTAAAAAGCTGGCAGAAGTGCAGGAACGGTTAAGAGTTTCCCCGTTGAAAGAAGAATCCAGGCCGGCCGTTACAGAAACAAAGCCTGCAGAGGAAACAGCGGTGCGTCCTGCAGAAACGGAAACATCCGGTTCCGGAGGAGAAACAGCAACCCGCCCCTCAACAACCCTGATAGATCCCTCAACAGTATTAACAAATCCTTCGGCTATCCTCCATGATCAACTGACAGCGGAAGCCTCTTCCGGGGAGGAGGGAGAAAAAGAAGAAGAAAAACCGTTGTTAGAGGTTAATCCGAAATTTATTGAGATAAATGATGTTGAGGTTACAAAGAATTTGAGTAAAGTAAAATCATTTTTACTCAAAAGAACGATTCGTAATTCAGAAACAGAAAGTGAACCGAATCGTTAAAATATGGTATCAAACAGAATTAAATGAACAACTCGAAAGCGCTTGAATTTTTGAGGAAGGCAATCCGAAACCGGCTTGAGAAGGAGATGAAAGGAAACAATGTCCCTGACCCCGAATTTCATTTCGAAGGCCCGAACGGTGCGGAATTGATCCGGTTTATCCACGAAAATAAACTTACTACGTCAGAGGTTATTGTTTTATTGCTGGCCCTGGTTCCGCATATCGATCCGGGTTTTTTTAGCGGGGTTATTTCTGCCTATCTGCCCAATGGGGGCGATTTCCCTGAGTTTGGGGGAGTGAAAGGGAAAAACCACCGGGGTATTTTACCCACCGGCGAGACAGTGATGTACGTGCTGGCCGGAATGGATGTGGAAAAGCGTATGGAAGTTTCCCGCTATTTTGAAGAAGATCATGTGTTCTCCCGAAAAAGTGTGCTTTATCTTGAACGGCCGGGACACGGCGAACCGAGAATGAGCGGCCGGCTGATTCTCGATGAGGAGTATGTGGATTTGTTTACTTCGGGTAAAATTTCGAAACCACAACTGAGCAGTGATTTTCCGGCCCAGCGGATTACCACCGAACTGGAATGGGGCGACCTGGTGCTACAGGAAAAAACATTGTCGGGCATTATGGAGATTGAAACGTGGCTAAAATACAGCGATGAGTTACTGAATGGCTGGCAGATGCACGGGAAAATCAAACCGGGATTCCGGGTGCTGTTTCATGGCCCGTCAGGTACCGGAAAAACACTCACCGCCTGCCTGCTGGGAAAATATACCAAGCGTGACGTGTTCCGCATCGACCTGTCGATGGTAGTTTCAAAGTACATCGGGGAAACGGAAAAGAACCTTTCCAAATTGTTTGACAAAGCAGCCAACAAAGACTGGATACTGTTTTTCGATGAAGCAGATTCCATATTCGGTAAACGTACCACCGTCCGCGATGCCCACGATAAATATGCCAACCAGGAGGTTTCCTACCTGCTGCAGCGAATTGAGTCACATGCGGGACTGGTGATTCTTGCGTCCAACATGAAAGCGAATATCGACCCTTCATTTACCCGCCGGTTCAACTCCATCATTGAGTTTGAAAATCCGGATATGGCAGAGCGTATAAAGCTTTGGAAAAACTACCTTCCCCCTGTGGCAAAACTTGACCATAAAATAAAGGTGGAGGAGATTGCAAGGAAGTATCATTTAACCGGTGCCAACATCGTAAATGTTATTCAGTACGCCGGGTTACAAACACTGGGGAAAAATTCAAAAACCATTCTGGCCGACGACCTTTTGAAGGGCATTCAGAAAGAATACGAAAAAGAAGGAAAAATGATGCGCCTGGAATAAGGTACTTTAGGAGTATTCACACAACTGCCGGATGTGTTGCATGTTTTTGGGTTCACCACAAAAAGGTGTTCCCGCGCGATTGTATCGCGTGGTTTAGTAGTTAGCGCGGATATGTTATCCGTGCTTTGCTTGTAAAAACAATAGAACAATTTCATTAATCAGCCTGTGCTTTGTTTACTATAAAATGGTACCGATTGCAAATCGGCACCAGCGTGGAGGATGCCTGTTCCGGAAGGTCTGGAAAATACCGCCCGTGAAGGCTATTGGATAATGTTGTTAAATAATCCCACGCGATACAATCGCGCGGTAGCAAGGCGGATATATTAACCGTGCTTTGTTTTGTAAGAACAAAAAATAGAATAGAACAATTTCATTAATCAGCCTGTGCTTTGTTTACTATAAAAAAGTACCGATTGCAAATCGGCACCAGCGCGGCGAAATGGTTTGTTTGCATTGGATTTGCAGTATGAAGTTCCAAAGTTGCTCCCGCAAAACAGAAACCAAATATGAATATTAATCGTTACTTTTGTAGAAAGCAAAGAAAGTTATGGGAGTACAAAAATTAAGACAAGAGCTTCACGATTACATAGACCACGCAGATGAAAGGTTTTTGAAAATGGTATATGCTATGAGTAAAGAATATAAAGAACCTGGTGTCGTTGGTTATAATATTGATGGCTCGCCGATAACAAAAGAAAGCCTTGTAAAAAGGGCAAAAGCCGCTTCACAAAGGGTAAAGTCCGGGGATTATATCACACAGGAAGAAGTGCAAAAGGAGATTGAAAATTGGTAAGGAAAAAGAAACTTCCCATCCATTGGGACAGGCTGGCAAAAAATAATCTGGACGATATTTATAACTACATAGCTGAAGACTCAGTAATGGCAGCCAGGAAAGTTAAAAAAGAACTGGTAAAACTTGCCCACAGCCTGAACGACTTCCCCGAAAAGTTTTCAGTTGAAAAATACCTGGTTGATGAACCCGAAAACTATCGCTCTGTTTCGAAATGGAATTACAAAATAATCTATGAAATAACCGAAGAATACATAATTATTGTTGATGTGTTCCATACCAGCCAGCACCCTTCGAAGATGAAAAAGAGTTTGAAAAGAGACCTTGAAGATTAATTTCCCACGCTCCCGCGTGATTGTATCGCGTGGTTTAGTAGCTAGCGCGGATATGTTATCCGTGCTTTGTTTTGTAAAAACAAAAAAATAGAATAGAACAATTCCATTAATCAGCCCGTGCTTTATTTACTATAAAATGGTACCGATTGCAAATCGGCACCAGCGCGTGTGAAAAAGGAATACTGGATAATGTGATTGTTGTTAAGTAATTCCACGCGATGCAATCGCGCGGCAGCGAAGGACAGGACATTTGAAATATAAAACTGAACAATATAAAACAAGTGTTTTAAATTCATATCTTTGATTTTTTCTAATTCAGCCAACTAAATTGAAATAAAAATGTCCGTCATTAAAAATGTAAAATCAAAAGTTTTTCAATTTGTTATTCTCCTAATCACAATTTCAATTTTTTTAAGTTGTTCCAGTGAAAAACTAAAAATCAACAATCTAACGGTTGAATACACGAAAACTCCACTTGGAATCGATGTTGAAAATCCAAGGTTTGGCTGGCAAATGCAAGCTCCGGAAAACGAACGTGGAGTTTACCAAACCGCCTACCAAATTGAAGTGAAAGATACTTCAGGAGAAGTAGTCTGGAACTCAGATAAAGTAATGAAAAATTCGGCCCTTGCCATTTCCTATGCCGGTTCAGCATTGAAGCCTTCTACCAGGTATGAATGGACTGTTACGGTTTGGGATCAGAATAGTAAAAAACATGCAGCAAGTTCCTGGTTTGAAACCGGGTTGATGAACCCATCTCAGTTAGCGTGGAACGGCGCCCAATGGATTGGGGGGGCTGATGATAACCTGGTTTTCTATTCGCAATACCAAATTATTTTCAGAATGAAATATTCGCTTGCCATTGCCGAAGGAAGTTCAAAAGCTGCATTTATTTATGGGGCAAATGACATCCGTTTAATGGACAAGTACAAAAATATTTTCCAACTTGAAAACAAGCCAAATGAAAGTTACATAAAGCTGGAATTAGACATATCGGATGTTGATGGTTCGAAAAACGGATTAGCAAAATTAAATATTTATCGCGCAGGCTATACACGAAAAGATACGCCTGATATTCCTTTAACCAGCTTTAAAATCAAATCATCCGTTATCAATTCAAAAAATAAATACGATAAACATAACTTTTCAATCCGAAGTGCTTTTGGAAGAATTACAATTGTATTAAATAACACCCCCGATTTTTATGTGGATGATTTAAATGCAAGATCTAATACTTCATTCAACCTGAACCCGATGGGAAATAGCGGCGATTATCTGCCGTTTGGATTAGTTTGTGACATCGGTTTTACTGTTGATGCAGGACAAAAAGCCGCTTTCTCCGATGTTGAAATTTTTAACGACAGGCTTCCCAACAATACTCTTTTTGAAGAAAATTTATCGGGAGAATATCATGGAATTTTTGCCGGAAAAGTGAAAGTAGAAAACAATGCTTTTATTATAAATGGTGGAACGAGTGGCACATTTGTCGTTGCCAACCCAAGTAGCAATGCGATTCCAATGTTGAGAACTGAATTCGAAGCCACCAAAAAGATAGCTTCAGCCCGTTTGTATGTTACTGCCCGTGGTATTTATGAAGTTTTTATCAATGGCAAAAAGGTAGGAAATGATCATTACAATCCTGGACAAACTCAATATAATAAATCTCATTTTTACCAAACTTACGATGTAACCAGCATGATTAGGAACGGTGAAAATGCAATGGGGGCGATGATGGCTGAAGGCTGGTGGAGCGGCCTGTTGAGTTTTGGTTCCGTTTGGAATCATTTTGGAGATCGGCAGTCGCTGCTTGCGCAATTGGTAATTAATAACAGTGATGGAACAAAAGAGATAATTTCTACCAACGATAAGGACTGGAAGTTTTACAATAAAGGACCGATTGTTTACAGTAGTCTGGATTTAGGCGAAGTTTACGACGCTACAAGAGAAGCAGAAGTTTTGGGTTGGAACAATGTTGGTTTTGATGATTCTGAATGGAAAAATGCTTCAGTGGTTCCACTTGAGGGGACCACTTTCTCTGGTGAAAAAAGGGAACGCGACGGTTCAATTTCAAAATTTAATTTCGATGATATGAAATTAATTGGACAGATTGGAAACAACGCCGGAGAATTTAAAATATTAACCGCACAAAGTATGGAAGAAGTGCGCCCGGGAGTTTATGTGTACAACATGGGACAAAACTTTGTGGGTGTACCCCGGATTTCCATTTCCAATGGAAAAGCAAGAGATACTATGATTCTGCGAGTGGCTGAAATTCTTTATCCCGACCTTTTGGAATCGGGCGATAATGTGGGAATGATTATGACCGAAAACTACCGCGCAGCCCTTTGTCAGGATATTTACATTATGAAAGACGGAGCACAGGTTTTCCAGCCAAAGTTTACTTCGCGCGGCTACCAGTACATTGAAATTACCGGAATTGAAAAACCACTTCCGCTGGAAGCCGTTCAGGGAGTAGCCATTAGTTCGGTACTCAATCTTACTGCGGAATATAGAACATCAAATCCAAAAGTGAATCAACTTTGGTCAAATCTTGTATGGTCGAATGTGGATAACTTCCTGACTTTACCCACTGACTGTCCGCAACGAAATGAACGCATGGGGTGGTCGGGAGATATTTCTGTTTTTTCAAGAACAGCAACCTATGTTTCCAATTCCGACCAGTTTCTGAGAAGACATATGTTTGCCTTGCGCGATGTACAGGAAAAAGGAGGCAGGTTTACCGATATTGCGCCCATTGGAGGAGGTTTTGGTGGTGTTCTTTGGGGTAGTGCCGGAATTACTGTTCCCTGGGAAACTTACCAGCAATATAACGATGTTGCATTACTGGAAGAGCATTATGATGCGATGGTGGCTTACATTGATTATCTGGAAACAACTATCAATCCGGAAACAGGAATTATCAGCGACGGACAACTGGGTGACTGGCTCGGACCTCAAAATAACATACTTGGAACACCTTTCTTGACAACAGCCTACCATGTTTTCGACTTGTATATTATAAAAAATGTTGCTGAGGTGTTGGGGAAAACGGAAGATGCGGCGCGTTATACAAAAATGTACAACGCACGAAAAGCATTCTTTAACAACACATTTATTAACGAAGACGGAAAAACCTTGGGATTGATTGACAGTGGCCGTGAGCCCAAAGGTTTGGCAAAACCGGAATTCAGGCTGGCTGATACACAAACATCGTATGCAGTGGGTTTGGCCTTGGGCGCTTTCGATGATATAGTTGTACCGCAAATGGCAAAGAACCTGGTGGAAACCATCGAAAGAAAAAATGTGGATGATGAGGGTATACTTCGTCCTGAATATTCGTTAATGACTGGTTTTATAGGAACAGCCTGGGTAAGTAAAGCCCTTTCCGATAATGGTTATAATGAGCATGCATACAAATTACTGCAAAACGATCAGTATCCTTCGTGGTTATATTCTGTTGATCAGGGGGCTACTACCATTTGGGAACGCCTGAACGGTTACACTGTAGAAAATGGTTTTGGCGGAAACAATAGCATGAATTCATTCAACCATTATTCTTTTGGCGCTGTTGGTCAGTGGATGATTGCTTATTCTCTCGGTATTCAGCGAGATAAGCCAGGTTTTCAAAATTTTATTCTGCAGCCAACACCTGATCCAACCGGAGAAATGACTTGGGCAGAAGGTTATTACGATTCAATGTATGGCAGGATAAACAGCAAATGGGAGGTATTAAACGGACAACTTATTTACGAGACCACAGTCCCGGCAAATACTTCAGCTACATTATATCTGCCTGCAAAATCGGAAAATGACGTAATTGATACCGATGGATGTTCGCTGGTCAAATTCGAAAACGGTAAAGCGGTTTATTTGCTAAATTCTGGTAACTACAAATTTATAACTCATTTTTAATAGTGGAATCATTCTGTCAACAAGGGAAAATGACTGCCACGCTCCCGCGCGATTGTATCGCGTGGTTTAGTAGCTAGCGCAGATATATTATCCGTGCTTTGTTTTATAAACCCTTTTACCTTTTTCCGCTGTTTTTCCGTGCTTTTTGTTCCATCGGTAAAATCGAGTTGTACACAAACCGGTTGATGGGAACATCCACTCCGTATTTTTCCCCGAGTTTTACCACGGTTCCGTTCTGGTAGTCTATCTCCGACGGTTTTCCTTCCCATACATCCCGGGTTAGTGATGAGGTAGAATCGTAAGGCAGGCTATCTATTATAGAGATTGTTTTTTCAACAAAATCAGCCTCCATCGCAATTCCAATATGTTGTGAGAGGGTGTAAATTTCAGTGAACAAATCAATCATCATCTCCCGGGTTTCTTTTAGCTCCCGGAGCTCCCCATAGGTGGTTCGGGTAACAGCCAATAGTCCGCTCACACAAATCATCAGAAATTTTTTCCACAGTTCCGATTCGATATCCATGGTAACCAGCGCATGGATTCCTGCTTTGTCAAAAGCAGCTTTAAGGGTTTGCAGTCGTTCCGAATCGGTATTATCCAATTCCCCGAAAACAATGGTAGGGGTGGTTACTCCAAAATGATTTATGACGCCGGGCGATTCTATTTTGCTGATAATACGGCACAAGCCGCCAACAAGGTGCTTCCGGTCAATGGTTTCCTCCAGTTCACCGGAGGCCAGCACTCCGTTTTGCAAGGGAAGGATGACGGTGTTTTTATGCATGATGTGTTTTAACTCATCTCTTGTTTCTTTTATTTGCCACGCTTTAACACTCAGAATTATCAAATCTGCCTGTCCGGCTTCCCTGATTTTATCCGTGGCTTTTATATCATCAACATGAAAATCCCCGAGGATACTTTTTACGGTAAGTCCGTTATTTTTTAATGCGTTCAGGTGTTTTCCCCTGGCAATAAAACAAACATCGAATCCGGCTTTTGCCAGTTTCCCGCCAAAATAGCCTCCAACACCACCTGTACCTACAATTGTAATCTTCATTTTTTGTTATTTGTGTTTACTTTTTTAACGCCCAAATGTACAGATACTCTTTGATATAGTTTAACCTGTTACAGGCATTGTATTTTAAGCTTTTAATTTTCAGCGTTTAAAAGAATGTAAATCATGTTCCGTTTAATTATTCCCGGTGCTACCCTGAAATTTTTCGGGATCTTGTTTTAACCGAAACCGTTTCTACAATCGGCTCTTTTTTTACTTGCATGATACTATCGAGAATCTGTTTTTTCCATATCACAAATGCGAGCGCAAGGTTTAGCATCAGAATACCTGCTATTCCAAAGAGGTTTACAAGTCCAAACTGATCCACTATGGGCTGGCCTGCGAAGGGTGAAACAAACTGTCCGAGAAATACAGCTGTTGTGAAGCCACCTATCGCCCGGCCGCGGACCGAAGGGGAAACTTCGGTGGTAAGCCAAACGTTCATGTTTGGAAACATGAGCCCCATTCCCAAACCGCTGACTGCAAGCCCGGCAAGCACTACAGGATAGCTGCTGCTCAGAGCGATTGTCAGGTAACCGGTGCCCATCAATCCGAAGATTAACCCGAGGATGGGGAGATATCCCAACCGGCTTCTGATTTTTCCGTAGCTAAAGGAGGTTATGGCGCCGCAAAAAGTGGCCAGCGCAATGGCCATGCCGCTTAAAGTGGGGCCTGCATTTGCCAGTTTCTCCAGATAGTAGGGGATATGAAGGGGAATAAAATAAAAAACAACCATTGCACTAAAAACTATGGCATAAATAAAAATCAGCAGCCGGGAAGAATCTGCTGCGGTTTTTCCGTTATTCCCGGTTTTTATTGTTTCTGTTATTCCTGGTATTTTCTTCGGGCCGGAAAGAGCGGACAAAGCAAGTGGTACCATCAGAAGGGCTGAAAGGTAAATGGCAAACGGCCAGCTCCAGCCCCGTTCGGCCAGTGCACCGCCTGCGGTAAGAAAAACGACTCCTCCGAAGTTCATAAATGCAGCCTGCCAGCCCATAAACCGGGAACGGGCCGGTCCGTCGTAATAATCGGCAATGAGGGTGGTAGCGCTGGTCATAATTCCGGCCACTGCCACTCCAAGCAGGGCGCGTCCGGCCAGAATAGCGCCCACTGATTCGAGGTAAAGGCCCGAACTGCCTGCAAGTCCGTATAAAATCATAGACGGGATTAGCAGGCGCAAACGGTTGCCGCGGTCTAACAGGTACCCAGCAACAGGCGATGCCATAACAATAAATAGTCCGGGCAGTGTAAGAATCAATCGAATCCAGAATCCAACATTTTCTATTTCAGAAAAATGTGACTGAAGGGATGGAAGTGTGGGGGCAATTGTTGTCCCTGCCATTACGGTTAAGCTGCTGATGAGCAACAGTGTTGTTCTTGTGTAAAAGCGGTTTGGGTTCATACGACTACCTCCTTTTGTTTTTTTAGACAAAATGCACTGGCAAACCACAGCAGTTCATCCAAAAATTTATTAGTACTTCTAACGATTCGCTGCTCTTTCGGTTCACCGTATGCATCAAAAGCAGTATGAACTTCTGAAATAAGCAGTTTGTTGGGCATGGGGAAAGCGCCCAGGCTTAAGATTACATGTTGCAACTGTGTGGAGGCATTGATGCCTGCCATTCGACCTGATGAGGAGGCTACCACGCCCACTGGTTTTTTTTGGAATTCTGCCCAGTAATGATCCAGTGCATTTTTTAATACACCCGAAAAACTTCCCTGGTATTCCGGTGTTACAAAAATCAGGGAATTACCTTCTTCTATGCGTGTTCCAATGTGCGCGATGGCCCTTTTTGCTTCAGGTGTTTCGGCTTCTTCGGTGCCGGCTATCGGCAACGGGGTTTTCGCGAGATCGATCAGGTCGGTCTCAATGCCCAGAGCCTGAAGCCTTCTTTCCAGGTAATGAGCCGCTTTGTGTGACTGCCTTCCTTTTCTTACTGTTCCTAAAAGAATAACTGTTTTCATAGCTTTCTGTTTTATTTCTTTATGATTGCAAAGATGAAAAGGAAAAAGCCCTGAAAAAACGGTCGAAAGGCCAGAATTTTACCTGTACGATAGGACAGGTGTCGTTTTCTGAAATATAAAAATGGCACGTGTTTTCCGCTTTCCTCAGGCTTTATGAAGAAGAAAATGAAACCAACAGAACCGAAAGCAGTGGATTGTTAAACCCCCAGCAATCCCCTTTGGGTTGCTGTTTCAACTGCTTCTGTACGGGTGTGGGCAAGCAGTTTCGACAAAATAGATGAAATATGAAATTTGACCGTACGTTCCGAAATAAAAAGTTGTTCGGCTATTTGTTTATTGGTATATCCTTTTTTGACCAGTGTGAGCGCTTCCAGCTCACGGGCTGTTAAAGGGGAGGTAGGATAATGCAAATTGTTTTCTGCATTCTGATCAACTGCCTGTTCCTGTGTTTCTCCCTGTATGAAAAAAAGTTGCCGGTAAAGCTCTTCTGCTTCCCGGATCGTTTCACTCAGGCGGTCCGACACTAGTATACTGTCTCCTCTTATTGCAAACGATTGGATTTTTTTTAGTTTGGCAACCAGTTCTTCCATTCCCGGTTCCAGTACCCGGTTCAATACATCAAGCACCAACATTTCGCTCGTTGTGCTTTTCCTAACTTGTAAATCCTGTGCCCGGGTTCGCCGGATGGCGATACTCAGCAGTTCGCTGATGGTATTTAAAATGGAAAGAGCCTTTTCATCCAGTTGTTGTGTCTCTTTGCTCACCAGGTTAATTAGCCCTACTTTCCGGCCATCGATGGTAATAGGAATGGTGGCATGAAATTTTAGTCCACGTGTGCCGGAAGAGATATTCTGCAAACGGGTACATGTAATTTCACTGATGTTCCGCGCTTTCGAAATGCCATTTGCCAGGTACCGGTCGATGCAGAAACAGCGTCCCGAAAGCCGTTCGGGGTATCGGCTAAGCGCCGGAGGCAGGTTATAGGAAGCGGCGAGGTAAACCGATTTGGTGTCTTCCTGTACCAGCCAAATCCAACCCGTTTCCAGGCGGAGTAATTCAACCGTTTTCTCCAGTGCTTTTCGCAATGCCGAGTGCAGGGAAAACTCCTTGTTCAGGTAGCGGGCAATTTCGTATAAATGCGAGAAATATTCTTTGTCGTTCATCTTATTTTTTTTATTCCCTGGTTCATTTTTGTGCTAGAACAGCTGGTTGACCGGTGTTCCCTATAATTATTTATGTTGGATATGTTTGTACATTCTTTTAGTGCTTTGCTCCGCTTCATTTTCCCGGTTCAGCTTTCTTTTGTATAAAATATTTAGAAACCTGGTATTCATTGTAATGTAGAATACAACTCAACGATGGTTTTTGTTGAAGGTTCAGAAAAAAACAATATGAATGCAGTCGGATTTATATGGAGGGAAACACATTCATTTTTGAATAAATGCTCTAACATCCCGATGTCATTTTTACATCTTTTTTCATGAAAAGTATTTCATTCCGTTTTTTTACCCTGTTCATTTAACTAAATTTGCACAGACATTATTAAAATAGAAATTAACAGCATTATAATATGGCATTTGTGACCAAGATGCTCGGGAAAATACTCGGGAATAAATCAGAACGGGATATTAAGGAAATATCGCCGATTGTGGAACAAATTAAACAGGAATACCAGCGTTTGGTTTCCCTCTCAAACGATGAACTAAGAAATGAGGCTGACAAACTGAGGGAGATTATAAAGGAAAGAATTAAGCCGGAAGAGGATGAAATACGGACGCTGAAAGAGCAGGCAGAAGAGGCCGAAATTGAGGAGGGCCAAAAGATTTATGAGCGGATTGACAAGTTGGAAGAGACGATAAATGAGAAAATAGAGGTTGTGCTGAACGAGATTCTACCCACTGCATTTGCCGTGGTAAAAGATACCGCCCGCCGCTTTTTTGAGAATGAAATAGTGGAGGTTACTGCCCGTGAATACGACAAAGACCTGGCTTCTTCCCGCGGAAGTATTTCGGTAAACGGAGACAAGGCGTTGTGGAAAAATCGCTGGGTGGCCGGCGGTACAGAAATTCTTTGGGAAATGGTTCATTACGATGTACAGCTCATTGGCGGTATCGTTTTGCACCAGGGGAAAATTGCCGAGATGGCCACGGGGGAAGGAAAAACGCTTGCAGCTACCTTGCCTGTATTTTTGAATGCCCTGGCCGGACGGGGAGTGCATGTGGTTACTGTCAACGATTACCTTTCCAAAAGGGATGCTGAATGGATGGGGCCTGTTTTCGAATTTCACGGACTAACAGTTGACTGTATTGATAAACACCAGCCCAACTCTGAATCGCGCCGAAAAGCATACAATGCGGATATTACGTATGGAACCAACAATGAATTTGGGTTCGACTACCTCCGCGACAATATGTCAATCAACCCGGAAGATTTGGTACAGCGCAAACACCACTACGCCATTGTGGACGAAGTGGACTCCGTATTGATTGACGATGCACGTACCCCGCTTATTATTTCAGGGCCGGTGCCTAAAGGAGAAGATCAGCAGTTTGAGGAACTGAAAGGGTATGTGGAAAAAATATATAAAGCCCAGCGTGATTTGGTCAATCATATTTTTATTGATGCCAAGCGGTTGCTGACTAAAGAAGACGCTACCGACAAGGAAAAAAAGGAAGGAGGATTATTATTGCTGCGCGCCCACAAAGGGTTGCCCAAAAACAAATCGATAATTAAATTCCTCAGTGAAGAAGGCATGAGGGCTGTCCTGACAAAAACCGAAAATTTTTATATGCAGGACAACAATAAAAACATGCATATTGTTACCGACCCTCTCTTTTTTATTATTGAAGAGAAACTCAATTCTGTAGAGCTTACTGACAAAGGAATTGATTTGATTTCAGAGGGTATGGCCGATTCGGAATTTTTTGTTATGCCCGACATGGGTGCTGAAATGGCTGAATTGGAGAATGCCGGCCATTCGCACGACACGCTTTTGGAGAAGAAGGACAAGCTGATGCAGGATTATGCCGTGAAGTCGGAAAGGGTGCATACCATCAACCAGTTGCTGAAAGCCTACACCATGTTTGAAAAAGATGTGGAATATGTGGTTATCGACAACAAGGTGAAGATTGTGGACGAACAAACCGGCCGTATTATGGAGGGACGCCGGTATTCCGACGGACTGCACCAGGCCATTGAGGCTAAAGAGCGGGTAAAAGTGGAAGCGGCAACGCAAACCTTTGCTACTATTACCCTACAAAATTACTTCCGGATGTACCACAAGCTGGCAGGAATGACCGGTACGGCCGAAACAGAAGCCGGAGAATTGTGGGATATTTATAAATTGGAGGTTGTTGTAATTCCTACCAACCGGCCTATAGTGCGCGACGACAGAGAAGACCTGGTGTACAAAACCAAACGTGAAAAATACAATTCGGTTATCGATGAAATTGTGGAATTGAACAAGGTCGGACGCCCGGTATTGGTCGGGACAACTTCGGTTGAAATTTCGGAATTGCTTAGCCGGATGTTAAAAATCAGGGGAATTAAGCACAATGTACTGAATGCCAAACTGCATGCCCGCGAGGCGGAGATTGTTGCCGAAGCAGGACGTTCAGGAGCGGTTACCATTGCCACCAACATGGCCGGCCGTGGAACCGACATTAAATTGTCTCCTGAAGTGAAAAAAGCCGGTGGATTGGCTATTGTGGGTACCGAACGGCATGATTCGAGACGGGTTGACCGCCAGTTGCGCGGTCGTGCCGGACGACAGGGAGACCCGGGTTCCTCGCAGTTTTACGTTTCCCTTGAAGACGATTTGATGCGTTTGTTTGGTTCCGATCGAATTTCCGGTGTAATGGATCGCCTTGGATTGAAAGAAGGTGAGGTGATTCAGCACTCTATGATTTCCAAGTCCATTGAACGGGCGCAAAAGAAAGTGGAAGAGAACAACTTCGGCATTCGTAAACGGTTGCTGGAATACGACGATGTAATGAACTCGCAACGCGAAGTCATCTATAAAAAACGGAAGCATGCGTTGTTCGGCGAACGTCTGGAGGTAGATATGCTGAACATGATGTACGACGCAGTGGAAGAGCTGGTGGAGGGATATTACGGTTCCGATCAGTTTGAAGATTTTAACATGGAATTGCTGCGGTTGCTTTCCATTGAGTCTCCTGTTTCAGAAGAAGAATTTAAACAACTCTCGGCACAAGAGACTACCGACCGTATTTATGAAAAGATGATTGAAGGTTATAAGCGGAAGGTGGATATTATATCCAAACAGGCTTTCCCGGTCATCAAAAATGTGTATGAAACCAAATCGGAGGTTTATAAAAATATTGTTGTTCCCATTACCGACGGTAAACGGGTTTTCCAGATTGTCTGTAACCTTGAAAAGGCGTACCTGAATAAAGGAAAAGAGCTTGTTAAGTCTTACCAGAAGCAGATTGTGCTGAATACCATCGACGAGTCATGGAAAGAGCAGTTACGCGAGATGGACGATTTGAAGCAGTCGGTACAAAATGCAACCTATGAGCAGAAAGATCCATTGCTGATTTATAAGTTCGAATCATTCAACCTTTTCAAAATGATGGTCAGCAAGGTAAACAAAGATGTGGTTTCTACCCTGATGAAAGGGCATATACCCATTCAAAGTTCTGACCAGGTGCGGCAGGCAGAAGAACGAAGACGGACAGATATGAGCCGCTATAAAACGCAAAAATCAGATCTGCCCGGAGTGGAGAATCCTATGGAAGGAGCCAATGTGCAAACCGGAGAGCGCTCAAGGCCACAGCCCGTTCGCGTGGAGAAAAAGGTGGGCCGTAACGACCCGTGCCCCTGCGGAAGCGGAAAGAAATACAAACAATGCCATGGCAGGGGAGGGGCATAGTTTCTGCCCCCGGTTTTTATCCAAAATGATGTAATATCCATACAAAATAAATACGAAATGATGCACCTTTTGAATTTTATCCACTGGAATGCCAATCCTGAAATATTTAACCTGGGGCCGCTTTCAGTTCGCTGGTACGGACTCCTTTTCGCTTCCGGTTTTTTAATTGGTTACTACATTGGCGAACGGATGTTAAAGTCGGAAAATGTTCCGCAAAAGTGGATTGATTCCCTCTTCTTTTACATCATTATCGCAACCATTGTTGGCGCCCGTCTGGGGCATGTCTTTTTTTACGGTTGGGATTATTACTCGCAGCACCCCGAAGAAATCATTATGGTTTGGCACGGCGGACTGGCCAGCCACGGAGGGGCCATTGGAATTATTCTGGCTTTGCTGATCCATGCAAAGGTAATTACCAAACGTAATGTGTTGTGGACTATCGACCGTATCGTTGTTCCTACTGCTTTGGTTGGGGCATTTATCCGGACAGGGAACTTAATGAACTCCGAAATTTACGGCATTGAAACCAGCCTACCGTGGGGATTTATTTTTGAACGCAACGGCGAAACTGTGGCAAAACATCCAACCCAGATTTATGAAGCTTTGGCTTACTTTATTTCTTTTGGAGTATTAATCTTTATGTACTGGCGTACCCGCTCCAAAAACAAAGAAGGGTTGCTTACCGGGGCATTTTTTGTATTGATATTTTCTGCCCGTTTTTTTATTGAATTTATAAAAGAGGATCAGGAAACTTTTGAAGCTGGCATGGCGCTGAACATGGGGCAGTGGCTCAGTTTACCTTTTGTTTTGGTTGGAATATTTTTGATTGTTCGGGCGTTGAAATTGCCGGAGAAAGTATATAAAAAGAGGAAATAGGTTGTTATTCAACAGGATATAAAAAAAAGTGATAGTATGATTGTTAGTCATGCTATCACTTTTTTTATGAGCGAATTTCAGTTTGTTCTACCCGTCAGTTAAATATTCTTAGTCCGATAAAAAATGTTCTGGGTCTGGCCGGCCCGTACACATAACCGCTGTCGCGGTTTTTTCCGCTGTCGAAATCGTCCTGGTATTGATTCAGCATATTGTTGATACCGCCAAATAATTCGATGGAGGAATCCAGCCGTTGCAGTTCGAAAGTGTACGCAAGTTTCAGGTTTGTTTCCAAAAACTCAGGAGATTGAAATAAAATATCCTGTTCCGGCGTGCCGGGATCTTCCGCTGCTCCATAATGAGGCACAAGCATTGAGCCGGTATAAATACCTGAAAGGGTTGTACTGAAACGGTCTCCGGGTGTCCAGGTAAATGTATAGTAACCGTAAGATTCGGGTGTGCGAAGATAATCTTTGGTGCCCGGCAGTTCTTCTGACCAGGCCACCGGATTTTCATAGATGCTTTTTTGCAATGTAACGCCGGTTTCTACCTGCAGCTTTCTGTTGTAATTTAAACGTGCTTCGAGCGTTGCGCCATAGACATTGCTTGCCCCACCGTTTCTTTTTTCAAGAATAGAGTTTCCCTTTTCTGTAGTTCCTATTTCTTCCTGAATGAATGCATCTTTCAGCCTTGTATAAAATCCTTCGAGGGTGAACCCGTAAATGTGTTTTTCTGTTGGCCGGTCCCAGTTGAAAGAGGTACTCCAGCTTTGCGAACGTTCTTCTTTCAGGTCCTCGCTTAGTTGAATGGTTTGAATCCCTCCGCCTGCAAAGGCAATGTGCATATCGGCATCGAATGCCTGGGGCGCGCGGAAACCGGTGGACCATGATAAGCGAAACTGTCCGTTAAGTCCTGGTTTGAATAAAAACGAAATGCGGGGATTTACAATAAGGGCATCCACAAAATTGTGTTTGTCGGCCCGCACACCGGTAAGTAAAGTTACTTTTCGGGAAAGCATCCAGTCGCTTTGCACAAAGGCTCCCAGGTTTCTCGAGTTTTGATCAATTAAATATTCGTAACTTTCAATTTCATCAAAAACATCGTCTACCACATATTCGGCACCAAAAGTGAAAGTGTTGGTGCCGCGGATAAAGTCCTGTACAGTTTGATTTAATTGAGCTCCCATTTGAAGTGTGTAGTTTTTTGAATTCCCGTAGGGTGGGTCGTTGTTGTAATCCTGAAGGTCTGGCCCTTCGTCGGGTGCAATGCCCGTAAAATGTTTTCTTTTGGTGTATTGGCCTGCAGTGTATAGCGCCAGAGTTCTGTTTCCTTCTTCGCTGGTCAGTTCATAATCCACGCCTCCCATAAGCACATCGTGTGTGCGTTCTTCCGATTGCCGCGCAAGATAAGCAGGGCCGTCAGTCATTTCACCGCCATAGCGGTATTCGTGCATACTTGATAAATTGGCTTCAAGCTTCTGCTTTTCATCCAGTCTGAAAAAAGAATTTAATCCGAAAGAGTTATTGGTCAGGGAAGGCAATTCTGAAAAACGGTCTCCGTTGTGATCATACGCATCACGCTGGCGGTGTGAAGTGTAAAGCGCCACGCCTGCATTTCGTTTCTGCGAAAGGGCAGTAAGGGTTCCGTTCAGGTTGAAATCGGTCGAACCGTCGCCAATAACGGTATTGTTGGAAGTAATTTCAAATGAATTACGCTGGGGCATCCGTGTAATGATGTTTACGGTACCGCCAATAGCGCTGGAACCATACAAAGCAGAAGCCCCGCCGCGCACTACTTCAATGCGTTCCACCATCTCCGAAGGGAGTTGTTCCAGTCCGTAAAGTCCGGTCAGCGGACTGAAAACGGCCCGGCTGTTTACCAGTATCTGGCTGTAGGCGCCGCCCAAACCGTTCATTCGTAACTGGGAGTAGTTGCACGTTTGACAATCTACTTCCATGCGCAGCCCCGGCTGGAAATTCAGCGCTTCCGAAACAGTTTGTGCCGCTATGTTTTTGATGGTTCTGGAATCGACTACGTTCACAATTACTGCACTTTCGGTTTGCCGTTTAAACGTTTTTGTGCCGGTAATTACTACCTCGTCCACCTTCATTACCTCTTCCTCCAATTCGAATTTTATTTCAATGGTTTCTCCTGCCTTTAATGTTATCGGACGTTTTTCTGTTTTATACCCAATCATTTTGGCTACCAGTGTAAATTTGCCCTCCGGAAGGTCAATCATCATATAATGACCGGTGGCATCTGTTGTTGTTCCATAATTGGTATTTTCAAGATAAATATTGACAAACGGGATGTGTTCTCCATAGGCAACAACATGCCCGATAATTACTGCGTCTGTTTCCTGCTGAGCCTTGACTGTCAAAGAGTTTATAAAAATAGCAAGGGCAAATAAAGATATTTTAAGTTTTGTCATTTTCAAATTCTATTTTAAGTTAAAGTATCAACGTAATTATTTGGAAACATTCTAAATAGAATTTTGTTCCAGAATTATTATTTTTGTGGCGTGAATGGTAAATAATAAAAGGGAATCCGGTGAAATTCCGGAGCTGTACCCGCAGCTGTAATCCTTTCATGTTGGTAGCAAAAATGGCCACTGTCCGGATCTTTTTGGAACGGGAAGGCCGCCGCCAATTGGGGTAAGCCAGAAGACCTGCCATTTTCAAAAAAAGCTTTCGGGAATAAAAGCGACGGTTTAAATACCTGACTTTTTATTTCCCCGTGTTTTATGAATTTAACCAAGGGGAATGAAAAAAATTACAATTCTATCTGTTTTTATGGCGTCAGCCATGTGTGGCTTTTCGCAAAGTGCGGCTAAACGCCTTATTGAGTACCGGCCAGCGCCGGGACAGCACATGAACATGGAAAACATTGGTACGCCGCAGGCAGCCCAAAAAATGACCGGGGATACCACCAAAATGGTTTCGCTGGGAAGTTTTGGCGGGTACATTGTACTGGGTTTTGAAAAGGCCTGTGTTAATCACCCGGATAATCCGTACGGGATCGACTTTACTGTTTTCGGGAATGCCTTTGCCGGATCGTCAGAGCCCGGAGTGATTTGGGTGATGGCAGACGAAAACCAGAACGGGCAGCCTGATGAAACCTGGTACGAAATTGCCGGAAGTCATCATGCTCATCCGAAAACAAAGAAAAATTACGCAGTAACTTATTTTAAGACCGATACCCGGGATATTTTCTGGAAAGATAACCTGGGTGAAACCGGCTGGATTAGGGCCAACAGTTTTAATCTTCAGGAGTATTACCCCTTGGAGGAAAATTTTCCCGGCTATCCGCAGGAGTCAGTTACTTTTGAAGGGACTATGTTCCCAACCGAAATAGACAGCTCCAACCTCAATAGTTTAAAAATACTTCCTCCGGTATTTGGGTATGCCGATGCCTATCCGCGTAAACAAAACGTGGATGTGACATTACCCGATAATCCTTATACGATAGAAACAGAAGGGGCGGGCGGCGATCCTGTTGACATTTCCTGGGCCATAGACCCCCAGGGGAATTACGTGGATTTGGATTCCATTCATTTTGTGAAAATTGTTTCGGGGAATCTTGCAAGCATCGGATGGTTGGGGGAAGTTTCTACTGATGTGGCCTGGGTGCAAGCCGTTAAGCCACGTCCCGAAATTTCAGGAAAAGAAAACCGGCTGGTGGTTTACCGGCATCCGCTAAAAATGTTGAAGGGGGATTCGCTGAAACTGGAGGCCAGGTATTTTGAAAAAGGCAGAAATATCAATACGCCCGTTTCAGTAGTTTCGCAAAATGAAAATGTGATACGTATTGCCTCCACAGGGAAGCTGTTGGCACATGCATCTGGTGAGGCGGTATTGGAAATTTCGGCCGGGGAGGAAGTGGAATATACAACCCTGAAAGTGGTCATACCAGACTCTATCCGGTTACTGTCCGATTTTTCATCGGTGTACCCCGGAGATTCGATAGATTTGGATGTGCAGGTTTTTGATAATGAACAGGAAAAGATCAGTGTGCCGGTTCAGTTTTTATCTTCCAATACATTGGTTGGAAAAGTAATTGAAAAAGAAGGTACATTCATTTTTGTAGCTGTTCAGCCGGGAGAGACAATACTTACATGCTCGGCAGAGGGGTTTCCGCTTGAAAAGCAGGTGCGGGTGAATGTGTATTCAGCGGATGATAAAATCAGGGTGTATTTCACGCTGATGACGGAAGATGAAAACCTGTTGCCTTTTCAATGGATAGAAGTAGAAGCAGGCAATTTGAATGAGGCGGTGGAAAACCGGCAATCGGACTATTCCGGTTTAAACCAACCGACACTTTTTCATGCGCTGGCTTCCGGATTGGAGAAAGCAGAAGCAGCATTCCGCTTCAGGGACGATGACGCTGCCAGTGGGAAGCTTTATTTATATTCTGTAGAAAAAGGTGGCCTCTTCACTTACGGCTGGGGGGGTAAAATCGAACCTGCGGCATTTGCCCGCTCCTGGATTGCCCGTTGGAACAGCAAGCAGTTTCTGAATACTTTCGACCAAAAAGAAATCGCAGACGGCGACACCGTTGCATTATACCACGTACCCGGTATCTCCGAAGACTGGAATTACACACGGCTATTAAGCAGCAAAGATTCGGCGCTCACAGGTGAGGAGGTTGAAATAACCTTGGAACAAACATCGTGCAGCCTGGCAAATGATGTAATTTCTGAATCTGGTTTTGTCCCGGTTTCAAATGCAGAAGTTACGGCGGGTAGTACTTATTTCACGGATGAAACGGGGAAAGTGGCTTTTACGTTGGAAAATGAACCTCCGCTGATTGTTAGCTCGGGGAGTAACGCTGTTTTAATTTCCAAAAAGTTAACAACAGGCCTTGTCCCGATAGCCCGGAAAGTTTTTCGAGCCTATCCAAATCCGGTTGAGGATAACCTGTTTATTCAGGGTGGAAAAGGAGTTGAGACTGCTGGTAACCGCGGTACCAGTGCCCGTATTCTTGACCCTACGGGCCGTGTTCTTTTTGAAAAAGAGCTTGTTTCCGGTTTGGTGAAAATGGATCTTTCCTCACTTCCATCTGGCATGTATTACCTTGTAATCATTCAAAAAGGAGAGGCCGAAACACACAAAATCATCAAAAAATGAGGGGATTGAAAACATTATTGGTTTTGCTCCTTTCAGTGGTTTGTGTATTTGTAAACGGCCAAAACTTTACGGATACCGTCCGGATACAGGAGGTAAAAGTGTTGGCTAAAAAGAGGGTAGAAGAAGCAGGATTAAAAATTACCCGCACCGATTCGCTGCAAAGGGTTTCTTCGCTGACTACCGATCTTTCGGAACTGATTTCCGATTATTCACCGGTTTTTGTAAAGTCCTATGGAAGGGGCTCGGCAGCCACTGCCAGTTTTCGTGGAACAGCAGCCTCCCATACCCAGGTGCTGTGGAACGGCATGAACCTGAACTCGCCCATGCGCGGGTTTGCTGATTTGTCGCTGCTTCCGGTATTCTTTACCGATGAAATTTATCTGTTGCATGGCGGCAGTTCCCTTACGAAGGGAAGCGGGGCCCTGGGCGGCAGTATTCATTTAGGCAATAATCCTGACTGGCGTACCCGGTTGCATCTGGAGGGAATGGCCGAAACCGGCTCTTTCCATTCGCGAAAATCGTTTTTGAAACTGGGAATGGGCGGGAAACAATTCCAGTCTTCTACAAGAATATTTTATGAAGGCTCCGAAAACGATTTCCCGTTTTACAACTCGGGAGTTATCCCCAAAAGAAATGATACCCTGAAAAATGCTGATTACCGGAAAGCCGGTATTCTTCAGGAGTTTTATCTTCGGCATGCTGAAAATAAAGTGTCGGGGGTGCGGCTGTGGTACCAGGAGAGCAAGCGCAACCTGCCGCAGCTGATGTCTTACCAGGGAAGTGAACGTGAAGAGTACCAGGAGGATCGGCAATTCAGAGTGCAATACGACTGGAAAAAATACTCTGAAGGATTGAATTACCATTTTTTCTCCGGATTGAATACTACACGACTCGACTACTACCGGGCAACTCCGGAATTTCAGTTTGTAAATGCAGATTCCAAAAGTTCGGAAACAAGTTTTCTGAACCACCTGCGGATTTTCAGGAAGTTCAGCGACCAATACTTTGCAACGGTCAGTGTCGATGTTAATTACCATGAAGTGGAGGCCAAAGACAATGTGAGTAGCGGGGGATACAAGGAAAACCGGCTGGAAACCAGTCTATTGTTCAATTTGCACTTTAAACCATCGGAACGGCTGGCAGCTTTTGTGTTAATACGATCCGAAAATTATGACAAACATGTGGTACCGCTCATTCCTGCTGCCGGCGTTGAGTGGCAGGTTTTCAGAGAAGTGCCCGTTATTTTACGTTCGAATGTGGCCAGGAACTACCACAAGCCTACCCTCAATGATTTGTACTGGCTGCCCGGTGGTAACCCGGACCTTTTGCCCGAAGATGGTTATACGGGAGATGTTTCCCTGGCCGGCGATTTTCGGATAGGAAAAGTTGTCTTTACAAATGAACTGACCGGGTTTTTGTCGAAGGTGGAAAACTGGATTATCTGGCGCCCTGCTTCCAACGGAGCTTACTACTGGGAAGCAAACAATGTAAAAGACGTATTGTCGAAGGGAATCGAATACAGCTTTACCGCAGATCTGGAGTGGCGAAAATTCCGGTTTCGTTCCGGAGGGAATTATGCGTTTACCAGTACTGTTAACCTGAATGCCGAACGTTCGGCAGATGAATCGCGTGGCAAGCAGTTGATTTACATTCCGAAGCATAAAGGGGGAATCTATTTCAGCAGCACCTGGAAAAAATTTACCCTGAAATACGATTTGAATGGGATAGGGAAGCGGTTCACCAGATCGAGCAATCAGGAATCGGATTTTGAGCAGGTGCTGAATCCTTACTGGCTGAGCCGGCTAAGTTTTGGTAAACAGGTTTTGTGGAAGGATTTTTCGCTGAACCTGAAATGTGCCGTTGAAAACCTGTTTGATCTGAATTATCAGAGTATTTTGTGGCGCCCTATGCCTGGTCGCTTTTATACATTTTCTGTTGCATTCAAATACCGAAAAGAATGAAGCATTGGATAAAAATAGCTTTTTTGCTGACAGTAATCTGGTCATGCAGTGAGGAGCCGGTCGAAACTGTATTTTTTGATCTTGACACCGAATCCGGTGTTTTTATTGCCTGTGAGGGGAATTTTATGTACGGGAACGGTTCGCTTTCCTTTTATCATCCCGAAAGGAAAACTGTAACAAACCAGTTGTTTTATGCCCGGAATAACGCCCCCCTGGGCGATGTATTACAATCCTTGGCATTGCGCGACAACCAGTTGTTTTTAGTGGTCAACAACTCAGGTAAAATTTATGTGGTGGATGCCCGCACAGTTGAATTTAAGGGGGCAGTAGAAGGGCTAAATTCGCCACGTTATATTCACTTTATTTCGGATGAGAAAGCTTATATATCTGATTTGTATGCCGGGAATATTACCCTGTTTAATCCTTCAACCCTGGAAGTTACAGGTAGTATCGAACTGGAAGGACACTCCTCGGAACAGATGGTACAGGTTGGAAAATATCTTTTTGTATCATCATGGTCTTTTGACCAAAATATTTTGGTCATCGATACCGAAACCGATCAGATGATAACCAAAATCAGGGTTCCGCTCCAACCACGAGATTTGGAAGTGGATAAGAACGGTAAAATCTGGGTACTCTCTGACGGAGGTTACGAAGGTTCTCCGGCAGGAAATGACCTTCCGGCGCTGAGCCGTCTCGACCCACTAACTTTTACAGTAGAGCAGATTTATCGTTTTGAAACCGGTGCGCTTCCCTCAGACCTTGAAATAGACGGAACAGGCGATACTCTTTTTTACATAAACAAAGGAATTTGTAAAATGCCCGTGAACAGCAGACAGCTGCCTGATTCCGTATTCATTCCGGCAGGGAAAAAGCTTTTTTATAGTTTTGGTATTAACCCGGTGAACGGTGAAATATATGTTTCCGATGCCATCGACTACACCCAGGATGCCATTGTTTACCGTTACTCTCCGGGAGGGGCTGTCATTGATTCGTTTAAAGCAGGGATAAACCCTTCCGATTTTATGTTTCGATGAAATAGCCTCAAATACAGCATACTCACTTAGTAAAATCAATGTAATTTTTGTGAAGGTTTTCCGGATAATGGTCGGAATTCCCTTGAAAAGCAGGCAATAATAAGCAGCGAAATTTCTTTTTTATTATTCCCTATTTTTTTTTAAATTGTTGAACAAAATGAACATCCTGCTTCAGAAGGGTCAACAGGCATATTAATTTTTGTATTTCCCGCTTGATAAAGGATGTATTGGCGCTTAAATCCTTTGTATTAAAGAAGGTCTTTTTTGAAACAAAAGATATATTATACAACTAGTTAAGTGAACTTAAAAGAGAAATCGGAATATATTAACACCTTGCTTTTTGATTTGAGGGCAGAATATGTTATTTCTTGCCTGCTAGGAGAAGACAATATTTCTCAAAAGGATGTATTGGCGGTATTCGACGGGCCTTTTAAACGGAAGTGGTCTTTTGATATTGACCGAAGTGAGGTGGAGGATTTCGAAAACGGCGACGAGTCGCTGAGTGTTCATTTAAACAGAGCCGGAATATACGATGGCCTTCCCGAGGCTCTTTTCCATAGTTTCTCCGATAACAAAAATGCTTCGGGGGATGATATGGCAAAAGAGTCGATGAAAATTAAAGGGGAGGAGAAATCCATTCGTAAATTTTTCAGACCATTCGAACATGAGATTTTTTTTCAGAATGTGAATGTGGTAGAGAAAGAAACAGAGGTACTCCGGCGACTGTATTCCGATTTTTTGAATGGGCTAATTCCGGGGTTTTGGAAAATCGACAGGAAAATTCCTCCGTTGTACGCCTCGAGATTAATAAAGCTTTTGCCTTATGCCCATCAGATTGCCGGGAATTACAATATCACTGCCCGTTGCCTTGAAAGCATTCTGGGAGAAGATGTAAGTATTGAACTTGACCCCTGGGAACCGGAAGAGCTCAACGGTTCGGAAGTTGAGGATAAACCCCGGGGGGGCGCCTTAGGCTGGTCAAAGCTGGGAAAAGATATGGTTATCGGTAAAAAGGCTTCGGGATTTATAGGCAGACTGGTGGTGAAGGTGGGGCCGCTGAAAAATACCCATGTCAGGGACTTTTTTGAAAACCGGGCGGCTGACAGGCTGTTGAATTGTTTCTACGGTTATTTTATGCCGGTAGAACTTGATGTTGAGACCCAGTTGGTATCGGACAAGAAGCAAAAGACTTTTGTTTTAGATCCGGAAACCAAAAATTCGCTTTTGGGTTACAGCACAGTCCTGTAGTGGCTTTTTGAGATGAAAATAAATAACTAAATCATACATAAAATTATGTCGCCAAAATTGAAGTACCTAAGTGTCAACTGGGAAAACGGAATGAACATCAGTAAAGAGCATTTTATTCAGCAGGAAAATGCATTTACTGACAGGTTAAATGATGTTTTGGGATTGTTTTTGAACAGTAAAAATTACGGATTACTCCCTGTGGGCGCTGAATCGGAAGGGGCAGAAAAAACAGTGATTAAAATTGACAACCAAAAGTTTCTTAAGGTAAAAATTTTTCAATGCCGTGCAGTTTGCCAGGGGGGCACGCGAATTGAAATTTTGGAAGAACATCAGTTGCCTGAACTGGAGGTGGACATTTCCAAGGAGTTGGAATTGGCAGCCAAAGAAGAAGGGGATGATTATTTTATTCTACTGTCGGTTGATCCCTTTAACCGCCAGCCATTTGGAGACCTGGATGCCCGGGAGGATCCACCCCGGTATCCTTTTGCCGTTCCGTCCTATAAAGTAAGTATTATGTCGGAAAAACAGCTGGCAAAAGAGGGAGTTCACCCAGCTTCATTTTTTATCGGGAAGTTAAAAATAGAAAACGGGACTCCCGAAATTTATGACGACTATATTCCCCCCTGCATGACGGTAAAGAGCCATCAGGAACTGGCACGTTTTTATGAATCAGCCGGGAAGTTTTTTAGTCAGCTCGAACTCGATCTGCTAAGTATTATCCGGAAGGTAAATGAAAAAAAGCAGGATACCAGCCTGGCCAGGTCGGTGCTGTCTCTTTCAGAAAACCTGCTCCGATATGTAACAGAGAATCATTTGCGTTTGCAATGGGAGATTTCTGATTTGCCGCCAATTTATCTGTTCATGTATATTGCCAACGCCGCCAGGGTGATTAGAAATACCATTGATTCAAATGCCGCAGCAAGCAAAGAAGAACTGCTAAACTATTTTACCAACTGGTCGGAACTGAAACAGGGCGATTTTGAAAAATTGCTGGTGTATTGTATCAACTTTGAATACCGGCATTTTGATCTCCTTTTTAGCGTGGAACAATTCACTGAGTTTATCCAGATTATTGCTCTTCTGTTCGATAAGCTGGAGTCGTTGGCTTACATTGGCAAAAAGAAGGAAACCAACATTTTTGTAAAAGAACAGAAGCCGAAACGGAGCTTTTTAGCAGATTAAACTAACTTAAAAAAATGATCGTGCCTGATTATCTTGACATACCGGTTGCAATAAGCAAAATTATCAGTCAAAAAGAAGTTCGCCGGATCGACCTGAAAAAATCGATCCATAACATGATCCATTTAATTACGGCTACCTCATACAGGGAAGTCAGGCACGACCCGTTTTTTGGTACAGAAATCTCTGATTACGATTTCGAGAATATTTACAACACCCATTATTTAAAAGATGAACTGAAAAAATCTATTCTTGATTCTATTCGTAACAATGAGAAGAGGTTAATAAATGTGTCTATTGAATTGCAAATTGAGCAGGTTGAAATAAGTACAAAAGTTCATAATAAAAGAATAAAGACACAAATAAAGATGATAATAAACGGGGTCATTGATAAAACGAATGAACCATTTCAGCATTTCGAAACATTTTTCATTGGCCCGCTTTCCTATTAAGTGTAAATGCTTGTTTGAGATTTTCATCAAAATAAAATAGTCAGAAAAGATGCCGGTTGATACCATTGATTCCATAAAAAGAAGAATGATTAGAAATGCCTCAAAAATTTGGGGCTATCCCGATGTACAGGATATTAATTCATTTGATCCGGTACTGGGGTTAATATTAGGGGCACTTGCGGAAGAACTATACAATACATCGCGTGAGATAGAAAGGGCAGATGCCCGGGTTGTGGACAAATTACTTGAGGTACTTTTCAGGCAGAATATGTTTACCCATTTTCCTGCCCATGCCATCGCTTATGCAAAACCATTGCAAGCCCGCGTAACGATAAATGATTATTATCAGTTTAGTTTTTCCAGGGAGTTGCCCGGGAAGGAAGGTGCCACAAAAAAAGATATCTGGTTTACTCCGGCAAAACGCACTACGCTTTTTAACGGCGAAATTAAATATCTGTTTGCCGGAAAACATTTATATGGAGTGGATGGCCGTTTTAAGGAAATACTGGCCGAAACGTCCCGAAAAAGCACTGCCGGGAATTCCACATTGTATCTGGGAATTAAAATGGATCCGCTGATTGAAATTTTAGATGGGCTGACGCTGTTTTTCACGTTCAAAAATCTTGTGCTGGAGGAGCGTTTTTATCATTCACTGCAAAATGCAACATGGAAAATAAATGGGAAAGAGGTGCTATTCCAAAACGGAACAGGAACAGAACCGGATTCTGAAAACTCACTTACCCGCCTGCTGGAGAAGGAGAATAATATTTCATTTAAAGCCACCGGATTTATTAATGCTTTTTACGAAAAGAATTTTATGACTCTGTCAGACGGTGACTATTTGTTAAAGGATTTTGCCGGATTGGAGGGTACATCGAATTTGCTTGGGGAATATTTCTCTGAGGAAAAGCCGGATGTTTTCAGCGAAGATATTCTTTGGGTTGAGATTGATATGGCGCAGGCTGCTTCGGATGAGGAAATAGATGATTTGGTGGTTTCTTTGAATTGCTTTCCGTTGGTAAACAGGGAGTTGAATGAATATACCCATTCCATTGTGAAAGGAACCAATGTGATTCCGTTGCTGACCGACGATTTATTTTTTGACGTAGCCAGAGTTTCAGATAGCAGGGATCTGGTTTATTCGCCGCGCAGTTCGATGGATGGTGCAGAGGGTGAAAATACATACCTGGTCAGACAGGGAGGAATTGCACGCTTTGATTCACGTGATGCCAGGGAAACTATCGCGCATCTTATTGATTTGGTCAGAGACGAAGCGGCAGCTTTTTCTGTGAAAGGAGCCGATTTGATTTCGTTTGAGCTCAAACAGCTCGACCAGATTATATCACGGTTACAACAACGCATTGATACATCGGGTGTAGCCAATGATTTGAATTCATATCTTATTATGGAGTCAAATTCTGATTATGATAAAATCAATGTACAGTTTTGGTCCGTGGCCGGAGAACAGGCAAATAATATTCGTCCGGGGTCACGTCTTTCTGTTTTAAGGGGAGTTGATTTGGACGATAAAAGCCTGGAACTTTTTACCCATTCAGTTGGAGGAAGGCAAAAACTGACAAAAGAAGAAAAGTTGAATACCTTAAGACGGTCTTTGTTGTCAAAAGGGAGGATTGTTACCGCTGAGGATATAAAAGCCCTCTGCTATGAATTATTTGGCAACAATGTAAAGTCGGTAGAGATAAAAAAGGGGGTGGAACTGGGACACTCGCCCGGAAAGGGTATGGTTCGTACACTGGATATTCACCTCTTGTTTAAAGAAAAGAACAGTTTAACAAGCGATGAACTATGGCATAAAACAGAAACATTGAAGGTCAGGTTAAAACAGGATTCGATCAATCTGTTGCCGTACCGGGTTTTTACAACATAATGTTTTGCGGAAATGATTTAGATGGTTGTGGAATAGCTAAAAAATATGGGAAAATGAAACGATGTATAACTTATTTTGCTTTAACGCTAATGTTGCTGTTTGCAGGGAAAACAGTAATGTCTCAGAAAAATTATGCCACAAATGTTTCCAAAAGTCTGGCAGACGAGAAACTACTTATCTCTTATGATCTGGTCCAAACGGACGAGGCAAAGTCGTTTAGCGTTGTTTTGTTTATTACTTCCGGAGGAAGTCAGGTGAAAACCTCTTCTGCTTATGGTGATGTGGGCAACAATGTTAGTCCGGGCCGGGAGAAAGCAATTGTGTGGTATTTCAAAGATGATTTTGGCGGGGATATTGGGAATGTGAGTGTGGAAGTTTTGGCATACAAAGAGAATGAGCCGCAGGCAATTTTCAAAATCGTTTCGGTAGGGAATAACGGATTTGCACCCTGCGAAGTGGTATTTTCAAATAATTCCTCGTATGCCAACGAATACCAGTGGAATTTTGGAGATCCTACTTCCAGTGTCAGAAACCTGTCGTTTGAAAAAGATGCCAGGCACATTTACGAAAATGGAGGTGTGTTTTCCATTTCCTTAACTGCGCGGAATACTCAGCTTAATATGGAAAGCACCTATTATCAGAGTATTGAAATTAAAACGCATGATCCTGTCACCGCTGATTTTGATATTATCAACAATAACCAATTGCCACCGGCCAAAGTGAGTTTTAAAAACACCTCGGAAAATGCGGACAGCTATCGGTGGAATTTTGGAGACCCATCATTGGGGCGTAAAAATGAATCAGACAGTAAAGAGGAAACAGTTAAGTATAAAAATGCCGGTACCTTTAAGGTTCAGTTAATTGTAAAGAACAATTTTAGCGGCCTGACTGATACCATCACAAAAGATGTAGTGGTCGAATCAGAAAAGGTTGCAGAAGCCGGGTTTATTTATACCAGGTCTTCTGAAACCGCGCCGTCCACCGTAACTTTCAAAAATACATCCAGCAATGCAGAAAGATACAGATGGGATTTTGCGGATCCTTCATCAGGCGATAAAAACAGTTCGGAAGAAACAGACCCGGCACATCTTTTTTCGGAGCCAGGTACCTACAAAGTGCAATTGTCGGCGTGGGGCAAAGGGATGAAAAAGCCCGCTACATTTTCAGAAGTTATTACCATCAATGAATTACCCAAACCACCGGAGGCCCGTTTCTCCGTCAGTAACAACAATATGATTGGTCCTGTTACCGTCATTTTTAATAATAATTCGCTGAATGCCACCCGGTTCTTCTGGGATTTTGGCGATCCGGAATCGGGAAAGGAGAACACTTCTGATAAAAAGGAGCCGTCGCATACGTATAAAAAAGGTGGACGATACAAGGTTGTTTTAACAGCTTCAAGTCCAGGCTTTAGCAGGGAGAGTGTGGCAACCGATTGGGTTGTTGTTACTTCACCGTCTGTGCCGGAAATTGCGCTAACGGCTAAGTTTATTGTTGAAAATAATAATAACCCGGCCCCGGCAATTGTAAAGTTTACTGACAGTTCATCAAATGCCGACAGTTTTTCCTGGGATTTTGGTGATCCGGACTCTGATGAAAATACTTCGGTGTTAAAAAATCCGGTTCATATTTATTCTGAAGAGGGAAGGTACAAGGTTACCCTGACTGTCAAAAATGATAATGCTGATCAAACGGATACGTTTACTGATTTTGTGGTGGTTACCGGTCAGCCCAAACCGGTAAAAGAAGAGAAATCGGCAGAGGTGGCAGAAGTTGCAGAAGTACAACAAGTAAAGGAAGAGGTGGCAGTGTCGCCGGTTGCCGGATTCAATATTGAAATTCCGGAGGGCAAAAATGTGGCGCCGGCCAGAATTATTTTTTCAAATACTTCTGAAAATGCCGATAGTTTTGCCTGGGATTTTGGCGATCCTTCTTCCGGCAGTTCAAATGTATCCATCCAAAAGAATCCGGAGCATGTTTTCCAAAGCCCGGGAGAATACAAGGTAACGCTGGCAGTGCTTAGCAAGAGTTCTGGCAAGGAGGATGTTTTTGAAAAGACGGTTGTTGTTAGCAAGCCAAAGGCACCGCCCATAGCCGATTTTGAGATAAACCTCAAAGGCGAATTTACACCGCTGACGGCTGAATTTAAAAATCTCTCTTCCAATGCCGATACTTACAAATGGAATTTTGGCGATTTTGATTCGAACAACAATGAGTCAACTGCTCTGGCTCCCAGCCATTATTATCAGATGCCCGGGAATTATATTGTTACACTTGAAGCAACTAATTCAGAGACGGGAGAGGTAGCCCAGGCGTCGAAAGAAATATCTTTTAAGAGTAGCTATTCGACCTACATTAAATCGGACGATTTTGATAAAGAAAATGAAAATGTTCTTTCATTGGTTAATTTACCCGGAAACGAATACCTTGCTGTAATGAAGCAGGATGGGAAGGGATCATCGGTGTTGAAACTGGATAATAGCGGGAAAATAACGGGCCGTAAAGATTTTGATTTTTATGTTTACGAAATAATCCCGACGCAGGAGGCAACCAGCTTTATGATGGTTGGCCTTGATCCGTCCGGTAAACTTCTTATTATGGAAATTGACCCCGCGTTAAAAACCGGGGAGCCTGTATATTTTCAGGAAAACCAAAATTTTAAAACCGACTTTGCCTATCCGCAACTGGCTTTGGCTGTAAACAATGAACTGGGAATAGCGGCCAATACCGTTGGGGGCCGGTATCCACTCGATATTTCTTTCCAAAAGGCAGATAAATCAGGGAGGATAGTTCCGTTTACTGATCGGACATTCAAATACGTGGGAAACAAAATGTTTACCGACATTATTCCAACAAGCGATGGCGGATTTGCTATTACCGGATACTGGCAGGAGAAGGATAAATCACCGTTGCTTATCCTTTTTGGAAAAATAGACAGGAGGGCGCATGGCGATATCCATTTGATTAGTTCTGAAATGAACATTATAGGATGTGATATTGAAAATTCTTACCAGGGAGGTTTTGCCATTTTGAGAGGCGAAGAGATCCGCAGTAACATGTATGAAATAAGTTTTACATTGGTTGATAAAGATGGTGGCCCTACAGACTGTGCCAACCTGCTACCGTGCTCGGTAAAAAGTGATGATGTGTTAAGATACAAACCTTCGATGATTAAGATTGATGATGGATATGCCATAGCCAGTCATAGTTATTCCGGTTCTGATTACGACATTACGCTCTATTGGGTAGATAAATCCGGGAATGAATTGATAAGGTACGAAGTCCTTTCCCTTCCGGGAGATCAGTTTGTAATGGATTTGGTTAACGCAGAAGATGGGGGGTATTTAATTGCAGGCACTCAAAAAGTGAATGGAAAGATGAAGGCTTTGATTATAAAAACCGATCCATGGGGGAAACTAAACAAATAATGCCGGGTGCTTTTGATTTTAACGGTTCCTGATTTTTTCTATTTCCTGTTTTAACGCCTTGTTTTCAAGGTTGCATTTGAGTAACTCTTTATTTACTTCTTTAAGATTTTTTTCCAGTTGGGCAACGTTGGCTCCGCCGCCACCACCGCCACCACCACCACTACTGGCAGCCTGGAGTAAATTGACCTGCGTTTGAAGCCGATCTCTTTCTGCAATGCACTCCTGTAGTTTTTGTCCCGCACTATTTGCATCACCCATCTCTTCCCTGAGCTCTATCTGATTATTAAGCGCCAACTGAAGATTGGAAAGCGACTGAATAACATCCTGGTACATTTTTGTTTCCCACGATTCTTCTTCGGCTATCTGGCTTTTAGTCTGACTCAGTAATGCCGCAATATCCTGGTTCAGTACTTCCAGGTTTTCACCCGTTTCCTTAGATGTAGGAATTTTGGAGAGCAGCACGTTTGTTTCACCCACGTTCGGTGCAAAAACCTCTTCCTGAAATTTCAGGTGGTTTTTCAGTTTATTTAGTTCCCCTTTTGACTGGCGTTCCGATAATCTGCCCGCATTCATGGTGGTAAAACCAAGCAGAATTGCAATAATAAAACTTATGAGGAACAAACCGACAACTTTATAAAATGCTTTGTTCCGTTCTTTTTTATTCAGTGGCTTCATCTTTTGAAAAATTTTCGTTCATACTAACTCTGGTACATATCAGCACATCATTCTCTTTTATGCGGCTGCTAAAAATAGAATCGTCAGGGTCAAGTGCTTTTTTTAGTCGAAGGAGTTTATTTTTTACTTTGAAAAATATCCATTCGTCTGGTTGTTTATTTTCATCCACTATGGAGATAGGGGCTTCCGGATGTCTGCTATTGTAATCATCAATAAAAAAGTAAAAGAGCCTTCCAAGTGTCATTTCCTGTGGCGCCTTTGCCCTGAATGTGGTATCTTCAGAAGCCAAAGAGCTTTTTTGAAACACAAAACTTATGACAACCGGATTTTCCATCTCTTCATCTGTCGGATCTTCAATGGTTACATCCACAGGATACTGCCATTTTTTATATTCTCTGGGAGGAACTTCCAGCAATTTGGCAATTGTGCTGTCTAACAATACCGGTACCAGAAACCATAATAAAGACAAGTACCAAACAAACTCAATATCAGAATCTACGATAAAACTGAGGGAAAGATTGGAAAAAAAATATCCGAAAAGCAGGGTGCAAATAATAAAAACCAATTGCATTCCAAAATTTTGCTCCCCATACCAGGGAAGTAGTTTTTTTGCGAAAAAAACATGGAGTGTACCTACTGAGAGGATAATAATCTGTCCGAATATAAGACTGGTAATTTCTCCCGTCGATGTTTTTATGAGTAGAAATAATGTTGACAAAGAAAGGATTATAGATACCACCAGCACGTAGAATAAACTGGATATCCCGTATTTTTTTAATCCCTTGACCTTTTTGAAAAGAACAAAATAAGCGCCCAATCCGAGAATGAGGCTACCTATTTTTAATGCCAAACTTGTACCGCTCATTTACAATGAATTTAATAGGTTATAAAAATAGGAAAGAATCATTTAAATTCCTAAGAGGATGGATTTTTTTGAAGAATAACCTTTTGTGTATTGAATTCATTTGTCATTCGATTACGGAAATTGGGTGATTAAAGCTTCCTGTTAGAATATACATTCATCTTTTCCACCATTTTGGAATGCTATGCTGCTCATGAAACCCGTTGATAATTTTTGCCGCCCGGGATCCTCCCACAGCAAAAGCGGTAGCAATAATAAAAGCTGCTTGTTTCATTCCTGATAATCCTTCTTTAAACACAAAGTTTGAAACATCATCAAACCTGGCCTCTTTTTTCTGCGTTCCGGGCATGGCAGCAAGTCCTTTCATAATTGAATCGCTTATGAGACCCTGGTTTTTGGGAGTGGCAATGTATCCATATTTGATAATGCCGGAAAGCTTTTGGTGGGCCAGTCGCGACCAGGCATTATTCCACGGTTTCCAATTTCCTGTTTTTGTATCCCATGTTGAGATGATGTTATCGCAGAGCATTAGGGCGACATCATAATCTTTTCCAACCCATAGAATTCCTCTTTTTCTTTTCTGCTTGTAGGTTGCTACACATTCATTCCATTTAAGGGATAATGTCCAGGGTTTTACTTTTGCGCCTGATTTTTTGGACTCTTTGTAACAAATATCCAGCGCTTTGAATAATTCCTGCAAATCCAACGCCCTGAACCAAAGTGTATTTCTGGGATCTTTTATGGAAAACAAAAGACTGCCATGTTTTGTTAGTTTCCAGGGAGTTACCAGTCGTTCAAACAAATACTCAGATTGATCTTTTGCATTTTTAGGCCAGTTTGCCAGACTGCCCTTTTGGTTTTTAATTACATAATCTTCGTATTGTGTAAAAAATGTAATAACCGCATTTTTTATGGGAGAATTGACTAGTTTGTATTTGGACATCATGATTAGCCGCCACTTGAAATGGTAGATTCTGTATCTTCCTTTTGGAGGAATATTTAAAGATTTTTGAAAATGGGCATAACTGGTAAACCCAAAATCTTTAAGCAGCTTTATTTCAAGCGTAGAAATCATATACCAGATTTCTTTATACCCTTGTATTTACAATACTGGATATGTGAGAATTTTTGCTTTTCTGTCATATAATTATCCCCCAATCATAACAGTTGGGTTTCCGGCTACAATGGTTCCTCCGTGCGATGTTACATCTCCCATTCGTGCGGCAGGCTTTCCTCCAATCAAAACAGTAGCAGATCCCATAACTATACTGTCAGGAGGCCCGGCACAGGTGGCCGCATCTCCCACACAGGCAGCAGGCATGCCACCAATGAGTACGGTAGGGCAGCCCGGACCTATTATTGGTCCGCCCACATGAGGTACTGTTCCCGTTACCATCGGGCAGGTGTGCATATCTGTTAATCTTGCTGCAGGTGGCATTCTTCTGAATTTTTTTGTTGAACTTTAATTAATCATAACCATACTGCCTTTCACCGTTGTTTGCCCGCTTGAAGAAATCTCAGCGGTGGCGCTTCCCTGGGCTTTAAATGAAGTATTGGCCTGGGCCTCAATGGTCAATCCTTTTTGCTTCAGAGCTGATGTCGCTTCGGTGGTAATGTCCGTCGCTTTCTGCTCTAATCCCTGGCCGGCTTCAATCTTTATGCCGTTGGTTGCTTTAATTTCGATTTCGTCCGCCTCAAGTGTAAGCTTATCTGATGCCTTTATGGTTATTTCTCCCTTTGCACTGTTAAGTGTAATTTCGTTTTTTCCCTTTGTGTCGTAGATTCTTATTTGTTCTTCCCCGTCCGTGTCGTGAAATTCAATTGTGTTCCCTGCAAAAGTGCGTATCGCATGTATTTTTGCATTCTTTTCATTTGTATTTCCAGCCCAGGCAGGGTCAGGGTTTGAATCTTCATCATATAGGGTTCCCAGGCAGTAAGGTTTTTCTACATCTCCATCTTCGAAACCAACCAACACTCTTGAGTTTTCAGCAGGCACAAAATAAAAACCAGCTTTTTTATGCGAAAAAGGTGCTGTTACTTTTACCCAGGGAGTAGCTTGTTTCCCTTCCATCCACCAAAAGCTTATTTTTACCCGTCCCAACTTTTTGGGATCTTTGTTATCGGCTACCATACCCAGCTGACTGGGGGATGTTCGAACAAAATAGGGATCGGTATTTTCAGGAATGGAAGTTTCTGAAGGGATTGCCGTAAAACTATTCTGGTAGGAGAGGGCATTATCCATTTCGTGTTGTACCGAAGTAATCAGGTACTTCCCATAATCAATTTTGCCTTTACCATCCTGTTTCAGGCAGTCAACCTCTGCCAGCGCTCCGGCCTGAAGAAATCCGTTTGTTGATGTTCCGGACAAATCCGTAAGCTTAATGGCATTTGCAGCCTCCTCCGTTTCTCCTACCAAATTAATCCCTTTTTTGTATTCAGATTCATCCACATTCAAATGTTCGTAGTAATCCCTTCCTTCTTCAGTATAAAGATTTTTAGACATTTTGAGGGCATGTTTTCCGTACATATTCAGGTTTCCCTCAATTTTTGAGTTCCCTGATTTGTATTGATGAACATCCAGTTTCAGAGGATCTAATGTGTAAAGGCTAAACTTTACAGGGTTTGTCCTGAGTTCATATTTAAAGTTTTTCAGGTTAGAGCCAATGGTAAGTTTATGCGATTTTGACCCCGAAGGGATTTCTCCAAAAATGAACTCTTGCCCATTAAAATAGCACCATTCGCCATACCTGATGGACAATCGTCTCAAAAAATCGAGGTCACTCTCCTCAAACTGGACAATGTAAGGATAACGTTCTTTATTCCGGGTAGAAATCTTTGACTTGAGATCATACTTTTTTAAAACCTCTTTTACGATATCTTCCAGCGTATTATCAATAAAAGCGCGGTTGGTCGGTTTACGGTTTAAAGCTATTTCAGAACTTCCTCCTGAAATAATTATCTGGTCGTAATCAGCCATCGCACTCCGTGAACTTTGGATTTCCGTAACAAATCCACGAAAATTAAGTCCGTCTTTTTCCTCGTCTTTTACCATTGTTTTTGTTTGAATAACAATGGGAAGACCCAGGAAATCTTTTGTTTTTTCGATTAAGAAACCATCTAACTCTTCGTATGCATCGTAACGGCAGATAATCTCAAACCTGTCGATCCCATAAAGGTTTTGACTAATGGAAACCTGCTGGAAGTTTTTTAATGGCTTCTGGTTGATGGTAATGTCAATCTTTGAAAGTAGCGACATGTTTCATAAATTTTAATATTAAACTCTACTTTCGTCTGTATCCCACTGGGTTTCCCATTTCGTGTTCGATAAAGTGATTTTGCGTGCGGATATACTTAGGTGGATCACCATATCCGACTCATCGATAAATGCTTCGCTATAATTTACCAGAATTGCATCTTCAAACTCGATCGATTTACTTTCCTGAGGAACGCCCGATTCATTGACTCCCAAAAAAGAGATTTTGCCCTTTTTCCGGATATTCCTGCTTACCATCCACTGAACAATTTCGGCATCATTGATTCCCGGAATGGAGACATTGATGAACCCTGCACGAACCGATGAACTGATTAGCCCATTGTTTTCAACGTCCTGGGAAAAGCTGTAATCACATGACAAAACTTTTATCCCCCTCTGCTCTTTTTCGTGGCCTTCTATATGAAGGCGTGCGGTTAATGACATAATCTTACATTAAAATTGATTAGCGAACCAGCAATGTTACAAGAGTTGGTTTCATAACCAACTTTTCCAATTTTAAGAAACGGATAAACCGACTGTTTATCCGGCTTTTATTCGTTAATTAAAAGCATCAATTTTTATACGGCCCATTCATTTTCGTGTTCGCCATTGCCCATTTTGATGCTCCTGGCCGAAAGCGAAAATGATTGAACCATGGCACCGCTTCCTGTGTCATCGAAT
This sequence comes from Mariniphaga sediminis, assembly GCF_003573545.1. Classification (GTDB taxonomy): domain Bacteria; phylum Bacteroidota; class Bacteroidia; order Bacteroidales; family Prolixibacteraceae; genus Mariniphaga; species Mariniphaga sediminis. The sequence continues at coordinate 40,803 of NZ_QWET01000006.1, read as the reverse complement.
GATTCTTCGTAGCTAACCATATATGCCTCAGTTATTTCGAGCTCTTTCATTTTGGAATCCTCGTCGCGTTTATTAAACGTAATTTTGGCATCTTTTTTCATGTAGCTGTCACACATCCATTCAAATAGGCTGGTGTCGTCTGTTGATTCTACTACCAGGTTTACCACTCCTCCACGTGTAATGGATGAGGGCCTGCCGGTGTTGTCATAATCCTGATGCAAGTTGTAGCTGCAGTTCAATACGCGGTATTGATTACCGTCCACGTCAAGTGTTGCTTTAAATGACATAATTTTTAAATTTTAAGGTTAAACCAAATGAATAATAAAATTAATTTTGTTCATATTCAGTGTCCCATTCGTTTCCGTCATCGCCTTTTTGTCCGTCCATTTTTATCATAAAGTTTTTGGCAGGGAAATAGGGGGTCATATGAATATCGAGATATATTCTGTCTTTTTGATTTTTATCTTGTTCAAACCGTTTAATGGAGAATTTTTCAATTAGTTTGCCCGGGCCTGTAATGTTGTCGAGGAAACGGATGATTTGGCTCAGGATTTCTTTCCGGGTTTTGGTATTGAAATTTTCAAAAGCTCTGCGGTTTAAGAAGTCCATCAGCACCTTGGTTACATAGTCGAAAACCCTCACCACCGAATAGGTTTGAAGTCCGAGGTTATCGCCACTAAAAAGTGTTTTGGCTGAGAAAGCCATCACTTTTCCGTATTCGTTCACCATCGGTACAAGTCCCAGTTTTTCGAGGTTGGCAATTTCACTTTTTTTCAGGTCGAAACATACCCCGTCCACTTCGCTCAGACTACCATGTTTTTTCCCGGCGGCCACTTGCGACATAAGGGTTTGGTAAATTGTTCCGGCCAGGGCAGAAGAAGGAGGCAGATAAAGCTCTTCTTCTTCTCCAAGCTCTTTGTATTTGTCGCGTCCAACAAGGTAGTTGCAGGTCATTAGCACATTGGCGCGGTACATATCACCGCCGGTAAGGTTGGCTGATTCAAACATTTCCATTACATCGTCGGGAGTGTCGAGGTGTTCGAAATCGGTTACCAGCATCACTTTATTTTCGTGTGCTATTTTTGCCCATTTTTCTACTACTTTGTTTGAGCCCAGGTATCCCGGTACAACCAGCAAACTGTAGTTGTCGCGCAAATCAAGCCGGTCGTAATTATTTACAAGTTCATCCTGAATAGCATCTATAAAACGGGTATCGTCCAGATCCTTCAGCTGTTCCGCATCCGCGTTCATAAAGGTTACATTCTTTATTTTATTACTGCCGGTATTTTTAAAGAACAGGGCAACCGAACGGTAGGATTTTTCCAGATCTTTAATGGTTTCAGTTGCTTTGGCCAGGTTTTTTGTGAGGGTTTCTTCTGCCCGCTGCGCACTTTGCTCACAACTTTCGACCATCTCCATCACGTTGTCGGATGAGGAAAGAACAGCGGCCCAAAGCTGGAGTGTTTTTTTCAACTGTTCCCTTTCCTCCTTTTTCGATTCTTCGGAAAGGAAAATTCTTTTCCTTGCTTTTCTTTCCGGATTCAGGTTTTGCGCTCCGTCAATAGCCACTTCCATTAAATCAAACCCGCCTACTTTTGACAGTTGCGCCAGGCTTTCCTGGAGTAGCTCCTTTGGTTTTTCAACCTGACTCGTTTTTTCTACTACTTTTTCCCTGAATTGTTCAATATTTTGTTGTTGTTCCTGTGGTGCCATTTTTTCAATTTTAAGGTTACAGATTCTTATTGTTCTAAGCTTCTTCAATCTCTTTAATCAAAGCATAAATTGTATTCAGCATTGCCTCTTTTGTTTCCTTGGTTTCGAGCGCCTTTCGCAAAAGTTTGTTGCTTTTTAGCTGCTTTACAATTTTTAGAAACTGTTCCTTCTGGCTGGTCAGGTCTTTCAGAAAATCACTCTGGGCCGTTATGCCGTTTATGCCAAAATCAGCCAGCCCTTTGAAATTAAGGGTTTCATCTTTCCCGTTGCCATCGGCATCTTCAAATTCAACATCAACCGAAGGCTGGAAATGGTTAAACACATCGTCAATCGATGTCAGCCCTTCCACAATTTCTGGTTTGAAAGGGGCATCGGCTGTTAATTTTTCTACCATTAAAGTTCGGTTTTGGGCAATTTCGCTGATTGCTTCATTTGCATCACCCTGGACTTCAGTCCCGCCAATTCCGTAAGTTTGCATACTGTACTTTTTATTATTGTTAATAATTCGTTTTACAATTTTAGGCTAATCGGTCTTCCAAACAACCTTTTCATTTTCATCCAGCGACAGCCGGACTACCGACCCCCTTTTTATTTTGTCTGAAATAATCATCTGAGATAAGGGCCTTCTGAGTTGCGAACGGATAACCCCGACTATAGGGCGTGCTCCATATTTGGGAGTATATCCGGAGAGTGCCAGCTTTTCTTTGGCATTGTCATCTATTTCAAGTTGTACCCCTTTGTCGTCGAGTGTTTTCAGGAGGCTTTTTAAATGAATGTCAAATATTTTAACCACATTGTTTTTGCTAATGGGAGCAAACGGAACGATTTCGGTCAGCCTTCCCAAAAACTCAGGCCGGAAATAGTTGCTCATGATTTCCATTAAAGTATCTGAAGGAGGAATTTCGCCTTTATTAAACGATTCTACAATATAATCGCTGCCAATGTTGGAGGTGAAAAGAATCAGTGCATTGGAAAAGTCTCCTTCTTTTCCAAGCCGGTCGTGAAGTTTTCCTTCGTCCAGAATTTGCAAAAAGATATCGAAAACAGAGGAGTGTGCTTTTTCAATTTCATCGAATAATACGATGGAATAGGGTTTCTGCCTGATTTTATTTACCAGTAGCCCGCCTTCTTCGTATCCAACATAACCGGGAGGGGCGCCATACAATAAAGCGGCGGAGTGTTCTTCCTTAAATTCCGACATGTCGAAACGGATTAAAAAAGATTCATCCTGAAAAAGGAATTCTGCAAGGGATTTGGCAAGTTCGGTTTTTCCCGTTCCGGTGGGGCCAAGGAAAAAGAAGGAGCCAATAGGTTGCCCGGCTTTATTTAGCCCTGAACGCGATTCAAGAATAGCTTCGGCAATACTTTTCAACGCATGGTCCTGTCCAATGACCCTTTTGCGAAGGTGCTCTTCCGTATTCAGAAGTTTTTCCCGCTCTTTCGACTGAATTTTTCCGAGAGGAATTCCGGTACGGCCCGAGACAATAGCCCCGATATCTGATTTTTTTAAAGACTCTACCTTTTCTTTTGCGACTTCTTCCAGTTTATCCAGTACTTTCTGACAGTAACCGAATGTTTCCGTTCCCGATTCCAGAGGCAATCCGTTTTCTTCCTCGTCGAGTTTGGAAAACAGGATAGGAGAGATTTGATTTTTTAAATCGGAACTAAACCATTGCAGCTCGACAAAATGAGCCTCTTTATCGTCGGCAAACTGGTTTAAATCGGCCTTTAGTTTTTCAATTTTTACAGGCGATATATCAGCCATGAGCCGAACTCCTGCCATGGTGTGGTCAATCAAATCAATGGCCGATTCGGGAAGTAGCTGTTCTTTCAGAAATCTTTTCGAAAGACGGATCGCCTCGGTAATTACCTCTTCGTCCACTTTTAGTCCGTGATGCTCTTCATATTTCGGAACAATCTCTTTCAGCATCCTTTTGGCAGTCTCTTCGTCAGGCTCTTCAACTTTTACCAACTCAAACTGCCTGTTAAAAGCCTCATCGGTTTCAATGAATTTGGTATAATTTTCAATGGTTGTAGTACCAATAATAGTCAGGTTTCCCCGGGCAAGTTCCGGTTTTAGCAGGTTCGCGGCCCCCGCCGTTCCTCCCTGTTTATCAAGCAGCATGTGAATTTCGTCGACAAAGAGTATGGCTTTGTCAAATTGCTGTATCTCAGAGATAATCTTTTTTAAACGATCTTCTATTTCACCTTTGTAAGAAGCTCCGGCAATCAACGCTCCGTAGTCTAACTCAAAAACAACAGCGCCGAGTAAACTTCCGGGCACTTTCTCTTCAACAACATTTTGGGTGAAACCGTTAACCAACGAAGTTTTTCCTACTCCTGCATCGCCCACAATCAGCACATTCGCTTTGTTACGGCGACCAAGTATTTCAATAATTTCCCGTATTGTATTATCGCGGCTTACAACCGGATCGAGTTTTCCCTGTTGGGCTTCTTCATTTTTATCCGTACAGTATTTAAGCAGGGCATTTTGTGATGGCTTTTGTTTTTTTTCTTCATTTTTACTGTCATCATCAATACCTACTGCATGTTGCAATTCACTGTCTTCAAGGAGGTAGTCAATAATTTGTTTTTGGGTAAGGGTGAAAGTTTTTAACTGCTCGTAACTAAAACCAACTCCCGGTGTACTCAATGCAGCCAATACAGAAACCGGATCGATTTCTTCTTTAGACAACTTAAGCCTTATGTTATCTGCTTCCCTGAAAACCGCTTGTACCTGACTATCTCCCGAAGGGTTTTCATGGACATTTCCCGATTTGGAACAGGCTTCAATCCGAACTTCTGCCCACTCTTCCAGGTAATAGATATCCTGTTCCAGGGCCAGGAGTAATTCTGTCAATCCAATATCTTTATGTAACAATGCTTTTAATAAATGTGCCGGAGAGAATTCACCATTCGAATACTCTTTTGCAATAGACTGTGCAATGTTAATTGCCTGTTTTAATTCACCGGTAAATGTCATGATGTAGAACTTTTAGTTCAAATGTTTTGTCTTAGAAGATTTGTTCAAACAATCGTTACGTAAATTACAAAAATTTATTTTTTAATGCAACAGTTCTTTTAAATTAGCTACTTTTACGGCCGAATTGTTCTCTGAAAAGAGTTGAAGCGCAGAAGTAAAATTATTTATGTTATGCGCTTTTAGGGAATCCGGTGTAAATCCGGAGCTGTACCCGCAGCTGTAATCCTTTCATGTTGGCAACAACTGACGCCACTGTTCCTCTGTTTATAGGGACGGGAAGGCCGTTGCCAATCGGGGTAAGCCAGAAGACCTGACATTTCAAAATAGTAAACAATATCGTAAGCTTTCGGGATCAAAAGCTGGAGGTAAATTACCTTAATATTTTTCCCATAGTTTTGGTATTGTAAAATGATTTGTTTTATCACAAAAAGTTTTACGATGAAAAAATTTTATCTGATGGTGGGTTTATGGGCAGCCCTGTTTTCTGCAAGTGCCCGGGAAGTTGCAACATTTGATGATTTTACCCTGGAACCCGGTTCCTGGTACAATGGCTCTGACGGGGCCGGGGGATTTGCCAGCGGTGGCTTTTGGTTTCCCAATGATTACAATGCCGCCTGGGGAAGCTGGGCCGGTTTTTCTGTTTCGAATGTGAAGGATAATACCACGGCAGGCTACGGGAATCAGTACAGTGCCATTACTGCCGGCGGTGTGGAAGGTTCGGAAAATTATGCCGTAGCTTTTTTAGCAGGAGAGCTGGAAATGGAATTGGAAAACCCGGCAGAACAGGCCGGTTTTTATGTGACGAACTCCACATACACCTACCTCTCCATGCAGGATGGCGATGCGTATTCCAAAAAATTCGGTGGGGCTGACGGTGGCGAACCGGATTATTTTAAGCTGATTGTTTCCGGAGTTGACATTTTTGGAAATGAAACAGGGACGGTGGAATTTTTTCTTGCCGATTTCAGAGCTGAAAACCCGGATGAGGATTACCTGGTAAACACCTGGGAATGGGTAGACCTGAGTGATTTGGGTGTTGTAACCCGGTTGAAGTTCAGCCTGGAATCTACTGACGTGGGCGACTGGGGCATGAACACCCCTGCCTATTTTTGTATCGACGATTTTAATGGAATTGCGCCCGGAGGTGCCGTAATTGCCGAAGCCGGAATGGAAGATTTGGAATTGGGCGCAGAAAGTTTTTACAACGGATCTGATGGTGCAGGAGCTTTCACCAGTGGCGGTTTTTCTTTCAAAAATAATTACACCAGTGCATGGGGCAGTTGGGCTGGCTTTGCTGCCTCAACAATCACCAACAATGAAACGCCCGGATGGGATAACCAGTACAGCGCCATTCCGGGAAACGGGGCACTGGGGAGCGATGCATATGCTGTTTCCTATGCGTCTCCTTATTCTGAAATCGAATTTGAAACGGGAATGGTTTCTGGTTTTTATATAACAAACTCAACGTATGCCTATCTGTCTATGAAGGAGGGCGACGCCTATTCCAAAAAATTTGGCGGCGCGGATGGAAACGATCCCGACTGGTTTAAAGTAACCATTGCAGGAATTTCGGAAAAGGGAGATACAACGGGGATGTTCGATTATTACCTGGCTGATTTCCGGTTTGAAAATAATACGGAAGATTTTATTTTGGATAGCTGGGAATGGGTTGACCTTTCTTCTCTGGGACAAATTGCCGGGCTTCGTTTCAGCCTTTCTTCTTCGGACTTAGGCGACTGGGGGATGAACACACCGGCTTATTTTTGTATCGACCAGGTAAACCGTCAGGATTTACCACCAGTGCTCAAAAATCCGGTTGCTACGCTCGACAATAAAAATGTTTCGGATGAAGTATTTTATGTAGAACTGGATTCGGTATTTACCGATCCTGACAATGACGATTCATCCATTGAACTAAAGCTGGAATATATCGATAATCCCGTTCTGATAACGGGTTCAGTGGTGACGGCAGGAAAACCGGGAGAACCCGGGAAAACCATGTTGGCATTGAATGTAACAGAAGGAATGACTGGTGAAGCTACGGTAACAATCTCCGGAACGTCGAATGGCAAGAAAGTCTGGCATTCCTTTAAGGTGATAATGACATTTCCTGTTTCTGTTCCGGTTGCAGAAGAAGTTGTTGACCTGAATGTTTATCCAAACCCAGTAAAAGATGTTTTTTTTATTGACGTTCCCGGAAACGCAGAGAAGTTAATTTTAACCGAAAGTTCAGGAAGGATACTTTATCAGCAATCCCTGAACGGGCAAAGCAGGGTTGGTATTTCGGCCCTGAAAGAACTTCCTGCCGGATTGTATTTTCTGTCTGTAAAGACGGACAGAGACAGGTTAACACAAAAAGTACTTAAATATTGATTTTTTTTGTCAGACAACATTTTGATCTGCTTCTTTGTTAAATTTCTCAGAAAAGGATAGAAAGGTATTTTGTTCTGTCACATAAAAACACTTAATTTGCACATAAATTGAAAAGAGAAACAACCATGAATAACGATAGGAATATCATTTTCCTGGAAGTTTCCCGCCTGATTGCACAAACCAGTCAGGCATCAAATACTTTTAGAGATTAAAAATTATAATAAGGTGAAATTATGCTGGAGATTTCAAAACATTCCATGGTTACGCTAACCTACGATTTACATATCGAAGATGAGCGGGGAGAGGTTATTGAACGGGCAACAGAAGAAAAGCCCCTGCAATTTTTATTTGGTGCAGGCCTTATGTTACCCAAATTTGAATCGCACCTGTCGGGATTGAAGACGGGGGAAGATTTTTCAATCCGATTAGCCAAAACTGACGCGTATGGTGATGTAAATCAGGATGCAATCGTGGAATTGCCCAAACATGTCTTTTTGGTTGACGGCAATTTCGATGATGAACTGATTTCTGTAGGAAATACAGTGCCAATGATGAGTAGCAATGGCCAACGCCTGAATGGATTGGTACTGGAGATAAACGACGAAACGATTAAGATGGATTTTAATCATCCGTTGGCTGGTGAAGACCTTTTCTTTGCCGGAAAAGTTCTGGAAGTGCGTGAGGCGTCGGATGAAGAGCTGGCACAAATACTTTCAGGAGGCGGTTGTGGATGTGGTGATGGAGGTTGCGGCTCCGACGATGGAGGTTGCGGTTCCGACCACGAGGATCATAATCACGGCGGTTGTGGTTGTGGTTGTTAATTAAGATTTTGATTATTGGTTCAAAATAATTAATTTAATCCCGTTTCCTTACTGTGATTTAATATAAAAGGGAACGGGATTTTTTTCGGTATGAATACATTTGGTAATATATTTCGTTTAACCTCTTTCGGTGAATCACATGGTAGAGGAATTGGAGGCATCATTGACGGTTGTCCGGCCGGACTTGAACTGAATCTGGAACTCATTCAAAATGATCTGGCGCGGCGGAAGCCCGGGCAGTCTAAAATTACTACCCAGCGTAAAGAACCCGATCAGGTGGAGTTTTTTTCAGGTATTTTTGAAGGAAAAACCCAGGGGACACCTATTGCCTTTGCTGTTTGGAATAAAGATCAGCATTCGAAAGATTACAACGATTTAAAGGATGTGTTCCGGCCGTCGCATGCCGATTATACGTACATAAAAAAATACGGTACGCGCGATCATCGTGGCGGAGGACGTTCTTCTGCCCGTGAAACCATTGCCCGTGTGGTGGCTGGTGCTATTGCAAAGCAGGTGCTGGCTCAACCAGGTATTTCTATTCGGGCTTATGTTTCGCAGGTTGGCGAAGTTAAATTACAAAAGTCTTATGCCGAACTTGATCTTACAAAAGCAGAGGAAAATATGGTGCGCTGTCCGGATGCTGAGACGGCTGAAAAGATGATTGCCCGCATTGAAGCTGCTTCCAAAGACCGCGATACGGTGGGCGGTGTAATTACCTGTGTGGTAAAGGGAGTCCCGGCTGGTTGGGGCGAGCCGGTGTTTAATAAACTACATGCCGACCTCGGTTTTGCCATGCTTGGCATTAATGCCGTAAAAGGATTTGAGTACGGTTCCGGATTTGAAGGAACCAAATGGAGCGGTTCGCAGCATAACGATGTGTTTGTTCGGACCGAAGAAGGTATTCATACGAAAACCAACTATTCGGGAGGAATACAGGGTGGAATCTCAAATGGAGAAGACATTTATTTTAATGTAGCCTTCAAACCCATTGCTACGCTGTTAAAAGAACAGCATACAGTAGATAAAAACAACAACGAAATAACAATTAACCCAAAAGGAAGGCATGATCCCTGCGTTTTGCCGCGGGCAGTGCCTATTGTGGAAGCCATGGCCGCTTTGGTTATGGCGGATCATTTTTTATTGAGTAAACTAAATTCAGTTTGAAAATGCCCAGAAGAAAAAGAAACAGAAGAATCCAGGTTCCCCCTGTCATTAAGGGGATGTCGGTTTACGGCGTTCGTGGCCGTAAATCCAACGAAGTCGTTCTTCGGCTCGAAGAGTATGAGGCTATCCGGTTGCTCGATTACCAAAACCTTACACAGGAACAAGCTGCCGTTCACATGGATGTCTCCAGACCCACACTGACCCGTATATATGAGGAAGCCCGTAATAAGGTGGCCACTGCCTTTGTTGAAGGGCGTGACATTATTTTCAGGGGCGGTGATATTTATTTTGATGAAAACTGGTTTAAATGCAATGACTGCCAGGCCAGTTTCAATGATTATGTTGAAGACAAGCCGCAATGCCCGGTTTGTAGTTCCAGCGAAGTAATTACTCTTAATGCATACTATTCGCAGTAGATAATTTATTCTTGACCGTTAAAAAATCAGGGACTTAAAAAAGTCCCTGTCCTGATAAAAGCCACCGGGCCTCTACCCGGTGGCGTCCATCTAAGTTGTGATAAAACCAGAGCCCATTGCACTCAGATGTACAAGTTAAGAAATTTATCCCGTTTACCCATAGGTATTTCATTTTGATTTGGTTATTTTTATCGGAATTGTTCTGAGTAAAACAAATGAGTCAAAAATGAAAATACTTTTTCTTTCTGTCATTTCTTTATGTGTTATTTCCCTGGCAGGATGTAATCAAAAGCAGGTAGAACAACCCCGTCGTCCCAATATTCTGTTTGCTATCAGCGACGACCAGACATTTGTCCACACCAGCTTTGCAGGGAGTGAGTTTGTGAATACACCGGCTTTCGACCGGATAGCCCGCGAAGGCATCTATTTTACAAATTGTATTGCCGGTTCGCCGGGGTGCGCGCCCTCCCGAAGCGCTATTGTTACAGGTCGCTACCATTGGCAAAACGAACAGTCGGGACAACATGCCTCTTCCTGGATGAAAAAATATGTGCCTTTTGTGGATCTGCTGGATGCCAATGGATATGTAACCGGACGCACGGGGAAAGGAGTTTCGCCTTTTCAGTATGCGCGCGATAAAAATGATTCCCTTTGGAGGGCCACTGATGCAGCCGGTATTGCCCATAGCAATATCCGCTATGAGAAGGGAGCGGCCGGCGATGAACGTACAGCTGATGAAATTGGCCCGGTGAATTATTTTGAAAACTTCAAATATTTTATGGAAAATGTTCGTGACGACAAACCCTTTTTCTTTTGGTACGGCGCTTATGAGCCACACCGCGCCTACGAACAGGATTCATGGAAGAGAACTGAAAAGAGTACAGCTGATGTAAAAGTCCCCGGCTTTTTCCCCGATGATGAAATCATTCGTGGCGATATGTTGGATTATGCCGTTGAGATTGAATGGTTTGATCTCCATTTGCAGCGTATGCTGGAATACCTTGAGAAGACAGGAGAAATAGATAATACCATTGTTATTGTTACTGCAGACAACGGGATGCCGTTTCCCCGTGCAAAGGCTAACTGCTATGAATATGGAATTCATGTTCCGTTTGCTGTAAGTTACCCGAAAGCATTTCCCGGTGGCAGGGTTGTGGATGATGTAGTGAGTTTTTCCGATTTAGCTCCGACTATTCTGGAAATAACCGGCACAAATGCAGAAGGAATGCTGCCCGTTTCCGGGAAGAGTATTTTACACATTCTGAAATCAAAGAAACAGGGCGTGGTGGATCCTTCGAAAAAGTATGTTTTTTCCGGCCGTGAACGCCACTCTTCTTCCCGTTATCTGAACTGGGGCTATCCGCAGCGTGCTATCCGCAGCCAGGAATACCTGTTGGTTTGGAATATAAAACCGGAACGCTGGCCGGCAGGGGCACCCCAACGAATAAAACCGAAATCTGGAGGAGAACTGTTTCCAATGTATGGCATAGACGAGAATGGAGTGCATCATTCCGAATGGGCCTTTACCGACATTGATGCGGCTCCCACAAAATCGTTCATTATTGAAAATTGGGAGAACGAGGATATTCGTCCGTTTTTTAACTGGGCTCACTCCAGGCGGGCTGAGTTTGAGTTATTCAACGTAAAAGAAGATCCTTATAATTTGACAAACCTGGCTGGTGTTTCAGGGTATGAAACTATTGAAGAAGAGTTGAAACAGGCATTGATGGCAGAGTTGAGAAAATCAAAAGACCCGCGTGTGGTGGAACCCGATAAGGAGATATTTGATTCGTACATTCGCTACAGCCCAATGCGGGAATTTCCAAACCCCGCAGAATAGTTTTTTATTATATTATTTATACTTCGAACTGAGCCTTGAAAGTGCTGAGGTATTTTTCATCGTGGGTAATTGATTTCACAGTTCCCGGATGTATTTGGGTTACGACAAAGTCGCTGAGCCGTTTTTGAAGTTGTGTCAATGATTCGAAAACCCTGTTCTTATAACCAGAACCGGAGAAAAGGAATAACAAGCGACTATTTATTTGCTGAATTATTCTACAAATGTAGATTTATTGTTGAAAGAACCAGCGCATGGGGTGATGCATTCAAGACTATATTAGTACGTTTTGAAACGAATTCTACTCGTTGGAAAGTATAGAATATTTATAATTATTTTATTACAGATATTTATTCAACTTCATTTAACTAATTCTGCATGGAACCAGAAACCTTATTTTAAATACAATAGAAAAGGATAATAGCCGCAAGTTACTATATTTGAAAAATCAAATCAATGAAAACTAATTTTCCACAAGAATTCTTCTACTTTTTAATTGTATTACCCTGGCAAAAAGGGGAAATAACATCATCATTTTAAACAAACAATTTAGCTTTATGAAAAATACATTTCTTTACCTTGTTGTTCTTCTTTTTCTGGCATCGTGTACCACAAAGCCTGAAATTGATCCCTGGGTCATCTCTGCACCAGCCGGAGAACGGTTTACCCGTATCGACAAAACCGGAACTACAGTAATTCCCAACGGAAGGTTGGTAACGCCCGCTGGCAAAAGCATTGTAGTAGCTCCCCATCCTTACGGGCTAACACTCAGCCCCGACGGGAGCACAGTGGTTACAGCCAATTCAGGCACTAGTCCCCTGTCGATTACCATTATCCGGAATATATTGTCAGAAAATCCGGAAGTGCAGCAAATTCCTCCGGGCCCGGCTACCGATCGCGGTGTGTTGGCATCAGTATTTATGGGGCTTGCTGTTTCAAAAGACAATAGTGTTGTTTACGTAGCGGGAGGACAGGAAAACAAAGTTTATATTTTCGATATTCAAACCGGAGAAAGAAAGGGATTCATTGATTGCTCTTTTGTTTCCGATAGTGTGGATTACTCTCATGGCTATATTGGAGATCTGGTGCTTTCGAAAGACGGTAAAAAATTGTATGCTGTCGATCAGATTGGATTTAGGATGGTGATTTCGGACACCGAAACCGGGAAATTGGAACACAATGTGCCGGTAGGTCGCTACCCGTTTGGTATTTGTCTCTCTCCCGATGAAAAAAAGGTATATGTTGCCAATGTAGGCATGTTTCAGTACAGCATGATAAAAGGCATTACTTCCGGGAATGTCGTGGAGAAAGCGTTGAAATATCCTGCGTTTGCATACGGAAGTGACGAAATGGTGGAAGGCATACACAACGACAGTTTAGACATTCCGGGACTGGGAGAAATGAATTCTCCGGAAGCCTTTTCGGTATTTACAGTAAGCCTAAAAAATCCGGAGCATCCCGAAGTGATTGCCAAAACCAAAACCGGTCATCTGGTGGGGGCGATGGTGGAAGGCATCCCTGCTGTTGGGGGAGCCAGCCCCAATTCGCTGGTGGCGACCGGTGATTACGTGTTTGTAAGTAATGGCACCAACGATAATATTTCAGTAATTTCCATCGAAAAGGATACAGTAGTAAACACTATTTTTCTGAAACCCGACAGCCGGGTGAAGCAGTTCCGCGGGGTTATTCCTTTTGGAATGGCACTTTCTCCCGACAATCAACAATTGTTTGTAGCCTGCTCAGGGATAAATGCAGTTGCTGTTATTGATGCCATAAAACTGCAAGTACTGGGATACATTCCCACCGGATGGTTTCCTGCAAAACTGCAAGTGAGTAACGACGGAAAGAAACTAATTGTTTCAAATGCCAAAGGTTTTGGCAGTGGCCCCAATGGAGGCTCTACATTCCAACGCGGACCGGAAGGAAGTTATATTGGTGCACTGATGAAAGGAACGGTAGAAGTGCTCGATATTCCGTCGGAGAAAGAATTAAAAGCCTATACAACTCAGGTCATTTCAAACAATTTTCATTTTGAAAAAGCTTCTTCTGAAAAATTTGCAGAACGAAAAAACAATCCTATACCGCTTTATCCTGGCGAAAAAAAGAGCCCGATAAAACATATTGTTTTCATCTCGAAAGAAAACCGAACTTACGATGAAATCTTCGGGCAAATAGAAAATGCTGAAGGAGAGGCAGTACTGGCAAGGTACGGGAAAGGGGCATCGTTTCACAACCAAAGCAATACGGCATCGGTAGAAAATGTCGATGTGATGGTGAATCACCTGAAGCTTGCCCGCGACTTTGCGATTTCCGACAACTTTTATGTGGACGCGGATGTTTCGGCCGACGGGCACCGCTGGCTGGTAAATACATATCCTAACGAATGGTGCGAAACCAGTACGGCCGCGAGCTACGGCGGAAACCGCAGATTCAGATTCAACTCGAAAGCCCCCGGGGTATATGGAATGAATGGTGCTGCCGGCGCCATTTATCCGGAAGATTACAACGAGGCAGGCTCTATGTGGGATCATCTTGAACGTAATGAAATTGACTTTTTTAATTTTGGTTTCAGTATCATGTTCGAACCAGCAGTTTACGATGCAACTTACAAATACCAAGGGGTAAAACATTATATTAATTTTCCGCTACCCCAACCCGTTTGGGAGTACACCTCAAAGCAGTATCCTACATACAATACCGCTATTCCTGATCAATTTAGGATAGATATGTTCAAAAGAGAATTCAACGAAAAATGGATAAACGGACAAGATACCATGCCGGCACTCTTAACAGTTATTATTCCAAATGACCATGGGGCAAGTGACCGGCCTGAAGCCGGGTATCCGTTCCGGGAAAGTTACATGGCCGACAATGATCTGGCAGTAGGACGCATAGTTGAATTTTTGTCGCACACACCATACTGGAAAAATATGATGATTGTTATTACGGAAGACGATGCACAAAACGGAGTGGATCACGTAGATGCACACCGCAGTGTTCTGATGGTCATTTCTCCCTGGGTAAAGAAAAACTATGTGAGCCATGTACATTACAGTTTTGGAAGTATTTTTAAAACCTTCTGGAATATTCTTGAAATGCCGTATCTCAACCAATATGACGCAGGAGCCAATGACCTGCATGACTTCTTTAATGACAAACCTGATTTTACACCTTACAGCGCCATTCCTGTTGATTCACGGATATTCGACCCACAAAAAGCCCTTGATCCGTTTGATGAAAACTTTGACTGGAAAGCACTGGAGGAATCACCACAAATGGATAATAAAGAAGATATGATCAGGGAGAGCAAAGAAAGAGAGGAATATCGGTTAAAAAACAGAGAAAAAGAAAATTAACAAAAAATATGAAGGGAATTGTGATTATGCTGTTAGCTGCATTGTTAACAATGCAGCTTTTTTCACAATCCATCGAAGGAATTATATTAAATGGTGACACTCAAGAACCGGTGTCTCATGCAAATATTTCAGTTAAAAATTCAACGATGGGAACCGTTTCTAACGATAGCGGGTTTTTCTCTATAGATGTTTTAGACACGGGAAAAATTTCTCTTCGAATTTCATGCTTGGGCTTTGAAACACAGGAAAAGGAAGTAACCTCCTGCAAAAACCAAAAAATCCGGCTCCGACCGGTTTCAGTTCAACTAAACAAAAGCATTGTGGTAACAGCTTCCAGAAATGAGCTGCTTTCCTTCCAAACTCCCGATGCTGTTTCTGTTATTACCCCGCAGGAATTAAAAATCAATGCACCCCGTTCGATGGCAGATGCGTTGTCAGGTGTCACAGGAGTATGGATGCAAAAAACTAATCATGGCGGAGGTTCACCTTTTGTTCGGGGGCTTACCGGCAACCAAACACTATTGCTAATTGACGGGATCAGACTGAACAACGCGACCTTTCGTTATGGGCCAAACCAGTATTTCAACACCATCGATATTTTTTCGGTTGATCATGTGGAAGTAATCCGTGGCAAAGGTTCAGTACTATATGGAAGCGATGCATTGGGCGGGGTGATAAATGTACTTACGCGTTCTCCGGAATATGCCCCTGGGAAACCGAGGCTGGGAGGCCGGGGCAAAGTGAAATACATGAACAAAGGAATGGAAGAATCCGGCCTGGGTGAATTATCATTCGAATCGAAAAATATTGCGGTTTCGGGAAATGTAAATTATAAAAACTTCGGCGATATTTTTGCCGGAGGAGATCTTGGTTACGAACGTCCTTCGGGCTACGACGAAACCGGCGTAACCCTGAAAGCAAAAATGCGTTTTCACAGCAACTGGCAAATTACATCAGCTTACCAATACCTCATTCAAAATGATGTAGGCCGTTACGATCAAGTCGCCCAGCGTGGCTATCTGTTATACTCATTCGATCCCCAAATTCATCGTCTGGCTTATGCCAAAATAGAGCATTTCAGCGAGAACCCATGGCTCAAAAAAATGAAGCTTACGGTTTCGAACCAATATTCCGATGAAACCCGAAAAAAGCAAAAAGAAAATTCAGCTACGTTTACGATGGAAAACGATGTGGTTAAAACCAACGGGCTCTCACTGGAAAGCTATTCTGCATTCAGCAGAATATGGGAAGCTGTCAGCGGAGCCGAATTTTATTCCGACAATGTGGAATCGGGGAAAACCGAAACAAATACTCAAACCGGAGAAAAAAATACCTGCCGTGGACTTTATCCGGACAACTCATCGATGCTAAGTTTTGCCGCTTTCACTCAGCATACCCTGAAGCTGAAGAAATTCCACGTAAATTTTGGCGGACGCTTTAACACCTTTCGCATTCATTCGACAGACGATGAATTTGGAAAAGTGATAATTAAACCCAACTCGTTGGTAGGAAACATTTCACTACAATACTTCACTTCACCTGAGCAGCAATTCATTCTTTCGACTCATTCCGCATTTCGGGCCCCGAATATCAATGACATTAGCTCTTTTGGTTTATTCGATTATGGAATTGAAATTCCTTCAATCGACCTTTCTCCTGAAAAAGCCTTTACCATAGAGGGCGGATACAAAAAATCATCTGAGCGCTTTTCGATGGCAGTGAACGCATTTAGCACCCGGTTGAAAGACCAGATTGAAAGAGTTGAAGCGACTTACATGGGCAGTGAATACATTGATGGAGATCGTGTTTATAAAAAAGAAAATATAGCCCGGTCGAACATCTCAGGAATAGAATTTGAATCGGGTTTTAAGCTCAACAGGCAGTTTTCATTTGTTAACAACCTGACATGGCTTTACGGCAAAAACCTTGAAGACGATACCCCCATGCGACGTATTCCTCCATTAAACGGGAAATTGGCACTTCAATATCACAAATCAGCAATTTTTGGAGAAATGGAATTCCTATTTGCAGCAAAACAAGACAGGCTGTCAGGTGGCGATATTGACGACCACCGCATTCCTAAAGAGGGAACGCCTGGGTGGAAAGTTCTAAATTTAAAAGCAGGGTATTTATGGAAAAAATTTTCGGTTAACGGAGGGTTGCAAAATATTTTTAACCAGGCATACCGGACTCATGGGTCGGGAATTGACTCGTATGGCCGTTCTTTCTGGAGCTCTTTAATGGTTGAATTCTAGAGCCTGATGTGAAATTTACACGTTATGACATTCGTCAAAAGAATTAAACACCTACAATGCAACATAATTCAGGCGGGGATATTTAAATAAGCGGCTGGTGTATCAGTGGAGTCAGTTTCTTCTGTTTTAATGTTTCAATTGAATTTCTGAAATATTCTGATTGGAAATATTTAATGGAGTATTTTTTCAAGTCAAAACGATTGGGCTTCAAAAAGTCAAAAGTTTCATTTTTTGTATCAAAATCGGGGTAGGCAATCCGTCTCCCTATTATTTTCGTGCAGCTGTTTTGAGAAGCAGGAGTTTAGGTTACATTTTGTTCCTGTACTGGAAAATTTATGAAGAGTACAGCCTAAAATATTTGTAAGAATTCTAAAAAGAATTTTATATATTGCAGCACAGTTCAGCACAGTTTAATGAGAGGTACACGTTTCAGGTATTCCCTGGTAGGTGCATGTTACAAGACTTTTCTGATAATCATTGTGTTACTGTTTCTTTAATATACTGATGAGTTTGTATGTATTGAAAGAATCATAAATTTTCAAAAAATAATAAAATGGCAAGCAGATTAATAGGGAGGTTACCTAAGGTAGGAATCCGTCCGGTAATCGACGGTCGCGAACGGGGTGTTCGTGAATCATTGGAACAACAAACGATGAATATGGCCAAAGCAGCGGCTTTGCTTATTCAGGAGAACCTTCGGTTTCCGGGAGGTGAAGAAGTGGAATGTGTGATTTCGAATACAACGATTGGCGGAGTGGCCGAGGCTGCTATGTGTGCCGACCAGTTTGAACGCGAAGGGGTAGAAGTGTCGCTGACTGTTACGCCCTGCTGGTGTTACGGAACTGAAGTGATGGATGCAAATCCCTGGATACCGAAAGCGGTTTGGGGCTTTAATGGCACAGAGCGTCCGGGAGCTGTTTATCTGGCGGCAGCATTGGCCGGATATACGCAGAAAGGGTTACCGGCGTTTGGTATTTATGGCCATGATGTGCAGGATGCCGGTGATGAAACCATCCCCGAAGATGTAAAAGAAAAAATTCTCCGTTTTGTGAAAGCTGCCCTGGCCGTCGCGCAAATGAAAGGAAAATCATACCTTTCCCTGGGATATACTTCCATGGGGATCGCAGGGTCGATGGTAAATCCTGAATTTTTCCAGGAATACCTTGGAATGCGTACTGAATTTGTGGATATGACCGAAGTGAAACGCCGGATTGACGAGGGAATTTATGACAAAGATGAGTACGAAAAGGCATTGGCATGGACAAAAGAAAATTGTATTGAAGGCGATGACTACAATAAACCCGAAGTTCAGGTTGATCGTGAACGTAAAGATTGGGAATGGGAGATTGTGGTAAAAATGACCCTCATTTTCCGGGATCTGATGATTGGAAACCCCAACCTGAAAGACGCTGGTTTTGGTGAAGAATCGTTGGGGCGAAATGCAATTGCCGGAGGATTCCAGGGACAACGCCAGTGGACCGACTATTATCCTAACGGCGATTTCCCGGAAGTGATAATGAATACTTCTTTCGACTGGAATGGCATTCGTGAAGCCTTTGTATTTGCTACAGAAAACGACAGCCTCAATGCAGTTCCTATGTTGTTTGGACACCTGCTGACCAACACGGCACAAATTTTCTCAGATGTACGCACCTACTGGAGCCCGGATGCTGTAAAACGGGTTACCGGAAAAGAGCTTACCGGGGTGGCAAAAGATGGTATTATTCATTTGATTAATTCCGGATCAACAACGCTTGACGCAACAGCCCGTCAACACGACGGCGAAGGCAATCCGGTGATGAAGCCATTTTGGGATATTACCGAAGAAGAGGTAAAAAGCTGCCTTGAAAATACGCGTTTCTGTCCTGCTGATCGGGAGTATTTCAGGGGAGGTGGCTATTCCAGCCAGTTCAAAACTGCCGGGCAAATGCCGGTAACCATGTCGCGTGTAAACCTGGTTAAAGGACTGGGGCCTGTACTTCAAATTGCAGAAGGGTATACAGTAGAACTGGATAATGATGTTCATGAAATTTTGGATAATCGGACTAATCCTACCTGGCCTACAACCTGGTTTGTGCCGCGTGTTACCGGTAAAGGAGCTTTCAAAGACGTGTATTCGGTAATGGCCAATTGGGGTGCCAATCACGGGGCCATTAGTTACGGACATATTGGAGCCGATCTGATCACGCTCGCATCCATTCTTCGCATCCCTGTTTGTATGCATAATGTGGATGAAGAGCAGGTTTTCAGACCCAGTGCATGGAATGCATTCGGCGAAGAAAAGGAAAGTGCTGATTACCGTGCGTGCCAGCAATTTGGTCCGCTTTATAAATAACCAGATTACAATACCTCTATATAAATTTGCCCCGAAAAGATCTGAATTATTTCAGCTTTTCGGGGTACTTTTTGTTCTGTTTTGCGTCATGAATTAGATGACGTTTTTCATTATATCTCATAACTAACTGGCAGAATAGTTCTATTCAAAGTCTTTTTCATGGATTGAAAAGGGTGATGTGGAAATAGAAATGTTGGAAAGGGAGTTTTATATATAATAAACATTAAACTTTGAATACTAAACTCTGCAGGCCGGAAATAGGAACCGTTTTGTTATTACTTTATTTCTATCTTTGCGGCCAACCATATATGTTTTGATTGTAATTGTTATGAGAAATTTGACCATTTTAGTCTTTTTAATATTCCTGGCAGGTTGTACAAATTTTAAATGGAAGCAGGAAGAAGAAATACCCCGACAGGAAGTTATAAGTCTGGATTCCGAGCAAGTTGATTTAATGAAAGAATATGAAAAGGGCACATACGGATACGATGCAGGTTTTTTAAAAAAATATGCCGAACCGGTTGAACTGAAAAACGGAGATTCGCGCCTGATGCTTTCATTAAAATATCAGGGAAGGGTAATGACTAGTACATCCAACGGAATGGGAGGAAAAAGTTACGGGTGGATTAACCATGACCTGATTGAATCGGGCGAGGTGCTGAAACAATTTAACCCTGTAGGTGGTGAGGAGCGATTTTGGTTAGGGCCGGAGGGCGGACAGTTTTCCCTGTTTTTTGAACCCAAAAGCTCTTTTAAACTGGAGAACTGGAATACACCGGCATGTTTGGATACCGAACCCTTTGATGTATTTCTTGCAACTGACTCGATTGCTGTATTTTTGAAATCGATGCAGGTGAAAAATTACAGTGACTTTCAGTTTGATTTTAAATTGACCCGCCGTGTGGAATTAATGGGAAAAGGACAGATTGAAACAAAACTCGGTATTACACTCCCCGGAAATGTAAAAACAGTAGGATACGAATCAATTAATGAACTTCAAAATATTGGACAGGAAGCATGGAAAAAGGAAACCGGTTTGCTTTCTGTGTGGCTTCTTGGGATGTTTCCTTCTTCCCCTTCTTTAACCATGATTTTTCCATACAAAGCCAATGTAAAGTCTGATTATATTGTAAAAGACGATTATTTTGGTAAAATTCCCGATGACCGTTTGGAGGTAGACGACGGGATGATCTATTTTAAAGGAGACGGGCAACAACGTGGCAAAATAGGGATTCCACCGCGGCGGGCTGAACCGGTTTTTGGAAGCTACGATTCAGAAAACAACGTTTTGACCCTTGTAAAATGTGATATTCCTGATGATCAGGCAGACTATGTTAATTCGTCCTGGGAAGAACATCAGAAGAATCCTTATGAAGGTGATGTGATTAATGCGTATAATGATGGTCCATCGGAAAGTGGCGAACAATGGGGATCGTATTATGAGTTGGAGTCATCTTCGCCTGCATTGGCTCTTGATCCGAATGAAAGTGCCGAATACAAACAGTCCATTTTTCATTTTGAGGGAAAAGAAGAAGAGTTGGATGCAGTATGCCGGCAGGTTTTTAATGTTCCGCTGAACGAAATTAAAAGTGTTTTCGGTGCCAGGCCTTCCCTTTAAGATACTGGAACAGACAGGACAGACCAAAATGCAGCTGTTGGTCCACTCCATAACTGAAGCTGTAGGAAATGGTGAGTTAAAGGAAGGAGATGCCCTGCCATCGGTAAATCAGTTGAGCGCAGAAAGCGGCTTTTCGCGTGATACGGTGTTCAAGGCATACAGTGCGCTGAAGAAGAATGGACTTGTTGAATCAACTCTTGCCAAAGGGTATTATGTAGCTGGAGAATCGTACAAAGTGTTTATGCTGCTCGATGATTTTAGCGCTTTTAAGGAGCAGTTATACAATTCGTTCAGACAAAATCTGCCCCAGACATATTCTGTTGATTTACTTTTTCATCATTACAACCGTGAGGTATTTCAGCAACTCATACGTAACAGTTTGGGACGCTACAATTCATATGTAGTAATGAATATTGACCATGATGGGATAGACCCGGCATTGGAAGAAATAGATCCTAAAAAATTGCTCATCCTTGACATGGGAGCTCCTTTATCAGAAACAGTAAGTTATATTATCCAGAATTTCGGGGAGTCGGTCGAAAGCTGTTTGGAGAAAGGATGGCATCGCTTGAAAAAATATGATGAATTAGTATTGGTTTATGACGAAAAAGAAACCCCTCATCCTTCAGAAACAGTTTGGGCTACCCAACGTTTTTGCCGTAAACATAACATTCGTTTTAAAACAGTCAAACGACCACAATCTCCGGAAATCAGGAAAGGACAGGTTTGGTTTACCATTCGCGATGCTGATTTGGTCGAGGTGATTAAAACTTGCCGAAAGAATGATTTTAAACCCGGAAAAGATGTAGGGGTACTTTCTTATAACGACACTCCCATGAAACAGATTGTGGGAGGAGGAATTTCTGTTATCTCCACTAACTTTGAACAAATGGGAATCCTGGCAGCCGGTTTTATAAAAAATAAACAGAAAATAGCGCGAGTTCTTCCAACTTCTTTAATTTTGAGGGAGTCATTATAAGAAGGTGATTGTTACAACGAGTAACAGGCAAGGGATAACATAGAAAATTAAACCTTTATGAAAGATGTAGCGTTCGTTGTGATCTTTCTGATTTCAACAGTGGGTTCAATCCAGGCACAACAAATGTTTCAGCGGTTTTCCGGAATGGACATCGGAAATCCTGAATTGAAGGGAAGTTTTCAGTTTGATAAGGAAAAACAGCAGTTTATTCTTCATGGATCAGGCTACAATATTTGGTACGGGCGCGATGCGTTTTATTTTGTATCGCAGGAAGTATCTGGAGATTTTATCCTTTCAGCTAATCTTAAATTTTTAGGTGAAGGTGTTGAGCCTCACCGGAAAATGGGGTTAATGATTCGAAATTCGAAAACAGAAGGTGCTGTTTATATGGATGGAGCAATTCATGGCGATGGATTTACTGCCTTGCAGTACAGGGAAAAAGATAACGATGAAACATTGGAAATTGCTTCCGGAATAAAAGTGCCTGATTTTGTGCAGGTGGAACGAAAGGACGATGAATTTATTCTCAGATTATCAAAGAACGGGGAGCCATTGACAGAAGTTGGCAGGGTTAAGCTGGAAATGTCTTCTTCTGTTTTAGCCGGGATGTTTATTTCTTCGCACAACGAAAAAGTGGTTGAAAAGGCGCAATTTTGGAATGTCCGGTTGGAAAAACCGGCTGTGGAAGGAGACAATGGCTACCAAAAACCATCTCCATCAAGGCTTGAGGTTCTGAACATTGAAACCGGTAATCGACGGGTGGTTTACGAAACCGAAACCCATATTGAAGCGCCAAACTGGTCGCGGGACGGAAAGTTCCTGATTTACAATTCAGGAGGAATTTTATATAAATATGATTTAAAAAAACAGACCCCCGAAAAGATAAATACCGGTTTTGCAACTTCCATCAACAATGATCATGGTATTTCTTTTGATGGCAAAATGTTAGCAATCAGTAATAATACGGACCAGGATGGAAAAAGACATTCTCTAATTTATACGGTTCCGTTGAAGGGAGGTACTCCCCAAAAGGTTACATCCAAAGGGCCTTCCTATTGGCATGGCTGGTCGCCCGATGACAGATGGCTGACCTATTGTGCCGAAAGAGATGGGAATTACGATGTTTATAAAATTCCGGCAGAAGGAGGGGAGGAAATCAGGCTTACCACAACCAAAGGCCTTGATGACGGACCAGAATATTCTCCCGATGGAAAAATCATTTATTTTAACTCGGTACGCAGCGGGAGTATGGAAATTTGGTGTATGAAACCCGATGGTTCGGAGCAGCAACAGGTAACTGATGATGCATTTCAGAACTGGTTTGCACACCCTTCTCCGGATGGCAGGTGGCTGATGATGATTTCCTATTTGCCTGAAGTTCCGGCCGGCTCCCATCCCCGAAACCAAAGGGTCATGTTGCGGTTAATGTCGGTTACCGATCGCAAAATAAAATCCGTTGCCTTTCTTTATGGCGGACAGGGAACTATAAACGTACCATCCTGGAGTCCCGACTCAAAAAAGGTAGCATTCGTAAGTTACACGTATTGAATTGTGAAAAAATTTCTATTTTCGGCACATGTTCGATGTAAAAACCAAGTCTGAACTAAAAAAAGGAAACCCTGCAGTATTTCGTGAAGTATTTCGTTTGCTATATCCACGCCTTAAAGGATATTGTAAACTTTTTATTTCGGATGAGAGTGAAGTGGAAGACATTGTCCAGGAAAGTTTTTTAACCTTTTGGGAAAAGCACAAATCTATCAATACAGGAAAGCGAATTGAAAGCCTGCTTTTTGTGATGGTGCGTAACCGTTGCCTAAACTACCTGAAAAGTAGTCGGCTGGATTGGGGAAGAATTTCTTTGGACAATCTGGATGTACAGGAATTGCAGTATTTATACCAACTTGATTTAAACGAAAAGGAAGAAAAAAGCCTCGAAGAAATGCTTGTCCTGTCGTTTCGGGAGGCTATAAACAATCTTCCTGACAAGATGAAGACTGTTTTTGTGCAATGCAAGCTCGAAGGAAGAAAGCAAAAAGAGGTAGCTGAAGAGTTGGGCATCAGCCAGAAAATGATAGAAAAACAAATAGCAAAAGCCAAAAGTCAGATCCGGGAACAATTGATGAAGCAATATCCGACTCTGGTTGTTCTTGTTGCGATGCTGCTGGAATAACCGGGTGACACGAATTCCGATTCGCGTTTTTTGTTTTTGCAGTAAATCGAAATTCGCTGCATTTTTTTCTCTCTTGGGGGGTAGGGTTTTTATGTATGAGATTGTATTCCTTTTAGAACATTCATCATGAGAGAAATTATTAGTAAATATTTTGAAGGCCGTGCTACCGGGAAAGAATTACAGCAACTGCTGGAATGGTTACGGCAAAAGGAAAATCATTTGGAATTTAATCGTTTAAAGTTAGACTGGAAAAATCGTCTGGGGCACGACCAGTTTCCCGATGGTGGCGAGAGAAGCTGGGATCGGCTCCAGTCACAACTTTGGCAGAAAAGTTATGATCAATGGCAGAAAACCCGGAAGATGCATCGATTTCTACGGGCAGCTGCCATTTTTTTCTTTTTGGTTAGCATCGGAAGTCTGGCCTGGTTTTTTACCAATGACCCACAAGTTGAAGGTGTCCCTGAAACCTATACCGGTGTGGTAACAGAAAACGGGCAGATATCGAAAGTGGAGTTGCCCGACGGTTCAGTGGTTTGGCTTAATTCCGGTTCGAAGATCACGTACAATAATTTTTTTGCTGCAAACAACAGGAAAGTCAACCTTAAAGGAGAAGCTTATTTTGATGTGGTGAAAAATAAGGCCATTCCATTAATTGTTGATTGCGGTGAATTAAAGGTGAAGGTTTTGGGAACTCGGTTTAATGTGAATTCCTATTCTCCGGAGAGTTCGGTTGAGGTGGTGCTGGAAGAAGGTTCTGTGGAGTTGTTTCATCCCAAATCAGACAATGCTTTTTGTAATGTAAAACCAGGAGAAAGGGTTCGGGTCAATACGCTGTATAATCAATATACTGCAGGTATGGTAAATACTTCCCGCTACACTTCCTGGAAAGAAGGGATAATAAATATTTATGACCTGCCCATTAAGGAGGTGGTGGAGCGGTTGGAGAAACGGTACAATCAGCCATTTGAACTGACTCCCGGGGTAAAGGATCTGAGATATACTTTCACTATTCAGAATGAAGGGTTGGAAGATATTTTACATCTGATGGAGAGAATTACACCGGTAAAAATAGAACAGGTGGGACATATTATTACGATAAAAGAAGATAAACAAAAAATGAGAGAAGTCCGAAGGTAAACAAAAAAAGCCGGTGGTGCGGCAACACCTCCGGCCTGTTACTTACCTCCGGCAAGAGGTAAATAGATTGTTATACTAAATCAATGTAAAATTATGAAGAAAATCCGAATTGCGGAAGGAAAAATCCTTCATTCCTGTCTGCCGGACAGACAGGTTTGGAAAAAATGTTTAAGGCTTATGAAATTGACATTTTTGTTCTTAGTTGCAGGGCTGATGCAATTATCTGCAAGTGTGTACAGTCAAACCACCAGGCTTTCGCTGGACATGGAAGATGCGAAGGTGGCCGAAGTATTGGATGCGATTGAAAACCAATCAGAGTTTCGGTTTGCTTACAGCCCAGGGTTTATTGATCTTGATCGGAAAGTAACGTTTAAAATCCAGGAAAAAACCATCGAAGAATCTTTAACGGTAATCTTTGCCGGAACCGGGGTTGAATTTGGGGTTTATGACCGGCATATTATTTTATATCCGGAAGCAATGTATACCAACAATTTGAAGGTGAATAATTTGTTGGTTACAGGACAACAGCGATCGGTTTCCGGGAAAGTAACCGACTTTGACGGCCAGCCTTTACCTGGTGTAACGGTGGTGGTCAAAGGAACAACTCAGGGAACCGTAACCAATGCAAACGGGGAATATTCAATGGCAAACATTCCTGAAGATGTTATACTGGTGTTTTCGTTTGTAGGGATGAGAACACAGGAAATACCATTAGAAGGCAGAACGACTTTAACTGTTGTTATGGAAGAAGAAACAATTGGCCTGGATGAGGTTGTGGCAGTGGGGTATGGAACCCAATCCAGGGAAATATTGACAACTTCTGTTACAAAATTGGATACAAAGGTTTTGGAAAATACCACTTTCGGGAATGCAGCCTCCGCGCTGCAAGGTACCGTTTCAGGCGTACGTGTTCAGACTCTCTCCGGACAACCCGGTGCTTCCCCCAGGATTATTGTTAGGGGAGGAACTTCAATCAACAGCCCGGATGGCGCTACTCCTTTGTATGTTATTGACGGAGTGATTCGCGAAGACATGGATGGTATCAATACATCTGATATTGAATCGATGCAGGTTTTGAAGGATGCCGCAGCCACTGCTATTTACGGGGCTCGTGCCTCTAATGGTGTTGTTATTGTAACATTAAAAAAAGGAGCGGCCGGGAAAACGGTAATAAGTTACAGCTACACATTTGGCATGTCACAACTTCGGGATAAATATGATGTGCTTTCTGCAAGAGATTATATTTATTATGGAAGATTAGGTTTGGCAGCAATCGGAGAAAAACATCCTGAAAGATTACCATGGTTAGAAGGTTCACATGGACAGGGTATTGGAAATGATTTAACAAATAATACCGCATTTACTCCTCAGTATCTTACATCGGAAAATGAATATAAATTGAATGAAGGTTGGGAGAGTATGCCAGATCCCTTAGACCCGTCCAAAACCATTATTTTTTCGGATACCGATTGGCAGGATATTTTATTCCGGACAGGGATTTCAAATGACCATTACCTGAGTTTCGCAGGAGGAAGTGAGAAAGCGACGTTTAATATGGGGATTGGTTATTCTGATATAGAAGGTATCGCTATTCATACCGACTATAAAAGGCTGACAACAAATTTGAATGGAAGGCTTCAGTTAAAGGATAATTTGTATGTGTATGGCGGGTTAAATTTCAGTCGTTCAAGCGATAACGAAGTTTATAGTATAAATAATTTGTTTGAGCGCTCTATCGCCACACCCCCAACAGCAAAGTATAAATACGAAGATGGGACTCTTGCGCCCGGGAATAACAGTTCGTTGGGTAATCCAGAATATCATATGAGTAGAAGATATAGTAAAAATGAAGAAAATATAATAACAATATCCGGGGGAATGAATTGGCAAATTACACCTAAACTTGCGTTTGAACCAACGGCATCTTTGTTTTATAAAATCTTTGAAAATAATGCTTTTCGGAAGGCATACTACAACACTCCTACACAATTTGTGGATTCCCGCGAGGCCTCAGGTTTATTCTCAAAATGGGGACAACAGCAGTTTGATGCAACATTAAGTTATGATAACATATTTATGGATAAACATAATGTAAAAGTTAAGCTGGGGGTTTCTTATTTCGAGAAAGAAAACCGGAGTTTAAGCGCATCAGGGAAGGGTGCTGCTACCGATTTAATTCCGACCATGAATGCATCTGCAGAACCGGTTAGTGTGTATAGCTATGGAAGTGAGCAAGTTGTTTTTGGCTATTTTGGAAGGATAACATACGACTTTGAAAAAAGATACCTGGTGACATTAAATGCCCGTTATGACGGGGCATCGAACCTGGGAGATCATAATAAATGGGGATTTTTCCCGGGAGTTTCTGTTGGATGGAATTTACACAACGAAGATTTCTGGCAAAACCTGAGTACGATAAGCAGATTCAAATTGAGAGCAAGTTATGGCGTAAATGGTAACCTGGGTAATTTATCTGATTTTCAGGCACAGGGACAATACAGCGTAGGTGCAACCTATGACGGGATAGCTGCGGTAGAATATTCTGAATTGGCTAACCAATCGTTGCAATGGGAGCAATCAAAAACAATGGACATTGGTTTTGATGCTGGTCTTTTTGACAATAAGGTGCAGTTTATATTTGATTATTATAACCGGGTAACTGATAATTTGATTACTTCATTGGCACTTCCCTATTTGTCTGGATTTAGCAGTATTTATACGAACCTCGGGAGTCTGGAAAACAGTGGAGTTGAATTTGAGTTAGGCGTAAATGTAATCGACAAAAAAGATTTCAGCTGGAATGTTTCAATTAATTCATCGCTCAATAAAAATAAGATTCTGGAGCTTCCGGAAAATGATAATGACAATAACCGGATTGGGGGATATTATATATATGATACCTCATTGGGTGATTATGCATGGAGAGGTGGATTACAGGAAGGTGGCCGATTAGGTGAACTGTATGGATACAAGTATCTCTATGTGTATGCTACCGATGAAGAAGCGGCAGCTGGCCCTCACGATGAATTGGTGGCTGGCTCTGACAAAAGTAAATTTGGTGGCGATGTTGCCTGGCTGGATAAAGACGATAATGGAATAATAGATACGAAAGACAGGGTTTATATGGGAAATATTTATCCCAAATGGACAGGTGGTTTATCTAGTACCTGGGACTATAAAGGATTAAGTCTTTATTTAAGAATGGATTATTC
The DNA here is from genome assembly GCF_003573545.1 of Mariniphaga sediminis. Classification (GTDB taxonomy): domain Bacteria; phylum Bacteroidota; class Bacteroidia; order Bacteroidales; family Prolixibacteraceae; genus Mariniphaga; species Mariniphaga sediminis. The sequence continues at coordinate 12,434 of NZ_QWET01000006.1, read as the reverse complement.
AACCGGGCATACTATTTATAATTATACCCGGGCTAATATGAATGGCCAGTTTGTTGGGGATATTAATGCTACAACAGATGTGCTGAGATCCTGGTTAAATCAGGGGGATAAAACGGATATTCCGCGTTACTATTGGGCAGATCAGGCTGCACAGGCAAACTATTGGAGAGGGGATCCCCGTAATATAAATAATGGTGCAGGTAGTTCGCAGAATTATGAGAAAGGTGATTATTGGGCCATTAGAGAACTGACATTGAGCTATCAGGTTCCTTACAGGTTTTATAAAGACATCGGACTTCAAAATCTGAGATTGAATGTCACAGGAAATAATTTGAAATATTTTACTGACTACACTGGCTTTTCTCCTGAAGAAGGCGGGATTGACCATGGAAGATATCCATTACCTCGGGTGATACAGTTTGGAGTTAAAGCATCATTTTAAAAAACTACATTATGAAAAAGATATTAATAATCAGCTTAATATTAGTCCTTGGTATCAATTACTCATGTAAGGATTTAATTGAAACGGATCCCGAAAGTGTAATAACGGTAAATTCATTCTGGCAAACAGAAGATGATGCATTAGGAGGACTGTATGGTATGTATAACCAGTTTCGTACGTTTGCCCGGACCGATTTAATAATACTGGGGGCTGCCCGAAGCGAACTTATGGGGCACGGGTTACAAAATGCCAGTTTCCGGATTAAGTATTTTGAAAATACGTTAACTGAATCTAACGCCGACCTGCATTGGCGGCAAATGTTTCGGATTGTTGATTATGCCAATTTGGTTATTAAGTATGTACCCGATATTGAATTTGCAAATGAGGGGGACAAGAACAAAATAGTGGCTCAGGGATATGCCATGAGAGCCTATATCTATTTTGTAATGGCAAAAACGTGGGGAGATCTTCCCCTGGTAACAGAGCCAATTGAAGGGTATGATTCTGAAACTACATTTAAAGAAAGAACAGCAGTAGCGCAAATATTCGAATTTATTAAAAGCGATATAGACCAGGCAAATAATCTTTTTGCTGATAATAGTTATAATACAAACCGCAGTATATGGTCCAAACCGGCCTTAAATATGCTAAAAGCGGAAGTGTATCTTTGGACTGGCAAAAGAATGGGAGGCGGAGATTCGGATATTAATATTGCATTGACTGCTTTGAATGATGCTGCCAATTCTGATGTTGAACTTCTTGATAATTATGAGGATATCTTTAGTTATACAAATAAAGGTAACAAGGAAGTAATTCTGGCCGTCAATTTTAAGGATCTTGAGGCTTCAAATAATTATTTTGCCGATATGTATATTAATGCCAATGATGTTAGTTCTACGATTAACGAGCAGGATAGAGAGATAATTGGCCCTCCTGGAGGATTTAACTGGTGGGCTCCAACGGCGTTAATAAGAAACCAGTTTAGTGATGATGACCAAAGGAAGGCAGGAAGCTTTCTTAATATTTATTATTCGAAAGAAGATGGTTCTTCCGCCTTTTTAACATCGATTGTGCTGAAAGGCAGAGGTTTTGTGGATGGCGGCATACGGAAGTTTTTAGATGATGTTATTATTTACCGGTATGCTGATTTACTGTTGATGAAAGCAGAAGCTAAAAATGCTCTGAACCAGGATCCTTCAGATGAAATGAACGAAATTCGTCAGAGAGCTTATGGTGATAAGTATGCCGAATATATGTTTGTAAATGGAACAAAAGAAGAAAATGATGAAGCCATTCTTCAGGAAAGATTATTTGAGCTGGCATTCGAAGGCAAACGCTGGTGGGATTTGGTGCGGTTCGGTAAAGCCTTTGAAAAAGTTCCATCGCTGGAAGGAAGAGATAGTGATACTTATTTATTGCTGTGGCCAATTACTCTGCAAACAATAAGTCTAAATTCTAGAATAACACAAAATCCAGGATATAATTAGTTGCATTTTAGTTATCCAGGTGGCGTGTTTTTATGTATTATGAAGATATTTCATCTGGATAACTTTTGTTTACCTAAATCTGATATGTAATGTTGGGGCATCACCATTATATCGCTGGACTCCTTACTCTTTTTATCACATTTCAAAGTTGCGATAAAGCTCATAAAATAAAGGAGACCGAAACTCTTCCAAATATACTTTTAATTGTTTCGGAGGATCATGGCCAAGATTTAGGGTGTTATGGCAATTCTGTTGTAAGAACCCCTAATATCGACTTTCTGGCTTCCAGCGGGGTAACGTTTGAAAATGCTTACACAACCTATTCTGTTTGTAGTCCATCCAGAAGTTCCATTTTTACCGGTCTTTATCCGCACCAAAATGGACAAATGGGATTGGCCACTCATAAATTCAGAATGTATAAACCATTCAAAACAATACCCGTCTATTTAAAAAGTTTAGGATACAGGACCGGATGTTTAGGGAAAATACATGTTAATCCCGAATCTGCCATTCCGTTTGATTTCCACGAACTGACCAGCTCAAACTTTGAGAAGAAAGATTTAAGTAGCTATGCTGCTAAGGCGGTTGAGTTTACAAAATCAGAAGATTCTCCCTATTTTTTAATGGTGAATTACCCCGATGCCCATTTTCCTTTGTTGCGTCAGGTTGAAGGTATGCCAAAGAACCCGATTGAGGGTGGTGATGTAACAGAAACCCTACCTTTTTTAGGGGTAAATACAGAAAGACTTAGAGATGTTACTGCTGACTATTATAATAGTATTGACAGATTAGATGAAGCAGTTGGAATTTTATTGGATTCCCTTCATTCGGTGAAAAAGTTAAAGAATACGTTGATTGTTTTTTTGAGTGACCATGGGGCTCAGTTTTCAAGAGGTAAAACGACCAATTACGAAGGAGCATTAAAGATTCCTTTAATATTTTATTGGCCCGGGCATATAAAAAAAGGAGGTAAGGTGAAACGAAACCTTGTTTCAACAATTGATATACTTCCTACTATTTTAGATGCCGTTCAGCTCAAACCCGATGAAAATCTGCCTGGCAGGTCACTTTTGGGCCTTGCACAAGGCAGGAAGGAAGATGACTGGCGGAAATACCTTTTTGCGGATGGTTTAGGCTCTACTGCCATGTTCTTTTATCCCCGAAGGAGCGTAAGGGGGGAACGGTATAAATTAATCTATAACCTTCATGCTGGCAGGGAGGATCCGTACTATTCTGTTTATACAGATCATATTTATCCTGAGGTTATTTCGGGAACCACCTCTGCTGAAATAATGGCCCTGGAAACTGAGATGCAAGAGGTGTACATGAGATGGAAAAATCCTCCGGATTTTGAATTATATGATTTGTTAAACGACCCCTGGGAATTTCATGAGCTTGCATCAAATCCTCGCTATAAAGAAGAATTGGAAAGAATGAAAACCGTTTTATTTAGTTGGCAGAAAGATAGCAGAGATCCCCTCTTTGAATTACAAAATCTGAAAATGCTGGAAGAAGAAGTGGATTCAGTAAATAAATTTTTCCCCAACCATAGTTATCAGAAAGATTCAGATTTCCAGTGGCGATACCCTGAATATTTCGGAGAATATGTTTTAGGGAGAAGTGATAGTTTTTAACAAAAAAATAAATGATATGAAAAGGAAACAACAAATACTGGCAATAAGTATCTTGCTCACAGGATTTATATTTTTTGGAAATGATAATGTAAAAAGTCAGAATTCAACAGAACAAAAAGGTAAAATTACAACTACCGGGTACTGGATTCATGATAAAGCAGAGGAACTGCCAGGATTGAAAACAGGACCTTTTGTTCGTTTGGACGACAAAAGTATTCTGACGATAGAGAAAAATATGAGTTGCATAAGCAAAGATGAAGGAAAAACATGGACAAAATATTCCATATTCCCGGATTCAAGCCGGTTTGAAATCCGTATAGAGCGGGTGCTGTTTCGAACCAGTAACGGTACAATTATTTTGGCCTTTGCCAATGATAAAGAAAGAGCAAACTGGAGTTGGAATTCAGAACTTGCTGACTCACCGGGTGCAACCATTCCTACGTATGCAATCAGGAGCCTGGATGGAGGAAAAACGTGGCAGGATCTTCAGAAGCTTCATGATGAATGGACCGGTGCAAACAGGGATATTATAGAAACAAAAGATGGCAATATTATATTTACTTCTATGATGATGAGACATAATCCTGGTCATCATACCGTAGTTACTTATACATCAAAAACAAACGGCTTAAACTGGATTCGATCAAATGTTATTGATTTGGGAGGCGTTGGCCATCATAGTGGGGTTACCGAAGCCACGATAGAACAACTTAACGATGGGCGAGTATGGATGCTGATGCGTACCAACTGGGGAGTTTTCTGGGAAGCTTATTCCGAAGATGAAGGGTTGACATGGGGAAAATTTAAACCAACAAAAATTGACGCCAGTTCTGCCCCCGGTCTTTTGCAAAGACTGCAAAGCGGAAGATTGTTTCTTATATGGAACCGGGTTTATCCGGAAGGAAAAGATTCCTATCCTTTAAGCGGGGGCGATGGTGTGTCATCCGAAGTTGCGCACAGTAATAACCGGGAGGAATTATCTATCATGTTTTCAGATGATGATGGAGAAACCTGGAGCGAGCCTGTTGTAGTTGCCCGTATAACGCCGGAGAGCAAAGTGAAAAGGCTTGCATATCCCCGGGTTTTTGAGGCGCGACCAGGGGAAATTTGGATAACGACTACTTACTCCGGGTTTGGCGGTTATCTGAGCTTTAAGCTGTATGAGAAAGATTTTATTTAATAGGAAAGCAGAATTTATATTTTTTGTAAAAGTTTAAGGACTAAAGCTTCGGTGTTGCGATAAAAAATCATTTTTTTAATTTAAATTACATCAGGTATGTTAATATTCAGGGGAAACAGAGCTCAGTTCAATAAAAGGATTTTAGTAGGAAACTATTTGCAAAGGGATAAGTTCGTTTGTTTATGCAAGCATTTATATGTGTTTCCTGTTTCTGTTTTTATTCTCCTGATAGTGTCTTGTCAGTCAGTACCGAAAAAAGCGACAACGGTTACGGTAAAAGATTACCGGATTTTTTACGATGGCCAGTCCCGGGGATTTAATACGATTTGGGGCAGTTTTATTCTTGTTGAAAATGAATTGATTGGAGTTTTTACCGGAGGAACTTATGGAGACATGACTACCGGGAAAAGACCTTTTTTAATCCGTTCAAAAGATATGGGTAAAACATGGTCTGAGCCGGTTTTGTTTGGTGAAGAGCTTCTTGTTAATCCTGACGAATGGGAAAAGGAGGCGTTACGGTTAACCATTTTTGGACCGACCCGGAAAGGAACTTTAATCTCTACGGGCGACCAGTTTATTGAAGGAGAAAAAGGCTCGGGAGCATTAAAAGATCCGCAGTGGAGAGCGCATACTTTAAATATAGGTCGAAAGAGTAAGGAGTCACCAGATTGGAACTACACCCGCTATTCCAGTGGAACTTTTTTGGGGGAGCAATTTGTTACCGGCGGGATGCAATTACCCGACGGCAGAATTATATTTACAATCTGGGGGGCCAAAAACAAAGGGGAGAACTGGAGGTGTGGCGTACTTACTAGCGACGATGATGGCATTACATGGAAATACAGTGATGTCGCCTATGAGGGGGACGAAAATATCAGGGATCGAAACGAAGTTGTTGCCGGTTTTAACGAACAGAGTCTTTTTCTGACGGATGAAGGTAAACTGGTTTCTATTATTCGCGGAAGAGAAAAGTTGGGGAGACTAGCTGAAAGCCCCAAAGATACCTGGTTTTTTCGTTCTGAAAGCAATGACAGGGGCGAAACATGGTCGGATTATGAATTGACAAACATTGCAGGGACAGGGGCCGCCGCGGTTGGCTTAACCTTACCCGACGGTTCTTTGCTGCATGCTTGCAGGGTTCCATATTCCCGGGAGCTGTATGATTTGCCAAATCCTGATTTATACGGACTCCACTTTGCCCGAAGTTTTGATGAAGGAAGAACATGGCAGTCTGAATACATAATTCAGAAAGATCCGGAAGGAAATCAGTTTAATAACTATTATAATGCAATGAATGGGCAATTCCTGAAATTAACTGATAACGAATGGCTTTATATTTTCGGACAGTTTGATAAAGAGAACGAGGTTTACCGAATTTTGTCTTGTAAAATAGTAGTTAGCTGAAGGATAACGCAGTTGAAAATTGTGATTTATTTTAAATATGAATGGGTTTAGCTTAAGAATGAAAGTTTGGGTTTTTGTGGGGTTTTTTATCGCCTGTATTATTCCCGGAAATGGTATGCATTATATCGCTAAGGATAAAAACAGAGGGGAAAATAACATGAAATTAGTTGGAGTAAATCAAAACGACTTAAAGGAAAAATATAGTTGTTCTGTTACCGATGGAGTTTTTCTTCCGGTTGAGTGGGCCCGGGGAGGCCATGCAGGGGGTATAATAGATGGCCATATAATTGTTGCTGGTGGAACGAACTGGAGTAAAGATAAAGCGACGAAATACTGGTTGAAGAACACGGTTTTATACAAAGATGGGCAATGGATGGAAGGGCCTGGTTTGCCCAAACCGTTGGCATATTCAGCGTTTGGCTGCAATGATACAGGCCTTTATTTGGCAGGCGGAACGGGTGATGGAGAAATAGGGTCAAAAGAAGTTTATTGGTTGAACGCTCTAAACAAAGAAAGCAAATGGAAGTCTTTGCCAGATTTGCCGGAAGCTGTGATTTTCGGGGCAGGAGCTATTTTGAATAATACATTTTATGTAACCTGTGGTTCTGTAAAAGACCAATCAATTAACAGCATGTGGTGCCTGGATCTGAATTATATTGAAAAGGGGTGGAAAGAATGTAAGGCTGTCCCCGGGGCCGGAAGAGTATTGTCTGCGTTGGTTGCCTGCGGAGAATATCTGTATTTGATAGGGGGACTGAAGGGATTTTCCCCGCTGGAGCCTCTCAACGATTTGTACCGCTATACACCGGAAAAGGACGAGTGGAAGCAACTAACCGATTTGCCATTAAAAGGGTACGCCTGGGTAGCCCAGCCGGTAAATGAAAAACATCTTTTAGTAACAGGCAGGGCAGATGGAATGGTACACGATGGTATTTGGATAATCGATCCGGACAATTCTAGCATGACAGAAGTTGGCCATTTGATTATTCCTTCGGCAACTGCTCCTTTGATAAAAGTGAATGAAAACCATTATTGGTTGGTTGGAGGAGAGCCCGATTCAAATAAAAACCGGACAGAAAAAGTTTCTGTTATCGAAATTAAATCATTGACTAAGTAAGTTTCTATGAGAAGGTCCAGTCAAGTGCTAAGTTATTTGGTCCTCTTTGTTATTACGGTAACAGGGTACCCATTCCTGACAACAGTAAAAGGTGAAAATAGTAAAGAGGCGGAAAGTAAAGAAAAACTTCAAGTATCTCCTTCTCCATTAACCATTGTTGCATTTGGAAACTCAATTACAGCTACACGAAAAACGATTGACAAAGTATATGCCCAACGTTTACCGGAAGATCTACAGGAACACGGAATTACGGCAGAGGTAATTAATTCAGGAATACCGGGAAGCCACACCGGGCATATAACAGACAATAACCTATTTAAGATTAAACATGCACTCGACCGGTTTGAGTCGGATGTACTGGCATACAATCCCGATATTGTTATTATCGGTTTTGGAACAAATGATGCCCATATAGACAGCAACAAACGGAATGGTAAATCGAGAATTCCTCTTGGTATGTACAGAAAAAACATGGAGTATATGATAAATCAGCTCCGGGACAGAGGAACACAAGTAATTTTAGTTGCACCTAATATTTTGGGAAACAGGTATGAGAATTTTCAAAATAAAAGGTTGCTGAAATATGTAAGGGTTGTCAGGAACCTGGCCGATAAGTATAAACTGGGGCTGGTTGATAATTACAAACTGTTTGTCGATTATGAAAAAAGGACAGGAGAAAGTTACGAGGGCCTCATGCTGGATGGTGTCCATCCCAATGATTTGGGACATGAGTTGATTGCCCGCGAGTTAACCAAAGCAATTGTAAAAACTGTAAAAATAGATAACGATGAAAAAAGGTAGCTCATTAAAATTTAACCACCTGAAAAAGGCAATGTTTTTAGTTTCTGTTTTTTTAACTGTATTCGCTTGTTCCAGCGGTACAAAAAAAGGTTCAGATATCGAAGGACCCGAAACGGTGCTGAAATTATCTCCTTCTGAAAACAATCCACGTAACAGCGAAGGCGATTTTGTGAATCTTAAGGATGGCCGGATTCTTTATATATACAGTCGCTTTAGCGGCGATTCTTCGAGTGATCATGCACCAGCGCACCTTGCCGCCCGTTATTCCAGTGATGGAGGGAAAACATGGACCCGGGAGGATGAAACGGTTGTTCCCAATGAAGGTGGCAGGAATGTGATGTCTGTTTCATTGTTGCGGTTACAAAATGGGGATATTGCTTTGTTTTATGGCAGAAAGAATTCACTTACGGATTGTACACCTCAAATGCGTATCTCAAAGGATGAGGGCAAAACATGGAGCGAGCCAATTTCTGTGATTACGGATAAAAGCGGGTACTTTGTATTGAATAACGACAGGGTAATACAGTTGGAGAGCGGAAGGATATTGGTGCCGGTAGCGTTGCATAACAACAATGGTGACGATTTTCAGGAAAAGGGTGAGTTGTTCTGTTATTATTCTGATGACAATGGGAAAACATGGGCATCGAGCGCGAAGGTGCCGGATACAACGGATTTAATTACCCAGGAACCGGGTCTTATCGAATTAAACGACGGGCGTGTCATGATGTTTATCCGGGCAACCGGAGGATTTCAACAACTTTCATATTCTTCAGATAAAGGGGAAACCTGGAGCCACATTGAAGCGAGCAATATTCCTTCTCCGCTGTCTCCTGCTTCCATTGAGAAGATACCCGGAACCGGCGACTGGCTGCTGGTGTGGAACAATAACGATGGTTCCAACCCTGAGATAAAGGGAAAAAGAACGCCCCTTACAACTGCCATTTCGAAAGACGAGGGAAAAACGTGGGATTATATTAAGAATATTCATATTGATCCCGACGGATGGTATTGCTATATTGCAATCCATTTTGTGGACCAGGATAACTTATTGTTAAGTTATTGCGCCGGAAGCAGATCGCAGGGAACAGGATTATCTGTTACAGATATTTCAAAACTTAGCAGGAATTGGATATATAATCAATAAATAGTTTTAAACTTAATGAAATGAGAAAATCAAAATTTATGAAAAACAGTCATTTGAAATATTTGGTTGTTTTTACTTTAGCTGTGGTTGTATGGGGAGCTTTTTTGGGTACAAAAAAAGCAAATGCCCGTGTTAATGAACCTAAAACAGTTTTAAAATTATCTCCTTCTGAAAATAATCCCCGTAACAGTGAAGGCGATTTTGTAAATTTAAAAGACGGGAGAATGTTGTTTGTTTACAGCCACTATACCGCAGGGTCTGGCGGTGATCATGATCCCGCTTTTCTTGCTGGTCGTTTTTCTGAAGATGGGGGAAAAACCTGGACACAAGAGGATGAAGTTATTGTAAAAAATGAAGGGGGAATGAATGTGATGTCTGTTTCATTGTTGCGGTTGCAAAACGGAGAAATAGCATTGTTTTACCTTAGAAAAAATTCGACTGTAGATTGTATTCCCATGATGCGTATTTCAAAAGATGAAGCAAAAACCTGGAGCGAACCTGTCGCCTGCATTACAGATAAAAAAGGATACTTCGTATTGAATAACGACCGGGTTATCCAGCTTGAAGACGGGAGGTTGATGATGGCTGTTGCCTTGCATACCCCCGGTGGAGAGTGGAAAAACCAGGCCGATCTATTCAGTTATTATTCTGACGATAATGGAAAAACCTGGACATCCAGTGCGAAGGTTCCCAATACTACCGATGTTGTAACCCAGGAGCCCGGTTTGATTGAAATGAAAGACGGACGTATCATGATGTACATTCGGGCAAGTGGAGGATTCCAGCAACTCTCATATTCTTCTGATAAAGGGAAAACCTGGAGCCATGTTGAAGCGAGTAATATTCCTTCTCCGCTGTCTCCTGCTACCATTGAGAGGATTCCCGGAACGGGTGACTGGCTGCTGGTGTGGAACAATAACGATGGTTCCAACCCTGAGATAAAGGGAAAAAGAACGCCCCTGACAACTGCCATTTCGAAAGACGAGGGAAAAACCTGGAATTATATTAAAAATGTAAACGACGACCCGGACGGGTGGTACTGTTATATTGCTATTCACTTTGTGGATAAAAAGCATGTTTTGCTGAGCAACTGTGCCGGCAGCAGGTCGCAGGGAACAGGGCTGTCTGTCACCGACCTTACCCTTTTGGATAATAAATGGATCTATAAATAGTTTATACAAAACTTAATGGAGAAACGTAAATTTTCGAGGCGCAGATTTTTAGCAAACATTTCATCTCAGATGTTGGGTGCGGCTTTATTTCTGCCGCCCTTTGCTTTTCCAAATTCCCTGTTTCATACTTCCAATACCAGGGAAGGAGATGACATTGTTGCGTTAAGGAAATTACTTGACGGGAAAACGCCCGTTAAATGGATTTTTACCGGGGATAGCATCACCCATGGTGCAAAGCATACCCATGGTTTCAGATCTTACCCCGAAGTTTTTGCAGAACGGATTAGATGGGAAATAGGGCGTGTGAGAGATGTTATTATTAATACCGGTATTAGCGGAAATACAACACAGAATATTCTGGACGATTTTGACTGGAGAATAGGACAGTTTAATCCGGATGTGGTTTCTCTGATGATTGGAACAAATGATTGTGCAAAATCCCGGGATATAAGTCCCGGTGTTTTTGAACAGAACCTTGATTCATTGGTAACTTTAATTCGGGAGTTAAAGGCTATCCCTGTGTTCCATACTCCCAATGTTATTATTAAGGAAAAGGCACAGGAGAGAAGACGGATAGATGAATATGTATCGGTAATGCAAAAGCTGGCCGGAAGAAAGAAAGTTGTACTCATTGACAATTATACTTACTGGCAGAATGAAATTCAGCGCCGGGGAGAAACGGCCATTTTTAAAAAATGGCTGAATGATCCGCTTCATCCAAACGGGGAGGGGCATGCTGAAATAGCCCGGCTGATGTTTAAAGAGCTATCCATTTTTGATCCGAACGCCTCTACATGTGGCGCACCCTATTATGAAGGAGAACACTAAGGTATTATTACAAGATAAGTTGAACAAAACAGGCGACGTTATTTTGTGCGGTAACAAGGCAAAAAACACAGACATAGCAACAGCTACGGCGAGGCTTTTTAACGCAGTTAGCGTGCAAAAGAACAAGCCTGGACGGTCAAGTTATTTCGTGACAATGCCTAAATAAACAGAGTTTGAAATATATTATCAAGAAAAGATAATTATATATTCGTGCTCTTTTAACAAGACAATAAAAATATGAATTCACAAGGCAGAAAGGTGATGACACGCAAAGCCTCGGATAACAAGTATCTGCACAAGGACTTTCACGTGTCAATGAATATATTGTTAAAGTACATTTACAACAATTTTGGCAGGGAGGAGATGGTCAACTACTTAACCCAGTATGCTGATGCTTACTATAAGCCTGTCAACGATGAATTGATGTCGGGCAGCATCCGTGCGCTTAACAACTACTTTACGGATATCTATGCCCAAGAAGAGTGGCCGGTAAAAATGCACTGCGGAGAGAACATCCTGGAGATAGAACAGGACGCCTGTCCCGGAATCACCCGGATTAAGGAGAAAGGGGATACGCCCTGTCCTTATTACGTTGAAACGTATCGTACCATCTATGAAAGGGTGTGCAGGAATACCCCGTTTAAATACGAGCTGGAATATTTCGATGAAGAAACAGGGGCCTGCAAACAGGTATTCAGGAGGAAGTAAAAGTATTCACCAAATCAAAAGGAAAAAGAAATGATTTCATGTACGGAGTTTATCCCGGCCTACAGCGAGGGCTTTAAATTTATTGAAAACCTGGGGGGAAGAAAAGAGTTGGAAAAATTCTGGAGCGAGTTATCCGATTTGTATTTAACGGATTCGCTTCAAAGACTGATGCAGGAAAAAGGGCTGGCCGGAGCTTTTGACTACTGGTCTCATTCGCTGAATGAAGAAGCAGCCGATTTTACCATGATACTGGATGAAGACAAAGGGGAATTCAGTATTGATTTGCACAAGTGCCCTTCCAAAGGGATGCTTCTGGAGCTTAAACATATGACCCCCTATCATTCTTATTGCGACCATTGCCCGGCACTGTATAAACCCATTGCCGAGGGTCTGGGGTATACATATACCTCTGAGATTGATTGCGATAATGCCAGTTGTAAGATAACCATAAAAAAACCATAAGATAACTATAAAAAAACCAGAGAAATGATAAATCAAAAAATGGAGGACGGATTTT